>NZ_JBSNCF010000001.1:0-2500 GCF_058780535.1 Azospirillum sp. UENF 211521
CAAGCGTGTGTGAAACCGTGTCCGTCCGTGTCCGTTTTGGTTTGGCGTGTGCCGTGGTGACCTGGCGGCGACCTACTCTCCCACGTCTTAAGACGCAGTACCATCGGCGCTGAGGCGTTTCACGGCCGAGTTCGGAATGGGATCGGGTGTTGGGAGCCTCGCCATGACCACCAGGTCACCAAGGCACACGCGAACCATCCGGACCGGACGGGCGGGTTTCGTTAAGTGAGGACGTCTTGCATACTTGCGGTGTTGGCTCGTGCGTCCAGGGCTTGCCGCTGCGCGCGGGCCGCCTGCTGGGAAGGATCAAGCCATTCGAGCGATTAGTAAGGCTCAGCTTCAGGCGTTGCCGCCCGTCCACATGCCTCCTATCGACGTGATGGTCTGTCACGGCTCTCAAGGGAGTTCTGGTTTTGAGGTGGGTTTCCCGCTTAGATGCTTTCAGCGGTTATCCCGTCCATACTTAGCTACCCGGCCATGCCACTGGCGTGACAACCGGTGCACCAGAGGTATGTCCATCCCGGTCCTCTCGTACTAGGGACAGATCCTCGCAAAACTCCGACACCCACGGCAGATAGGGACCGAACTGTCTCACGACGTTCTAAACCCAGCTCACGTACCACTTTAATCGGCGAACAGCCGAACCCTTGGGACCTGCTCCAGCCCCAGGATGTGATGAGCCGACATCGAGGTGCCAAACGACTCCGTCGATATGGACTCTTGGGAGTCATCAGCCTGTTATCCCCGGCGTACCTTTTATCCGTTGAGCGATGGCCCGTCCACATGGAACCACCGGATCACTATGGCCGACTTTCGTCTCTGCTCGACTTGTCTGTCTTGCAGTCAGGCGGGCTTATGCCATTGCACTCGTCGAGCGATTTCCGACCGCTCTGAGCCCACCATCGCGCGCCTCCGTTACACTTTGGGAGGCGACCGCCCCAGTCAAACTACCCGCCATGCAGGGTCCCGGCTCCGGATGAACGGAGCGCGGTTAGATGCCAGAGACCTCAAGGGTGGTATTTCAAGGATGGCTCCACCCGAGCTGGCGCCCGGGTTTCCTAGCCTCCCACCTATCCTACACATGAGATCCCTAGCACCACTGCAAAGCTGTAGTAAAGGTGCACGGGGTCTTTCCGTCTGACCGCGGGTACTCCGCATCTTCACGGAGAGTTCAATTTCGCTGAGTTGGTGTTGGAGACAGCGGGGAAGTCGTTACGCCATTCGTGCAGGTCGGAACTTACCCGACAAGGAATTTCGCTACCTTAGGACCGTTATAGTTACGGCCGCCGTTTACCGGGGCTTCAATTCGGAGCGTGAACCCCTCCTCTTAACCTTCCGGCACCGGGCAGGCGTCAGACCCTATACGTCGCCTTGTACGGCTTCGCAGAGCCCTGTGTTTTTAGTAAACAGTCGCCACCCCCTGGTCTGTGCCCCCCGCCATGGCTTGCGCCACAACGGGGCCCTCTTCTTCCGAAGTTACGAGGGCAATTTGCCGAGTTCCTTCAACACCATTCTCTCAAGCGCCTGGGTATACTCTACCAGTCCACCTGTGTCGGTTTGGGGTACGGTCTGATGCGGGGGCTGTTTCCTGGAACGGGTCCCCAGCCGGGCCAATCCGATAAGGCCCGACACGCTTTCCCATTCGTCACACACCCGCTGGCCCACGAATATTAACGTGGTTCCCATCGACTACGCCTTTCGGCCTCGCCTTAGGGGCCGGCTCACCCTGCGTGGATTAACCTTGCGCAGGAACCCTTGGACTTTCGGCGACAGTGTTTCTCACACTGTTTGTCGCTACTCATGTCAGCATTCTCACTTCCGATACCTCCAGGCGGCCTCACGGACACCCTTCGCAGGCTTACGGAACGCTCCGCTACCACGTGATCAAAGATCACATCCGCAGCTTCGGTACACGGCTTGAGCCCCGATACATTTTCGGCGCAGGCCGGCTTAACTAGACCAGTGAGCTATTACGCTTTCTTTAAAGGATGGCTGCTTCTAAGCCAACCTCCTGGTTGTCATGGCCTTCCCACATCCTTTCCCACTTAGCCGTGATTTGGGGACCTTAGCTGGCGGTCTGGGCTGTTTCCCTCTCGACGATGGACCTTAGCACCCACCGTCTGTCTGCCGGGCTGTGCTCCACGGTATTCGGAGTTTGGTTAGGTTTGGTAAGCCGCGAGGCCCCCTAGCCCATCCAGTGCTCTACCCCCGTGGGCAATCGCCCGACGCGCTACCTAAATAGCTTTCGCGGAGAACCAGCTATTTCCCGGTTTGATTGGCCTTTCACCCCTAGCCACAGGTCATCTCCGACTTTTTCAACAGGCGTGAGTTCGGTCCTCCAGTGCGTGTTACCGCACCTTCAACCTGCCCATGGCTAGATCACCGGGTTTCGGGTCTACAGCAAGCAACTCAAGCGCCCTGTTCAGACTCGCTTTCGCTGCGCCTCCGGCTATCGCCTTAAGCTCGCTGCTTACTGTAAGTCGCTGACCCATTATACAAA
>NZ_JBSNCF010000001.1:7500-1835000 GCF_058780535.1 Azospirillum sp. UENF 211521
ATCATCCTGCGCACCGGCCAGCCCGGTCAGGCGCCGGAGGAGGACGTGGTCCTCGCCTACGACATCAACGACTACAAGTCCAAGGCGGAGCTGACGGCCAAGAAGCTGTTCACCTCCGTCGTCGCGGCCCTGCGCGCCTACGCCGACATCGTGGCGTTGGAGACCAACCGCCGCGGACTCCAACAGATCATCCAGTCCACCGACCGGCTGTTCGAGCTGCGCTGCATGCAGCAGTTCGCCGCCGGGGTGCTGACCCAGCTGTCCGCCTTCCTGCGGGTGAAGCCCGACGCCGTCCTGTGCGCCCAGCGCGGCGCCGCCGGGCGGCCGCTGCCGGACGGCGCCTTCTACGTGCTGGCCGGCGCCGGCTGCTACGCCGAGGCGGCTGGGCGGACGGCGTCGCCGGCCGAGGCGGTGAGGCCGGGCGCGGCGATCCCGCCGGCCCTTGCCGGCCGCATCACCGACGCCTTCCGCAGCCGCCGCAGCCATTACGGCCCCAACGAGACGACCCTGTTCATCCGCGTGCCGGACGGGCACGAGGTGGCGGCCTGGATCCACACCGACCGCCCGCTGGACGACGTGGACCGCGCGCTGGTCGAGGTGTTCGCCTCCAAGATCGCCATCAGCTTCGCCAACGTCAGCCTGTACGAGCGGCTGCGCGAGGCCAACGAGACGCTGGAGGCCCGCGTCGCCGAGCGCACCCGCGCGCTGGAGGCGGCGAACGCCAAGCTGGAGCGGCTGGCCACCGTCGACCCGCTGACCGCCGTGTGGAACCGCCGGCATTTCCTGGACCTCGCCGCGGCGGAGCTGGGGCGGGCGCATCGCCACGGGCGGCGGCTCAGCGTCCTCCTGCTCGACCTCGACAACTTCAAGGCGGTCAACGACGGCCATGGCCACGCCGCCGGGGACGAGGCGCTGCGCACGGCGGTGATCCGCGCCCGCGAGGCCCTGCGCACCTCCGACCAGATCGCCCGCTTCGGCGGGGAGGAGTTCGTCGCCCTGCTGCCGGAGACCGACCTTGGCGGGGCGCGCATCGTCGCCGAACGGGTGCGCGCCGCCATCGCCGGCAGCCCGGTGATGACCGACGGCTGGTCCATCCCCATCACCGCCAGCCTGGGCGTGGCCGAATGGCGCGCGGCGGAACCCTCCATCGAGCTGACGCTGCGCCGCGCCGACGCCGCGCTCTACGAGGCCAAGCTGGCCGGACGCAACCGCGTGTGCGTGGCCGACGATCCGGAAGCGCCGCCCAGCCCCTGATCCGCCATCGCGATCCCCGGCGTGGCTCGCAACAAAGCAACGCTTTTCCGGCGGTCCGCAAAGTGATCGCACACCGCCCGCATACGGATATTTCCCGGGCTTGAACAAAATTTGCAAATTTCAAGGGTTCTGCACTTTGGCGTTGCAGGGTCCAAGGGCGTGGATTACCGCTCAACCGGACTCGACATCATGAGACGGCGCAAGCGACGAGCGGAATTCGGTCCCGCTGCGGTCTCCTCCGAGGGCTCTGGGTTTCCGTTCAGGGTTTCAGCCATGTGGCACGCGTACGTTCAGGCCCTGTTCCTGGCGCTTGCCTTGGCCGGGCTGGGGTTCGGCATCGGCAAGGCGGCGGTTCTGCTCGGCGAGCGCGCGATCGAGCGGCGGCTCGGCACCGGAAGCCTGCGCAACCTCCTTGCCCGCCGCGCCAAGATGGAAGCCGGGTTCGAGGCGCGCCGGACGCAGCGCATCGCCGACCTGCGCAAGGCCGAGGGGGAGAGCGGCGAGGCCCTGCGGCGGCGCCAGTCGCTGGAACGGCGCCTGCGCGACCTTCAGAACCGCGGCGACGACCTCCTGCGGCTGATCGGCGAGGAGGTCGCCGGAACCCCCTGCTACATCGCACAGGTCGCGAACAAATACGTCGGCGGCGGCACCAACCAGCCGGCGCAGCACGCCTTCATCGACTCCGGCTGGGCGAGGCCCCAGACGGTCGAGGTGTGGGCGCGCACCATGCCGGTGGCCCGGGCGGAGATCGAGCGGCGCTACCCGCCCGCCTTCGGCTATGTGGTGTTGCGGATCCAGGAAGCGCCACAAGCCTCCCCGGTCGCGGCCAACGCCGCGATCATGACCGGCGTTGCGGAAGCCGGCTACGGCGACTCCACGCTGGACGCCGCCCTCCCCTTGGCGAAAGCGAGCTGAGGGCGCCATGGCCCATCCGCCGATCCCCTATCTCTTCTCCGCGCTGGTCGGCGTGGCGACGGTGGCGGTCTCGCTCCTGTCGGCGCGGCGGGAACTCCGGACGGCGGAGGACCGGATCGCCAGCGCCGCGGCCCGCCGGCAGGCCCAGGTGGATCGCCTCAAACGCCTCGCCCGCGCCACGCTGGATCAGGCGCGGGAGCTGCGCGCGGCGCGGCGGCGCAAGGACTCCATCGACCTGGCCTGCGAGGATCTGGAGCGGCGGCTGACGGCGGCGGGCGCGGTGGACCGGCGGGTCTATGTGCTGGACGATCGGCGCACCCCGGCGGACGCCGGATGGGTGGTGACGGTGGCCCACGCCGATTATGGCGCGCGGGTCACCGGCGGCCTGGAGAAGACGGCCCTGGAGCGCTGGAAGAGGGGACGCCGCTTTCTGGTCTGGGGACTGGACGAGACGAAGGCGCGGGAGAAGACCAACGCCCGCTATCCCGTGCACAAAGGCTTCTCCATTCTTTCGGTGAAGCCTTACCTCGACTGAGAACCCGGACGGATAGGCTTCCCCGTTTGGGGGAGCCCCGGTGGCGGTCATCTGCCGGACGGACGGTTGCTGTCACCTCTTTTCGCTACCATGTCCTTCACAGTTGCGTCATTCTGATCGGGTCAAGCGGAGGAGCCATGATGGATCTCGATCTGGTCGTGCTCGTTGGGGCGATGGCTGCGGCCCTCGCCGGTCTCGCTGCCGCCCGCCCGGCCATGAAGCCGGTGCGCGTGCGCAGCCGGAACCGCCGTCGGCGCTGACCGCCCGGCGCCGCGCACGCGGCGCTGCGGTTTACGGTGCCGCACGCGCGGCGCTGCGGTCAGGCGGCGGTTCGGCCCCGGAGGCGCTCCGGGGCTGCCGTCAGCGGTCCAGGTTGCGGATCGCGCGGTTGAGTTCGTACTCTTTGGAAGCGACGTGCGCTTCCAGATTTCCCACGCGCTTTTCAAAATCGCGGAAGCGTTGCGTCAGGCCGGCCAGCGTGCGGTCGGGCTTGATCGATACGCCGCGCCAGAAGGCCTCCTCCTCCGAATTGCGGTAGACCGCCGGCGGCTTGACCGGCAGGACCAGCACCGCGATCACGTAGGCGAGGATCACCGGCGGCATGAAGAAGAACAGGCCGAGCACCAGGGCCAGCCGCACCAGTCCGGGCTTGAAGCCGAAGTAGTCGGCGATGCCGGCGCACACGCCCCCCACCACGCCACGCTGCGGATCGCGGAAGAGCCGGTGCGGGTTGGGCGAGTCGTAGGGCGAAGAACGGTCCATCGTCGGGCTCCCGTCAGGTCGGAATGAGGGTGGAAGGCGGCCGGCTCACAGCTTGTCGCGCCAATTGGGCGACTCCGCGTCGAGCACCCGTTCCAGCGCGTGGATGCGGCCCTCCAGGCGGTTCGAAATGTCCCACAGCTCGGCCAGGAGCTGCTCGTCCTGGGCCGACAGCCCGCGCTGCCCACGCCATTTGGTGATGTAGTGGAAGATGATCCAAAGCGGTGCCACCACGGTCATGAAGAGCACCGCGAGGACGAAGCTGAAACCGCTCATCGGGGGACGGCCTTTCTTGTTGTTTGGGAAACCCCTCTCCCGCGCACCGGCGGGAGAGGGGACTCGAACGCCAACCCCGCCGTCGGAAAGGACGGAGCCTGGGTTGGCGCCGGCACCGGTGCGGGATCAGCTTCCCCGGCGCGCGGCGACGCGGGCCTTCAGCGCGGCCAGCTCGTCCTGGACCTTCTTGTCGGCCTCCAGCTCGGCGATCTCCTCGGTCAGCGTCTTGGTGCGGCCGACGTCGTAGGCCTCCACGCGGCCTTCCAGCTCGTCGAGGTTGCGCTCCACCTGCTCGAAGCGGGAGAAGGCGTCGTTGATCCGCTCGTCATGCAGGGTGGAGCGGACGCGCACGCGGTTGGCCGCCGTCTTGGTGCGGGCGACCAGCGCCTTCTCGCGGTTCTTGGCGTCGGTCAGCTTGGCCTGGAGGCGGCCGATGTCCTCGTTGGACTTGGACAGCGCCTCCTCGACCTGGGCCAGTTGGGCGGTCAGGACGTCCGCCTCCTCGGCGGCGCGCGACTTGGCCAGCAGCGCCTGCTTGGCGAGATCCTCGCGGTCGTGGGTCAGGGCGGTCTCGGCCTTGCGGTCCCAGGAGTCGCGCTCGCGGTGCAGGTCGGCGATGCGGCGCTCGATCTCCTTGCGCTCGGCGATGATCTTCACCGTGGAGGAGCGCACCTCGACCAGCGTGTCCTCCATCTCCTGGATGATCAGACGGATCAGCTTCTCCGGGTCCTCCGCGCGGTCGAGCAGGGAGTTGAGGTTGGACTGCACGATGTCGGTCAGGCGCGAAAAGATGCTCATGGGGATGTGTCCGTTCTTGGTCGCTTTGGGTCGGGCGTCGGTTGCGTCAGCCGAGGATCGTGGCGATCAGCAGGCCGGCGGCGAAGAACGCCCAGTTCTCGGTGGGGCGGCTGGTCAGGTAGGTCCGGATGCGCGCGGCCAGCGGACGGGCCTCGCGGGTGTAGCGGCGGTGGTAGTCGCTGTAGTGGCTCATGCGGGTCTCCTTGTTTGGTTCCCATCTTCGCAATGGCCGTGCCAACGCCGGAAACTCCGGCAAAGCCTTGGATTTCCTGGAGAGGGTGGATGTCGGCCGGGCTTGGAGCATCGCCCTTTCCGCGATAGGATGAGGAAATTCACGAACTCTTCGCCTTTTTGACCATGCAGCCCAATCCGCCCTCCCTGCTCGGGGAATCCCCGGCCTTCCACGCGGTCCTTGCGCATGTCTCCCGCGTGGCACCGCTGGAGCGCCCGCTGCTGGTCATCGGGGAGCGCGGGACTGGCAAGGAGCTGATCGCCGCCCGCCTGCACTATCTGTCCCGTCGCTGGGACCGTCCTTTCGTGAAGGTGAACTGCGCCGCGCTGACCGAGAGCCTTCTCGATTCCGAGCTGTTCGGGCACGAGGCCGGCGCTTTCACCGGGGCGATCCGGCGGCAGATCGGGCGGGTGGAGCAGGCCGACGGCGGCACGCTGTTCCTGGACGAGATCGCCACCGCCAGCGCCGCCGTTCAGGAGAAGCTGCTGCGCGCCGTGGAGTATGGCGAGATCGAGCGGGTCGGCGGACGGACCCAGACCGTCGACGTCCGGGTGATCGGGGCGACCAACGCCGACCTGCCGGCGCTCGCCGAGACCGGGCGCTTCCGCGCCGACCTGCTGGACCGGCTGGCCTTCGACGTGGTGACCCTGCCGCCGCTGCGCGCCCGGCGCGAGGACATCCCGGTGCTCGCCGAGCATTTCGCGCTGGGCATGGTGCGTGAGCTGGAGCGGGCGCTGTTCCCCGGCTTCGCCCCGCGGGCGCTGGAGCAGCTTCTGGACCATGGCTGGCCGGGCAACGTGCGCGAGTTGCGCAACGCGGTGGAGCGGTCCGTCGCCGCGTCCGACCCGGAGGGGATGGTGGAGGACATCCTGCTCGACCCCTTCGCCTCCGCCTGGCGGCCGGCGGCGCCGGCGCTGTCCGCCTCGTCACCGGTCGCGGAGGAGGCGCCTCCCGTTGCCGCCGGAGACTTCCAGGAGCAGGTGCGGCGCTTCGAGTCCGGGTTGCTGGAGACGGCGCTGGAGCGGCACCGCTTCAACCAGCGCCAGACCGCCGAGGCGCTGGGGCTCGGCTACCACCAGCTTCGCGGGCTGCTGAAGAAGCACGGGCTGATCGGCAGACCCGAGTAGCCTTGCCCCTCTCCCGCCCCGGGAGAGGGACTTCACTTCTTCTCCAACAACAACGTGCCTTTGCTCTGCAGCCGGTCCTTCACCTTGTTGGCCAGCAGGCCGAGCGCCCAAGGAAGCTGCACCTCCACGGTGACGCTGTCGTCCTGCACGTCGATGAAGCCGGTGACGGTCTGGGCCATCGCCACCACGCGGAAATCCACGCGGTCGTCGGTCCAATGGTCGTCCATGCTGCTGGCGACCGCGGCGAGGTGGGAGCGGGCCTGCCCCACCCCCTCCGCCACGCGCCGCTTCGCCTCGTCCCGGCCGAGCTTGTGGGGAATGGAAACGGTCAGGGGCTTCGACATGAACAGGCTCTCCGCTGCGTCAACGCTTATTCACACAAACAACAGTCCGCGGCGGCTTTTCTTCCACCCCCGTCATCCATCTGCAACGGTGCTAAGACAAATCTTATCTCTTTCGAGGGCGCTCTTTCGTCGCAACGGGGCGGCGGCGTATAGCTTTCCATCACAGATTACATCGGGCATGGATTTCTTGGGGGCCGCGACCGCGCCGTGAGCAACGATCGACCGGGCGAACTCTTTGCGGGGCCGCGCCCCATCCAGACGCGGGGCGAGGAACCGGCGCTGCGCCCCCGCCTGCCCAAACGCGCGCCCAAGCCGGAAAAGCCCGCCAAGCCCGAGAAACCCAAGGCCGAGAAGCCGCGGAAGGCCACTCCGCCGCCGCGCAAGCCCGCTCCGAAACCGGCCAGAGGCGGCGGCGGGCGGCGGCGGACGATCCTCGGCACGCTGGTCTATGCCGGGATGGTCGCGGGGGTGTGGTGCGGCATCGCGCTGGGCGCGGTGCTGGCCTGGTTCGCGCTGGACCTGCCGGACATCTCCAAGGTGGCGCAGTTCGAACGGCGCGCCTCGGTCACCGTGCTGGCGGCCGACGGGTCGGAGTTCGCGCGCTTCGGCGACCTGCACGGCACGACGCTGGGCGTGCGCGACCTGCCGCCGCACCTGATCAACGCCGTGCTGGCCATCGAGGACCGGCGCTTCTATTCGCATTTCGGCGTCGATCCCATCGGTCTGGCCCGCGCGCTCTACGTCAACTGGCGGTCCGGGCGCTCGGCGCAAGGCGGCTCCACCATCACCCAGCAGCTCGCCAAGAATCTGTTCCTGACGCCCGAGAAGTCGCTGAAGCGCAAGATCCAGGAGGCCATGCTGGCGCTGTGGCTGGAGCACCGCTTCACCAAGGACCAGATCCTCACCGCCTATCTGAACCGCGTCTATCTGGGGGCGGGCACCTTCGGCGTGGACGCGGCGGCGCGCACCTATTTCGGCAAGCCGGCGACCCAGCTCGACCTGCGGGAATCGGCGATCATCGCCGGCCTGCTTAAGGCGCCCTCGCGCTACGCCCCGTCCTCCAACCCGGACGAGGCGGCGGAGCGGTCGCGCGTCGTGATGGGCGCCATGGTCGACGCCGGCTTCATCACCGCGCCGGAGCTGGAGGCGGCGCGCAACGCCCCGCCGTCGGCCAAGCGCAAAGCGGGCGGCGACGGGCGCTATTTCGCCGATTGGGTGACGGAGCTGGTTTCGGCCTTCGTCGGCTCCGGCCACGGCGACGTGGTGGTGCGCACGACGCTGGACCTCAAGCTGCAACGCGCGGCGGAGCAGCGGCTGGAGGAGACCTTGGCCGGCCCCGGTGCCGCCGCCAACGCCCGCCAGGGCGCCCTGGTCGCCATGACCACCGACGGCGCGGTGCGCGCCCTGGTCGGCGGGCGGGACTACGACAACAGCGAGTTCAACCGCGCCACCCAGGCGATGCGCCAGCCCGGTTCGGCCTTCAAGCCCTTCGTCTATCTGGCGGCGCTGGAGGCCGGCTGGTCGCCCGACAGCCCGGTCGAGGACGCCCCCGTCCGCATCGGAACCTGGAGCCCCGGCAACTACGACGGCAAGTTCCGCGGCACCATCACCATGGCCAACGCGCTGGCCCATTCGTCCAACACCGCGACCGTGCGCATCATCGACCGCATCGGGGTGGAGCGGGTGCGCCGGGTGGCGGCGGGGCTGGGCATCAACTCGCCGCTCGGCAAGGACTTGTCTCTGGCGCTCGGCACCAGCGAGGTCAACCTGCTGGAGCTGACCCGCGGCTACGCCGGCATCGCCAACCGCGGCGCCCCGGTCTGGCCCTACGCCATCACCGAAATCCGCGACCGCGACGGCAACGTCCTGTACCGGCGGCAGGCCGGCGGCTCCGTCCCGGTGGTCGATCCGGCGCACGCGGTGCAGCTCACCCGCATGATGACCGGCGTCATCGAATACGGCACCGGCAAGTCGGCGAAGCTCGACCGCCCGGCGGCGGCCAAGTCGGGCACCACCCAAGATTACCGCGACGCCTGGTTCGTCGGCTTCACCGCCGACCTCGTGGCCGGGGTGTGGCTGGGCAACGACAACAACGCCGAGATGAAGCGGGTCACCGGCGGCTCGCTGCCGGCGAAGCTGTGGCAGGGCTTCATGCTGGACGCCCACGCCGGACGCCCGCCCCGCCCCCTGCCGGGGATGGAGGGCGCCCCCGCCTATGTCGCGTCCGGCATCGCCGAGCCCGCCCGCGCCACCCCGGCGGCGGCTCCGGCCCCGGCGCGCGGTTCGTCGGGTGGTGTTGCGGGCGGCATCGGTTCGCTGATCGAAAGCCTGACCGGCAAGGGCAGCGCGCCCCAGGTGCAGTACGACTACGGCAATCCGGTGCGGTGAGGGGGAGCGTATTGCCCCCACCCCGGCCCTCCCCCGCTGTCGCGGGAGAGGGTGCCTTCTGCGAAGCGGCGGCAGTCCCCTCCACCTCGCAGAGGGGGAGGGTTAGGGAGGGGGCAAGCCCGGCAACGACTCAGCCCCCAGATACCCCAGCACGCCCTTCCCCACCCGCGTGCCCATGGCGAAGCAGCCCTGGAGGAGGTAGCCGCCGGTCGGCGCCTCCCAATCCAGCATCTCCCCGGCGACGAAGGTCCCCGGCAGGCGGGTCAGCATCAACGATCCGTCCAGCTCCGCCAGCCGGACGCCGCCGGCGGTGGAGATGGCGCGCTCGATGGGCCGCACCCCGGTCAGCACCATCGACAGGCCCTTGATGTGGCGGGCCAGCGCCGCCGGGTCGGACAGCGCCGACGCCGGGGTGAACTCGCGCAGCAGGGCGGCGCGCGGGCCGGTCAGCGACAGGGACTTCTTCAGGAAGGTGGACAGCGATTCCGCGCCGCGGCGGCGCAGCCGTTTGGCGATCGCCGACTCCGGCAGGTCCGGCATCAGGTCGATGGTCAGGGCGGCCCAGCCCTCGCGCTCGATGGCGTCGCGCAAGGGGGCGCTCAGCGCGTAGACGGCGCCGCCCTCGATGCCGGTCTCGGTGATGACGAACTCGCCCTTCAGCCGGCGGTCGGCGAAGGCGAGGCCGACGCTCTTGACCGGCTGGCCGGCGAAGCGTTCGCGCAGGTGATCGGACCAGGGCACCTCGAAGCCCATGTTGGACGGGCGCAGCGGCGCGATGTCCACCCCGCGCGCGGCGAGAAGCTCCGTCCAGGCGCCGTCGGAGCCGGTGCGCGGCCAGCTCGCCCCGCCCAGCGCCAGCAGGGTGGCGCGCGGGGCGACGGTGGTCTCGGTGCCGTCGCCGCGCTGGAAGTGCAGCGCGCCCTGCTCATCCCAGCCGAGCCAGCGATGACGGGTGTGCAGAGTGACGCCCAGCCCCTCCAGCCGGCGCAGCCACGCGCGGACCAGGGTGGAAGCCTTCATCTGCACCGGGAAGACGCGCCCGCTGGAGCCGACGAATGTCTCGATCCCGAGCCCCGCCGCCCAGTCGCGCAGGTCCGCCGGGGAGAGGTCGGCCAGCAGATCGGCGAACAGCGGCGCCTGCGCGCCGTAGCGGGCGGTGAAAGCGTCCAGCGCTTCGGAATGGGTCAGGTTCAGCCCGCCGCGCCCGGCCAGCAGCAGCTTGCGCGCCGGGGTGGGCATCCGTTCATAGACGGCGACCGAGCGGCCCGCGGCGGCGATGACCTCCGCCGCCATCAGCCCGGCCGGGCCGGCGCCGATGATCGCAACATCGGGAGAGAAGGCGTCGGGAGAAAAGACAGTGTCAGGGGCGTCGGTCATCGGGTCCCCCGAGGGGTGAAGGATGTCGACCGGTCCCGTCCGGCCCGCCGCGTGGCGGCAAGCGGGGACGGGACCGGGGCACTCAAGAAGCGGGTCGGCGGCGCGGGACCGGATCAGTCCGCGTCGTCCTCCTGGGCCACCTCGTCGGCAAGGTCGTTGGCCATGTCGGCGAAGTAACCCGCGTCCACCTCAAGCCCGTTCTCCTCGCAGATCCGCATGAAGATGCGGTAGGCGTGCAGGATCGCGACGTCGAGAACGACGAGGTCGCCCTCCTCGCTGTGCTTGTCGGTGATGCCACGCTCCTGGAGCGTGCCGACGATGTCGTGAGAGGCGGCCTGAAGCACCGCTTCCATGGCTTGTTTGTGCAGAGTCGACATCGCGGGGGTCCTCTTTCTCAAGTGGTCGTCTGCCGTCGGGCGAGGCGCGTTCATTGCCGGCCCGTGGTAGAAAACCCCTCTTAGCAGCTTCGGGTTCTCGCCGCAGCGATCATCGCGCGCCGTCCTTCGCATGGCTCTGCAGATAAGTCAGCAGCAGCCGGCCCTCCTCCTCGTCCAGCCGGGTCAGCCGCTTCATGGCGTTCATCTTGCCGATCCAGGCGTTCGCGTCGAAGGCGGCCGGCGGGTGCAGGGTGTGGCACAGCGAGCAGTTGGCGTCGTAGACCCGCGCGCCGTAGTCCCACAGCGCGCCGAGCGTGCCCACATAGCCGCCCGCCCCGGTCCAGGCGGTCAGGCGGACCTCCGTCCACTCCTGTTCGGTCTCCGGATCGGTGACGGTGCGCAGCGCAGCCGTCTGCCCGGCCGCCGCCGCGTCCAGCTTGACCGTGGTGATGCGCTTGCCCGGCTGGGCGTAGAGCGTCTGGGTGGAGTTGCCGCGCTGCCAGCCGGTGATCTCCACCTTCAGAGCGCCACCTTCCACTGTCAAAACCTTCACCGGAGTCGCCGCGGCAATCTCGCCGTCCCCGGAGACCCCCGGAGCCGGCGGCGCGCCGTACAGGGCGAGACTGGTCAGGGCGTAGGCTGTGTCGCCGGGCTCCAGGGCCAAAGCTTTCGCCTGCTCCGACAGGCTGGCAAAAAACTGGCGATGACCGGCGGTCACGTCGGGAAAGCTGTGGGCGATGCCCTTGTGGCAATCGATGCAGGTCTTGCCGGCCTTCTCCGCCCCTTCCATGGCGCCGGCGGCCTTCGGCGTCTGCTTGTGGAAATCCATGGCGCCGAAGGAATGGCAGTTGCGGCATTCCTGGCTGTCGGTGGCCCGCATGCGGTCCCATTCGCGGCGCGCCAGCGTGTGGCGCTTGGCCTCGAACTTCTCCTTGCTGTCGATGGAGCCGATGAGCCAGTGGTACAGCTCGCCGGACGCCTGCACCTTGCGGATCACCTTGTGCGTCCAGTCGCGCGGGACGTGGCAGTCGGCGCAGGTGGCCCTTACGCCGGAAGCGTTCTGGTAGTGCGGCGAGGTCTTGTACTCGACATACACGGTGTCGCGCATCTCGTGGCAGGAGATGCAGAATTCCATGCTGTTGGTCGCTTCCATCGCGGTGTTGAAGCCGCCCCAGCCGACCACTCCGACGACGACGCCCACCAGACCGGCCAGCGCGAGCGCCCCGAAGCCGCCCGCCAAGCCGCCCGCCGTCTTCCATCCCCACCGCATGTCGATACCCTGCAACCATCCTCAGTAAAAGGAATGAGGCCGGGCCGCCCCAAGGACGCCCGGCCCCATCCAACCCCGAACCGTCAGTCGAAGGGATGCGGCTTCGGCGTCTTGTCCGTGGACGGCGGCAGGATCGGCAGAGCGAAGCTCGGCTGGTCACCGGTCAGCGTCTTCAGGAAGGCGACGATCTTGGCGTTCTCGTCGGTCGAGAACTTCTTGCCCAACTGGATGCGCCCCATGACGTCCACAGCGTCGGACAGCGTCGCGGCCTCGCCGTCGTGGAAGTAGGGGTAGGTCAGCGCGACGTTGCGCAGCGTCGGAACCTTGAAGTTGAAGCGGTCGGCCTCCTCCTTGGTCACCGCGATGCGGCCCTCGGCGGGGTTGTTGGTCTTGTAGGGCTCGACGACGCCCATCTTCTGGAAGGTGTTGCCGCCGACGGCCGAACCGTTGTGGCAGGCGGTGCAGCCCGAGTCCTTGAACAGCTCGTAACCTTCCAGCTCGACGGTGGTCAGGGCCTTCTTGTCGCCCTTCAGCCACTGGTCGA
Source organism: Azospirillum sp. UENF 211521 (assembly GCF_058780535.1). Taxonomy (NCBI): domain Bacteria; kingdom Pseudomonadati; phylum Pseudomonadota; class Alphaproteobacteria; order Rhodospirillales; family Azospirillaceae; genus Azospirillum; species Azospirillum sp. UENF 211521. The sequence continues at coordinate 19,697 of NZ_JBSNCF010000001.1, forward strand.
AGCGGGAGTTCGGCGTGACCAGCGTCTCTTCGAAGGCAGCGATGGCCTTGGTCACCTCTTCGATGGTGATCTTGGTCTCACCGAAGACCTCACCGAATTCCTTCTGGTATTCGGGGATGGAGCGCAGCACCTCGACCGCCAGGGCGTGGGTGGAGCCCATCTCGCCGGGGTTGGCGATCGGGCCGCCGGCCTGCTCCTGCAGGGTCAGCGCGCGGCCGTCCCAGAACTGCGCCACGTTCAGGCTGGAGTTCAGCACGGTCGGCGAGTTGATCGGACCCTGCTGCCAGTTGTGGCCGATGGAGGTCTTCAGGTTGTCGGTGCCGCCCATGGACAGGTTGTGGCACGAGTTGCAGGAGATGAAACCGGACTTGGACAGCCGGGGATCGAAGTACAGCTTCTTGCCGAGTTCAACCAATCCGGGATTGGTGACCTTCGCCGGCTCGATCGGTGAAATCGGTTCTCCGGCGGCGAAAGCGGGTGCGCCGAAGGTGGCGACGGAGGCCGCCAGCAGGACCGCAAAGGACACGGCAGCACGCATGGACATCGCACTTCTCCCTTATCGAAGTTCTAATATTTTGGCTAATGCCTTGATGCGGAATGACAGTGACACGCACCGCTCTGGTGATACCAGTGACAGGCGTGTCGCGCGGCAATGCGCCGCATGTCCGTAAACGAATTGTGCCTACTGGAAACAGTCATCGGTGCCGGCATGAAAAAGGGGCGGCGGGAGAACCCGCCGCCCCATCGGAACGTCAACCAATTGATTATTTCAGGTTGTGCCTATTCGGCTGCGGCCTGGCTGGCCATGCCGCCTTGCGCGCCGGACGGCATGCCCTTCACCACCTCGTCCGCCGTGGCGCGGTGGACCTTCACGGAGCCGGTCCACTGGCCCCAGGCCTTCGCGTCGATGGTGTCGCCGTTCTTGCCCAATGCCTTCAGCCGCTTCTGGTCCTCGTCGGTCAGCACCTGCTTGGGCAGGGGGGCCAAGCCGGCGACGTCGGCGGCGGTCATGCCCAGCATGCCGGCGACCCGGCTGCCGTAATCGTCATGGACCAGGAAGAAGTGCCAGAGCATCCGTTCCTGGACGTCGCGTTCGCACTGGCCGAGCAGGGTGCCCATGTTCAGGACCAGATCGTCGCGCTCCCAGTCCATCATGGTGCAGTAGCGGGCGCGCGCCTGGACATAGTCGTTGCGGCGCTCGATCACGCTGCGGGTCAGGCGGCCGTGGATTTCCGGCGGGTTGTTCGGCTCCTCCCGCTGGGCTTCGCTGAGGCCGTTGTGGATGGACGGCTCGAAATTGACGTGCGGGTTCTGCCCCGGCGCCAGATCGCGCTGATAGGACATTTGCCCACCCGACAGGTTGGTGGCGACCGGCGCGTTCTTGGCCTGATTGATCGGCAACTGCTGATAGTTGGGGCCGACCCGGTAGCGCTGCGTGTCGGAGTAGGAGAAGGTCCGTCCGACCAGCATCTTGTCGTCGGAGAAGTCCAGCCCGTCGACCAGAACGCCGGTGCCCATGGCGATCTGTTCGTTCTCGTTGAAGAAGTCCTCGACATTGCGGTTCAGCGTCATCACGCCGACGTGGCGCAGCGGGAAGTCCGACTCCGGCCAGATCTTGGTGTCGTCCAGCGGGTCCCACTCCAGCTCGGGATGGTCATGGTCCTCCATGACCTGGACGAACACGTCCCATTGCGGGTAATCGCCCCGGTCGATGGCCTCGAAGAGGTCCTTGGAGGCGGAGCCGAGATCCTGCCCCTGCACCTTAGCCGCCTCCTCCGCCGTCAGGGAGGCGACGCCGCAGCGCGGGTGGAAGTGGTACTTGACCAGCACCGTGTCGCCGTTGGCGTTCACCATCTTGTAGGTGTTCACGCCGAAGCCTTCCATGTGCCGGTAGTTGGCCGGAATCCCGCGCGGGCTGAACAGATGCGTCAGCATGTGCATGGATTCGGGCGTCTGGCTCATGAAGTCGAAGATGCGGTTCGGCTCCTGGCGGAAGGTCACCGGATCGGGCTTCAGCGAATGGATGACGTCCGGGAACTTGATGGCGTCGCGGATGAAGAAGACCGGCAGATTGTTGCCGACGAGGTCCCAGTTGCCATCCTCGGTGTAGAATTTCACCGCAAAGCCGCGCGGGTCGCGCGCCACCTCCGACGAATCGCGCCCGCCGATGACGGTGGAGAAGCGGATGGCCAGCGGGGTCTTCTTGCCGGCTTGCCCGAACAGCTTGGCACGGGTGTATTTGGACGCCGGCTCGTCGCCGATCTTGCCCGTCGCTTCGAATTCGCCGTAGCAGACGAAACCGCGGGCGTGGACCACGCGCTCCGGGATGCGCTCGCGGTCGAAGTGGGAGATCTTCTCCAGGAACTGGTAGTTCTCCAGCGTCGCCGGGCCGCGGGGCCCCACGGTGCGCTGGGATTGGTTGTTGGTGATCGGGTGGCCCTGACGGTTGGTCAGAGTCTTCGATTGGTCAGCCATCGCTTTCTCCCTGAACAGCAAGCCGTGCCGGCGCACCCCTGGGGCGTCCGGTTGGGAGGTCAACGCCCCCAGTTTGGAACCGTTCCAATCCAAAACGCCGGACGGCGGCACCCTGTCCGTCAGGGAGATGCCCAAACGGAAAAGGGCGGCCCCGAAGGACCGCCCTTTCCGCAAACGTCGTGGCCGCAAACGTCGTGGATGACGTGAGCTTTTCGACGCGGGCTATTAGAAGCCCATGCCGCCCATGTCGTCCATGCCACCCGGCATGCCGGCCGGAGCAGCCTTCTTCTCCGGCTTCTCGGCGATCATCGCCTCGGTGGTGATCAGCAGGCCGGCGATCGAGGCCGCGTCCTGCAGGGCGGTGCGAACCACCTTCACCGGGTCGATGATGCCGGCGGCGACCAGATCGGTGAACTCACCCTTCTGGGCGTCGTAGCCGAAGTTGGCGTCGTTCTGGTCCAGCAGCTTGCCGACCACGATCGAACCGTCGGTGCCCGCGTTGTAGGCGATCTGACGGACCGGGGCCTGCAGGGCGCGGCGGATGATCTCGATGCCGACGCGCTGCTCGTCGTTGATCGGCTTCAGGGCTTCCAGGGCCTTGGTGGCGTACAGCAGAGCGGTACCGCCGCCGGCGACGACACCCTCTTCCACCGCGGCGCGGGTGGCGTGCATGGCGTCGTCAACGCGATCCTTGCGCTCCTTCACCTCGACCTCGGTGGCGCCGCCGACGCGGATGACGGCAACGCCGCCAGCCAGCTTCGCCAGACGCTCCTGCAGCTTCTCGCGGTCGTAGTCCGAGGTGGTCTCCTCGATCTGCGCCTTGATCTGGCCGATGCGGGCCTGGATGTCCTCGGCCGAGCCGGCGCCATCGACGATGGTGGTGTTCTCCTTGGAGATCACGACCTTCTTGGCGGTGCCCAGCATGTCGATGGTGACGTTCTCGAGCTTGATGCCGAGATCCTCGGAGATGACCTGGCCGCCGGTCAGGATGGCCATGTCCTCCAGCATCGCCTTGCGGCGGTCACCGAAGCCCGGGGCCTTGACGGCGGCGACCTTCAGGCCGCCACGCAGCTTGTTCACGACCAGGGTCGCCAGGGCCTCGCCCTCGACGTCCTCGGCGATGATCAGCAGCGGACGCGAGGACTGCACGACGGCCTCGAGGACCGGCAGCAGGGCCTGCAGACCCGACAGCTTCTTCTCGTGGAGCAGGATGAACGGGCTCTCGAGGTCCGCGATCATCTTGTCGGCGTTGGTGATGAAGTACGGCGACAGGTAGCCGCGGTCGAACTGCATGCCCTCGACGACGTCCAGCTCGGTCTCGAGGCTCTTGGCCTCTTCCACCGTGATGACGCCCTCGTTGCCGACCTTCTCCATCGCCTGGGCGATCATCTTGCCGATCTCGGCTTCGCCGTTGGCGGAGATGGTGCCGACCTGGGCGATCTCGTCGTTGGTCGTGACCTTCTTGGCGCGGCCGCGGATGTCGGCCACGACGGTCTCGACGGCGAGGTCGATGCCGCGCTTCAGGTCCATCGGGTTCATGCCGGCGGCCACCGACTTCACGCCCTCGCGGACGATGGCCTGGGCCAGAACGGTCGCCGTGGTGGTGCCGTCGCCGGCCAGGTCGTTCGTCTTCGACGCGACCTCACGCACCATCTGGGCGCCCATGTTCTCGAACTTGTCCGACAGCTCGATTTCCTTGGCGACCGAGACGCCGTCCTTGGTGATGCGCGGAGCGCCGAAGGACTTCTCGATCACGACGTTGCGGCCCTTCGGACCCAGCGTCACCTTCACGGCGTCGGCGAGGATGTCCACACCGCGCAGCATCTTCTCGCGCGCGGAGGCGGAGAACTTAACTTCCTTGGCAGCCATTGCTCACTTCCTTGAAATTCGGGGGGTTGGATCGCTCAGCGCGGGCGGAGGCTCAGGCCTCGACGACGCCCATGATGTCGGATTCCTTCATGATGAGGAAATCCTCGCCCTCGATCTTCACCTCGGTGCCCGACCACTTGCCGAACAGGATGCGGTCGCCGGCCTTCACGTCGAGCGCAACGACCTTGCCGCTCTCGTCACGGGCGCCCGGACCAACCGCGACCACTTGGCCCTCCTGGGGCTTTTCCTTCGCGGTGTCGGGAATGATGATCCCGCCCTTGGTCTTGGTGTCGGACTCCAGACGCTTGACGACGACGCGGTCGTGCAGCGGACGGAACTTCATGGGGATGCCTCCAGGATCAAGGCTTATTGAAAGGATTGGCGCCGGGCTCGGGGCTGTTAGCACTCTCCCCCGGCGAGTGCCAGACAGCTAATCGAGCTGCGGTTTCGATTCAAGAGGCTCGTTGCGGCAATCGGTGCGATTCCTGGCAGCAGTCGCCCACACTTGCTGCTAATGCATTGAAATAGCAGAAAAAATTTTGTTGATTGCCGCAGCCGCGAACGGCACACTTTCACAAAAGAATCACCAGGACGCAGCGGAAGGACGCCATCGGTTCCACCATCACGGAGGCAGAGCATGGCCAGTCTGGGTCTTCAGCTTCGCGATTACCGCCTGACCACGGCGGAGATTCTGTACCACATGCCCGACCACCCGCACCTGCTGCAGAGCTATCTCTGGCAAGAGTTGGACATCGCCCCGGGCTACCCGGTGCTGCGCCGGTTCCTGGATTTCTGGCAGGCCAACCTGGACGGCAGGCTGCATTCGGTGAAGCTGGCGACCAACCGCCTGATCACGCCGGGTGAGGCCCGCGCGGTGGCCGCGGAATTCCGGTGGACCTGACGCCCCCGTAAACGCGGGAAAATGTGAAAAAATAAACCATTATTAAGAGCATAACTCTTTCGATACGCTCTCCTCAGCACGCACTGTCCGTGCCGATGCACGTCCACGACAAGCTGGGGAATGACGAACATGACGACGCCGGTCTGCGAAGAAGCGGTCAACCTCGTGAAGCATTTCGAGGGTCTCTACCTCAACGCCTACCTGTGCCCGGCGGGGGTGCCGACCATCGGCTACGGCCACACCGCCGGGGTCGAGCTTGGGCAGAGCATCTCCTCCGCCCAGGCCGACAGTTTCCTGCAGGCGGACCTGACCTCCGCCGCCGCCCAGGTGGACAAGCTGGTCACCGTCGCGCTGAACCCGGACCAGCGCGGCGCGCTGGCCTCCTTCGTGTTCAACCTGGGGGCCGGCAGCCTGCAGTGCTCGACCCTGCTGCGCCTGCTGAACCAGGGCGACTACGAGGGTGCGGCCGGCCAGTTCGGCCGCTGGGTCTACGCCACGGTCAACGGGGTCAAGACGCAGCTTCCGGGTCTGGTGAAGCGCCGCGCCGCCGAGGCCGACTTGTTCGAAAGCGCCACCACGCCGCTGCCCCAGGCGTCGGTCAGCACCGCCACCGGCGCGTGAGCGCTCTTAATAACCCTCTCCCCTCCGGGGAGAGGGTGGCCCGGAGGGCCAGTGAGGGGGTTGTGCGTGGCGTTAGGTTCGGCAAAAGCGCAACCCCCTCACCCTAACCCTCTCCCCAGAGGGGAGAGGGGATTGCGTCCCTCACCTCTTCCTTTGGCCGGTCAGCCGCAGGCCGCGGTCGATCCATTGGGCGGTCAGCTTTTCCTGGACGGCGTTCTGGCGCAGCCGCTGGTTCAGGTTGGCGAAATCCACGCGGTCCAGGCTCTGGTCCTGGTTGAAGCAGGAGAAGACCACCGTCTCCTCCCCCGTCACCGGGTCGGTGTGCCGTTGCAGGCACTGGGCGCAGATCTCTTTCATCATGCATTGCATGGGGGAGTTGATGGAGCCGATGGCGGCGTGGCCGGGCTTCAGGCACGGCTTCAGCACGCCGTGCCGGGCCGCCCCGACCGCCGCCATCATGCGGTCGGAGCCGATGGCGACGATGCGGTCCACCGTCTCCAGCGGGATGTCCGCCGGCCCCAGCTCGCCCGCCGCGTAGGCGCGCATGGCCTCCACGATGTTGCCCACGAAAGTCCGGTCGCCGGGGCGCGTCGGCGTGAAGCCCGGTGCCTCGTCGCAGCACCAGACGACGCGGTCGGCGGCGGCCTCGATCTGGTCGGTCTTGTAGCGATCCTCCAGCCGCTTGTAGCCGGCGAAGTAGAGGACGCGGTTGCCGCGCGCCCGGCAGGCCTGCCCGATGGAGAACAGCACGGCGTTGCCCAGCCCGCCGCCGACCAGGGCCACCGTCTCGCCCTCCGGGATCTCGGTCGGGGCGCCGGTCGGCCCCATCACCACCACCGGGTCGCCGGGCTTCAGCAGGGCGCAGAGGTCGGAGGAGCCGCCCATCTCCAGAACGATCAGGGAGAGCAGCCCCGCCGCCTTGTCCACCCAGGCGCCGGTCAGGGCCAGCCCTTCCATGGCCAGCGTGGTCCGGCCAATCCGTTGCGCCAGCGTTTCGAAATTCTGCAGCCGGTAGAATTGTCCGGGTTCGAAACGGCGCGCCGCGGCCGGGGCCTTCACCACCACCTCCACGATGGTCGGGGTCAGGCGGGTGACGCTGTGCACCAAGGGCCGCAACTCGGCGTTCAGGCGCCGCACCAACGCCTCCGGCGTCACGGAGGTGGGCGCCCGGCGGGCCAGGGCGCGGCTGACCACTGGATAGCCGCGCTTCGCCCCGCCCATCGCCTTCACCACATTGCCGGCGAAGGACGGGTGCAGGTCGCCGAAGAAGCTGAGGAACCGCCCGTCCGGCGCCCGCGCCATCAGCACATGGGCCTGGCTCGGCTTGGCCTGCCGCTCCGGGGTCACCGGCCGCCCGTCCTCGTCGATGGCACGGAAGCAGCGCCCATCCAGCTCCACCCACTCCGGTTCCTCGCGGGCCAGGACGGTGTTCGGCTGGGTGCCGGCGGCGACCAGAATGGTGCGGGCGGGGAGCCGCGCGTCCACCGCGGCGGGCGCCACCACCCCGTCCGGCCCGACCGGGCTGATGGCGAGGTGGATCGCCCGCGCGGCGCCCGATTCGTCGATCTCCACCCCGCGCGGGGCGGCGCGTTCCAGGAAGCGGATGCCCTCGGCCAGCCCGTGCGCCACCTCCTCGTGGTTCAGCGTGTAGCTGGGGCTGTCGATCAGCCGGCGGCGGTAGGCGATGGTCGAGCCGCCCCAGGATTGCAGCAGCGCCGTAACGCGTGGCTCACGCCCCTGCTCCCCCGCCTCGAGACGCTCCGCCCGGATGGCGCGGGCGTGGGCCAGGAACTCGTCGGCCAGTTCGGCCTCGTCGGGCGTCCAGCGGGCGCGCACCGCCGTCTCCCCCCGGTCGGCCTCCAGAACCTCGTAGCGGGACAGGAACTTCTCGACCTGGACGGGGTAATAGGCCAGCGCCTCCGTCGCCGTGTCGATGGCGGTCAGCCCGCCGCCGATCACCACGATGGGCAGCCGGACCTGGAGGTTGGCGATGCTGTCCGGCTTGGCCGCCCCGGTCAGTTGCAGCCCCATCAGGAAGTCCGACGCCTGCCGCACCCCGCGGGCCAGCCCGTTCGCCATCGGCACCACGGTCGGCTTGCCCGCCCCCATGCACAGGGCGATGTGGTCGAAGCCCAGCTCCAGCGCCCCGTCGATGGTCAGCGTGCCGCCGAAGCGCACCCCGCCGATGATCGTCATGCGCGCCCGGCGTTCCAGCAGCAGCCGGATCACCTTCAGGAAATTCTTGTTCCAGCGCACGGTGATGCCGTATTCGGCCACCCCGCCGAAGCCGGCCATCACCCGCTCGTCCAGCCGGTCGTAGAGGTCGCGCACGTCGCGGATCGGCCGGAAGGGCACCCGCGTGCCGCTGGGCAGGACGCCGGAGAGGTCGGCGGGCAGCGGCTCGATCTTCAGCCCGTCGATGCCGACCACCGTGTGGCCGTCGTTCATCAGATGATGCGCCAGCGTGAAGCCCGCCGGCCCCAGCCCGGCCACCAGAACCTTATAGCCGCTGTCCGGCCGCATCAGCGGGCGGCGCAGGTCCAGCGGGTTCCAGCGGGTCAGCAGGCTGTAGATCTCGAAGCCCCAGGGCAGTTCCAGCACGTCCTTCAGCGTGCGGGTCTCCGCCTGCGGGATGTCCACCGGCTCCTGTTTCTGGTAGATGCAGGCCTTCATGCAGTCGTTGCAGATGCGGTGGCCGGTGGCCGCGCACATCGGGTTGTCGACCACCACCACGGCCAGCGCCCCGATCGGCACACCCTCGGCCTTCAGCGCGTGCATCTCGGAAATCTTCTCTTCCAAGGGGCAGCCGGCCAGCGCGACGCCGAAGGCGCTCTTCTGGAACTCCCCGGTCTTGCGGTCGCGCAGCCCCTTGGAGCAGCTGTCCTTGCCCTGGTTGTGGCACCAGATGCAGTAGTTGGCCTCGTCCAGCGCGCCGGCCAGATCGGTGCCGGGGTCGGTCAGGTGGAAGCCCTGCCGCTCGCGGCAGGCCTCGTCGGGCAGGCGCATCATGGTGACGCCGTGCCGCTCCACCGTCTCCACCGGGACGAGACGCTGCGGGTCGGTGCGGTGCGGCACCTGGAACAGCACGCCGCCGCCGTGCCGGGCGCGCCCGGCCTCGCTGAAGACCGCCCAGGCGGCGTATTGGGCGGCGCTGTCGAGCTGGTCGGCGTGGGCCGCCTCGTCCTCCATCCAGGCCAGCACCTGCCGGGCGAAGGCGGCCTCGGTCAGCGGGCCGCCCAGCCAGTCCTCCAGCCGCGCGGCCAGTTCCGCCCCGTCGAGCGCGGCGACCGCCTCCGGCTTCACCGCCTTGGCGGCGCGGCGCTGAACGAACAGGCGCTTGGCGGTGTAGAGCGGCGCCAGCTCCGTGTGGCGGGCGCGCAGCTCGTCGAGCGCAGCGCGGATGCCGAACAGCTCGCCGATGAAATCCTCGGCGTGGGGGGCGAGCGCGATCAGCAGGTCGCTTTCCGCCTTGGCCTCCAGCCGGTCGGGCTGGGCGCGGGCGGACAGCAGCCGGTTGGCGAGCGCCGCGTCCGTCTCGGACAGCCGGGCGAGGAAGGCGCGGTCGAGCCGGGCCAGCCCGTCCTGCCCGTAAAGCTCGTGGAACGACAGGCCGAAGCCGAGGGTGAGGTCCGCCATCGCCGCCCCGCATCCGAAGCCGTTGGTAAGACTGATATTTGTAACACCCGCGGCCCACCGGCTTCACCCGAAACCCGTGCCCCTCGCCGCGGGGTAACCCGTGTCCGTTTGACGCAGCCGCTGCCGCACCCCACATGAGCCGGAAGCCCCTACCCCGCCGGAACTTTTCCGCATCATCCGGAGCCGCCCGTCCGTGACCGACATCACCGCCCCCGCCCTCGCCGGGAAAGACGTCCGCGACCCCGCCTCCACCCGTCCCATCGCCTATTGGCTTCTCGTCTGCTGTGGGATGGTCTTCGCCATGGCGGTGATCGGCGCCATCACGCGCCTGACCGAATCCGGCCTGTCGATGGTGGAGTGGAAGCCGCTGATCGGCATCCTGCCGCCCTTGTCGGAAGCGGAATGGAACCGCGTCTTCGGCCTCTACCAGACAACGCCGGAGTTCCGCATCTACAACTCGGCGATGGATCTGGCGGCCTTCAAACAGATCTTCTGGTGGGAGTGGTTCCACCGCTTCTGGGGCCAGCTGATCGGCTTCGTCTTCCTGATCCCCTTCCTGCGCTTCTGGGTCAACGGGCGCATCCCCGCCGCCCTGTGGCCGAAACTGGCCGGGCTGTTCCTGCTCGGCGGGCTTCAGGGGGTGATCGGCTGGTACATGGTCAAGAGCGGGCTGGTCGACCGGCCCGACGTCAGCCATTACCGGCTGGCGCTGCATCTCGGCACGGCGATCCTGATCTACGGGCTGCTGCTGCGCACCGCGCTGGGGATTCTCGACCCGCTGCCGCTGGCCGGCTGGGCGACCGAGTCGGGCCGGCTGCGCAAACACGCGCGCTGGGCCCTGGGGCTGACCGGCGTCACCATCGTCTGGGGCGCCTTCGTCGCCGGGACGGACGCCGGGCTGGCCTATAACACCTTCCCGCTGATGGCCGGCCACGTCATCCCGCCGGAGGTCGCCAACCTGACGCCCTGGTGGATCAACCTTTTCGAGAACACAGCGGCCATCCAGTTGACGCACCGGGCGCTGGCGCTGCTGACCGGGCTGGTGGTCTTGGGGCTCGCCCTGCGGGTGTGGGTGGCCCGCCTGCCGGGCCGCGCCGGGCGGGTGGCGCTGCTGACCGCGGCGATGGTGCTGGTGCAGATCGGGCTGGGCATCGCCACGCTGCTGAGCTTTGTGTGGATCCCGCTGGGCGCCGCCCATCAGGCGGGTGCGATCCTGCTGGTGTCCGGGCTGGTCTGGCTGCTCCACGAGCTGCGCCCGGTGCGCGTTCCGAAGCGCTAACGCTGGCTGATTCCCTCTCCCGCCCCGGGAGAGGGTGGCCCGAAGGGCCGGGTGAGGGTCATGCGAGGATCAAGAGGCTGATCCTTGCCGGCACCCTCACCCTTCCCACGCCTTTGGCGCGGGCCCCTTCCCTCTCCCGGGACGGGAGAGGGGTTTTTTCCACTCATCTCAGTCGTGCTTGCGGATGAACTCCCGCACCGCCGGCATGATGCTCTCGCGCCAGCGGCGGCCGTTGAAGATGCCGTAGTGGCCGACGCCCTTCTGGAAATGGCGGGCGCGCATGTCGTCCGGAAGCGAGGCGCAGAGCCGGTGCGCCGACTCGGTCTGGCCGGGGGCTGAGATGTCGTCCAGCTCGCCCTCCACCGTCATCATGGCGGTCCGGCGGATCGCCGCCGGTTCCACCTTGCGCCCGCGCGACTCCATGGTGCCGTTGGCGAGCGAATGCTTCTGGAACACCGTCTCGATGGTCTGCAGGTAGAACTCCGCCGACAGGTCCATGACCGACAGGTATTCGTCGTAGAAGCGGCGGTGCTGCTCCGCGGAGTCGCCATCGCCGCGGACGAGGTGGCGGAACAGGCCGACATGCTCCCCGATGTGGCGGTCCAGATTCATCGACATGAAGCCGGAGAGCTGGATGAAGCCCGGATAGACCTGACGGAAGCCGCCCGGATAATAGGCCGGGACGGTGGTGATGACGTTGCGCTCGAACCAGGACAGCGGGCGGGTCGCCGCCAGCTTCACCGGCGCGGTCGGGTTGGCCATCGGGTCGATGGGGCCGCCCATCAGCGTCATGGAGCGCGGCTGCACCGCCTCGTCCCCAGCCGCCATCAGCGACACCGCGGCGAGGACCGGAACCGCCGGCTGGCACACCGCGATGACGTGGGTCTGCGGCCCCAGGACGCGGATCAACTCCGCCACCGTGTCGATGTAGTCGTCCAGGTCGAACCGCCCGCGCGCCAGCGGCACCAGCCGGGCGTCGATCCAGTCAGTGACGAAGACGTCATGGTCGGCCAGCAGCGCCGCCACCGTGCCGCGCAGCAGCGTCGCGTGGTGGCCCGACATCGGGGCGACCAGCAGGACGCGCGGCTGCGCCGGGGTGCCCTCCGGCTTGGCGAAGTGCAGCAGGTTGCAGAAGGGCTGGCGGTGGGCGATGCGCTCGGTGACCGCCACCGTCTCGCCGTTCACCACCGTGGTTTTCAGGCCGAACTCCGGCTTGGGGAAGCGGCGGGTGGTGCGCTCCAGCAGTTCCGCGCCGGCGGCCATGGCGCGGCCGACGCGGGTGTAGGACACCGGGCTGAACGGGTTCTGGAAGGTGTGCTGGGTCGCTTCGGCCAGGAGGCGCATCGGGCGCAGAGCGGCGTGCTGCAGATCGTAGAGATGGTAGAGCAACAGGTCCTCGCTTCGGCGGTTGGTCCCACGCCCGGTCGGCTGGGTGTCGTCATTGATCGGCCGTCATTGGTCGTATGACCAACCGATAGATTGGCCAGTCCTTATCCGGAAGGTCAATAGCCGACACCCGTTCTCGGGCAAAAAACTTACATAAGAAACAGTCAGCCACACGAAACAGACCATGCAACGCTGCACTGCAAAGGAGGCAAGGCAGGAGGATCAAGCCCAAAGAAAAAGGCGCGCCCGCGGAACCGCGCACGCGCCTTGCAGCGAACAGGTGCCCGGTATGCCCGAGCGGGAAAATCGGTTATGGCACCGCCACGGTGGCGCGCACCGGCAGATGATCGGACGCGCGGCGCGTCAGAACCGTGCGCACCACCTCGTAGGACGGGATGGTCAGCCCGTTGTTCACGTAGATACGGTCGAGCCGCAGCGTGGGCATCCGCGCGTGGAAGCTGCGCGGGCTGGCCCAGTCGGGAAAAGCCTCGGCCAGCTTGCGCAGGCGGGGGGAGTTCGGCGCCCATTCGTTGAGGTCGCCCATGAACAGGGTCGGCAGGGCCGGCTGTTCCTCCAGCCGGTCGACGATGGCGCCGACCTGCCGCGCCCGCTCCCACGGGTCGAGCCCGAGATGGGCGACGATGATGCGCACCGGGCGCCCCTCCACCTCGACGATCACGTCGATGCCGCCACGCGGCTCCCGCCGCCCGACGCTGAGGTCGATGGGCTCGCATTTCAGGACCGGCAGCCGGGTCAGGATGGCGTTGCCGTAATGGGCGTGGGCGTTGTGCTTGGTCGGGCCGGCGTGGGCCTTCAGGCCGGTGGCGCGCTCCAGGAAGGCGAACTGGTCCAGCCCGGATTCGCCGCGGTGGTGCCAGCCGACCTCCTGAAGCCCGACCAGATCGACGTCCAGCTCCTTGATGACCTCGGCGATGCGGTCCGGCGCGAAGCGCGCGTCCAGCCCGACGCAGCTGTGGATGTTCCAGGTCGCCACGCGCAGCGGCGCCATGCCCTCCGGCACCGGACCGCTGCGGCTGTCGACGCGGCGCTTCGGGCGGCGGACGCGGGCGGCGCGCAGCGCGGAGGCGATCCGCTGCACACGCTCTCGGCTGAATCGGATCACCGCTCTTGGTCTCCCCTCGCTGTCTCTCCGGTGGCTGGCCGTCTCGCCGCCAGGGCCCGCACCAGCCGGTTGCCGGCCCAGCCGAGCCCCAGCGCCGTCACCGCCGCCAGACCCAGAAGAACCATGTCGGTGGGCGTCGGTTCCGTCAACACACGCTCAAGCTGGTGCCCGAGCAGGTTGAAGACAAGGATTCCCGGCGCCATTCCCAGGATCGTCCCGAACAGATAGTCGGCAAACCGGATGCGGGACGCCCCGGCGACGAGGTTCACCACGGTGAAGGGGGCCACCGGCACTACCCGCAGCGCCGCCATGGCCAGCACGCCACGCTCGCCGAACGCCGCGCTCGCCCGCTGCACCACAGCGCCGCCGTAGCGCTCGATGGGGCGCCGGCCGGTGAACCGTCCCACCCAGAACAGCGCCGCGGCGGAGGCCAGCACCCCGGCCAGCGCGGTCGGGAAGCCCATCCACGGCCCCAGCGCGATGGCCGTCGCCGCGATCAGCAGCAGCACCGGAAACAGCACGAAGCCCCCGGCGACGTAGAGCAGGATCAGCCACAGCGGCCCGAAGGCCGACTCGCGCAGGCGCTCGAACCCCTCCAGCACGGCGTCCAGCGTCGCCCAGTCGCGCAGCGGCGTGTGGTTCCACAGCCCCCACACCCCGCCCACCACCGCCAGGATGATGCCCAGCGCCAGCCAGTGGTGGCGCCGCGGGATGCGCGACGGCAGGACGCGCCACACGATGTCCGCCGCGCTGACCGGGCGTTCCGGATCGAAGAGCATGGAATCGGCGACGGCGGTGGCCAGCAGGCCGGGGTCGGCGTCCTCCAGCAACTCCAGCGTCCGCCCGCCGGGCCGGCTCAGCGCCTCCACCGTGCGGATGAGCGAGCCGGTGCGGCGCAGCTCCGCCGCCACGCTGTCCGGCGTCACCCCGAGATGCTCGGCGAGCAGGTCGTCGCGCACCCCGGCGATGGCCAGCCGGGCCTCGCGCCCTTCCACCCGCCCCTGGGGCGCCTCCAGCGCCAGATCGCATTCGGTGTCCAGCCCCATCGACCGGTTGTTCAGGTTGGCCGAGCCGATGCGCAGGAGCCGATCGTCCACCACCATCACCTTGGCGTGGATGGTGATGCCGACGCTGCCGGTTTTGGCGCTCTCGGTCTTGGCGATGTAGAAGCGGAAGCGCCCGTTGCGGTCGGCCTCGCGCAGCTCCTTCACCAGCCGGGCGCGGGCGCCGAGCATCACGGTGTTCTCCAGCCAGCTCGACGTGCGGGCGGAGTTGACGACGACGACCTCCGGCCCGTCCGGCTCGGCCAGCCGCGCCTTCAGCGCCTCGGCCACGGCGACCGAGGCGAAATACTGGCTCTCCAGGTAGATGAAGCGCTCGGCCGCGGCGATGGCGGCGGTGTAGAGCGCCTCGACCTCCCGCACCTCGGCGCGCCCGTTGTAGCCGGGCTCGGTGCGGGCGATGCCGACGGGCATGCCCTTGAGCAGCGGGACGAGCTGTTGCGGCCAGGGGTCGGGGCTGTCCGGCCCGGCCCGGCGCGCCTTCAGCCGCAGCCGCCGGGGGCGCTTGCCGTCGGAAGGGCCGCCGCCGCCGCCAAGCACGTCCATGGCGGGCGGCGACAGCACGCAGCCGGTGGCACGGCGCCAGCGCTCGCGGAACAGGTCGCCCAGCGCGCGGGCGGCGTCGCCGTCCACCGCCATCATCAGGTCGTGGAAGGGCTCGTAGGGGGAGCCGTCCGGCTGGCGGCGCAGCGGCTCGTCGGCGCGGTGGGCGCGGGTGTCCCAGCGGTTGGCGGTGATGTCCAGCCCGCCGCAGAAAGCCAGCCGGTCGTCGATCACCAGCATCTTCTGATGGTGGCAGGCCCCGGCGGGATGGTCGCCGTCCAGCCGGTACTGGAGCCGCGAATGGCTGAGCCAGCCGCGCAGGAACAGCGGCTGCGACCAGCGGGCCAGGTCGAACAGCTCCGCGAAGTCCCACTTCAGAACATGGATGGTCAGGTCCGGGCGGGTCGCGGCCAGCCAGTTCAGCAGGTTGCCGAGCTTGTCGGGGCGGCGCGGGTGGCGCGCCTGCGGGGTCAGCCGGATGCGGGCGTCGAAGTCCCAGGCGGTCAGGTAGATGCTGCGCCGCGCCTGCCGCATCGCCGCCTTGGCGAGCGCGAAGTAGTCCTCCCCATCGACGATGACGCCGACCCGCTCGGCCCGCTCCACCCGCCAGCAGGTGCGGCCCGGCACCAGCAGCGGGTCCGCGGCCATCATGGGAGACGCCGGAAGCGGCGTTGCGGGGAGGGATGGCTGGGCGACGGACGGCTGGTCGGGCATGGGACGCGGCTGGACCGGGGTTCCTGCGGGGATCGGCATCGGGGGTTCACATATGGTGCGTCCGGGACGGGCTGCGACCGGCCAGGAAGGCGAATGCCCGAACAACACCGCAGCCGCCCAACCCTCCCCGCCCCCCGCCGAGAGGCGAAATTCCATTGCCCGACCGGCCGGGACCTGGGTACCGTCAGGAGGACTCCATTCGTGCCCGTCCCTGCTCCCGTCCTTGCCCCGTGACCCGCTTGTTGTGAGCCGCTTGTCCGTCCCTCCACACAATCCGCCCGTCACGGCCGCCCGCTCCCGGCGGGACCGATGCTGAGCCTCGTCCTGCGTCAGGTGCTGGCCGCGGTGCCGGCCCTGCTGGGCCTCGCGCTCGCCGCCGGCGTGGTGGCGGCGCTGGCCGGACCGGGCTGGGCCCCCGCGCTCGGCGCCGCGCTGGCCGCCCTGCCGGCGACGCTGGCGCTGGTCGTGCCGGCGCTGGCCCTGGGAACCGGGCTCGGCGCCCTGCTCGGTGTGCTGGGTGGAGCGGGCGCCGTTTTGGGCGGGTTGGGTCCGGCCATGCCGGGCTTCCTGCTGGCCGCGGTCTTCGCCGCCACGCTGGCGAAGGCGCCCGTCCTGCTGGGCGTCGTCGCCGTGACCCTGCCCGCCGCCGCCCAGGCCGCGGTGCTCGCCGGCCGGGCGCGGGCCGGGGCGGAGGACACGGTTTTGCTGGCGGCGCGCGGACGAGGGGTGGACGGTTCCGCCCTGCTGTGGCGGCTCAGCCTGCCGCTGGGGCTGTCGGCGGCGGTGGGCGGCCTGCGCAGCGCCGTGGCGGGAACGGTGACCGCGGCCGTGGCGGTGGAAAGCCTGTTCGGGACCGGCTTTTCCGGCGCCGGGCGGCTGTTCGTCGAGGCGGCGCGGGCCGGGGATGCCAGCATGGCCGTCGCGGCGCTCGCCGGGCTGTGCGGCCTCGCCGTGCTGCTGAACGCGCTGTGCGGCGCGCTGCACGGCTGGATCGACCCGCGCGCCCGGATGGCCTGATGCACGGACCCGCCGGCACCGACTCTCATTGGCGCGACGGTCCCTGGCAGAAGGCCGGGCAGCGGCTGACCGCGCACCGGCCCGCCGCCGCGGGGCTGACCGTCCTCGCGGCGCTGATGCTGGCGGTCGCCGCCGGCCTCGTCGCCGGGGGCGGCCCGGTGGGGGCGGCGCTGGCCGCCGGGCACCAGAGCCTGACCTTCGCACTGTTCGCCGGGCTGGGCGGGGCCGCCCTCGGCCTGCTCTGGGCCGCCACGGCGGTGGCCCTGGGCGAGCGGGCGGAGCGGGCGATGATGACGCCCGCCACCGCGCTGACCGGCCTGCCCCTGGCGCTGGCGCTGCCGCTGGCCGGCGGGTTGCTGGGTCCGGAGCGCGGGCTGGCGCCGATGGCCGTGGTGACCGCCCTGATCGCCGCCCCGGCGGTGGCCGTCGTCGCGCGGGACGAGCTGCGCGCCCTGCTGCGGCGGGAGTTCCTGAGCGCCGCCCAGGCCGCCGGGATTGCCAACGGGCGCCGGTTGCGCCGCCACATCCTGCCCAACGCCGTCCTGCCGCTCGCCGCCGCGGCCTGGACCGCCCTTCCCCGCGCCCTGATGGCGGAAAGCCTCGCCAGCCTGCTCGGCCTCGGCCTGCCGGAGGGGGTGACCGGCTGGGGAACCGCCATCGGCGCGGCGGCGCGGGCGGGCGACGCCGTGGCGCTGGCCGGCCCGGCTCTGCTGCTGGCGCTGACCCTGTGGGCGCTGCACGGGGTGGGCGACGGAATGCGGCTGGCCTTCTCCACGACCGGGGGGCGCCGGTGAGCGGATCGGAAGAGCGCACGCCGCTGCGGGTGGAGGGGCTGTCCCTGCTGACCAGCCGCGACATCCTGCTCGACCGGCTGAGCTTCGCCGTCGAGCCCGGCGAGGTGCTGGCCCTGTCGGGCGGCGCCGGGGCGGGCAAGACGCTGCTCCTGCGCGCGCTGGCCGGCCTCGCGCCCAAGGGCGTCACGGTGCTGGGCGACATCCACATCCGGGGGCGGCGCATCCTGGTCACCCAGGACGGCGCCCTGGACCCGCTGCGCCCGCTGGGCGCCCAGTTCACCGAGCTGTTGGCCCACCAATCCGGGATGGACGAGCGTACCGCCCTGCGCCGCGCCGCCGAGGCGCTGGAGCGTTTCCAGGTGCCCGCCGCCGCGCGCCGGCTGGCGCTCCACCCCCACGAGCTGGGCGAGGCGATGCGCTGGCGGGCGGCGCTGGCGCTGGCCATGGTGGCGCAGCCGGCGCTGCTGCTCGCCGATGCCCCCGCCGCCGCGCTCGACCCCACCCAGCGCGTCCGCCTGCTGAGCGATCTCGCCGCCTGGACGCGCGAGGCTGGAACAGCGCTGCTGCTGGCCGGACGCCCGCAACCCGATCCAATCCAGGCCGACCCGGTCCACTCCGGTCTGGCCGACCGCCGGCTGATCCTGGCCCAAGGGCGCCTGGAAGCGCCGGAGGAGGAGCCCACCCCCGCCCCGCCCCCGGTGGAGCCGGCGCCCTCCGGCCCGCCCATCCTGTCGGTGCGCGACCTGCGCGTCGCTTTTCCGCTGGGGCGGAGCTGGCGCGGCGAGGAGCGCTGGCTGACCGTGGTCGACGGCCTGTCCATCGAACTGGCCGAGGGCGAGACGCTGGCCCTGCTCGGCGAGACGGGCAGCGGCAAGTCGGTGCTGGCCCGCGCCATCCTGCGGCTGGTGCCGCCGGTCGGCGGTCAGGTGTCCTGGCTGGGCACCGACCTCGCCGCCGCCCCGCCGGAGGCGATGCGCCGGGCGCGGCGGGACCTGCAAATCCTCTTCCCCGATCCGCTGGCCGCCCTCGACCCGCTGATGACCATCGGCGCGCAGCTCGCCGAGACGCTGGAGTCGCTGCGGCCCACCCGATCCCCAGCCGACCGCGCCGCGCGGATGGCCGAGGCGCTGGAGGAGGTCGGGTTGCCCACGGCGGTCCTCGACCTCCATCCCGGGTCGCTCCGTCCGGCGGAGGCGGCGCGCGCCGGGCTGGCCCGCGCCCTGCTGCCGGAGCCGCGCCTGCTGGTCTGCGACGAGCCGGCCGCGACGCTCGACGGGGCGGAGCGGGCGGACTTCCTGGCCCTGCTGCAAGCGATCCGCCGCCGCCGCCGGCTCGCCCTGCTCTACGCCACCCAGGACGCGGCGGAGGGCCTGCGGATGGCGCGGCGGGGGCTGGTGCTCCTGCTCGGCCGGATCGTCGAGTCGGCGGACAGCGCGGTTCTGGCGGCGGGGGCGCGCCACCCCTACAGCCGCGCGCTGGTCGCGGCGGCCGGCTTGGTCCGCCCGGCGCTGCACGGCGATCCGCCCTCCCCCCTGCGCCCGCCGACCGGCTGCGCCCTGCGGCTGCGCTGCCCGCTGGCCCATGACGGTTGCGCCCAGGTCCCGCCGTCTCTCGACCCCGTGGCGCCGGGCCACCGAGTCGCCTGCCACGTCGCTCAGGACGAGGCCCAGGACGGCGCCCAGTCTGGCGGAAAAGCGCCCTAGGCCCCGTTCCGGAGCCCGCCGGCGCCTTGGGCACGGCCGCAATTCCGTCCCAAAAAGGTCTGAAACTGCGCGGGTTGGCAAGGAGGCGGGCACGGGATAACGTCCCCGGCCTTCACTGACGCATTGCCGAAATCACGAAAAAGGACAGGGATGCTTCGCGCACGCACCCGGTGGACGGCCCCCTGCATGGGCGCACTCGCCGTCCTTCTGCTGCTCCTCGCCGGCCTCGCCGCGCCGGCGCTGGCCGCCGGCCCCGTTCCGGGCGCCGCCATGCCGGCCCCGGCCGCCGCGGCCCCCGCCGAGCCCGCCGCCTCGCCCGATCCGACGCCCGAGCAGATGCAGGCGATGATCACGACGCTGGAGGACCCGGCGGCCCGCGCCCGGCTGGTCGAGCAGTTGAAGGCTCTGGTCGCCGCGCAGAAGGGGCTGGAACAGGCCAAGGCCGAGGAGGCACCGGCTGCCAGCACCCTGCCCGAGACCATCGGCGCCAGCGCCCTGTCCTTCCTGGCCGAGCGCATGGACGTGCTGAGCCGCCAGCTCGTCCAGGTCGGCAACGTGTTCAAGGAACTGCCCGGCGCCATCGACTGGGCGAACCGCCAGATGGTCGACCCGTCGGCCCGTGACCGCTGGGTGCAGATCGCCATCCAGCTGACGATGATCCTGACCGCCGGCCTGGCGATCCAGCGCTTCGTCGGCTGGCTGCTCGCCCGCCCGCGCAACGCGCTCGCCGCCCGCCGGGGCAGCACGGTGCTGGTGCGCTTCCCGCTGCTGCTCGGCCGCGCGCTGCTGGAGCTGGCGCCCATCGCCGCCTTCATCGTCGTCGCCTACGCCATCCTGTCGGTCAGCGAGCCGGGGCCGCGCGTCCGGCTGGTCGCGCTGGCCGTCATCAACGCCACCGTCATCCTGCAGATCCTGCTGGTCGCCGCCCGCATCCTGATCGCTCCCTTCGCGCCCTCCCTGCGCATGGTGCGGGTGGGCGACGCCAACGCCCAGCGCCTCTACCGCTGGGTCCGCCGGCTGGCCGCGGTCGGCGTCTACGGCTATTTCCTGGCCGAGGGCGCCTATGTGCTGGGCCTGCCGCTCGGCGCCTACGGCGCGCTGCTGAAGCTGCTGGGGCTGGCGATCGCCGGCATGCTGATCGCGCTGATCCTGCAGAACCGCCGCATCGTCGCCGACTGGATGCACGGCAACCCGCTGTCCGGCGACGGCGACCCGGCGGCCACCGCCGAGCGCGAGTCGGAGGGCCAGGGCGCCGTCCTGCGCTCCGCCCGCCGCCGCTTCGCCGACGTCTGGCACGTCCTGGCGATCATCTACGTCGTGGTGACCTTCGGCGTCTGGGTGCTGAACGTCTACGGCGGGTTCGAGTATCTGGCCCGCGCCACCGGCATCACCATCCTGGTCGCGGTGATCGCCCGGCTGCTGGTCAACGGCATCAACCGCGGCCTGCGCCGCGGCCTGCGCATGGTGCCGGAGAGCCAGGGCGCCCTGCCGCCGCTGAAGGACCGCGCCTCCCTCTACCTGCCCTTCCTGCACCGGGCGGTGAAGACGGTGATCTGGGTTGGTGCTGCGATGATGATCCTCTACGGCTGGGGCTTCGACACGCTGGCCTGGACGGACACCCGGCTCGGCCAGCGCATCCTGCGCAGCACTGTGACCATCGGCCTCCTGTTCATCGGCTCCGTCATCGCCTGGGAGGTGGTGAGCGCGATGATCGAGCGCTTCCTCGCCTCCACCGACCGCAACGGCACGCGGATCGAGCGCAGCGCGCGGGTGCGCACCCTGCTGCCGCTGCTGCGCAACGCCTTCCTGATCCTCCTGGTCACCATGGTGTCGCTGATCACCCTGTCGGAGCTGGGCGTCAACATCGCGCCGCTGCTGGCCGGCGCCGGTGTGGTCGGTCTGGCCGTCGGCTTCGGCTCGCAGACCCTGGTCAAGGACATCATCACCGGCCTGTTCATCCTGTTCGAGGACAGCATCTCCATCGGCGACGTGGTGGACGTCGGCGGCGGCCATTCCGGTTCGGTGGAGGCCATCTCCATCCGCTCCATCCGGCTGCGCGACGGGTCGGGCGCCATCCACACGGTGCCCTTCAACTCGGTCAGCACCGTCAAGAACATGTCGAAGGACTTCTCCTACGCCCTGTTCGAGGTGCGGGTCGCCTACCGCGAGGACCCCGACCGCGTGATCGAGCTGCTGAAGGACATCGGCGCCAGCCTGCAGTCCGACACCCAGTTCGCGCCCGACATCATGGGGCCGCTGGAGGTGATGGGCCTGGACAAGTTCCAGCCCGACTCGACCCAGCTCATCACCGCGCGCTTCAAGACCCGCCCGACCAAGCAGTGGGGCGTGTCGCGCGAGTTCAACCGCCGCATGAAGAAGCGTTTCGACGAGTTGGGGGTCGAGGTGCCGACCGGCTCCATGCAGCTCATCGTCGGCGGGAACCACCCCGACCGCGCCCTGGCCGAAGCGCTCAGCCAGGGTTCGTGACGCGCGCGATGCCGGCGGTCACTCCAGTGACCGCCGGTGTCCTCGCCGGTGTCCGCCGCCGGTGTCAGTCGTTGCGCAGCAGCGGGGCGGAGGGCTGGCCGAGCGCCCGCCACGTCCCGAGGAAGCCGAAGGCCAGCGTGATCGCGGTGCTCAGCAGCGCCGTGGTCAGCACCGCCGACGGCAGGAAGGTCCAGTCCCAGCGCATCAGGAAAGTCATCACCGCCCAGGCGGTGATCGTGCCGATGATCCCGGCGATGGCCGCGGTCAGGATGCCGAGCAGCCCGTATTCCAGCAGGAACGCCTTCAGCACGTCGGCCCGCGTGGCCCCCAGCACCTTCAGCACCACCGCGTCGTAGACCCGGCGGCGGTGCCCGGCGGCGACCGCCCCGGCCAGCACCAGCGTGCCGGCGGCCAGCGTGATCCCGGCGGTGACGCGCACCGCCGTGCCGATGTGGCCCAGCATGGTGCCCACCGTGTCCAGCGCGTCCTTCACCCGCACCAGCGTGACGTTGGGGAAGCGCTGCAGGACGGAGCGCTGCACCTCCGGCTCCGCCTGCGGCGTGCTGCGGATGGTGGCGATCCAGGTCTGCGGCGCCCGCTCCAGCGTGCCCGGCGCGAAGACCAGGGCGAAGTTGATGGCCAGCGTCGAGAAGTCGGCGGCGCGCACGTTGCCGACCGTCGCCTCGATGGTGCGGCCCAGGACGTTGATCCCCATGGTGGCGCCGGGACCGATGCCGAAGGCGCTCGCCACGTTCTGGTGGATGGAGATCAGCGGCTTCCCCTTGTAGTCCTCCGGCCACCAGGAGCCGGCGACGATCTCCGAATGCTCGGGCAGCTTGGCGGAATAGGTGATGCCGCGGTCGCCGGACAGCACCCAGGACTGCTCGGGGTTGACCAGCGCCTTTTCCGCCGGTTGGCCGTTCACCGTCTCGATCCGCCCGCGCAAGCTGGGCACCGCCTCGAACCCGCTGGTGCCGGGAAGGGCGGAGAGCGTCTGTTTCAGCGGCTCGAACTGGTCGGGCTGGATGTCCACGAAGAAGAAGCTGGGCGCGTCCTTCGGGATCGTCTCGTTGACCCGGCGGGAGAAGTTGCCCTCGATCAGCGCGATGGCGACCAGCACCGTCAGGCCGAGGCCGAGCGACAGCACCACCGCCCCGGTCGGGTTGCCCGGCCGGTGCAGGTTGGCGAGCGCCAGCCGCATCCCCGGACGGCGCGGCCGCCCCGCCGCCGCGGCCCCGCGCACCACCAGCCACGCCGCCACGCGGAAGGCGATGAAGGTGGCGATGGAACCGCCGACGAACCAGGCGGCGAATATTTTGTTGTGGGCGGTTGCGACGGCCAGCCCGGCCAGAGCCGCCACGGTCAGCGCCATCGCCGCCAGATAGACCGCGCGCGGGCGGCCCCCGGCGGGGGCGACCACGTCGCGGAACTGCGCCGCCGCCGGCACCTCCCGCGCGCGGCCGAGCGGCCACAGCGAGAAGGTCAGCGCGGTCAGCAGGCCGTAGAGCGCGGCCAGAGCCAGGGCGCCCGGGTAGACGCCGATCCGGGTGGGCACCGGCAGCACCTGATCGAGCAGCGACCCCAGCCCCAGCGGCGCCACCGCGCCGAGCAGCAGCCCCAGCAGGATGCCCAGCCCGGACAGGGCGAGGATTTGCAGCAGATAGACCTGGAAGACCAGATCGCCCGGCGCGCCCAGGCATTTCAGCGTGGCGATGGTGCGGGCGCGTGAGTCGAGATGGCTGCGCACCGCGTTGCCCACGCCGACCCCGCCAACCAGCAGGGCGGTCAGCCCGACCAGCGTCAGGAACAGCGTCATGCGGTCGATGAAGCGCTCGATCTGCGGGGAGGCGTTGGTGAAGTCGCGGACCCGCCAGCCGGCGTCGGGGAAGCGCGCCGTCAGCGCCGACTGCCACGCCGCCACGTCGGTGCCCGGCGGCAGGGCCAGCTTGGCGGTCCAATAGACGATGCTGCCGGGCTGGAGCAGGCCGGTGCCCTCCAGCGACGGCAGACCGATCATCACCCGCGGCCCCAGCGAGAAGGCCCCGTTGGACGCGCGGTCCGGCTCGCGCGTCAGCACGCCGCGCACGGCGAATTCGCCCTCGCCCAGCCGCAGCGTGTCGCCGGTCTTCAGCCCCAGCCGGTCGAGCAGCCCGTCCTCGACCAGCGCCCCCCAGCGCCCGTCGCGGTTGGCCAGCGCCGTGTGCAGGTCGCCCTCCGGCGCCAGCGCCACGGAGCCGTAGAGCGGGTAGACGCCGTCCACCGCCTTCAGTTCGACCAGCGTGGAGCGCTGGTCGTCGGCGGAGCGGGCCATGGCGCGCATGTCCACCGACTGCGACAGGCGCCCGGCCTGTTCCAGCCAGGCGCGCTGCTCGTCGGTCGGCGGCGCGTAGATCTGGCGCAGCGCGACGTCGCCGCCCAGGATCGCCCGTCCGTCCGCCTGCAGGCCCGACAGCACGCCGCCGGACACGGAGTTGACCGCGGCGATGGCCGCGACGCCCAGCGTCAGGCAGGCCAGGAAGATGCGAAAGCCCTTCAGCCCCCCGCGCAACTCGCGGCGGGCCAGACGGAAGGCGAGGGCGAGGTTGGTCATGGGGGCGTCCAGCGGGGTATGGGGTGATGGTCGGGAGGGGGGCGCGACGCGACCACTCCCTCAAAGGACGCTCAGTCGCCGGCCACGCGCTCGCGTTCGGCGCGGGCGGCGAGGCCGTCGTCGACGATGCGCCCATCCATCAGGCGCACGGTCCGGTCGCAGCGGTCGGCCAGGGAGGGGTCGTGGGTGATCAGCACCAGCGTCGTGCCGCGCCGCTCGGCAAGGTCGAACAGCAGCTCCACGATGGTGGCGCCGGTGCCGATGTCGAGGTTGCCGGTCGGTTCGTCGGCCAGCAGCAGCGACGGCTCGGCGACGAAGGCGCGGGCCAGGGCGACGCGCTGCTGCTCGCCGCCGGAGAGCTGGCCCGGATAGTGGCTCAGCCGGTGGGCCAGCCCGACCGCCTCCAGCCCGGAGCGCGCGCGGTCGAAGGCGTCGGCGGCCCCGGCGAATTCCAGGGGGATGGCGACGTTCTCCAGCGCGGTCATCGTCGGCACGAGGTGGAAAGCCTGGAAGACGATCCCCACATGGTCGCGGCGGAAGCGCGCAAGCCCGTCCTCGTCCAGCCGGCCCAGATCCTGTCCGGCGACACGCACGGTCCCGCCCGTGGGGCGTTCCAGACCGGCCATGACCATCATCATGGTCGATTTGCCGGAGCCCGACGGGCCGACCACGCCGACCCGTTCACCGGGCTGGATGCGGAGATTCAAGCCTCTCAGGATGTTGACGGGTCCGGCCGCGCTGTCCAATCTCAGATGCACCTCGTCGAGATCGACGATGGTGGACTCAACGGAATCGGGTCGGGACATTGGCATGCGTCTCTGGAACGGGCGGGGGAACGGGCGGGAAAACCTCACGCCATATGGCATGGTGCGCCGCCATTTCAACACGGCCCTCCTTCGGTCGGGGCTGGCCGCTCTCGCCGTCGTTGCGGCAATCGGCGTGGGAATCGGCATGACCGCGCCCGCGTCTGCCCAGACGGGTGCGGGGAAAGGGCCCTACACCCTGCTGGCGCTCGGCGACAGCCTGACCGCCGGCTACGGCCTTCCCGAGGCGCAGGCCTTCACCGTGCAGTTGCAGGCGGCGCTGCGGGCGAAGGGCTACGACGTGACCGTCGTCAACGCCGGCGTGTCGGGCGACACCACGGCCGGCGGCCTGTCGCGGCTCGACTGGGCGCTGGCCGACAAGCCGGACGCCGTGCTGGTGGAGCTGGGGGCGAACGACATGCTGCGCGGGCTCGACCCCGCCGCGGCGCGCGCCAACCTCGACGCCATCCTGAAGCGGCTGACCGGCGAGAAGCTGCCCGTGCTGCTGGCCGGCATGTACGCGTCGCCCAGCCTGGGCCGCGCGTACGTGGAGCGCTTCAACGCCATCTACCCGGAACTGGCGAAGACGTACGACGTACAGCTCTACCCGTTCTTCCTGGACGGCGTGGCGGCCGACGCCGCGCTGAACCAGCCCGACGGCATCCATCCCAACGCGGCCGGCGTGAAGGTGATCGTGGAGCGCATCACGCCCCACGTCGCCCGCCTTCTGGACGGCATCGCCAAAAGCGGAGACTGACACCCATGGCGACCCTGGCCGGCGACAGCGCCACCACCGAGACCCACTTCAAGGCCGCATCGGCCACCGGCACCGAATGGGGCGCCGTCGTCAAGTCGTGCCTGGACGAACTCGGCGCGGTGGAGGGCTGCAACCTCGGCTTCCTCTACATCACCGACGCGCTGGCCGAGCACGCGACGAGCATGGTCACCCTGCTGCGCGGCGTCACCGGCATCCGCGACTGGGTGGGAACGGTCGGCATCGGCGTCTGCGCCAACGACGAGGAGATCTTCGACAAGCCGGGGATCGCCGTGATGGTCGCCCGCCTGCCGCCGGAGGGCTTCCGCCTGTTCCCCGTGGTGTCGGGCGACATGGAGCCGCTGCGCCGCATGGCTGGCGGCTGGCTGGACAAGCACGGCGCCATGCTGGCGCTCGCCCACGCCGACCCGCGCCACCAGGACTTGGCCGGGCTGGTCGTTTCGCTGGCGGAAACAACCGGGGCCTTCCTGGTCGGCGGCCTGTCGGCCTCGCGGTCGGAGTTCCCGCAATTCACCATTCCCGGCAACACCGCCACGATGGTCGGCGGGCCGGTGGCCGACGGCGGCGTGTCGGGCGTGCTGTTCGCGCCGCAGGTGCCGGTCGCCACCGGGCTCAGCCAGGGCTGCACGCCCATCGGGCCGGTGCGAACCATCACCGCGGCGGAGGACAACGTCGTCCTGGAGATCGACGGGCGCCCGGCGCTGGAGGTCTTCAAGGAGGACATCGGCGAACTGCTGGCCCGCGACCTCAAGCGGGTGTCCGGCTACATCTTCGCCGGCCTGCCGATCGCCGGCAGCGACACGGCGGATTATCTGGTCCGCGACCTGATCGCCATCGACCCGCGGGCCGGCTGGATCGCCGTCGCACATCATGTGCAGAGCGGCCAGCCCATCCTGTTCACCCGCCGCGACCAGCAGAGCGCCGAGTCGGACATGCGCCGCATGCTGGCCAATCTGAAGAAGCGCGTGAAGACCACCCCGAAGGGCGCCCTCTACGTCAGCTGCATCGCCCGCGGCCCCAGCCTGTTCGGCGAGGGCAGCCAGGAGCTGGCGCTGATCCGCGAAACCTTCGGCGACATCCCGCTGGCCGGATTCTTCGCCAGCGGCGAGATCTCCAACGCCCGCCTGTACGGATACACGGGCGTGCTCACCCTGTTCCTTTAAGGACCATAACCAAATGCAATACCGTCCGCTCGGCCGCACCGGCCTGTCGGTCAGCGCCATCGGCCTGGGCACCATGACCTGGGGCCGCCAGAACAGCGAGGCCGAAGGCCACGCCCAGATGGACTACGCGCTCGGCGAGGGCGTGAATTTCTGGGACACGGCGGAGATGTACGCCATCCCCCCGACCGCCGACACGTACGGACGTACGGAGGAGGTGATCGGCACCTGGTTCAAGGCGAACGGCAAGCGCGATCAGGTGATCCTGGCGAGCAAGGTCGTCGGGGCCAGCGACGGCGGCTTCGCCTGGGTGCGCAACGGCGAGGCGAAGCTCGACCGCGCCAACATCTTCGCGGCGGTCGAGGCCAGCCTGCGCCGGCTCCAGACCGACTACATCGACCTGTACCAGCTCCACTGGCCCGACCGCTCGACCAACCGCTTCGGCGCGCGAAACTACGTCCACCGGCCGGAGAAGGACGGCACGCCCATCGAGGAGACTCTGTCGGCGCTCGACGAGCTGATCAAGTCCGGCAAGGTCCGCCACATCGGCGTCTCGAACGAGTCGCCCTGGGGGGTGATGCAGTTCCTGAAGCTGGCGGAGGACAAGGGCCTGCCGCGCATCGCCTCGATCCAGAACGCCTACAGCCTGCTCAACCGGACCTTCGAGCAGGGTCTGGCCGAGGTGTCGCTGCGCGAGGATGTCGGGCTTCTGGCTTACTCGCCGTTGGCCGCCGGCACGCTGACCGGCAAGTATCTGGACGGCGCCGTTCCCGCCGGCACCCGCCGCGCGCTGGATCACCGCAAGTCGCGCTACGCCACCGTCAACGCCGACGTGGCGACGAAGGAGTATCTGGACGTCGCCCGGCGCCACGGCCTGTCGCCGACCCAGATGGCCATCGCCTTCACCCTGCAGCAGCCCTTCGTGGCGTCCTCGCTGATCGGCGCGACGACCATGGAGGACCTCAAGTCCAACATCGCAGCGGTGAACGTCACGCTGTCGGACGAAGTGATGAAGGACATCGAGGCGGTCAACGCCCGCTATCCCGACCCCTGCCCGTAACCGTTCCGGAACGCCAATGATCCGTCTCTTCGTCGCCCTCGATTTTCCGGAGGAGGTGCGCCGGCGTCTGGCGGGGCTGGGCGGCGGCGTGCCCGGCGCCCGCTGGACCGACGCGGACAACCTGCACCTGACGCTCCGCTTCATCGGGGAGGTGCCGGAGGATCAGGCAGCGGAGATCGACGAGTCGCTGGCGCAGATCGTGGCGCCGGCCTTCGATCTGGTCCTGGACGGCGTGGGCGTGTACGGCAGCGGCCGCAACGCCCGCGTCCTCTGGGCCGGGGTGGAGCGCAGCGACGCCTTGTCGCACCTCCAGTCCAAGGTCGAGTCGGCGCTGGTCCGCTGCGGCCTGCAGGCGGAGGAGCGCAAATTCTCGCCCCACGTCACGCTTGCCCGGCTGAAGGACGCGCCGAAGGATCGGATCGGGCGCTTCGTCGAGGAGCGCGGGATGTTCCGCGCCGGTCCGATCCGGGTGGATCACTTCACGCTCTACCGCAGCCACCTGGGCAAGGGGGCCGCGGTGTACGAGGCGCTGTCGGAGTACGGGTTGGGATGACGGGCGGGCGGCGCCTTACAGCGGCACGCCCTTGATCATCCGCGGCAGCTCGCCGACCACCCCCATCGCGTGCCGCATGAAAAAGCGCTTCAGCGGCGGCAGGCGGTTGACGACGGCCATGCCGATGTCGCGGGCCAGCTTGATCGGCGGGATGTTGTTCGAGAACAGATGCACCAGACCGTCGCAGACCACGGCCAGCAGCACCGTGTCGAAGCGGCGCCAGCGCTGGAAGCGCGCCAGCACCTCCGGCGAACCGACGTCCAGCCCCAGCCGGTGGGCGTCCACGATCACCTCGGCCAGAGCGGCCACGTCGCGCAGGCCCAGGTTCAGCCCCTGCCCGGCAATGGGGTGGATGGCGTGGGCCGCCTCGCCGATCAGGGCGACGCGCTCGGCGATGAAGCGCTCGGCCAGCAGGACCGACAGCGGCCAGGCGTCGCGCCGGGTCACCAGCTCGATGTCGCCCAGATAGCCGCCCGAACGCCGGGTCAACTCGTCGATGAACTGGTCCTCGGGCAGCTTCAGATACATGTCGACCAGCGACCGCTTCTCGCTCCACACGATGGAGGAACGGTTCTCGGTCATCGGCAGCACGGCGAAGGGGCCGTTGGGCAGGAAATGCTCCACCGCCACGCCGTTGTGCGGCTCCGAATGGCGGATCGTGCAGATGATCGCGGTCTGGTCGTAGGCCCAGGTGCGCAGCTTGATCCCGGCGCTCTCCCGCGCCAGCGAGCGGCGCCCGTCGGCCCCGACCACCAGCCGCGCCTTGACCACCCGCCCGTCGGCCAGCGTCACCGTGGCGCCGGCGCGGCTGCGCTCGATCGACACGGCCTGGGCCGGGGCGAGATGATGCAGGCCGGGCAGTTCCCTGGCGCGGGCGAACAAAGCGCGGCGCATGTCCTTGTTGTCGAGAATCCAGCCGAAGGGCTGGTTCTTGCCGTCCCAGGTCAGCTCCGTGTGGTCGTAGTGGACGAACAGGGGCGAGAACTGGTCGGCCACCCGGATGTCCAGGATCGGGCCGGCGTCGGGCTCCATGTGCTTCCACACGCCCGCCCCCTCCAGCACCTTCATCGAGGCGTAGGCGACCGCCGTGGTGCGGATGTCGAAATCGTCCCCCGCCTGCCGGTCCGGGCTGTCGCGGTCGATGCAGACCACCGGAACGCCCGCGGTGGCCAGGGCCGCCGCCATGCTGAGTCCGGCCAGTCCGCCGCCCAACACGACGACGTCGGTCGTGATCTCCTGCGCTGCGGTGGTGCCCGATTCGGTCATGATGGCGCTGCCCTTCGATCAGTGTAGACGGGTACGAACAATCGTTCCGCTCGGTCCGGATGTCCAGCGGCGCGGCGTCGCGGCACCCGGTTTGCGTAATTATTAGGCATGACCTGCCCAATCGATCGGCGAAACATCCAAAAACCGCTGAAAAGGGCCGATTCTGCAACCGGCACGATTTTTGAAGACATTGCTTTTTATGGTCGAGGCGAACACGCTCGAGTCACGTTCGGGAAACCCGCCGTCACGGCGGGATCGGCCGAGGGGGGACCGGGCGACCGCAAGGGCCCGCAAACACGCATACCAAGGGGAAGCCACATGAAACTGGTTATGGCCATCATCAAGCCGTTCAAGCTCGACGAAGTGCGCGAGGCGCTGACGTCGCTCGGGATCCAGGGCCTGACGGTGAGCGAGGTGAAGGGCTTCGGACGCCAGAAGGGTCAGACCGAGATCTACCGCGGCGCCGAGTATTCCGTGAGCTTCCTGCCCAAGGTGAAGGTCGAGGTCGCGGTGTCCGACGACCAGTACGAGCAGGTGGTCGAGGCGATCCAGAAGGCCGCCAACACCGGCCGCATCGGCGACGGCAAGATCTTCGTGCTGGACATCGCCCAGGCCGTGCGCATCCGCACCGGCGAGACCAACACCGAAGCCCTCTGAGGCGTCCTGGAGGAAGCGGACCGGGCGGGGCGTCATCGCCCGGCCCCTCCCGCGAGGGGGGAAGGCGCGTCCGCTTTTTCTTGCCGCAGGGCGTCGATGATCTGCCCGGAGACTTGAGGCCGGGCGCGCCAATCTTTCCGCTGTGACGCTAAGGCCGCCGGAACGGGCGGCGTATGCTTTCCCTTGACCGGGTCTCGTCCGGTTTTGTGCCCTTGTGCCGGGACTCCACCGCCGGTAGGATCGTTTCCGTTTCGTATCGGGCAGAGGCCCCCGGAGGCCACTGACGGGCCGTGCCCCTCGGGGCCGGCCCGGCCTTCCCGGGCCGTCCTCATGGAAAGGATTCTCGGCGGCATGTCGCTCCCGGACCTCGGCACCTTCGCTCTCGTCAACGACCGGCTCGACCGGCTGTCCGACTACCCCTTCACCCGGCTGGCGACCCTGCTGTCCGGGGTGACGCCGCGCGCCAACGCCGAGCCGATCATGATGTCGGTGGGCGAGCCGCAGCACCAGCCGCCGGCCGTCATCGACGAGACGCTGCGCGCCAACGCCCATTTGTGGGGCAAATACCCGCCGGTCGGCGGCACGCCGGAGTTCCGCGAGGCGGTGGGCGCTTGGCTGGCCCGCCGCTACGCCCTGCCGGACGGGCTGTTCGATGCCGAAAAGTCGGTCCTGCCGGTGTCCGGCACGCGCGAGGCGCTGTTCCTCCTCGCCCTGCTGGCCGTGCCGCCGTCCAAGGCGGGCCGCCAGCCGGCGGTGCTGATGCCCAACCCCTTCTACGCGCCCTACGAGGGCGCGGCCCTGCTGGCGGGGGCGGAGCCGGTGTTCCTGCCCTCGACCCGCGAGACCGGCTTCCTGCCCGACCTCGACGCGCTGACGCCGGAGCTGCTGGAGCGCACGGCGCTGTTCTACCTCTGCACCCCCGCCAACCCGCAGGGGGCGGCGGCCGACGCCGCCTATCTGGAGCGGGCGATCGGGCTGGCGCGGCGCTACGGCTTCATCCTGGCGGTGGACGAGTGCTACGCCGAGATCTATCTGGACACGCCGCCGGTCGGCGCGCTCCAGGTCGCGTCGGGGCTGGCCCATGATGGGAAGCCCTGGGCGAACATCCTGGTCTTCCATTCCCTGTCCAAGCGGTCGAGCGCCGCCGGGCTGCGCTCGGGCTTCGTGGCCGGCGATCCGGAGCTGATGTCCCGCTTCACCCGCCTGCGCAGCTACTCCAACGCCGGGATGCCCCTTCCGGTGCTGGCGGCCAGCGCCGCCCTGTGGCGGGACGAGGCCCATGTCGAGGAGAACCGCGCGCTCTACCGCGCCAAGTTCGACGCGGCGGAGGCTTCGCTGAAGGGGCGCTACGGCTACTACCGGCCGGACGGCGGCTTCTTCCTGTGGCTGGAGGTCGGCGACGGCGAGGAGGCGACGCGCCGCCTGTGGGCGGAGGGCGGCATCCGCGTTCTGCCCGGCGCCTACCTGACCCGCAGCAACCCCGGCGAGGCCAACCCCGGCGCCCCCTTCATCCGCATCGCGCTGGTGAACGACGCCGAGACGGTCGCCCACGCCTGCAGCACCATCGCCCGCATCCTGGGATAAGAGCCGCCCGGTTCGGCTCACGTCACCCCGGTCTTTCGCCCCGAAGGACGGGTCCGGTTCAGCACGTTCTTGAGGACCTTCTGCCCATGGCACGACCCGCAAGCCCCCGCAGCGGAAGCGGCAAAAGCGCCGGAGCACGGCCCGCCGGTGCGCGGCCGGAGAAGCCGCCCTTCTTCTCGCCCGCCACGCGCGCCTTCGTGGTGGCACGGGCGCGCGAGCTGGCGGGCTTCGCGCTGGGCGTGGTCGGTCTGGTTCTGATGGTCATCCTGGGCAGCTACAACCCGGCCGATCCCTCGTGGAACGCGGTCCCGGCGGCGGACGCCCACATCCACAACCTGTTCGGCCGGTTCGGCGCCCATCTGGCGGACGTCCTCATCCAGTCGCTGGGCTGGGCGGCCTATCTGCTGGCGCTGGTCCCGATGATGTGGGGCTG
Source organism: Azospirillum sp. UENF 211521 (assembly GCF_058780535.1). Taxonomy (NCBI): domain Bacteria; kingdom Pseudomonadati; phylum Pseudomonadota; class Alphaproteobacteria; order Rhodospirillales; family Azospirillaceae; genus Azospirillum; species Azospirillum sp. UENF 211521. The sequence continues at coordinate 52,187 of NZ_JBSNCF010000001.1, forward strand.
GCGGCTCAGCCTGCAGAAAAGCATCCGTCATCCGCTGTTCCGCAGCGTGCTGGCGGTGTGGGGCGTGCTTCTGGTCGCCATGTTCCTGGCCGGGATGGGCGGCGGAGGCGGGGATCCGCTGAACGGCCATCCCGGCGGCAGCTTCGGCATCGTCCTGCTGGACGGGGTCAGCAAGCTGCTGTTCGGCGGCCCCGGCAATCCGCTGGTCGGCACCGTGGCCGGCGTGGCCGGCGGGTTGATCCTGTTCGTCGCCATGGGCCTGTCGATCCGCGAATGGGCGGCCAGCCTGCGCGAGACCGCCGCCGGCCTCGCCCGCCTCGGGCGGGGGGCGCGGGCCGGCGTGTCCTTCGTGCGCGACAAGGGCGCGGAGGCCGCGCGCAACGCGGTTCACCAGACCGGTGGCCTGCTGCGCCGGGAGCCCAGCCTCGCCACCGCGGACCGGAAGGCCGTCGCCCCGTCTCTCGACGACACACCCGACGAGGACGGCGCCGCCATCACCCTGCGCGCCGCGCCGCGCGGCCGGCTGTCCGACTCCATCAGCGTCGAGCCGCGCGTCGAGGCCAAGACCCGCGCCGTTCCGGTGGTGACCCCACCCGCCGGGGGCAAGACGAAGGCCGCCGACCAGGGGCGCCCGTCCAAGCAGGCCGCTCTTAATCTGGAGGAGGCCGATGGCTACGAGCTGCCGCCGCTCGACCTGCTCCAGATCGTTCCGACCAGCCTGCGCGGCGAGAAGGTGGACGAGGCGGCGCTGCGCGAGAACGCGGTGAGGCTGGAGGGCGTGCTGTCCGACTTCGGCGTGCGCGGCGAGGTGCAGAAGGTCCATCCCGGCCCGGTCGTCACCCTCTACGAGCTGGAGCCGGCGCCCGGCACCAAGTCGTCCCGCGTCATCGGGCTGGCCGACGACATCGCCCGCTCGATGAGCGCGGTGTCGGTCCGCGTCGCCGTGGTGCCGGGCCGCAACGTCATCGGCATCGAACTGCCCAACGCCAAGCGCGAGACGGTGCTGCTGCGCGAGCTGCTGGCCGGAGACGTCTTCGACAAGACGGCGGGCAAGCTGCTGCTGGCGCTCGGCAAGGACATCGGCGGCCAGTCGGTGGTGGCCGACCTCGCCCGTTTCCCGCACCTGCTGGTCGCCGGCACCACGGGCTCGGGCAAGTCGGTGGCGATCAACACGATGATCCTGTCGCTGCTCTACCGTCTGCCGCCCGACCGCTGCCGCTTCATCATGATCGACCCCAAGATGCTGGAGCTGTCGGTCTATGAGGGCATCCCGCATCTGCTGACGCCGGTCGTCACCGATCCGAAGAAGGCGGTGGTCGCCCTGAAATGGACAGTGCGGGAGATGGAGGACCGCTACCGCAACATGTCCAAGCTGGGCGTGCGCAACATCGAGGGCTACAACGCCCGCCTGCGCGAGGCCCGCGCCGACGGCGAACTGCTGACCCGCCGCGTCCAGACCGGCTTCGACCCCGACACCGGAAAGCCGATCTTCGAGGAGCAGCCGCTCGACCTGAAGGAGCTGCCCTACATCGTCGTGATCGTCGACGAGATGGCCGACCTGATGCTGGTGGCCGGCAAGGACATCGAAGCGGCGATCCAGCGCCTCGCCCAGATGGCGCGGGCCGCCGGCATCCACCTGATCATGGCGACGCAGCGCCCCTCGGTGGACGTCATCACCGGCACCATCAAGGCCAACTTCCCGACCCGCATCAGCTTCCAGGTCACCAGCAAAATCGACAGCCGCACCATCCTCGGCGAACAGGGGGCGGAGCAGTTGCTCGGCCAGGGCGACATGCTCTACATGGCCGGCGGCGGCCGCATCACCCGCGTCCACGGCCCCTTCGTCGCCGACGGCGAGGTGGAGCAGGTGGTGAAGTTCCTCAAGACGCAGGGCGAGCCGAGCTACGTCGACGCCATCACCGAGGAGGACGACGAGGACGGCGGCTCCTTCGACGACGGGTCGGGCGCCGGCGGCGGGTCGGGCGACGACCTCTACGACAAGGCGGTGGCGGTGGTCTGCCGCGAGCGCAAGGCGTCGACCAGCTTCATCCAGCGCCAGCTCCGCATCGGCTACAACTCCGCCGCCCGCCTGATCGAGCGGATGGAGAGCGAAGGCGTGGTCAGCAAGCCCAACCACGCCGGCAAGCGCGAGGTCCTGGCCCGCAACATCGAGGAGTGAGCGGGTGATTGCCCCCTCCCTGGCCCTCCCCCTCTTCGAGGTGGAGGGGACTGCCGCCGCTTCGCCCATGCCCCCTCTCCCTCGAAGAGGGGGAGGGTTGGGGAGGGGGTAAAGCGCTCTTTCTCCTTGGAACCACCACCGCCGCGCCCCATTTCCGCCCGGAACGTCCGGTTACCTAGCAGGCATCATGAAGATCCCGTTCCGCCGCATTCTGGCTGCCGCTGCCGTCGCTCTGTCCGTCACCACGGCGGGAGCGGTCCTCGACCCCGCGCTCGCCGCGCCGCGCGCCGCCGCCCTGTCCGCCCAGGACCAGGCGCTGGTGGCCCAGGCGGAAAGCTATCTGAACGGCATCGGCACGCTGCAATCGAAGTTCGTGCAGGTCGCCCCGAACGGGCACCAGACCGCCGGCACCTTCTACCTCGCGCGTCCCGGCCGGATGCGGCTGGAGTACGACCCGCCGGTGAAGGACTTCGTCGTCGCCGACGGTGCTTTCATCTTCTATTGGGACGGGGAGATGCGGCAGCAGTCCAGCGCCCCCATCGGCAGCACGCTGGCCGACTTCATCCTGCGCAAGAACATCCGGCTGTCCGGCGACGTGACGGTGACCGGCGTCTATCAGGCGCCGGGGCTGGTGGAGATCAGCCTGACCGAGACCAAGGACCCCGGCAAGGGCACCCTGACCCTGGTCTTCGAGGACCGGCCCTTCCAGCTCCGCAAATGGCGGGTGCTGGACGCCCAGGGGCTGACGACCGAGGTGGCGCTGATGAACCCGCGCGAGGGCATGCAGTTCGACTCGAAGCTCTTCTACTTCATCGAACCCAGCAAGGGCGACTACGGCCGCAGCAACTGACCTGCCCCAACGAGTATGCACGGAAGTCGCGCGAATCCCGCCACCGCGACAACCCGCCGCCGCAACGAAGTCCTCCTGATCCTGTTGCCGTGATGCATAGGGCGCGTTCACCCGCGCCCGGTGCACTCGAACGGATGAGGGGAGACGAGACATGGCTACGGAGGCGATGTACGAGGCCCGACGGGTCCAGGGCATGAACGATCTGCTGGCGCGCAACTGGTGGGCGCTGGCGTTGCGCGGTGCCGGGGCAGTGATGCTCGGCCTGCTGGCCTTCCTGCTGCCGGGGGCGACGGTCGCCACCCTGGCGGTTCTGCTCGCGGCCTACCTGCTGATGGACGGGCTGTTCGCCATCGTCGGCGGCGTCCGCGCCGCCCAGGCGCAGGAGCGCAGCCTGCCCTTCATCCTGGACGGCGTGGTCAGTCTGGTGGCCGGCACCGTGGCCCTGCTGTGGCCGGAGGCGAGCCTGTTCGCGCTGATCTTCGTGATCGCCGCCTGGTCGGTCATCACCGGCTTCGCCAAGATCATGACCGCGTGGCGCATGCACCGCACCCACGGCAAATGGGCCTGGGGCGTGGCCGGCGCCCTGTCGGTGCTGTTCGGCTTCGGCATGTGGGTCCTGCCGTCGCTGGGCCTGCTGGCCGTGGCGCTGGGTGTGGGCAGCTACCTGATCGCCTATGGCGCGCTGGCCATCATCACCGCTTTTCGCCTGCGCCGCTGCCTGCACGACCGGACCCATCATTCCAACCATGGCAACGCCGTGGCGGCGGAGTAAAGCATCATCGACCGGGGGCGATGCGGCGGTAGCCCAGCGCCTCCGCGACGTGCGGGCGGCGCACGCCGCCCCCGCCGTCCAGATCGGCGAGCGTGCGGGCAACGCGCATGACGCGGTGATAGCCGCGGGCGGACAGCTTCAGCCGCTCCGCGGCCTCGGTCAGCAGGGCGCGGCCCGGCTGGTCGGGGGCGGCAGCCTTCTCCAGCAGCTCGCCGTCGGCCTCGGCGTTGGTGCGCACCGCCCGGCCTTCGGGAAAGGGGCCGAAACCGGCATAGCGCTCCGCCTGGATCGCGCGGGCCAGCGCCACGCGGGCGGCCACGTCGGCGCTGCCCTCGGCGGGCGGCGGCAGGCTGAGGTCGGCGGGGCTAACGGCGGGCACGTCGATGTGCAGGTCGATTCGGTCGAACAGCGGCCCGCTGATCTTCGACTGGTAGTCGGCGGCGCATTTCGGCGCGCGGGCGCAGGCCAGCGACGCGTCGTCGAGATGGCCGCAGCGGCAGGGGTTCATCGCCGCGATCAACTGCACCCGCGCCGGATAGGTCACATGCTGGTTGACTCGGCTGACCACCGCCTTCCCGGTCTCCAGCGGCTGGCGCAGCGCCTCCAGCGTGCCGCGCGGAAATTCGGGAAGCTCGTCCAGGAACAGCACGCCCTTGTGGGCCAAAGAAATCTCGCCCGGCTTGGCGCGCGACCCGCCGCCGACCAGGGCGGGCAGGCTGGCCGACTGGTGCGGCGACCGGTAGGGGCGCTGGCGCAGCAGTTTGCCGCCCTCCAGCAGCCCGGCGACGCTGTGGATCATCGACACCTCCAGCGCCTCCGCCGGGTCGAGCGGCGGCAGCAGGCCCGGCAGCCGCGCCGCCAGCATCGACTTGCCGGAGCCGGGCGGCCCGATCATCAGCAGATTGTGCGAGCCGGCGGCGGCGACCTCCAGCGCGCGCTTGGCCGTCTCGTTGCCCTTCACATCGCGCAGGTCGAGCGGCGCCTCGGCGCTCTCCTGGATGCGCGGGCGCGGGCGGGTCAGCACCTGCTGGCCGCGGAAATGGTTGATGAGAGCCAGCAGCGTGGCCGGCGCCAGCACGTCCAGCCCCTCGCCCGCCCAGGCAGCCTCGCCGCCACAGGCCTCCGGGCAGATCAGCCCGCGGTCGTGGGCCAGCGCGTTGATCGCCGCCGGCAGCACTCCGGCCACCGGGGTCAGCGCCCCGTCCAGCGCCAGTTCGCCCAGCGCGCAGTAGCGGCTCATTTCCAGATCGGGCAGCACGCCCATGACGGTCAGCAGGGCGAGCGCGATGGGCAGGTCGAAGTGGCTTCCCTCCTTCAGCACGTCCGCCGGGGCGAGGTTGACGGTGATCCGCTTGGCGGGCAGGGCGAGGCCGAGCGCGTGCAGCGCCGCCCGCACCCGCTCCCGGCTCTCCGCCACCGCCTTGTCGGGCAGGCCGACCACGGTGAAGGCGACGATGCCGCCGGACATCTGCACCTGAACGTCGATGTCCAGAACCTCGATGCCCTGGAACGCCACCGTGTTGATCCGTGCAACCATGCCAGACGCCATGCTTTGGGAAATGCACGCGATTGTATGGTCCGCTCGTTCATATTGCCAGGATAACGCGTTTGGTGAGGCGGGTCCGGCTCCGACGCTTGTGCGCGTCAGCCGGCCTCCTTGTCTGTCGCATCCGATTCGATGTGCCAGAGCAGGGCGGGAACGCGGGCCTTCAGAACCCGTCGAATGTCCGTTCCCGAGGCGGTGGTGCCGAAGCTGCTCAATCTCAGAAACCGCCCCGTGTAGAAATTGGCGCGGCTTGGCCGGATGAACTGCCGGCTATCCTTCGAGACCCTCAGAACATACATGGATGGCGCGCGTTTCGCTCCCCAAAGACTGCCATGGTCAGCCGACGCGATGTCTTCCCACCGTATGGGGGATACGGTTTGCCCATAAATGAACAAGCCAGTCTCGTCCGCTTTGATAAGCGGCCCCTTGTGGGTCACTGTAGCAAGAACCTCCATGAATTCATGGCTTGCTACAACAGTCACGGCGATGCCTATCCAGGCACGGACCTGAGTCAGGTCGAATGAGGTGAACAAATACAATCCATACGAAACCAAGCACGCGGCGACTGCCAGTAGGCAAAATTGTTGAGTTCTTGAGCAGCAGGCGACGAGCGATTCGTCATTCTCTTCTCTTCTCATCAATCGCATGCCTATTATAATTTGCGAGTTTTCTTTCTAAGGCGCTTTGTCATCAGCATGGCACGCGAGCGGATTGCGTATTTACGGCGCCGCCGATCGGAAAATAGCAGTTCCAACCGACATGCGTTCTCAAGGTATAGAAATTATCGTGAAATTCAACGCAGACGCTCCTCGCGCCGCAGGGACGCCGGCAACGGATTTTTGGGAAGGCGCCTGATCTGCCCTATCTTTGGCGGAGACCACACCGAACAAGGAACCGGGACCGTGCAGCTTCTTCTCAGCACCTGGGCCGAGGCCGAGGCTTACCTGAAGACCTCCAAGGGCATCATCCTGCCCATCGGCTCCACCGAGCAGCATGGGCCGAACGGCCTGATCGGCACCGACGCCATCTGCGCCGAAGTCGTGGCCCGCGGCGTCGGGGACGTCACCGGGGCCATGGTCGGGCCGACCATCCCCGTGGGCATGGCCGTGCACCACATGGACTTCGCCGGCTCCATGACGCTGAAGCCCTCCACCCTGATCGCCCTGCTGCGCGACTACGTGATGTCGCTGGCCGAGCATGGGTTCGAGCGCTTCTTCTTCATCAACGGCCATGGCGGCAACGTCGCGTCGGTCCGTGCCGCCTTCTACGAGATCTACGCGGAGAACCGCGCCCTGCGCGGCCGGCAGGCGCCGGAGCTGCGCTGCACCCTGGTCAACTGGTGGGAGAACCAGGAGATCGGCCGCCTGTCGCGGGAGCTGTTCGGCGGCAAGGAAGGCTCCCACGCCACGCCCAGCGAGGTGTCGCTGACCCAGTACGCCTATCCCGAGTCGATCAAGACGGCGGCGATGGACCCGGAGACGGCGTCGCCCGGCGGCTTCTACGACGCCCGCGACTTCCGGCGCCGCCACCCCGATGGGCGCATCGGCTCCGCCCCCGGCCTCGCCTCGCCGGAGCACGGCAAGCGCCTGTTCGACACGGCGGTGGAGGCGATTTCCCGCCAGTACGGCGCCTTCCTGGCGGAGGCCTGAGCGGAAAAGCCCGCGGAAAAGCCAGCCTGCGGCCTTGAACTTGGGCGGGGCTTCACCGCATCATCCCGCGCCGAGACAACGATTGGGGGAAACAGCCGTCATGCCGAACCGCCAGAGGCGCGCCGCGCTCGCCATCACCATGGGAGCGGTTCTCGGGCTGGCCGGTGCGCTGGCCGCCGGTCCGGTCCTCGCGCAAACGGCTCCCCGCACCGATCTGGTGGTCGGGATGCGGCTGGAGCCGCCGCACCTCGATCCCACGGCGGGGGCGGCGGCGGCCATCGACGAGGTGACCTACGCCAACCTGTTCGAGCCGCTGACCCGCATCGATGCCGAAGGCAAGGTGGTGCCGGGCCTCGCCGAGAAGTGGGAGGTGTCGGCGGACGGGCTGACCTACACCTTCCACCTGCGCAAGGGGGCGAAGTTCCACGACGGCACCGACGCCGATTCGGCGGACGTCAAGTTCTCGCTCGACCGCGCGCGCGGCGCCGAGTCGGTCAACGCGCAGAAGGGCTATTTCGCCGCCATCGCCGGTGTCGAGGCGTCCGACGCGCGGACCGTGGTCGTCACCCTGTCGCGGCCGGACGGGCTGTTCCTCTTCCACATGGCGTCGGGCGATGCGGCCATCGTCGCCCCGGAATCGGCGGGCGCCAACAAGCAGACCCCGGTCGGCACCGGCCCCTTCAAGTTCGAGCGCTGGGTGGCGGGCGACCGGGTGGTGCTGGTGCGCAACCCCGACTATGACGGGGCGAAGCCGGCGCTGGAGCGCGTCACCTTCCGCTTCATCAGCGACCCGGCGGCCCAGGTCGCCGCGCTGAAGGCCGGCGACATCGACAGCTTCCCGCAGTTCGACACCTACGAGGCGCTGCCCCAGTTCCGCGACGACGGGGCCTTCACCGTCATGGTCGGCACGACGGAGGGGGAGACGATCCTCGGCACCAACAACGCCCGCAAGCCCTTCGACGACGTGCGGGTGCGCCGGGCCATGGCCCACGCCATCGACCGCAAGACGCTGATCGACGGCGTGCTGTTCGGCAACGGGGCGGCCATCGGCAGCCACTTTCCGCCGCACCGCGCCGGCTACGTCGACCTGACCGGCCTCTACCCCTACGACCCGGACAAGGCCAAGGCGCTGCTCGCCGAGGCCGGCCTTCCGGACGGGTTCGCGACGACGCTGCGCCTGCCGCCGCCGATCTATGCCCGCCGCTCCGGCGAGCTGATCGCCGCCATGCTGGCCGAGGTCGGCATCCGCGTGACGGTCGAGCCGATGGAATGGGCGCCCTGGCTGGAAAAGGTGTTCAAGGGCAAGGATTACGACCTGACCCTGATCGCCCACACCGAGCCGCTGGACATCGACATCTACGGGCGCCCCGATTATTACTTCAACTATCGGAGCGAGCGCTTCAACGCCGTGGGGGCGGAGCTGGACCGCACCCAGGACAGCGCCAAGCGCAACGCCCTTTATGGCGAGCAGCAGCGCATCCTGGCCGAGGACGCGGTGAACGGCTTCCTCTTCATGCTGCCCTCGGCCACCGTGCAGAAGTCGGCGGTGCAGGGCATGTGGGTCAACCGCCCGATCCAGGCCAACGACGTGACGGGCGTCCGGTGGAAGTGATCCGGCGCGGCCGGACCGGACCCCGCGGGGGCTGACCCGCGTGCTCGCCTTCCTGGTGCGCCGTCTGCTCACCCTGGCGCTGACGGCGTGGCTGGCCACGCTGGTGGTCTTCGCCGTGCTGGAGGCGATCCCCGGCGACCCCGCCCTGGTGATGCTGGGCACCAGCGCGCAGCCGGAGGCGGTGGCCGCCCTGCGCACCCAGATGGGGCTCGACCGGCCCTGGCCCGTCCGCTACGCCGGCTGGGTCGGCGGCATGCTACATGGGGATTTCGGGACCAGCCTGACCTACGCGCGCCCGGTCGCCGGGCTGGTCGCCGACCGGCTGGCCATCACCCTGCCGCTGGCCGGGCTGGCGCTGGTCCTCTCGGCGGGAATCGCCATCCCGCTCGGTCTGTTCGCCGCCGGGCGGCAGGGGCGGGCGGGGGACTGGGCGGTCATGGCCTTCGGGCAGATGGGCATTGCGGTGCCCGGCTTCTGGTTCGCCATCCTGTTGATCCTGCTGTTCTCCGTGCGGCTGGGCTGGTTCTCCGCCGGCGGCTTTCCGGGGTGGGAGGCCGGGGCGGGGCCGGCGTTGAAGGCGCTGCTGCTGCCCGCCGTGGCGCTGGCCCTGCCGGAGGCGGCGATCCTGGCGCGCATCACCCGCACCGCGGCGCTCGACACGCTGCGCGAGGAGTATGTGCGCACGGCGGTCGCCAAGGGCCTGCCGCGCCGGGTGGTCCTGCGGCGCCATGTGCTGCCGAACGCGCTCATTCCGGTGGCAACCATCCTGGGCCTGCAATTCTCCTTCCTCGTCGCCGGGGCGGTGGTGGTGGAGAATGTCTTCACCCTGCCGGGGCTGGGCCGCCTGCTCTATCAGGCCATCGGCCAGCACGACCTGATCGTGGTGCAGAGCGTCGTCGTGCTGCTGGCGGTGACGGTGGTGGCGGTCAACGCCCTGGTCGACATCGCCTGCGCGGCCATCGACCCGCGCCCGCGGGTGCAGGCATGACAGGGTTCATGAAACGGCTGCGGCGCCTGCCGGTCAGCCTGCTGCTGGGCGGGCTGCTCACCGCGCTGGTGGTGGGGGCGGCGCTGCTGTCGCTGGTCTGGACGCCCTTTCCGGCAGAGCAGGTTCGGGTGGTTGCCCGGCTGCGCCCGCCGGGGCCGGTCCACTGGCTGGGCACCGACCATTTCGGGCGGGACGTGTTCTCGATGATCCTGGTCGGCGCCCGCAACTCGCTGGCCGTCGGGGCGGCGGCGGTGGCGCTGGGCGCTGTGCTGGGCGTGCCGCTGGGGCTGGCCGCCTCCGCCTGGGGGCGCTGGGGGGACGAGGCGGTGGCCCGGCTGGGCGACCTGCTGTTCGCCTTTCCCGCGGTGCTGACGGCGATCCTGCTGACGGCGGCGCTGGGGGCGGGGGCGGTGAACGTCGTGCTGGCGCTTGGCCTGTTCAACGCCGCGGTCTTCGCGCGGGTGGCGCGCGGGGCGGCGCTGGCCGTCTGGCGGCGGGACTTCGTGCGGGCGGCGCTGGCGCTGGGGCGCGGGCCGCTGTCGGTGACGCTGGTGCATGTGCTGCCCAACATCGCCGGGGTGGTGATCGTCCAGGGGACGGTGCTGTTCGCCGTGGCGGTGCTGAACGAGGCGGCGCTGAGCTATCTGGGGCTGGGCATCCAGCCGCCCTCGCCCTCCTGGGGCAAGATGCTGGGCGATGCACAGACCTTCCTGTTCACCGCCCCCCTTCAGGCGATCTTTCCCGGGGCGGCCATCGCGGTGACGGTGCTGGGGCTGAACCTGCTGGGCGACGGGCTGCGCGACGCGCTCGACCCACGCCACCGCTCGGCGGGGCTGCTGTAGACTTGACACAAGACGCTTGGGCTTGTGTCAAGTGTCAAGCGGGTGGGAGTTGTCCCCTCTCCCCTCCGGGGAGAGGGTTAGGGTGAGGGGGATGCGCGTAGCGGTACGTTCGGCACAAGCGCAACCCCCTCACCCGGCCCTCCGGGCCACCCTCTCCCCAGAGGGTAGAGGGCAATTTTCAGGTGCCGCGGTGTTGCTTGGCGATCGGCTGGGAGAATTGCAGCTCGATGTCCCAGGGGAAGTGGATCCAGGTGTCCTGGCTCACCTCGGTGATGAAGGTGTCGACCAGCGGACGCCCCAGCGGCTTGGCGTAGACGGTGGCGAAATGCGCCTTGGGCAGCATCTTGCGCACGACCACCGCGGTTTTGCCGGTGTCGACGAGGTCGTCGATGATCAGCCAGCCCTCGCCGTCCCCGGCGTTGGCGCCCTCCACGCCCTTCAGCACCATCGCCTCGCGCTGGTTCTGATGGTCGTAGCTGGAGACGCAGACGGTGTCGATCATGCGCAGTTCCAGCTCGCGCGCGATGATGGCCGCCGGGACGAGACCGCCACGGGTGATGGCGATGATGCCCTTCCAGGGACCCTTGTCGATCAGGCGCCAGGCCAACGCCTTGGCGTTGCGGTGAAGCTCCTCCCAGGACACCGGGAAGTGCTTGTTGAACGGAACGGCTTCTGGCACGGCTATGGACTCCGAAAGAAACGTGCGCCGCTTATACCGCAAGCCCCACGGCCGGGCAATCGACCGCGTGAAACGCCGAAAAAAGGTCTTGCAGCCCGGAATCCTTTTGAGTAAGTTGCGCGCCTCGACGACGGACGGTCACCGCCGACGCCGGGAAGACAAACAGGAATGCGCCCGTAGCTCAGCTGGATAGAGCACCAGACTACGAATCTGGGGGTCAGGAGTTCGAATCTCTTCGGGCGCGCCATTCCTTCCAGTCTGCACAAGAAAGCCGCCCTTGGGCGGCTTTTCTGCTTTCTGGTGTTTGCTCCGCTGAGGTTTATCTCAGCGGCTTTTTTTCTTTTGCGCCGTGCGCTTCGCCTTGGGCGGTTTGGTCATGGCGTTGAACAGGGCGGTTCTGGTTGCGCCGGGCGGCGGCGTTGAACACGCCGCTCCAGAAGCCGATCGCCTGGCTGGCCGTCCGGTTGGCCATGGACAGCCAGAGGCTTTGCGGTGTCCCCTTCATGCTTCCCCCTTTTGAAAGCCCTGCCGATGAAGCTCGGCCAGGGAGGTAACAGCGCGGCGCGGTCAAACTCCCGCGACGATCGCGCGGCGATGGCGGACCCGCGTCCATGACATGGTCAGGCCGACCCGCTCGGCGCAGCCATAATGCCAGGGGCGGTTCTCGCTATCGCCGGCCCAATGCGGTTCCCCGGCCCGCAAAGGTTTCCCGCAATGGCAACAGGTGGGTGGCGCGGGAAGACGTGCGGCGTCCCGTTTCGTCAGCTGGGTCATAGGGCATCTCATCCAGAGCGTCTTATTCCAGAGGCGTCTCAGGCACGGCGTTTCGGGAAGGCACGGCGTCGAGAGCGTGTGTTTTGTCGGGCGTGTCATCTTGCGGTGCGAAGAATGACCGGCCGGCCCTTCCAGGGAAACGTCGCAAAGGTGAAATGCCCATGGGGTGCCCCCGACCACAGGGGTATGCCCATGGTCAGGCCATAGGTCGCGAGATCGTTGGCATTAAACGCTTTTTGCCCTTATCGCGAATCGGCCCGGCGGGACGGCGCGCCCACTCTTGATCACACCCCGATTCACAGCCGGTTAACCATCCGCGCCTAGCGTCCGCCCCCTTCGCCGCGGCTTTTTGCTGCGGCGCAGCATTTTCCGAAGGGTGAAGGCGTTATCCATGGTTTTCCTGTTGCACTACCTGCCGTCCCTGTCGCTGGTCGCGGTGAGCGGGCTTGCCGGTCTGGCGTTGGGCGTCCTGTCCACGCTGCTTCAGGACCGGCGGGCGATCCTGACCGCGCAGGCCGGGGCCGGCGCGCTGTTCGTGGTTCACTTCTTCGCCCTGGGCGCCCATACGGGCATGCTGATGTGCGCGCTCGGCCTCGTGCAGATGGCCGCCGCCTATCCGGACCGGCGGCCGCGCTGGCTGCGCGTTCTGTTCGCCCTGACCGTCCCGGCGGCGCTGGCCGTCGCGGCGGCGACGTGGCAGGGGCCGATGTCCGCCCTGTCGGCGGCGGGCTTCGTCCTGGGCACCATCGGGCGCTGGCAGAGCCGGGTCGGGCGGATGCGGCTGTTCTTCCTGTCCTCGACGGTGGTCGGGGCCGGCCACAACGCGCTGGCCGGTTCGGCCTTCGGGCTGGCGTCGGACGCGATGACCCTGTCCGGCCATCTGCTCGCCCTCTGGCGCGCCCGCCCGGCGGTTCGCCGGCGGTCGGCGTTGGCGCTTCACTGAAAAAGGAAACCGCGCCGGGGGCGGTGCCCCGGCGCGGTTTCGCAGACGCGTTGACGCTACCGCTTCGCTGTTGAGGTTAGCGCTTCTCTGTTGAGGTTAGCGCTTCTCTGTTGAGGTTAGCGCTTCGCTTCGGCGGTGCCGGCGGTTTCGCGGCGCTCCAGATAGGTCTTGGTGAGCTGCGGCAGGCGCTGTTCCAGCCACGCGGCCATTTCCAGCTCCTCGTCCAGGCTCGGCTGCAGCATCCGGGCGATCTCCGGTTCCCCGGCCTGCTCCGCGGCGGAGATCAGGGCGCGGTAGTTGGCGATCTCGAAATGCTCGAAGGAATAGTCGAAGATCGACGCCTTCACGATCTCGTCCGACGCCACGACACCGGACAGCGATTGGGCGTTGCCGATCAGCATGGCGACGCCGGTCTTGATGGCCGAGGTGTCGGTGCCCAGGCGCTGCAGGCACTGCTTCAGCCGGTCGGCCTGCCGGTTCGACACCTCGATGTGCTCCTGCACCTTGGCGAGGACGTCCGGGTAGTTCTTGATGCGCTCCGCCTGCCGCTCCAGCATCTCGACCGCCTGGCTCTCCATGGCGTGGGCGTCGCGGAGCCAGTCGATCAGGGTCTCCTTGGTGGTGTTGGCCACAGGTCCTCTCCCTCGTTGCGTTATCGGACAGTCCATTGGGGATGGACCGACAACAGGCGGAGCCGCGGTTCGTCACCATCGGACGATGCGGACCAACCCAAGCGGAGCACCCTTCGGATGCATCGAGGAACCTTCACCGGAGCGGCAGGTTTTCAAGTGGTTGGGCAGCCTGCCAGGGGAGGAACCGGCCATGTCGGCAAATGAACCGGCCGTGATGGGAAAAGACCAGATCGTCGACACCCTCAACGATCTGATCCGCATCGTCGAGGACAGCCACGAAGCCTATCGTCAGGCCGCTGAGGCTTTGGAAGACGAGGATTTGAAGGCCCTGTTCAACGATCTGGCCGCCCAACGCGGCGCCATCGTGCGCGAGGTGCAGCGCCTCGTCGCCGAACAGGGCGGGGCGCCGGACATGGGCGGCACCGTGATGGGCGGCGCCCACCGCTTCTTTCTGGAGCTGAAGACCAACGTCCTGGGCCACGACCGCGAGGCGATCCTCGCCGAGGTGCGGCGCGGCGAGGGCGAATGCGTCCGTGCCTACGAGGAGGCCCTGGCCAAGGAGCTTCCCCTGCCGATCACCGCGGTGGCGGTGCAGCATCTCGACCGCATCCGCGCCGACCGCGACCGCATGACGCTGCTGCGCGGCACCCCGGCCTGACGCCGGAAAACACGCGAGGGACGGTTACTCCGCGGCGGCGGCCTGACGCTTCTCCAGATCGGCCAGCAGGGCGCGCTTCTGGTCGGCGTTCATGTGCTTCCAGCCGCGGATCTCCTCCAGCGTGCGCAGGCAGCCGATGCAATAGGCGCGGTCGGCGGTCAGCTTGCACACGCTGACGCAGGGAGACGGGACGATGGCGGCGGGGTCGGTTTGCGGAAGTCCGTCGGTCATACCAAAGGCCAAAAGGAAACGGGACGGCACTGGGCCGTCCCGTCCTTACCATCCGCTAGCGTCCGGTCTCAATCCCAAAGGCCTTTTGCCCGATCGTTTCAGTCGGAGATGTTGGGCGGATCGGGATCGTCCGACCAGTCGTCCTTCGGGGCCGGGTAGCGCTCCAGCCACTTGCGGACCAGGGCGACGTGGCCGGCCTCCTCCTCCGCGAACTCGCGGGCGAGGCGGGCGACCTCCGGGTCCTTCGTCTCGGCGGCGACCGAGGCGTAGTAGTTGTTGCCCTGATGCTCGCTCAGCAGCGCCATCTTCAGCGCGTGGTGCGGTTTCATCAGGTAATGGGCGTTCTCGAAGGCCGCAGACTCCGGGGACTCGGTGGTGGCGTCCCACTGGAATTCCCAGGGGGCGACCTTGGGCAGCGCGCCGAACTCCCGGGCGATCTGCTTCACCTCTTCGGCGTGTTTGGCCGAGTAGGTGGACAGATCGCGGAACAGCTTGGCGACCTCCACATTGTTGTGGGCCTCCATGCTGTCGGCCAGCTCGGTGTAGCGCTCCGCCGCCTCGATCTCCAGGGCCAGCGCGTGGGCGAGGAACAGGCCGACGTTGGCGGCCCCGTTCAGCACTTTCGTCTTCATACCGCGAACCCCTCTTCGATCTGGGCGATGCTGCGGGTGGCCGCCGATTCCGGCTGGAACGGACGGCGATTGCCGGCGAGGAAGATGCCGAGGCCGAACCCGTCGTCCTCGAGGACGGCGCGCATCGCCTCGTTCGGGTCGTCCGTCGGCTCGCGGCCGTAGGGATGGACCGTGCTCTTCCAGTTGCGTTGCTCGGGGCGGAAGGTGACGCAGGGGGACAGGATGTGGATGACCGAGAAGCCGGGGTGCCGCACGCCCTCCACGATCAGGCGCGCGACCTCGTTCGGGTTGTTGGAGAAGCCGCGGGCGACGAAGTTCGCGCCGCAGGCCAGCGCCAGGGCGACCGGCTGGATCGGGTTGACGCCGGGCCCTTCCGGGGTCAGCTTCGACTTGCACCAGTCGGCCTCGGTGGTCGGCGAGGCCTGACCCTTGGTCATGCCGTAGACCTGGTTGTCCATGACGATGTAGGTCATGTCGACGTTGCGGCGGCAGGCGTGCAGGAAGTGGTTGCCGCCGATCGAGAAGCCGTCGCCGTCGCCGCCGAAGATCAGCACGTTCAGCTCCGGCCGGGCCAGCTTCACGCCGGACGCCACGGCCAGCGAGCGGCCGTGCACCGTGTGGTAGCCGTAGACGCTGGTGTAGGCGGGGATGCGCGACGAGCAGCCGATGCCCGACACCACGACGGTGTCCTTGCGCTCCAGCCCCATGGTCGCCATGGCGCGGGTGATGCCGGCCAGCACGGAATAGTCGCCGCAGCCGGGGCACCAGATGGGCTTCACGTCGGACTTGTAGTCGCCGGGCAGCGGGCCCACGACATCGTCGGTCAGATGGGTATCCATGGATTTCGTGCTCCGGCCGGTCAGATCAGGGAAAGAAGCGTCTCGTGCACCTCGCGGGCGCGGATCGGCAGCGGGCCGGGGCGGCTGAACACCGACACCGTGCCCGGCAGGTCGTAATGCCCGCGCAGGAACTTGTGGAACTGGGCGCCGTGCGTCTGCTCGACGACCAGGACCTTGGAGACACCGTCCAGCGCCGCGGCCAGCTTGGCCGGCTGGACCGGGGAGATCAGGCGGATGGCGACCAGCCGGGCCTTGGTGCCGGCGGCCTCCAGCCGGCGCACCGCCTCGCGCGACGGGCCGGTGGCGGAGCCCCAGGTGACGACGGCGATCTCGCCCTCGCCCTCGACGTCGGCCCAGGCGTCGCCGTAGTCGTGGCTGGTCAGCTTGCGCAGGCGCTTGTCGAGCTGCTTCTGGTGGTCGGACGCCTGCGAGGACGGCAGGGCGTTCTCCGCATGCTCCAGACCGTCGGCGGTGTGCTCGCCGCCCGGCATGCCGGGGATGGCGGCGGGGGAGACACCCGATTCGGTGTTGGCGTAGCGCTTGTACGTCGCCTCGCCGCCGAGATCGGTCGCCAGCAGCCGGTTCGCCTTGTGGGGGGCGTCGGCCGGCTTGTCGACGATGGCGCGGGACTGGCCCATCGCCTGATCGGACAGCACGATGGCCGGGGTCTGCAGGGCCTCGGCCAGATGCACCGCCCACTGGGTGGTGAACAGGCAATCGGCGATGGAGGTCGGGCCGACCACCAGATGCGGGGCGTCGCCGTGCAGGCCGTAGACGGCGATGTTCAGGTCGGACTGTTCGGACTTGGTCGGGATGCCGGTGGACGGGCCGCCGCGCTGCACGTCGACGATCACCACCGGGGTCTCGGAGGCCACGCCCAGGCCGATGCATTCGGTCATCAGCGACAGGCCGGGGCCGGCGGTCGCGGTGATCGAGGGCACGCCGCTGAAGGAGGCGCCCAGGCACATGGCGATGGAGGCCAGCTCATCCTCCGCCTGGACCAGCTTGCCGCCGGTCTTGGCGAGGTTGGGGGCCAGCCATTCCAGGATCTCGGTCGCCGGGGTGATCGGGTAGGCGGCGCAGAACTTCACCCCGCCCTTCAGGGCGCCCAGTCCGGCGGCCTCGTTGCCGGAGATGTTCCAGCGGGTGGCGCCCTCCTTGTTGGGGGCGGCCAGCTCCAGGCCGAGGTTCCAGCCGGCGGCCTCCTTGGTTCCGGCGTCGATGCCGGCGTTGGACGCCTGGATGGCGGCGTCGCCCTTCTTGCCCAGCGCCTTCTGGATCACCGCGTCGATGCCGGCGCGCGGCAGGCCGACGATCGCCGCGACGGCGCCCAGGCCGACCATGTTGACGCGCCCGCCGGGGATGCGGCCGGCCAGTTCCTTGATCGGCAGCTCGACCTGGCGGGCGCCGCTGGCGGCCAGGACCGCGGGCACCTCGCCCTGGCTGGGGTCGGTGATGATGACGCTCTTGTCCGACAGCGGAAGCTCGGCCGCGAAGCGCTCCACATTCTGCCAGTCGAAGGCGACGATCAGGTCGAAACGGTCCCCCGGACCGTGAACGGGCGTCGGCGACAGGCGAACGAGGGCGGCGGCCTCGCCGCCACGGATCTGCGGGCCGGTGGTCCGCGACATCAACCCGTACCATCCCACGTTGGCGGCGGCATCCAGCAGCATCTGTCCGGCGGTCATCGCGCCGGCGCCACCGCTGCCCACCAGGGCAATCGTGACCGAGTCCACTGTCATTGGTTAATCCCTTGCGTCCGAATGTGAGTCGCCCGACGCCCGTACGGCTACGTCAGCATTGCGGAACAAGGGAATGATCTGGCGCAAATCGGACGAAAGACGCCACGATTTTGCGAAGTCGCGTTCTGAAATGGTCCGGTCAATGTCTTGCCCGGCGACCGGCCGTCCCTTGGCGTCGATTGTCGCCGGGATTGTTTCTGGACCGGAACGGCGGGCGCCGTCGCACGCTACTCGCTGTAGCGCTCTTCCCGCCAGGGGTCGGCGTCATTGTGATAGCCGCGGACCTCCCAATAGCCGCGGCGGTCCTCCGCCAGGAACTCGATCCGCTTCACCCACTTGGCGCTCTTCCAGAAATAGAGCTTCGGCACGACGACTCGGACGGGGCCGCCATGGTCGCGGCTGATCGGCTGGCCCTCCCAGCCGGTGGCGAGCAGCGCGTCCTCCGCCGCGAAGGCCTCCAGCGGCAGGTTGGTGGTGTAGCCGTCGGAGGAATGGCAGAGGACGAAGCGCGCCTCCGGCCGGGGCTGGACGACCGACAGCAGGTGGCGGGTGGACACGCCCTCCCACTGGTTGTCGTAGCGCGACCATGTGGTGACGCAATGGATGTCGGAGACGACGCGCTCCCGCGGCTGGGCCTGCAGGTCCGTCCAGTTCCAGGTGACGGGAGTGTCGACCAGCCCGTCCACCGCCAGGGTCCAGGTCGCCTCGGTCACCCGCGGCAGGAGGCCGAGATCCAGAACCGGCCAAGTTTCGACCAGACGCTGGCCGGGCGGCAGACGGTCGCGCGCCGGATCGGCGGTCTTTCCGGTCAGCCCCCGCCCCTCCCGCGCCCACTGCTCCTTGGTCGCGACCAGCTTGTCGCGGATCTGGCCATCCTGTGGGCCATCTTGAGAACTCTCGTCGGCCATGGCGGTCCTCCGATGGGGTGGATCGGCAGCGATGTCCCTGGTGAGCGGTACGGATTTATGCATGGATGGGGGCTGGTGTCAGCGCCGATGCCGTGGTTTTCTGCGGTGCGAAAGGCTGATCCCCACCCTTTCCGTTTCATTTTTCCGCGGTTGGTCTGGAAATAGACGGTTTGGACGGTCCCCCTGCCCCTGTTCACGCCCTGCCTTGCTCTGATAGCATGTCCGCCATGCATGATCTGCCCTATCACCGCCCATGACCACCGTCCTTCCCGTCGCCCCGCACGCCGATGCGGCGCCTCTTGGGCTGGAGAAGGCCGGGTTGGCGAGCACCGGGTTGACGGGGACCGGGGTGACGAGGGCCGGGTTGGAAATGACTGGGCTGGACATGGCTCCTGAGGATGCGGCCGGCTTGGCGTGGCTGGACGCGCTCGCCACGCCGCTGTGGCTGCTCCACCCCGATGGCCTGACCTTGTGGCTGAACGGCGCCGCCCGCGCGCTGATCGGCCTGGAACCCGGCGCGCCCGCCGCCGCCGTCCGGATCAGCCTGTCCAACCGCTTCCCCGCCGCGCTGGGGCAGGCCGCCGCGGGGCGGACGGTGGAGGTGCGGGCGGTCATCCACGCCCCTCTGGTCCTGCCGCTGGAGGTGGACCTCCGGCTGGTTCCGGCGCCGCTCCCGAACGGGCTGATCCTGGCCGAAGCCCCCGCCGACAGCGGCGCCCGGCAGGAGATGATGCGGCTGAACGAGCAGCTCATCGCGCTGTCCTACGCCTATCCCGACATCCGCTTCGAGCTGCTGCGCGACGGCACCATCCTCGACTTCGCCGCCGCCAGCCCGGGCGACCTGAACGTTCCCGCCGAGCGCTTCCTGGCGCACCGCGTGCAGGAGGTTCTGCCCGATCCCGCCGCCGCGATGCTCGCCGCGGCGCTCGGCCGGCTGAACGAGGGGCAGACGGTCATCGGTCTGGATTTCTCCCTGCCGCCGCCGCTTGGCCAGACGGGGGCCGGATCGGAGGGGAGCACCAAGTTCTTCGAGGCGCGGCTGGTCGCCCTGCCCGACAGCGACCGGGTGATGTGCAGCATCCGCAACGTCACCGAACGGGTGCTGGCGGAAAGCGCCGCCCGGCGCGCCCATCATCTGCTGTCCGACGCCATCGAATGCATCACCGAGGGTTTCGTGCTGTACGACGCCCAGGACCGGCTGGTGCTGTGCAACGGGCGCTATCGCGAGCTGTTTTCCGCCAACACCGACCTCATCACGCCGGGGGCCCGGTTCGAGGAGGTGCTGCGCGGCGGGGTCGAGCGGGGCGTCTACCAAGTGCCGGACGGCGACCTGGAGGGTTGGATCGAGCGGCGGATCGCGCAGCACCGCGGCGCCGGCGCCCCCATGGAGGTGCAGCTTCACGACGGGCGCTGGATCCGCATCGAGGAATGGCGGACCCACGAGGGCGGGACCGTCGGCATCCGCGCCGACATCACCGACCTGAAGGGCCGCGAGGCCGAGCTGAGCGCCGCCCGCGACGAGGCCGAACAAGCCAACCAGCGCAAGTCCGACTATGTCCACCATCTGAGCCACGAGCTGCGCACCCCGCTGAACGCCGTGCTCGGCTTCGCCCAGATCATCCACGACGAGATGATGGGGCCGAACAACCCGCGCTACCGCGAATATGCCGGCCAGATCGCGGCGGCCGGCGTCTACATGCTGGACCTCATCAACAACCTGCTCGACCTCGCGCGGATCGAGGCGGGGCGGATGGACCTCCATGAGGAGGCCTGCAACCTGTCGCTGCTGGTCGACCTGACCTTCGGCATGATGCAGCCGCGGGCCTGCGAGGCCGCGGTGGCGCTGTGCATGGAAATTCCCGACGATCTGCCCAGCCTGCACGGCGACGCCTCGCAGATCCGGCAGATGCTGACCAACCTGATCGGCAACGCCATCAAGTTCTCGCCGCCCAAGGACGGGTGCGTGCGGGTGCGCGCGGAGCTGACGGAGGACGGCGGCATCGCGCTGACCGTCGCCGACAACGGCATCGGCATGCGGCCCGAACAAATCCCGGTGGCGCTGGACGCCTTCGGGCAGGTGCATGGCCGCAACCAGGGTCATAACCACCAGGGCCGCGAGCGGGCGGCGGAGCGCGGCTCCGGCCTGGGCCTACCGCTGACCCGCGCGCTGATCGCGCTGCACGGCGGTGGTTTCCACATCGACAGCCGGGTCGGGGCCGGGACGACGGTGCGCCTGACCTTTCCGCCCTGCCGGGTCGGCGGGGGAATGCAACGTCTCTAAAAAGCGGGTTTTCAAAAACCGGAAACGGGTCCCCAAAACGCGCAACGGCCGCGCGCGCTGAAAGCGCGGCGGCCGTGAACCCACAAGACGATACCCGCAGGAAAAACGGGCGGCCTGTCGAGGCGCTTTGGCTTGGCCTTAAGCTGGCTTGGCCTCAGGCGGCCTTGCGCACGGCGGCGGCCTCGGAGAAGACCTTGACGACCTGCTCGACGAAGGCGGCCAGCTCGTCATGGCCCAGCGCCGTGATGGTCACGTTGTCCACCACCAGAGCCTCGTCGCTGATCTTGCCGCCGGCGGCTTCCAGCTCGGCGCGGACGGCCTCCGGAGCGGCCAGCGTGCGGCCCTTCAGCTTGCCCGGGATGGCCAGGAGCTGGATGCCCTGATCGATCGCGGCGATCGGCTTGCCGGCGTCCAGGAAGTGACCGACGATGCGGCGGGTGTGGGCGCTCTGCTGCAGCTTGGTGACGCTGCGCTCGCCACCCGGCAGCAGCAGCATGTCATAGTCGGCACCCAGAACCTCGCCGACCTGCTTGTCCACCGGGAAGTAATGGCCCCAGGACTTGCCGTGCCAGCCGTTCACCAGACCCTGTTCGGGAGAAATCGTACGAAGAGTAGCGCCGGTCTTGAGGAGAGCCCGTTGCGGCTCCGTCATCTCCAGTTCCTCAAAGCCGTTGGCGACGAGAATGGCAATGCTCTTTCCTGCGAGGGGTTGATCCATACTGTCTTGTCCTTTCATCGTTCAACCAGAGTGCGCGGGCCATCGCCGAGAATGCGCCGACGGGGAAAAGAAACGGCGCACGCCGCGCAAGGCTTTGCGCGGCGATGGGACCCGCAGCCGGCCCTCGTCCGATGAGGTCCGGCGGGGGGGCAATTACGCCCCTGATCGGTTTGTGGTGAGCATGGAACACAAGTGGCGGCAACGAGGTCCCAAGTCAATGGCTTATTCCGCACTGCAACGCAGCTTCCCCACCATCGGGCAGGGCAACCGACACGGCAATTTCGCGGTCGCGCTCAAGACTTAATCACGATTTCCCGATTATGACGGTTGGGATGGCGCAGGTCAGCCATGCCGTCACGGCGCGGCTGTGACAACGAATGGTCGCGGAAACGGCGCCAGACAAAAAAGGCGGCGGACAAAAAGAAGCGGCCGGAGGCGGACCTCCGGCCGTTTGAAGTCGATAGCGTCAGCCGTTCGAAGAGATCCGGCTCGCACACCGGATCGGGAACCACCGGTCACCGGGGCGGCGGGCCGAGGCCAACCGTCCGGAGGATCGGCGCAAACCGGTCATACGGCCCGAGCCGGGGAGGCTGCCGCGATGGGCGGCCGTATGACCCTTTCACACTCTGCCGGGGCAAAGTGCTGTCTCGTCCGAGGCGGGCGCGTCCGGCGGATGGAACCGGACACACCCTGCGGTTGGATCAATGGAACTGATCGGCCTCGGTGGAGTCCTTGTAGGCGGTGGTCGAGGACTGGCCGCCCGAGATCGCCGTGGCGACCGCGTCGAAGTAGCCGGTGCCGACCTCGCGCTGGTGCTTGGTCGCGGTGTAGCCCTCGGCCTCGGCCGCGAACTCCGCCTCCTGCAGCTCCGAGTAGGCGGCCATGCCGCGCGCCGCGTAGCCCTTGGCCAGCTTGAAGGCCGAGTAGTTCAGGCTGTGGAAGCCGGCCAGCGTCACGAACTGGAACTTGTAGCCCATGGCGCCGATCTCGCGCTGGAACTTGGCGATGTCCGCCTCGTCCAGGTTGGCCTTCCAGTTGAAGCTCGGCGAGCAGTTGTAGGCCAGCAGCTTGTTCGGGAACTCCTTGCGGATCGCCTCGGCGAAGCGCTTGGCCTCTTCCAGGTTCGGGCGGGAGGTCTCCCACCACAGCAGGTCCGAGTAGGGGGCGTAGGACAGGCCGCGGGCGATGCAATGCTCGACACCCGTGCCCTTCTTCAGGCGGAAGAAGCCCTCCGAGGTGCGGCCGGCGTCGAAGTCGATGAAGGGATGGTCGCGCTCATCCACGTCCGAGGTGATGAGCTGCGCGGACTCCGCGTCGGTGCGGCAGAGCACGATGGTCGAGGTGCCCATGGTGTCGGCGGCCAGGCGGGCGGCGTTCAGCGTGCGGATGTGCTGCTGCGTGGGGATCAGCACCTTGCCGCCGAGATGGCCGCACTTCTTCTCCGACGCGAGCTGGTCCTCGAAGTGGACGCCCGCGGCGCCGGCCTTGATCATCGCCTTCATCAGCTCGAAGACGTTCAGCGGGCCGCCGAAGCCGGCCTCGGCGTCCGCGATGATCGGCGCGAACCAGTAGGTGTCGCCCTTGCCCTCGGCGGTCTGGATCTCGTCGGCGCGCTTGAAGGTGTTGTTGATGCGCTCGACCACCGCCGGCACCGAGTTGGCCGGGTACAGGCTCTGGTCCGGGTACATCTGGCCGGCCAGGTTGGCGTCGCCGGCGACCTGCCAGCCCGACAGGTAGATGGCCTTCAGGCCGGCCTTCACCGCCTGCATCGCCTGGTTGCCGGTGAGCGCACCCAGCGTGTTGATGTACGGCTCGGTGTTCAGCAGTTCCCACAGGCGCTGGGCGCCCAGTTCCGCCAGCGTGTACTCGATCTTGACCGAGCCGCTGAGGCGCTTCACATCGTCCTGGGTGTAATCGCGCCGGATGCCTTCGAAGCGCGCGGCGCGGAGAGCGGCCTTGGTCTTTTCATCGAGCGACATGGTCGTTTTCCTTCTTTTCATCACCGTTGCGCTGCTTTTGAGCGCTTGCCCTGACAAAACAACTAAAACGACCTTCGCTGCCTTGCAACATGCCCTTGTTTGTAAAAGGGTCTGTTTGTAAACTACCGTCAGAAAAGTTCTGTAAATCAGTAAATATTGTAAATCCGCCAAGCTGGAGTTCGGTCGGCCATGGACAAGAAGGCGATGCTGGGTCCGAAGGTGCGTCGGCTGCGCCGCGACCACGGCCTGACCCAGGCCCAGATGGCCGAGCAACTGGGAATCTCCCCCAGCTACCTGAACCTGATCGAGCACAACCAGCGTCCGGTCACCGTGCCGCTGCTGCTGAAGCTGGGCCAGCAGTTCGGCGTGGACCTGCAGAGCTTCGCGGAGGACGAGGAGAGCCGCCTCGTCGCCGGCCTGCGCGAGGTCTTCGCCGACCCGCTGTTCGACGGCTCCGACATCAAGAACCAGGATTTCCGCGAACTGGCGGCGGTGGCCCCGACGCTGGGGCAGGCGGTGGTGGCGCTCTACCGCGCCTTCCGCACCAGCCGCGACGACCTGCAGACCCTGTCGGAGCGGGTGGCCGACCGCGAGAAGCTGCATCTGGTCCAGACTTCCTCCTTCCCGCAGGACGAGGTGCGCGACCTCTTCCAGGCCCACTCCAACCATTTTGCCGAGCTGGAGACGGCGGCGGAAGAACTGTGGCAGGAGGGCCGGCTGGAGAAGGGCGACCTCTACCGCGGCCTGACCGACTATCTGCTGAACAACCACAGCGTCCGCGTCCGGCTGCTGCCGTCCGACATCATGGGCTACGCGGTGCGCCGGTTCGACCGGCACGGGCGGCGCATTCTGCTGTCGGAAATGCTGGCGCCGTCCGGACGCAACTTCCAGCTCGCCTGCCAGATCGCCCTGCTGCGCCACCGCGACCTGCTGAACCAGATCGTCGAGTCGTCCGGCCTGACCGGCGACGAGGCACGTCGGCTGGCCCGCATCGGTCTCGCCAACTATTTCGCGGCGGCGGTGGTGATGCCCTACGCCCGCTTCTGGGAGGCGGCCAATCAGGTCCGTTACGACATCGAAATATTGCGACGCCGGTTCGATGCCTCGTTCGAGCAGGTCTGCCAGCGGCTGACCACGCTGCAGCGGCCGGGGGCGAAGGGCGTTCCCTTCTTCCTGATGCGGGTGGACAGCGCCGGCAACGTGTCCAAGCGCTTTTCCGGCGCCGGCTTCCATCTGGCCCGCTTCGGCGGCGGCTGCGCCCGCTGGATCGTTTACGAGGCCTTCCGCACGCCGGGAAAAATCCACAGCCAGCTGGCCCAGATGCCCGACGGCACCACTTATTTCTCCATCGCCCGCACGGTGGTGAAGGCCGGTGGCGGCTTCCGCAGCCCGCCGCAGCAATTCGCCATCGCGCTGGGCTGCGATCTCCAGCATGCGGCGCAGATCACCTATGCGGATGGTGTGGATCTCGAAAACACCGAGGCGGCGACGCCCATCGGTGTGAATTGCCGGCTCTGTCCGCGATTGGATTGCTCGCAGCGCGCCTTCCCGCCGCTGAACCATCGCCTGATTGTCGATGAGAATCTGCGCGGTCTGTCGCCCTATCTCTTCGCCCCGCCGGCGGGAGAGTAACGCCGTTTATTGTGCGATATCGTCTTGTGGTAACCGAAAAGCCACAACAAAATTGTTGGTATAAATTAGTGGTCTGTTGACGAATTTGTTGTTAAAGAAGTGTGCTGCAATGCGGCACGGCTTGGCTTCTGAAACGACACCGGCCACGGCATGCCGGTCACCGAAACGGACCTGCGGATTCCATGAGCAATCTGATTCATGAGCGCGTCCTGCGCGTTCACCACTGGACGGACACGCTGTTCAGCTTCACCACCACGCGCGATCCCTCGTTCCGTTTCGATCCCGGACAGTTCACCATGATCGGCCTGGAGGTGAACGGCCGGCCGCTGCTGCGCGCCTACAGCCTGGTCAGCGCCAGCTACGAGGAGACGCTGGAGTTCTTCTCGATCAAGGTGCAGGAGGGGCCGCTGACCTCGCGCCTCCAGCATCTGAAGGAAGGCGACACGCTGCTGGTCAACCGCAAGGCGACGGGCACGCTGGTGACCGACAACCTGCTGCCGGGCCGCAACCTGTACCTGCTCAGCACCGGCACGGGCCTCGCCCCGTTCCTCAGCATCATCAAGGACCCGGAGATGTACGCCCGGTTCGACAAGGTGATCCTGACCCACACGACGCGTACGGTGGGCGAGCTGGCGTACGGCGACATCATCAACACCGTCCTGCCGGAGAACGAGTTCTTCGGCGAGGACGTCAAGCAGAAGCTGATCTATTACCCGACCGTGACGCGCGAGCCGTTCCGCAACCAGGGCCGCATCACCGACCTGATCCGCAACGGCAAGCTGTTCGCGGACGTCGGGCTGGCCCCCTTCGACCGCGAGGTCGACCGCGTGATGATCTGCGGCAGCCCGGCCATGCTCGACGAGACCAGCGGCATCATGGACGAGCTGGGCTTCTCCATGGGCCACAACGGCGAACCCGGTCATTACGTGATCGAAAAGGCTTTTGTGGAACGCTGAGCGGATTTGCCGGAATAAAGCGGGCCGCGGTTCGTTGATGGGACGTGACGATGGCACGTCATCAACTCCAGCCGGCCCGCCTGGGCCGGGTTGGTCCTTGACGGGCGCGTCTCCCTCGCGGGGGCGCGCCCGTTTTCCTTCCGGAACTGACCCGGTTCGCCAGACCGTTTTGCCGATCCCGCATTTGGTGTAGACATCCCCTCCATGCGCCTCATCACGATCCTCGCCGTGCTGCTCGTGGCCGGCCTCGCGAATTTTGCCGTCTGGTCGCTGCCGAACCAGCCGGTGCCGCTCGACCCGCCGCCCGGTGGCAAGCTGAAAAGCGTGTCCTTCGCGCCCTTCCGCGACGGCCAGAGCCCGCTGACCCAGAAATTCCCCAGCACCGAGCAGATCGACGAGGATCTGGCGGCCCTCGCCCCGCAGGTGGCGGGGGTGCGCACCTACACCTCGCTGGAAGGGCTTGAGGTGGTGCCGGAACTGGCGCGCCGTCACGGCATGCAGGTCACCATGGGGGCGTGGCTGTCGTCCCGGCTCGACAAGAACGAGAAGGAGGTCGCCTCCCTCATCGACCTCGCCAACCGCTACCCGGACGTCATCACCCGCGTGATCGTCGGCAACGAGGTGTTGCTGCGCCGCGAGCTGACGCCGGAGCAGGTGGCCGGCTACATCGACCGCGTGAAGGCGGCGGTGAAGCAGCCGGTGTCCTACGCCGACGTGTGGGAATGGTGGCTGAAATACCCGCAGATCGCGGATCACGTGGATTACCTGACCATCCACCTGCTGCCCTATTGGGAGGACGTGCCGACCGACGTGGCCGGCGCCATGGAGCGCATCCGCGGCAGCTACCGCACCATCGCCCAGCGCTTCCCCGGCAAGCCGATCCTGGTCGGCGAGACCGGCTGGCCGACCGAGGGCCGGTCACGCGGTGCCGCGGTCACCGGGCTGGTCAACAAGGCCAAGTTCGTCAACGGCTTCGTCCGCCTCGCCGAGCAGGAGGGCTTCGACTACAACGTGATCGAGGCCTTCGACCAGGGTTGGAAGGCCAAGCTGGAGGGCACGGTGGGCGGCCACTGGGGCCTCTACACCGCCGACCGTCAGGCGAAGTTCGCGCTGGCCGGGCCGGTGGTGGAGAACCGCCAATGGCGGCTGCTGTTCGGCGTCTCCTCCAGCCTCGCCCTGGCGTTCGTCATCGGGCTGACCCTGCGCGGCCGGCCGCTGACCACCGGGGCCTTCGCCGCCCTGGCCGTCCTGGCGCAGGCGCTCTCCACCCTGTACGTCCACGCCGTCTGGGGCGCCCTGCACGGCAAGCACTACCCGCAGGACGTGGCGCTGTCGGTGGTCATGCTGGCGGCGACGGGTGTCCTGTCGGTGGCCGTCCTGCTGGCCGCCCGGCGGGCGCTGGGCAGCGGCGGTCTGGCTCTGGAACCGCTGGCGCCCCTGCGCGGCCGTCCGGCGCTGTCGCGGCTGGAAACGGTGGGCAAGGCCGCCGCCGTGGTCCTCGCCCTGCTGGGGATCGTCTGGAGCTTCCTGATCGTCTTCGATGGCCGCTACCGCGACTTCCCCAACTGGTACTTCGCCCTGCCGGCGCTCGGCCTGCTGGCGCTCGGCGCCATGCGCGCCACGCGGCGTCCGGAGGGCACGGGGGCGCTGGCCGCCTGGGGCATCGGCGGGCTGTTCCGCCCCGCCGTCCCGGTGGCTGATGCCCCGGCGAGCGGCCTGTGCGGCGCCGTCCGCCGCCTGCCGCTGGAGTCGGCGCTGGCCGTCCTGCTGCTGCTCGGCGCGCTGCTGACCGTGCTGGCGGAGGGCGTGGTGCCGATGGAGTCGCTGATCTACGGGCAGCTTCCCTTCCTTGAGGCCCTGCACGAGGTGATGTGGACCAGCCCGAACTGGGAGGCGCTGTCCTGGGCCGGGCTCCAGCTTCTGCTGGCGGTGCCCTACGCCGCCGCCGTCCTGGCCGCCCGCCGTGGCGAGACCGCCCGCGCCGGCCATCAATGGGTCCGCATCGCCGGGCAGTGACGGGTTTCCCCCTCTCCCGCTTGGCGTGGGAGAGGGGGCACGCTCTGCCTCAGGCCGCCTTCTCGCTCTTCCGGCTGCCCTGATGCTCCGCGGTCCAGCGCTTGGGATCGTGCAGGAAGGCGTGGATTTCGCCCTGCGCCTGCCCATCCAGGTAATGGCCGCGGTTCGCCACCTCCAGCACGTCCCACCAAGTCGCCAGCGCGTGCATCGTGATGCCGAGCGGGGCCAGATGCTCCTGGATCTCGTCGAAGATCCCGTACTGGAACAGCACGAACAGGTCGCGCACGTCGCAGCCCGCCTCCTTCAGCGGCTGGGCGAAGCGGGCCTTGCGGTGGCCGTCCGCGGCGATCTGCTCGACCAGCAGCACGCGCCAGCCCGGCTCGACCCGGCCTTCGATCCGGTGCTTGTAGTCCTGCTGTCCCTCCGGCGCATCCTTGCGAACGAAGACGAGGGGAAGGCCCATCCGGTCGGCGATCAGCGCGGCCCAGGGCACGCCGGCCCCCTCGGCGGCGGCGATGGCGTCCAACTCGCCGTCGCCGATCTCCTGCCCGATCATCCGCAGCGCGAAATCCAGCACCTCGTCGCGCACCGCGGGGTAGGAAAGCAGCCGCCGCCCCTCCAGATGGACCGGGCTGACCAGCCCCGAACCGTGGCGGCAGAGATGGTCCGGGTCGTACCGGACGCAGCCGGTCTCGATCAGATGGCGGGCCACCCCGATGGCCCCCTCGCGCAGCTCGATGTCCCAAGCGTCCGGAATCATGGCTTGCCCCCGTCGTTTTCGTCGTTGTCAGCCTCGTGCCTTTCTTCCGATGATCCCCCGTTCGGAGCGGGCCGCAACCCCTCCACACGCGCCGGGGCGGACGCTTTTGCGGTAGCCGGAACGGAGGAGGACAACGCGCCGCAGCCGTCCTCCGCCGGCAGTCGTGCGCAACGGCACACCAGAGCGGTTGACACGAACCGCGACAAACGTTGAAAAAGAGAATCGAATTGTAGCCATGCAGCTTTGGCAAAGCGGGGCGGGGAGCGGCGATGTCGGACATCCAGGGCTGGGGCCAGGACGAGGACGACGAGTTGCTGTTCGCCGACGAGGACGCTCCGGACCCGTCGTCCGCCCCGTCGCGCCCCGCCGCACCCTGGAAGCTGCTGATCGTCGACGATGACCCGGAGGTGCACGCGATCACCCGCGTCGTGTTGAACGATGTGACCTTCGACGGGCGCCGCCTGCACTTCCTGTCCGCCCATTCGGGGGGCGAGGCGCGGGCGATCCTGAACGATCATCCCGACATCGCCGCTGTCCTTCTGGACGTGGTGATGGAGACGGAGGACGCCGGGCTGCGGCTGGTCCACCACATCCGGGAAGTGCTGGGCAACCGGCGGGTCCGCATCATCCTGCGCACCGGCCAGCCCGGCCAGGCGCCGGAACGGCAGGTGATCGTCAGCTACGACATCAACGACTACAAGGCCAAGAGCGAGCTGACCGCCCAGAAGCTGTTCACCACGACGGTGGCCGCCCTGCGCTCCTACCAGCACATCGACGCCATCGAGCGCAACCGCCAGGGGCTGGAGACGATCGTCGACGCCGCCGGCACCCTGTTCGAGCAGCGCCGCATGGACCGTTTCGCCGTCGGCGTGGTGGAGCGGGTCGCCGCCCTGCTGCCGCGGGCGGCCGGCGCCTTCCTGTGCGCCGTGCCGCACAGCGCGACCCCGGATGGCGCGCCTCCGGATCGCCCGCCCCGGGAGGCGGAGGTGCTGTGCGGAACCGGCGTCTTCGCCGACGCCGTCGGCCGGCCGGTCAGCGCCGTGCTGCCCGGCGCGTCCTGCGCCGACATCGCCGCCGCCCTCGCCCGGGGCCGCAGCCTGCACCGCGACGACCACAGCGTCGCGCTGTTCCAGACCCAGCGCCCCGGTCCCGCCGCGCTGTTCATCGGCGGACACGGCGGCCTGCCCGAGGTCGAGCGGCGATTGGTGGAGATCTTCTGCTCCCGGATGTCGGTCGGGTTCGACAACGTGTCCCTCTACGAGCAGCTCCGCCTCGCCCAGGTCGCGACGGTGCACGCCCTGGGCAAGCTGGCCGAATACAAGGACGAGGTCACCGGGGAGCATGTCCGGCGCATCGGCCGCTGGGCCACCGCCATCGCACGGGAACTCCAGACGCGGGGCACCTGTGGCGACGACGCCGACGACCTGTTCTGCGAATTGATCGGGTTGGCCAGCATGCTGCACGACGTCGGCAAGGTCGCCATCCCCGACCGGATCCTGCGCAAGCCCGGCAAGCTGGACCCCGAGGAAATCACCCAGATGCGCGAACACGCCACCATCGGCGGGAGCATCCTGCGCGACGCCTCCGGCCCGGTCGGCGGGCGCAACTACCTGACGATGGGGGCGGAGATCGCCGAGAGCCACCACGAGAAGTTCGACGGCACCGGCTATCCCCGTGGGCTGGCGGGCGACGCCATCCCGCTGTCGGGCCGCATCGTGGCGGTCGCCGACGTCTACGACGCCCTGCTGCACCGCCGCCCGTACAAGGAGGCGTGGGAACTGGCGGCGGTGGTCGATCTGATCCGCGCCGAGTCGGGCCGGCATTTCGACCCGCGCGTCGTCGACGCCTTCGTCGCGGTCCTGGAGCGCGGCGGGCCGGAGGCGTAGCGGGAACGCCCCGGCTGTTTCAGAGCGTCAGGCCGGTTCGGGGACCCGGTCGTCGGCGACGATCCGGTTCTTGCCGGACTGCTTGGCCGCGTACATGCGCTGGTCGGCCAGATCGACCAGCCGTTCCCAGTCCAGCGGGCGGTCGTGAAGGTATTCGGCGAGTCCGACACTGGCGGTCTGGGGAACTCCGTCCGGGCGCTTGCCCAGCCCCCGCGCGTGCAGCCGCTCCACCGCGGTCAGCGCGCCCTCGCGGGAGGTGTTGGGCATGATGACCACGAACTCCTCGCCGCCCCAGCGCACCAGCACGTCGGACTGGCGCAGCATGGCCCGGATCGCCTCCGCCGACCGCCCGAGCTGCTTATCGCCCTGGTCGTGGCCGAAGCGGTCGTTGATCGACTTGAAGTTGTCCAGATCGAAGAAGATCACCGAAAGCGGGTGATCCGAGCGTTGGGCGTGGGCGAACTGCAGCCGCAGAAGCTCTTCGCCGATGCGGCGGGAGAATGCGCCGGTCAGCCCATCGTGCGACGCCTGATCGACCAGGGCCATCATGAAGTGCAGCTGGCTCATCGCCGCCAGCGTCGCCACCACCATGATGAGCACCAGCAGCCACAGGGCGCCCAGATAGGAGGGGAACGGGAAGACCAGCGAGCCGTAGACCCCGGCCAGCATGTGCGCCGCCAGCATCGGCGTCGCGAAGGCCAGCCCCTCCAGGGCGGTCAGCGGAAAGACGCTGAGCCCCGCCACCATCACGAAGGGCAGGAAGGCGTAGCCGGCGGCCACCGCCAGCGCGCTTCCCGCGATCATGTCCTCGTTCAGCATGGGGTGCGAAGCGAGGAAGAAGATCGTCGGCACGGCCAGCAGCAGGGCCAGCCCCCGCCACGCGCTGCCCATGTCGTCGCAGATCCGGTAGCCGAGCGCCAGCGCGCCGAAGGCGAAGCTGGACACCAGCCGCAGGCCGGCCAGATAGCCCCACAGAGGCCAGGGGAAGATGAAGACGTCGATGACGATCCACAGCGGCGTCAGCACGGCGAACACCGCGGCGACCATGCGGACACGGGAATGGATCAGCACGGCCCGGCGACGCTGGATGATCGGGGTGTGTCCGCCCGGATGCATCAGGTCGCGCAACTGCTCGAAGGAGAGATCGCCGCTCACCGCCTGGAATGCCCTCTCCGCGAACCGTCTGAGGAGATTAAGCGCTTGTTGATACACGCGATGCCCCCCATCGGCAACGTCAATCGCCGTGATGTCCAGGATACGTGCGTATGCCGTGCGGCCTGTGGCATCGACGCATAGGTCCGTGGTTTTCGGGGACAGTCGTCCCCGAGTCCCACCGCTGTCAACGCCGAACTGGTCATACCACTGGGGCAAAAGCACGCGGTGCCCACGAAAAAAGGCCCGGCGGCGGGCCGGGCCTTTTTCACGGGTCGGAACGAAGGAAAGACGGTCAGTCCTTCAGGTCTTCCCACAGCTCCTTCACCTTGGCGAAGAAGCCTTCGGACTGCGGGTGGGAGCCTTCCTTGCCGGCGGTGTCGAACTCGCGCAGAAGCTCCTGCTGCTTCTTGGTCAGGTTGACCGGAGTCTCGACGACGGCCTGGATGTACATGTCGCCGCGCTGCTGGCTGCGCAGCACCGACATGCCCTTGCCCTTGATGCGGAACTGGTGGCCGGACT
Organism: Azospirillum sp. UENF 211521; assembly: GCF_058780535.1. NCBI lineage: Bacteria > Pseudomonadati > Pseudomonadota > Alphaproteobacteria > Rhodospirillales > Azospirillaceae > Azospirillum > Azospirillum sp. UENF 211521. The sequence goes on from NZ_JBSNCF010000001.1 coordinate 84,565, forward strand.
GGGTGCCCGGCGGGACCGTCACCTTGGTGCGGCTCCCCTCGATGGTCGGCACCTCCACCGTGCCGCCCAGCGCCGCGGTGGTCATCGGGATCGGCACCCGGCAGTGGATGTTGGCGCCGTCGCGCTGGAAGATCGGGTGCGGCGCGATGGCCAGGAAGATGTAGAGGTCGCCCGGCGGCGCGCCGCGCAAGCCCGCCTCGCCCTCGCCGGCCAGACGGATGCGCGTGCCGTCCTCGACGCCCGCGGGGATGTTGACCTGAAGGGTCTTTTCCTTGCGCAGGCGCCCGGCGCCGCCGCAGCTCTTGCAAGGGTCCTTGATGACGCGGCCCTGGCCGTGGCAGGCCGGGCAGGTGCGCTCGATGGTGAAGAAGCCCTGCTGGGCGCGCACCTTGCCGTGGCCCTGGCAGGTCGGGCAGGTGACCGGCTGGGTCCCCGCCGCCGCCCCGGAGCCGCTGCAGGACTCGCAGGCGACGGTGGAGGGGACGCGGACGTTGGCCGTGGTGCCCTTGAAGGCCTCCTCCAGCCCGATCTCCAGATTGTAGCGCAGGTCCTGGCCGCGGCCCGACGCGCCGCCGCCGCCGCGGCGCCCGCCCATGAACTCCCCGAACATCTCGTCGAAGATGTCGGCGAAGCCGCCGCCGCCGCCACCGAAATCGAAGCCGCCAAAGCCGCCGCCGGCCCCGCCGCGCCCGTTCTCGAAGGCGCCATGGCCGAAGCGGTCGTAGGCCGCGCGCTTCTGCTCGTCCTTCAGGACGTCGTAGGCTTCGCTGATTTCCTTGAACTTGTGCTCGGCGTCCTTGTCACCCTGATTGCGGTCCGGGTGATACTGCATCGCCATCTTGCGGTACGCTTTTTTGATCTCGTCCGCGCTGGCGCCCTTCGCCACCCCGAGCAGCTCGTAATAGTCCTGTTTCGCCATGGGCCCCGACCGCCTTCACATTCAACAGACCAATCATATCTCCGGCCCGCCACCGCAGGACGGATGACGGGCCGGACGATACTGCATGGCGCCGGGTTCTCCCGGCTGTGACACCGGAGGCAACGGGCGGCTGTCCGACGGCAGCCCGACAATTGCCTCCGGTTCCGAACGCTTACGCCGACTTCTTCTTGTCGTCGTCCACTTCCTCGAAGTCGGCGTCGACCACGCCCGGCTCGTTCGGGGCGGCGCCCGCCGCACCGGCGGCACCGGCGCCCGGGGCCTCGCCCTGGCCAGCCTTGTACATGGCCTCGCCCAGCTTCATCGACACCTGGGCCAGCGCCTCGGTCTTCGCCTTCACGGCCTCCAGATCCTCGCCGTCCAGCACCGACTTCAGCTCGGCCACGGCGGCCTCGGCTGCGGTCTTGTCGGCGGCCGGGATCTTGTCGCCGTTCTCCTTGATCGTCCGCTCGGTGGTGTGGATCAGGGCGTCCGCGTGGTTGCGGGCGTCCACCAGCTCGCGCCGCTTCTTGTCGTCGGCGGCGTGGGCCTCGGCGTCCTTGACCATCTTGTTGATGTCGGCGTCCGACAGGCCGCCCGACGCCTGGATGCGGATCTGCTGCTCCTTGCCGGTGGCCTTGTCCTTCGCCGTGACGCTGACGATGCCGTTGGCGTCGATGTCGAAGGTCACCTCGACCTGCGGCACGCCGCGCGGGGCCGGCGGGATGCCGACGAGGTCGAACTGGCCGAGCATCTTGTTGTCCGCGGCCATCTCGCGCTCGCCCTGGAAGACGCGGATGGTCACCGCGTTCTGGTTGTCCTCGGCGGTCGAGAAGGTCTGGGACTTCTTGGTCGGGATCGTCGTGTTGCGGTCGATCAGGCGGGTGAACACGCCGCCCAGCGTCTCGATGCCCAGGCTGAGCGGGGTGACGTCGAGCAGCAGGACGTCCTTGACCTCGCCCTTCAGCACGCCGCCCTGGATGGCGGCGCCGATGGCGACCACCTCGTCCGGGTTCACGCCGCGGTGCGGCTCACGGCCGAAGAACTGCTTCACCGCCTCGATGACCTTGGGCATGCGGGTCATGCCGCCGACCAGGATCACCTCGTCGATCTCGTTGGCCTTCAGGCCGGCGTCGCGCAGAGCGGCCTTGCAGGGCTCGATCGTGCGGGCGACCAGCTCGTCGACCAGGGCTTCCAGCTTGGCGCGGGTCAGCTTGACGTTCAGGTGCTTCGGGCCGGACTGGTCGGCGGTGATGAAGGGCAGGTTGACCTCGGTCTGCATGGCCGAGGACAGCTCGATCTTCGCCTTCTCGGCGGCTTCCTTCAGGCGCTGCAGGGCCAGACGGTCCTTGCGCAGGTCGATGCCCTGCTCCTTCTGGAACTCGTCGGCGAGGTAGTCGATGATGCGGGCGTCGAAGTCCTCACCGCCGAGGAAGGTGTCGCCGTTGGTCGACTTCACCTCGAACACGCCGTCGCCGATCTCCAGAACGGACACGTCGAAGGTGCCGCCGCCCAGGTCGTACACGGCGATGGTGCCGGCGCCCTTCTTCTCCATGCCGTAGGCCAGAGCGGCCGCCGTCGGCTCGTTGATGATGCGCAGCACTTCCAGGCCGGCGATCTTGCCGGCGTCCTTGGTCGCCTGGCGCTGGCTGTCGTTGAAGTAGGCCGGGACGGTGATGACCGCCTGGGTCACCTTCTCGCCCAGATAGTTCTCCGCCGTCTCCTTCATCTTCTGCAGGATGAAGGCGCTGATCTGCGACGGGCTGTACTTCTTGCCGACGGCCTCCACCCAGGCGTCGCCGTTGTCGCCGGGAATGATCTTGTAGGGGACGAGGCCCTGGTCCTTCTTGGTCAGCGGATCGTCGTAGCGACGGCCGATCAGACGCTTGATCGCGAAGAGGGTGTTCTCGGGGTTCGTCACCGCCTGACGCTTGGCCGGCTGGCCGACCAGACGCTCCGCGTTCTGCGCGAAGGCGACCATGGAGGGCGTGGTGCGCGTGCCTTCGGCGTTCTCGATCACCTTGGCGCTGGAGCCTTCCATGACGGCCACGCAGGAGTTCGTGGTGCCGAGGTCGATGCCAATGACTTTGCTCATGTTCAGCCTCTGTTGTTCGGCAGATGCGTGGCGGCCCGTTTGGTCCGGCACCGCCGCGATCCCCTTGGGGTCGGTGGAACGGTTGGGTGGATTAACGTCTGTCGCCGGAGATATAGGCAGGTGCGTTTCGGGCTGCAACGTCCTGGTCATTCCGCCAACCGTCAAAAGACCAAAAGGTGACGTGCACACCGGGACATATCGTCGCGCCTGCGGCTTCGCGTCGCAAGTGAATACCGGGGTATTCAGAAGCATAAGGCGTGCAACGGCCCCCCTTCATCCCCGTGCCGGGCCGAAAGCACTCTGTTACAGAGCTTTAACACAAGCAAAACCCCCGCAACCCAGCCATGTTAACTTTTCATTAACAAGTAATGGTGTGCATTTCAGTGCACAATCAATTGCCGGTTGCCTTGTTTCTTTGTTGTCCGAAGATTCTAATAGTGGAGAATCGAAGGAAACATGATATATCCCTCCTGGTCAGGGGGCCGCTCGCGCTCGCAGGCATGGCTTTCCGAAGCGGGACCGTGTGCAGCATTCCATAGGGGGATCAAGATGATGGATGAACGGCGCGACATGGCTCTGGCCATCAAGTCCTGCCTCGACAGCCTTATGGACGACGCGACGAAGTGCGACCTGGACGATCTGGCGCGCTTCATCAGCCTGGCCGCCCTGGCGGCGGAGGAGGCGGCCATGGCCTTCGATCCGAAGGCGGCGCAGTTGAAGGCCCTGATGTCCGGCGGCGCCGGCCACTGCTGACCACCGGAAGAACCGGACCGGGAAAAGACCTGCAACGGCAAAGGAACCGGACCGGCAAATGAGCCGGAAAAAGAAAAAAGCCGCCCTCGACGGGGCGGCTTTCCTGTGTGCGGAGCGTGCCCCGCCGAGCCTTACAGAATCTCCGCCGCGCGGATCGCCCCGTCGAGCAGGGCCAGCGTGTCGGCGCAGGACTCGTCGCCGTCCATGACCATGGGCAGGCGGTAGCTGAACATGGCCGCCGCGGCCTTGCCGTCGCGCTCCGCCCCGACCAGCCACAGGTAATGGGCGTCGGTGCCGCCGTCCTCCTCGGTCATCATCACCGCCTGGGCGAGCACGCCGTCGTCGCCCCAGGGCTCGACGATCCGGTCGCTGGCCCGCGGGTCGTCGGGACGCACGAAGCGCAGCGCCATCTCGCGCAGCACCGCCACCGCACCGTCCGGCCCGTCCTTGGGCGCCACCCGGTCGGTGACCAGCCGCAGCACGCCCCCCGCCGGGGCCGGCGGGTGGAAGGCCGCCACGGCGTGGCCCTCGTGCTCCTCGACCTCCGGGCGCCAACCGTCCGGCAGCCGGAACCGCACCACCCCTTCCCATTCCACGCTGTGGCCCAAACCTTGGCCGTCCTGTGCGCCCGTCACGGCATCCTCCGCTGATCCTGTGCCCCTGATCCTGTGCCGGCACTTTAGGCCGAAGCGCCGGCGAATCCAGCCTTGATCGCGGTCCGCCGAGCCACCATGGTTCGGCGATGATCATTTCCGCCAGCTACAAGACGGACATCCCCGCCTTCTACGGGCGCTGGTTCCTGAACCGGCTGGAGGCCGGATACTGCCGCATGGTCAACCCCTACGGCGGCCAAACCCACCGCATCGGCCTGACACGCGCGGAGGTCGAGGGCTTCGTCTTCTGGACCAAGAATCTCGGACCCTTCCTGCCGGCGCTGGAGGAGGTGTCGGAACGCGGCTTTCCCTTCGTCGTCCAATACAGCGTCACCGGCCTGCCGGGCGCGCTGGAGCGTTCCGTCCCCGACGCGGAGCGCGCGGTGGAGCACATGGTCCGCCTGCGCGACCGCTGGGGGCCGCGCGCCGCCATCTGGCGCTACGACCCCATCGTGACGGCAGACGCAACGCCGCCGTCCTGGCACCGCGCGGCCTTCGCCCGGCTGGCCGGACGGATGCGCGGCCTGACCGACGAGGTCGTGGTGTCCTTCCTCCAGCCCTACCGCAAGACGGCGCGCAACCTGGACGCCGCCGGCGTGCCCTGGCGCGACCCGGACGCGGAGGAGAAGCGCGCCCTGCTGGCCGATCTGGCCGGCATCGCCGCGGACCACGGCATGGCGCTGACGCTGTGCACCCAGCCGGAGCTGGCCGGCGTCCCCGGCACGGCGCCGGCCCGCTGCGTCGACGCGCAACGGCTGTCCGACGTCGCCGGGCAGGCCATCGGCGCCCGAACGAAGGGCAACCGGCCGGGCTGCCTGTGCGCGGAAAGCCGCGACATCGGCGATTACGACACCTGCCCGCACGGCTGCGTCTATTGCTACGCCGTCGCCAACCGCGCCACCGCGCAGCGGCGCTTCGCCGCCCACGACCCGGCGGGCGAGTTCCTCTTTCCACGACCGGCGGCCCGACCGAACGGATGAGGCTGCGTCCCCGCCGCGTATGACGGACGCTTGCGGCGGCCGCGTGCCCGTTTCCTTCCTCCTACACAAAACAATGAATTCGTCATACGCGTCGCACGTCGAATTGAATATGCATTCCCCTAATATTTATGACAGAGAATATTTCTCATATTCCGCTTCTTATGGCCGCAAAGTGTTTCTTTGATAATGAAATTTTGCAAATTACGGCAATAATTTTGATGTTATTTTTTCCGGGCTATAGACTTTCATTTTCAGTGTGTCAATATGCCCCATCAATGAAACCAGGGGGCTTTGGCAATGCTCGGCATGCTTCGAAAAGATTATAAGATCACTCATAAGACGACGGCGCTGGACACCGTTCGCGCCAACATCATGATTGCCGACAATGATCTGAAGATCACTTATATCAATCCATCGGTTACATCCTTTCTTCGCCAAGCCGAAGCGGACCTGCGCAAGGAACTGCCGAACTTCAACGTCGACACCCTGGTCGGCAGCAAGATCGATGTGTTCCACAAGAACCCGGTCCATCAGCAGCGCATGCTGGGCGCCATGACCCGCCCGCACAGCGCCACCATCCGGGTCGGCGCTCACCAGTTCGACCTGCTGGTCTCCCCGCTGATGAAGGACGGGCAGCGCATCGGCTTCGTCGTGGAGTGGGCCGACGCCAAGGAGCGCCTTCTGAACCTTGACTACGCCGCTCAGGTCGCGGCCATCCACCGCTCCCAGGCGGTCATCGAGTTCGACACCGACGGCATCGTCAGGACCGCCAACGAGAACTTCCTGACGGCGTTCGGTTTCCATATGGACGAGATCAAGGGCAAGCATCACAGCCTGTTCATCGACGCCGAGCACAAGGCGAGCGCGGAATACAGCGCCTTCTGGGACGACCTGCGGCGCGGCACGTACCGGTCGGGCCAATACCGCCGGATCGGCAAGCAAGGAAAGGTGGTCTGGATCGAAGGATCCTACAACCCGATCTTCGATGAACACGGCAAGGTAGTGAAGATCGTCAAGTTCGCCACCGACATCACCAACCAGATGAACCTGCTGCGGGATCTCAAGGTTCTCCTCGACCAGAACTTCGGCGAGATCGACCAGGCGATGGTGCAGTCGTCGTCCGAGGTGCGGTCCGCGGCGCTCGCCGCCGAGCAGACCTCGGCCAACGTGCAGACGGTCGCCGCCAGCGCCGAGGAACTGGCCGCCTCCATCGCCGAAATCTCGCAGAGCATGGCGAATTCGCGCACCGCCGCCGACAGCGTCTACGACAAGGCGAATGCGGTCGGCGCCAACGCCGGACGCCTCACCGATGCCGCCCAGTCGATGAACAGCATCGTCGGGCTGATCCAGAACATCGCCAGCCAGATCAATCTCCTGGCGCTGAACGCCACCATTGAGGCGGCGCGTGCCGGCGAGGCGGGCAAGGGCTTCGCCGTCGTGGCGTCGGAGGTCAAGAACCTCGCCAACCAAGCGGCCAAGGCCACCGAGCAGATCACCCGCGAGATCGACCTGATCCAGACGACCTCCGCCGAGGTGGCCGGAGCGCTGGACGGCATCCGCGGGGGCATCGAGACCGTGCGCTCCTTCGTCACCGCCACCGCCTCCGCCGTCGAGGAACAGAACAGCGTGACCCAGAGCGTGTCCGGCAACATGCAGAGCGCCGCGACCTCCGTGCAGACGGCCTCCGCCAACATCGCCGGCATCTCCACCGCGGTGTCCCAGATGGCCCAGGCGGTCGAGCGGACGCGCAGCGCCGCCGTCGTGCTGGTGCGGTGACCCCCGGTTGCGGGTTAGGGGCAGACCTTCTTCACGGTCTCGACCAGCTTGTCCGGGTTGAAGGGCTTGACCAGCCAGCCGGTGGCCCCGGCCTCGCGGCCGGCGGTCTTCTTGGCGGGATCCGCCTCGGTGGTCAGCAGCAGGACGGGGGTGGCGCGGTTGAGCGCGCTGCCGCGGATGGCCCGGGTCAGGGCCAGACCGTCCATGCCCGGCATGTTCAGATCGGTGATGATGCAGTCGAACTTCTGCCGGTTGACCTCCGCCAGACCGGCGGTGCCGTCCACCGCCTCGGTGACGCCATAGCCGGCGTTGCGCAGCGTGAAGGCGACCATGTCGCGGATGGTCTTGGAATCGTCGACGGTCAGGATGGTCTTGGCCACGGGTCCGGTTCCCTGAATGAGCGGGCGCCCCGAACGGACAATTCACCGGGCGCCGCGAGGATCCCCGACGCGAACCGGGGTTGCGATGCGAATAGGCGAAGGTCCCGCCCGGCGCAAGCCCTTCGGTGAGCGGGGGACCGCGCGCATCCCTGCCCCCTTGAGGACGGTGGGACGAAAAAAAGCGGCGCAACGGACCATGCCGCCGCGCCGCCGCAAGAGACGTGCCGCCTGCCGTTCCGAAGAACGGTCAGGCTTTGGTATCGACGTGCTGGCCGCCCAGGTCGTGAGGACCGGCCTTGGCGACGCCCACCATGGCTTCGCGCAGCAGGCGGCCGTGGATGGTGTAGCCGGGCTGGAGCACCTGCACGACGGTGCCGGCGGGCTTGCCGGTGTTGTCGATCTCGAACATCACCTGATGGAAGTTCGGGTCGAACAGCTCGCCGGTCGGGTCGATCTTCTTGATGCCCGCGCGCTCGAAGGCGGAGATGAGCTGGCGCTCCGTCGCCTCGACGCCGACGGAAAGGCTTTTCAGCACATCGTCGTTCTCGCGGCCCTCGGCGGGGACGGCCTCCAGCGCGCGGCGCAGGTTGTCGGCCACCGTCACCAGCTCCTTGGCGAAGCTCGACACGGCGAACTTGCTGGCGTCCTCGCGGTCGCGCTGGGCGCGGCGGCGGGTGTTCTCCACCTCGGCCATCTGGCGCAGCAGCTGGTCCTTCAGGCTGGCGACCTCGGCCTCAAGCTGGGCCACGCGATCCCCGGCGCCGGCGTCCGTGGCCTTGTCCTGGGCGGCCTTCTCCTGGGCGGCCTTGTCCTGGACGGCTTCGGTCTGCTCCACCTCGGTTTCGGCGGGCTTGTTCTGCTCTTCGCTCATGGCTCTCTCGTTGTCGTCTTGGGTCGTCGTCTGATGGGGGATGGGTGAAGCGTTGCCAAGGTCGTCATACGACAGGGCGTCACCCGACAAGGCGGCTGATGACCTTGGCTGTATAATCCACAAGCGGGATGATCCGGGCATAATTGATGCGGGTCGGGCCGATCACGCCGATGGCGCCGATCACCTGCTCGCGGCTGTTCTGGAACGGCGAGATGATCAGCGAACAGCCGGAATGGCCGAACAGCACGTTCTCCGCGCCGATGAAGATCTGCACCCCGTCGCCCTTGCCGGTGGCGTCGAGCAGGCGCAGCATGGTCTCCTTGGTCTCCAGCGCCTCGAACAGGGCGCGCACGCGCTCCAGGTCCGACAGGGCGGTGACGTCCTCCAGCAGCTTCGCCTGACCGCGCACGATGAGCTGGCCGCTGCTCTGCCCGCCGCTGCCCGCCCAGGTGGCGAGACCGGCGGAGACCACGCGCTGCGACAATTCGTCCAGCTCGGTCTTCTGGTCCTCGATCTCGCGCAGCACGGCCTGGCGGGCCTCGTCCAGCGTGCGGCCGACCAGCTTGGCGCTGAGGAAGTTGGACACCATCTGCAGCGTCGCGGCGGGCACGCCGACCGGCACCTCGATGACGCGGTTCTCGACCAGCCCGTCCTCGTTGACCAGAACGACCAGCGCCCGGCCGGGGGCCAGCGAGACGAACTCGATGTGCTTCAGCGGCCGGTCGGTCTTCGGCGCCACCACCAGCCCGGCGCAGTGCGACAGGCCCGACAGCAGGGTGGAGGCCTCGCCCAGCACGTCCTGCAGCGACCGCCCGGAGGAGGCGCATTTCGCCTCGATGGAGCCGCGCTCGTCCTCGCTCAGGCTGCCGATCTCCAGCAGGCCGTTGACGAACAGGCGCAGACCCGCCTCGGTCGGGATGCGACCGGCGGAGGTGTGGGGGGCGTAGAGCAACCCCTGCTCCTCCAGGTCGGCCATGACGTTGCGGATGGTCGCGGGCGACAGGGCCATGCCGAGCCTCCGCGAGATCGTGCGCGAGCCCACCGGCTCGCCGGTCGCCACATAGGCGTCGACGATCAGCCGGAAGATCTCGCGGGACCGTTGGTTCAGCTCGGTGATCATGGTGGGGCGGGGACCGGACGGTGCGGGTGGGTTGCGAAAGGGGCGTCCCGAATTTAGGCAGGTGTCCCCGCCGAATCAACGTGCGCCCCGGTTGCGCGCTGGACGGCGGGGGCGGCGGACGCTAGCTTGCCGCCGATTTCAACAAATTCGCGGATCATGCCCGATGCGTCCCTCCGGCCGCGCCCACGACCAGTTGCGCACCATTTCCCTTGAGCCCCATTTCAGCAAGCACGCCGAGGGGTCCTGCCTGGTGCGGTTCGGCGACACGCACGTCCTGTGCACCGCCAGCGTGGACGAGGGCGTTCCGCGCTTCCTGAAAAACACCGGCCTCGGCTGGGTCACCGCCGAATACGGCATGCTGCCGCGCTCCACCCACAGCCGCACCGACCGCGAGGCCGCCAAGGGCAAGCAGTCGGGCCGCACCCAGGAGATCCAGCGCCTGATCGGCCGCGCGCTGCGCGCCGTCACCGACCGCGCCGCCATGGGCGAGAAGCAGATCAAGATCGACTGCGACGTCATCCAGGCCGACGGCGGCACCCGCACCGCCGCCATCACCGGCAGCTTCGTCGCCCTGCATCTGGCCTTCCAGCATCTGATGCAGATCGGCGCGCTCAAGACCATGCCGCTGACCGACCATGTGGCCGCCGTCTCCTGCGGCATCTACAAGAACACCAGCGTGCTGGACCTCGACTACGCCGAGGATTCGACGGCCCAGGCCGACGCCAACTTCGTGCTGACCGGCCAGGGCGGCATCGTCGAGGTGCAGGGCACCGCCGAGGAGCGTCCCTTCAGCGAGCCGCAGTTCATGGAGCTGCTGGCGCTCGCCCGCAAGGGCATCGACGAGCTGGTGGCCTTGCAGAAGGCGGCGATCGCGGTGAAGTAAAGGCGCGGCTGCGCATTGCCCCCACCCTCCCGCTTCGCGGGCACCCTCCCCCGCCGCCGGCGGTGGAGGGGAACAGGCCCCCTCTCCCGCGAAGCGGGGGAGGGTCGGGGTGGGGGCAACAGTCCACATCGAAGGAACTCCCCATGACCACGCCTCCCCGCCGCTTCACGGGCGGCACGCTGGTGATCGCCAGCCACAACAAGGGCAAGGTCCGCGAGATCGCGGCGCTGCTCGGCCCCTACGCCGCCTCCTTCGTGTCCGCGGGCGAGCTTGGCCTGCCCGAGCCGGAGGAGACGGGGACCAGCTTCGTCGCGAACGCCGAGCTGAAGGCCCTGGCCGCCGCCAAGGCGGGGCATGTCGCGCTGGCCGACGACAGCGGGATGGTGGTGCCGGCGCTGAACGGCGACCCCGGCATCTACTCCGCCCGCTGGGCCGGTCCGGACAAGGACTTCCAGATGGCCATGGGCAAGGTCGAGGACGGGCTGAAGGGCCAGGCCGACCGCAGCGCCTATTTCGTCTGCGCCCTGTCGCTCGCCTGGCCGGACGGCCATGTCGAGACGGTCGAGGGCCGCTGCCCCGGCACCCTGGTCTGGCCGCCACGCGGCGCGCATGGTTTCGGTTACGATCCGATGTTCAGGCCGGACGGTTACGACATCACCTTCGGCGAGATGGACCCGGCCCGGAAGCATGAGATGAGCCACCGGGCCGACGCCTTCCGTCAGCTTGTGGAGCGATGCTTCAAGTGAAACCCGATCCGGGCTTCGGGATCTACATCCACTGGCCCTTCTGCAAGGCGAAGTGCCCGTACTGCGACTTCAACAGCCACGTCCGCGACCGGGTCGAGCATGACCGCTGGCGCGCCGCGCTGGTGCGGGAGCTGGATCATTACGCGGACGCAACGCCCGGCCGCCGGGTCACCTCGGTCTTCTTCGGGGGCGGCACGCCGTCGCTGATGGAGCCGGCGACGGTCGGCGCCGTGCTGGAGCGCATCGCCGCCCGCTGGACGGTCGGCGACGACCTCGAAGTGTCGCTGGAGGCCAACCCGACCTCGGTCGAGGCCGACAAGTTCCGCGCCTTCCGCGCCGCCGGGGTCAACCGCCTGTCAATGGGCATCCAGGCGCTGGACGACGACGCGCTGAAGTTCCTCGGCCGCCAGCACAGCGCGGCGGAGGCGACCGGCGCCATCGCGCTGGCCGCCCGGACCTTCCCCCGCTTCAGCTTCGACCTGATCTACGCCCGCCCCGGCCAATCCGTCGCGGCCTGGGAGGCGGAGCTGACCCAAGCGCTCGACCACGCGGTCGGCCACCTGTCGGTCTACCAGCTGACCATCGAGGAGGGCACGGCCTTCTTCCCCCTGCACGCGCGGGGCGATCTGGTGCTGCCGGACGAGGATCTGGCCGGCGACCTCTACGAGGCGACGCAGAGCCTGCTCGACCGCGCCGGGCTGCCCGCCTACGAGATCTCCAACCACGCCCGCCCCGGCGAGGAGAGCCGCCACAACCTGACCTACTGGCGCTATGGCGATTACGTCGGCGTCGGTCCCGGCGCCCACGGCCGGCTGACGCTGGACGGCGAGAAAGTCGCCACCCGCGCCCACCGCGCCCCGGAAATCTGGCTGGAGCGGGTGGAGCGCGACGGCCACGGCGCCGCAGCACCCGAGCCGGTCGCCCGCGAGTCGCGCGGGTCGGAGCTGCTGATGATGGGGCTGCGCCTGCGCGAGGGGGTGGCCCGCGCCCGGCTGGTCGAGGAGACCGGCCGCGATCTCGACGGGCTGGTCGATCCAGCCGCGCTGGAGCGTCTGGTGGCCGGCGGTTTCCTGGAGGTCGGCAAGGACACGTTGCGCGCCACGCACGAGGGGCGGCAGCGGTTGAACGCCGTTCTGGGGGCTCTTCTGGCCTGACCGCAGGAATACCCGGAAACGTGGTGTGACAAAGGCGCCCAGTCCCCGGCGCGCCCCGTATTTTTATACATCCGTTTATAAGTTTCCTGTGACTGTCGATCATTCTTGGAGTCTCGGCAAAGACAAGGGCAAACAACCGCCGCTTGCCGAGACGCGGGACAGGGCAGACAGTTTCAGGCAGACATCCCATGACCCTCACGAAGCTTTCCATCCGGGCCAAGCTGTGGGCGCTCGTCGTCGCGGCTTCGGTCGCATCCTTCGCCATCGCTGGCGCCGGCCTTTATCTCAATTACAGCCGAATGCACGCCGACCGGCTCGACACGCTGCACAGCATCGTGGAAACCGGGGTCACCCTGGCCGCCACGCTGGAGGCGGACGCGGCAGCCGGCAAGATCACCCGCGAGGAGGCGCAGGCGCGCTTCAAGGCCGCGGTGGCCGGCATTCGCTACGCCGGCGGCAAGGAGTATCTCTTCGCCCACACGATGGACGGCTACGGCTTCGCCCACGTCAACGCCAAGCTGATCGGCGCCGACGTCAAGCCGCTGAAGTCGGCCAACGGCGTCCACATGATCGTGGAGTTCATCCGCATGGTCCGCGCCACCGGCGACGGCCTGCTGGAATACGACTGGCCGCGCACGGTCGGCGGCAACGATCTGGCGGTGAAGCTGGGCTATGTCCGCGGCTTCGAGCCGTGGAACATCTTCATCGGCACCGGCATCTTCATCGACGACATCCGCGCCGCCTTCCTGGACCAGCTCCGGACTCTGGCCTTCGTCATCCTGGCGCTGGCGGTGCCGGCCGTCGGCCTGATCGCCTGGGTCGGCACCGACATCAGCCGGGTGCTGCGCGGGCTGGGCGCCAAGATGCGCTCGCTGGCCGACGGCGACCTGTCCACCCGCTTTCCGGAGGCGGAGCGCGGCGACGAGATCGGCGCCATGGCCAAGGCCGTGCTGGTCTTCCAGACCAACGCCCGCGACAAGCAGCGGCTGGAGGCCGAGCAGGCCGCCTCGGCCCAGCGCGCCGGGGAGGAGAAGCGCCGCGCCATGCTGGCGCTGGCCGCCAGCTTCGAGCAGAGCATCGGCGCCGTTGTCCGCACCGTCTCCGACGCGGCGGCGACGATGGAGGAGCGGGCGGCCGAGATGAGCCGCGCCGCCGCCCAGACCGACGAGCTGGCGACCTCGGTCGCCGCGGCGACGGAGCAGACCTCCGCCAACGTGCAGACCGTGGCGGCGGCGTCGGAGGAGCTGGCCGGCTCGATCCAGGAGATCAGCCGTCAGGTCGCCGAGTCGTCGCGCATCGCGGGTGAGGCGGTGACCCTCAGCGGGCGGGCCAACGGCAAGGTCGGCGGGCTGGCCGAGGCGGTGCAGAAGATCGGCGCGGTCGTCCAGCTCATCAACGACATCGCCAGCCAGACCAACCTGCTGGCGCTCAACGCCACCATCGAGGCGGCCCGCGCCGGCGAGGCCGGCAAGGGCTTCGCCGTGGTGGCGAGCGAGGTCAAGGCGCTGGCCAACCAGACCGCCAAGGCCACGGAGGAGATCGCCGCCCAGGTCGCCAACATCCAGACGGTGACCGGCGACGCGGTCGGCGAGATCCAGGGCGTGACCCAGGTGATCCTGCGGGTGAACGAGATCGCCACCTCCATCGCCTCGGCGGTCGAGGAGCAGGGGGCGGCGACCCGCGAGATCAGCCGCAACGTCCAGGAGGCGGCCGGCGGCACGCAGGAGGTGTCGGCCAACATCAGCGGCGTCACCGGTGCGGCGACCCGGAGCGGCGCCACCGCCCGCGACGTGTTGGAGATGTCGCGCCAGCTCGGACACCAGCTCGACACGCTGCACCGGGAGGTCGGGGGCTTCCTCCAGCAGCTCCGTGCGGCGTAAGGTGGGGTGAACGGAACGGGAAAAGGGGTTGGGATGCGCATCAGTCTGGTGGTGGCCGCCGCGCGCAACGGCGTGATCGGCCGCGACGGCACCCTGCCCTGGTCCCTGCCCGGCGACCTCAAGCGCTTCCGGGAGCTGACGATGGGCAAGCCGGTCCTGATGGGCCGGCGCACCTGGGAGTCGCTCCCCCGCAAGCCCCTGCCCGGCCGCGACAATCTGGTGGTCAGCCGCAGCGTCCCGCCGGGCGAGCGGGACGGGGCGCGCTGGTTCGGCGGCCTCGAAGCGGCGCTGGACTGGTGCCGCGGCCGCGGCGTCCCGGAGGTCGCGGTGATCGGCGGCGCCGCGCTGTTCCGCGAAACCCTGCCGCTCGCCGACATCGTCCACCTGACCCGCGTCGAGCGGGATGTGGAAGGCGACACCGTCATGCCGCCGCTGGGGCCGGAGTGGGTGGAGACGGAACGCGGCCCGTTGTTGAGCGAGAACGGGCTGGAGTACCGGTACCTGGACCTCGTGCGGCGCCCTATCAGCGCTGGCCCGTGACGGGTCAGGCCAGCAGCGCCCGCACCCGCTCGGCATCCTCCGGAGACGCCGGGTTGTAGACGAGCATCGTCAGGTCCGGCCGCCCGTCCACGGCGAAGGCCGAATATTCCAGCTCCAGCGTGCCCAGCGTGGGGTGGCGCAGGCGCTTGATCCCCTCCCCGAAATGGCTCACGTCGTTCGCGGTCCACAGGGCGGCGAATTCCGGACTCTGGCGCGACAGATCCTCGACCAGAACCTTCACCGCGTCGTCGGCACCGGCGCGCGCCGCGTCGGAGCGGAAGGCGCCGACGACGAAGCGCGCCACCCCCTCCCAATCGAACTGGGCGGCCCGCACGCGCGGGTCGCAGAAGATCAGCCGCAAAATGTTGCGCCGGGCCGCCGGAAGGGCACCGTAGTCGGTCAGCACCGCGGCGGCGGCGCGGTTCCAGGCGACGACGTCCCAGGTCGCCGTCTTGATCAGGGCGGGGCTGGGGTTCAGCGCGTCGAGCACCCGCTGCAGGCGCGGCGTGACCGCCTCACCCACCGGATGGCGCAGCGTCGGTAAGCGGTTGAGGCCGAGGAGGAAAAGATGCTCGCGCTCGGCGTCGGTGAGCATCAGGGCGCGGGCGATGCGCTCCAGCACGTCGGCGGATGGCGCTCCGCCGCGCCCCTGCTCCAGCCAAGTGTACCAGGTGGTGCTGATGTTGGCGCGCTGGGCCACCTCCTCGCGGCGCAGGCCACGGGTGCGCCGGCGCTCCGCCGAAAAGCCGAAGGCCGCGGGATCGAGCTTCGCCCGGCGGTCCTTCAAATAGGCGCCCAGCCGGCTCTCAGCGGGGCTGCTTTCCCCCGATCCGTTCTCCGCCATGGCGCGCCGTCCCGTCCTGTTGGTCATTATACCCCGATAACGTCACGACTTTACCAGGATAAGCCCCCGGCGGACAGTGGCCTTGCGACCCTGATCGGAAGAGGTTTCCCATGCGTGTCTTCGTCACCGGCGCCACCGGCTTCGTCGGTTCGGCCATCGTCCAGGAGTTGCTCGCCAACGGGCACCGGGTCCTCGGCCTCGCCCGCTCCGACGCGGCGGCGACGTCCCTCGCCGCGGCCGGGGCGGAGGTCCACCGCGGCTCCCTCGACAACCTGGAGAGCCTGCGCGCCGGCGTGTCCGCGGCCGACGGCGTGATCCACACCGCCTTCAATCATGATTTTTCGCGCTTCGCCGACAATTGCCGGGAGGATTATCAGGCGATCCTCGCGATGGGCGAGGCGCTGGAGGGCAGCGACCGTCCTCTGCTGGTGACGGCGGGCGCGGTCGTGGCCACGCGCGGCCCGGTGGCGGTGGAGAGCGATCCGCACCGGCCGCCCTCCGACGCCCTGCCCCGCCGCACCGAACTCGCCGCTGGGGAACTGGCCGCCCGCGGCGTCCGGGTCGGCGTCGTGCGTCTGCCGCCCTCGACCCACGGCGTGGGCGACCATGGCTTCACACGCATCCTGCACGACATTGCCCGCCGGACCGGCGTCTCGGCCTTCATCGGCGACGGCGGGAACCGCTGGCCGGCGGTGCACCGCCGGGACGCGGCGCGGCTGTACCGGCTGGCCCTGGAGGCCGGCGCGCAGGGCGGCCCGTTCCACGCCATCGCCGAGGAGGGGGTGCCGCTGCGCCGCGTCGCCGAGGCCATCGGCGCGCGGCTTGGCCTGCCCGTGGTGTCGAAGACGCCGGACGAGGCGGCCGCCCATTTCGGGTGGTTCGCCTTCTTCGCCGGCGTCGATTGCCCGACCTCCAGCGCCCACACCCGCGCCCTGCTGGGATGGGAGCCGCGCGAGACCGGCCTCGTCGCCGACCTCGGCCAGCCCGGCTATTTCACCGAGTGACCGGCCGGCGGGGGGCGGGGGCTTCGACCCTCAGGCCCCCTTGGTCTCGCCCTTGTTCTCGTGATGGCGGCGCTCGATGGCGTCCCACAGGGTGGCCTCCAGCGCCGACCCGTCGAGCCGGTTGATCTCCTGAATGCCGGTGGGCGAGGTCACGTTGATCTCGGTCATGTAGTCGCCGATCACGTCGATCCCGACGAAGACCAGACCCTTCGCGCGCAGCACCGGGCCGATGGCCTTGCAGATCTCCTGCTCGCGCGCGGTCAGCTCCGTCTTCTTAGCGCTGCCGCCGGCGTGGAAGTTGGCGCGGGCCTCGCCCTCCTGGGGCATGCGGCTGACGGCGCCGGCGGGCTCGCCGTCGATCAGGATGATGCGCTTGTCGCCCTGGCGGATCTCCGGCAGGTACTTCTGCACGATCACAGGCTCGCGGTAGAGCTGGGTGAACAGCTCCAGCAGCGAGCCGAGATTCTCGTCGTCCGGCTTCAGGTGGAAGACGCCGGCCCCGCCGTTGCCGAACAGCGGCTTGACGATGATGTCCTTGTGCTGCGCCCGGAAGTCCAGGACCGCCTGCTTGTCGCTGGTGATCAGCGTCGGCGGCATCAGGTCGGGGAAATGGGTGACGAACAGCTTCTCCGGCGCGTTGCGCACCTCCGCCGGGTCGTTCAGCACCAGCACCTTGGGCTGGATGTGCTCCAGCATGTGGGTGGCGGTGATGTAGGCCATGTCGAAGGGCGGGTCCTGGCGCATCAGCACCACGTCCATGGTCGACAGGTCGACGATCCGCGGCTCGCCCAGCGTGTAGTGGGCGCCCTTCTTGCGGACCACGGTCATTTCGCGAACGCGGGCGGTCAGGACGTTGCCGGTCAGGCTGAGGTCGCGCGGGTGGTAATGGTAGAGCGTGTGACCGCGCTTCTGCGCCTCAAGCGCCATCATGAAGCTCGAGTCGGTGTCGATGTTGATGGACTCGATGGGGTCCATCTGGAAGGCGACGGCGAGGCTCATCCTGCGGGTCTCCGGAACGGGCTTTTTGAAGGGGGATCAGTTCAGTTGGTTCTTGAGCTGCTGGATCAGTGCTGCGACCTGATGGCGGTGCCGTTCGCTGGCGGTCAGCTCCAGGAAGGTTTCCAGCGCGGCGATGGCGGCGGCGAGGTTGCCGTTGTGGGCCTCCAGAAGGCCGGTCTCCCGCCACAGCGACGCCTCGGCCGGGGCGAACAGCCGCATCGCCTCCAGCACCTCCAGCGCGCGCGGCACGTCGCGGGCGGTCAGGTGGCGCAGCTTGATGTTGTTCTGAAGCCGCAGCAGGATCTCGCGGTTGGACACCGTCTGGTAATGGCCGGGCTCCAGCTCCGCGGCGCTGCCGGCGGTGGCCTTCAGCAGGTCGCGCAGGTCCACGGCGGTGCGCACCTGCCCCTCGTTGAAGGGGTCGAGGATGGCGCGGGCGCCGTCGGCCTCCAGCCGCACCAGGAAATGGCCGGGGAAGTTCAGACCCAGCATCGTCCAGCCCTGCGAGCGGGCGGCGTGCAGGTACAGGATGCCCAGCGCCACCGGCAGGCCGCGGCGGCGGTCGATGACGCGGAGCAGGTTGGCGTTCTGCAGGTCGTCGTAGGTGTCCTGGTCGCCGGCGTAGCCGTGGCGCTCCACAATGACCTCGTGCAGCCAGGAAATGCGGGCCTCCAGCCCGTCGAGGGTGGGCGAGACGCGCTCCGCCAGATCGTGGGCGATGTCGGCGAGGTGACGGCGGTAGTCGGCCAGCGCAGCGCCCGGCACCTCCAGCGCGCCCAGCGCCAGGGCGGCTTCGGCCAGATCGATCTGCTCGTCCGGCTGCTGCCCCACGCGGCGCAGGATGTCACGGGCCTCGGCGCGGCTGGTCACGGGCGGAGTCCTTCCTCTTACTTCAGCCTTCGCGTCAGGCCCGCCACGCGTCCGGGACGTGGCGCGGCCACGACCAAGGGGTAACGAGCATGACGTCGAAGCGCAAGACATAGCCGGCATACTGCGGGTTGGCCCCCAGATAGGCGTGGGCGGCGCGGGCGAGGCGGCCCCGCTGGCGGGCGTTGACCGCCTCGTTCGCGGTGTCCCAGTCGCTGCGGGCCTTGACCTCGACGATCGCCAGAGTGTCGCCCCGCCGGGCCACGATGTCGATCTCTCCCATGGGTGTGCGCAGGCGGCTTTCCAGGATGCGGTAACCCTTCAGCCGCAGCGCCAGCCGGCAGAGCTGTTCGGCGTAGCGACCGTAATTCTCCGCCCGCCGGCGCAGGGCATCCGGCGCGCTCATGCTTTCTCCTCCCGCGCCAGCTCCAGCGCGCGGGCGTAGACGGTCCGCTTGTTCTGGCCGGTGCGGGCGGCCACGTCGGCGGCGGCGTCGCGGACCGACAGGCGGGTCAGCGCCTCGCGCAGCAGGGCGTCCACATCGGCCTCGGTCGGGGTGGGCTCCTCGCCGGGCGGGCCGATCACCAGCACGACCTCGCCCTTCGGCGGGCCGGCCTCGGCGTAGTGGGCGGCCAGTTCCGGCAGGGTGCCGCGCCGCACCTCCTCGTAGAGCTTGGTCAGCTCCCGCGCCACCGCGGCCTCCCGCGCGCCCAGGATGTCGGCGAGGTCGGCCAGCGACTCGGGCAGGCGCTGCGGCGACTCGAAGAAGACCAGCGTGGCCGGAACGCTTTTCAGCTCCCCGGCGGTGGCGCGCCGCGCGCTGCTCTTGTTGGGCAGGAAGCCGGCGAACAGGAAGCGGTCGGTCGGCAGGCCGGACAGCACCAGCGCCGCCAGCGGGGCGGAGGCGCCGGGCAGCGTGGTGACCGCCACCCCCTCCGCCACGCACTCGCGCACCAGCTTGTAGCCGGGGTCGGAGACCAGCGGCGTGCCGGCGTCGGTGACCAGCGCGATGGATTCACCCGCTTTCATGCGGCCGATGAGGACCGGACGCATCTTTGCCGCGTTGTGTTCATGATAGGAGACGAAGGGCGTGTGGATGCCATGGATGCCCATCAGCTTCGCCGTCACCCGCGTGTCCTCGCAGGCGATGGCATCGGCGCAGCGCAGCGTGTCGAGCGCGCGCAGCGTGATGTCGGCGGCGTTGCCGATGGGGGTGGCGACCACATAAAGGCCGGCGCCGAGTTTACTTGCGGCCCTCGGCTCGCTACCTTCAGCGTCACCAGAGACGCCGGGCCCGGAAACGGGCTCGGGCGCCGGACCGGATGTGGAGATCGTTGGTGGCACGCTTGACGACACCTTTCTCGCGCGCTTGGGGGCAGCGGGCTGCCGCCGCCCTGTTGGTTGCCGGCACGCTTTCGGCCTGCTCGACTGTAAAGGCCCCGGCGCCGCCGACTCAAGCGCCGCAAGCGCCCGTCGCCGCCGTTCCGGCCGCCCCGCAGACCTTGAAGGTGGCGATCCTGCTGCCGCTGTCCGGGTCCAGCGCCGCCATCGGGCAGGCCATGCTGGAGTCGGCGCAGATGGCCCTGTTCGATCTGGCCGGCGACCGGTTCGAGCTGCTGCCCCGCGACACCAAGGGCACGCCCACCGGCGCCGCCGACGCGGCGCGGCAGGCCATCGCCGAGGGGGCGAGCCTGATCCTCGGCCCGCTGTTCGCCGCCGACGTGGCGGCGGTGAAGCCGGTCGCCCAGTCCGCGGGCGTGGACGTGCTGGCCTTCACCAACGACTGGACCCAGGCCGGCAACGGCACCTATGTGCTGGGCTTCGTGCCCGCCGACCAAGTGACCCGCGTGATCGGCTTCGCCCGCTCGCGCGGTGCGACGCGCTACGTCGCGCTGGCCCCGCGCACCGCCTACGGCGACGCCGTGGTCAACGCCGTGCAGGCCGCCTCGCGCCAGTTCGGCGGGCAGGTGGCGCAGGTCGAGCGCTACGACCCGGCGGTGACCGACCTCGCCCAGCCGGCGCGGCAGGTGACCCAGGCCGGCGTGCAGCCGCAGGCGGTCATGCTGGCCGAGGGCGGGCCGCGCGCCCAGGGCCTGGCGTCGGCGCTGTCGGCCAACGGGCTGAACACCCAGCAGGTGAAGCTGCTCGGCACCGGCCTGTGGGACGAGCCCGGGCTGGGCCAGGAACCCGCTTTGGCCGGCGCCTGGTTCGCCGCCCCGTCCCCGCAGAGCCGCGCCGACTTCGAGGCACGCTTTGAGAGGACCTATGGGCGCAAGCCGCCGCGCATCGCCACCCTGTCCTACGACGCCACGGCCATCGCCGCGGTGCTGGCCAAGATGCCCGACGCGGCGGGCCGCTTCGACCGGGCGGCGCTGAACAACCCCAACGGTTTCGAAGGCATGGACGGCGTCTTCCGCCTGCGCGCGGACGGCGTCGTGGAGCGCGGTCTGGCCGTTCTGGAGGTCACCCCGAGCGGTCCCCGCGTGATCGATCCCGCCCCGTCCAGCTTCGAAATGCTGGGGCAGTGATCGCAAAGCTCTGAAAAAAGCGTTCAACCGCGGCGGCGCGAAGCACGACGGAGATCGTGCCTTGTGCCGTCGCGGTGAACCGCGACATCACCCGTGCTGCTTCGCCAGACGGCGGGCGTTGGCGCGGACGGTGCGGTAGGCGGGGGTCATGCCGGCCTGGGTCAGGGCCGTGGCCGACTCGACCATGTAGAGCGCGGCGTGGATGCCGGCCTCGACCGTCTCGGTGACGGTGCGGCGCTGCAGTTCCATCAGGTCGGCGGGGTTGCGGCACTGGCCGAGGCCGGTCACCATCACCATGGCGGCCTGGAGCTGGCCCTGCATCAGGGTCATCCAGGCCTGCTGCATCTCCCCGATGCCCTTGGCGACGGCGTGGGTGGCCTCCACCATCGCCTCCACCTTCTCGGAGCCCATGCGGACGAACTCCGGGTTGGCGAGGTCGATGGGGTTGTTCATCGCCGCCGCCATCATCGCGGTTCGGTAGCCGATCGTCTGGGCCGCCGCCACCCCCATCTCGCCCGTCTTGACGCCGGTCCGGGTCAGATCGCCCGCCACCGTCAGAAAGCGTTGCGTCGGTTCGCCGTTGCCGGCCTTGCGTCTCGCCATTCGCTCCACCTCACCAAAGGACCCGACCGGACCGGAAGGCCCGGCCGGGCCGAAAAAACCGTGACCCGGACGCCAACGCTGCACTGCAGCATTTGGTTCCGGGTCCAGTCTTTACAGGGAAGCGAGCGCGCGGTCGAGATCTTCAACGATGTCTTGGGCGTCCTCCAGCCCGACGGACAGGCGGAGCAGGTTCGGGCGGATGTTCGCCGCCGCCTTCTCCTCGACCGTCAGCTTGGAATGGGTGGTGGTGTCGGGGTGGGTGATCAGGCTCTTGGAATCGCCCAGGTTGTTGGAGATCATCACCATCCGCAGGTCGTTCAGGGCGCGGAAGGCTTCCTCCTTGCCGCCCTTCAGGAAGATCGACAGCATGGTGCCGCCGCCGGTCATCTGGCTGCGGCAAAGGTCGTGCTGCGGGTGACTGGCCAGACCCGGATAGAGCACCCGCTCCACCTTCGCGTGGCCTTCCAGGAACTCCGCCACCGTCAGGGCCGCCGCGCTCTGCGCCGACACGCGCAGTTCGAGCGTCTCCAGACCCTTCAACAGCAGCCAGGCGTTGAAGGGCGAAATGGTCGGGCCGGTGTGGCGCAGGTAGGGATGGATCACATCCGACCCGTACTGCTTGTCGTTGGTCAGGATGATGCCGCCCAGACAGCGGCCTTGGCCGTCGATGTGCTTGGTCGCCGAATAGATGACGACGTCGGCCCCCATTTCGAACGGGCGCTGCAGGACCGGCGTGGCGAAGGCGTTGTCGACCACCACCTTGGCCCCGGCCTTGTGGGCGAGGGCGCTGACCGCGCGCAGGTCGACGACCTCCAGCCCCGGGTTGCTGGGCGTCTCCAGGAAGACGACCTTGGTCGGCTTTGCCAGCGCCTCTTCCCATTGGGACAGGTCGGTGCCGTCGACAAAGACCGCCTCGACCCCGAAGCGGGCCGACAGTTCCTTGATCACCCAGTAGCAGGAGATGAACAGCGAGCGCGGCGCCACGATGCGGTCGCCGGTGCGCAGGTTCGACCACAGGGCGCCGTGCACCGCGGCCATGCCGCTGGTCGTGGCGTAGGCCCAGGCCGCCCCCTCATACTCGCACAGCCGGTCCTCGAACATCGCCGTGGTCGGGTTGCGGAAGCGCGAATAGACGTGGCGGGAGCCGTCGTTGACGAAGGCGCTCTCCGCCTCCTCCGCCGAGCCGTAGACGAAGCCGGAGGTCTGATAGAGCGCCTCGCAGGTCTCGTCGAAGGACGAGCGGCGGACGCCGCCATGGACCAGACGGGAACGCGGGCGAAGCCCCGCGACGTTCGGATTGCGATGATCGGTGCGCGCCATGGCCGCTGTGTCTCCTCTGTCCGCCGGCGGGGCAGACCGGCACAACAAAAAACGCCCCGACCGATCGGGTCGAGGCGCGGACGCGGCTCGGACCTTTTTAGCGGGTTGTTTTACGTGGCCCGCAAGCCGGTCGACCAAATCACCACGTACCCCCGCTTGTAGGACCGCGGCGCCGCGCCGTCAAGGGACAAGGACGCCGTGACAAAAAGGGGCCGCCCTGCGTCAACATCGCGCAGGACCCGACAACGCCACCCGCTTGCCCATCCGAGGCCCGGCACCGGATCATGGCCGCCGGACGTCGGAAAGGGGTGGGGGCCGTGCAGTATCGCAAGGAGCAGGAGCGGCACTTCGTCCGTCTGGTGCTCACCGGGCGCTTCACGAGCCAGGACGCCGGCTTGGTGCGGCAGGCCATCACCGACGTCAAGGACGGGACGGAGCGCCGCCACCTTCTCGACCTGACCGGGCTGGAGTTCATCGACAGCACCGGCATCGGCCTGCTGCTGGTGATGAACGGCGAGGCCCTGTCGGCGGGCAAGGCGCTGTCCCTGCTCTGCGCCTCCGGGCAGGTGCGCAAGGTGGTGGACCTGACCCGCATCGCCATGATCGTCCCGGTGCACGAAACGGTGGCCGATTACATCGCCGCCAGCGTGCCCGAGGCCCTGCTGGCCGCCACCCATCCCTGCGCGCCGGGTGAGGACCCGATGGCCGTCGCCGCCCGCGCGCTGCACGCCAAGCCGCTCCTGCCGTCCGCGGTCGTGCCGCCGGACGCTTCCGATCGGGACGGCGCTTCCGGATAGGCCGCTCGCAGGGCTGGCGCGGGCTTCCCATGTGAAGCACTGGACAGATCCCGTTCCGCGTTTGGGGAGGCACCGAATGGTTCATCTGCACAAGTCGCTGGAATCCGAAGCGTCGAAGGCCGCCGAGCGGGAGGGCCGCTCGCTCGACCAGTTCGTGACCGAGGCGGTGGAGGAGAAGCTGCGCCACGCGCAACGTTCTGCTGCCCAACGTCACGTCACCCCCATCCGCGACCGCGGCGCCCCGATGGACGAGGACGCCGTGGAACGGGCGTGACCCCGACTGGCGGGATCAACGTCGGCGCATTTGACGTCTGATCCCTCTCCCGCCCCGGGAGAGGGTGCCCGCCAAAGCGGGTGGGTGAGGGTCGCACGAGGATCTGCGCAACAATCCTTGGCAGCACCCTCACCCTTCCCACGCTTCGCGCGGGCCCCTTCCCTCTCCCGGGGCGGGAGAGGGGATATCGTTTCCGTTTAGGAGAGCAATCCCCTCAGTCGGTACAACTCGTCGAGCGCCTGACGCGGCGTCAGGCTGTCTGGGTCGATGGATTTCAGCGCCTCCTCCACCCGCGACGGTTCCGGCGGGGCGGCGGGCGCCGACACCGCGGGGGCCGGCGGCGGGCGCTTCAGGGCGGCGCTGAACAGCGGCAGATCCTCGGCCAGACGGTGGATGGCGGCGTTCTGGTCGCCCGATTCCAGGATGGTCAGCACCTCCTCGGCACGGCCCACCACGGCGCCGGGCAGGCCGGCCAGCTTCGCCACATGGATGCCGTAGCTGCGGTCCGCCGCTCCCGCCGTCACCTCGTGCAGGAAGACCACGTCGCCCTGCCATTCCTTGATGCGCATGGTGTGGCAGGACAGGCCCGGCAGCTTTCCGGCCAGCATGGTCAGCTCGTGGTAGTGGGTGGCGAACAGCGCGCGACAGCGGTTGACGTCGTGCAGATGCTCCACGCAGGCCCAAGCGATCGACAGGCCGTCGAAGGTCGCGGTGCCGCGCCCGATCTCGTCCAGGATGACCAGCGCGCGGTCGCCGGACTGGTTCAGGATGGCCGCGGTCTCCACCATCTCCACCATGAAGGTGGAGCGGCCGCGCGCCAGATCGTCGGCGGCACCGACGCGGCTGTAGAGCCGGTCCACCACCCCGATGTGCGCGCTCTCCGCCGGCACGAAGCCGCCCATCTGGGCCAGAATAGCGATCAGCGCGTTCTGGCGCAGGAAGGTTGACTTGCCGGCCATGTTCGGGCCGGTCAGCAGCCACAGCCGGTTGTCCGGGGCGAGGTCGCAGTCGTTGGCGACGAACGGCCCGGCGTTGCCGGCGTCGAGCACGGCCTCCACCACCGGGTGCCGCCCGCCCTTGATCGAGAAGGCGAGGCTGCCGTCCACCACCGGCCGGCGGTAGCGCCGCTCCGCCGCCAATTCGGCCAGCGAGGCGGCGACGTCGAGCGCGGCCAGCGCGTGGGCCGCCTGGGCGATGGCCTCGGCGCGGCTGGTCACCTCCTCCACAAGGTCGTTGAACAGCTCCAGCTCCACGGCCAGGGCCTTGTCGGCCGCCTCGGAGATGCGGCGCTCCAGGTCCGACAGCTCCACCGTGCCGAAGCGCACGGCGTTCGCCATGGTCTGGCGGTGCATGAAGACCTCGCGCCCCGTCTCGGACATCAGCTTGTCCGCGTGGGTCGCCGTCACCTCGATGTGATAGCCGAGCACGTTGTTGTGCTTGATCTTCAGCGCCGGCACCCCGGCGATGCCGGCGTACTTGACCTGGAGCCCGGCGATCAGCCGCCGGCTCTCGTCGCGCAGGGTGACCAGCTCGTCCAGCGCGTAGGAATAGTCGCGCGCGATGAAGCCGCCGTCGCGGGCGAGCAGCGGCAGTTCCGGCGCCAGCGCCTGGGTCAATTGCTGGACCAGCTCGCTGTGCTCGCCCAGCCCCTTGGCCACGGCGCCCAACCCGTCGGGCAGCGGGCCGCCGGGGTGGCCGTTGAGCAGCAGGCGGATGGCCGAGGCCTGGACCAGACCGTCGCGCACGGCCGCGAGGTCGCGCGGGCCGCCGCGCCCCAGCGTCAGGCGGGACAGGGCGCGCTCCAGGTCCGGGCAGCGGCGCAGCGCCTCGCGCAGGTCGCCGCGCAGCCGCTCCTCGTTCAGCGCGAACTCGACCATGTCCAGCCGCTTGGCGATGGCCGCGGGGTTGGTCAGCGGCGCCGAGAGCTGGGCGGCGAGCAGACGCGCCCCCGCCCCGGTCACCGTGCGGTCGATGGTGGCGAGCAGGCTGCCGCGCCGGTCGCCGGTCAGGGTGCGGGTCAGCTCCAGGTTGCGGCGGGTCGCCGCGTCGATCTCCATGACCGCGCCGGGGCCGAGCCGGCGCGGCGGCGACAGGCGCGGCACGCGGCCCTTCTGCGTCAGCTCCACATAGGCGACCAGAGCGCCGGCCGCCGCCACCTCGGCGCGCGAGAACGGACCGTAGGCGTCCAGCGTGCCGACGCCGTAGAGGGTGAGCAGCCGCTGCCGCCCGTTCTCGCTGTCGAAGCGCGGGGTCGGCTGCACGGTCAGGCGCGACTTCCACTCGCCCCACAGCTCGTAGAGGTCGGGGCTCTGGCACAGCTTCTCGGAGACCAGAACCTCCTGCGGGTCGAGGCGGCCGAGGGCGGCGCCGAGGGCGGCGCGCTCCACCGGCTGCACGACCAGCTCGCCGGTGGACAGCTCCAGCCAGGCCAGCCCGAGGCCGCCCGCCGCTTCCGCCACCGCGGCCAGCCAGTTGGAGGACCGGGAGTCGAGCAGGCTGTCCTCGGTCAGCGTGCCGGGGGTGACGATGCGGATGACGCCGCGCTTCACCACCGATTTGGAACCGCGCTTCTTGGCCTCCGCCGGGTCCTCCATCTGCTCGCAGATGGCGACGCGGAAGCCCTGGCGGATCAGGCGCTGCAGGTAGGATTCATGGCTGTGGACCGGGACGCCGCACATCGGGATGTCCTCGCCCAGATGCTGGCCGCGCTTGGTCAGCGCGATGTCCAGCGTCCGGGCGGCGTTCACCGCGTCCTCGAAGAACATCTCGTAGAAATCGCCCATCCGGTAGAACAGCAGGCAGTCGGGATGGGCCTGCTTGATCTCCAGATACTGCGCCATCATCGGGGTGGCGTCAGGGGGAATGGTGATGGGCGAAACGGTGGCGGGCGCGTCGGACACGGGTCTTCAACCGGTTGCGTTGTGACGGGCGAGGTCGGGCCGGCACCCTAGCACGCCCGCGCTGGTGCCGCGATGACCGCTTCGTTAGACTGTTCGATGCCCGTAGAACGAGCAGCCGAAGCTGAAGGAGACCGCCGTGACGCAAGCGCCCGACAACACTGATGGCCGGACCACGGACGTTCAGGACACCGTCCGGGAGGTGCGCGAGGTCGTCGCCCTGTTCAAGACCCGCGAGGCCTTCGACACGGCCGTGGCCGCCCTGCTGGACGCCGGCTTCGACCGCGACGACCTGTCGGTCCTGGCCAGCCACACCTCGCTGGAGGCCGCCGACCAGCGCCCGCAGGCCCCGACGGACGAAGCCCTGACCGGTCTGGTGGGCGAGCTGAAATACGCCTTCCCGCTGACCACCGCCGGGCTTCTCGCCATCGTCGGCGGCCCGATCGCCGCGCCGCTGGCCGCCATCGTCGCCGCCGGCTTGGGCGGCGTCGCCATCAAGGATTACCTGGACGAGCTGACCAGCCACCCCGACACCGACGAGTTCAGCCGCGCGCTGGAGGCCGGCGGGGTCATCCTGTGGGTGCGCACCGCCGAGGTGGAGGACGAGGTGGAGGCCGCCGAGATTCTCGAAGGCAACGGCGGCGGCAACATCCACCTGTCGGTGCGCGAGGAGTAGGCGGAGAGAGACCGGCCGTCAGGCGGCGCAGGCGCGCCAGTCGCCTCCGCCGCCGACCACGGTCAGCCCGCGCAGGCGGAACTGCGCCCGCACCACCGCGGCCCAGCCCTTGCGGATCTGGGCGATCTTGACGGCGTCGGAGGCCTTGGCGTCGGTGGCGGTGCCGCAGATCTCGAACAGGAGCGCGTCGCCGATGGAGCCGGGGCACAGCGCCAGAGCGTGCACCAGCCAGGCCATCAGCTCGGCCGGGGTGTGGCGCGGCAGGCCGCGCTCCGCCAGGGTCAGGGCATTCCCGAGGTTCGCCAGCTCCCGCCGAGCCGTTCCGGGGTTCGGGATCATCAATGGCCTCCCTCGCGCGTGTCTCACCGGGGACTCCTTATCTCGTTGGGATGGAGCGCGTCAGTGACGGCCATCACAGCACGGCCGTCACCGCGGCGCTCCGAATGGGATCATGCAGGAAACAGACGGCAGCCTCTTTTGGTGTGCCGCGTGCGAATTATCCTCTTTCCCGTTATAGTCGGGACGCCGCACGGTTCGCCACACCCCCTCGCATCCCTGGGAAGGCTCACGTTTTGCCGATGCTCTCCACCCGCGCCGCCTCCGCCGACGCGTCCGACGCCAAGGACGCCGGCACCGCCAACATCCCCAACAAGCGCGCGATCCTGTCCCGGCGCAAGCTGGCGGAGGATTTGGAGACGCTGGTGGCGGAGCATGGGACCGGCGACAAGCTGCGCCCCGCCCTGATCGCCCGGCTGCGCGCCGCGCTGAACGACGGGCGGGCCGAGGTGCGCGCCCGCTTCGAGGCCAAGGGATCGGGCGAGGACTGCGTGCGGCAGAACTGCTACCTCGCCGACGGGGTGGTGCGTTCGCTGGCCGACCTCACGGTCACCCACATCTTCCCCTCGCCCAACCCGACCTCCGGCGAGGTGTTCGACATCGTCGCTACCGGCGGCTACGGCCGGGGCGAGCTGGCGCCCTTCTCCGACATCGACCTGCTGTTCCTGCTGCCCTACAAGCGCACCCCGCGGGTGGAGCAGGTGGTCGAGTACATGCTCTACATCCTGTGGGACCTCGGGCTGAAGGTCGGCCACGCGGTGCGCAGCGTCGACGACTGCATCCGCCAGTCCAAGGCCGACGTGACCATCCGCACCGCCATCCTGGAGTCCCGCTACCTCTGGGGTCCGCGCAAGCTGTTCACCGAGTTGCGCCGCCGCTTCGACCGCGAGGTGGTGGCCGGCACCGGGCCGGAGTTCGTCGAGGCCAAGCTGGCCGAGCGCGACAACCGCCACCTGAAGCTGGGCGACAGCCGCTACGTGCTGGAACCCAACCTGAAGGACGGCAAGGGCGGCCTGCGCGACCTGCAGACCCTGTTCTGGATCGCCAAATACCTGTACCGGGTCGAGGATGTGGATGATCTGGTCGGCAAGAAGGTGCTGCTGCCGGAGGAGGCGCAGCGCTTCGCCAAGGCGCAGAACTTCCTGTGGACCGCGCGCTGCCACCTGCACTACCTGACCGGGCGCATGGAGGACCGGCTGACCTTCGACGTGCAGACGTCGATCGGCAACCGCATGGGCTACACCGACCACGCCGGGACCAAGGGCGTGGAGCGCTTCATGAAGCATTACTTCCTGGTCGCCAAGGACGTCGGCGACCTGACCCGCATCTTCTGCGCAGCGCTGGAGGCGGAATCGAAGCGCCCGCCCAAGTTCAACATCCTGCGGCTGGCGGCGCTGGCCCGCCGCAAGGACGTGGACGGCTTCGTGGTGGACGGCGAGCGTCTGAACGTCCGCAGCGACCGCCAGTTCAAGGACGAGCCGCTGGATATGATCCGGCTGTTCCACACCGCCCAGCAGAACGACATCGACATCCACCCCAACGCGCTGCGCGCCATCACGCGCTCGCTGTCGGTGGTGGGGCCGAAGCTGCGCGCCGACCTGGAGGCCAACCGGCTGTTCCTGGAGATCCTGACCGGCCGCAAGGACCCGGAGATCACGCTGCGCCGCATGAACGAGGCCGGGGTGCTGGCCCGCTTCATCCCCGACTTCGGCCGGGTGGTCGCGCAGATGCAGTACGACATGTACCATGTCTACACGGTGGACGAGCACACGCTGTTCGCTCTCGGCATCCTGCACAAGATCGAGATGGGCGAGCTGACCGACGAGCTGCCGCTGTCGTCGGAGGTGATCCACAAGGTGGTGTCGCGGCGCGCGCTCTACGTCGCCGTGCTGCTGCACGACATCGCCAAGGGCCGCGGCGGCGACCATTCCATCCTCGGCGCGCGGGTGGCGGAGAAGCTGTGCCCGCGCCTCGGCCTGACGGCGGAGGAGACGGAGACGGTGGCTTGGCTGGTGCGCTGGCACCTCGCCATGTCCTACACCGCCTTCAAGCGCGACCTGGAGGACGACAAGACGGTGCGCGACTTCGTCTCGCTCGTCCAGTCGCCGGAGCGGCTGCGCCTGCTGCTGGTGCTGACGGTGGCAGACATCCGGGCGGTCGGGCCGCAGCGCTGGAACAACTGGAAGGCCACGCTGCTGCGCGAGCTGTACAACCGCTCGGAGGAGGTGATGTCCGGCGGCCTGTCGGTCGAAGGGCGCGGGCGCCGCATCCAGGCCGCCCAGGCGGCGCTGCGCGCCGAGCTGTCCGACTTCGACGACGCCGATTTCGAGCGGCACCTCGCGCTCGGCTACCCCGCCTACTGGCTGGCCTTCGACGCGGAGACGCTGGGCCGGCAGGCGCGGCTGGTCCGCGAGGCGCTGCGCGACGAGCGGCCGCTGACCGTCAACACGCGCATCGACCGCGGCCGGGCGATCACCGAGGTGACGATCTTCGCCACCGACCACCACGGCCTGTTCTCCCGCCTCGCCGGAGCGCTGGCGGCGGCGGGGGCGGACATCGTCGACGCCCGCATCTTCACCATGACCAACGGCATGGCGCTGGATGTCTTCACCGTGCAGGACGCGGCGGGCGGCGGCGCCTTCGAGAGCGGCGACAAGCTCGCCAAGCTGTCGGTGATGATCGAGAAGGTGCTGTCCGGCCAGTTGAAGCCACTGCACGACCTGACCAAGCGCAAGGCCCCGCACGCCAGCCGCACCCGCGTCTTCCACGTGCCGCCGCGCGTGCTGATCGACAACAACGCTTCGACCACCCACACGGTGATCGAGGTCAACGGGCGCGACCGCCCCGGCCTGCTCTACGACCTGACCCGCGCGCTGACCAACCTGACGCTGCAGATCTCCTCGGCGAAGATCTCGACCTATGGCGAGAAGGCCATCGACGTCTTCTATGTGAAGGACGTCTTCGGCCTGAAGGTCACCCACGAGAGCAAGCTGGCCCAGATCCGCGAGCGGCTGCTGCACGCGCTCGCCGATCCGGCCGGCTGAGGACGGCGCTTTAGGACAGCGTGTCCTCCGCCCAGCCGTCGAGCGCCTTGGCGGCCAGGCCGGCCAGCACGCCGGTCGCCATGCCGGCGGCGTAGTCGGACGCCCAGTGCCGTTCGGTGGCGAGGCTCGACCAGCCCACCGCCGCGGCGAAGCCCAGGGTGACCATGGTTTCCGGGGACAGGCCGCGGTTCAGCCCGACCGCCGTAGTCAGCGCCGACACGTTGATGGCGTGGCCGGAGGGGAAGGAGGCGTGCTTGCCGTCCGCCTTGCCCCAGCGGCTGGGGTCGCGGCCCTCGTTCGGGCGGGCGCGGCAGACGACGCGCTTGATCCCCTTGCCGGCCACCGTCCCCAGCGCGATGGCGAGCAGCCCCTGCCGGGCGAGGCGCGACCAGCCCGGCTTCTCCATGCCCAGCCCGGCCGCCCACAGCGCGCCCAGCGCCGGCATCAGCACCATGCGCGAGCTGGGCACCTGGAGCCCGTCGCGCAGGGCCGGCACCTCCGCGCCCAGGGCGACGGCCTTGCGGCGGGCGGTTCCGTCCAGCCCGTTCACGCCGTCCAGAACGCGGTCCGTGAAATCCTCGTCGCTCATCTCGCGGATCTCCCAAAGCACGCCCCCATCATCGCGGAGGCCAAGCGTAAACAGCCGCGCTGGCGTTTCGTGCCCGCATGGTCCCGCAAGGCAGGGGTGCCCGGCATGGGGGGCCGTCTTGGGGGAGCCGCCTTGGCAATCGCCGACCGTTCCGACGTCCCTCTCCCGGGGCGCGAGAGGGAGGAGTCGGCGATTGCCAAACCGGCCCACAGCGGCGCCTTGGCAATCGCCGACCACCGGCCCGGACATCGGCCAGACATCGCCAAGTCCACCCATGACATCCCGAGTCGCGACTCGCCCGCCCCACCCCGCCTTGGCAATCGCCGACCAATGCCCGAGTCGCTTTAAGTCTGGGCCGAGTCTCCGATGATTCCCACAAGGTCTCTTGGCGAACGCCGACGAGTCTTCTGGCAATCGCCGACGCACCCCCGAGTCGTCCCCAGGCAATCGCCGACCTAGCAAATAGACTCCAGCAATTAGGTCTCAATTAGCCTCGTCGGCGATCGCCAAATGGACTCTCCCGACGGTGCATGATCGACTGCAGGCAGAATGGACGGGGGGACCTATGGGCGACGTGCACCAACTCATCATGACGCATGGCCGGCGCGAGGCGCGGAACCTCGTGGACCCGAAGCGGGCCAGCGTCGTCGATGTCGCGGCGGCGGTGCTGGAGGACGAGTCCAACGCGCTGGGCATCACCTATTCCGGATTCTGCCTGACCAGCCTGCCCCACCGGAAGCTGGCGCCGGACGCCGAATGGCGCCGCGACCAGGGCCGCGTCACCCTGCTGGTCGAGCCGGGCAAGGAGCGCAAGCGCGACGGCAGCCTGATGCCGGTCGGCGTCCCATACGGCGCCAAGGCGCGGCTGATCCTGCTCTATCTCCAGACCCGCGCCATCCAGGACAACAGCCGCGAGATCGAGCTTGGCCGCTCGATGAACGACTGGCTTGACCGCATGGGCGTCTCGGCCGGCGGCTCCACCTACAAGGCGGTGCAGGAGCAGGCGACCCGCATCAACCTGTGCCGCCTGACCTTCTTCTGGGACAAGGACGGGGCCGAGGGCTTCGCCAAGGAGAACATCGTCAACGGCGGCATCCGCCTGCGCGACGACGACGGCCAGGGCACGCTGTGGCGCGAGACGGTGCAGCTGTCGGAAACCTTCTTCGCCGCGCTGAAGCGCTCCCCCGTCCCGATCTGGGAGCCGGCGATCCGCCACATCGGCGGCTGTTCCATGGCAATCGACGTCTATGTCTGGCTGGCCTACCGGCTGCACGTGCTGCGCGACCCGATTCCGGTGACCTGGAAGGCGCTCTTCACCCAGTTCGGCGGCGGCTACAAGGAGCTGAAGCACTTCAAGCCGGAGTTCCGCGTCGCGCTGGACCTCGCGCTGGCCGTCTACGAGGCGGCGCGGGTGGAGTTCTCCGACACCGGCGTCCTCCTCTACCCGTCGCCTCCGCCGATTCCGGAGCGCAAGATCCTCCCCGCCGCGCGCGGGTGAGTCGGCGGCGGGGCAATCGGCGGCTGGTCAGTCGGCGATTGCCAACCCAACCGGCTCCGGAATCGGAGTCGGCGATTGCCAGAGTCCCGGCGGCCGAGGCGACGCCTACCCCGCCTTGAAGGC
Organism: Azospirillum sp. UENF 211521; assembly: GCF_058780535.1. Taxonomy (NCBI): domain Bacteria; kingdom Pseudomonadati; phylum Pseudomonadota; class Alphaproteobacteria; order Rhodospirillales; family Azospirillaceae; genus Azospirillum; species Azospirillum sp. UENF 211521. The sequence goes on from NZ_JBSNCF010000001.1 coordinate 117,711, forward strand.
TTGCACGTTGCCGCCTTCCCGCGTGTAGACCTGCATCGGCCGGCAGCTCTCGTCCATCTTGACGATGAGGACGCCGGCCTTGTCGCGCGGATAGAGCCACATTTCGTACTGCGACACCCGCGCGCTCGGCCCGGTGCGCGCCTCGCTGTAGATCGCGGTCCGGAACTGCCCGACCGGAATGCCCTCCCCGGCGAGGACCGACGCGGCGGGGCGGTTGCACGGCCCCGTCACCATGGCGTTCAGCGCCTCCACCGCTCCGGGTGCCGGCTCCGCGGTGCGCGGCGGCCCCAGCGAGGCGCAGGCACTGAGCCCGAGAAGGCCGGCGCACAGGATGATCCCGGTGGTGCTGCGAGTGCGCGAAAGGCGTCCGGCGTGGCGATGCATCGCGGCCTCCCTGCCCAATGGCGGAGTTGTTGGCGGTGTGTGGTGACGGTGTGCGGTTACCTCTGCGCAAACACGGCGGCGGTGAAAAAGGTTCATGCCGACCTTTGGCAATCGCCGACCTTTCGGAGAATCGGGCGCGCCGGGGATCAGGCGGACAGAAAAAAGGCGGGGCACCGAGGCCCCGCCTTCCTTGCCGACGAATCAGCCAAGCGGACTCAGTCCACCTGGACCTTCTCGCCGTTCTTCCAGGCCCAGAACACGTAGCCCGGCTGCTTCAGGTCGCCCTTGTCGTCGAAGGACAGCGACCCGACCACCGTGTCGAAGGACGGGCCGGCGCGCAGGGCCTTCGCCACGGCGTCGGGCTTGGCGCTGTTGGCCTTCTGCACGGCCTCCGCGTAGGTCTGCACCGCGGCGTAGGCGAACAGCGTGAAGCCGTCGGTGCGGATGTTCTTGGCCTGCAGGGCCTCCACCACCGGCTTGGCGGCGGGGTTGCGCTGCGGGTCGGGCGAGAAGGTGAACAGCGTGCCTTCCGCCGTGTCGCCGGCGATGTTCCAGTAGGACTGCGGCTGGATGCCGTCGGCGCCGATGATCTGCGGGCGGAACTGCTGGTCGGCGGCCTGACGGGCGATCAGGCCCAGCTCCTGGTCGTAACCGCCGTAATAGAGCACGTCCACGCCGTCCGACTTCAGGCGGGTGATCAGCGCGGAATAGTCCTTCTCGCCGGCGGTGATGCTGGTGAAGGCGGCCTCGGTGATGCCGGCGGCGTTCAGGCGGCGCTTCACGTCGTCGGCGAGGCCCTGGCCGTAGGCCTGCTTGTCGTGGACGATGGCGACCTTCTTGCCCTTGTAGCGGTCGGCGATCAGCTTGGCCGCCACCTCGCCCTGCTGGTCGTCGCGGCCGCAGACGCGGAAGACGTTCTTCAGACCGCGGTCGGTGAGCTGCGGGCTGGTCGCGGTGGGGGAGATCATCACGATCCCCTCCTCGCCATAGACGTTGGAGGCGGCGATCGAAGCGCCGGAGCAGACATGGCCGATCACCGCGGCGACGTTCTGGCTCACCAGCTTGTTGGCGGCGGCCACCGCCTGCTTGGCGTCGCAGGCGTCGTCGGCGATGGTCAGGACCAGCTTCTGGCCGAGCAGCCCGCCCTTGGCGTTGATGTCGGCCACGGCGGCCTCGACCCCGGCGCGGGTCTGCTCGCCGTAGGCGGCGGCGGCGCCGGTCATCGGACCGGCCAGCGCGATGGTGATGTCGGCCTGGGCGGCCCCGGCCCACAGGCCGGCCCCCAGGGCGGCGGCGGCGGTCACAGCCAGCTTCGCACGGATCATGGGTGGATTCCTCTCTCCGGGAACAGGTTCTTTTTATCGAACGCTTTCGGGTCGGAGACGGCGGACGCTGCCTCCGAAACGGGCAGACAAGCAAAGCGGCGGGTCCGGCGCAATGGGCAAACAGGCACGGGCTGCCGCACGCCCGGCGCATGACACGGTTTTAGGATGGCGAAAGGCCGGTTCAGTCAACCAATTCGCGCGGCGCCGCGCCGGACGGCACCGGTGGGCCCAGCGCGGCCGGGGCCAGGGCCAGGGCGATGGCCCGGCGCAGGTCGTCGGCCAGGACGGGCTTGTGCAGGATGCTGAACTTGCCGGCCTCGGCCTCGGCCAGACGCTCCGGAGCGGTGTCGCCGGTCACCAGGATACCGGGGATCGGGCGCTTCGACCGCCGCCGCACCTCGCGGATGGCCTCGGTGCCGGTGTGCCCTTCGCCCAGACGGTAATCGGCGACGATCACGTCGGGATCGGGGTGGCGGCGCAGCGCCTCCACCGCCTCGCCGAAGCTGGCGGCGGGAAACACCTCGTGGCCCCATTGCCGGATCATCGCGCACAGCCCCTCGCGGACGATGGGATCGTCCTCGACCACCAGCACGCGGGCGCCGGCCCGCATGCGGGCGGTCACGGGAAAGTCCTCCGGCAGCGTCTCGGCGGGATCGGGCGGTTCGGCGAGCGGCACCTCCACCCGGAAGACCGAGCCGCGCCCCGGTTCGGAGCGCAGGCTGACCGGATGCTCCAGCATGCCGGCCAGCCGGCGCACCACGGCGAGCCCGAGGCCAAGCCCCTGGTCGCGGTCGCGGCTGGCGTTCCCGACCTGGACGAACTCGTGGAAGATGTCCTCCTGCCGGTCGGTGGGGATGCCGATGCCGGTGTCCCACACCTCGATCCGCAGCAGCGCGCCGCGCCGCCGGCAGCCGACCAGGATGCGCCCGCGGTTGGTGTAGCGCAGGGCGTTCTCCACGAAGTTCTGCAGGATGCGGCCGAGCAGCATCGGGTCGCTCTCCACATGGGCGCCGCAGGGCATGATGTGCAGCAGAAGCCCCTTGCGCACCGCCACCGAGCGGCTGTTGGCGGCCACACGATCCAGCAGCTCGGTCACCGGGAAGACCGTGCGCTTCGGCTCGACCGCCCCGGCCTCCAGCCGCGACACGTCCAGCAGCCCGTCGAGCAGCATCTTCAACGCGCCCAGCGCGCGGTCCATGGTGGTGAGGATCTTGCGCATGGCGGGGTCGGTGGCGCGTGTGGACAGCGCCTCCATCAGCAGCATCAGCGACTGCACGGGCTGGCGCAGGTCGTGGCTGGCCGCCGCCAGAAACTTCGACTTGCCGATGTTGGCGCGGTCGGCCTCCCGCCGCGCCTCGGCCAGCGCGGCCTGGGCGGTCTTGTGCTCGGTGATGTCGCGGACGGTGGCGATCACGCTGACCAGCCTCCCGCCGGGACCGCGCACCGGCGAGGCGCGCAGCTCCAGCCAGACCTCCGCCGCGCCGCGTCCCGCGGCGCCCGGACGGACGAACTCCGCGCGCGTGTCCCCGGCGTCCTCGGCGCCGTCGCACAGCGGGCACAGGCCCTCCTCGTCCTCCATCAGGCTGCCCAGCACGTCCCGCGTGGCGCGCCCGTCGGCGGCGCCGGGAGCGATCCCCATCAGCCGCGAGAAGGCGGGGTTGGTGTAGACCACCGGCACGCCGGGCCGGGTGGCGTCGGCGATCAGGATGCCGTCGCCGCTCCACTCCATGGCCCGGTTGCGGATGCGCAGCGCCCGGTCGCCATGGCGGCGCCGCTGAAACTCGACCAGGAAGGCGGTGGTGAACAGCAGGATCACCGCGGTGGTGGCGGCGGCCCAGACGATCGAGACGAAGCGGTTCTGCCGCCACGCGCCGAACACCGTCTCCACCGACTCGCCGACCACCGTCACCAGCGGGTAGTCGGCGGAGGCGCGGAAGGCGTAGATGCGCTCGACCCCGTCGACCGGGCTGACGACGCGGTGGTGACGGACGGTTCCGCTGCCGGCCTCCGGCCACAGGCCGGAGCCGCGGAAGCTGCGTCCGAACACTTGGTCCTGAAGGGCTTGGCGGGCCAGCAGCGGACCGTCGGCTCGGGCGATGGCGACCGAGCTGTCGCGCGGCAGGTCCAACCGGCCATAGAAGCGGGAAAAGATTTCCGCCGGGACGTCGATCACGGCGACGCCGCGGAACGTCCCGTCCGTCCCCTCCAGCCGGCGCGACACCGGGATGAAGACGTCCATCGTGCCCGGGCTGACGAAGGGCAGGCCGATGACGAACCCCTTCTGGTTCCCCTTCCGGTGGGCGCCGGACTTGTGCCGGGCGAACTCCTCCCACTCCAGCACCGGGTTGCGGGTGGTGGTCCGCCCCAAGCCCATGGACAGCCAGCTGTTCGCGTCGTAAATCCGGATGGAGGCGGCCAGCCCTTCCTCGAACGACCGCCGGGTGGGAATCAGGAGCGGAATGTCCTTCTCGACATGGGAGGCCACGTCGATCAGCAGATCGTCCAGCCGGCGGAAGGTGGCGATGGCCTGTTCCTCGACCAGCTGCGCCATCGCCGCCGTGTGCTGGCGGGTGGTCTGGTCGAGGAAGCGTTCCTCGCGGTCGATGCGGGTCAGCAGCGTCCACCAAAGCGCCGCGATGGCGACGGCGACGGCAACGGCGGGAAGAACGAGACGGGCATCCATCCCCCGCGGAAAAGCGATCCATCGTCGCACTGCCGACCTCAAACACTGCCCAACACGCATTATGCGCCAGCCGACTTCCCTCTTCAATGGACAACCCGGCGACCAATGATACAAAAAGTAGAGAATAATCAAACTTTTGCGGGTTGTTTGGCGACGCTGCCGCGGGGACTGGCGGCGAACCGGGCGGCCGGCGGATGAGCTTTGCCCGCGCCATCGCCACCGTCGGCGGCCTGACCCTGCTCAGCCGGCTGGCCGGCTTCGCCCGCGACATCCTGACCGCGGCGGTGCTCGGCGCCGGGCCGGTGGCCGACGCCTTCTTCGTGGCGCTGAAACTGCCGAATTTCTTCCGCCGCCTGTTCGCGGAGGGGGCTTTCAGCGTCGCCTTCGTCCCGCTGTTCGCGGCGGAGCTTCAGCGCAACGGCCGGGCCGCCGCCGTGGCCTTCGCCGAGCAGGCGCTGGCGGTCCTGCTGTGCGTGCTGCTGCCCTTCACCGCGCTGGCCATCCTGGCGATGCCCGCGCTGATGCACGTCCTGGCGCCCGGCTTCGTGGATGAGCCGGCGAAGTTCGCGCTGGCCGTCGACATGGCGCGGCTGACCTTTCCCTACCTGACGCTGATTTCCCTGGTGGCGCTGCTGGGCGGGATTCTGAACGCGCTGGACCGCTTCGGCCCCTTCGCCGCCGCGCCGATCGCCTTCAACCTGACGCTGATCGCCGCCTTGCTGACCGCGCCGCGGCTGGGGCTGGAGCCGGGACGGGCGATGGCCGCGGCGGTGACGCTGTCCGGCGTGGTGCAGCTGGTCTGGATGGGCTGGGCCTGCCGGGCGGCGGGGGTGACGCTGCGGCTGACCCCGCCGCGGCTGACCGAGGGGATGCGCCGCCTGTTCCGGCTGGTCGGGCCGGGGGCCATCGGCGCCGGTGTCATGCAGATCAACCTGTTCCTGAACGTCGTCCTGGCCTCGCTGCTGCCGTCGGGCGCGGTGTCCTTCCTCTATTACGCCGACCGGCTGAACCAGATGCCGCTGGGCGTCATCGGCATCGCCATCGGCACAGCCCTGCTGCCCGTGCTAGCCCGTTACGCCGCGGCGGGGGACGAGCGGATGGTCCGCCACTACCTCAGCCGCGCCTTGGAGTTCAGCCTGCTGCTCGGCCTGCCGGCGGCGGTGGCGCTGGGGGTGGCCGGGGCGCCCATCGTCTCGGTGCTTTTCGAGCGCGGCGCCTTCGGCCCGGCGGAGGCGCAGGCGACGGCCTGGGCGCTGGCCGCCTACGCCATCGGCATCCCCGCCCATGTCATCGTCAAGGCGCTGAACGCCGCCTTCTTCGCCCGCCAGGACACGGCGACCCCGGTGCGCGTCGCCGTGGTGGTGACGGTGGCCAACCTGGCGCTGGGCATCGCGCTGATGCCGGTGCTGGGCCATGTCGGGATCGCGCTGGCCACCGGGCTGACCGCTTGGTTGAACCTCGCTTTGCTGGCCCACGCGCTGCGCCGCCGGGGGTTCCTGCAGCTGGACGGGCGCTTCCTCGGCCGCGCGCCGCGCATCGCCGCGGCGGCGCTGGGCATGGGGGCGGCGCTCCTGGTCGGGGCGTCGGCCCTGGCGCCATGGCTGGAGGCCGCGTCCACCCTGGTCCGCTTCGGCGCGCTGGCGCTGCTGGTCGGCGGCGGCGTCGCGGTGTTCGGGGCTCTGGCGCAGCTGACCGGCGCCACCGATCTGGCCGACCTGAAGGGCTTCCTGCGCAAGGACACTCCGGAATTGGAGCCGCCCGTGTCTTGACCCCGCCCGGTTCCGGCGCGATAACAGCCGCCTCCCAGAAGTTTCGAGCGAGAGTCCTCCCGTGAACCGCATCTTCTCCGGCATGCAGCCGACCCGGCAGCTTCACCTCGGCAACTATCTGGGGGCGCTGCGCAACTGGGTCGAACTGCAGAACAGCTACGAGTGCATCTTCTGCGTCGTCGACCTGCACGCGCTGACCATCGACCAGGACGCGGAGGTCCTGCGCAACAACATCCGCGAGGTCACCGCGGCCTACATCGCCGCCGGCATCGACCCGGAGAAGAACATCCTCTTCAACCAGTCCTTCGTCCCGGCCCATTCGGAGCTGGCCTGGATCCTCTCCTGCCACACGCCGCTCGGCTGGCTGAACCGCATGACGCAGTTCAAGGAGAAGGCCGGCAAGCAGAAGGACATGGCGAATCTCGGCCTCTACTCCTACCCGGTGCTGATGGCCGCCGACATCCTGCTCTACAAGGCCACCCACGTCCCGGTGGGCGAGGACCAGAAGCAGCATCTGGAGCTGGCCCGCGACATCGCCGGCGCCTTCAACCGCCGCTACGACACCGAGTTCTTCCCGCTGCCCGAGCCGCAGATCCTCGGCGAGGCGACGCGCGTGATGTCCTTGCGCGACGGCACCAAGAAGATGAGCAAGTCGGACGAGTCCGAATATTCGCGCATCAACATGACCGACGACGCCGACACCATCGCGACGAAGGTCCGCAAGGCCAAGACCGATCCGGAGCCGCTGCCGGACAATCTGGCCGACCTGGAGAAGCGTCCGGAGGCCGACAACCTCGTGACCATCTACGCCGCCCTGTCCGGCCAAACGCGCGAGCAGACGGTGCAGCAGTTCGCGGGCGCCCAGTTCTCCGGCTTCAAGGCGGCGCTGGTCGACCTGTCGGTCGCCAAGCTGGCCCCGATGACCACCCGCATGAAGGAGCTGCTGGACGACAAGGCGGAGATCGACCGCCTGCTGCGCCGCGGCGGCGAGCGCGCGGCGGCCATCGCCGAGACGAACCTGAACGGCGTGAAGGACATCATCGGCCTTCTGCGTCCCTGAGCCGTAACCTTCTCCCCTCCGGGGAGAGGGTGGCCCGAAGGGCCGGTGAGGGGGTTGCGCTTTTGCCGGACCTACCGACACGCGCACCCCCCTCACCCTAACCCTCTCCCCAGAGGGGAGAGGGGATTTGGAACGCGATCGTTTTGGTCCCTGCCCCACCGACCGAAAGGCGTCCGCCGTGACGGCTCCCATCCTGCTCACCGGGTTCCAGCCCTTCGGGGATCACGCCGTCAACCCGACGGCGCTCCTCATGGAGCGGCTGGCCGGCGAGCCGGGGATCGTCACGGCGGTCCTGCCGGTCGAATACGACGCCTGCGGCGCGGCCTTCGCCGCCTTGCTGGAGGAGCACCGGCCCGCCGCCGCCCTGTGCTTCGGGCTGGCCGCCGGGTCCGAGTACATCAAGATCGAGCGGCTGGCCTGGAACCGCGACGAGAGCGAGCAGGCCGACAACGCCGGGGTGGTGCGCACCGACGACGCCATCGAGCCGGACGGGCCGACCGCCTACGGCTCCACCCTGCCCGTCCCCACGCTGGTCCGCGAGCTGGCCATCGCCGGGCTGCCGGTGACCTTCAGCGACCACGCCGGCGGCTTCGTCTGCAACCACCTGTTCTACCGCGCCCGCCACCTGATCGAGACGGCGGACCTCGACGTTCCCATGGGCTTCATCCACCTGCCGCCGCTGCCGGAGCAGGTCGCCGACCAGCCCGGCCGCTCCGGCCTGACGCTGGACCAGCAGGAACGGGCGCTGCGCGTGCTGGTCGGGCTGCTGCGCCAGGGGCTGGGGATCGCCGCCTGACCCGGCGGACCGATCACCCCCGCTGCGCCAGCCGCTCCATCTCCTTCGCCCAGCCCGCGTAGTTCTTGTGGAAATCGGCCAGCGCCGGATCGTTCCGGGTGCGCTCGGCCATCGCCTGCATCAGCGGCGCCTGGGCCGCCGCCAGTTCCCGCGCGTCGGTGCGTCGGGTCGCCGTCAGGAAGGAGGACAGGCTGGTCACCAGCTTTCCCCCCGCCGGGGCCGCGGCCATCTTCGCCAAATCGTTGACGATCCACGGCATGTATTTCAGCACATAGTCGGCGTAGGTGCGCATGACCGGCGCCTGCTCCAGCAGGTCGGCGCGCTCGCGGTCGAAGTCCTTGCGGTCGAGGATGGCGTGGTTGCGGTAGACGACCGGCGCCTCCGCCGAGACGTCGCACTCCCAGCCTTTGCGCGGAACCAGCAGGTCGGCCTGATCCTTCTCCTCGCGGTAGGGGTAGAAGGGCATGGTCCGGCAGCGCGACGGCTTGTCGGCGTGGATGCCGCAGAGATTGTCCGGCTGGAGCGCCGGGCAGGGAAAGTGATTCGGCAGATAGGCGCTGGGCTGGATCAGCACCGCCACCGTCTTGCGGTTGGGCAGGCGCACGCTGGTGCCCAGCCGGGTGGCGAGGTCGTAGGATTTCGCATTCGACCGCACCACCGTCCAGACCAGCGCCAGCGGGAAGCGGACGGCGTGGGCCACCGCGTCCGTGAGCGTCAGCGGCAGCAGCCCGTGGCAGCATTTTCCGCAGGCGGTGCAGGCGAAGCGCGGTTCCATGGTCCAGTCCCCGTGGCCCTCAACGGCCGCAGCAGGCCTTGAACTTCTTCCCAGACCCGCAGGGGCAGGGCTCGTTGCGGCCGACCTTGACGACCCGGCGCGGCTCGCCCTTCGGGTTCACCTCGCCGGCGCTGTAGAGCCACTGGCCGTCGATGCGGCGGAAGGAGGCCCGCTCGTGGTGGCGCATGTCCTGGCCGTCGCGGCGGAAGTGGATGAGGAACTCGACGGTGCCCTCGTCGCCCTCCTCCGTCGCGCGCAGCACGTCGAGCCGCTGCCAGTCGCACTCGTCGGCCACCCGCTCCGCCTCGGCGCGGTTGAAGTCCTCGCGGATCTCCGGCGCGTGGGTGCGCTCCACATGGTCGAGGTCGTGGCGCACGAAGGCGGTGTAGCGCGACCGCATCAGCGCCTCCGCCGTCGCGGCGGGCGCGCCGGCCAGGATCGGGCCGCAGCAGGTCTCGAAGGAAAGGCCGGAACAGCAGGGGCAGGCGGAGGAGGTCATGGCGCGCGGGTCCGTCGGTGGGTCCGGGGCTGGTGTGGCAGGATGGGCCACCCCGGTCAAGCGCTGCGGACCGAACACAACGGATGGGCAGGGTAGGTCAGGCCGAACGGGCGCGGCGCGGTTCGGACGGGGTGTGGACCGCCGGCTTCACGATGGCGCGCAGCTCCTCGAGGAAGGCGCGGCCGGTGTCGGTGAGCGTGACGATCTTGCGGCGGCGTTCGCGCGGGTCTTCCTGGGCCTGGACGAGATCGAGCCCGGCCTTCCCGAAGCTGTGCCAGCGGCTGAGCGCGGCGACGTTGCGCGACGCGGAGGATTGGGCGATGCCCAGGCGTTCCGCAAGCTCGCCGATGGAAATCCCTTCGTTCTGCGCGATCGTCATGAAGGACAGCGCGTACTGGATCGGCAGGTCGGGATCGAGCTTGCGAAACGCCTCGAGCACATGGACGACGGTGGTCACCTCGTCAGGGCGAACCCCGTCAGCGCGAACAGGGGCCGGCATCAGCGACCCTCCCCGAGCGAGGACCCCATCGGGCCGGTGTGTAGATGATGTTCAGGCGTCCAAGCCATATCACGAATTCCCCGTTATCCCGCCGGGCGTCGAAAAAACGATCCGGAGAGGCCCAGTGGGCGTGCTCAACGAAGACCGAACGACCGCAAAACCCCAAAAAGACACACATGGCTTCCTCTCGATATCCGGAATTCGCGTTCCAATGCGCTGGGTTGAAGAAGGGAGCCGTTAGCTCGCCGGGCGGTATGGGCGCTCCAATCGCCCTGTCGGCGATTCGGGGTGGTGGGTACGATGGCTTTCATCGTGGTCTCCGTGGGTTGAAGGAAGGCAGGGGTTGAAGGAAGGCGCGGCCCCGAAGGGAAACCGCAGGATCGGGTATCGCCTGTCAGCGGTACGCTTGCAACGTCAAAAATGACCGGGCGTCAGAAAGGTTCCGTTCCCGGATGTGTTGGGCCGGGACATAGCCCGCTTCGGTTCCGTCCAGCCCGATGTCGCGCCGCAGATGGGCGCTCAGCGTCTCCACGCCGGCGTCGTCGCCGTCGCGGTCCAGCCACTGCCGCAGCAGGGCGTTCCACAAGGTCTGCATGACTCCTCTCCTTGGTGCAGAGAAGCAATTAATCCGCTATCGGATGATTTCCGTCAAGCCCGATTACAGCGTGCCGGACCAGGTGGTTGGGCTGCTCCGCCTTCGCCCTTGGCGAACCGCCTTTTCCACGGTATGGAGTCCCGTCATGAAGGCGACCCCAAGTACCACCGGCATCGTGCTCTGACGCGTCCGACGCGCGGAGCCTGAACGCGCGCCCCCCGGAAGGGGAGCCCGCGGTGTGTCCCTGCGCCCGCGCGCAGGCAAAAGGCCGCCGGATCGGCGGCTCACAAGCCGTGAGTGGTTTGATGGAAAACGTCTTCGAAAGCCCGTTCAAGGGCATCACGCTGGACAAGCAGGTCACCAACCCGAACATCGTCGTTGGCCGGTACAGCTATTATTCCGGCTATTATCATGGCCACAGCTTCGACGACTGCGCCCGGTTTCTTCTCCCGGACGCGGGCGTCGACCGGTTGGTGATCGGCAGCTTCTGCTCGATCGGGTCCGGCGCGGCCTTCATCATGGCGGGCAACCAAGGCCACCGGAACGACTGGATCAGCACCTTTCCCTTCTTCTGGATGCCCGAGGTGCCGGTGTTTGCCGGCGCGCGGAACGGCTATCGGCCGGCCGGCGACACGGTGATCGGCAATGACGTCTGGATCGGGTCGGAAGCCATCATCATGCCCGGCGTCACCATCGGTGACGGCGCCGTGATCGGCACAAGGGCGCTGGTGACACGGGACGTCGAGCCCTACGCGATCGTGGGTGGCAACCCCGCCCGGGTGATCCGCAAGCGCTTCGACGACGCTCTCATCGCGCTGCTGCTCGAGATGAGGTGGTGGGATTGGTCCGATGACCAGTTGCAGGGCGCCATGCCGATCCTGACCAGCGGCGATGTCGCGCTTCTGCACCGCCACTGGCAGGACGTGATCAAAGCCACCTGACGGCAACCTTGTCGGCTTCGCCTGTTCATTTGCCGGCGAAGCCGATCCCCGTGAGCGACGCCGGACGCGTCCGGAACGCTCAAGCGGCCGGGCGGCCGCCGACGCGGGCGTCCCAGCCCAGCATCGCCACCTCGGCCACGGCCTCCAGCTCGGCGCGCTCCGCGCCGTCGCGGGCGAGGATCGACATGCCGGCCTGCACCGTCTGCACGAAACGGGCAAGCGCGTGGAGATCGACCGAGGCCGGAATCTCGCCCTCGGCCACGGCCCGCGCCATACGCTCCGTCAGGATATCGACCGCCGAGGCGCGCGCCGACCGCACCACCTCGCCCAGCTCGGCGTGCCCCTCGCTGCCGACCGCGGAGAGCGTCACCATGCAGCCGCGCGGGATGTCGCCGCGGCAGCCGGTGAGCGCCGCAGCCGAGTCCATCAGCAGGCCCATGACAGCCTCGCGGGCGGTGTCGGCGGTGAAGAAGCGCCCCCAGACCAGCCCCTCGTGGCTTTTGCGGTAATGGTTCAACGCCTCGACGTAGAGCGCCTCTTTCGATCCGAAGGCGGCGTAGAGGCTGGGCGAGCCGATTCCCATCGCCTCCGTCAGGTCGGCGATGGAGGTCGCCTCGTAGCCCTTGGTCCAGAACAGCCGGGTCGCCTGGGTCAGGGCGGCCTCGCGGTCGAAGGCGCGCGGCCGTCCACGCCCGCGGGCGGGCGGCGTGCCGGCCGTCTGGGCGGTCCTGTCATCGGTGCGCGGGGTCGGACGTGATTTCTGCATCGATCACTATTTAATCCCGCCGCCGCGTGGGGGCAATGGCCTCGGACAACGGTGTTCTATTTCTGTGTCGATCAATACAAAAAACATTGACCGAGGCGCCGAACACCTCTAGCTGTTTTTGTATCGATCGACACAGAAAGGATGGGTCATGGGTCAGCCGATGGGTGAATTGGTTGGAAAGCGCGCCCTGGTGACGGGCGGTTCGCGCGGCATCGGCGCCGCCATCGCTCTGGCGCTCGCCGACAAGGGTGCGGATGTGGCGATCTCCTACGAGCGGTCGGCCGAGCGCGCCGCCGAGGTCGTCCGGGCGATCGAGGCGAAGGGCCGGCGCGCGGTCGCCATCCAGGCCGACAGCGCCGATCCGGCGGCCATGACGGAGTTGGTCCGTCAGACGGTCGAGGGGCTCGGCGGCCTCGACATCCTGGTCAACAACGCCGGCATCGCCCGCCAGGGCCTGATCGCCGAGATGAGCCTCGCCGACATCGACGCGCTTCTGGACGTCAACGTGCGCGCCGCGGTGCTGGTGGCGCAGGCGGCCATCCCGCATCTGAACGAGGGCGGACGCATCGTCTTCATCGGGTCGTGCCTCGCCGACCGCATCACCGCGCCGGGCGTCACCGTCTATTCGATGACCAAGTCGGCGCAGATCGCCCTGACGCACGGCCTCGCCCGCGAACTCGGCCCGCGCGGCATCACGGTGAATCTGGTCCAGCCGGGGGCGACCGACACCGACATGAATCCGGCGAACGGCGATCATTCCGAAATCCTGCGCTCGCAGACGCCGCTCGGTCGTTACGGCCAGCCGGAGGACGTGGCGGCGGCGGTGGCCTTCCTGGCCAGCCCGGCGGCGCGGCAGATTTCCGGGGCCACCCTGACGGTGGACGGCGGCCTGAACGCCTGAACGCCTGATGCCCGAACCGGTTCGGGGAAGCCTTTGTTCGAAAAGGCTCTCCCGGACGGCTTCGGTCAAGGATTAACGATCCGTTAACGACGAATATGGGGCGACCCGAGGACCGCCCACACCAGCGACGGAGACGCCACAGATGCGCCACGCACCGATGAAAACGGCCGTTCCCTCCGCAACCCGGCCGCCGCGGCGGAGTGTTGCCCGATGAGCCGCTCCGCGACGCTCGACGGGCTGCGTGGCTATTTCCTCGTCTTCATGATGGTGAACCACGTGGTGCTGGCCGGCGGCGTGCTGCTCGCCAAGGTCAACCACGCCGAACTCGGCTATGTGCAGGACGCCCAGGGCTTCGTGCTGCTGTCGGGCATTGTCGCCGGGATGTACTACACCCGCGTCTGGACCCAGCGTTCGCCCGAAGCGGCCCGGCGCCGTCTGTTCGCCCGCGCCCGCGAGCTGTACGTCTCGACCATGCTGGTGATCGCGCTGGTCACCGCCATGGTGGTGCTGGTCCCCGGCGCGCGAGAGCCGCTGGGCGGATTCCTCGGGCATCTGGCCGGACTGGAGCCCGGCACCCTGCTGGCGAGCGCGCTCCTGCTGCATTCGCCGACCTTCACGGATCTGCTGATCCAGTACATCCTCTACCTCGCGGCGACGCCGCTGCTGCTCCGCCTGATCCTCGACGGCCACGCCCGCAAGGTCGCGCTGGGCAGCGCCGCGCTGTGGGCCGCCGTGCAGATGGGCCTGCATGTGCCGGTGCTGAGCGCGCTCGACGCCGGGCTGGGGCGGCTCGGCGACGGGCTGGCGGTGCGCGGGCCGTTCAACCCGCTCGCCTGGCAGGTGCTCTACGTCGCCGGGCTGCTGATCGGCAGCGCCGTGCAGCGGGGCCGCTTCGACACCGACCGCTGGTTCCCGGTCGAGCGGCCGCCCTGGCTGGTTCCGGCGCTGGTCACCGTGGTGGTCTGCGCGGTCTGGCACCTGTCCTTCGTCCACGAGCTGGTCAGCCCGATCGTCGGCGAGCGTTTCCTGCGCTACGTCGACCGCACGGAGTTCAGCCTCGTCTACCTCGCGAACTTCGCGGCGCTGGCCTATGCCGTGTCCTGGCTGCTCATCGCCGGGCCGCGGTCGTCCCACCCGGTCGCCGCCGGCACCGCACGGCTGCTCACCGCGCTGTTCACCCTGCCCTTCCTCCGGCTGCTGGGGCGGCACTCGCTGCAGGTCTACCTGTTCCACGTGCTGGTCGCCTACGCGATCCTGCTGATCGACCTGTTCGGCGGCCCCTTCAACCAACTCACCAAGGCGGTCCTGCTGCTCGCCAGCGTCGCCAGCCTCGCCATCCCCGCCCTGTGGCGCGAGCGGAACCGCGCCAAGCCGGCGGAGCAGGGCGCCGTCCGGATGGGCTCGTCCCAAGGCTGAGCGCGCCGGGGGCTTGGACGGACGGGACCCGTCTTGTCCTGGACAAGCCCGCCCCGCTGGGTCAAAGAGAAAGCATCGAAAGGGGTGGGACGGGTGGAAGGGTCATCGCCCGGCCGATCCCCGCCCGCCCCTGCGCTGCTTGAGGACGATCGACCCGCGTGACGAGACGCGCCCATCATCGGTGGTTGGGGACTCTCGCCGCCGCCCTGCTGGCGGTGGCGGCGGCCCTGGCCCCGGCGCCGGCCAAGGCCGACCCCCGCTTCGTGCCCGGTCCCTGCTGGTTCTCTGTGCCGGAGGGCGAGGCCGCGCTGTGCGGGACCGTCGGCGTGCCCGACCGGCGCGACCGGCCGGCGACGCGGGCCTTCCGCCTGCCGGTTGTCGTCCTGCTGTCCACCGCCAAGCAGCCGTCCCCCGACCCCGTCCTGTTCCTGGAGGGCGGTCCCGGCGCCTCCCCCTTCGGCAGCGGCGAGGCGGTGGAAGAGCGGATGGAGGTGTGGTGGTCGCTGACCGCCGGGTTCCGCCGGTCGCGCCACGTCGTGCTGTTCGATCCGCGCGGCGCCGGGCGGGCCGAGCCGGACACCGACTGCCCGGAGCTGGACGTGCTGGGCGCCTCGCCCCGCTTGCGCCCGGTGTCGCGGGACCGCCGCGCCACGCTGGAGCGCACGGCCATCGCCGCCTGCCGCGACCGCTTCACCGCCGCCGGGCTGGACGGCGCGATGTTCACCACCCCCATCGCCGCCGACGACGCCATGGACGTCGCCGCGGCGCTGGGCGCCCCGCGGGTCAACCTGTTCGCCGTGTCCTACGGCACGCGGGTGGCGCTGGAGATCCTGCGGCGCCACGGCGGGCGGGTGCGCACGGCGGTGCTCGATTCCATCTACCCGCCCGACGTCAACGCGACGGAGGAGGCGCCCTGGCTGGTGCAGCGGGCGTTCAAGCGGCTGTACGACGACTGCGCGGCAAACCGCGTGTGCCGCGCCGCCTATCCGGACCTGGAGCGCCATCTGCTGGAGCTGGTGGAGCGGCTGGGCAAGGCCCCGGTGGACGTGCCGGTGGGCGACCCGGAGATCCCGCGCTGGGCGCGGCTGGACAGTGGCGCCGCCCTGTCGGCCCTGCTGGAGGCGATGGCCGAGGGCGAGAGCGTGCCCCGCCTGCCCGCCCTGATCGAACGGGCGTGGCGCGGGCGCTACGACCGCCTGACCGACTGGGTCCCCGCCCCCTGGCTGGGCGACCCCGACTCGGCGGAGGGCATGGCCTTTTCCATCGAATGCCGCGAGACGGTGAATCCCGCCGATCCGCTGCGGCTGGCCGACGCCGCCCGCCGCTTCGCCCCCTACGGCGCGGTCACCGCCGACGATCCCGGCCGGCGCGTCTGCGCCCAATGGCCCGCCGCCGCGCAGGAAGCGTCGGAGCGGCTGCCGGTGGCCAGTGCGGTGCCGGTGCTCCTGCTGTCCGGCGCCTACGACCCGCTGACCCCGCCGGAGTGGGCGGAGCGCGCCGCGACGACCCTGCCGAAAAGCCGGCACCTCGTCTTCCGCAGCGCCGGGCATCTGGTCACCGCGTCGGACGACTGCGCCGTCGCGGTGGCCGCCCAGTTCGTGGATTCGGAAACCCTGCCCGCCAACGCCTGCCCGGCGGCGGCCAAGCCGCCGGGGTTCCAGCCGCCATAAACCCTACTTCAGCGCGTCCAGCATGAAGGCCGGCAGGGCGAAGCTGGCGACGTGGATGTCGGGCGTGTAGTAGCGGGTGGTCAGCCCCGCCGCGGCGAAGCGCGGGCGGATCGCCTCCGCCGTCTGGCGGCGCAACGCCGCGTCGTCGGTGGCCCAGCCGAAGGCCATGAAGCCGCCGTAGTAGCTGGGCACCGGCGCCACGAAGAAGCTTGCGTCCGCGAACAGCCGGCCCAGCCGCCGGTGGCTGTCCTTCAGCTCGCCCGGCTGGAGGAACGGCACGCCGTTCTGGGTGACCAGCACGCCGCCGGGGGTCAGCCGGGCCTTGCAGTCGGCGTAGAACTCCTCGGTGAAGAGGACCGCGCCCGGCCCGTGGGGGTCGGTGGAATCGACGATGATGACGTCGAACCGCTCAGCCGTTTCCTTTACGAAGGCGCAGCCGTCGGCGATCACCAGATCGGCACGCGGGTCGTCGAAGGCACCGGCGCTGATGGACGGCAGATGGGCGATGGACAGGTCGACCACCGAGCGGTCGATCTCCACCATCGTCACCCGTTCCACCGTCTTGTGCTCCAGGCAGCGGCGCAGCATGCCGCCGTCGCCGCCACCGACGATCAGGACGCGGCGGACCCGCCCATGCGCCAGGATCGGCACATGGGTCAGCATCTCGTGATAGACGAACTCGTCGCCTTCGGTGGTCTGGACGACCCCGTCGAGCGCCATCACGTGGCCCAGCACCGGGTTCTCGAAGATCACCAGGTCCTGGAGGCCGGTGCGGTCGCGGTGCAGGACGCGGCCCATGCGCAAGCGCTGGGCCACGTCCTTGTGCAACGTCTCGTCGTACCAGCCGGAGCCGGAGTCGCTCATGACCCGGTTTCGCCGCGCAGCAGCTCGTCGCACTTCACGCCGGTGGGCTTGAAGGCGCGCTCCAGCACCGGAATGGCCTTCATGGGCTGGGCGTCGCCGCACATGAAGATGTCCAGCGCGGCGTAGCCGCGTTCCGGCCAGGTGTGGATGCTGATGTGCGACTCGGCGAGCACCGCCACGCCGGAGACGCCGCCGTTCGGCGTGAAATGGTGCAGGTGGATGTGCAGGAGCGTCGCCCCCGCCACCTCGACCGACTCGATCAGCGTGGAACGGACATGGTCCAGCTCGTCCAGACGTTCGGCACCCCACAGATCGACGATCAGATGGGTGCCGGCGCAGACCTTGCCATCGCGGACGATGAAATGGTCTTTGCGGTCGTCTTGAGATTCCCTCCAGGGACCGGAAGTGATGTTGGTCCGGTTGGAGATTTGACCTTCCGTTTGGGCTTTCCTTGGATCGCTTCCCAAGTCCATCCCCAATTGGAAGAGAGAAGCGGTCTTCGCCATCGTTCTCCCCCATCAGCAGATGTTCCGCGCAAATGGCGCGGAGGAGGGGGGCATATGGGACAAATTCGCATGCGAATCAACACAATTCTGTCCCCGCATCCCCTTTGTGCTTGGCGGCGGGCCTCTGGCGCGCTGTGCGGCGGCGGCGCATAATCGCCCGGCCGCCGCCTTCCGGAGCGGTCCGGAATCCTGTCTGGAGGTCCCCGCCATGAACCGCAAGCCGCTGATCGGCGTTCCCGCCTGCGCCCGCATGATGGGCGAGCATCCCTTCCACGTCGTCGGCGACAAGTATGTGCGCGCGGTGTCGGACGGGGCCGGCGGCATGCCGCTGCTGATCCCGGCGCTGGGGACGGCGCTGGACATGGACGAGGTGGCGGGACGGCTCGACGGGCTGCTGGTCACCGGAAGCCCGTCGAACGTCGAGCCGCACCGCTACGGCGGGTCGCCCAGCGAGCCGGGCACCCTGCACGACCCGGAGCGCGACGACACCACCCTGCCGCTGATCCGCGCCGCGCTGGAGATGGGCGTGCCGCTGCTCGGCATCTGCCGCGGCTTCCAGGAGCTGAACGTGGCGCTGGGCGGCACGCTGCACCAGCGGGTGCACGAGGTGCCGGGCTATTCCAACCACCGCGAGGACAAGGAGGCGCCGCTGGCCGTGCAGTACGGGCCGTCGCACAGCGTCCGGCTGACCCCCGGCGGCGTGCTGGAACGGCTGGCCGGCGGCGCGGCGGCGGTGACCGTCAATTCCCTGCACGGGCAGGGCGTCGACCGGCTGGCCGACGGGCTGATCGTGGAGGCGATGGCCGAGGACGGGCTGGTCGAGGCGGTGCGCGTGGCGGGGGCGCCGGCCTTCGCGCTGGCCGTGCAATGGCACCCGGAATGGCGGTTTTGGGAGAATCCGCTGTCGGCGGCGATCCTGCGCGCCTTCGGAAGCGCCGCCGCCGACCGGGCAAGTCGGCGCCTTTCCTGAAAGATGGTTTCAGGACAATAGATTAGGTCAACAATCGGCGGGTGCCGCGTGCCCAGGAATTGGGCACGCCGCCCTTACGCCATCGCCCTCAGCCGGCCCGCGAGATGCGGCGGAGGAAGTCGATGAGCTGCGCCTGCTCCTCGGTCGAGAGATCCTTCACCATGGCCTTGTCATGGGCCTGGATGCGCGGAATCAGCTCGTCCAGCAGCTTCTCCCCTTCCGGGGACAGGCGGAGCGCGTAGGAGCGGCGGTCGTTGGGCGAGGGCGCCCGGATGACGAGGCCGCGCGACTCGAGCCGGTCGATGACCGCGACCATGGTCGAACGGTCGATGCCCACCGCCGAGCCCAGGTCGGACTGCGACAAGCCCTCGTTCTCCTTGATCATGATCAGGACGCCGAATTGCCCCGGCGTCATGTCGTGGGGCGCCACGGCGTTCTGGAAGCTCTGGAACACAGCCACCTGCGCCTTGCGCAGATTGTAGCCGACGAGCTCCGGCAGAGGGCCGAGGGCCATCTTTCCGGTCTTGCTCGGACGCTGGCGGGTGCGCCGGTCCGAGGGGGTGGGGCGGTCGATGTCGGTCAACGTGAAAGCCGTCGTTTATTGACTAGTCTATTGGTCGTGTAAAATGCAGGCAGGTGCCGATTTTGTCAGCAAGAACCACACAATCCGCATCATTTGCATAGCACCCATTCCCGTTGCGCATTGGTTCGGCCCGGAAGCGGCTCCACCTCTAACCCTATGAAGTGATCGCGCTCCTGACCCCGGCCCCCCCGGAAACAGGCATGCCGGCGCGGTTGCCCGCCGACGGTTCATTCCCCTGCCGCAGACGGGTTCCGAACACGGAGCTTCCGACGCCCGGTCCCCCCCAGACCGGGCGTCTTCGCGCCAAAGCCCCGGCCCGACGGCTGGGGCTTTTTTCTGGTGCTCTTTCCGGTAGGGTGGTTGCCCGAACCGCACCCCTCCGAAAGAAAGGCGCGCCATGGCCTACGCCATTTCCCTGTGGCCCCAGCCCACCGTTCCGGTCGCCGGCGGCGATCCGTTCCCGGTCCGCCGCATCTACTGCGTCGGCCGCAACTACGCCGCCCACGCGCGCGAGATGGGCGCCGATCCGGACCGCGAGCCGCCGTTCTTCTTCATGAAGCCGGCCGACGCCATCGTCGCCGACGGCACCGCCATCCCCTACCCGCCCCGGACCGCCAACCTGCACCATGAGATCGAGCTGGTCGTGGCCATCGGCACCGGTGGGCGCGACATTCCGGTGGAGCGCGCGCTGGACCATGTCTACGGCTATGGCGTGGGGCTGGACATGACCCGCCGCGACCTGCAGAACGCGGCGAAGAAGGAAGGCAAGCCCTGGGACATGGGCAAGGGCTTCGACCAGTCCGCCCCCTGCGGCACGCTGCGCCGCGCCGCCGACATCGGCCACCCCGACAAGGGGTCTGTGACGCTGTCGGTCAACGGGGAACTGCGCCAGAAGGGCGATCTGGCCGACCTGATCTGGACCGTGTCCGAAACGATTTCCTACCTGTCGGGTCTGGTCGAGCTTCAACCGGGCGACCTGATCTACACCGGCACGCCGGAGGGCGTCGGCCCGGTGGTCGCCGGCGACCGGCTGGAAGGCGCGGTCGAGGGCGTCGGCACCATCGCCGTCACCATCGCCTGACATCGGCAATACGGATCACCGGACGATGCGCATCGCCACCTGGAACATCAACTCCGTCCGCATGCGGATGGACCTGCTGCTGCGCCTCATCGACGAGACGCAGCCGGACGTCATCTGCCTGCAGGAGACCAAGGTCGTCGACACCGACTTCCCGATGGCCCCGCTGGCCGGGAAGGGCTACGTCCACGCCCACATCCACGGGATGAAGAGCTACAACGGCGTCGCCATCCTGTCGAAGCTGCCCTTCGCGTCGCGCGACGTGCAGCACTGGTGCGGCAAGCAGGACTGCCGCCACGTCTTCGCCGAACTGCCCGGCGGGATCGAGCTGCACAGCGTCTACATCCCGGCGGGCGGTGACATTCCGGACCCGGAACAGAATGACAAGTTTGCCCACAAGCTTCAGTTCGTGGACGAAATGACCGAGTGGTGGACGACCCGGCGCAGCCCGGACCGCCGCATGGTCATGGTCGGCGACCTGAACATCGCGCCGCTGGAGAACGACGTCTGGAGCCACAAGGAGCTTCTGAAGATCGTCTCCCACACCCCGGTGGAGGTGGCGAAGCTGACGGCGATGCAGGCGTCCATCGGCTGGGTGGACGCGCTGCGCCATTTCGTTCCGCCCACCGAAAAGCTCTACACGTGGTGGAGCTACCGCGCGAAGGACTGGGCGGCCTCAGACCGCGGCCGGCGGCTCGACCACATCTGGGTCACCCCGCCGCTGAAGGACGCGCTGACCGGCCACCGCGTCCTGCGCGAGGCCCGCGGCTGGGAGCCCAAGCCCTCCGACCACGTTCCTGTGATGGTCGATCTGGCCCTGTGATCGGTTAACTTTCCGCGACCAGCGGCACGTTCATCGCCACGACCGACGGCGTCCCATCCTCCGCCACCCGGAAGCGGTGGGCGCAGCCGTCGGTCAGGCGGTGGGCCGGCTTGCCCACCATGTCCCAGCCGGTGGCCAGCGCGTAGAGCGCCCGCATCACCCCGTTGTGGGCCACCGCCCCGGTCGGCACGCCCCCGGCACCCACCTCGGCCAGCCAGGGGATCAGCCGGTTCTGCACGTCGCGCGGGCTTTCTCCGCCCGGCGCCCGGAAGTCGAGGCCCATCCGCTCGCGGTCGGCGGTCAGGGCGCCACTCGACCGCAGCTCCTCCAGCAGGCGGCCTTCCCATTCCCCCCAGCCCATCTCGACCAGACGCGGTTCGGGTGCCGGGTCAAGGCCGAGCAGCCGGGCCGTCTCCCAGGCCCGCCGCTTCGGGCTGGCGACCCAGCGGTAGCCAAGAACGTCCGGCGGCAGCCTCCAGGTGGCGACTCGGGCGCGGCCCTCGTCGGACAGCGGCTCGTCGATGCCGCCCTGGAGACGGTGCGCGGCGTTCCAGGCGGTCGGCCCGTGGCGCAGGATGATGAGGTCGGTCATGGGTTCCCTTTCCGCGCGGCGCCCCGGACGACTTTGTCCAGAACCTCCATCGCGTTGGTCAGATCGTGCTCCGCTTCGGTGATGCGGCGCGCCGCCTCGCCGAAGCGGCGGCGTCTCCCAGGATCGTCGAGCAGCGCCCGGACGGCGGCGGCGAAGGCCGCCCCGTCGCCCACCGGCGGCAGCAGCCCGGTCACGCCGTCGCGCACCACGTCCGGCACCCCCCCGGTCCGCCCCGCCACGACCGGCAGCCCGGCGGCCTGCGCCTCCAGCAGAGCCATGCCGTAAGCCTCGTTCACCGCCGGCCAGACCATCAGGTCGGCCGCGGCGTAGAGCGCGGCGAGGGCATCCGAATCTTGCTGGCCGAGGAACACAACTCCCTCCCCCGCCCAGCTCTCGCGCAAACCAAAGGTTTGCGCTGACGCGGCAGGCGGACCTTCGGTCCGCCGAGAGCGGGGGAGGGTTGGGGTGGGGGCAAGTGTGCCATCCCCGAACATCGCCTCAATCCGAGCGCGAGCAGGGCCGTCGCCTGCGATCAGCAGATGCGAACCGCTTGCCCCCACCCCGGCCCTCCCCCGCTTCGCAGGGGAGGGAGAGAGGGCTTCGGCCAGGATTTCGTACGAACGCTCCTTGTCGCCGCCGCGCATCATGCCGACGGCCAGCAGCCAGGGAATATCCGGATTCAAACCGTAACGCTCGGCCAGCGCCGCCCGGTGCCGGGTGCGCTCCGCGGCGGCGGCCGCGAAGGGCCGCGTGTCCAGGAAAGGCCGCAGCCGCACCAGACGGTCGGGCGATTGCAGCAGCGGCAGCACCCCCTCGGCGTCGTGGCCGGCGAGGTTGACCACAGCGGCGGCCTGCCGGATCGCCGCCTCGGCGGCGCGATGGCCGGCGGCGAAGGGACCGGTGGCCCGCTTCCCCGCAAAGGACGCCTCCGCCACCACATAGGGAATGCCGAAACGGCGGCTGACCGCCGGGCCGATCCAGTCCGGCGCCTTGTGGTAGAGGTGATAGGTGAACCAGAGGTCCGGCGGGTCGTCCCGCCAGCGCCCCGTCAGCCGGTCGGCGCAACGCGCGCCCAGCGCCGCCAGACGCTCCGCCCGGCCCGGACGGCGCCCGTCGTCCCAACTGCGCAACGTGCAGGCCAGAGTCACGCTGTGCCCGGCCCCCTCCAGCGCAGCCATCAGCAGCCGGGCCATGCGGCGGTCGCCCGACGGCACCGGGTGGGTCGGGGCTTTCAGCGGGGCGTAGAAGGCGATGCGCATCGCGGCCCCGGTGTCATGGTGGAAAAATCGCTCAGAACGGGGTCGGTTCCAGTGCGCAGACGACCCGGTTCCGCCCGGCGGCCTTGGCGCGGTACAGCGCCTCGTCCGCGCTGGACAGCATGGCGTCGACGTCGCGAGTCCCCGCCGCGCAGCAGGCCACGCCGATCGACACGGTGAAGCGCACCGCCTGATCCCCCGATGGCACCGCCAGCTCCGCCGTGCGCCGGCGGATGCGCTCCGCCACCATGCGCGCCCCGGCGACGTCGGTGTCCGGCAGCAGGATGGCGAACTCCTCGCCGCCGGTGCGGCCCAGCAGGTCGTTCTCCCGCAGCAGGGCGCGTCCGGCGGCGGTGAAGGTCCGCAGCGCCTCGTCCCCCACCGCATGGCCGTGGGTGTCGTTGATGCTCTTGAAGTGGTCGAGGTCGAGCATCAGCAGCGTGACCGGCCGGCCGTGGCGGCGGGCGCGGGTCAGCTCCTGCTCCGCCGCCTCGACGAAGTGGCGGCGGTTGGACACGCCGGTCAGCGGGTCGGTGATCGAGAGCCGGCGCAGCCGTTCCTCCGACTCCTTCAGCGCTGTCACGTCGTTGATCAGGACGTAGATGACCGGCAGCCCGTCCCACGGCAGGGGCGACATGCTGACCTGGACGCAGGTCCGCTCCCCATCGGTGGACACCATCACCCCGTCCTGCGACCGCACCAGTTCGCGCTTGCGCAGGCAGCGCAGGAAGGCGTCCCGCTGGTCGTCGATGCCCGATTCCTCGACGAAGTCCAGGAAATGGCGCCCGACCAGGGCGTCGCCGCTCTGGCCCAGGATGCGCGCGGCCTCCTGGTTGGCGAAGACGATGCCCATTTCCTGATGGATCAGCAGCCCGGCGGGGAGCAGGTCGAGCATGTTGCCCAGCTTGCTGCGCGTCAGCGACAGCTCGTGGCTGGTCGCCACGGCGTCGCTGTCGTCGTCGAAGTCGATAAAGGAAAGGGTGTCCAGTTCGGAAGAGGCGTACAGACTCGACATGACGTCGCAAAGGTGGAGCAAAGCCGCACTCTATCCCGTCGTCAGCCGCCGTGCAATGCACAGCATCCTCCGACGGACAGACGAGCAGGATTGCTATTTCCGGTTGCGAAACGATCGTGCAGCCGGTCGATCCCCGAGTCGCTGCCGAAGTCGCGGCGCACCCGCTCGGCCCCCGCCACCGCCAGCGCCGCACGGCGGGCCGGGTCGCGGAGCAGCGACTCGAGCGCGCCGGCCAGCGCGGCGGCGTTCTCCGGCTCGACCAGCGTGCCGGTGACCCCATCCTCGATCAGTTCCGCCACGGCGGCGGCGCGGGTGGACAGGCAGGCCAGCCCCTGGCTCTGCGCCTCCATCAACACGTTGGGCAGCCCGTCGCGGTCGCCGTCGCGCGCGGTGCGGCAGGGCAGGACGAACAGGTCGGCGCGGCGGTACTGGGCGATCACCGCGTCCTGTGCCTGCGCCCCCTGCCAGTCGATCCGCCCGTCCAAACCCAACGCCGCCGCCTGCGCCTTCAGCGCGGGCAGCCGGTCGCCGCCGCCGATGTGGGTCCAGCGCCAGTGCAGCCCGGCGGGCAGGCGGGCCAGCGCGTCGAGCAGCAGGTCGAAGCCCTTCTTCTCCACCGCCCGACCGACCGACAGCAGCCGCAGCGGGTCGGCCGGGTCGGACCCGTCGCGCGCCGGGCGCGCCTCCGCCGGGGCGGGGAAGCGGCTGAAGTCCAGCCCGTGGTAGAGCAGCTCCACCCGGTCCGGTTGCGGCGCCAGCGTGCGCAGGCGGTCGAGGCCGAGCGCGGTGCAGGTGACGCCCCAGCGCGCCTCGGCCAGCTTGTCCCGCAGGTCCCAGTCCGGCGAGGTCCAGATGTCCTTGGCGTGGGCGGAAAAGCTCCAGGGCAGGCCGGTCAGCAGCGCTGTGTAGCGGGCGACGCTGGCCGGGGTGTGCAGGAAATGGGTGTGCAGCCAAGTGACGTCCGCCGGCAGCTCCGCCGCCAGCACGCAGGCCTGGCCGAAGCGCCGCGCGCGGTTGCGGCTGGGGTCGCGCCGCAGGTCGGCCAGCCAGGCGGCCCGCGCCGCCGGCCAGCCGGGACGCCGCCGCGCCGCGGCCAGGGCGCGCAGCACGCGGCCGGGCGCGTCGTGCAGATATTCGGGCAGATAGGTCACCGGGGCGGTGACGCGGCGGTTCAGCTCGTGCACCGCCTTGTCGGTCGGTTGACGCAGGCTGACGATGAGTTGACGCAACCCGCGCCGCTCCAGCCCCAAAATCTCCTGCGCGATGAAGGTCTCCGACAGGCGGGGCCAGCCCTTGACGATGACGGCAACGGTCACGCGGCGTCCCCGGCAGCCATCTGGTGCTCGGGCGCGCACGGCGGCTGCGACAGTGCCGGGGCCGGGTCCGAAGCCAAGTCCGGCAGGTAGCGCGCCGACAGGCGGTTGACGCTCTCCAGCCCGCCGAGCAGGCCCGGCACCACCACCGAGGAGGGCGGCGCCTGCCAGGGCAGCCGGCGCAGCGCCGCCGCCATCGCCGCGGCGTCGCGCACCCCGTCGTCCATCAGCACGGAGACCAGCCCCAGCTCCTGCGCACGGGCGGCGCGGATGGTCTGCTCGCGCCGCGGCACCTCGCGCGGGACGATCAGCGCCTTCTTGTCGAAGGACAGGATCTCGCAGAAGGTGTTGTAGCCGCCCATGGCGACCACCCCGACCGCCCCCTGCATCAGCCGCTCGATCCGCGCCTCGAAGGCGGTGGCCTCGACGTTGGGCAGGGCGTCCGCCCGCGCCAGGAACTCGGCCTGGAGGTCCGGCTGCATGAAGGGGCCGAAGACCAGCACGGCGCGGTAGGGGATGCCGGGATCGCTCTCGTAGGCGCGCAGCACCCAGTCGACCAGCGCCTCGCCGTCGCCGCCGCCGCCGGGGGTGACCAGGATGTAGGGCTCGTCCGGCAGGCCGGGGCCGTGCGGGAGCGCCGGGGGCACGGTGCGGTGCAGGTAGCCGGTGTAGACCATCTTGTCGCGCACCGACTGCGGAACCTCGATCCCCTCCAGCGGGTCGCAGATCTGCGGCAGGCCGTAGGCCCAGATCTCGTCGTACAGGTTTTCCAGCGCCGGCAGGACCTTCTTGCGCTCCCACTCCGGGGCGAGCAGGGCCGGCTCGTCCATCACATCGCGCAGGCCGAGCACCAGCGGCACGCCGCGGCCCTTCAGAAGCTCCAGCGTCTCCCGCACCTCGCCGCGCAGGCCGAGCGGCTCCTTGTCGACGATGAACAGGTCGGGCTGGTAGACCTCCGCGGTGTGGCGGATCAGCGAGGCCCGCATCGACAGGATCTCGTCAATGTCCAGATGCAGGTTCAGCGCCGTGTATTCGCCGTTGCGCAGCTTGATGACGCCGGGGATGCGCACGAAGTCCACCCGCGTGCGGAAGTCGAAGCTGCCGACGATGGGCGAGCCGGACAGGATCAGCACGGACAGGTTGCTGTAGCGCTCCACAAGCGCATGGGCGATGGCTCGGCAGCGGCGGAGATGGCCGAGGCCGAACGTGTCATGGCTGTAGATGAGCACGCGGCCCGAGGTCGGACGTTCGCTCATAGACTTCCTACCTCTCCCGATTGGCCTCTTGTGTCCGGCCGCGGCTTGGCCGATGAACGGGTGTGCGCCGTGCCGCCGCCGGGATGGCGGTGGGCCGCGTGCAGGCTCACCATATCCTCAGCGGCCAAGCGGCAGAGGGGGTAAGGTGTCTGCCTGCTCCCGGCACCGGCGTCCCCTTGCGTAGAATGGCGCTATGGAATCCAGCATTTTCCGATTCATCCTTCGGCACAGCGTCCGTCAGCAGATCGTGCTGACCCTGATGACCCTGGCGTCCTTCCCCTTCCTCTACGCCTCGCTCGACCTTCCGAAGCGGATCGTCAACGAGGCGATCGCCGGGAAGAAGCTGCCTGAGTCCTTCCTCGGATTCCATCTCGATCAGGTGACTTACCTGTTCGTCCTATGCGGACTGTTCCTGACTTTGGTGCTGGTCAACGGCGCGTTCAAGTATGTCATAAACACCTACAAGGGCCGGCTGGGCGAGCGGATGCTGCGCCGCCTGCGGTACGAACTGTACGTGCGCGTCCTACGCTTCCCCCTGCCCCGCTTCCGAAAGATGTCGTCCGGGGAGATCATCCCCATGATCACGGCGGAGGTGGAACCGCTGGGTGGCTTCATCGGGGACGCCATCGCCATCCCGGTGTTCCAGGGCGGCACCCTGCTGGTCTACATCGCCTTCATCTTCGTCCAGGACCCGGTGCTGGGGGCAGCGGCGGTGTCGCTGTACCCGTTTCAAGGCTGGCTCATCCCACGGCTTCAGCGCAAGGTCAATCAGCTTGGCAAACAGCGCGTACGTGCCATGCGCCAGATCGCCGACCGCATCGGCGAGACGGTGTCCGGCATCCAGGAGGTGCACACCCACAACACGGCGTCCTGGCACCTCGCCGACCTCAGCCACCGCCTGGGCGACGTGTACCGCATCCGCTTCGAGATTTACCAAAGAAAGTTTTTTGTCAAATTCCTGAACAATTTTATAAACCAGCTCACCCCGTTCTTCTTCTACGCGATCGGCGGTTACCTGGTGATCCATGGCCAGCTCTCCTTCGGTGCGCTGGTCGCGGTGCTGGCCGCCTACAAGGACTTGGCAGCCCCTTGGAAGGAACTCCTCGACTGGTACCAGCAGAAGGAGGACAACCGGATCAAGTACGAGCAGGTGGTGGAGCAGTTCCACGTCCCCGACCTGCTGGCCGAACGCCTGCTGCAGGAGGAGGAGGACGTCCCCTTCACGGGCAGCCTGTCCTTCCGCAACGTCGGGTTCGGGGAGGACGGCGGATCGCCCATCCTGGAGGGGGTGACCTGCGACATCCCGCTGGACGGCCACACCGCGCTGATCGGCCTCGGCTCGGGACGGGACGAGTTGGCGCAGCTCGCCGCCCGCGTGCTTCTGCCCTCGTCGGGCCAGATCCGGCTGGGCGAGCATGATTACGCGGAGCTGCCGGAGAGCGTGACCGGGCGCCGCGCCGCCTATGTCGGCGCCACCCCCTACCTGTTCTCCGCCTCGCTCTACGACAACCTCGTCTACGGGCTGCGCCACCGGCCGCTGCGCGAGAACGGCGAGAGCGAGGAGGAAGCGGAGCGGCGCAAGAGCCGGATGACCGAGTCGGTGCTGTCCGGCAACGCCACCGACGACGTGCACGCCGACTGGATCGACTACGCCGCCGCCGGCTGCGACGGGCCGGAGGATCTGAAGGCCCGCATCCTGCGCGTGGTGACGATGGTCTCGCTGCAGGACGACGTGTACGGCATGGGCCTCAACCGCACCGTCGACCCGGAGCACCGCCCCGACGTGGCCGCCCGCGTGATGGAGGCGCGCGACGCCATGCGCGCGATGATGCTGAACAACCCGGAGCTGGGGCGGCTGGTGGAGCGCTTCGACCCCGACCGCTACGCCGTGAACGCCACGCTGGCGGAAAATCTGCTGTTCGGAACGCCGGTCGGGCCGATCTTCCAGACTGACGCGCTGGCTTCCAATCCCTATATGCTGCATGTGCTGGACAAGGTGGGGCTGAGCGACACCATCCTGGAGACCGGCCACAAGGTGGCGGAGACCATGGTCGAGCTGTTCGCCGGCCTGCCGCCCGGGCATGAGTTCTTCGAGCGCTTCTCCTTCATCGGCTTCGCCGAGCTGCCGGAGTACCAGGCCATTCTGGCGCGCACCGCGAAGGAAGGGCTGGAGGCGCTGCGGCCCGAGGAGCGGACCCGGCTGATGACGCTGCCCTTCAAGCTGATCGGCGCCCGTCACCGTCTGGGCCTGATGACCCCGGACCTGGAGAAGAAGCTCCTGCAGGCGCGGCACCTCTTCGCCAGCGACTTGCCGGCGGACCTGAAGCACGCCGTCGCCTTCTTCGACCCGGAGGCCTACAACGCCGCGGCCAGCATCCAGGACAACATCCTGTTCGGGAAGATGGTCTACGGGCAGGCGCAGGTGCAATCCAAAGTGGGCCGCATTGTGGCGGAGCTGGTCGACCAGCTTCACCTGCGCGACACCATCGTGGAGGTCGGGCTGGACCATCCGGTGGGGGTGGCCGGGTCGCGCCTGTCCGCGGCACAGCGCCAGAAGGCGGCGCTGGCCCGCGCCCTGCTGAAGCGCCCCGACCTGCTGGTGCTGAGCGAGGCGACCAGCGGCCTGGACACCAGCAGCCAGAGCAAGGTGCATTCCGCGATCCTCGGGGAACGCAAAGGATGTGGCCTTGTGTGGGTTCTGCAGCGTGCCGGCTTGGCACGGGCGTTCGAGCGAGTCATTGTGATGAAGGACGGTCGAATCGCCGAGCATGGACGCTTCGACGAGTTGAACAGGCCCGGTACGTTGTTGCATGAATTGATAGCCGCCGAATAAAGCCGGCGGCGTTGAGGAGGCAGACGGCATGAGCATCGCCGAAGAAGTCAATTGCCTGCGCAGGATTCCCCTGTTCGCCAACATCGACACTTCCAAGCTCAAGCTTCTGGCCTTCACCAGCGAGCGGTTGAGCTTCCGGTCGGGGGACATCCTGTTCGAGCAGGACGAGATGGGGACCTGCGCCTACATCCTGCTGCGCGGGGAGGCCGAGGTGGTCATCGCCGGCCCCGGCGGGCCGCTGGCCGTCGCCACGCTGGGATCCAACGAGATCGTCGGCGAGATCGCCATCCTGTGCGACGTGCCGCGCACCGCCACCGTGCGCGCCAGCACCGACCTGGAGGCGCTGTGCGTGCCGAAGGACCATTTCCTCCAGATGATCGCCGACTTCCCGCAGATGGGTCTGGAGATCATGCGCTCGCTGGCCCACCGCCTGGAGCAGACGACGGTGCGCCTGCGCGAGGTCCTGGCCGCTCAGGCGACCTGACGCGCCGCGATCGACATCCCATGCGTGTTCTCTTCCACGTCCAGCATCTGCTGGGCATCGGCCACGACCGCCGCGCCGCGCTGATCACCCGCGGGCTGGCCGAGGCCGGCGTGGCGGTGACGGTGCTGCGCGGCGGGCATCCGGTGCCGGGGATCGATTACGGCCCGGCGGCCGAGATCGTCCAGCTTCCCCCCGCCCGCGCCGCCGACAGCGGCTTCAAGACCCTGCTGGACGAGCACGGCCGGCCCATCGACGACGCGTGGCGCGCCCGGCGCCGCGCCGCAGTTCTGGAGACCCACGAGCGGGTCCGGCCCGACGCGCTGCTGATCGAGTCCTTCCCCTTCGGGCGGCGCGCCTTCCGCTTCGAGCTTCTGCCGTTGCTGGAGGCCGCCAAGGCCGGCGGGGCGGTCACCGCCTGCTCGGTGCGCGACATCCTGGTGACCAAGGCCAAGCCGGAACGGCTGGAGGAAACCGTTTCGACGGTGGAACGGCTGTTCGACCATGTGCTGGTCCATGGCGACCCGGAGCTGATCCCCTTCGCGGCGACCTTCCCCGCCGCGGCGCGGATCGCCGACCGCATCCGCTACACCGGTTACGTCGCGGCCCCGCAGGGCGGCGCTGCGACCGGCGCCGACGGCACCGGCGAGGTGATCGTGTCGGTGGGCGGCGGGGCGGTCGGCCTGCCGCTGCTGCGGGCGGCGCTGGCGGTGCGTGCGTCAACCCCCGCCGGACTTGACGCACGCTGGCGCCTGCTGGCCGGGCCGGACGTGCCGGAGGCGGCGTTCCGCGCGCTCGTCGCCGACGCCCCGCCGGGCACCATCGTGGAGCGGGCGCGGCCGGACTTCCCCGCCCTGCTCCGCCGCTGCCGCCTGTCGATCAGCCAAGCCGGCTACAACACCGTGCTCGACGTGCTCCAGGCCGGCTGCCGGGCGGTGGTCGTGCCCTTCGCCGCGGGCAGCGAGACCGAGCAGGCCACCCGCGCCCGCCTGCTGGAGGAGCGGAGCCGGCTGGCCGTGGTCGACGAAGCCACCCTGACCCCGGAGACCCTGGCCGCGGGCGTGGCCAAGGCGCTCGCCCTGCCCCCGCCGCCCGTCCTCCCCCTGCGCCTGGACGGCGCCACCACCACCGCCCGCCTGCTGCGGGACGCGGTGGCCTACCGCCAAGGCAACAGCCGCTAAACCAATCAAGACGCTTGGATTTTTCCGGTGCGGGGGCCATGCTGACGGTCACCGTGTTCGCTGTCCTTCTAACCCTTTCCCCTCTCGGGAGAGAGGAGGGGGAGGGGGTTTGCGCAAGGCGGTATGTCCGGCAAAAGCGCAACCCCCTCACCCTGACCCTCTCCCCGGAGGGGAGAGGGAACAGAGCAGACGATGACCGTGACCGCCACCGCCCCTTCCGACAGCCCGCCGCGCGCCGGTTGGGACGATCTGACCGCCGAGCTGGACGCCTGGGCCACCGCCGGGCGCACCGCCACCCTGTGGTGGCGCGACGACGACGCCGTCGAGCCGACTCCCGCGCTCGACCGGATGATCACCCTGTCCGTCGAAACCGGCGCGCCGCTGGCTCTGGCGGTCATCCCCGCCGGGGTCACCGACGCCCTCGCCCCCGTCGTCGATGCCGCCCCCACCGTCACCGTGCTCCAGCACGGCTGGTCGCACGCCAACCACGCCGCTCCCCCCGCGAAGAAGGCGGAGCTTGGCGCGGACCGCCCCACCGCCACCGTGCTGGCGGAACTGGCCGAGGGGCGGAGCCTGCTGGAGCGCCGGTTCGGGCCGCGCGCCCTGCCCGTCCTGGTGCCGCCCTGGAACCGTGTCGCGCCCGGCGTGGTGGCCGCCCTGCCCGGCGCGGGCTTCGCCGGCCTGTCGGTGTTCGGGCCGCGACGTGTGTCAACCGTCAACATGATGTGTGTCAATACACACCTCGACCCGGTGGCCTGGAAGGACGGCAAGCGCTTCCTCGGCGACACGGAGTCGCTGGGCATGGCGGTCGCCCATCTGCGCGCCCGGCGGCGGGGTGCGGTGGACGCTGAGGAGGCGACCGGCCTGCTGACGCATCATTTGGCGATGGACGGTGAAACCTGGGCCTTCACCGCGCGTTTCCTGACCGTGACGCGACGCCACCCGGCGGCTCGTTGGCTGCCCGCTGATACCCTGTTCGCCGCAGAAGGACTTCGCTGAGACATGGCCGAGCTGCCCATGGCCCGACCCTCCACTGGGGAGACGCCGACCGTCGCGGAGATGCGCTACCCCGCCGGGGCGCTGGCCGGCGACTACGCGCGGGCCGGGGCGGGACTGGCGCTGACGGTGCTGCCGCTGGCCTTCCTGCCCGTCATCCCGTGGATCGCCGTGCCGCTGGCGGCCTGCGCGCTGCTGTTCGCCGTCTTCGCGGCGCGCACCCTGCAACGCCAGCTGACCCGCCTGACCATGGACGGCGAGGGCCTGCGGGCCGACGGGCCGCTGGGCGGCGCCGTCCGCTGGGACGCGCTGTCCGGCCTGAAGCTGCGCTACTACGCGACCAGACGGGGGCGCGACGACGGTTGGATGCAGGCG
This sequence comes from Azospirillum sp. UENF 211521, assembly GCF_058780535.1. NCBI lineage: Bacteria > Pseudomonadati > Pseudomonadota > Alphaproteobacteria > Rhodospirillales > Azospirillaceae > Azospirillum > Azospirillum sp. UENF 211521. The sequence goes on from NZ_JBSNCF010000001.1 coordinate 149,912, forward strand.
GCGCTGAGCGGCGGCGGCAAGACCCTCCGCTTCGACAGCAACCTGGAGGGCTTCGACGCGGTGATCGAGCGGGCCGCCCTGGCCGCCGGGCGCAACGGCGTGACGCTGACCCCGGTGACGGTGGACAATCTGATCGCCCTCGGCATCGAGCCGCCGGAGGACCCCAACGAGACGAGGCCGGCGCCATGAGCCGCACGCTGCTCCGGGTGGAGGACCTCAAGGTCGATTTCCAGGTGCCGGGCGGCGTGGTCCATGCGGTGCGCGGCGTGTCCTTCCGGGTGCGGGCGGGGTCCACCGTCGCCCTGGTCGGCGAATCCGGATCGGGCAAGTCGGTGGCGGCGCAGTCGATCCTGCGCATCCTGCCGCGCAACGCCACCATCGCGGACGGGAAAATCCTGTTCGATGACGGGGTCGTCAACGAGGGTGCCGGTCCCGTCGACATCGCTTCGCTGAAGGCCGACGGCACGGCGATGCGCGCGCTGCGCGGCGGCCGCATCTCGATCATCTTCCAGGAGCCGATGACCTCGCTGTCGCCCCTGCACACGGTGGGCGACCAGGTGGGCGAGGCGGTGCGGCTGCACCAGCGGGTGACCGCCCGGCAGGCCCGCGCCCAGGCCGAGGACATGCTGCGCCGGGTGCGCTTCCCCGACCCGAAGCGGGCGCTGGACACCTACCCGTTCGAGCTGTCGGGCGGCCTGCGCCAGCGCGCGATGATCGCCATGGCGCTGGTCTGCCGCCCCGCCCTGCTGATCGCCGACGAGCCGACGACCGCGCTGGACGTCACCATCCAGGCGCAGATCCTGAAGCTGATCAAGGACCTCCAGGGCGATCTCGGGATGGCCGTGCTGCTCATCACCCATGACCTGGGGGTGGTCGCCAACCTCGCCGACGAGGTGGTGGTGATGCACCGCGGGCGGATCATGGAATCCGGCACGCGCGAGGACATCTTCGCCGACCCCCGCCACCCCTACCTGAAGGCGCTGCTGCGCGCCGTCCCGCGCTTCCACATGGCGCCGGGCGAACGGCTGGTGCCGATCCGCTCCATCACGTCCGAAGGCGGCAGCCTGCTGGAGAAGGACCACCAGCCCTGGCCGGCCGGCGCCGACGCGGCGGGGCCGCTGCTGGCGGTCGAGGGGGTGCGCAAGCGCTACGGCGCGCGCAAGGCCGGCTGGTTCGGCGCCAAGGCCGGGGCGGGCACGCTGGCGGTGGACGATGTCAGCTTCGCCATCGCGCGCGGCGAATGCGTCGGGTTGGTCGGCGAGTCGGGCTGCGGCAAGACCACCCTGTCGAAGATCCTGATGCGCGCCCTGACCCCGGACGCCGGCGACGTCCGCTTCAACGACCATGGTCGGATCGTCGACGTGCTGGGGCTGGAGGGTGCGGCCCTGACCGCCTTCCGCCGCAAGGTGCAGTTCGTCTTCCAGGACCCCTTCGGCTCGCTGAACCCGCGGATGACCGTCTTCGACATCATCGCCGAACCGCTGGTCATCCACGGCATCGGCGACGAGGCGGAGCGCGGCGCGCGGGTGAAGGAGCTGATGGGGCTGGTCGGGCTGGACGCCCGGCACCTGCGCCGCTACCCGCACAGCTTCTCCGGCGGCCAGCGCCAGCGCATCGGCATCGCCCGCGCGCTGGCCCTGCGGCCCGAGCTTCTGCTGCTCGACGAGCCGGTGTCGGCGCTCGACGTGTCGATCCAGGCTCAGGTGCTGAACCTGCTGAAGGACCTGAAGGAACGGCTCGGCCTGACCTACCTGTTCGTCAGCCACAATCTGGCCGTGGTGGACTACATGGCCGACCGTATCCTGGTGATGTGCCGCGGCCGGATCGTCGAGTCGGCGCCGCGCGAGGCGCTGTTCCGCAACCCGGTCCACCCCTACACCCGTGCCCTGCTGACCGCCGTGCCGGAGCCGGACCCCAGCCGCCCGCTGTCGCTGACCGACCTGGAGGAAGGCCGCGCCTCCGACCCCGCGCGCTGGCCCGCCCCCTTCACCATCGACGACGACCACCAGCCGCATCTGGTCGATCTCGGCGGCGGCCATTGCGTGCGCGCCGACGCCGCCATCCGCGTGCGGGAGGTGGCGTGATGATGTGGACCGTTCCCGATGCGACGTTCAATACCCTCTCCCCTCTGGGGAGAGGGAAGGGTGAGGGGGTTGCGCTTTTGCCGGACGCCGCGCCACGGGCAACCCCCTCACCCCGACCCTCTCCCCAGAGGGGAGAGGGAGGATGGCGGCGACGTGCCCTTCTGGCATTGGCCTTCCTCGGGCTCAGCGCCTTCGACGCGGTCGAGACGCCGATGCTGGAGAACGCGGTCGGCGCCGGGTCGCTGCCGCCGGTGGAGAAACGGCTGCCGCTCACCCCGCTGGTCGAGCCGATGGACCGCGCGTGGCAGTCGCCGGGGCGCCATGGCGGCGACCTGCGCCTGCTGATGGCGCGGACCAAGGACACCCGGCTGATCTACGTCTACAGCTACGCCCGGCTGGTCGCGCTGACCCCGAACCTGCGCATCGTTCCCGACATCCTGGAGCGGGTGGACGTCGAGGAAGGGCGGATCTTCACCTTCACGCTGCGCCGCGGCCACCGCTGGTCGGACGGCCATCCCTTCACGGCGGAGGACTTCCGCTACTGGTGGGAGGACATGGCCAACAACGCCAAGCGCTCCCCCGGCGGACCGCCGCCGGAGATGATGGTGGCCGGGGAGGCGCCCAAGTTCGAGGTGCTGGACGCCGCCGCGGTGCGCTACACATGGTCACGCCCCAACCCCTTCTTCCTGCCCATGCTGGCCGGGGCCAAGCCGGTGGAGATCTACGCCCCGGCCCATTACCTGCGGCGCTTCCACCCGCGCTTCACCGAGCCGCTGGAGCTGAAGCAGCGGGTGGAGGCGGAGCGGCAGAAAAGCTGGCAGCAGCTTCACAACCGCAAGGACAATCTGACCGAGTTCGACAACCCGGACCTGCCGACCCTGCAGCCCTGGGTGCCGACGACCGCTCCGCCCGCGGAACGTTTCATCTTCGTAAGGAACCCCTATTTCCATCGGGTCGACCCGGCGGGGCGGCAGTTGCCCTACATCGACCGGGTCATCATGACGGTGGCCGACGCCAAGATCATCCCGGCCAAGACGGGGGCGGGCGAGAGCGACCTCCAGGCGCGCTACCTGCGGTTCGACAACTACACCTTCCTGAAGCAGGGGGCGAAGCGCAACGACCAACGGGTCACGCTGTGGCGCACCGGCATCGGGGCGCAGATGGCGCTGTTCCCCAACCTGAACTGCAACGACCCGGTGTGGCGCGCGCTGAACCGCGACGTGCGCTACCGCCGCGCCCTGTCGCTGGCCATCGACCGCGAGGAGATGAATCAGGTCATCTATTACGGCCTCGCCATTCCCACCAACAACACGGTGCTGGAGGTCTCGCCGCTCTGGACGCCGGCCTACCGCGACCGCTGGGCGCAGTTCGACGTGAAGCAGGCCAACCGGCTGCTCGACGAGATCGGCCTGACCGAACGCGACGTCAACGGCGTCCGCCTGCTGCCCGACGGCCGCCCGCTGGAGATCGTGGTGGAGACCGCGGGGGAAAGCACGGAGGAGACCGACGCGCTGGAGCTGATCGCCGACGGCTGGCGGCGCGTCGGGGCGCGACTCTACATCCGCTCCTCGCAGCTCGACGTGTTCCGCAACCGCATCTTCGCCGGCGACACCTGCATGTCCATCGCGCGCGGGCTGGACAACGCCATCGCCACCGCGGAGATGAGTCCCGCCGAATTGGTGCCGGTCGATCAGGCCAAGTACCAATGGCCGAAATGGGGCCAGTTCTTCCAGACCATGGGCAAGGACGGCGAGCGCCCCGACATGCCCGAGGCGCGCGACCTGCTGGAGGCCTTCCGCGCTTGGCGCGACGCCCCGGACGAGGCGGGGCGGGCGGCGGCCTGGACGCGCATCCTGACGCTCAACGCCGAGCAGGTCTTCACCATCGGCACGGTGGCCGGGGTGCCGCAGCCGGTGGTGGCGCGCCGCACCCTGCGCAACGTGCCGGAGGAGGGTCTGTTCAACTACGACCCCGGCGCGCATTTCGGGCTGTACCGGCCCGACGGCTTCTGGTTCGACGGAAAGGGGTGAGGCCATGCTGGGCTACGTGATCCGCCGCATCCTCATCATGATCCCGACGCTGCTGGCGATCAGCGTCATCACCTTCGTCATCATCCAGCTTCCCCCCGGCGACTATCTGACCACGCTGGTCAACGAGATGCAGAGCCGGGGCGAGAGCATGGACCAGGGCCGGCTGGCCATGCTGCGCGAGACCTACGGGCTCGACCGGCCGATGTACGAGCAGTACGCGCTGTGGCTGGCCGGGATGCTGCGCGGCGACTTCGGCTATTCCTTCGAATACAACCTGCCGGTGTCGGACGTGGTGGGCGACCGGCTGTCGCTGACCGCCATCGTGTCCTTCGCGACCATCCTGTTCATCTGGGTGGTGTCCTTCCCCATCGGCATCTATTCGGCGACGCGGCAGTACAGCCTGGGCGACTATGTCCTGACCTTCCTCGGCTTCCTGGGGCTGGCGACGCCCAGCTTCCTGTTGGCGCTGGTGATGCTGTATTTCGCCAACGTGTGGTTCGGCACCTCGATCGGCGGGCTGATGGACCCGCGCTACATCGGCCAGCCCTGGAGCTGGGGCAAGGCGATGAGCGTGTTCGAGCACATGTGGATTCCGGTGATCGTCATCGGCACCGCCGGCACCGCCGCGATGATCCGCCGCCTGCGCGCCAACCTGCTGGACGAGCTGCACAAGCCCTACGTCGTCACTGCGCGGGCCAAGGGCCTGCCGCCGGGGCGGGCGCTGGTGAAATACCCGCTGCGGGTGGCGCTGAACCCCTTCGTGGCGGACATCGGCAACCTGCTGCCGCAGGTCGTCTCCGGCGCTGCCATCGTCTCGGTGGTGATGTCGCTGCCGACGACGGGGCCGATGCTGCTCCAGGCGCTGCGCAGCCAGGACATGTATCTGGCCGGGTCCTTCCTGATGTTCCTGGCGGTTCTGACGGTGATCGGCGTCTTCCTGTCCGATCTGGCTCTGGCCGCGCTCGACCCGCGCATCCGCCTGAGCGGGGGAGCCAGCCGATGAGCGCCGCCCTGCCTCCCACCACCCCCCTGCCCCACAGCGTCGACACCGACCCCTGGGACCCCGACGAGGTCGAGCGGCTGTCGCCCGAGCAGGAGCGCTTCACCACCGCCTCGCAATGGCGGATGGTCTGGTGGAAGCTGCGGCGGCACAAGCTGGCGGTGGCGTCGGGGATCGTGCTGCTGCTGCTCTACGCCTCGACCCTGGTCAGCGAGGTCCTGGCCCCCTACGCGGTGGACAGCCGCAACTCGCACTTCATCCACGCCCCGCCGCAGAGTGTGCATCTGTTCCACGAGGGGCAATTCGTCGGCCCCTTCGTCTACGGCTACACCTACCGCCTGGACATGGAGATCCTGAAGCGGGAGTACACGCCGGACCCGGCGAAGGTGCAGCCCATCCGCTTCTTCTGCCGCGGCGACCGCTACGAGTTCTGGGGGCTGGTGGAGAGCGACTGGCACCTCGCCTGCCCGGCGGAGGGTGGGACGCTGTTCCTGATGGGCACCGACCGGCTGGGCCGGGACCTGCTGTCGCGGATGATCTACGGGACGCGCATCTCGCTGACCATCGGGCTGATCGGCGTCGCGGTCAGCTTCGTCCTGGGGATCGTCATCGGCGGCATCGCCGGCTATTACGGCGGCTGGGTGGATAACCTGATCCAGCGGCTGATCGAGATCATCCGCTCCTTCCCCGAGCTGCCGCTATGGATGGCCCTGTCCGCAGCATTGCCCGTCACCTGGAACCCGATCTTCATCTATTTCGGGATCACGGTGATCCTCGGCCTCCTGGAATGGACGGGCCTCGCCCGCGCCGTGCGGTCCAAGCTGCTGGCCCTGCGCGAGGAGGACTTCACCACCGCCGCCCAGCTGATGGGCGCCAGCCCAGCCCGCATCATCGGCCGGCACCTGCTGCCCAGCTTCATGAGCCACCTGATCGCCTCGGCGACTCTGGCCATCCCCGGCATGATTCTGGGCGAGACGGCGCTGAGCTTCCTCGGCCTCGGTCTGCGCCCGCCGATCACCAGTTGGGGGGTGCTGCTGACCGAGGCGCAGAACATCAACGTGGTGGCGCTGTACCCCTGGCTGATGCTGCCGGTGCTGCCGGTGATCGTGACCGTGCTGAGCTTCAACTTCCTCGGCGACGGCCTGCGGGACGCCGCGGACCCCTATCGGTAACCCTCAGGGCTTCTTCTTCGCCGACGCGTCCGGCTGCTCCTTGAGGGAGGCCAGCACCATGCGGACGCGGGCGAGGTCGGCGTCGTTGCCCTTCACCGGGGCGGCGGCGGGCGCGGCCTTGGCCGGGGCGCGCTTCGGCGGCGGGGGCTCGGCCGCGGCGACCTGGGTCCGGGGAGCGGGCGATGCCTTGGCGGCGACCGCCTTGCCCGACGCGGCCTTCGTCCTGGCCTCCAGGATGCGGGGGTCGCCGCCCTTCGGGCTCCAGGTGCGGACCGGGCCGGTGTCCACATGGACGTGGCCGGTGTGGGGGTAGAGCGCGTAGCCGCCGCGTTGCAGGGCCGCGGCCTCGTCGGCGAGGCGGCGGGGCGGGACGCCGGGGATGGAGATGTCGGCGGCCTGCCCGCGCAGGTGATAGCTGTTCTCCGCCACGTTCGGGTTGCTGCGCGCCAGCGTGACGTTGGTCAGCGGCGAGCGGTAGCCCGAGGTGATGTGGACCGGCGTGTCGGGGCCGGCGCCGCAGCGGTCCCGCAGGTCGGCGAGAAGCTCCACCAGGGTGGGATCGACGGGCACCGTCTCGCCGGTGCGGCGGTCGCGGAACAGGGTGGCAATGCGGTCCAGGGCCTGCGGGTCATAGCCGTCGGCGCGACGGTAGGTGACGCTGACCGTCTCGCCGCTGGCGGGATGGTGCAGGGTGATCGAGCGGGGGCCGCCATCGAACGAGGCCTGGGGACCCGGAGTGGAGGCGCAGCCGGCGAGCGTTCCGCCGGCGAGCAGGCCCAGCAACGATAAGCGCAGAAGATGCCGCATGCGTCTCCCCAGAGTTCTCTCTGTGGTTGCAGGCGGTTTTCATACCATAATTGTCACACGATCCGGCAGTGACAACGGGCCACGGGACGCGAACGGAGGCTTGGCCGTGTCATCGGCGCATCACTGTCCAAGGGGATAGTTGCCGATCAGAGGGGAAGCGCCATGCCTTCGCGGGCGACCAGCGTTCCGGGGCGCCGGGCCTCGGCGGCGGTGGCGATGACGTCCAGGTCGGCGTCGGTGCGCCGGGGGTCGTGGTGGAAGATGACCGCGCGCTTCACCCCGGCCTCGTCGGCGATGCGCAGGCACTCCTCCCAGGTCGAATGGCCCCAGCCGACGCGGGCGGCGTATTCGGCGTCGGTGTAGGTGCAGTCGTAGATCAGCAGGTCGCTGCCGCGCACCAGCTCCATCACCGCGGGGTCGCGGCCCTCGGCCGGGTGCTCGGTGTCGGTGACGTAGCACAGGCTGCGCCCGGCGAACTCCACGCGGTAGCCGGTGGCCCCGTCCGGGTGGTTCAGCGCGGCGGTGCGCACGGTGACGCCCGGCTTCACCGCCAGCGTCTGGCCGCTGACGAAGTCGTGGAAGGTGCAGTCGGCCCGGAAGATCTCCACCGGCACCGGGAACAGCGGCGCCGACATCATGCATTCCAAAACGGAGCGCATCGTCCGCTCCCGCTCCAGGTGGCCGGCCCTGATCCGCACGCGGCTGGCCGCGTCGAAGGCCGGCGCGAAGAAGGGCAGGCCGCAGATGTGGTCGAGATGGCTGTGGGTCAGCAGCAGGTCGACGTCCACCGGTTCGCCCTGGCGCATCAGCGCCTCGCCCAGCGGGCGCAGGCCGGTGCCGGCGTCGAGGACCAGAAGAGCGTCCCCGCAGCGCAGCTCGACGCAGGGGGTGTTGCCGCCGTAGCGGACCGTGTCCGGTCCCGGGGAAGCGATGCTGCCACGCACGCCCCAGAAGCGGACGGTGAAGTCCGGCGGGGTGTCAGGCGCACCGGAACAGGCGTCGGAAACGGTTCGTGCCGTCATGGTACCGACAATTTGGCGGTAGGACCGTCGCGAGTCGAGTGAAAAGGTTGCTTCACGAAACGACCCTCCGAACCGTCCGATGGTCGATCCGGGGCCGCATAGGGTGACCAGGGGGGAGCCGATCCGCCTCGACGGAAGGGGGGATGGCGCGGGACGGGGGTAGGAGGAAAAGGCGTGCCGCACCGCCGAGATGCGGAGATGCCCAATCCAATAAGATGTGGTAGTTTGCGCCCGTTCGCCCATCGACGCGAAAAATCGCCTCCGGACCCCGACCCCTCGGATGGACCCAGACAAACTCGCCAAAGTGCTCGCCATGGCCGAGTCGGAGCATCAGGGCGAGGCCCAGTCCGCTCTGCGCGCCGCGCGCATCATGCTGTCGAGGGCCGGCCTGTCGTTCCGCGATCTCGCCCGCGGTGCCCGTCCGGTTTCCACCGCTCCGGAACCGCCGCCCGCCGCCAGCGCTCCGCCGCCCGACCGTCCGCCGCCGCCCGACCAGCTCGTCCAGGGGCTGCGCCGCCAAGTGCGCGATTTGGAACTGGAGGTCGCCGGGCTGAAGCGGCAGCTTGAAAAGAGCAACGGCGACATGGAGCGCCAGCGCGAGGAGGCCGACCGCTGGCGCGGCCTCGCCCGCGAGACGGCCGAGAAACTCTGGGACCTCGGCAAGGCGCTGGAGCGCAAGCACAGCCGCCACACCAGCCTGGACAAGCGTCGCGCCATCCTCGACCTGCTGCAGGACCCGAACAGCGCCCTGCTGGCCGATCACGAGATCGCCCGGCGGGTCGGCACCTCGCCCAAGCTGGTCGCCCATTGGCGCCGCCGTCTGGCCATCGTCGGGCGGAAGATCCGCCTGCTGCCCGTGGTGCCGCGCGGCCGCGGCCTGTGGGGCGGCGGCCGGCCGGCCGGGTCGGCGCGCGGTGGGGCCGCGCTGGAGGGCAAGCGGCAGCGCTGGATGGGTTATCCGGTCGCCGTCACCATCTCCGACCGCAACACGTCGAGACCGTCAGGGCCGCCCGGCAAGCGGCCCTGAACAGGTCCTTCGCGTCAGTTGGCCCCATCAGTTGGCCCCATCAATTGGACGACCCGTTGCCTTCGGTCGTCGCGCTGCCCATGTCGGCCGGCGCTTCGGCCGGTGCCTGCGCGGTCGGCGAGCGGTCGGTCACCGCAACACGCCAGACCGTGTTGGACAGATCGTCGGCAACGATCAGCGCGCCCTTGGGGTCCACCGTGACGCCGACCGGCCGGCCGTAGGTGTTGCCGTCGTCGCCCATGAAGCCAGTCACCACCTCGACCGGATCCCCGGCGGGGGCGCCGTCGCGGAAGGGGACGAAGATCACCTTGTAGCCGCTGGGCACGCTGCGGTTCCAACTGCCATGCTCGCCGACGAACACGCCGTCGGCGAAGCGCTCGCCCATCACCGGCGAGGAGAAGGCGACGCCGAGGGCCGCGACGTGCGAGCCCAGAGCATAGTCCGGCTTGATCGCCGCGGCGACCAGCTCGGGCTTCTGCGGCTGGGCGCGCGGATCGACGTTCTGGCCCCAATAGCTGTAGGGCCAGCCGTAGAAGCCACCCTCGCGGACCGAGGTCAGGTAATCGGGCACGAGGTTCGGACCAAGCTCGTCGCGTTCGTTGACCACCGCCCACAGCGTGCCCGTTCCCGGCTGGATGGCCAGCGCGGTCGGGTTGCGCAAGCCCGTGGCGTAGGGCCGGTGCGCGCCCGTCTTCGCGTCGATCTCCCAGACCATCGCGCGGTCGGCCTCGGCGGGCATCCCGCGTTCCGTGATGTTGCTGTTGGAGCCGATGCCGACATAGAGGAACCGCCCGTCCGGGCTGGCGGCCAGCGACTTGGTCCAGTGGTGATTGATGTAGGCGGGCAGGTCGGTGACCTTCTCCGGCGGCCCCTCGGCGCGGGTCTGGCCCTCGCGGTAGGGGAAGCGCACCAGCGCGTCCTGGTTCGCGACGTAGATCTGGCCGTTCGCGAAGGCCAAACCGTAGGGCGCATTCAGATGGTCGGCGAAGACCGTGCGCTCCTCGTACCGGCCGTCGCCGTCGGCGTCGCGCAGCAGGGTGATGCGGTTGCCGCTCGGCACCGAGGTCGTGCCCTTGGCCTTGATGATGCCGGCGATCAGGTCCTTGGGCCGCAGCGGCGGGGCCGAGCCGCCCCGGCCTTCGGCGACCAGGATGTCGCCGTTGGGAAGCACCAGGGTCTGGCGCGGGATGCCGAGGTCGGTGGCAATCGCCGTAACGGTGAAGCCCTCCGGCACGGTCGGCTTCCGGTCCCCCCAGTTGGCGGGCTTGGCGATCTTCATGCTGGGGAGCAGGCCCTGTTGCTGCTCCGGCAGGGGCGGGTTGGCGCCGTAGACCGGCGGCGACGGGGTGCCGTCGTCGCAGGCGGTCAGCAGGGCGACGAGTGCGGCGGCGGCCAGCAGGCTGGAGCGTTTCATCGCGTCACTCCCGCGTGGCGGCCCGCATGGCGGCCCATGGGTTGGCCTGTGAGATGGCTCATGCGGAAGCTGGAGAAACCGAACCAGGTCGCCAGGACGGCGGTCACGGTGACGGCCGCCGACAGGATCAGGCCCTCCGGCATGATTCCCCAGGCGTCCCGCGCGTGCACGAAGGCATTGACGAGGCCGAGCGCGACGGTGATGACCAGCAGCACGAAATAGGCGAGCCCGCGACCGCGACGCCGGCCGGCGCGGAACAGGTCGATGAAGGCCCAGAAAAGCGAGACGCCGGCGAAGACCATGCCGCCGGCGATCAGCCAGGCGGCGAAGTTGCTCCACTGGATCTCGAAGCTCCTGGAATAGGCGATGTCGCAGAGCAGGCCCCCCAGGAACAATGGAAGGGAGGCGGCGAGCAGCACCGCGTGCAAGGGATGGATGGCCCTTGCCGGTCTGCCGTGATCGACGATGGCTACCAAGACGTCATCTCCTTGCCCGACGGGGGTCCGCGCCGGAGCGGCGCGGAAATCAATCCTTTCAATGGGCAGGCAGGGAGATGGTTCCGCGCTGCGGCAGGCCGGCAAGAGACGGTCCGGGGATCGGCGAACCGGCGGTAACCGGCGGTCAGGGCACCAGCCGGTAGCCGCCGGGCTCCGTCACCAGGATCTCGGCGTTGGACGGATCGCGCTCGATCTTCTGGCGCAGGCGGTAGACGTGGGTTTCCAGCGTGTGGGTGGTGACCCCGGCGTTGTAGCCCCACACCTCGCCGAGCAGCGTCTCCCGCCCGATCACCGCGCCGCCGGCCCGGTACAGGTATTTCAGGATCGCCGTTTCCTTCTCGGTCAGGCGGATCTTGCGGGCGCCGCCGTCGGCCAGCAGCAGCTTGCCCGCCGGGCGGAAGCTGTAGGGGCCGATGGTGAAGACGGCGTCCTCGCTCTGCTCGTGGACGCGGAGGTGGGCGCGCAGCCGGGCCAGCAGCACCCCCATGCGGAAGGGCTTGGTGACGTAGTCGCTGGCCCCTGAATCGAGCCCCAGGATGGTGTCGGCGTCGGACGCCGCCGCGGTCAGCATGATCACCGGGCAGCGTACCCCCTCGCGCCGCAGCAGGCGGCAGAGGTCGCGCCCGTCCATGTCCGGCAGCCCGACGTCGAGCAGGATGGCGGCGAAACCGCCCTCCCGCGCCACGGCCAGCGCCGAGGCGCCGTCCCCGGCCTCCACCGTCTCGAATTCCTCCAGAAGCTGGAGCTGTTCGGCGAGGGACTGCCGGAGGGCGGTGTCGTCGTCGATCAGAAGGATGCGTTTCGCAAGCGTCATTCGGGGGCGTTCACCGGTGGCTCCGGGCGCGGAACTTATCATGGCCCGCGCGGGATTGCCCTAGACTTATCGGAAGGGCCGAAGACAACCGGAAGACAAGCCTCAGGCGCCCCACAGGCCGCCCAGCCGCGCGGCCCCGGCGGCGTCCGGGGAAAGGATGACCGCCGTCTCCGGGGCGAGGCCGAGGTCCACCACCGCCCGCGCCGTTGCGGCGTCCGGCACGGCGACGGCGCGCGTCAGCGCCAGCGTGCCCTGTTCCAGATGGCGGCGGGCGGCGGCGTCCTCCCCGCTCAGGCCGGGCTCCCGGCAGAGCAGCCGTTCCACCAGCGCGACGATCCTCAGGCGCCGGTTGTCCATCGCCAGGGCGGCGGCGAGGCCGGGCAGGGCGCCGCCGTCGACCAGCACCCGCGCGCCGTCCGGCAGGCGCGACAGCGCGATGTCCGCCGCCAGCACCGCCGAGGCGTCGAGCCGCGGGTAATCGCCGGGCAGGGGATGCCGCAGGACGCTCCGTCCCTGCGCCTCCAGCGCCAGCGCCAAGCGTTCCGCGTAGCCACCCGGCGCCCGGTTGGCGGGGAGGAGGAGATGCAGGGCCGGCTGGTCCGCCATGGCGATGGGTCTCGCGTGCAGGGGAGGAAGTGAAGGCGGCGACCATAGCGCAAGGTGGATTCGCCCGCACCGGCGGCGGTTTGCGCCACCGTTGCACCACCGGCAACGGTGTGGCGCGCGGGATTTGCTGGACAGGGGTGCGCCACCTGCGCTTTGCTTCCGGCGCTCTCCGACCCATGTCGGGATCTTTCGCCCTTCGGGGCGCAGCACGCGAAGCCTCCGTTATGTACGCCGACGCCCCGTCCGACTCCGCCCCGCCCGAAGCCGTCCTGCCCATGGACGAAGCCGCCATGCGCGCGGTCGACCGGGCCACGGCCGCCCTGCGCCGGGGCGAGGCCGTCGCCATCGAGACCGCCGACGGCAGCGTCGGCGCCGCGGTGTCGGTGGAATCCGTGGCGATCGACGCCGTGCAGCGGCTGGTGCAGCTCACCGGCGCTGCGCCGGTCCTGGCCGTCACCCGCCGCCGCGCCACCGTGCTGAAGCTGATGGGGGAGGGCACGGGCGTCGTCGCCCTGTCGCTTCCCCGCTGCCTGACCGCGGACGAGGCCCACGCGCTGGGCGACCCCGAACACCGCCCGGACGGAGCGATGCCGGACGGCCTGACCGCCACGGCCATGGACCCCGGGTCGCGCGAGACCGCCGCGGTGGACCTCGCCCGTCTGGCGCGGTTGCTGCCGGCGGCCATCGTCGCCCCGGCCACCGGACACACAGCCGCCGGCCACACCGGCAGCGCCGCGGAATGGGCGGCGAAGCACGACCTGTTGCTGGTCCGCGCCCGCGACATCGCCGACTACCGCGTCCATGTGGTGCGCACGCTGCGCCGGGTGGCCGAGGCCCGTGTCCCGCTGTCCGGCGCCGAGAACACCAGCATCGCCGCCTTCCGCCCCATCGACGGCGGGCCGGAGCATCTGGCGATCATCGTCGGCACCCCGGTGGCGGGCGAGCCGGTGCTGGCCCGCCTGCATTCGGAATGCTTCACCGGCGACCTGCTGGGGTCTTTGCGCTGCGACTGCGGCCAGCAGCTGCGCGGCGCCATCGCCGAGATCGCCCGGCAGGGCAGCGGCGTCCTGCTCTATCTGGCGCAGGAGGGGCGGGGGATCGGCCTCGTCAACAAGCTGCGCGCCTACCGCATCCAGGACCGCGGCTTCGACACGGTGGACGCCAACGAGATCCTGGGATTCGAGGCGGACGAGCGGGTCTATCTGCCGGCGGCGGAGATGCTGCGCCAGCTCGGCTTCACCGCCGTGCGGCTGATGACCAACAACCCGGAGAAGCTGCGCCAGCTCGCCCGCTGCGGGATCGAGGTGGTCGAGCGCGTTCCCCACATCTTCCCGTCCAACGGCCACAACGAAGGCTATCTGCGCACCAAGGCGGAGCGCAGCGGCCACATGTTCTGAGACGGCCTTTTCCGAGAATCGACTCTTCGGGGGGCAGGAAACGTCCCTTGCCCGGCAGCTCTTGCCGGGTCGCGGTCCGGACCCGGACCGAAAGCGCCCGATCGGGCGGGATTCCAGCCCACGGAACTGGCACGCCGGTTGCTTAGGGTAGGGCTGGACACCGCGACGGGAGACCGCCCATGGCCATCGACGCCACCACCATCGACGCCGCCGCCGCTCCGCGGCCGGTGCAGCGCGAGCGGTCGCCGGCCCAAGCGGCGCCCGCCCTGACGGTGATGGAAAGCCGGGACAGCCCCGACCGGTACGAGGCCGAGGCCGAGATGTCCTTCGGCGACTTCCTGGACATCATCAACCCGCTTCAGCACATCCCCCTCGTCAACACCGTCTACCGCGAGATCACCGGCGACACGATCAAGCCGTCGTCGAAGGTCATCGGCGGCATCCTGTTCGGCGGCCCGCTGGGCGGCATGGCGTCCATCGCCAACGCGGTGGTGGAGCAGGCCCAGGGCAAGGACATCGGCGGGCAGATCATGGCGTCGCTCGGCTTCGACGGGGACACCGCCACCGGCCACACTCCCCCCGGCACTTCCGGAGCCACCGCCGGAGCCACCGCGATGGCCGCCCTGCCGGACTCCGCCGCCGGAACGTCGGCGCCGGCCGTGGCCGCTGCGGCGGCGGACGCCCAGCCGGCCCGCACCGTCACCGCGGAGTTGCCGGACGCCAAGCGGTCCACGGCCCCGTCGCACGGGGTGGGGGCGGCGATGGGCGGGTCCGGGCGCGATGGCCTGACGGACACGCCGCATCCCTCGCGCATGCCGGCGCGCGACACCCCGCTGGCGAACAGCCTGATGGCCAAATACGCCGCCAAGCCGCACCCCTCCACCATCGGCTTCGCCGCCGCCGCGGCCCCCTCCGGCGCCCGGAAGGCCGCGGAGGCCCAGGCGCCCGCGGCTCAACCGGACGCCGCAGCCGGAACCGGAGCCGCGGCCGCGCCGACCAACGCGGCCGCGCAGGCGAACGCCGCCCCGGCAACCACGCCGCCGACGGCGGCCAACAGCAACGCGTTCGCGCCCGTGACACCGGACATGCTGTCTGAGACGATGATGCGCAACCTGGCCAAGTACGAGCAGGGCCGGCGGGCAGCGCAGACCCAGGCGCCCAGCCTGCGGGTGTCGGGCTGAGCGTCATGAAGCCCGGCTGCGGGTGAAGGAAGGGCGATGGAGATCACGGTTCGTCTTGAGGATCCGCCGTCCGAAGGCCGTCTCGACTGGCCCGGCGGGTCGTTCCGCTGCGTGCTGGGCCGCGGCGGCATCCGCGCCGACAAGCGGGAGGGCGACGGCGCCACCCCGGTCGGCCGCTTCGCGCTGCGCCGCGTGTTGTGGCGCCCCGACCGGCTGGAGCGGCCCGAGACGGCCCTGCCGGCCTCGCCCATCGCGCCCGACGACGGCTGGTGCGACGATCCGGCCGACCCCGCCTACAACCGTCCGGTCAAGCGCCCCTGCGCCGCCAGCCACGAGGAGCTGTGGCGCGACGACCATGTCTACGACGTGATCGTGGTGATGGGGCACAACGACGACCCGGTGGTGCCGGGCCTGGGCAGCGCCGTGTTCATGCATGTGGCGCGGCCCGACCGGGCGCCCACGGCGGGCTGCGTCGCGCTGCCCCTGCCGGACCTGCTGCGTCTTCTCAAGGACTGCGCGCCGGGCACCGCGCTGACCGTGACGGACCCGGCGGGCTAGGCGGCGCTAACCGGCGGCGGGGGTGGGGCGGGCGCCGAAGATCGCCGTGCCGACCCGCACATGGGTGGCGCCGAAGCGGATCGCCGTCTCGTAATCGCCGCTCATCCCCATGCTGACCTCGGGCAGGCCGGCGCGCCGCGCCATGTCGGCGAGCAGGGCGAAATGCATCGCCGGTTCCTCGTCCACCGGCGGGATGCACATCAGGCCGCTCACCGGCAGCGTCCAATTGTCCCGGCAGGCGGCCAGGAAACCGTCCAACTCCGCCGGGGGAATGCCGGCCTTCTGCGGTTCCTCGCCGGTGTTGACCTCGATCAGGCAGCGCGGGCGGCGCCCGCTGCGTGCCATCTCCTCGGCGAGCGCCTCGGCCAGCTTGGGCCGGTCCACCGTCTGGATCACGTCGAACAGGGCCACCGCGTCCTTGACCTTGTTGGTCTGGAGCGGGCCGATCAGGTGCAGCTCCAGGTCCGGGAAGCGCTCGCGCAGGGCGGGAAACTTCGCTTTGGCCTCCTGCACGCGGTTCTCGCCGAACACGCGCTGGCCGGCGGCCAGGGCCTCCTCCACCGCCTCGACCGGATGGGTCTTCGAGACGGCGACCAGGGTCACCGCACCGGCATCGCGCCCGCCGGCGGCGCAGCCTTCCCGGATGGAGCGGCGGACGGCCTCCAGCCGGGTCGTGACGGTGCCGTCTGATGGATCGGTGTGCGAAGCGGACATGGCCGTCCTCCCCCCTTTGTGCTGCCCCGGCTGCGGCGCCTGCCTGTACAGGGACCGGAGGGCGTGGTAACGGACGGACCGACGAAACGCAAGCACCCCGAGGAGAACACGGCATGCGTGGTTGGATGCGTCCCCTGATCCTGTCGGCGCTGATTCTGGGGGCCGCGCCGTTCACGGCCGGCAGCGCCCTTGCCCAGAGCACCGGTGGCCAGAACGCCGGGAGCCAGAATGGCGGGAAGCCCGCCGCCGGCAAGGAAGCTCCGAAGGAGGCTCCGAAGACGGTGGCCGGATCGGCCATCGCCCAGGCGCCCTTCGCCGTGCAACCGTTCCCGCTGCAGGACGACGGCACCTACAAGGAATTCTTGGGCGCGGCGGCCGCCGACCTCAACCGGCGCTGCACCAAGCAGGAAAATTACGGTTGGGAGTTCAAGAAGGACGACGACGCCCGCCGCGACCAGATCCTGGAGTCCACCCTGGGCGGCTTCCGCAAGGCCGGCTGGAAGCTGGGCGAGGTGAAGGTCCGCTCCGTCCGCGATCCGGGGACAACCGCCTACACGGCGGAGAAGGCCAAGCAGCGCCTGCTCGCCGTCTGGACGCCGATGGAGGACGCGGCGATCCTGTTGCTCTGCGAGACCGAAGCGGCGCCCGCGACCAAGAAGTAGCGGGCCAAGGCCAAAGGAAAACGGCGCCCAAAGGAAAACGGCGGCGGATGGGTATCCGCCGCCGTTCTCTTTTTCAACGGGCGTCAGGCCGATCAGAAGGCCAGACGGGTGTCGATCATGATGATGTGCGCGCGGTCGTCGGGGTTGATGCCGCCGTTGTCCAGCGTCGTCATCTTCGAGTCGAGGTCGAGGTAGCTGTACTCCAGGCCCGTGGTCAGGCCGGGCGCGATGGTGTAGGTCACGCCGGCCTGATACAGCTCGGCCTTGACCGGGGCCACGAAGCCGGTGTTCGGGCTGGTGCCGTTGGAGCGCGACTGCGAGTAGTTGGCGGCCAGGATGAACGGGCCGGTGGCGTACTGGGCGCCGACGATCCAGATGTCCTGCTTCTCCTTCACGGTCAGCGACTTGTCGTAGCCGCTGTCGCCGCTGTAGGCATAGCTGCCGCCGATCTTGAAGTCGCCGTAGCCGACGTTCAGGCCGGCGTGGACCGAGCTGAGCTTCTCGAAGCGGGTGGCGCCGACGCCGACGCCGTCATCGACCGCATCGCCGAACTGATAGAAGGCGCTGGCCGCGACGCTGAAGCCGCCGAACTCGTTGGTGTAGGTGCCGCCGGCCTCGACGACGTCCTGGAAGCCGCCGTTGTCCTGGCGGCGGTTGATCGAGGTGTGCGAGTCGCCGGTGCGCGGCGTGTAGGAGACGCCGCCCTGGAAGCCGGCGATAGTCGGGGTCAGGTAGATCACCTTGGTGCCGACGTCGCCCGACGCGAAGGCGCGGAAGTTGTTGGTGGTGGTCGGCAGCAGCGAGTAGGTCTGCGAACCGCCCAGGAACTCCACCGTGTTGTTGTCCGGACCGCCGGCGATGCCTTCGACGTTCGGGCCGATGATGCCGAACTCATCCGACAGGCCGTTGATCGTGCCGGCCTGCAGGGTGCCGAAGCCGCTGTTCACGAAGATGAAGGCGCGGTCGGCGTCCATGGTGCGGACGTTGCCGGTGCCGTTGGCGGCGCGCATGCGCACGCGGCCGCCGTACTCCAGCCCGTTGTCGGCCGTGGCCACCGGCGTGACAATCACGCGGAAGCGGTTGGCGAACTCCGTCGAGCGGGTGTCCTGGTCACGATCCTGATTGACGTAGGCGCCCTGGAAGAACGCGTCGCCGCCGATCTTGACTTCGAACTTGGTCTGGGCGGAAGCCACGCCGCTGCAGGCGATGATCGCGATGGCGGCGCAGCCCGTAACAAGAGAACGCTTCATTGATGGTCCATCCTTCTAGCAGGCCCCCAAGGAGACCGGAGCCGTGCGGTTGTGCTTCCCACCAACTACTAAGCCACTCGTTCCTTTACCCGGCAAGGGTGATTCAGCAGGGAATTCGGTTCAACTGTAACACAGTTGCCATTCCGACACAGTCATAAGTAACTGAAAGCTATTGGTTTTTCCCGCATGCCGTAAATATAGCACATTGCTTGACGAGATTTTGGGCGCAGTGAACAAAGTTTGCGCACGCGAACGCGCCCTGTCGAACCCCGTCGGGCAACGGGGCGGGAGGCGAACGACGCAAGGAAAAGGCGAAACGCCGGCAACCCGGGCCCGGCAACCCAGACGATGCGCAAAGAAAAAGGGCGGTGGCCGAAGCCACCGCCCTTCTCCATCCACGGATGACCGCAGATTAGAACGCCAGGACCGTACGGAGCAGGACGACGTGACCGTCGTTGTCCAGGTCCACAGCGGCCGTGCTCAGGTCGCTGTCGGCCTTGAAGTAGTCGTACTGAGCCTGCAGAGTCAGGCCCGGAGCGACGGTGTAGCCCGCGCCGAACTCGTAGACTTCCAGCTTGCGGCTGCCGGCGGTGTAGAGGCTGCCAGCGTCCTTGCCGTTCTTGTAGTTGGCGCCGACGACGATCGGGCCGGCGGTGTACTGAGCGCCGACAACCCAGAGGCGGCTCTTCTCGTTGTCCGAGGTCGCGGTCTGGATCTGGCCCGACTCACCGAAGTCGGTGTACGAACCGCCGAGCGAGAAGCCGGCGTAGCCAACCTGGGCGCCAACCTGCCAGGCGTTCAGGTCCTCGACGCTGGCGCCGACCGTGGTCGTGCCGGCGGCGTTGCCCCAGTAGTAGCCAGCGCTGGCCTTCAGCGAAACGCCGCCGAAGGTGTTGCTGTAGTTGGCGCCGACTTCGACCAGATCCTCGAACGTGGTCGAGAAGCCGCGGCCGGTGGCGGTGACCGGGGTCAGGTCAGCGCGGTTGACCGAGGCGTGCGAGTCGTCGTTGCGCGGGGTGTAGCTGGCGCCCACCTGCAGGCCGGCGAAGCGCGGCGAGAAGTACACGATCTTGGTCGCGTTGTTCTCGACGACCAGCGACTGGCTCAGCATCGAGCCGTTCAGGCCGCCCAGGCCGCCGGCGATGTCGGTGGTCTGACCGATCCAGGCGGTGACGCCGTCATAGATGCCGAGCTGCAGGTAATCCTGCGGGGCAGTGACGTAGGTGGCGTCGTTGAAGGAGTTGGTCACGCCCATCTGGACCTGACCGAACGCGCCCTGCGCGAAGATGTAGCCGCGGTCGGCGTCCATCGTGCGGGCGTTGTTGGCGCCCGAGTTGGCGCGCATACGGATGCGGCCGCCGTACTCCAGGCCGTTGTCGGCCTTGGCGGTCGGGGTCACGATGACGCGGAAGCGGTTGCGGAAGTCAACCGAACGGGCGCCCTGGTCGCGGTCTTCGTTGACGTAGCCGCCTTCGAAGTAGGCGTCGCCGCCGACCTTGACTTCAAACTTGGCCTGAGCGTTGGCAGCGCCGGCACCCAGAGCCAGAGCGGCAGCGGCGCAGCCCGCGAGCAGATAACGGTTCATGATTGTTGCCTCCATCCTGGCAGCAGAATTTTCAGCCCGGTTAACGTCCTGGCTGGCTCTGTGGTACGCAGATGCGGGGACGCCAGCAAGCCGGAAATCGCAAAGTTGCAGCAATGAAGGAACAGTGTGTCCGACGGAACACACCTTGATGGTGCGCCGCCGTCGCGATTCCGCGGCGCACACCGACCCGCGCCAGGGGGTCCGGTCACGCCCCCGGACACAGCAAAGGCACAGGCGGCGCCCCGCATCGCCTGTTGCCGCGGGCGGGCTTTTATGGTCTTTTCACCCGCATCCGCCGCGGTATCGTGCGCGGTACCCCGAATTTATTGATCCAGGTTCCGACCATGCGCCGTTCCCGTGTCCTTCGCCTTGCCCCCGTCGTGCTCGCGGCGTCGCTCGCCGTGGCCGGTTGCTCCAGCTGGGGCGGCCAGACGGAAACCGTCGATGAGCAGATCAAGAAGGAATACAAGTTCGGCAGCCTTCTCGGCACCGACGGCGGCTTCAGCCTGTTCGGCAAGAACAAGCGCAACGGCGCCGAGCAGGGCGATCCCAACGGCATCGGCGTCAACAGCTTCCTGTGGCGCGCCTCGCTGGACACGCTGTCCTTCATGCCGATCGTCTCCGCCGACCCGTTCGGCGGCGTCATCCTGACCGACTGGTACACGCCGCCGGACACCCCGAACGAGCGTTTCAAGGTCAACCTGTACATCATGGACCGCCAGCTCCGCGCCGACGGCGTGCGGGTGTCGGTGTTCAAGCAGCAGCGCGCCGGGTCGGACTGGCGCGACAGCGCGGTCGGGCCGGAGACGGCGACGACGTTGGAGGACGCGGTGCTGACCCGCGCCCGCCAGATCCGCGTCGCCCAGCAGGCGGCGGCGCGCTGAGCGGACGTGCCGGTTCGGCGGGAAGCGTGGCAGGGCAGGGCGCCGACGGAGCGCCGCCTGTCACCCCGCCGCCGGCGCCTTATCTATCGAGACCTACGAAACTCACGGAACGGCGTCTGCGGTCATGTCGCGTTACAATGTCAAGGAAACCGAAGCGAAGTGGCAGGGCGAGTGGGAGCGGCAGGGCTGCTTCACCGCGCGCGAGGACGCTTCCCGTGAGAAGTACTATGTGCTGGAGATGTTCCCCTACCCGTCGGGGCGCATCCACATGGGGCACGTCCGCAACTACACCATCGGCGACGTGATCGCGCGCTACAAGCGCGCCCGCGGCTTCAACGTGCTGCACCCGATGGGTTGGGACGCCTTCGGCCTGCCGGCGGAGAACGCCGCGCTGGAGAAGAAGACCCACCCGGCCAAATGGACCCGCGAGAACATCGCGGCCATGCGCGCCCAGCTGAAGACGATGGGCCTGTCCATCGACTGGGACCGCGAGGTCGCCACCTGCGACGTGGAGTATTACCGCCACGAGCAGAAGATGTTCCTGGATTTCCTCAAGGAAGGCTTGGCCTACCGCAAGGAGTCCTGGGTCAACTGGGACCCGGTCGACAACACGGTCCTCGCCAACGAGCAGGTGATCGACGGCCGCGGCTGGCGCACCGGCGCGCTGGTCGAAAAGCGCAAGCTGTCGCAGTGGTTCCTCAAGATCACCGCCTACGCCGACGAGCTGCTGAAGGGGCTGGACACGCTGGACCGCTGGCCGGAGCGCGTGCGCCTGATGCAGGAGAACTGGATCGGCAAGTCCACCGGCGTGCGCTTCCGCTTCGACCTCGTCGGGCGGGCGGACACGCTGGAGGTCTTCACGACCCGGCCCGACACGCTGTTCGGCGCCTCCTTCGCGGCGATCTCCGCCAACCATCCTCTGGCCGCCGAGCTGGCCGCCGGCAACCCCGCGCTGGCCGAGTTCATCGCCGAGTGCAACCGCCTGGGCACCAGCGAGGAGGCGATCGAGACCGCCGAGAAGCGCGGCTTCGACACAGGACTGAAGGTGGTGCATCCCTTCGACCCGTCCTGGGAGCTGCCGGTCTACGTCGCCAACTTCGTGCTGATGGAATACGGCACGGGCGCCATCTTCGGCTGCCCGGCCCATGACCAGCGCGACCTGGACTTCGCGCGCAAGTACGGCCTGCCGGTCACGCCGGTGGTCGTCCCGGCGGACGCCGACCTCGCGACCTTCGCGGTCGGCGACGAGGCCTACACCGGCCCCGGCCTGCTGCGCAATTCCCGCTTCCTCGACGGGATGGAGGTCGAGCCGGCCAAGCAGGAGGTCGGCAAGCGGCTGGAGGAGCAGGGGCAGGGCGAGCGCACCACCCAGTACCGCCTGCGCGACTGGGGCGTTTCCCGCCAGCGTTACTGGGGCTGCCCGATCCCGGTCATCCACTGCGAGAGCTGCGGCATCGTCCCGGTCCCGCAGCAGGATCTGCCGGTCGTCCTGCCGGAGGATGTGACCTTCGACAAGCCCGGCAACCCGCTGGACCATCACCCGACCTGGAAGCACACGAGCTGCCCGAGCTGCGGCAAGCCGGCGCTGCGTGAGACCGACACCTTCGACACCTTCATCGAGTTCGAGCTGGTATTTCGCCCGCTTCTGCTCGCCCAAGGCCGAGGACGTCGCCTTCACGCGCGAGGCGGTGGACTACTGGCTGGCCGTGGACCAGTACATCGGCGGCATCGAGCATGCCGTGCTGCATCTGCTCTATTCCCGCTTCTGGACGCGGGCGATGAAGCAGTGCGGCTACCTGAATGTGGAGGAGCCCTTCGCCGGCCTCTTCACCCAGGGCATGGTCAACCACGAGACCTACAAGGACGCCGGCACCGGCGCTTGGCTGGCCCCGACCGACATCCGCAGGAACGATCTCGGCGACTACATCCGCAACGACAACGACGGCCCGGTGACGGTCGGCCGCGTCGAGAAGATGTCGAAGTCCAAGAAGAACGTGGTGGACCCGGCGCACATCATCGGCACCTACGGCGCCGACGCCGCCCGCCTGTTCATGCTGTCCGACAGCCCGCCGGAACGCGACCTGGAATGGACGGAAGCCGGCATCGACGGCGCCTGGCGCTACATCAACCGCCTGTGGCGCATGGTGACGGAGTCGCCGGTCGCTCTGCCGCCCGCCGACGCGCCGAAGCCGGACGCCTTCAGCGCCAAGGCCGAGGCCACCCGCCGGCAGGTCCACAAGGCCATCGCCGGCATCTCGGAAGACCTGGAGAAGTTCCGCTTCAACAAGGCGGTGGCCCGCGTGCGCGAGCTGTCCAACGCGCTCGCCGAGCTGGACGGCACGGGAGAGGGCGAGGCCTGGGTGCTGCGCGAAGGCTTCGAGACCACCGTGCGCCTGATCGCCCCGATGATGCCCCACCTGGCCGAAGAGCTGTGGGCGCAGCTCGGTCACGCCACGCTGCTGGTCAACCAGCCCTGGCCGCAGGCTGACGCCGCCCTGGTGGTCGAGGACTCGGTCACCATGGCGGTGCAGGTCAACGGCAAGCTGCGCGCCACACTGGAGCTGCCGCGCGACATGGCGAAGGACGCCGCGGAGCAGGCCGCCCTGGCCGATCCGAACGTTCAGCGCGCCCTGGAAGGCAAGCCGGTGCGCAAGGTCATCGTCGTCCCGAACCGGGTGATCAATGTCGTCGTCTGACCTCCACAGCGGCCATCGCCGCAACGGCAAGGCCGGCGTCCGGCGGCGGGGGCTTCTCGCCCTCGCGCTGCTGGCGCCGGCGGTGCTCGCCACGGCGGCCTGCGGCTTCCAGCCGATGTATGGAACCCTGGGGACGAACAGCATCGGCACCGCCGAGCTTCAACAGGTGGACATCGGGGTCATCCGGGACCGGAACGGCCAGAAGCTGCGCAACCTCCTGATCGACCGCTTCTACGCCGACGGCCGCCCGGCCAGCCCGCGCTATCGGCTGGAGACGACGCTGACCGCGTCGGAGCAGAAGCTGTCCCTGCAGAAGGACGCGACCGCCACCCGCGCCCAGCTCGTCGTGAACGCCCCCTACCTGCTTGTCGACGCGGCGACGGGAAAGATCCTGTTCCAGTCCAACGCGCGCTCCTACATCAGCTACAACGTGCTGGAGCAGCAGTACGGCGCCCTCGCCACGGTCGAGAACGCCTACGACCGCGCTCTTCTGGAAATCTCCAACGAGATCACCACCCGCGTGGCCGCCGAACTCGGCCGCAAGTCCTGATCCGCCCTGGACAACGGGGGCTGGTCCTCCGCCACCGACGGTGACTTCGTGAAGCTGCAAGCCCGGGCAATCGACGGCTTCCTGCGCAGCCCCGATCCCAAGATCCGCGCGGTCCTGCTCTACGGTCCGGACACCGGTCTGGTGCGCGACCGCGCCATGGGGCTGGGCCGCACCGTGGTCCCCGACCTGTCCGATCCCTTCCGCGTGACGGAGATGCTGGGCCGCGCCGTCGCCGACGATCCGGCGCGCCTGGCCGACGAGGCCGCCGCCCTGTCCTTCACCGGCGGGCGCCGCCTGATCCGCGTGCGCGAGGCGGAGGACAACGCCGCCGCCGCCTTCACCGCCTTCCTGGCCGACCGGACACCCGGCGACAGCCTCGTCGTCGTCGAGGCCGGCGACCTCGGCAACCGGTCGAAGCTGCGCACCCTGTTCGAGGGGGCGGACGGCGCCGTCGCCATTCCCTGCTATGTGGAGGAGGAGGCGGCGCTCGGCCGGGTCATCGCCGACATCCTGCATGGCCACGGCCTGACCGCCGATCCCGATGCGCTGACCTTCCTCGCCGGCAACCTCGTCGGCGACCGCATGGTCGCGCGCGGCGAGATGGAGAAACTGGCGCTCTACATGGGGGCGGAGACGCGCGTCCGGTTGGAGGACGCCCAGGCCTGCGTCGGTGACAGCGCCGCCCTGTCGCTGGACGAGCCGATCTGGGCGGCCGCGGAGGGCGACTTCGCGACGCTCGACCGCTCGCTGGCCCGTTTGTTCGCCGAGGGCATGTCCCCGGTGCCGATCCTGCGCGCCGCCCAGCGCCATTTCCAGCGCCTGCAGCTGGTCGCCGGGCAGGTGGCGGCGGGCAAGTCGGCGGACGCCGCGGTGGAAGCGCTGCGCCCGCCGGTGTTCTTCAAGATGAAGCCGCGGCTGACCGGGCAGGCCCGCCGCTGGCCGTCACCGCTGGTCCGGCAGGCGCTGGAGCGGCTGGTCGAGGCCGAGGCGGACTGCAAGCGCACCAACATGCCCGACCAGACGCTCTGCGCCCGCGTTCTCTTCCAGCTCGCCTCGCTGGCGCGGCGCTGACCCTCTTTCTTATTTCGCGGCCCCTTATTTCGCCGCCAGGAACTGCGGCACCCGCAGCAGGATCAGTTCGTTGTGGTCCTGCTTGCCCAGCGCGCGGCCGGACGAGTAGGGCAGGTTGTTGTCGTTGCCGACGACGATGTGCTCCGCGTCAACCACATCGACGTTCTCGATGGTGACGAAGGGGAAGGTGAACTTGCCCTTTGCGCCGCCGATCTGGGCGACGCCCTTCGGATCGTCGATGTCCATCAGGTCGACATAGCCCACCTTCTTCACGAAGCCCTCGGCGTCGGCCTGGGCGAAGTCGATCTTGTAGACCCGCTTGAACCGGGCCGGGACGTTGAAGCAATCCGGGGTCGGCTGGCCGGTGCAGCCCTGGGCCGGGTCGCCCTCGCCGTTGTCACGCTCGATGATCAGGCCGGTGGTGGCGTCGATCATGTTGAAGTCGCCGATGTTGTTGCCGTTGGCCTCCAGCAGGTACTTGAAGCTGCGGCCCGTGAAGTCGCCCTTGGCGACGTCGAATTCGGCGATGCGCAGATACTCCCGCCCGTCCTTGGTCTCCCACGCGCCACCCGTCCCAAGCTGGGCGTTGAACAGCGGGCCTTCGAACAGCGGGTAGAGGAACTTCCCGTCCTTCGACGCCGCCATGCCCTCGAAACCGCGCGAGCGGCGCACCTCGAAGGCGACGGCGCCGGGCACCGCCGGGGTGGACACTGCGTAATGGTCGGGGGAGCGCACGGGCTTGCCGTCCACCGTGCTCTCGCGCAGGGACAGCAGTGTGCCGGTGCGGTCGGTCTCCAGAATGTAGGGGCCGAACTCGTCGCCGAAATACAGGCGGTCGCCGATGATCTGCACGCTCTCGACGTCGAAGTCGGCGCCGGTCAGATAGCGTTCCGCGGTCGCCTCGGTGACGATGGGAAAGGGCACCTTGCGGTCGGGGTCGCGCAGGAACAGCGTTTCGGCCACCACCGCCTTGCCGGTCTTCCAATCGATGGTCAGCCGGTGCACCGTCAGCATCGCGTCGGCGGAGTTGCCCTTGCTGCCGAAGCCGTTGTCGGTCAGCACCAGGAAACTGCCGTCGCCCACCGCCTTGATGCCGGAAAAGCCCTGGACCGGCTGGCCTTCGAAAGGCAGCGCCATGCCGGTGGCGCGCGGCGCGCCCGGCGCCGACAGGAAGGACGTGCCGTCGATGCTGCGGGGCTGGTCCACGCGCTTGCGGTCGGCGGCGGTGAACTTGCCGGAGGTGCGGAACAGGTCCGGCGCGTCGGCGGGCGGGGCGATGAAGGTGGCGGCGTCGATAACGCCGTGGCCGGCCAGTTCCGCCGGGAATTTTTGGTCCGCGAACGCCGGACCGGCCAGCAGGGCCGCGGTGAGGCCGGCAAGGCACAGGCCGTGGATGGGCTTCATGAATCTCCCCCTCTGTGTCGGCTCCGGCCGCGTCGCTGCGGCCGGACGACCCTGTTTAGGGGGAGTTCATGTTAGCGCCGTTTCACTAAAGTGACAGTTTGGTTCCGCGACACCCTACTCGCCGCCAAGGCGCCGCAGCACGTCGTCGAGCTGGTCGAGCGTCTGGTAATGGATGGTGATGGAGCCGCCCTTGCCCTGCGGGGTGATCGCGACCTTCAGCCCGATGCGGGCGGAGATCTCCTCCTCGAGATTCACCAGATCGACGTCCTTGAGCGTCGGGTCAGTGGCGGCACCGCCACGCCCTCCACCGGCCTTTTTGGTTTTGACCGGCGCGCTGCCGCGCATCAGGTCCTCGGTCTGGCGGACGTTCAGGCCGCGCTTGACCACCTCGCGCGCCACCGACACCGGATCGGAGGAGGTGAGCAGCGCGCGGGCGTGACCGGCGCTGAGCGCCCCCTCCTGCACCATGCCCTTGACCGGGTCGGGCAGGGCGAGCAGGCGCATCATGTTGGCGACGTGGCTGCGGCTCTTGCCGACCGAGCGCGCCAGATCCTCCTGCGTGTGCTCGAACTCCTCCATCAGGCGCTTGTAGCCCTCGGCCTCTTCGAGCGGCGTCAGGTCCTGGCGCTGGATGTTCTCGATCAGCGCGATTTCCAGCGCTTCACGGTCCGACAGCTCGCGGATGACGACCGGCACCTCATGCAGGCCGGCGATCTGGGCGGCGCGCCAGCGGCGTTCGCCGGCGATCAATTCGTAGGAGTTGGTCGTTTCTGGGTCCCGGCGGACGAGCAGGGGCTGAAGAATGCCCTTGTCGCGGATCGACTCGACCAGCCCCTGCAGCGCCTCGTCGTCGAAGGTGCGGCGCGGCTGGTACTTGCCGGGGTGGATGAACTCGATGGGCACCTGCTTGGACTGGCGCACCTTGTCGAGCGCGGAGTAATCCTCCGCCGCCTCGCCGAACAGGGCGGACAGGCCACGGCCCAGGCTGGCGCGGCGGGCACCGCCGTCCGGACGTTTGGTATCCTCCATCACGCGCTCAGCCTCTTCTCACGGCGCAGCACCTCGCCGGCCAGATGGATGTATGCCTGCGACCCGGGGCAGCGCATGTCGTAGATCAGCACCGGCTTGCCGTGGGACGGCGCCTCCGACACCTTCACGTTCCGCGGGATCACGGTGTCGTAGACTTTCTCTCCGAAGAAGCCGCGGACGTCGGCGGCCACCATGTCGGACAGGTTGTTGCGCTTGTCGAACATGGTCAGCACGACGCCGTGGATGTCGAGTTCCGGGTTGAAGGCGCGCTTCACCCGCTCGATGGTGCGGACGAGGTGGCTGAGGCCCTCCAGCGCGTAGAACTCGCACTGCAGCGGCACCATCACGGCGTGAGAGGCGACCAGCGCGTTCAGCGTCAGCAGGCCGAGCGCCGGCGGACAGTCGATCAGCACGTAGTCGTATTCCAGCGCGCTCTTGTCGACCGCCTCGCGCAGCCGGAACTCGCGCCGCTCGGAGGTGACCAGCTCGACCTCGGCGCCGGACAGATCGACGGAAGAGGTGATGATCGAGAGGTTCGGCACCGTCGACACCGTGGCGGCGTCCTCCAGCGGCATGCCGTCGAACAGCACGTCGTAGATGCCGACGCGGCGTTCGGCGCGCGGAATGCCGAGGCCGGTGGAGGCGTTGCCCTGGGGATCAAGATCAATCACCAGGACGCGCTTGCCGATCGCGGCCAGAGCGGTTGCCAAGTTGATGGTGGTCGTGGTCTTGCCCACGCCGCCTTTCTGGTTGGCAATCGATATGACGCGCGCGGAAGGAAGGGCGGAGGGCATGTCAGCCTCGCGGGAAGCGTCGGAGCGGGAATGCATCAGGGTCGCGGTCTTAGACACGGGCGATACCACTCACACGCAGGATGGTTCCGGTGGGGTCGGTGCGGCTGTCGAAGCGCTCGGTCCGCATCTTCCAATATTTGGTGGTATCGGTCAATTCGTCCGCCACATTTTGCCCCTTGGGAAACAGTGCCGCACCCCGGTCTTGGACAAAGGGATGGGCCCAATTCAGCAGATCGTTCAGCGGCGCCAGAGCGCGGGCGGTCACCACGTCGGCGGCGATCGGCGGCACCGCCTCGATCCGCTTGTTGTGTACAGTGACCGACGCTCCAGCCACACGGGCCGCCTCGCGCAGGAAGGCGCATTTGCGGGAGTCGCTCTCCACCAGATGCACCTCCGGCACGCCCATGATGGCGAGGACCAAGCCGGGAAAGCCGGCCCCGCTGCCGAGATCGACCAGCACCCGAGCGCCGTCGGGCAGCAGCGGGTAAAGCTGGGCGGAGTCGAGGAAGTGCCGGCGCCAAGCGTCGGGCAGGGTGGAGGGGCCGACGAGGTTGATTTTCGGCTGCCACTTGCGCAGCGTCGCCTCGTAAGCGGCCAGGCGGTCCAACGTTTCACGTGAAACACCGGTCGCCGCCTGGAAGGCCGCGGCATCGAACAGGCTCATCAGACGGCCACCTTCACGTCGCGCCGTTTCACGTGGCGGAGCAGGGCGACCAGCGCCGCCGGGGTCATGCCGGGAATGCGGGCGGCCGCCCCCAAGGTCGCCGGACGGGCCTGCCGCAGCTTCTGCCGGATCTCCGCCGACAGGCTGCCGATGCTGTCGGGATCGAGATCGTCGGGAAGCTCCAGCGCCTCATCCTTGCGGAAGGCGCGGATGTCGGCCTCTTGCCGGTCGAGATAGCCGGCATACTTCCCGTCGATCTCCAGCTGCTCGACAACATCGGAAGGTATTGCCGACAGCTCCGGCCACAGTCGGGCGAGGGTGGCAAGGTCGAGGTCCGGATAGCGCAGCAGATCGGCGGCGGTCCGCCGCACGCCGTCCTGGTTGACAGCAATGCCCTGCCGCTGCAACTCCGCCGGGGTGGCCTGGAGGGCGCGCACAAGAGTGCGGCCGGTGGACAGCGCCTCAGCCTTCGCCGTGAAAGCATCACGCCGCGCCGACCCGACGCAGCCGATCACCAGCCCCTTCGGTGTCAGCCGCTGGTCGGCATTGTCGGCGCGCAGGATCAGCCGATACTCGGCGCGCGAGGTGAACATCCGGTACGGCTCGTTGGTGCCTCGGGTGATCAGGTCATCGACCAGCACCCCGATGTAGGCGTCGGCGCGGTCGAGCACGAAGCCCTCCGCCGAGCCGCCGGCCAGCAGGGCGGCGTTGATGCCGGCCATCAGGCCTTGCGCCGCCGCTTCCTCGTAGCCGGTGGTGCCGTTGATCTGGCCGGCGAAGAACAGGCCGGGGGTCCGGCGGGTCTCCAACGTCGGCTTCAGCTCCCGCGGGTCCACGAAGTCGTACTCGATGGCGTAGCCGGGGCGGATCATTGCCGCGCGCTCCAGCCCGGGCATCGTCTTCAGGAAACCGAGCTGGACGTCGCGGGGCAGGGAGGTCGAGATGCCGTTCGGGTAGACCGTATCGTCGTCCAGCCCCTCCGGCTCCAGGAAGATCTGGTGGCGCTCCTTGTCGGCGAAGCGCACCACCTTGTCTTCGATGGACGGGCAATAGCGCGGGCCGGTGCTCTGGATCTGGCCGGAATACATTGGCGCGCGGTGGAGGTTGCCGCGGATCAGCGCGTGCATCTCCGGCGTCGTCCAGGTGATCGCGCAGTCGATCTGCGGCGTGTCGATGCGGTCGGTCAGGTAGGAGAAGGGCGGCGGCGGCGTGTCGCCCGGCTGCTTTTCCAGCGCGGCCCAATCGATGGTCTTGCCGTCGAGACGCGGCGGGGTGCCGGTCTTCAGCCGGCCGAGCGGAAAGCCGAGACGCGCCAACGTGTCGGACAGGCCGATGGACGGCGCCTCGCCGACGCGACCCGCCGGGGTGGTTTCCTCGCCGATGTGGATCAGGCCGCGCAGGAAGGTGCCAGTGGTCAGTACCACGCTTCCCGCCGCGAGGGTCTCGCCGGAACCGGTCACCACGCCGGTGACCCGGCCGTCGTCGCCGATGGTCAGGTCCTCGGCGCCGCCGGCCTCGATGAACAAGTTCGCCTGTTCCGCGAGGATCGCCTGCACCGCCCGCCGGTAGAGCTTGCGGTCGGCTTGGGCGCGCGGGCCACGGACGGCCGGTCCCTTGCTGCGGTTGAGGATGCGGAATTGGATGCCGCCGCGGTCGATGGCGCGGGCCATGACGCCATCGAGGGCGTCGATCTCGCGCACCAGATGGCCTTTCGCCAACCCGCCGATGGCCGGGTTGCAGGACATCTCACCGATGGTGTCCAGCTTGTGGGTGAGCAGCAGGGTGCGCGCACCCATGCGCGCCGCGGCGGCGGCAGCCTCGCAACCGGCGTGGCCTCCGCCGACAACAATGACGTCGAACGTTCGCATGGCCGGACCATAGCCGAGTCAGCGCCGGACGCCAAGCGCCGCGACGCCGCAACGCCCGTGTTTCACGTGAAACAGGGGGACCCGGCGCGTTTGTCACGCCATCCCCGGCTCACTTGCCGATGCAGAAATCCCGGAAGATCACGTCCAGCAAATCCTCCACATCGACCCGTCCGGTGATGCGTCCAAGGGCCCGGCTCGCCAGACGCACATCCTCGGCCATCAGCTCCGGCAGGGGGGCGGTCAGGGCGCGGCGCAGGGCGTCCCGGCACTCCTCCAAGGCGGAGCGGTGCCGCGCACGGGTCAGGGCTGGCGCACCGCTGCCGGCCAGCCGGTCGGCGGTAAACGCCGTCAAACGCGTTTCCAGCTCCGGCAAGCCGGCACCGGTCCGGGCGGAGACCGTGGTCGCCTCCCACTTGCCGACCGTCGGCACGGCTGCATCGGCGACGTCCGTCTTGTTCAGAACCACCACCGTGTCCTTGTCGAGCAGAGCAACCGTCGCCGGGTCAAGCGCGGGCAGGGCGGTGGCGTCGAACACGGCGACCTTCACGTCGGCGCGGGCGGCGCGGTCGAGCGCGCGGCGGATGCCTTCCTCCTCGACCTCGTCGGCGGCCGCCTCGCGCAGACCCGCCGTGTCGGCCAGCACCACCGGGTAGCCGCCAAGGTCGAGATGGACTTCGATCACGTCTCGCGTGGTGCCGGCGCGGGCCGAGACGATGGCGGCCTCGCGCCGGGCGAGGGCGTTCAGCAGGCTCGACTTGCCGGCGTTGGGCGCGCCGACGATGGCGATGTGCAGACCTTCGCGCAGCCGCTCCCCACGTCCACGGTCGTCGAGATGGGCGTCGATCTCCGAGGCGAGGGCGTCCAGCACGGGACGCGCGGCGTCCGAGACACCCGAGGGCAGGTCCTCGTCGGGGAAGTCGATGTCGGCCTCGATGTGGGCCAGCGACCGGGTCAGCCGCTCCCGCCAACCGTCGTAGAGTGTGCCGAGCGCGCCTTCCATCTGGCGCAGGGCCTGGCGGCGCTGGGCGGAGGTCTCGGCGTCCACAAGGTCGGCGACCGCCTCGGCCTCGGTCAGGTCGAGCTTGCCGTTCTCGAAGGCGCGGCGGGTGAACTCGCCGGGCTCGGCGACGCGCAGACCGGGCAGGGCGGACAGCGCCTCCACCACGCCGGCCACCACGGCGCGCCCGCCATGCAGATGCAGCTCCACCACATCCTCGCCGGTGAAGCTGCGGGGGGCGGTGAAACGCAAGACCAGAGCGTCGTCCAGCGCCTCGCCGGTCCGGGGATGGCGCAGCCGGACCAGGGTTGCCATGCGGGGTGTGGGAAGCGGCTTGCCGGTCAGGGCGGCGAGGGCCTCGCCGGACGCCGGACCCGAAACGCGAACCACCGCCACACCGGCGCGGCCGGGGGCGGTGGCGAGGGCGAAGATGGTTGGGATCATCGTGCCAAATGTCATCGTGCCAATATTATCGTGCCGGTTCCGGAATGATCAGCCGACCTGTTCCGGCAGCAATTCTTTTTGTTCCGGCTTCAGCATGAGCCGCTCCACACGGCCACCACCGATCACATGCGTTTCCAGGATCGCGTCGACGTCGGCGAAGGAGTGGTAGGTGTACCAGACGCCCTCCGGATAGACGACCAGCACCGGACCCAGCTCGCAGCGGTCCAGGCAGCCGGCGGCGTTGATGCGCACACGGCCGTCCAGACCCAGCTCACGGGCACGCGCCTTCATGTAGTCGCGGAGCTTTTCGGACCCCCGGGCGGCGCAGGAGCCGCGCTTGTTGCCGTCGGGGCGGCGGTTGGTGCAGGAGAAAACATGGGCTTCGAAGTAGGGCTTCGGATCGGTCACTTGCGTCCATCCTGTCCCATGGCGGCGGCCATCTGGGACCAAAACATTTTCTGAAGCTGCTCCATGCCCTGAATTCCCGCCGGCAGCCACGTCTTCATCATCGTCTCGGGGTCCATGGCGAGCAGGGAGGCCTGCATCCGGTCCTGGATTTCCTGCATCATGGCGTCCTGCATGGGCTTCACGTCGGGAAGGCCCAGGAAGTGGCGCGCCTCCTCGGGTGTGCAGTCGATGTCGATGGTGATCTTCATGGCCCCATTCCCTTGGAAGGCGCGCGGTGCGCGGGAAATTAAGGGTTGAGCGCCGCTTCGGCTCATGCCCCACTATACAGATAGGAAGCCCTGGCGCAACGGCACCGCCGCGCCAGTTTATTCCCAACCACGCCACAGACCGGAAACGCCTGCGATGCCCGCGAACCTGCTTGGCCGGGAGACCAGCCCCTACCTGCTTCAGCACAAGGACAACCCCGTCCATTGGATGGCCTGGGGCCGCGACGCCTTCGAACGGGCCAAGCGCGAGAACAAGCCCGTGCTGCTGTCGGTCGGCTACGCCGCCTGCCACTGGTGCCACGTGATGGCGCACGAGAGCTTCGAAAGCCCGGAGATCGCCGGGCTGATGAACGAGCTGTTCGTCAACATCAAGGTGGACCGGGAGGAGCGGCCGGACGTCGATCAGATCTACCAGTCGGCCCTGGCGATGCTGGGGCAGCAGGGCGGCTGGCCGCTGACCATGTTCCTGACGCCGGACGCCGAGCCCTTCTGGGGCGGCACCTACTTCCCGCCGGCCTCGCGCTACGGGCGGCCCGGTTTCCCCGACGTGCTGCGCGGCGTGGCGGAGACCTACCGCAACAAGCCGGAGAACGTGACCCGCAACGTCACGGCGCTGAAGGACGCGCTGGGCAAGCTGGCCGAGAACCGGGCGGCGGGGGAGGTCGACCTCGCCATGCTCGACCAGATCGCCGATCGGCTGGTCCACGAGGTCGATCCCTTCCACGGCGGCATCGGCCACGCCCCGAAATTCCCGCAGGTGCCGATCTTCACGCTGCTGTGGCGGGCCTGGCTGCGCACCGGCAAGGAGCCCTACCGCGAGGCGGTCACCAACACGCTGGCCCACATGAGCCAAGGCGGAATCTACGATCACCTGGGCGGCGGCTTCGCCCGCTACTCGGTGGACGAGATGTGGTTGGTGCCGCATTTCGAAAAGATGCTCTACGACAACGCCCAGCTTCTCGACCTGATGACGCTGGTCTGGCAGGCGGAGCGGGAGCCGCTGTTCGAGACGCGCATCCGGGAAACGGTGGGCTGGGTTCTGCGCGAGATGATCGCCGAGGGCGGCGGCTTCGCGGCGACCCAGGACGCCGACAGCGAGGGCGAGGAGGGCCTCTTCTACATCTGGAACGAGGAGGAGATCGACCGTCTCCTCGGCCCCAACGCGGAGGTCTTCAAGCGCGCCTACGGCGTCACGCCGCAGGGCAACTGGGAGGGGGCGACCATCCTCAACCGGCTGCACCGCATCGAGGCGCTGGACGCCGAGACCGAGGCGACGCTGGCCGAACAGCGGGCGATCCTCTGGCGGGAGCGGGAGAAGCGGATCAAGCCGGGCTGGGACGACAAGGTGCTGGCCGACTGGAACGGCCTGATGATCGCGGCCCTCGCCCAGGCCGGCATGGTCTTCGACGAGCCGGACTGGATCGCCGCCGCGCAGCGCGCCTACGCCTTTGTCCGCGACCGCATGACCGAGGACGGGCGCCTGCTGCACAGCTGGCGGGCCGGGCAGCTCAAGCACCGGGCGACGCTCGACGACTACGCCCACATGGCGCGCGCAGCACTCGCCCTGCACGAGGCGACCGGCGACGCGGAGCCGCTGGAACAGGCGCGGGCCTGGGTGCGGGTGCTCGACGCGCATTTCTGGGACTCCCAGGCCGGCGGCTACTTCTACACGGCGAACGACGCCGACGACCTGATCGTCCGCACCAAGTCGGCCGGCGACGCGGCGACGCCCAGCGGCAACGGCACCATGCTCGCCGTGCTGGCGACCCTGCACCACCGCACCGGCGAGGCCGCCTACCGCGAGCGAGCGGACGCCCTGGCCGCCGCCTTCTCCGGTGAGCTGAGCCGCAACTTCTTCCCGCTGCCGACCTATCTGAACGCGGCGGAGCTTCTCCAGAAGGCGCAGCAGATCGTCATCGTCGGCGACCCGCAGGCATCGGACACCGCGGCGCTGCGCCGGGCGGTGCTCGACCGACCGCTTCCCGACCGCATCCTCAGCGTCCTGCCGCCGGGGACCGATCTGCCCGCCGGGCACCCCGCGCATGGCAAGGGCATGCAGGGCGGGGCGGCGACCGCCTATGTCTGCACCGGCATGACCTGCTCCCCCCCGGTGACCGCGCCCGACGCGCTGGGCGCCGCCCTGACCCGGAGATGACCCCATGGCGCAGACCCTCAATAACCCGGCCGCCGGCAGTCTGACCGTCGACAGCCCGCTGGGCCTGCTGACCCTGACCAGCGCCGCCGGCGCCATCGTGGCGCTCGACTGGGGCCGGTTGGGCGATGACCGGCCGGACCCCGTGCTGGAGGCGGCGGCGCGCCAGCTCCGCGACTATTTCGCCGGAACGCGGTTGGATTTCGACCTGCCGCTGTCCCCCCGCGGGACGGCCTTCCGGCAGAAGGTCTGGGCGGCGATGCAGGCCATTCCCTACGGCGGCGTCCTGACCTACGGCGACGTCGCGCGGCTGCTGGACACGGCGCCGCGGGCCGTCGGCGGGGCCTGCGGGGCCAACCCGATCCCGGTGATCATCCCCTGCCACCGCATCGTCGGGGGCGGCGGGGCCCCCGGCGGCTATTCCGGCCTGGGCGGCCTGCGGACCAAGGACTGGCTGCTCCGCCACGAGCGGCGGCACCGGGTGACAGCGGACCAAGCCGGCGATACGCTGGAGCTTCAGCTTCTATAAAAAGGGAAGGGACCGACCACCATGGTTCACGCGATCCGCATCCACGAGTACGGCGGACCCGAGGCACTGCGCTGGGACGAGATCGAGGTGGGCGACCCCGGCCCCGGTCAGGTGCGGCTGCGCCAGACCGCGGTCGGGCTGAACTACATCGACACCTATCACCGCTCCGGCGCCTACAAGCTGCCGCAGCTTCCCGCCATCATCGGGACCGAGGGCGCCGGCGTGGTCGAGGCCGTGGGGCCGGACGTGACGACGCTGAAGCCCGGCGACCGGGTCGGCTACGCGCCGCTGATCGGCGCCTACGCCGAATCCCGCCTCGCCCCCGCCGACCGGCTGATCCCGCTGCCGAGCTGGATCGAGGACCGGCAGGCCGCCGCCATGCTGCTCCAGGGCATGACCGCTCAGTTCCTCCTGCGCTCCACCTACGCGGTGCAGCCGGGCGACACCATCCTGGTCCAGGCCGCCGCGGGCGGCGTCGGCCAGATCCTCTGCCAGTGGGCGAAGCATCTGGGCGCCACCGTGATCGGCACGGTCAGCAGCGACGAGAAGGCGGAGCTGGCCCGCGCCGCCGGCTGCGACCATCCCATCGTCTACACGCGCGAGAATTTCGTGAACCGCGTGAAGGACCTGACGGACGGGCAGGGCGTGCCGGTGGTCTATGACGGCGTCGGCAAGACGACCTTCATGGACAGCCTGGACTGTCTGCGGCCCCGTGGCTTCATGGTGCTGTTCGGCGCGGCGTCCGGCCCGGTTCCGCCACTGGATCTCCAGGTGCTGGCGGCCAAGGGCTCGCTCTACGTCACGCGCCCGACCCTGTTCAGCTACGTTTCCAAGCGCGACGACCTGATGGCCAGCGCCGCCGACCTGTTCGAGGTGGTGCACACCGGCGGAGTGACCATCAACGTCGGCCAGACCTTCGCGCTGCGCGACGCGGCGGAGGCCCACCGGGCCCTGGAGTCCCGTGCCACGACCGGGTCCACGGTGCTGCTGCCGTAAGGTTCAAAGCCCTCTCCCGCCCCGGGAGAGGGAGGGACCCGCGCGTGAGCGTGGGAGGGTGAGGGTATTGGCAAGGATCAGTGCCTTGATCCTCGTGCGACCCTCACCCGGCCCTTCGGACCACCCTCTCCCGGGACAGGAGAGGGAACAGGTCACTCGGCGGCCCAGAGCGGATTCTTCAGCTTCTTGAGAAGCTCGGCATGGGCCGCCAGCTCCTCCTCGCTCGGCGCGTGGGCGCGCGGGGCGCGGTAGGGGCGGTCGATGCGGATCGCCGCCGGGCCGCCCGTTGCCGGGCCGGAGGCCAGCGCCAGACCGGCCTGACGGCCGCCGCGCAGCTCCAGATACACCTCGGCCAGAAGCTGGGCGTCGAGAAGCGCGCCGTGGTAGGTGCGGCTGGAGTTGTCGACGCCGAAGCGCTTGCAGAGCGCGTCCAGGGTGGCCGGCGCGCCGGGGAACTTCTGCCGCGCCATCAGCAGCGTGTCGATGGCCCGGTCCTTCGGCATGACCGGATAGCCGGCGATCCGCATCTCCCAGTTCAGGAAGTGCATGTCGAAGGCCGCGTTGTGGATCACCAGCGGCGCGTCGCCGATGAAGGCCACGAACTCCGCCACCACGTCGTTGAACAGCGGCTTGTCCGACAGGAACTCCGTCGTCAGCCCGTGCACCGCCACAGCGTCCGGCGGCACGTCGCGCTCCGGGTTGACGTAGCAGTGGAAGGTCTTTCCGGTGGCGACGTGGTTGTGCAGCTCGACGCAGCCGATTTCGATCAGCCGGTGCCCTTCCTCGGGCTTGAAGCCGGTCGTTTCCGTATCGAGGACGATCTCACGCATGAACCACCTGTCCGGGCTGGTATCCCCGCGGCGGCCATTGCCGTCCGCGGCGCCGCTTCACGTCGGCGAGGATGTTGCGCAGTGCCCGCCGGGTGGCCCGCCGCCCGTCGCCGGTGTTGACGACGTGGTCGGCGCGCCGGCGCTTCTCCGCGTCGGGCATCTGCCGGGCCAGAATAGCGGCGAACTTGTCCGGCGTCATGCCCGGCCGCGCCAGCACCCGTGACTTCTGCACCAGGAAGGGGGCGGTGACCACCACGCTGCGGTCCACCTTGGCCTCCCCGCCGGTCTCGAACAGCAGGGGGATGTCCAGCACCGCCACGCGGACGCGGCGGCGCGCCGCCTGCTTCAGGAAACGCCGCTGCGCCGCCTGCACCGCCGGATGGAGGATCGCCTCCAGCCGCTTCAGCGCCGCCGGGTTGCCGAACACCGCGGCGCCCAGCGCCCGCCGGTCCACCGCATCATCCACCACGACACCGGGGAAGGCCGCCGCGATGGCCGGCACCGCCGCTCCGTGGCGCCCCAGCAGCCCATGCACCACGGCGTCGCTGTCGCAGACCGGCGCGCCCATGCGCTTCAGCATGCGCGCCGCCGTGCTCTTACCCATGCCGATGGAGCCGGTCAGTCCCAAGACGATCATCGCGCGACCTCAGCCCTGGAGAACGACGGCCCTCAGCCCCTCGGTCACCTCCGGTTCGCGGCCGAACCAGGCGGCGAAGCCGGGGCGGGCCTGGTGGAGCAGCATGCCGACGCCGTCCACCACGCGGTTGCCGCGGGCCTGCGCCGCGGTCAGCAGCGGGGTCATCAGGGGCGTGTAGACGATGTCGGTGACCACGGCCGAACCGGGCAGGGCGCGCAGGTCCAGCTCCAGAGGCGGCTGGCCCGCCATGCCCTGGGTCGTCGTGTTCACCACCAACGCCGCCCCTTCGAGGAGCGTTTCACGTGAAACCCAATCGGCGGTCTCAATGGCGCCGCCGATATCGGTGGCCAGCTCGTCGGCCCGCGTCCGCGTGCGGTTGACCAGCCAGACCCGCGGCGCCCCTTCGTCGAGGAGCGAGGCGACGACGGCCCGCGCCGCGCCACCGGCCCCGATGACCAGCGCCGGTCCATCCGCAGCCTTCCAGCCCGGTGCGCCGCTCCTCAAATTCTCGATGAAACCGAAGCCATCGGTGTTGCGACCCTCCAGCGACCCGTCCTCGCCGACCACGATGGTGTTGACGGCGCCCATCCGCTTGGCGGTGGCGTCCAGCCGATCGACCGTGCGGTAAGCGGCTTCCTTGTGCGGCACCGTGACGTTGCAGCCACGGAAGCCGAGAGCGGGCAGGGCGCGGATGGCCTGCTCGATGCGGTCGGGCGGCACGGCCAGCGGCACATAGGCGCCGTCAATGCCATACTGGTCCAGCCAGTAGCCGTGCAGCCGGGGCGAGCGCGAATGGCCGATCGGCCAGCCCATCACACCGGCCAGCTTCGCCTTGCCGCTGATCGTCATTCCGCAATCACCCCATGCACCCGCAGGAACCCGAGCAGCGGCAGCAGCGGCAGCCCGAGGATCGTGAAGAAGTCGCCGTCCACCCGGTGGAAGAGCTGCGCGCCCAGGCCTTCGAGGTGATAGGCACCGACCGACCCCAGCACGTCGTCGCCCGCCGCGTTCAGGTAGGAGTCGAGAAAGGCGTCGCTGAACGGGCGCATGGTCAGGCGGGCGCGGTCGACATGGTGCCACAGCCGCTCGCCGTCGCGGAGCACCACGGCGCAGCTGACCAGCCGGTGCGTCTTGCCGCGCAGGTCCTGCAGCTGGGCTCGAGCGGCGTCGCGGTCGGCCGGCTTGTCGAACCAGCGGCCCTCGCACTCCAGCATCTGGTCGGCGCCGATCACCAGGGCGCCGGGGTGCTTGCGGGTGACCCGCTGCGCCTTCAACTCGGCCAACGCTTCAGCCACATCCTCGACCGGGGCGCCCTCGGCGCGGGCGGCGAGCTTGATCTCCTCCTCGTCCACCGCGGCGGGGGCGAGCGTGACGCGCACCCCGGCGCGCTCCAGCATCTCCGCCCGCGTGCGGGAGCCCGAGGCGAGGACGACGGTGGGAACCGCTGCGCTCACGTCAGCGGCCCCTCAGGAACGACGCCGGGCAGGCCGCCGGTCTGACGGCGGGCGAGCAGCATCATGATCTCCGCCGCCGTCTCCTCGATGGAGCGGCGCGACACGTCGATCACCGGCCAGCCGCGGCGGGTGAACATGCGCCGGGCGTCGGTGACCTCGGCGCGCACCACCTCCGGATCGACGTAGGTCGAGGACTCGTTCTGGTTCAGCAGCTTCAACCGGTTGCGGCGGATCTGCACCAGACGGTCCGGGTCCTTGGTCAGGCCGACGACCAGCGGCCGGGTCAGCTTCTCGATCTCCGGCGGCATCGGGCAACCGGGGACGATCGGAATGTTCGCCGCCTTGATGCCGCGGTTCGCCAGATAAATGCAGGTCGGCGTCTTCGACGTGCGCGACACGCCCATCAGGATCACGTCGGCCTCGTGCAGGTCCCAGCTCGACTGGCCGTCGTCGTGGGCCAGCGCGAAGTCCATCGCGTCCATGCGCCCAAAATACTCGGCGTCCAAGGCGTGCTGGCGGCCGGGCTGGCGCTGCGATTCCACGCCGAGGAAGGCGGCCAGCGCGTTGATCAGCGGGTCGAGCACCGGGATGCAGGGGACCTGCACCTCGCGGCAGAAGTCCTGGAGACGGCGGCGCAGCTTCTCGTCCACCAGCGTGAACATGACGAGGCCGCGATTCTCCTGGACGCCCTCCAGAACCATGTCGAGCTGACGCTCGGTCCGCACGAGATTCCAGAAATGCTCGACCGGGCGAACATCGTCGAACTGGATGACGCAGGCGCGGGCGACGCTGTTGATCGTCTCGCCGGTCGCGTCCGACACAAGATGCAGGTGGAACTGTCTCATCCGTCCCCAACGTGTTGTGGAGAACCCGTCCGAATCTGTGGACAACGGGGATCTCCTGGATTCTGTCCCTCGGGGCGGGACTCGTCGCCCCCGCTGGCGCCCCCTTCGGGACAATCCGCGCGCCCTCTCCGGAACATGGGTACAATGACTCCCGCGGACCATGTTATCCACGGGATTCCCAGGCTTCCCGGTATAGCATTTCCGCCGTTTCCGGCGAAAGCGTCCGGAGTCGTCCACAGAATCCGATTTTCGTCCACAGCGCGCCGTCCAGCCTGTGGACGATTCGGCGCAAAGCGGGGATTCCCGTTTTCCACAGGCACCCACCACCCCTTCTTCCTTTCTCTCTTTAAAAAGAATACTGAGTAGAGGGGAGACAACCCGCAGACCCGATTCACTCATAGGGGAACGATCCGCCGTGTCCGAGGCCGTGTCCAAGATTGCCAAGCCGATGCTCGCCGCCCTCGCCGGCGAGGTGCGTCCGCGCTCGCCCTTCTGGCTGATGCGCCAGGCCGGCCGTTACCTGCCGGAATATCGGGAATTGCGCGCCAAGGCCGGCAGCTTCCTGGACATGTGCTACAACCCCGACCACGCGGTCGAGGTGACCCTGCAGCCGCTGCGCCGCTACGACATGGACGCGGCGATTCTGTTCTCCGACATCCTGGTGGTGCCGCACGCCCTGGGCCAGCCGCTGGCCTTCCTGGAGGGCGAGGGGCCGAAGCTCGACCCTGTGAGAAGCGTGGAAGACCTCAAGCGCCTGTCGCGCGACCGCTTCCACGAGCGGCTGGAGCCGGTCTACGAGACCGTCCGCCGCCTCTCCAGCGCGATTCCGGCGCACACCACGCTGATCGGCTTTGCCGGAGCGCCCTGGACGATCGCCTGCTACATGGTCGAGGGGGCGGGGTCCAAGGAGTACGCGCACGTCAAGCGCTGGGCCTACGGCGATCCGGCCGGGTTCGGCGCGCTGATGGATCTGCTGGTCGAGGTGACCGCCGATTACCTGTGCACCCAGATCGAGGCCGGGGCCGAGGTGGTCCAGCTCTTCGACAGCTGGGCGGGTGTTCTTCCGGCCGGCGAGTTCCGCCGCTGGGTGATCGAGCCGACGCGGCGGATCGTGGATCTCATCAAGGCGCGTCACCCCGCGATTCCGGTCATCGGTTTCCCGCGCGGTGCGGGCCTCTCCTATGAGGCTTACGTCACGGGCAGTGGTGTGGATGCGGTCGGGCTCGACACCACCGTCCCGGTGGCTTGGGCGGCCGGGAATCTGCAATCCAGATTGCCGGTGCAGGGCAACCTCGACCCGATCATGCTCGCCGCCGGTGGCGAGGCCCTGCGCACCGCCGCGTCGGAGATTCTGGAGACGCTTGCCGGCAAGCCCTTCGTCTTCAACCTGGGCCATGGCGTGATCCAGACCACGCCGCCGGACCATGTCGCCGAGCTGGCCCGTTTGATCAAGGACTGGCCGAACCGCGGCTAAGCCCCGGCAGGTTCCAAGAAACGCGCAACGGGAAGGGAAGGGGATTCCAGTGCTTTATCTCTGGGTCAAGGCTCTGCACGTCATCAGCATCATCGCCTGGATGGCCGGGCTTCTCTATCTGCCGCGGCTGTTCGTCTATCATTGCGAGACGGCGCCGGGCTCCGAATCCTCGGAGCGGTTCAAGGTGATGGAGCGCCGCCTGCTGCGCGCCATCATGAATCCGGCGATGGGCGCGGCCTACCTGTTCGGAATCGCGATGATCGTGATGGAGCCGGCCTGGATGAAGCAGGGATGGCTTCACGCCAAGCTGCTGTTCGTCCTGGCGCTCACCGGCACGCACATGATGATGGCACGCTGGCGCAAGGACTTCGAGGCGGACCGCAACACCCGCCCGCAGCGCTTCTTCCGCATGTGGAACGAGGCGCCGACCCTGCTGATGATCGGCATCGTCATCTTCGTGATTGTGAAGCCGTTCTGACGGGACGGGGCGGCGGTCAGCCCCGCCGTCCCTTCACCCGACGGGTGACCGCCTTCTCCGCCTCCACCGCCAGGAAGATCGCCAGACCGGCCGCCGTCATGGCCACCCACTGGCTCCAACCCACCGCCGCCGTGCCGAACAGGCTCTGCAGGGGCGGGGCGTAGGTGAAGGCAAGCTGGAAGACCAGCATCAGCCCGATGGAGATCCACACCGGGCGGCTGCCGAACAGCCCCCGCCGGTTCATCACCGAGGCGGTGACCGCCCGCGCGTTCAGCAGGAAGAAGATCTCCCCCATCACCAGCG
Organism: Azospirillum sp. UENF 211521; assembly: GCF_058780535.1. Classification (NCBI taxonomy): domain Bacteria; kingdom Pseudomonadati; phylum Pseudomonadota; class Alphaproteobacteria; order Rhodospirillales; family Azospirillaceae; genus Azospirillum; species Azospirillum sp. UENF 211521. Next base: position 192,505 of record NZ_JBSNCF010000001.1, read on the forward strand.
CGTTGACGGCCATCGTGCGGGCGACCGGCGTCGGGTCGCCGTGGCCCTCGTGCAGCAGGAAGAATCCGAAGCTGGTGGCGACCAGGAGCGCCATCACCAGCACCATCCGCCCGATCAGGAAGCCGGGCAGGATCGGCTCGTCCTTGGGGCGGGGCGGGCGCTTCATCACCGCGGCCTCCGGCGGCTCGAAGGCCAGCGCGAGGCCCAGCGTCACCGCGGTCACCATGTTGACCCAGAGAATCTGGACGGGCGTGATCGGCAGCGTGTAGCCGGCCAGCACGGCGACCAGGATCACCAGCGCCTGGGCGCCGTTGGTCGGCAGCATGAACAGGATCGTCTTGCGCAGATTGTCGTAGACGGTCCGCCCTTCCTCCACGGCGTGGGCGATGGAGGCGAAGTTGTCGTCGGCCAGCACCATGCTGGCGGCCTCTTTCGCGGCCTCCGTCCCCTTGCAGCCCATGGCGACGCCGACGTCGGCGCGCTTCAGGGCGGGGGCGTCGTTCACCCCGTCACCGGTCATCGCGACCGTGTAGCCGGCCGTCTGGAGCGCGCGGACGAGGCGCAGCTTGTGCTCCGGCGTGGTGCGGGCGAAGACGTCGGCGTCGCGCGCCACGGCGACCAGCGCCGCGTCGTCCAGCCGGTCCAGCTCGCTCCCCGACACGGCGTCGCCCGACAGGTTGAACTGCCGCCCGATGGCCTGGGCGGTGCCGGCGTGATCGCCGGTGATCATCTTCACGCGGATTCCCGCCGCCTGGCACTCGGCCACCGCCGCCACCGCCTCCTCGCGCGCCGGGTCGATGAAGCCGCACAGGCCGAGCAGGGTCAGCCCCTCGCGCACGTCGTCCATGTCCAGCACGGTCTGGCCGGGCAAGGCGGGGCGTCCGGCGAGCGCCAGCACGCGCTGGCCGCCCGCCGCCAGCTCCTCCACCCGCGCCAGCCAGTGGCCGGTGTCGAGCGGCGCGCCGCCGCCGTCCGGGGCCCGTACGTGCGCGCACATGGACAGCACGCGCTCCGGCGCGCCCTTGACGTACAGCACCCCGTGCCCCTCATGGTCGTGGTGCAGGGTGGCCATGTACTTGTGTTCGGATTCGAAGGGGATGACGTCCGTACGCGGGCGACGGGCGGCCTCCTCCCGCGCGTCCAGCCCGGCCTTGATGCCGAGCGCCAGCAGGGCGCCGTCGGTCGGGTCGCCGGCCACCGTCCAGCCCTCCTCGCCCCGCTGAAGCTCCGCGTCGTTGCACAGCAGGGCGGCGCGGGCCAGTTCGCTCAGCACGGGATCGGCGCCGGGGTCCAGGGCCTTGCCGTCGCGGCGGAACTCGCCCTCGGGGCGGTAGCCGGTGCCGGTCACCGCGCAGTCGCCCGCAGCGGTGACCACGGTCTGCACGACCAGCTCGTTGCGGGTCAGCGTGCCCGTCTTGTCGGAGCAGATGATCCCGACCGAGCCCAGCGTCTCCACCGCCGGCAGGCGCCGGATGATGGCGTTGCGCCGGGCCATGCGGGTGACGCCGATGGCCAGCGTGATCGTCATCACCGCTGGAAGCCCTTCCGGAATCGCCGCCACCGCCAGACCGACCGCGGCCATGACCATCTCCGGCCAGGGCTCCCCCTGGACCAGCGAGCCGTAGAGGAAAGTCAGCGCGGTCAGCGCCAGGATGCCGATGGTCAGCCAGCGTCCGAAGACGGCCATCTGGGCGAGCAGCGGCGTGGTCAGCTCCTCCACGCCCGCCAGGAGCGTGCCGATGCGGCCCAGTTCCGTCCGGTCTCCTGTAGCCACCACGACGCCGGTGGCCTGTCCCTGGGCCACCAGCGTGCCGGAATAGGCCATGCCGCCGCGCTCCGCCAGGGGAGCGTCCGCCGCCACCGCGTCGGCGCTCTTGGCGACCGGCACGGATTCTCCCGTCAGCGCCGCCTCCTGCACACGCAGGCCCTTGACCCGGACCAGCCGCAGGTCCGCCGGCACCTTGTCGCCCGAGGCCAGAAGGACGCGGTCGCCGGGCACCAGCTCCTCCGCCGGGACGGTGACCTGATGGCCGCCGCGCAGCACCACCGCCTGCGGCGACAGCATGCTGCGGATGGCGTCCAGCGCCTGCTCCGCCTTGCCCTCCTGGACATAGCCGATGGCGGCGTTGATCAGCACGACGCCGGCGATCACCGCGGCGTCCACGAACTCGCCCAGCAGCACCGTGACGACTCCCGCGCCGATCAGCACGTAGATCAGCAAATTGTCGAACTGCGCCAGGAAGCGCATCAGCGCCGACCGGCGGGGCGGCGGGGTCAGCCGGTTGGGGCCGTAGCGGTTCAGGCGCTCCGCCGCCTCGTCGGGCGTCAACCCGTCGTCGGGGCTGTCCAGCGCGGCCAAGGCCTGGTCCGGCGGTTGGGCGTGCCAGGGCAGGGGGGCGGCTTCGGGAGCAGCGATGGTTCCGGGTCCGGAACGGTCATGCGGGCTCATGATCTCAACCAAACCGTTTCTATCCTGAACGTCCAGGTCGTACACTGGTGGCTTGGTTAACAGGGGATGCGGCATCGTGACCCGGATGACATGTCCCGGACGGGAACGCGCAAGAATCCACCCTGTTTCCAAGAATTCGCTTTCATTTGACTTGCAGACGGCGTTCCGCTAACCATCTTTCCCACCACGGGGCGGCAAGCCTCGCGGGCACCCATCCCACATCCGCCGTTCCGTCCCTCCCCAACGATCTGGGCGCGACGTCCGACAGGCATTCCCAGCCTTCAGCGCCGTTCGACGCTCAACCGACGCACCCTGCGCCGGCCCGGGACCTCTGGCACTCCCCCTCGCATGACCGATTCCCTTAAGGCACCCCCATGCATCTCCAAGAGCTGAAGTGCAAGAGCCCCGCCGAACTGCTGGCGTTCGCCGAGGAACTGCAGATCGAGAACGCCAGCACGCTGCGCAAGCAGGACATGATGTTCGCCATCCTCAAGCAGCTGGCGGAGAACGATGTTCCGATCTACGGCGACGGCGTGCTCGAGGTTCTTCAGGACGGCTTCGGGTTCCTGCGTTCGCCGGAGGCCAACTATCTTCCCGGCCCCGACGACATCTACGTCAGCCCCAGTCAGGTGCGCCGCTTCAGCTTGCGCACCGGCGACACGGTCGAAGGGCAGATCCGCGCGCCCAAGGACGGCGAGCGCTACTTCGCCCTTCTCAAGGTCAACACGATCAACTTCGATGCGCCGGACAAGGTCCGCCACCGCATCAACTTCGACAACCTGACCCCGCTCTATCCGGAAGAGCGGCTGCGCATGGAAGTCGACGACCCGACCAAGAAGAACTACACGGGCCGCATCATCGACCTCGTGGCGCCGCTGGGCAAGGGCCAGCGCGGGCTGATCGTCGCCCCGCCGCGCACGGGCAAGACCGTGATGCTGCAGAACATCGCCCATTCCATTGCGACCAACCACCCGGAAGCCTATCTGATCGTCCTGCTGATCGACGAGCGGCCGGAAGAGGTGACCGACATGGCCCGCTCCGTGCGGGGCGAGGTCATCAGCTCCACCTTCGATGAGCCGGCGACGCGCCACGTCCAGGTCGCCGAGATGGTCATCGAGAAGGCCAAGCGGCTGGTCGAGCACAAGCGCGACGTGGTCATCCTGCTGGATTCCATCACCCGTCTGGCCCGCGCCTACAACACCGTCGTTCCCTCCTCGGGCAAGGTGCTGACCGGCGGCGTCGACGCCAACGCGCTGCAGCGCCCGAAGCGCTTCTTCGGTGCGGCCCGCAACATCGAGGAGGGCGGCTCGCTGACCATCATCGCGACCGCGCTGATCGACACCGGCAGCCGCATGGACGAGGTGATCTTCGAAGAGTTCAAGGGCACCGGCAACTCCGAGATCGTGCTGGACCGCAAGCTCTCCGACAAGCGCACCTTCCCGGCCATCGACATCTCCAAGTCGGGCACCCGCAAGGAGGAGCTGCTGGTCGACAAGGGCACCATTTCCAAGATGTGGATCCTGCGCCGCATCCTGATGCCGATGGGCGTGACTGACGCGGTGGACTTCCTGGTCGACAAGCTGAAGCACACCAAGTCGAACTCGGAATTCTTCGAGTCCATGAACCAGTAGTCCGCAGCCGTCTCCCCCGCCCGGTCGAAGGGCGGGGGAGGGCACGAAAAAGGCGGGAGGCCCCTTGGAGCCTCCCGCCTTTTTGTTTGTCCGAAACCAATGGCCCGGATCAGAACCGCGTCATCAGAACGGCGGCCTCAGAACGGCGGCCTCAGAACGGCGATTGGGGCGCCTGTTCGGCCTGACCCTGCTGACCAGCGGTCTGGCGGCGGTACAGGTCGACGAAGTCGATCGGGTTGATCATCAGCGGCGGGAAGCCGCCGTCCTGGGTGCAGCCGGCCACGATGGCGCGGGCGAACGGGAACAGCATCCGCGGCGCCTCGATCAGCAGCACCGGGCGGTGATGCTCTTGCGGCAGGCCCGGGAGCTGGAACAGGCCGCCGTAGGCGACCTCGACCAGGAAGGCGGTCGCCTCGGCCTGCTTGGCCTCGCAATGCAGCTTCAGCACGACCTCGTAGACGTCCTCGCCCATCGGCTGGACCTGCACGTCCACGCCGATGTTGACCTGCGGCTGCGGCTGGCCGGGCAGCAGGCTCTGCGGGGCGTTCGGGTTCTCGAAGGACAAGTCCTTCACATACTGCGCCAGCACATGCATCGGCAGCGACGAGGCGGCTTCCTGATCTTGACCGTTGATCTGCTGATCGGACATGGACAACTCCTGGCCGCGGGGCGGCATCACGATGGAAAGGTCTTCAAGACCCGCTGGCTAGCACGGAACCGAGGGCTCCACAAAGTGAAACCGCCGCGTTTCACCCGCGGTCGTTGCGGTGGGGCGAACCGGGCGGCGCCCAGCGGGAGTCACCGAGCTTGGGCATGTCGTCCGGACCGTCGCGGTCCGACGGACCGGCGCTTCCCGGGCGGCCGCCGTCGGGGTCCACCTCCTGGTAATCGACGTCGATCACGCCCGGTGGCGGGCGGTTTCCGGGGCCGCCATGGGGGCCGCTGCTGCTCCAGGTCCGGCCGCCCGCCCGGCCGTCCATCTGGCCGCCCATCTTGAATGACGCGACCCCCTTCATACGGTCGAACAGCCAACGGCCCAGGGCGTTGCGGATCGGGCGCACGAACAGCAGGAGTCCGACGATGTCCGTCAGGAAGCCGGGGATGATCAGCAGCAGGCCGGCGACGACGACGCAGAAGCCCTCGAACACGGCGCCGACCGGGCTCTCGCCGCGCTCCGCCGACGCCTGCGCGCGCTTCAGCACGGACAGGCCCTGCCAGCGGATCAGGACGGACCCGAGGATGGCGGACAGGACGACCAGCCCGACCGTCGGGCCGGCGCCAATCCAGTCGCCGACCTCGATGAAGGTCGCGATTTCCGCGATCGGCAGCAGAAGGAACAACAGCAACAGTGGATTCATGGCCGTCCTTGCTCTTTCAACCCCGAGGGCCTATCTACACCAGGGTACGTCACCCGATCTTTGGTTGGACGAACAGCTCCGGCACGGGTCATCGGGTGGAATCCTCGGCGGAGAGAGCGAGCTGGGATCTGGTCCCGGCACCGTTCCGGTACACTTAATGCTCACCCGCCGGAGGGTCCAGTAGTGGATCAAGCGGGGTCGGTGATTTCGGGGCCGGCCTTCAGTCACCCGGAAGGATGGATGATGGGAGATGGGTTTGTGTTCGTCGAGATCCTGATCTTCGCGATGATCGCGGCGTTTCTCGTGTACCGGCTGCGCAGCGTGCTCGGCCGCCGCACCGGTGAGGAACGCCAGCGGCCGAACCCCTTCACGGCCCGCCCCAACAACCAGCCCGACAACGTGGTGGCGATGCCCAACCGCGAGCGGCCCGTGCCGAACGCCGTCCCGTCGCCCGACGAGCCGGTGTCGCTGGCCACCGCGCTGGAGCAGATCAAGGCCGCCGACCCCAGCTTCGACGAGAAGTATTTCCTGCAGGGCGCCCGCGGCGCCTTCCAGATGATCGTGGAGGCCTTCGCCAAGGGCGACACGGCCACCCTGCGCCCGCTGCTGTCGGACGAGGTCTACGACAACTTCGCCCGTGCGGTGCGCGAGCGCCAGTCGGCCGGCGAGACGCTGGAGACCCGCATCGAGACGATCACCGACGCCGACGTGGTGGAGGCCCGCATGGACGGGCGCACTGCCCTGGTCACCGTGAAGTTCGTGTCGGAGCAGATGAACGTCGTGCGCAACAGCGCCGGCGCCGTGGTGGACGGCGATCCGAACAGCGTCGTCGAGGCGGTGGATGTCTGGACCTTCGCCCGCAACACCCGCGCCGGCGACCCGAACTGGGCGCTCGTCGAAACCCGCACCCCCCGATGACCGATCGGTTCTGATGCTGTCTCTTCCGGTTGTTCGTCTCAGCGCCGCGGCAGTCCTTGCCGCGGCGTTTCTCGTTGGCTGCGAGCGGAAGGAGGAGGAGGCCAAGGCGCCGCCGCCCCCGCCGCCCGAAAAGCTGGTCCTCACCCCCGTCGCCTTCACGGCGCTGCCCGGTTGGAGCGCCGACCGCGTGGCGGAGGCCGTCCCGGCCTTCCAGCGCTCCTGCGCGAAGGTCAAGGCGCTGGCCGCCGACCGCTCCATCGGCCCGGACGGGGTCGGTGGCAAGGCGGCCGACTGGCAGGCTCCCTGCGCCGAGCTGGCCAAGCTGCCGCCCGGCGACGACGCGGCGGCGCGGGCCTATTTCGAGGCGTGGTTCACTCCCTACGCCGCGGCCAACAACGCCGAGCGGCGCGGCCTCTTCACCGGCTATTACGAGGTCGAGCTGAAGGGCAGCCGGACGCCGGACCCGGCCTTTCCGGTGCCGCTCTATAAGCGTCCCGCCGATCTGGTGATGGTCGATCTGGGCGAGTTCGCCGACCGCTGGAGGGGTGAGCGCATCGCCGGGCGGGTGACGGCCGGCCGGCTGAAGCCCTTCGAGGACCGCGCGGCCATCGAGGCCGGGGCGCTGAGCGGCAAGGGGCTGGAGCTGGTCTGGCTGCAGGATCCCATCGCCACCTTCTTCCTGCACATCCAGGGGTCGGGCCGGGTCAGCTTCGCGGACGGGACGGAGACGCGCGTCGGCTACGCCGCCCAGAACGGCCACAAATACGTCGCCATCGGGCGGGAGCTGATCGACCGCGGCGCCCTGAAGCGCGAGGAGGTGTCGCTGCAGACCATCCGCGCCTGGCTCCAGGCCAACCCCGGCGAGGCGGCGGCGCTGATGAACAAGAATCCATCCTACGTCTTCTTCCAGGAGCTGAAGGGGGAGGGGCCGAACGGCGCCCAGAACGTCGCCCTGACGCCGGGGCGCAGCCTCGCCATCGATTCCAAGTTCCTGCCCTACGGCGTGCCGGTCTGGCTGGACGCCGAGGACCCGCTGGACGCCCAGACGCGGCTGCGCCGCCTGCTGATTGCTCAGGACACCGGCGGGGCCATCCGCGGCCCGGTGCGCGGCGACGTCTTCTGGGGCCACGGTCCGGAGGCGGAGGAGAAGGCCGGCGTGATGAAGAGCGCCGGGGAGTATTACGTTCTGCTGCCGAAGACCGTCGCCCCAGCGAGCTGACCGCCGCCTCTGTCCCCCGCTAAGGAACCGAAGCGCAGCGGCTTCGGTTGTGTCAACCACCGCCGATCCTGGTCGTTCCGGCCAACGGCGGCTCTGGTTGACACACGGGGGGAGGGGGCCATGACCCCGCTGCAACGGCAAATCGACAGGCTCAACGAAATCGAAGGGCTGGCGCGGCTCGGCTACGCCGCGCGCGGTCTCGTCTATCTGATCGTCGGCTGGTTCGCCGTCACGGCGGCCTACGGCAGCAATCGGCCGACCGACACCAAGGGCGCGCTGGTCGAGTTGTTCCAGCACCCCTTCGGTTCGGTCCTGCTCGCGCTGACCGCGCTCGGTCTGGCCGGCTACGCGCTGTGGCGGGTCATGCAGGCGGTGCTGGACGTCGACCATGTCGGGACCTCGCCCAAGGGGCTGGTGGTGCGCGCCGGCTTCGTCGTCGCCGGGGTGATCCACGCCGGTCTGGCGGTCTTCGCCATCAAGCTGCTGGCCGGGCAGGGCGGTGGGCGCGGCGACGGCGAAGCGGCCGCCCATGACTGGACGGCGTGGCTGCTCGCCCAGCCGATGGGCCGTGTCCTGGTCGCCGCCGTGGGGGCCGTCATCATCGGGGTGGCCGTGGCCCACGCCATCAAGGCCTACAAGGCCAGCTTCCGCCGTGAGCTGGACGCCGACCCGGACACCATGAAGGTGATCTGCCCGATCGGCCGCTTCGGCTTCGCCGCCAAGGGGCTGGTCTTCGCGGTGGTCGGCAGCTTCTTTCTGGTGGCGGCGTGGCAGTCGGACTCGTCGGAGTCCGGCGGGCTGCTCAAGGCGCTGCAGTTCCTCCAGCAGCAGCCTTACGGCCCCTGGCTGCTCGGCGTGGTGGCCGCCGGGCTGTTCGCCTTCGGCGCCTTCAGCGTCGTCCAGGCCGTCTATTGCCGCATCGACGGCGAAGCGGCGGAGCGGCAGTTCCGCGCCATGGTGTAAGCGAAAAGAACCGGACCAAAAGAAAAGGGCGCCGAGGGTTTCCCCGGCGCCCTTACGTCTCAGGCCGATGTTTCACGTGGATCGTCGTGCCTCTCGGATGATCACCCCTGAGTGATCATCGGGCCCAGGCGGCGGCCGGCGAAGACGTGGATGTGCAGGTGCGGAACCTCCTGGTTCGCGTCCTCGCCGCAGTTGGACAGGATGCGGTAACCGGGCTCGGCGGCGCCGGCGCCGCGCGCCACCTCGCCGACCGCGCGGAACAGGCCGGCGATCTCCGCCTCCGTCGCGCGGGCGCTGAAATCGTCCATGTCGACGTAGGCGCCCTTCGGGATCACCAGGATGTGCGTCGGAGCCTGCGGGTTGATGTCGTGGAAGGCCAGCGCGTGCTCGGTCTCCAGGACCTTCTTGCACGGGATTTCGCCGCGCAGGATGCGGGCGAAGACGTTGTTCGGATCGTAGGTCTTGGCCATCGCGTCGTTTCCCCTTCCGCCTTTGTCGATTCAAGCCGTGATTGTCAGGCCTTGCGCGCGTTCTTTTCGGCGATGCCGCTGGTGCCCTCGCGCTGGGCCAGCTTCTCCCACACTGCGGAGGGTTCCAGCCCGGCGTCGGCCCACAGCACCATCAGGTGATAGAGCAGGTCCGCCGATTCCGAGGCCATCGCCGCCGTGTCGCCGCGCACCGCCTCGATGACCATCTCCACCGCCTCCTCGCCGACCTTCTGGGCGATCTTGGCGGTGCCGCGGTGGAACAGCTTGGCGGTGTAGGAGGTCTCCGGATCGGCGCCCTTGCGCGCCTGGACGGTGGCGTAGAGCCGGTCCAGGACCTCGGCGGAGATCTTGTCCTCAGCCATGCGCGGCCTCCCTCACGCGGGCCGGGCGCACCGGGATGCCGGCCTCGGCGAGCGCCGCCTTGGCCTGCCCGATGGTGTAGGTGCCGAAATGGAAGATGGAGGCCGCCAGCACCGCCGTGGCGTGGCCCTCGCGGATGCCTTCCACCAGATGGTCCAGCGTGCCGACGCCGCCCGAGGCGATGACCGGGATGCGCAGCCCGTCGGCCACCTTGCGGGTCAGGGCGAGGTCGAAGCCGCTCTTGGTGCCGTCGCGGTCCATCGAGGTCAGCAGGATCTCGCCGGCGCCGTAGGACTCCATGCGCTTGGCCCACTCGATGGCGTCGATGCCCGTGGCCTTGCGCCCGCCGTGGGTGAAGATCTCCCAGCGGCCCGGCTCGACCTGCTTGGCGTCGATGGCGACGACGATGCACTGGGCGCCGAACTTCTCCGCCGCCTCCTGCACGAACTCCGGACGGTGGATGGCCGCGGTGTTGATCGACACCTTGTCGGCGCCGGCCAGCAGCAGCTTGCGGATGTCGTCCACCGTGCGCACGCCGCCGCCGACGGTCAGCGGCATGAACACCTGCTCGGCGGTGCGGCGCACCACGTCGTAGATGGTGTCGCGGTTCTCGTGGCTGGCCGTGATGTCGAGGAAGGTCAGCTCGTCCGCCCCCTCCCGGTCATAGACGCGGGCCTGCTCCACGGGGTCGCCGGCGTCGATCAGATCGACGAAGTTGACCCCCTTGACGACCCGCCCGTCCTTGACGTCCAGGCAGGGGATGACGCGCATCTTGAGCATCAGCCGGCCTTTCCGGTGACGGGAGCGGGGGAGAGCAGGTCCAAGGCCGTCTTCGGATCGATGCGCCCGTCGTAGAGCGCGCGGCCGCAGATGACCCCCTGGATGCCGGTGTCCTCCTCCTTCTTCAACGCGATCAGGTCGTCGATGGAGGAGACGCCGCCCGACGCGATCACCGGGGTGGTCAGGTGGAAGGCGAGGTCGGAAGTTGCCTCGACGTTCACGCCGCCCATGGCGCCGTCGCGGTTGATGTCGGTGTAGATGATCGCGGCGACGCCGCTGTCCTCGAACTTCAACGCCAGATCCAGCGCCTTGATGGTCGAGGTCTCGGCCCAGCCGGCGACGGCCACATAGCCTTCCCGTGCGTCGATGCCCACCGCCACCTTGCCGGGGAACTCGCGGCAGGCTTCGCGGACCAGCTCCGGCTCGCGCAGGGCGACGGTGCCGAGGATGACCCGGCTGACGCCCTTCTCAAGCCAGTGGGCTATGGTCTTCAGGTCGCGGATGCCGCCACCCAGCTGCACCGGGATGGTCACGGCGCCCAGGATGTCCTCGACCGCCTTGCCGTTGACCGGCTTGCCCTCGAAGGCGCCGTTCAGATCGACCAGATGCAGCCATTCGAAGCCCTGGCTTTCGAACAGGCGGGCCTGGTCGGCGGGTTCGGTGTTGAAGACGGTCGCCTGGCTCATCTCGCCGCGCAGCAGCCGAACGCAGGCACCGTCTTTGAGGTCGATGGCGGGATAGATGATCATCGCGGTGTCTCGTCCTATGGCGTGTCGTGAAGCGTGTCGGGGGTGAGGTCTTTCACATAAAAATGGCCGGCCAGCTTTTTGCCGTCCACCAGCGCATAGAAGGGATGCGTGCCCCAGCGTCTGAAGCCGAGGTCCTCGTACAGCGCGATGGCCGCGGTCTGCGTCTCGCGCACGTCGAGGTTCAGCACGCGGAAGCCGGACGCCCGCGCCTCCTCCTCGACCGCCACGGTCAGGCGGCGGGCGAGGCCGTGGCCGCGCGCCCAGGGGGCGACGAAGCTGGTGGTCAGGGTCGCGGCGTGGGCCTGCGCCTCGTTGTTGCGGGCCGGCTTGACGAGCTGGGCGGAGCCGGCGATGACGCCGTCCAGCCGGCCGACGAACAGGATGCGCTCCGGCACCACCAGAACGCCCTTCCAGTAGCGCTCCATGATCTCGCGGGGTGGCGGCGCCACCCAGCCGAAACCGCCGCCGGCCTTGACGGCGTCGTCGGCGGCGTCGCACAGGTCGTGCAGATCGCCGGTCTTCAGCGTGTCGATGCGTTCGACCGTGACGTCGGTCATCGTCAGACCCGCCAGGTCAGGAAGTTGGCGACCAGGGCGAGGCCGGTCTCCTGGCTCTTTTCCGGATGGAACTGGGTGCCGACCAGATTGTCGCGCCCGACCACCGCCGCGAACGGGCCGCCGTAATCGGCGCTGGCGATCACGTCCTCCGGCCGCTCCACCGCGAAACGGTAGGAGTGGACGAAGTAGGCGTGCGCCCGCTCCGGCAGGCCGGCCAGCAGCGGGTGCTCCCGGCGCACGTCCAGCTCGTTCCAGCCCATGTGCGGGATCTTCAGCGTCGGGTCGGTCGGCTCCAGCTTCGCCACCTCGCCCTTGATCCAGCCCAGACCCTCGGTCACGCCGTATTCGCGCCCGCGTTCCGCCATCAGCTGCATGCCGACGCAGATGCCCAGGAAGGGGCGGCCCTTGCCGTGCACCACCTCCTCCAGCGCGTCGAGCATGCCGGGAACCTCCGACAGGCCGCGCTTGCAGTCGGCGAAGGCGCCGACGCCCGGCAGCACGACGCGGTCGGCCTTGCGCACCGCGTCGGCGTCGGACGTCACCAGGACCTGGAAGGAGGCATGGGACTCCGCCGCCGCGCGCTCCAGAGCCTTGGCGGCGGAACGCAGGTTGCCGGAGCCGTAATCGATCAGCGCAACGGTTTCCATGAAACGAGGACCTTGTGACAGAGAGCCGGCCTTATGGAAGCCGCCGGTTTTTTTTAGAGAGAGCCGCCCAGCGTCCCCTTGGTGGAGGGCACGGCGTCGCGCTTGCGCGGGTCGATGTCGATCCCGGCCCGCAGCGCGCGGGCAAGCGCCTTGTAGCAGCTTTCCACGATGTGGTGGTTGTTCTCGCCATAGAGGCATTCGACGTGCAGCGTCACGCCCGCGGCCATGGCGAAGGCCTGGAACCACTCGCGGAACAGCTCGGTGTCCATGTCGCCGATCTTGTCGCGGCTGAAGGACACCTTCCAGATCAGGTAAGGCCGGTTGGAGAAGTCCAGCGCGACGCGGGTCAGCGTCTCGTCCATCGGGATGTAGGCGTGGCCGTAGCGCTGGATGCCCTTGCGGTCGCCGAGCGCCTTCGCCACCGCCATGCCGATGGCGATGCCGCTGTCCTCGGTCGTGTGGTGGGCGTCGATGTGCAGGTCACCCTCCGCCGCCACCGTCAGGTCCATCAGGCTGTGGCGCGACAGCTGCTCCAGCATGTGGTCGAGGAAGCCGACGCCGGTCTTCACGTCATAGACGCCGGTGCCGTCCAGATTCACGGCGACCCGGATCCGGGTTTCGGTGGTGTTCCGCTCGATCGAGGCGCGGCGGACGCCATTGGCAAGGCTCTGGTCCATGAGTCCGGGTTTTATCAGGAAGCGCGCGGGCGCGCCAGAGGTGCCGCCTCCGAAAACGCCTATGACCTTCGGGCGCGATGCCGCATAATGCGTGTGTGTGCATGAATGAATGCACGTTGAACGCGCATAATGGGATATGCCACCAGACATGCCGACGCCCGGACGTCTTTTTCCGGCCCTCGCGGCCCTGCTGGCGCTGGCCGCCTGCATGGGCGGGGAGCTGCCGCAGACCCGCAAATCGCCGCCCGTCGCCCGCGGTTCGACGGAGCCGGTCCGCTTCGACGGCCTGTCGCTCGGCTCGATGCGGCGGGGCATGGTGACGGGACGCTATGTCTGGGCGCTGGAGTGCTGGCCGCCCTACGAGGACGTCTATTGGACCAGCGGGCGCAGCCTGCACGAGAACTCCACCTTCCAGGAACGCTTCGCCGAGGTTCTGGCCGACGCCGGCTACGACGTGGCGGGCGTGCAGGGCAGCGATTACGAGGCGGAGTTCGACCGCAAGCGCGCCCGCTACATCCTGCGCGGCGACCTGCGCGCGGTGAACAGCGACCTGTGCCGTCGGCGGAGCTGGCTGACCGGCCGCAGCGAGGGCGTGTCGGGGGTCGGCAGCCTGCGGGTGGACTGGGCGGTCTACGACGCCGTGACCGGGCGGCTCATCCACCGCGTCACCACCACGGGGGTGGCCCGCCAGGACAGCGGCGTGCCGCAGGGCGACGTCCTGCTGATCGAGGAGGCCTTCGCCACGGCGGTGGAGGCGCTGGGCGCCGACCCCGGCTTCCGCGCTGCGGTGTCGCGGGGTGGGGCGTTAGCGTCAAGTGGACCGGCTATAGTGTCAAGTGGTCGGGGAGGAGTGTCAACCGCCCCACCGGGAGCGTCAAGTGCGGCTCCGCTAGTGTCAAGTGGGGCGGCGGGAGCGTCAAGTGCGCCCCCGGATGCGTCAAGTGGCTTGGCCGTGGTGTCAACCATGACGGTCGATCCCGGCGGTGCCTCCGCCGGACCGGCACCTTTCCTGGAGGAAACCCGTCACCCGACCCTGATTCTGCGCATCGCCGACCCGCTCCAAGGCTACGCCGACGATCCCGCCGCCCGCGTGTCCGCCGCCGCCGTGCGCGTCGGTCCGGAGGAGCGCAAGGGCCGGGGAATCGTGCTGGGCGAACTGGACGGCCAGTCGCTCGTGTTGACGTTCGACGCCGGGCTGGACGCGACCGTGACCGTCGCGCCGTCCCGCGCGGTGTCGCTGGACGGCATGGTGATGGCGCGGGACCGGTCGGGCGGGATCGCCCTGGTCCGCGTCCCGGCCCGGCTGCGCGCGGCGCCGCTGCGTCTGGACACCCCGGCGGTCAGCGAAGCGGTGACGGCGGTTCTGGAGCGGGGCGCCGACACGGCATCCGGCATCCTGGCGGCCCGGCGCGCCGACCCGCAGGCGATGCCGGGTGTGGAGGCGACGCTGCTGCAGGCCGACCTGAGCGGGCCGGACCCGGCGCCGGGCGACCCGCTGGTGGACGAGGCGGGCAACCTGCTGGGCGTGGCCCGTCCGGGTCCGTTGCCCGGTGGGGCGCACGGCCTGTCCGCCTTTGTCCCGGTGATGGAGGCGCTGGCCCGGCTGGGGGTGGAGGTGACGCAGTTCGCCGCCCGGCCAATTCCGTCCCGTGGGATACCGGTCCATGACGGCAGACTTGACGGGACCCGCCGTCCCCCCACATAGACCCGTGTTCCGATGTGCCTATATCGGCCGGCGTCACGCCGGGCCGTTCGGGCACGGGCGCCTCTTCCTTAGACCACGGTCCCGATGACTTCCCACGATCCCATCCAGTGGCACGGCACCACCATCCTCTCGGTCCGCAAGAACGGGCAGGTGGTCATCGCCGGCGACGGCCAGGTGTCCGTCGGCCAGACGGTCATGAAATCGAACGCCCGCAAGGTGCGCTGGCTCGCCGGCGGCACGGTGATGGGCGGCTTCGCCGGCGCCACCGCCGACGCGCTGACCCTGTTCGAGCGGCTGGAGACCAAGCTGGAGAAGCACCCCGGCCAGCTGCTGCGCGCCTGCGTCGAGATGGCCAAGGACTGGCGCACCGACCGCTACCTGCGCCGGCTGGAGGCCATGATGGCCGTGGCCGACCGCAACGTCAGCCTGATCCTGACCGGCAACGGCGACGTGCTGGAGCCGGAGGACGGGCTGATCGGCATCGGCTCCGGCGGCGCCTACGCCCTGTCGGCGGCGCGCGCGCTGGTCGACATCGATGGTCTGGACGCGGAGGCTGTGGCCCGCAAGGCGATGAAGATCGCCGCCGGCATCTGCGTCTACACCAACGAGAACGTCACGCTTGAAAAGCTCTAACCCTCAGACCGGGTCCCACGCCATGTCCGCCCCCAGCATCGCCGCCGCCACCGCCGCCTTCAGCCCGCGCGAGATCGTCTCCGAACTCGACCGCTACATCGTCGGCCAGCACGAGGCCAAGCGCGCGGTCGCCATCGCGCTGCGCAACCGCTGGCGCCGCCAGCAGCTCCCCGAGGGGCTGCGCGAGGAGGTTCTGCCCAAGAACATCCTGATGATCGGCCCGACCGGCGTCGGCAAGACGGAGATCGCCCGCCGCCTGGCGAAGCTGGCCCAGGCGCCCTTCCTGAAGGTCGAGGCGACCAAGTTCACCGAGGTCGGCTATGTCGGCCGCGACGTCGAGCAGATCGTCCGCGATCTGGTGGAGGCCGCCATCGGCCTGACCAAGGAGCGGCTGCGCAAGGAGGTCGCCGCCAAGGCCGAGCTGCGCGCCGAGGAGCGCGTGGTCGACGCGCTGTGCGGCGAGAACGCCAGCCCGGAGACGCGGCAGAAGTTCCGCAAGATGCTGCGCGAGGGCACGCTGAACGACCGCGAGATCGAGATTCAGGTGGCCGACACCGCCGGCGGCCTGCCGACCTTCGACATCCCCGGCATGCCGGGCGCCCAGATGGGCATGCTCAACCTGAACGACATCTTCGGCAAGGCGCTGGGCGGGCGCACCAAGTCCCGGCGCATGTCCGTCGCCGAGAGCTACACCGTTCTGATGGCGGAAGAGTCGGACAAGCTGCTCGACCAGGAAAAGGTCGTTTCGGAAGCGATCCAGGCGGTGGAGCAGAACGGCATCGTCTTCCTCGACGAGATCGACAAGATCTCCGCCCGTTCCGACTACAAGGGCGGCGCCGACGTCAGCCGCGAGGGCGTGCAGCGCGACCTGCTGCCGCTGATCGAGGGCACGACCGTCAGCACCAAGCATGGCGCGGTGAAGACCGACCACATCCTGTTCATCGCGTCCGGCGCCTTCCACCTGTCCAAGCCGTCGGACCTGCTGCCGGAGCTGCAGGGCCGCCTGCCGATCCGCGTCGAGCTGAAGGCGCTGGAGCAGGAGGATTTCCGCCGCATCCTGACCGAGCCGGAAGCCAGCCTGATCAAGCAGTACAAGGCGCTGCTGAAGACCGAGGAGGTCGACCTCGTCTTCACCGACGACGCCATCGACGAGCTGGCCCGCCTCGCCACCGAGATCAACGCCACGGTGGAGAACATCGGGGCGCGGCGCCTGCACACCGTCCTGGAACGGCTGCTGGAGGACATCAGCTTCACCGCCAGCGACAAGGCCGGCCAGACCGTCACCATCGACGCGGAAACCGTCCGCGCCCAGGTCGGCGGCCTCGCCAAGAACGCCGACCTGTCCAAGTTCATTCTGTAGGGCGCGCTGCGGCTATCGCATTGAAGTCCCCTCTCCCCTCTGGGGAGAGGGTTATGAGAGTCCACCCGCCTTGATCGGCTTTCTTGATCGGCGGCCCGGCTGGCCTTAGGATGGCCGGCGTCTCACCACGGCAGGATGCGCAGACCAATGGATTTCAACCCGACCGCAACGTCCGTTCGTTTCGTCTTCGGGGAAATCCGCGTCCATGCCTGCTTCCATCACGCCGCCCGCCATCACTCTGGCGAACCTGTCCTGGTCCACGCCTGACGGGCGTTCCGTCCTATCCGACATCAGCCTGGGGTTCGGCCTTGAACGGACCGGGCTCGTTGGACGCAACGGCACCGGGAAATCGACCCTTCTCAAGCTGATGACGGGGGCGTTGCGCCCGCAATCCGGGACCGTGACCGTCCGCGGCAGCCTGGGAATCCTGAATCAAAACCTGTCGGTGAGACCGGACGACACGGTCGCCGGTCTGTTCGGCGCGGCCGCCATGCTGGACCTGCTGCGCCGCGCCGAGCGGGGCGATGCGGACGTCGACGCGCTGGCCGAGGTAGATTGGACGCTGGAAGGCCGCATCCGGTCGGCGCTCGGCCGGGTGGGGCTGGAGGCGGAGCCCGAGACGCCGCTGACGCGCCTGTCCGGCGGGCAGCGCACGCGCGCCGCCCTGGCCGCGGCGATCTTTCCGGAGCCCGATGTCCTGCTGCTGGACGAGCCGACCAACGATCTCGACCGCGAGGGACGGGAAGCGGTCGTCGGGTTGCTGGCCTCCTGGCGGGCCGGGGCGGTGGTGGTCAGCCACGACCGCGACCTGCTCGACCGCATGGACGCCATCGTCGAGCTGACCACCCTCGGTGCCACCCGCTACGGCGGCAACTGGAGCCATTACCGCGCCGCCCGGGCGCTGGCCCTCGATGCCGCCCGCCACGATCTGGCGGATGCCGAGAAACGTGTGGCGGAGGCGGCCCGGACGGCGCAGGCCACCGCCGAACGCAAGGCGCGCAAGGACCGGGCGGGGCAGCGGAAGGCGGCGAAGGGCGACCTGCCGCGCATCCTCCTCGGCGGCCGGAAGGAGCGCAGCGAGGCCACCGGCGGCGACAACGCCCGCCGCGCCGCCCAGCAGAAGGCCGACGCGCTCGACGCCGTGGCCGGCGCCCGCGCGCGCATCGAAGTCCTTCAGCCGTTGTCGGTCGTGCTGCCGCCCACCGGCCTTCCGCCCGGCCGGACCGTGCTGACGCTCGACGGCGTCACCGCCGGCTACGAAGCGGGAAGGGTGGTCGTCCGCGACCTGTCCTTCACCATCACCGGGCCGGAGCGCGTCGCCGTCACCGGCCCCAACGGGTCGGGCAAGACGACCCTGCTGGCGCTCGTCGCCGGCCATCGTGCCCCCTGGTCCGGGACGGTCCGCGTCGTTGCCGGTGCGGTGATGCTCGACCAGCGGGTGAGCCTGCTCGACCCGTCGGAAACGATCCTGGACAACTTCCGGCGCCTCAACCCGCGGGAAGGAGAGAACGCCTGCCGGGCGTCGCTGGCCCGCTTCATGTTCCGCGCCGACGCCGCGTTGCAGCGCGTGTCGACCCTCAGCGGCGGGCAGACGCTGCGCGCCGGACTCGCCTGCGTCCTCGGCGGCGCCGTTCCTCCGCCCCTGCTGATCCTGGACGAGCCGACCAACCACCTGGACATCGAGTCCATCGAAGCGGTGGAAGCCGGGCTGCGCGCCTATGACGGGGCGCTGCTCGTGGTCAGCCACGACGAGGCCTTCCTCGACGCCATCGGGCTCACGCGCCGGCTGGACCTCACCAGTCCGTCAGGAAGCGCTCCTTCGGCAGGTGGATGACCACCGACGTGCCGGCGCCTTCCAGCGAGCGGATCTCCAGCCGGCCGCCGTGGCGCTCCACCAGCGACTTGGCGATGGACAGGCCCAGCCCGATTCCCTCGAACCGGCGGGCCAGCGAGGAATCACCCTGGAAGAAGGGCTGGAAGACGGTTTCCAGACGGTCCTCCGGGATGCCGACGCCGCTGTCGAACACCTCGGCGACCAGGGCGCCCGCGGAATCCACGCGGGCCGACACGCCGACGCGCCCGCCTTCCGGGGTGAACTTGATGGCGTTGGACAGAAGATGGAGCAAAACCTGCTTCAGCGCCCGCGGGTCGGCCAGCAGGGGCGGCAACTCGCTGGCGATGTCGGCCTCGACCTGGAGCTTGCCGCGCTCCGCCCGCTTGGCGACAAGACGGACGCAGGACACCACCACGTCGCGGAAGTCGCAGAGCGCTTCCTCCAGATCGACCTGACCGGCCTCGATGGTGGCCATCTCCAGCAGGTCGTTGATGTTGGCCAGCAGCAGCTCGCCCGAGCGTTTGATCTCCGCCGCGAAGTTGACGTACATGGGATTCTCCAGCGACCCGAGCATCTGCTGGTGGATCACGTCGGCGAAGCCCAGGATGCCGTTCAGCGGCGTGCGCAGTTCGTGGCTCATGTTGGCGAGGAAGGCGGTCTTGGCGCGGTTGGCCAGTTCCGCCGCCTCCTTGGCCTCGATCAGCGCCTGTTCGGCGGCCTTGAAGGCGCTGAGGTCGCGCAGCATCGCGACGAAGACGTGGAAGCCCGGCAGGTCGATCTCCGACAGGGACAGCCAGACGACCATGGCGGTGCCGTCCCGGCGCAGGACGGTCACCTCCCGCCCGACGCCGATGACCTGCCGAACCCCCGTCTCCCGGTAGCGGCGCATGTGGTCGCCGTGCTGCGCGGCCTCCTCCGACGGCATCAGCACGGCGATGTGCCGGCCGGTCAGCTCGTCCGGACTGTAGCCGAGAAGCAGCTCCGCCGCCTGGTTGGCGGCCAGGATGACGCCGCGGGCGTCCACGGTCAGGATGGTCTCGACCGCCTGCTCCACGATGGCGCGGTTGCGCGCCTCGCTGCGCTGGAGTTCCTCGTCGGCGGCGCGGGCGGTCGTCACATCCTCGATCACCGCAGCCAGCGCCCGCAGACGCCCGTCGGGACCGTGCAGGCAGGACGGGCGCATGGCGGCGCGCATCACCCCGCCGTCGGCGCGCAGGAAACGCTTCTCGAAAGGGGCCGGCGCCGTCTCGCCCCGCACCATCCGGCCGAAGCGCAGGCTTTCCCAGGCCCAGTCCTCCGGATGGGTGACGTCGGCCAGATGCCGTCCGGCCATGTCCGGCGGGCTGTATCCCAGGCTGCGGGCGAAAGCGGGGTTGGCGGCCAGGATGCGGCCGTCCGGCGCGGCCACGACCATGCCGACCGACGCGCTGTCGAAGATGGAGCGGAACAGGGCGTCCGTGACGCCGTCCCCCGGCATTACGGACCCGACCTCGGCGGTCATACGATAATCCCGTCTGGTCAAGCCTGGCTTCGGGGCAACCCAGGCTGGATGGTAAGGGATTCGGCGCGGTGAAAGCGAACGCGAAACGTCCGGTTGCCCAGGCCGAAGGTGCGACCGATTAACCCACAAGGCAATTCAGGATGTTGCGGCAGGGGGAATTCTTTCCGGGGTTGTGCTCCCTACCGCCGCCTTGGAGCCGTCCGCCGCCGCACCGCCGCACCGCCGCGGGCCGGCGCCTCGTCCAACAGAAGGAGAAGCCGATCCAGCGTTCCGTCGTCGAGGTCGTGGATGCGCTCGGCCAGCCGGTTCGCCAGCTCGGTCGCCTTCGGGTTGAGCCCGGCGGTGTCCACCGTCACGCGGGGGTGGGACAGGGCGGCCAGCCGCTCCAGTTCCTCCGCCTCGTCCCAGATGATGCCGAAATAGGCGCAAATCTGCCGGACGAGCTGGGCGGAGGGCTGGCCACGCTTGCCATGCTCCAGCGCCGACAGATAGGCCGAGGAGATGTGCAGGTCCGCCGCCATCTGCTTGAGCGTCACGCTCTTGCCCTCGCGCAGGGCGCGGACCCGTTCGCCGAAGGGTGTCATCGCGGCCCCATCCTACCGGTGATGGTCGCGCCGCCGCTTGACGAGGACATACAGCGCCCCGTCTCCGCCGTGCCGGGGCTGCGCCGGGCGCACCGCCAGAACCATCGGGCGCAAGGAGGCGTCGGCCAGCCAGCGCGGCACCGACTGGCGCAGCACGCCGACCCCGCCGGTGTAGGTGCCCTTGCCGGTGATGACCAGCACGCAGCGCCGCCCCTCGTGCCAGGCGCGGCGGACGAAGCCGGACAGGGCGCCGTGGGCCTGGTCCTGGCTCATCCCGTGCAGGTCGATCCGCCCGTCGATCTCCATCTCGCCGCGCGAGAAGCGGTCGGCGGTGCGGCGGTCGATGTTGTCGAGGTTGCCGACCTTCAGCGGCGGCTGCGACGGGCGCCCGCCCTTCGGCAGGCCGCCGCGCGGCGGCAGGGTGGGGGGGAGAGGCGGTGGTGGCGACCGGCTCCGGCTCGCCCGCGGGGGCGGCGGGGGGATCGGGGGCCTCGACGATCCGGCCCGGCATCGGCTCCGCGTCGCGCATGGCGATCCGCCACAGCCGCCGTTCCTCGGTGGAGACCGAGCGGCGGCGGCTCATGATGGGGACCTCGGCGCGGCCCGTCCGGGCGCGCGGGTCGAAGGGCGGGTCGGATCAAGCACGGGTGAACAGGGGTTCCGGCACGGACAACGCTCCGATAAACCCTTGAACACTCAGCCGTGTCAATCCTCCACCAGAAGAATGTGAAGGCGCCGCGGCCCGTGGGCGCCCAACTCGATCCGCATCTCGATGTCGCCGGTCCGCGACGGCCCGGTGATGAAGTTGACGGTGCGGGGCAGGGCGTCCTTTCCGCCACCATCCCCACCGGCGGCGCGCAGCCGGTCCCAGGCGTCCTCCATGGTGCCGACGATCTGGCCGCGCCGCAGCACGACGATGTGCGTGTCGGGCAGGAAGTTCAGCGTGGTCGGCCGCTCGGCCCCGGACAGCAGCATCAGCGTGCCGGTTTCCGCCACCCCGGCGAAGGCGCCGGTCAGCGACGCGCCGTCGCTGTCGCGGGCCCGCCCCTTGGTCACCGTGAGGGTCGGGCGCTGGTCCCAGGGGATGGGGTCCAGGGCGGCGTCCGGGGCGACGCGGACCTCGGCGGGCAGGTTCAGTCCGGCCAGATAGTCGGCCACCGCCCCCGGCACCTCGGCCATTCCGCCCAGGAGCTCGATGGTTGCCGAGACCTCCGTCGCCATGGCGGCGAACAGCTCGACCTGCTCGTCGTGGGGACGCTGGGCGCGGGCCGGGATCAGATTGCGCGGGTGGGTGGCGAGCCTCCGGCGCGCCTCCTCGGACCCCTCGGCGGAGTTCAGCGCCTTGCGGATGCCGCCCAGGATCTGGGCGCGGGCGGAGCCGGTGTCGGCCATGGTCAGCGCGTCCCCTTCTTTTCGGCCGCTTTCTTCTCGGCCCACATCTGCTGAAAGGTCCTGCCCTCCGGCGCCGGCATGTCGCGGTGCCGCGTCCAGCCCTGGGCCAGCGGCAGGCGGGCGAAGCGTCCCTTGCCGCGGCCCAGCATCCCCAGCGCCCGCGCCGCCATCTTGGTAGCGGCGTGGTACAGCGCCGGGCGCCGCGCGAACCAGCCCCACAGGGCCAGCCCCCGGCGCATGGCGGCGGGCTGGAGATTCTGCTCGAACTCCTTCTCCCGCCAGTGGCGCATCATCTTGGGCAGGGGGATGCGCATCGGGCAGACCGCCTCGCACCGCCCGCAGAAGGTGGAGGCGTTGGGCAGGTGCCCGGCCTCCTTCACCCCCAGCAGGGCCGGCTGCATCACCGACCCGATCGGCCCCGGATAGACCCAGCCGTAGGCGTGCCCGCCGACCGCGCCGTAGACCGGGCAATGGTTCATGCAGGCGCCGCAGCGGATGCAGCGCAGCACGTCCTGGAACTCGGTGCCGAGCAGCGCCGACCGCCCGTTGTCGAGCAGAACGACGTGGAACTCCTCCGGCCCGTCGAGGTCGCCGGGGCGGCGCGGCCCGGTGGAGAAGGTGGTGTAGGCCGACGCCTCCTGGCCCGTCGCGGAGCGCGCCAGCAGGCGCAGCACCAGGGCGGCGTCCTCCAGCGTCGGCACCACCTTGTCGATGGTGGCGATCACCACATGGACGCGCGGCAGGATCTGGGTCAGGTCGCCGTTGCCCTCGTTGGTGACGATGACGGTCGAGCCGGTCTCCGCCACCATGATGTTGGCGCCGGTGATGCCGACGTCGGCCTGCTGGAACTTGCGGCGCAGCACCTGCCGCGCCTCGGCGATCAGCACCTTGGGCTCGTCCAGGACGCGGTCCGCCGGCAGGTCGGTGTGGGCCTGGCGGAAGGTGCCTTCCACGTCCGCCTTGGACAGGTGGAAGGCCGGGGCGATGATGTGGCTGGGCGGTTCGCGGCGGAGCTGGATGATGTATTCGCCCAGATCCGTCTCGATGGGGGTCAGCCCGTTGGCTTCCAGATAGTCGTTGATCCCGATCTCCTCGGAGATCATCGACTTGCCCTTGGTGACGGTCTTCGCCCCGACCTTGCGGCAGATGCCCAGGATGGCGTCGCGCGCCTCCTGGTCGGTGCGGCACCAGTGGACATGGCCGCCCTGCTCGGTGACCTTGCCCTCGAAGGCCTCCAGATAGGTGTCGAGGTTGGCCAGGACGTGGTTCTTCAGGTCGCGGCCCTGGTCGCGCAGCGCCTCGAACTCCGGCAGGCGGTCGGCGGCCTGTTTGCGGCGGTTGACGAAGCCGGCCGGCGCGATGGCCAGGACCTTCTGAAGCCGCTCGTCGCTCAGCGCCTTGCGGGCGTTCTCGGGGAAGGCGTGGGTGGTCGGCTGCATGGGGTCACGCCCTCCCACTTTTTATGGGCTCGCCAATCGGTGGGGTGTCGGTGACGCCGGCCAGCACCTCCGCGACGTGGCGGACGCGGACGGCGGAGCCCTCGCGCTTCAGCTTGCCAGCCATGTTCAGCAGACAGCCCATGTCGCCGGCCAGCAGCGTGTCGGCCTTCGTCGCCGTGATGTCCGCGGTCTTGGCCTCGACCATGCGGTTGGAGATGTCCGGGTACTTGACGCAGAAGGTGCCACCGAAGCCGCAGCAGACGTCCGCCCCCGGAAGCTCGTTCAGCGTCAGCCCCTCGACCTTGGCCAGCAGGCGGCGCGGCTGCTCCTTGACGCCCAGCTCGCGCAGGCCGGAGCAGCTGTCGTGATAGGTGATCGTGCCGTCGTAGCGCGCGCCGGTGTCCGTCACCCCCAGCACGTCGGTCAGGAAGGACACCAGTTCGTACGTGCGCGCCGACAGGTGCTGCGCCCGCGCCGCCCAGGCCGGATCGTCGGCCAGCAGCTCCGGGTAATGCTTGCGGATCTGCCCGGCGCAGGAGCCGGAGGGGACGACCACGTGATCGAACCCCTCGAAGGCGGCGATGGTGCTGCGGGCGAGGTCCCGCGCGGTGGCGCGGTCGCCGGCGTTGAAGGCGGGCTGGCCGCAGCAGGTCTGGGACGCGGGCACTTCGACCGTGCAGCCGGCGTCCTCCAGCAGCTTCACCGCGGCGAAGCCGACCGTCGGGCGGTAGACATCGACGAGGCAGGTGACGAACAGCCCCACTCGGGGGGCGGGGCGCGTGTCGGCCATGATGTCCTTGCGTCTTCCTGGTGCTGATCCCCTGACGGTGGCGACTGTAGGTCCTCCCGCCGGGGATGGCAACGGGCCGGGCCGGCGGCGTCCGGTCGCGGTGTGCCGCTGGTCGAAGGGTCTCTGCACAACCAAAAGTAAGAAAGGTCAAACATACAGAAAGCGAAACAAACAATGGGGCAGGCGCGCTTTCTGTTTCAAAAAGATGGAAAACGTTTTTACCAAAATGAAATCTAAATTCACATATCGTCCGTATACGAAATCAGGCCGACCAATCAGTTCGGTCATGGGAATCGTCTGGAAGTTGTAGAGAACGTTGTGTGAGGGGGAGGGGCAAGTCCATGAGTCTGATGGGATTTTTCCGGGGTGGGTCCAAGGGCGGCAACGGGCGCGGCGCTGAACTGGCCGAGCTGACCGAAGCGCTCGACCTCTACGGCAACCACGCCGGCGTGGGACTGTGGGACGCGGTGTTCCACAACGGCGACCCGGCGCACCCGCAGAGCCGCTGGACCTGGTCCGGGCAGTTCCGCCGCCTGCTCGGCTTCGAGGGCGAGCAGGATTTCCCGAACCTGATGACCTCCTGGTCGGACCGTCTCCACCCGGACGACAGCGCCCCGACCTTCGCCGCCTTCGGCGCCTTCCTGGCCGACGCCAGCGGCCGCACGCCCTTCAACGTGCGCTACCGCGTCAAGATGCGCGATGGTTCCTACCGCTGGTTCCGCGCCATCGGCGGCTGCCGGCGCAACGCGGCCGGCGTGGCGCTACGCGCCTGCGGCTCGCTGATCGACGTCCAGGAGGAGGAGGAGATGCGCCAGCGCGCCGGCTCCCTCGCCGCCGACTTCGACGTGAAGGTCAGGAGCGTGGTGCAGGCGGTGTCCGGCAGCTCGACCGACATGCAGGGCGTGTCGCGCCAGCTCGGTGCCCTGTCGGAACGGTCGACCCGCCAGAGCGCGGAGGCCGCTGCCGCCACCGCCCAGGCGGCGTCCAACGTCCAGGCGGTCGCCGCCGCGGCGGAGCAGCTCTCCGCCTCCATCGGGGAAATCGGCCAGCAGGTCGAGCGGTCGGTCGCCATCGCCCGCGAGGCGGTGTCGCGCACCGAGCAGATCGGCGGCACCGCCGACAGCCTCGCCCAGTCGGCGCAGCTCATCGGCGACGTGGTGAAGCTGATCCAGGGCATCGCCGGCCAGACCAACCTGCTGGCGCTCAACGCGACCATCGAGGCGGCGCGGGCCGGCGAGGCGGGCAAGGGCTTCGCCGTGGTGGCGAGCGAGGTGAAGAGCCTCGCCAACCAGACGGCCAAGGCGACCGAGGACATCTCCGCCCAGATCGCCGGCATCCAGGCGGCGACCAACCAGACGATCGGCGCCATCCAGGGCATCGGCGAGACGATCCGGTCGATCAACGAAATCTCCACCACCATCGCCTCCGCCGTGCAGGAGCAGGCGGCGGCGACGCAGGAGATTTCCAACAACGTCGCCCAGGCCGCCCGCGGCACCGACGAGATCGCCCGCAGCATCGAAGCGGTCAGCGTGGCGGCGAACGAGACGGCGCAGGCCTCCACCCTCGTCATCCGCTCCTCCTCCGACCTGTCCGGCCAGTCCGACAGCCTGAAGCATCAGGTCGAGACCTTCCTGCAGGCGCTGAAGGCGTCCTGACGACCGGACCGGCGCGGGGAAGGGGGATCTCCGCGCCGGTCCTCCATTGCTCAGGCCACCAGACTCGCCGCGATCGCGCACATGACGACGCCGATGCTGGTGTCGAGCGCCCGCCACGCGCCGGGCCGGGCGAAGACGGGCCGCAGCAGGCGGGCGCCGTAGCCCAGCGCGAAGAAGAACAGGAGGGAGGCGGTCATCGCCCCCAGCGCGAAGGCGTGTTTGCCCTCGGCGAACTGGGTCGACACCGACCCGACCAGCACCACCGTGTCCAGATAGACGTGCGGATTCAGCCAGGTCAGCGCCAGGCAGGTCGCCAGCGTTGCGCCAAGCCCCGCCGGAACCGCCGAGGCCGGGTCCAGCGCGCCGCCCGCCCGGAAGGCCGAGCGGAAGCTGCGCAGCCCGTAGACCAGCAGGAAGGCCGCTCCGGCGTAGCGGGTCGCCGTCTCCAGCCAGGGCAGCCATTGGGCGGCCTGGGCGAAGCCGCCGACCCCGGCCAGGATCAGCAGGGCGTCCGACACCGCGCAGGTCGCGCAGACGGCCAGCACATGCTCCCCGCGCAGGCCCTGGCGCAGCACGAAGGCGTTCTGCGCGCCGATGGCGACGATCAGGCTGAGACCCAGCAGAAGGCCGGGAAGGAAGGCGGAGAGCATGGCAGCCTCACGGGGTGAAACGAGGCCGTTCCCCTACCACCGCCGTCCGGATTAGAATAACTAAAGTCCCTTATCCTGATTAAGGAACGCTAATCCCATGCTGGACTACGCCCTGCTCGCCGCGCTGGCCGCGGTGGTCCGCACCGGCAGTTTCGAGCGGGCGGCGACGCAGCTCCACGTCACCCCCTCCGCCGTATCCCAGCGGGTGAAGCTGCTGGAGGAACGGATGGGGACGATCCTGGTGGTGCGCGGATCGCCCTGCACCGGCACCCCCGCCGGCCTGCGGCTGAGCCAGCACGCGGAGCGGGTGGCCCTGCTGGAAAGCGAGCTGCGCGACGGGCTCCCCGGCCTGCCGCAGGACGGGCCGGCGGTGACGGTGCGCATGGCGGTCAACGCCGACAGCCTCGCCACCTGGTTCGTCGCCGCGATGGCCGGGACGCCGGACGTGCTGTTCGACCTCGTGCTGGACGACCAGGAGCACAGCGCCGACTGGCTGCGCCGGGGCGAGGTTCTGGCGGCGGTGACGGCGAGCGCCCAGCCGGTGCAGGGCTGCGACAGCACCCCGCTGGGTGCCTTGCGCTACGTGGCGACGGCCAGCCCGGACTTCCTGCGCCGGCATTTCCCCGATGGGGTGGAGGCGGCGGCGCTGGCCCGCGCGCCGCGCTTGACCTACAACAGCAAGGACCGGCTGCAGACGCAGTGGACCCGGCAGGCCTTCGGGGTGGAGATCGCCTCGCCGACCCACTGGATGCCCTCCACCCACGCCTTCGTCGACGCGGCGCTGGCCGGGCTCGGCTGGGGGATGAATCCGGAGCCGCTGGTCGCCGACGCCCTGCGCGACGGGCGGCTGGTGGCGCTGGTGCCGGACCAGCCGCTCGACGTGCCGCTGTTCTGGCAGCGCAGCCGCATCGCCAGCCGCACCCTGGCCGACATCACGCGCTCGGTGTTGACGACGGCGCGCGCCCAGTTGACACAAGTCTGACGCTTACCGGTTAACGGTCGGCACCATCATGCTCGCCAGGAAGAGGGCGGCAGCGGCGACCACGATGCTCGGCCCGCCCGGCAGGTCCCAGTTCAGCGAGGAGAGCAGGCCGCCCAGCACCGCGGCGATCCCGAAGACCGAGGCCAGGGCGGCCATCGCCTCCGGCGTGCGGGAGAAGCGGCGGGCCGCCGCCGCCGGGATGATGAGGAGCGAGGTGATCAGCAGGATGCCGACGATCTTCATCGCCGCCGCGATGACCAGCGCGATCAGCAGCATGAAGGCCAGCCGCAGCGCCTCCACCGGCATGCCCTCGACCCGCGCCAGATCCTCGTCCACCGTCACCGCCAGCAGCCGCCGCCACAGCAGCAGCAGCCCGCCCAGCGCCGCCGCTCCGCCGGTGTAGATCCAGGCCAGATCGGCGGTGGTGACGCTCAGGATGTCGCCGAACAGATAGGCGACCAGATCGACGCGCAGCGTCTCCAGGAAGGCGATGGCGACGAGGCCCAGCGACAGCGACGAATGCGACAGGATGCCCAGCACGGTGTCCGTGGCCAGCGCGCGGCGCCGCTGCAGCCCGACCAGCGCCAGCGCCAGCGCGACGCAGACCCCGACCACCCCGATCAGCGGGTTGACGCCCAGCAGGAAGCCCAGCGCCACCCCCAGCAGGGCGGAATGGGCCAGCGTGTCGCCGAAATAGGCCATGCGCCGCCACACCACGAAGGACCCCAGCGGGCCGGCGACCAGCGCGATGCCGCAGCCGGCGGCCAGCGCGCGCAGAACGAAATCATCCATGGCAGCAGTCCCCGTCATGGCCGGGTACCACGGCGCCGTCGCTGGCGTGCGCGTGGTCGTGGTGATGGACATAGACGGCCAGCGCGTCGGCGTGGCCGCCGAACAGGGCGCGGTATTCCGGGTGGCGCCGCACGTCCTCCGGCGCGCCCTGGCAGCAGAACATGGCCGTTCAGGCAGAGCACGCGGTCGGTGCGGGCCATCACCGTGTGCAGGTCGTGGCTGACCAGCAGCACGCCGCAGCCGCGGGTGCGGCGCAGCGTCTCGATGCGCCCGAACAGCTCCGCCTGCCCATGGACGTCCACCGCCTGGTCGGGCTCGTCGAGCACGAGAAGCTCTGGATCGCCGAGCAGAGCGCGGGCCAGCAGCACCCGCTGCATCTCGCCGCCGGAGACGGTCTGGACCGGGCTGGCGGCGAGGTGGGAGACGCCGGCTTCCTCCAGTGCCGCGGTGATGCGGGCCTCGGTCACCGGGCGCCACAGCGCCAGGAAGCGGCGGACGGTCAGCGGCAGGGTCGCGTCGACGGTCAGGCGCTGCGGCATGTAGCCGATGCGCAGGCCCCGGCGGCGCTCCACCACCCCGGAGGAGGCGCGGACGAGGCCCAGCACGGCGCGCACCAGCGTCGTCTTGCCGGCACCGTTGGGGCCGATCAGCGTGACGATCTCGCCGGGCCGCACCTCCAAATCCACGCGGTCGAGGATCGTCCGCCCGCCCAGCCGCACCGTCAGGCCCTTGGTGTCGACCAGGGGAGGGGCCAGGGCCGGAATCGGCGAACGCGCCGCGCGGGAGGCCGCGTGATGGGCCCCATGATCGATTGACATGTTATGTTATAACGTGACATTGCTGGAAACGAAGACAGCTATGCGCCGGAAAGACCCGGCTGTCCAGTCAGACGATGAGGAACCCACCCATGCGCGCCGCGATGCGTCCCCTGCCGCTCCTTGCCCTCGCCGCAACCCTCGCCGCTGCCGGCCCGGCGCTGGCCGAGGCGCCGAAGGTCGTCGCCTCGATCAAGCCGGTCCATTCCCTGGTCGCCGCGGTGATGGAGGGTGTGGCGGAGCCGGCGCTGATCGTGCGCGGTGCGGCGTCTCCCCACACCTACGCCATGAAGCCGTCGGACGCGAAGGCGCTGGCCGCCGCCGACCTCGTCTTCTGGATCGGGCCGGAGCTGGAGGGCTTCCTCGAAAAGCCGGTGACGGCGAACGCCAAGGAGGCCACCTCCGTCACGCTGCTGGAGGCGCCGGGTGTCACCCTGCTCGACGCCCGCGAAGGCGGCGCCTGGGAGGCCCACGACCATGGGCACAAGCACGATCACGGGCACGACCATAAGCACGACGACAAGCACGCCCATGAGGACGAACACGACCATGACGAGGTGAACACCCACATCTGGCTCTCCCCCGCCAACGCCCGCGCCATGGTGGCGGCGATCGCCGAGGCTCTGTCGGCCAAGGACCCGGCCAACGCCGCCGCCTACACGGCCAACGCCGAACGCACCGCCCGTTCCATTGACGCGCTGGACGCGGAGCTGAAGGCGGCGCTGGCCCCGGTGGCCGGCAAGCCCTTCGTCGTCTTCCACGACGCCTACCAGTATTTCGAGGCGCAGTACGGCCTGAACGGCGTCGGCGCGATCACCGTCAACCCGGAACGCCGCCCCTCGGCCAAGCGGCTGTCGGAGATCCGCGCCAAGATCGGCGGCCTCGGCGCCGCCTGCGTCTTCGCCGAACCGCAGTTCGAACCGGCCCTGGTCAACACCATCGTCGAGGGCACCCCGGCGAAGAAGGGCGTGCTCGACCCCGAAGGGGCGGACTTGAAGGACGGCCCCGGCCTCTACCCCGCGCTGATGCGCAACATCGCCGCCTCGCTGAAGGATTGCCTGGGGTCCTGAGGCGTCTCGGCGCTTAAGCCTTGCCCCCGGCTGTGCTAGACCCGTGTCGGAATTCTCCCAGGGAGGCAGGCATGAAGATCGGGGTCGTCGGGTGCGCGGGGCGCATGGGGCAGATGCTGGTGCGCGAGATCGCCGCCACGCCGGGCTGCACGCTGGCCGGCGGCACGGAGCGGGTGGGCGGCCCGGCGCTCGGCAAGGACATCGGCGTCCTCGCCGGTCTTGAACCGCTGGGCGTCACCGCCATCGACGACGCGGCGGCGCTGTTCGCCGAGGCCGACGCGGTGATCGACTTCACCAGCCCCGAGGCCAGCGTCCGCCACGCCGCGCTGGCCGCCCAGTCTCAGACGGTGCTGGTCATCGGCACGACCGGCATCGGCCCGGCCCAGCAGGAGCCCATCGCCCAGGCGGCGACCCACACGCCCATCGTCCAGTCGCCGAACATGTCGCTGGGCGTCAACCTGCTGCTGGCGCTGGTCGAGCAGGTCGGCCGGGCGCTGGGCGACGACTACGACATCGACATCCTGGAGATGCACCACCGCAACAAGGTGGACGCCCCCTCGGGCACCGCGCTCGGCCTCGGCCGGGCGGCGGCGGCGGGGCGCGGGGTGGCGCTGGAGGATGTCTGGCAGAAGGTCCGCGACGGCCACACCGGCGTCCGCCCGCGCGGCGAGATCGGCTTCGCCACGCTGCGCGGCGGCGACGTGATCGGCGACCACACGGTGGTCTTCGCCGCCGAGGGCGAGCGGGTCGAGCTGACCCACAAGGCGTCGGGCCGCCAGGTCTACGCCAAGGGCGCCGTCCGCGCCGCGCTGTGGGCCAACGACAAGCAACCCGGCCTCTACAGCATGAAGGACGTGCTGGGCCTCTGACCGGTCAGGCCGCGGCCACTAAGCCGCGGCCTCGTCCTCCGGCATGGCGTGCCCCTGCTCCCAGGCGAGCAGGGCGCGCTTGCGGGGAATGCCATAGCGGTAGTTGTGGATGATTCCCGATTTCTGGATCACCCGGTGGCAGGGGATCAGCACGCAGACCGGGTTGCGCCCCACCGCCGCCCCCACCGCCCGCATGGCGGTCGGCTGGCCGATGGCGCGGGCCACGTCCTCGTAGGACACGACGGCGCCGGAGGGGATGCGCAGCAGCGCCTCCCACACCTTGATCTGGAAATTGGTGCCCTTCATCAGCAGGCGCAGCGGCTCGCGTCCGGCGGAACCGTCCCAGCGGAAGGCGCGGGCGGCGACCGGGCGGGTGGCGTCGGCGTCCTCCACCAAGCGGGCGGCCGGCCACGCGGCGGCCATCTCGGCCAGCGCGTCGCGCCCGTCCTCCTCCTCGGCGAAGCTCAGCCAGCAGACGCCGCGCTCGGTGGCGGCGACCAGCGACGGGCCGAAGGGGGTGGGGTGCAGGCCCCAGCGGATGGTCAGCCCGCCGCCCAGCGCCTTGTACTCGCCCGGCGTCATCGCCTCGCAGGCGACGAACAGGTCGTGCAGCCGTGACGGGCCGGACAGGCCGACGTCCAGCGCCACGTCCAGGACGCTCTGGTTCGCGGCGAGCAGCCGCTTGGCGTTGTCCAGCGTCAGGAACTGCAGGAAGCGCTTCGGGCTGATCCCTGCCCATTGGGTGAACAGCCGCTGGAAATGGAAGGGGCTCATGCCGGCGACCGTGGCCAGCTCGTCCAGCCCCGGCTGGTCCTGCCAATGGTCCACGAGATGGCGGATGGCGGCGGCGATGGCGCGGTGGCGCCGCGCGTCAACGGGGTCTTCAGCAGGATTCAGGCAGGGCATGGCGGTTCTCTCCCAGGCTCCATGTCCGGCGCAGGATGCGCCGCCGGAGCGGGCCGACCAACCCGTTTCTTGCGCATTCCTTCGGTGGTCAGGGCACCGGTTCGGGATGGCAGGGCGCGCGGCGCCACAGGGCCAGCGCGCCGCGCAGCGCCTGGGCGAAGTCCGCCCGCTCGTCCGGCGTCAGGAAGGCGCCGACGGCCACCGACTGGCCGTGCGAGGTGAGGGTCACCCGGCCGCCGTGCCGGGGCGGGCCGTCCAGGGTGACGCGCAGCCAGTTGGGCTGGAGGCTCCAGCGACGCTCCGGCTTGTTCCGGGCGACGCGCTGGACGGTCAGGTCGGTTTCGGTCAGGCGCACCCGCTCGTACAGTTGGGCGGCGCGGTTGTTGACGCGGAAGGCCAGCCAGAGAATCACCACGTCCAGCCCGCAGAAGGGCACCACCGGCCACGCCCCGTTGGCCGCGAAAATCCCGGCGATCAGCAGGTTGACGAGGATCACCACCCCCATCAGAACGCGGTATCCGTGCCGCCCCAGGCTGCGGTGCGGGTGCAGGATCGCGTCGAAGAAGACGCGCGGCGCCGGAGTCAGGGCCGGGGTTGGGGCCGGGGATGGGGTATGACGGGCCATGGTCATGCACACAAACTAGTCCACATCGGGCGCGCCTTCCACCCGGCGTGTTTGCAAGAACCGCCGGGGTCCCGCTATGCTGCGCGCCATGAAGCCCGCCGCCGTCCAGGAATTCTTCCGCCGCCTCAGCGCCGCCAACCCGGAGCCGAAGAGCGAGCTGGAATACATCAATCCCTACACCCTGCTGGTCGCCGTCGTCCTGTCGGCGCAGGCCACCGATGTCGGCGTCAACAAGGCCACCGGCCCGCTGTTCCAGATCGTCACCACGCCGCAGCAGATGGTGGATCTGGGGGAGGAGCGGCTGCGCGGCTACATCAAGACCATCGGCCTCTTCAACACCAAGGCCAAGAACGTCATCCGGCTGTCGGAAATCCTGGTCGCCCAGTATGGCGGTGAGGTGCCGCGCGACCGCGAGGCGCTGGAAACCCTGCCCGGCGTCGGGCGCAAGACCGCCAACGTGGTGCTGAACGTCGCCTTCGGCGAGGAGACCATCGCGGTGGACACCCACATCTTCCGTGTCGGCAACCGAACCGGCCTTGCCCCCGGCAAGACGCCCGACGCGGTGGAGGCGAAGCTGCTGAAGGTGGTCCCCAAGGCCTACCGCCGGCACGCCCACCACTGGCTGATCCTGCACGGCCGCTACGTCTGCAAGGCCCGCAAACCCGACTGCCTCGTCTGCCCGGTCAGCGACCTGTGCGGCTTCAAGGACAAGGTGCTGCCGGCCGCCGTGGTGTGAGCGGCAAGCTGTGATGTTTCCCGTGAAACGGCGGCGATAACTGGAAAAAGAAAAAGCCCGGCGAGGGGTGATCCCCGCCGGGCTTGCTCGTGAAACCGCGTTTAACGGCGTTTAGCCGTCCACCACGATGGGGTCGAGTGCGGCCGGGGCCGGGGCCGCTTCCGCCGGGGCGGCGGGGGCCGCGGCCGGCTTGGCCGCCGGGGTGTATTTGCCGATCTCGCCGTTCAGCAGGGCGCCGGCCTCGACCGCCAGCTCGCCGTACTTGATCGAGCCGTTGATCTTGCCGGTGGAGCGCACGGTCAGGCGACCGCGCACGATGATGTCGCCCTCGAAGCGGCCACCGATGTCGGCTTCGTCGATCTCCACGGCGCCCTTGAACAGGCCGGTCTCGGCGATCTCGATGGACCGGCCGTCGCGCAGCTTGGCCTCCACCGTGCCTTCCACCACCAGCACGTCGCAGGACCCGATCTCACCGTTCAGGGAGATGTCGCGGCCGACGATCAGGCGGCGCTGGTCGCTGGCCAGCGGGGCGGCCAGCGGGGCTGCCGGCACCGGAGCGACCGGGGCGGGGGCCGCGGCGGCCGGGGCACCATACCCCTCGGGACGGCGCGGCGCGGCACCCGGCAGGTCGACGGTGCGGCGCGGAATGTCCGTCGGCTTGTAGCTCGAACCGGGGATCGGGGCGCCGGCCGGCGGCTTCGGGGTGCTCGTGTTCATCTCGGGTCCCTTGGAGGAAAACGGCTCGGGTTGCGGCGTGCGGCCGGCCGGGGCGGGGCCGGCCGGCGGATTCGCCGCGGACGGGTTGCTCAGGGAGGCGAGCGGCGACACCGCCGCCGCGGGTTCGGCGGCGCCCGCCTGCGGTGCGGCCAGGGTGGCCGGGTCGGCGCTTTGGGTCTTCGGCGCACCGACGGGCGGATTCTTTCGTCCGAACAGCATGAACGTTGATCCCCAGGTCAGTCAGGTCGTGAAGGTTGGCAGGTCGTCGAGGTCGGGTCATCGGAGGCGGTTTCGCATGAACCGGGCCCGATCGACGGCAGCCAAAAGACCACCCCGCCGGGGTAACACGGTCATCCGGCCGGCCGCAAGTGGGCTTTGGTGCACGGTCGGGGCCGCGCCGCAGGACGGTCCGTCACGGCCCTTCCCGGCGGGGAAGGCCCGTCATGGACCCCGTCATGGAGTGGTAGATGTGGACCATGAAGGCGCTCGCGATCACCGGCACCAGCAGGTTGACGAAAGGAATTGTCGAAAGAAAGGCAATTACGGCGCCAGCCAAAAATGGTTTCAACGGGCTGGAACGCCGCAGAAACCCCGCCTCCTTCCGGCCCATCCGCCGGATCGCCACCATCTCGAAGTATTCGCGGCCGAGAAGATAGCCGTTGGCGGTGTAGAAGATCAGCAGGTTCAACCCCGGCACCATCAGATACAGGGGCAGGGCGAACAGATTGACGAGCAGGACGATGGCGAAAAAGCGCAGCGCGGTCAGCAGTTCTTCGCCAAGGCCGGTCTGGCGGGGCGGCGGCAACTGGGGATAATGGCGCCGCTCCACCGCCTGCACCACCTCGTCGAGGAAGAAGCTGGACACCATGCCGACCGTGGCGGGAAACAGCACCCAGGCCAGCAGCAGGACCGCCAGCCCGCCCAGCACGTCCAGCACCCCGTCGACCCAGGCGTAGCCGGTCAGCGCCGTGTGGAACAGCGCCCACCACACCGCCCCGGCCAGCAGGGCGAAGGCCAGGATGGCGGACAGCACGCCGATCCACACGACGCGGCGGGACGCCGGGTCGGAAAGCTGTCCAATGGCGAGAAGCAGGGCGCGGATCATACGGACTCTCTCGATGGGGCCGTTGCGGTCAGGCGACGCTTATCTACGACGGCGGGCCGTTCCATTCCAGGGGGCCTTGCGCCGCGCTTGAGATGTGGAGGCGGGCGGCTATACTCGCGCCCGGTTTTCCTCCACGGTTCCGACACCGTCTTTCCCCGCCTTTTCCCAAAGTTTCCAAGGAGCGCCCATGGCCACGGCCGAATTCGACGTCACCGGCGTCGGCAACGCCATCGTCGACGTGATTGCCCATGCCGACGACGCCTTTCTCACGGCCAACGGCATCGAGAAGGGCGCGATGACGCTGATCGACGCCGCCCGCGCCGAGGAGCTGTACGGCCGCATGGGCCCGGGCATCGAGGTGTCGGGCGGCTCCGCCGGCAACACCATGGCCGGCATCGCCTCGCTGGGCGGCAAAGGCGCCTACATCGGCAAGGTCCACGGCGACCAGCTCGGCCAGGTCTTCCGCCACGACATCCGCGCCGCCGGCGTGCATTTCGAGACGGCGGCCGGCCATGGCGGCGCCCCGACGGCGCGCTGCCTGATCCTGGTGACGCCGGACGCCCAGCGCTCCATGAACACCTTCCTCGGCGCCTGCGTGGAGCTGGGGCCGGAGGACATCGACGAGGCGCTGATCGTCAACTCGCAGGTCACCTACCTGGAAGGCTATCTGTGGGACCCGCCCCGCGCCAAGGAGGCCTTCCGCAAGGCCGCCGCGACCGCCCACGGCGCCGGGCGCAAGGTGTCGCTCTCGCTGTCCGACAGCTTCTGCGTCCACCGCCACCACGCGGAGTTCCTGGACCTCGTCGAGGGCCATGTCGACATCCTGTTCGCCAACGAGCATGAGATCACCGCCCTCTACAAGACCGACCGCTTCGAGGACGCGCTGGAGGCGGTGAAGCGCCTCGGCAAGACCGCCGCCCTGACGCGCAGCGAGAAGGGGGCCGTCATCGTCTCCGGCGGGGAGGTGGTCGAGGTTCCCGCGTCCCCGGTCGCCCGCGTGGTCGACACCACGGGGGCCGGCGACCTCTACGCCGCCGGCTTCCTCTACGGCTTTACCCGCGGCATGGCCCCGGCGGTGTGCGGCCGCATCGGCGCGCTGGCCGCCGCGGAGATCATCAGCCACGTCGGCCCCCGTCCGGAGGTCGTGCTGGCCGATCTGCTGAAGGACGCGGGCGTTCCGGCCTAATTGCCGTAACAGCGCCTGTACGGTATAAGCTGGCGGACCTTCCCGTCCGCCGGCTTTGCCCCCATGCAAGTGTATCTGCCGATCGCCGAGATGTCGGTCAACGCCCTGCTCGTGCTCGGCATGGGGGGGCTCGTCGGCTTCCTGTCCGGCATGTTCGGGGTGGGCGGCGGCTTCCTGATGACGCCGCTGCTGATCTTCATCGGCGTTCCGCCCGCCATCGCGGTGGGCACCCAGGCCAACCAGCTCGTCGCCGCCAGCGTGTCGGGCGTGCTCGCCCACTGGCGCCGCGGCAACGTGGACGTCAAGCTGGGCGTCGTCATGCTGCTGGGCGGCATGGTCGGCACGGTGGTCGGCGTCTGGATCTTCTCCCTGTTGCAGCGGATCGGCCAGATCGACGCGGCGATCACGCTGTCCTACGTCTTCTTCCTCGGCACCATCGGCACCATGATGATGGTGGAGGCCAGCCGCGCGCTGATCCGCCGCCGCGCCCCCACCGCCAAGCGGGGCAAGCTGCACCGCCACATGTGGCTGCACGGCCTGCCGCTGAAGATGCGCTTCCAGCGCTCCAAGCTCTACATCTCCGCCCTGCTGCCGGCCGGGATCGGGGCGATCGGCGGAATGCTGGTGGCGATCATGGGCATCGGCGGCGGCTTCATGCTGGTGCCGGCGATGATCTATCTGCTGAACATGCCGACCGGGCTGGTGGCCGGCACCTCGCTGTTCCAGATCATCTTCACCACGGCCATGGCGACGCTGCTCCAGGCGGCGACCAACCAGACGGTGGACGTGATGCTGGCGCTTCTGCTGCTGATCGGCGGGGTGATCGGCGCGCAGTTCGGCACCAAGGCCGGCGGCCGGCTGCGCGGCGAGCAGGCGCGCCTTCTGCTGGCCTCGCTGGTCGTCGCGGTGGCGCTGAAGCTCGCCTTCGATCTGGTGGTCGAACCCAACGACGTCTTCACCATCTCGACGAGGATGTCGTGAGCGCTGTCGGCAGGGGCGCCGGGCGGCTGTGGTCCGTCCGGGTCGTCGGCGGGCTGGTGGGGCTTCTGGCGGGGGGGTTCCTGGCCTCCATGGTGTGGGCGCAGCAGCTCGTCGCCGACCTGTCGAGCCACCTGATCGCCATCACCACCGGCTTCACCGGGACGGAGGTCGTGCTGTTCGGCACCACCGACGGGGCGGGCGACGTCGCCATCGTGGTGACCGGCCCGCGCACCCCGGTCACGGTGCGCCGCAAAGAGCGCATCGCCGGCATCTGGATCAACGCGCGCAGCGTGCGGTTCGAGCAGGTGCCCGGCTATTACATGGTCGCGACGAACCGCCCGCTGGACCAGTTCGTGGGCCGCCCGGTGCTGGAGCGCCACCAGATCGGCCTGCCGAACCTCCAGCTCGGCCCGCGCGAGCAGCTGGCCCCGGACCAGCTCGCCCTGTTCCGCTCCGCCCTGATCCGCAACAAGCAGCGGGCCGGGCTCTACGGCATCACGCTGGGGCAGGTGGCCTTCCTCGGCGAGCGGCTGTTCCGGACCAACATCTATTTCCCGGCCAACGTGCCGACGGGGCTGTACAATGTGGAGGCGCTGCTGATCCGCGACGGCGAGGTGGTCAGCGCCCAGACCACGCCGCTGGTGGTGTCCAAGGTCGGCTTCAGCGCGGAAATCTACGACTTTGCGCGCAACCAGCCGATGATTTACGGTGTTGCCGCGGTGATTGGCGCCATCGCCGCCGGCTGGCTGGCCGGCGCCATCTTCCGGAGGGTGTGACCCATGTCCGATCCGATTGCGACCGATCCGAACGCCGGGGCGGACGTCACCCCGGACGCCACGGCCAAACCGCCGGTCCGCATCTTCCTGGTCGTGGTGGACGAGAGCCCGGAGCTTCAGCTCGCCCTGCGCTACGCCTGCCTGCGCGCCCGCAAGTCGGGGGGCAAGGTGGCGCTGCTCTACGTCATCGAGCCGGGCGAGGTGCAGCAGTGGCTGGCCCTGGAAAACCTGATGCGCGAGGAGCAGCGCGCGGAGGCGGAGCAGAAGCTGCAGAAGCTGGCGCGCGACGTCAACCGCCTGACCGGCACCCTGCCGGCCCTGTACGTACGCGAGGGCAACCGCCGTGACGAGGTGCTGGCCCTGATCGACGAGGAGCCGAGCATCTCCATCCTCGTGCTGGCCGCCGGTATCGATCCGGAAGGGCCGGGACCGCTGATCTCCTACTTCACCAACCGCGGCCTCGCCAAGATGCGCATTCCGCTGACCATCGTGCCGGGCGGCATCGGCATCGATGCGCTGGACGCCATTACGTAAAGCGTCAACGCCCGTAAAGCGCGGTGAGGCTGCGCTGGTCGATGTCGGACCGATCATCGGTCAGCACGGGATGGCCCTCCAGCGTGGCGGGGGCCAGCGTCTCCAGGATGCGCGAGGCCGCGTACGTCGCACCCGGCGGAGCGGCGCGCAGGCGTACGCTCAGATCCTCGAGCGTACGGGCCTCCTTCGTGGCGATCAGCAGGTAATTCCCGCGTCCGGCATCGGCGACGTACACCGACGGGAAGACCGCGCCCTGCGTCGCCGCCAGCGGCCCGACCAGGGCGTCGCGGTCCATGGGGGAGGCGACGTTCATGACCAGCACGCCGCCCGGCGCCACCCGCCGCTCCACCGCCGCGAAGAACTCCCGGGTCGCCGTGAAGAAGGGGATCAGGGCGGTCGAATAGAGATCGACGATCACCACGTCGTGCTGCTCCGGCGACCGCTCGACGTGGCGGCGGGCGTCCTCCACGGCGACGCGCACCTCGGGCCGCAGGCCGAACCTCTCGCGCGCCACATCGACCACCGCGGGGTCCAGCTCCACCCCCAGGATGTCGGCGCCGGGCCAGCTGTCGAGGATCTCCTTGGCGGCGGCTCCACCGGCCAGCCCCAGCACCAGGACGCGCGTGCCATTGCCCAAGGCCGGAACGGCGGCGAACAGGTCGTAATACAGACCGGTCGGCCCGCCGTCCTTGCGCAGCCGCGACTGGGTGGCCCAGGCCACGTTCAAGTGCAGGCGGATCTGCTCGGCGTCCTCCTGCACCATGATCGTGTTGTGCGGCGTCTCGCGGTAGAGGGCGAAGCCCTGCCCCTCGCCATGGCCGGCGGCCCAGGCCAGGGGAACCGCCAGGGCCGCGGCGGCGGCCACCCGTTTCCCACCCGGAACGAACAGGCAGGCGAGCGCCGGCAGGACCACCGCCAGGGCGTAGCCCGCCGACACCCCGACCTGCGGGATCGCGTAGAAGGAGGCGAAGAAGGTGCCGCCGATGCTGCCCAGCGTGCCGACCGCATAGATCCGCCCCGCCGCCGCCGCACCGGTCAGGCTGCTCAGGCCCGCGCAGAGCGGCGACACCATGGCCAGCGCGAAGGACGGCAGGCCGAGGATCAGCGCCGCCCCGACGACCGACCCCTCGACCGCGTTGAAGCGGCCCGCGGCGTCGGCCAGCATCGGCTTGCCCAGCCAGGGCGTCAGCGCCGCCGCGGCGACCCCGGCCAGCAGGGCGGCGCGCAAGGCCGGCACCGCCTTCGGCCCGTCGCCGAGCTGCCCGCCGGTCCAGTAGCCGGCGGCCATGAAGGTCATCACCACGCCGATGACGGCGCCCCACTGATAGACCGAATAGCCGAAATGCGGCGCCATCAGCCTTCCGCCGAGGATCTCCATCATCATCAGCGACCAGCCCGCCGAAAACGCGGCGGCGGCCAGCGCGACGGGACGGAGGGACGGGCGGGCAGGGGAGGGGTCGCGACCGCTCAAGGCCGGCGACCGCGGGTTCGTGGCAGCGCCCTATTCATCGGTCCCGTCATTGGTCCCTGTCTTCTCCTTCAGCCCATAGACCTCGATCGGGTCGTTCAGCCCCTTCACCGGATGCCAGCCGACCGAGACGAGGCGGCTGGCGCAGGCCTCGGCCACCTCGGCGGAGGTCAGGACGTTGCGCTCCAGCCGGCTGCACAGCCCCTCGATCCGGCTGACCAGATTGACCGCCGGGCCGATGACGGTGAAGTCCAGCCGGTTGGCGGAGCCGATGTTTCCGTACATGACCTCGCCCATGTGGAGCGCGATGCCGCAGCGCAGGGTGGGCTGGCCCCAGGCGGAGCGTTCGGCGTTGCGGGCGGCCATGTCGGTCAGCGCCTCCTCCGCGGCGTCCAACGCCTTGGTGCAGGCGGCGGCGCCGGTCGGGTCGCTCTCCTCCAGCGGGAAGATGGCCAGCATGGCGTCACCGATGAACTTCATGATCTCGCCGCCGCGGCTTTCCACGGCGCCGCCCATGATCTCGAAATAGCCGTTCAGCAGGGCGATCAGCTCCTCGCGCGGCAGCCGGTCGGCCAGAGAGGTGAAGCCGCGCAGGTCGCAGTACCACAGCACGGCGCGGACGTTGGCGCCGGTGCCGCGGCGGATGTCGCCCGACAGGATGCGCGCGCCGGTGCGGTGGCCGACATAGGTGTCCAGCACGGTCGTCGCCAGCCGCCGCAGCGCCAGCGTCTCCAGCACCGCGCCCAGCGCCGGCAGCACCGCGTCGACCAGCGCCAGATCGGCGGTGGAGAAGCCGCCGGGCCGGTCGGTGGTGAAGCTCAGCACGTTGCGCCGCCCCCCGGCGAACAGCACGGCCATGGCGACGTAGTCGGTCGCCCCCTGCGCTTTCAGCTCGGCGAAGACCGGGTACGGGTAGGGCGGCTCCATCTGCTCCAGCCGGTAGCGCAGGCCATCGGCGCCGTCCTCGATCAGGGTGGCGAAGGGGCTGGTCAGGTATTCGGTGCTGGTCTCGGTGCCGTGGGCGCGGGTGGTGGTCTCCACCTGTTCGGCGTTGCGGCGCCAGAAAAAGGCGATGGTGCGGATCTGCGGGTGCAGCAGGGGCAGGGCGCAGACGGCGCGCAGCAGCGGCACGCCGGAGGCCATCAGGCGCCGGCAGAAGCGGTCCATCATCGGCTCGAAGCCGGGCGCGTGCCGGCCTTCCAGCAGCAGCCATTCGACGACCTCCCGCGCGGCGTCGTCGATGGAGGGGCCCCCAGGGATGGCCGCGGGAACGGCCGGTGCGGTGGCCGCGGGCGGTGCCATGCTCACGGATCGATAACCATAAAGATGCGATGCTTGATCTGTCGGCGGATTCTGCCCAAGTTTCGCCTACGCCGCCAGTGTTGTTCGGCGCCGATGGAGGATATCACCATGTTCATTCAGACCGAGCAGACGCCCAACCCGGCGACTCTCAAGTTCCTGCCGGGGCGTGACGTGCTCGGACGCGGCACCGCGGACTTCCCGTCCCGCGACGGCGCCGCCGCTTCGCCGCTGGCCCAGCGGCTGTTCGAGATCGACGGGGTCCAGGGCGTGTTCCTGGGCGCCGACTTCGTGACCATCACCAAGGCCGGCGACAAGGAGTGGTTCCTGCTGAAGCCGTCGATCCTCGGCGTCATCATGGAGCATTTCACCGCCAACCGGCCGGTGCTTCTGGAAGAGGCGGCCGGCGACGGCCACGCCGCCAGCGCGGACGACGACGAGATCGTCACCCAGATCAAGGAGCTGCTGGACACCCGCGTGCGCCCGGCGGTGGCCCAGGACGGCGGCGACATCACCTTCTACGGCTTCGAGGAGGGCGTGGTGTATCTGGAGATGAAGGGAGCCTGCTCCGGCTGCCCCAGCTCCACCGCCACGCTGAAGGCCGGCATCGAGAACATGCTGCGCCACTACATCCCCGAGGTGGTCGAGGTCCGCGCCGTCCGCTGACGGCATCCACCGGACGGGCGTGGCCGGCACAGGCCGCGCCCGCCGGCGTGTCTCTCCGCTTGCTCCGGCCGTTTTATTCCGGCCGTTTTATTCCGGCCGTTTTATTCCGGAACGACGAACTGCATGCCCAGCCAGCGCCACCGTCCTTCGGGACCCGGCAGGGTGCAGTTCACGCGCGTGCGGCCCGGCGGGAAGGGATCGCGGATGCGCACCTCCACCCGGTCCTCCGTCACGCGCTCCAGCGCCGTCCGGCCCTGGCCGGCGGCGAAGCAGGCCAGCCGCGCGATGTCGCCGATCTCGTCCGACACGGTGAAGCCGATCGACGGCGGGTTGACGGTCAGCAGCGGGTCGTCGGGCGTCAGGTCGGTCACCGGCAGCGGCAGCGCGTTGGCGGCCAGCCGGAAGCGGTCCACGCTGCCGAAACTTTCGTTCATCACGAAACGCGGCAGGGTCGCCCGGTCGGCCTGCGGGTGCAGGACGCCGGACTGCTGGCCGAAGGCGGCGGCGAAGCCCTGCTCCGTCACGATGGTCCGCAGCGCCGACGACACCTCGCCCTGCGGGTAGGCGAACAGGGTGGGGCGCTGGCCGGTCTCCGCCTGCAGCCGGTCGGCCATGCGGCGCAGCTCCGCCTTCACCTCCTCGGCGGGGCGGGACACCAGCGACTGGGTGGAGGCGCCGAGCCCGCCGAGCGTGACCCCGGCGGCGGCGAGCTGCCGCACCTCCGCCCAGGTCATGTGGGCGGGCGACCCGCGGTCGACGGCGTCGGTCGCCACGAACAGGGTGAAGGGAAGACCCGCCGCCTTCAGCCGGGGCCATGCCTCGCGGAAGGCGGAACGGCTGGCCTCGTCGATGGTGATCGCCACCGTCCGGTCGGGCAGCGGCGCGCCGCTGCGCAGCGCCTCCAGGATGCGGGGCAGGGGCAGGACCTGGTAGTCGCCGTCCTGAAGCTCGTCCAGATGGGCTTCGAACTGGTCGATACGGATGCTGATGGACGGAGTCTGGTCCTCGCCGAAGCGGTCGTAGGCGAAGACGACGGCGGTGTTCGTGGTTCCGTCTCCAGCAACGGCGGGCGCCGCAACGCCGGGGCTTCCCGCCAGGGCCTGGAAGGCCCAGGCGGCGGCCACGGCGAAGAGGGTGGCGGCGCGGCGGAACGGCATGGCGGCCTGTCGTGGGTCCGGAACGGTCGCGCGGCCGGACCGGAGCCCAGGCTGCGCCACGGCTGGTGTGGCACAGGGATGGCGCCGGGAACAAGTCCGCAACACGCACGATGCGCTTCGAGCGCCTTCGTGATGCAGCCTTGCAACAACCCCTGTGACATTGGGCCTTATGGCGCCCGGCCGCGGGGATGGCGCCCGCGACCGGGGTCGTGGGCCATCACCCCATCATCACGCCGCCGAGCGCGGCGTCGGTCAGCAGGGGGTAGCGCTGCTCGTCCGGCAGCTGGTAGTGCCACCACTCGAAGCTGTAATGCCGCCAGCCCGCCGCCGTCATGACGCCGAGAAGGGCGGCGCGGTTGCGCTGCTGCTCCGTGGTCAGGTCGGTGCGGCCATGGTGGGACTGTTCGGTCATGTCGTCGAAGCCGGTGCCCATGTCCAGCGGGCGCCCGGAGCCGTCGGCCAGCGTCAGGTCCACCGCAACGCCGCGCGAATGGGTGGAGCCGCCCGACGGGTCGGCGATGTAGGAGGGATCGGGCAGCGCCCGCCACAAGGCCCATTGCGCCTCGACCGGGCGGAAGGCATCGTACAGCCGCAACCGGCAGCCGATGCCGCGCGCCAGCCGGATCGCCGCGCGCAGCGCCGCCGCCGCGTCGGGGTGCAGCAGGCAATGCGGGTGCCGGTAGATCGGCGCCCCGGTCAGGTTGTCCGGCGTGGCGTACAGCAGGTCGATGTCGACGTCGAAGTCCGGTGGTGCGATGGGTGTGAGCA
Source organism: Azospirillum sp. UENF 211521 (assembly GCF_058780535.1). NCBI lineage: Bacteria > Pseudomonadati > Pseudomonadota > Alphaproteobacteria > Rhodospirillales > Azospirillaceae > Azospirillum > Azospirillum sp. UENF 211521. The sequence goes on from NZ_JBSNCF010000001.1 coordinate 236,296, forward strand.
TGATCCATGCCGTCAGGGAAGGTCGGGGCTGTCTATCACGCTCTTGACCCAGGCTTGAAGTGGGGCTTTGAAGATGGCGGACCTGACGACGCGTGTGAGGCGATGAGAGTTCTGGGACTGGACACGGCGACCTCCGGCTGTTCGGCCGCGCTGTGGGACGATGGCGCCGTCACGGTGCAACGGCGCGAGCCGATGGCCCGCGGGCAGGCGGAGGCGCTGGTGCCGTTGGCGCAGGCCGCGCTGGCGGAAGCCGGCTGCGCCTTCGACGCGCTCGACCGCATCGCCGTGACCGTCGGGCCCGGCGCCTTCACCGGCCTGCGCATCGCGCTGGCCGCGGCGCGCGGCTTCGCGGTTGCCGCCGGGCTGCCGGTGGTCGGGGTCACCAGCTTCGACGCGATCGCCCACGGCCTGCCGGAGGCGGAGCGGGACGGCCGGACCGTCCTGGTCGCCGTGGACTCCCGACGCAGCGAGCCGTTCCTGCAGCTGTTCCACCCGGACCTGACGCCGTTCGGCGAGCCGGCGATGCTGGAGCCCGCCGCGGTGCCGGGTTGGCTCGACGGGCTGCTCGCCGGTGAAGCCGGTGCCATGCCGTTGCTGGTCGCCGGGGACGGGGCGGCGGCGCTGCGCCCGCTTCTGGAGGGGCGTGCCGACACCGCCTTCGCCGCCGGGCCGGGCACGCCCGACGCCGCCGTGGTCGCCGCGCTGGGCGCCCGGCGCGAGGTCGGACTGCCGGCCCAGCCCTTCTATCTGCGTCCGCCCGACGTCTCCCTGCCGCGGAAGACGGCATGACGGCGGCCCCGCCCGAGACGTTCCGTTCCCCGGCGTCTCATCCGGTGCGGCTTCAGACCGCCGGCCTTGCCGACGCCGCGGTGATCGCGGCCCTGCAACAGGGGTGCTTTCCCGACGATCCCTGGGGCAGCGAGGCGGTCGCCAGCCTGATCGGCCAGCCCGGCTTCTTCGCCGCTCTGGCCTTGCGGGAGGGCGTGGAGGGCGACGATCCGGTCGGCTTCCTGCTCGCGCGGGTTGCCGCCGACGATGGCGAGATCATCGCCGTCGGCGTCCGGGACGACGCGCGGGGGCAGGGGACCGGGCGGCGGCTGGTGGTGGCGGCTTTGGACGGCGCGCGGGCGCTGGGCGCCACGGCGCTGTTCCTTGAAGTCGCCGAAGACAATGGTATGGCGCAATCCCTGTATAAATCTTGTGGCTTCTTTGCCGTGGGCCGTCGTCCCGGCTATTACCGCAGGGTGGACGGAAGGGTTGCCGCCCTGGTGTTGCGGTATTCGTACACCGACGAATAAATCTTAACCTTTCTGAATCCACAGGCGGTGCACCCCGTCCGGCTCATCCGGATTTTCGGGCGTCACGGCGAGAATGGAGTGACCCAGTTCGGCTAAGGATCGGGGTACATTCTCCAAGGGTTCGCCAGCGTTCAGCCGGACTTCAAGCGTCTGCCCGGCCGCCATGCGCTCCACCGACAACTTGGTCTTGACGAAGGTTAACGGGCACACCTCGCTGGTGATGTCCAAAAACAAATCCGGAGATTTTTTTTCGTACACTGCTTCCTCTTTAAGAGCAAAGGATGGATATTGCACGCGGCCACAAACCTCTTTATATGGAGAGGAATGCCAAGCTGCGGAGCAAGCTTACATGAGCAATGGTAACCCTTCCAACGCGCTGTTGTCTCTGACCACGGAGATCGTGGCGGCGCATGTCTCGAACAATACAGTCGCTCTCGGCGATCTTCCGACGCTGATTGAGCAGGTGTACAAGTCACTCGCGAATGTCGGGACCGAGCCGGTTGCGACTGAGGAGCGTCCGCAGCCCGCGGTGCCCATCAAGAAGTCCGTCACTCCCGACTACATTGTATGCCTGGAGGATGGCAAGAAGCTGAAGATGCTGAAGCGCCATCTGAAGACGGCCTACGACATGTCGCCGGAGGAATACCGCGACCGCTGGGGCCTGCCGGCCGACTATCCGATGGTCGCCCCGAACTACGCCCGCCAGCGCAGCTCGCTGGCCAAGCAGATCGGTCTCGGCACCCGCGCCCGCCGCGGCGCGGCCTGAGGTCCAGGTCCATCAAGCTTGTGCGTTGGTGTCCGGCGGACCGCCGCTGTTCGGTCCGGTCCGCCCCGGAACCCCTTCGCCCGGATGTGACCGCTTTTTCCTTCCCGCGTGATCCCTGCCGTCCCGTCTTGCCGCCGTCCCCGTTCGCCGGGGCCGGACCTTGTGGCTTGCCCGGAGTCCGGGCATGCCGGGGGCGGGATCGTCACGTCGCGGTTGACCGGCAACCGGCCATTCGTGTTATCCCTGTTCCGTGCCCGACCGGGCTCCGGATGGAGAACCGGCGGTTGCCGCGACCCGAACAACGCCAGCGAAGCGTCGAGTATGGCTGATACAGGCACGGACCAGGGCAGCTCTTCGGATCTGCGCATGGGCTCCCTCGAAGTGCGGCTGGCCGAAAGCGCCGCCGAGATCGATTGGGCGCAGGCGTTGCGCTACCGCGTCTTCTACGAGGAGATGTCGGCGGTGCCGTCGCCGGACATGGCCGCGCGCCATCGCGACTTCGACGATTTCGACACCCTCTGCGATCATCTTCTGGTCATCGACCACGCCCGCGGCGACGGCCCGGACTCCGTGGTCGGCACCTACCGGCTGATCCGCCGCCCGGCGGCGGCCAAGGCCGGCCGCTTCTATTCCAGCGACGAGTACGACATCGGGCGGCTGCTCAGCTATCCGGGGGAGATCCTGGAGCTGGGGCGGTCCTGCGTCGACGCGGCCTACCGCACGCGCGGCAGCAGCATGCAGCTGCTGTGGCGCGGCATCGCGGCCTATGTCTTCCACCACGACATCGCGGTGATGTTCGGCTGCGCCAGCCTGCCGGGCACCGACCCGGTGGCGATGGCCGAGCCGCTCGCCTACCTGCATCACTTCCATCTGGCCCCGGAGGAGCTGCGCCCGGTGGCCCTGCCGGAACGCTGTGTCGGCATGGACCTGATGCCCCGCGACCAGATCGATCCGAAGCGCGCGCTGTCCGTTCTGCCGCCGCTGATCAAGGGCTATCTGCGGCTGGGAGGCTTCATCGGCGCCGGCGCGGTGATCGATCACCAGTTCAACACCACCGACGTGTCGATCGTGGTGAAGACCGACCTGATCACCAACAAGTATTCCAAGCACTACGAGCGGCGCAGCCGCGACGCCCAGATCGCGTGATCCGCGATTGCATCAGGAGACGGGTGGCATGACGGCGGTGGATGCAACCGGTGCGCGCGCCCTGGGATCGCCGGTGCGCGGCGGCCTGCGTCTGGCAGTCTATGTGCTGTGGACACTCCTGCTGGTTCCGGTGCAGGCGCTGGCCGTCGCTGTGCGCTCGCCGCTGCGCTTCCGGATACCGCGCTTCTACCACCGGGTCTGCGCCGCCATCCTGGGCATCGGCGTCGTGGTGCGCGGCGAGCGCGCCACGGACGGGCCGGTGCTGTTCGTTTCCAACCATTCCTCCTACCTCGACATCACGGTGCTGGGGTCGGTCATTCCGGGCTCCTTCGTGGCGAAGAGCGAGGTCGCCGGCTGGCCCTTCTTCGGGGCGCTGGCGAAGCTGCAGCAGACCGTCTTCGTGGAGCGCAAGGCCCGCTCCGGGGTGGAAAAGCAGCGCGACGAGCTGGGCGCCCGGCTGGACGCCGGCGACAGCCTGATCCTGTTTCCCGAGGGCACCTCCAGCGACGGCAACCGCACGCTCCCCTTCAAGACGGCGCTGTTCGCGGTGGCCGCCCGGCGCATCGGGGACCGGCCGCTGACCGTGCAGCCGGTCAGCATCGCGCCGACGCGGCTGGACGGCATCCCGATGGGGATCGCCTTCCGTCCCTGTTACGCGTGGTATGGCGACATGGATCTCGCCCCCCATCTGTGGACGGTCTTCACGCTGGGCCGCATGACGGTGGAGGTGGAGTTCCATCCCCCGGTGACCATCGACGGCTTCTCCAGCCGCAAGGCCCTGGCCGATCATTGCCAGCGCGCCGTGGCGCGGGGCGTGGAGCGCGCGGTGTCCGGGAAGCCGCTGCCCGCCGCGACGCCGTGACGGGAACTTTCCACACCGCGAAATGGAAAGACGCCGCGCGGGCACGATTGACTCGTTTTCCCGCACTCGTGCTACCATATCGGCAGGGTGCGACGCCGCGACGCGGCGGGTCGCGCGCCGGATAGCGCCGCTCGATGCGGTGCCGTCCTGGCGCGCGTTTTTGCATTGGTCGCGATCGCGGTTGGTCGGATCGTTCAGCGCTGTGGAAGGGATCGTTGGGTAAGAAGCTCTTCATCAAGACCTGGGGCTGCCAGATGAACGTCTACGACTCCGCCCGCATGGCGGATGTCCTGGCACCCCTGGGATACCGGCCGGTGGACGAGCCGGACGGCGCCGACATGGTGATCCTCAACACCTGCCACATCCGGGAAAAGGCCTCCGAGAAGGTGTTCTCGGAGCTGGGCCGCCTGCGCCAGCTCAAGGACGTCAAGGCCGAGGCCGGCGACGGCCGGATGATCGTCGCGGTGGCCGGCTGCGTCGCCCAGGCCGAGGGCGAGGAGATCGTCGCCCGCGCCCCCTTCGTGGACATGGTCTTCGGGCCGCAGACCTACCACACCCTGCCGGAGATGGTCGCCAAGGCCAGCCGCAAGGCGGGCAGCGTGCTGAACACCGACTTCCCCGTGGAGTCCAAGTTCGACTTCCTGCCGGACGAGAGCGCCAGCCAGGGCGTCTCCGCCTTCCTGGCGGTGCAGGAGGGTTGCGACAAGTTCTGCACCTTCTGCGTGGTGCCCTACACCCGCGGCGCCGAGTTCTCGCGGCCCGGCGCCCAGATCGTGGCGGAGGCCCGGCGCCTCGTCGCCGGCGGCACGCGCGAGATCAACCTGCTCGGCCAGAACGTCAACGCCTGGCACGGGGAGGGGCCGGACGGCACCACCTGGGGCCTCGGGCGGCTGGTCCGCGAATTGGCCGAGATCGACGGTCTGGAGCGCATCCGCTACACCACCTCGCACCCGCGCGACATGGAGGACGACCTCATCCGCGCCCACGCCGAGGTGCCGCAGCTCATGCCCTACCTGCATCTTCCGGTGCAGGCCGGGTCGGACCGCGTGCTGGCGGCGATGAACCGCAAGCACACGGCGGACGACTACCGCCGCATCGTCGACCGGCTGCGCGCCGCCAAGCCGGATCTGGCGTTGTCGGGCGACTTCATCGTCGGCTTCCCCGGCGAGAGCGACGCCGATTTCGCGGCGACGCTGCGCCTCGTCACCGACGTCGGCTACGCCCAGGCCTATTCCTTCAAGTACAGCCCGCGCCCCGGCACCCCGGCGGCGCTGGAGCACGCCCAGGTGCCCGAGGATGTCAAGGAGGCCCGTCTGGCCGCGCTCCAGCAGTTGCTGAACGCGCAGCAGCAGGCCTTCAACGAGAGCTTCGTCGGGCGCACCGTGCCGGTCCTGTTCGACCGCGTCGGCAAGCGCACCGGCCAGCTCCTGGGCAAGAGCCCCTTTCTGCAGTCGGTGCACGCCGAGGCCAACGAGCGGCTGCTCGGCCGCATCGTCGCGGTGCGCATCGACGCGGCCCATCCGAACAGCCTTGCCGGCAGCGTGGCGACCGGTGAATACCGCAGCTCCGCCACCGGCACGCAACCCGTGGAGGCGACCGTTTGAACGGCTTGCCCGATCAGCGCCCTGACCAGCGCTCCGATCAACGCCCAGATCAACGGATTGATCTGAACTTCGACGACAACCGGCTGTTGCCGATGCTGTACGGGGAGCATGACCGCCACCTCGCCCGCATTGAGAACCAGCTGGGCGTTTCCCTGATCTCCCGCGGCAACACGCTGACCATCGCCGGCCCGGCGGAATCGTCGGAAGCCGCCCGTTCGGCCATCGACGCCCTCTACGAGCGCCTGAAGCGCGGCATGACCGTCGGCACCGGCGAGGTGGACGCCGCCGTCCGCATGGCGACCGGCGTCGGCGGCGCGGTGCGCGACCAGAATCTGGCGACGCTCAGCCGGGGCGAGGTTGCGGTGCGCACCCGCCGCAAGGGCGCCATCACCCCGCGCTCCCCCATGCAGGCGGCCTATCTGCAGGCGCTGGCGGAAAGCGAGATGGTCTTCGGCCTCGGCCCCGCCGGCACCGGCAAGACCTACCTCGCCGTGGCCCAGGCGGTGGCGCTGCTGACCACCGGCCAGGTGGACCGCATCATCCTGTCGCGCCCCGCCGTCGAGGCGGGGGAGCGGCTGGGCTTCCTGCCCGGCGACCTCAAGGAGAAGGTGGATCCTTATCTGCGCCCGCTCTACGACGCGCTGCACGACATGCTGCCGGCGGAGCAGGTGAAGAAGCGGCTGGAGTCCGGCGAGATCGAGATCGCGCCGCTCGCCTTCATGCGCGGCCGCACGCTCGCCAACGCCTTCGTCATCCTGGACGAGGCGCAGAACACCACGCCGATGCAGATGAAGATGTTCCTCACCCGCCTGGGCGAGGGGGGCCGCATGGCGGTCACCGGCGACATCTCCCAGACCGACCTGCCGGCCGGCGCCAAGTCCGGCCTGCGCGAGGCGCTGGACATCCTGGAAGGGGTGGAGGGCATCCGCTTCGTCCAATTCACCGCCGCCGACGTGGTGCGCCACCCGCTGGTCGCCCGCATCATCCGCGCCTATGACCGTGCCGAGGGCGCCCGCGCCGAGAACGACCGGGCCGCGGAGGACCGTGCCCGGGGCACCCGCGCCGACGGCCGGCGCCGGCCGGCCCCGGACGGGGAGGGAACACCGTGATGGCCGTCGACGTCGTCGTTTCACGTGAAGCGGGCGAGTGGGCGGACAACGCCGAATGGCTGTGCGAACAGGCGGCGCTGGCTGCGCTCTCCGTCACCTACGACGAGGATGAGGGGCCGGCGGAGCTGTCCGTCGTGCTGGCCGACGACGCGCTGGTGCACCGCCTGAACCGCGAATACCGCGGCAAGGACAAGCCGACCAACGTGCTGTCCTTCGCCCTGACCGAGGCGGAGGAGCCCGAACTGGGCGAGGACGCGCCGGTCATGCTGGGCGACGTGATCCTGGCCTGGGAGACCGTCGCCCGTGAAGCCGCCGAGCAGGGTAAAACACCTTCGGACCATATGACCCACCTTGTGGTGCATGGCGTTCTTCATTTGCTCGGGTATGATCACGAGACGGATGACGAGGCCGAGGAGATGGAGCAGCTCGAAACCGACGTGCTCGCCACCCTCGGAATCGCCGATCCGTACGCCGCCACGCGCTCTCCGCCCGGAGAGCCGAACCTGGACGAACAACCACCGGACCGATGAGCGAGATTTCCGACAGTCGAACGCCCCGTGAAGACGGGGCCGAAGATCAGCAATCCTTGGGCCACCTGTTTCGCGGGTGGATGAGGACCGTTTTGGGGGGGCGCGACGACGCCACCCTGCGCGCCACGATCGAAGACCTGATCGAGGATCAGGACAGCGGCGAGGGATCGCTGGGGGCGGCCGAGCGTGCCCTGCTCGCCAACATCCTGAAACTGCGCGACCGCACCGTCGACGACGTGATGGTGCCCCGCGCGGACATCGTGGCGGTGGAGGTGGACACCCCGTTCCCCGCCCTCGTCCAGCGCATGGCGGAGGACGCCCATTCCCGCCTGCCGGTGTTCCGTGAAACGCTCGACGACGTCGTCGGCATGGTCCACATCAAGGACGTGATCGTGGCGATGGCCAGCCGGACGCCGGTCGAACTCAAGGACATCGTGCGCGATCTCAGCATCGTCGCGCCCAGCATGCCGGTGGTCGACCTGCTGGTGCAGATGCGCCAGAAGCGCCAGCACATGGCGCTGGTGGTCGACGAGTTCGGCGGCATCGACGGCCTCGTCACCATCGAGGATCTGGTCGAGGAGATCGTCGGCGAGATCGAGGACGAGCACGACGAGGAGGCGACTCCCCATTTCGTGGAACGTCCCGACGGCTCGATCATCGCCGACGCCCGCGTCTCCATCGAGGATTTCGAGGATCGCGTCGGCGCCTTCCTCACCGAGGAGGAGCGCGAGGACATCGACACGCTCGGCGGTCTCGTCGTGTCGATGGCCGGGCGGGTGCCGGGCAAGGGCGAGACGCTGATCCACCCCTCCGGGCTGGAATTCGAGATCGTCGAGGCCGACCCCCGCCGCATCAAGCGGCTGCGCGTCCGCACCGCTCCCGCCGAGAATTCCGCTCTGGCCGAGGTCGGGTAAGACCCCGCGGGTATTTTCACCACGAGGGCACGAAGGACACACAGACGGCGCAAAGAGGCTCCACCGCATCCCCGGACCGACCGGCGAAGCGGGCGCCTCTTTGTGCCTCTCTTCGTGTCTTCGTGGTGAGGCCGTTTCCAGCCCGGCACAATCGCCTCTCCAGCCCATCCGCATCCGGAGTGCCACCCCTTGACCGCCACCGACATGACGACCACCCCGGCCCGGCTGGGCCGCCTGTCCGCGGGTCTGGCCGGTCTGACCGGCTGGCGCCGGCTGCTGGCGGCGGCGGGGTTCGGCGGGCTGGCGACGCTGGCGCTGCCGCCGGCCGATGCGGTGCCGCTGCTGCTGATCGCCTTTCCGGGGCTGCTCTGGCTGCTCGACGGCGCGCGGACCAGGCGGCAGGCATTCGCGGTCGGCTGGTTCTTCGGCTTCGGCCATCACCTGCTCGGCCTCTACTGGATCAGCGCGGCTCTGTTCACCGACATCGAGCGTTTCTGGTGGGCTCTGCCGCTGTCGGCGGCGGGCCTGCCGATCCTGCTGGCGATGTTCACCGGCTTCGCCACGCTGCTGGTCTGGACGCTGCGGGGCCGAGGACTGGGGCAGGGGCTGGGGAAAGCGGTTCTGTTCGCCGCCTCCTGGGCGCTGTTCGAATGGCTGCGCGGCCATGTCTTCACCGGCTTCCCGTGGAACCTGATCGGTTATGGCTGGACGGGCGTCCTGCCGGTTCTGCAGGGCGTCTCGCTGATCGGCGTCTACGGCCTCAGCCTGCTGACCGTGCTGGTGGCGGCGCTGCCGGTGGCGCTGGCCGATCCGGCGGTGCCGCGCCGCCGCGCCTGGGGGGCGCTGGCCGCCGGGCTGGCGCTGTTCGCGGCGCTGGGTGCCTGGGGCGGGCTGCGGCTGGCCGGGGCGTCGGACGCGACGGTTCCGGACGTGCGGCTGCGGCTCGTCCAGCCGGCCATCGACCAGCGGTTGAAATGGGCGGCGGGCGAGCGGGTGCGCAACGTCCAGCAGCAAATGGAACTCTCCGTCGCTGCCGCCGCGGACTCCACAACCGCCGCGCCGGTCACCCATGTGATCTGGGCGGAGACCGCGGTGCCCCTGTTCCTCGACCAGGACGCCCGCCTGCGCCAGGCGCTGGGGTCGGTCACCCCGCCCGGCGGGCTGCTCATCACCGGGGTGCCGCGGATGGAGGCCGGGCCGGAGGGCGAGCCGCTCTATTACAACAGCTTGGCGGCGGTGGACGGCAGCGGGGCGGTGACCGGGCGCTTCGACAAGTTCCACCTTGTGCCGTTCGGCGAGTACATGCCGCTGCGCCGCTGGCTGCCGGTCGGGGCGATCGCCGGCAACGGGGCGGAGTTCTCCGCCGGGCCGGGGCCGGTGTCGCTGGACCTCAAGGGCCTGCCGCCGGTCAGCCCGCTGATCTGCTACGAGGTGATCTTTCCCGGCGCCGTGCTGCCGGCGTCGCAGGACGGCGCCACCCGGCCGCGCTGGATGCTGAACCTGACCAACGACGCCTGGTACGGCAACACCGCCGGCCCCTACCAGCATTTCGCCATCGCCCGGACCCGCGCGGTCGAGGAGGGGATGCCGCTGGTGCGCGTCGCCAACACCGGCATCTCCGGCGTCGTGGACTCCCACGGCCGCATCACAGCCATGCTCCCGCTTGGTTACAGGGGTGTGGTCGATGCGGCCTTGCCGGAGGCGTTGCCCACCCCCACTCTCTACGGACGTGTGGGCGATGGCGCGTTTGGGTTGCTTCTTTTGACCTGTTTCGCGGTGGGCCTGCGCGCACGACATCGCGGTTAGCGCAACCGAGACTCTTTTTTCAATCACGCGCATCGGGAGCGCTCGGGCGCGCTTGACTGCATACATGGATATGTCGTATCAAGGTTGCACAACTGTTTCAGGGAATTAGAGCAATGCCAGCAACAGAAACGCGGGGCCGCCGGGCCACTGCCGGCCGCCCCAAGACGGGCAAGCCGAACCCGATCGACGTTCACGTCGGCTCCCGCGTCCGGTTGCGCCGGACCCTTCTCGGAATGAGCCAGGAGAAGCTGGGCGAGGCCATCGGCCTGACCTTCCAGCAGGTGCAGAAGTACGAACGCGGCGCCAACCGCATCGGCGCGTCGCGCCTGTTCGACCTCAGCCGCGTCCTGGACGTGCCGGTCTCCTTCTTCTTCGACGACATGCCGGCGGAAGCCGCCGCGGCTCCGGTCGATGACGAGGAGGGCGGCGCCGCCGGTTTCGAGGAGCGTTCGGGCGGCTACGAGCCGGATCCGATGGCCAAGCGCGAGACGCTGGAACTGGTGCGCGCCTACTACCGCATCAACGACCCGTCGGTGCGCAAGCGCCTGTTCGAGCTGACCAAGGCCGTTGCCAATTCCGGCATGGTCGAAGCGGCCGAATAAACGCTTCAGAGACGCGAGCCGAACAACCGGAAGCAATCCGGACGGCAGGATGATTGGGGAACGCGGCCAACCGGCCCGTTCCCCGATGTCGTTTCTAAGGGGAATTTCCCCCCGACTCCTCCAACCGCGGGGAGATCGCTTGACCTGAAACGCAAACCTTGCCACATACGGCAAACGACTGGCTTTCCGTGGGTGCTGCGCCGGTCTCCCAAAAAACTTTTGTTGAATAGCCCCCGCCCATTGCCGAGGTTCGTCGTGGCCAAGCTCAACTACGTGTTCACCAGCGAGTCCGTGTCCGAAGGCCATCCGGACAAGGTGTGCGACCGCATCTCCGATGCGATCGTCGATCTGTACCTGTCGCACGACCCCTACGCCCGCGTGGCGGTGGAGACGCTGGCGACCACCAACCAGATCGTTCTGGCCGGTGAGGTGCGTGGGCCCGAGAGCATCACCCCCGACATGCTGGTCCAGGTCGCCCGCGCCGCGGTGAAGGACATCGGTTACGAGCAGGACGGCTTCCATTGGGAGAAGATGGACGTCAAGTGCTTCGTCCACTCCCAGTCCGCCGACATCGCGGTCGGCGTCGACGCCGCCGGTGAGAAGGACGAGGGCGCCGGCGACCAGGGCATCATGTTCGGCTACGCCTGCAACGAGACCCCGGCCCTGATGCCGGCGCCGATCTACTACAGCCACGCCATTCTGAAGTCGCTGGCCGAGGCGCGCCACTCCGGCGCCGCCCCGCAGCTCGGCCCCGACGCCAAGAGCCAGGTGACGCTGCAGTACGAGAACGGCAAGCCGGTGCGCGCCACCGCGGTGGTGGTCTCCACCCAGCACGCCGACGGCCTGACCCAGGAGGAGGTGCGCGAGATCGTCCGTCCGCACGTCCTCAACTGCCTGCCGGCGGGCTGGATGTGCGACGAGGCGAACTTCTACGTCAACCCGACCGGCCGCTTTGTCATCGGCGGTCCGGACGGCGACGCCGGCCTGACCGGCCGCAAGATCATCGTGGACACCTACGGCGGTGCCGCCCCGCACGGCGGCGGCGCCTTCTCCGGCAAGGACCCGACCAAGGTCGACCGCTCGGCCGCCTACGCCGCGCGCTACCTCGCCAAGAACGTGGTCGCCGCCGGCCTGGCCGAGCGCTGCACGATCCAGCTCTCCTACGCCATCGGCGTGTCGAAGCCGCTGTCGGTCTATGTCGACACCCACGGCACCGGCACGGTGGACGAGGACCGGCTGTCGGAGGTCCTGCAGAAGCTGGTGGACCTCTCCCCGCGCGGCATCCGCACGCATCTGGGCCTGAACCGTCCGGTCTACGCGCGCACCGCCGCCTACGGCCATTTCGGCCGCGATGCCGAGGCCGACGGCGGCTTCTCCTGGGAGAAGACCGACCTCGTCAACGACCTGCGCGCCGCTTTCTTCTAAGAGCGGCTTCTTCCAAGACCGGACCCGTCCGTCCGGGATGCAGGGGCCATGCGGCCCCTGCACTTGTTTTGGGACCCTGTTGTCACGATGACCGACTCCTTCCTGGACTCGTCCAAGAGGCTCTACGGGCGGCGCAAGGGGCGCCCGCTCCGCAAGCGCAAGACCGAGCTGCTCGACGGGCTCCTGCCGTCACTGGAAATCCCGGTGCCGCAGCCGGGCGACCGCATCGATCCCCACGCCCTGTTCGCCGCCCCGATGCGCGACATCTGGCTGGAGGTGGGCTTCGGCAGCGGCCACCACATGGCGTGGCAGGCGGCGAACAACCGCGACGTGGGCGTGATCGGCGCCGAACCCTTCATCAACGGCGTGGCCGGCCTGCTCAAGCTGGTCGACGACGAGAAGGTTCAGGACAACGTCCGCATCCTGCCGGACGACGCCCGTCCGCTGCTCGACGCCCTGCCGGACGCCTCCATCGGGCGCGCCTTCGTGCTGTTCGCCGATCCCTGGCCGAAGAAGCGCCACTGGGAGCGCCGCTTCATCGGCCCGGACAACCTGCCGCGCCTCGCGCGCGTGCTGAAGGACGGGGCGGAGCTGCGTCTGGCCAGCGACGACATGGGGCTGGTGCGCTGGATGCTGGAGCACACGGTTCGCCACCCCGATTTCGAATGGACCGCCCGCGGCCCGTCCGACTGGCGCCACCGCATCGCGGAATGGCCGCCCACCCGCTATGAGGAGAAGGCCATCGAGGCCGGGCGCAAGCCGGTCTTCCTGCGCTTCATACGGAAGGCGCGGGGGTAGACACCAGCGGCGCGCCGTAATGCTCCACCACCGGGAACGGGTCGTAGAAGTGGTGGAGCAGGGCCTTCCAGCGGGCGTAGCGGTCGGATCCCCGGAAACCTTCGGTGTGGTCCTCCAGCCGCTCCCAGCGGACGAGCAGAAGATAGCGGTCCGGCGCCTCCAGGCAGGGGCGCAGCTCCAGCCCGAGGAAGCCCGGAGTCGCGGCGATCAAGGGCTGAGCCTCGGCCATCGCCCGTTCGAAGGCCGCGCCCTGGCCGGGCCTGACGGTCAGGAGGGCGGTTTCAAGGATCATGGCGGACTCCGTTCCGAGGGTGTTTTCCGGGCGGCACGGCGGCCGCCGAGGGCTTGACGATACCCCGGCCAAAGCCCTCCACCAAGGCCCGGGCATAGGACTTTGCGGAAAAGCGCTTGCGGCCTGCTCCGGAATGTCTATATTCACCGCATGAACCCATACGGATCGGCGGCTCGGGAAACCGGGCCGGCGGGACGCTTTGCGGGTGGGCCTTGGCCCACTTATTTTTTTATCAGCGTATGGAATCCTCGTGTTGGTCCCAGGGCGCTGTGCCAGGGGAGACCGCGGGGGCGGGTCAGGTGGAATGGAAGCAACCGGTCGTATCGAGCAGATCATCACGCCGTCGGTCGAGGCCATGGGCTACGAACTCGTGCGTGTGCAGTTGACCGGTGGGCAGCGCATGGTTCTGCAGGTCATGGCGGAACGCGCCGACGGCGCGCCCATGACGGTCGAAGACTGCGCCGACATCAGCCGCGCGATCTCCGCGGTGCTCGACGTTGAAGATCCGATCAAGAGCGCCTACACGCTGGAGGTCAGCTCGCCCGGCATCGACCGGCCGCTGACCCGTCTGAAGGATTTCGAGCGTTTCGCCGGTTTCGAGGCCAAGCTGGAGACCCGGCTCGCCGTCGATGGCCGCAAGCGCTTCAAGGGCATGCTGAAGGGCGTCGACGACGGCCTCGTGTGCATCGAATCGGAACAGGGAGCCGCCCGGCTGGAGTTCGACAACATCCTGCGCGCCAAACTGGTTTTGACGGATGAACTGATCCGCGCCAGCCAGGGCCAGGGTTGACGGCCGCTCCGGGCTTCACTCGAAGAACAAACGCCAGTCCAGGAAGTGTGACGGATGGAACTGCTGCAAGTCGCTGACGCGGTTGCCCGCGAAAAGAACATCGACCGGGACGAGGTCCTGGAGGCGATGGAGCAGGCGATTCAGAAGGCCGGGCGCTCCAAGTACGGCCACGAGCACGACATCCGCGCCCGCATCGACCGCAAGACGGGCGACATCCACCTGACCCGCCACCTGGAGGTGGTCGAGGCGGTGGAGAACGAGGCGACCCAGGTGACCCTCGCCTACGCCCAGCGCCGCAAGCCCGGCGCCCAGCTCGGCGACTTCCTGGTCGATCCGCTGCCGCCCATCGACTTCGGCCGCATCGCCGCCCAGACGGCCAAGCAGGTCATCGTCCAGAAGGTCCGCGACGCGGAGCGCAAGCGCCAGTTCAACGAATACAAGGACCGCACCGGCGAGATCGTCAACGGTCTGGTCAAGCGCGTCGAGTACGGCAACGTCACCGTCGACCTGGGCCGCGCCGAAGCGATCCTGCGCCGCGACGAGCTGCTGCCGCGCGAGCACTTCAAGAACGGCGACCGCGTGCGCGCCTACATCTTCGACGTGCGCGAGGAAGCGCGCGGTCCGCAGATCTTCCTGTCGCGCACCCATCCGATGTTCATGGCGAAGCTGTTCGCCCAGGAAGTGCCGGAGATCTACGACGGCATCATCGAGATCAAGGCGGTCGCTCGTGACCCGGGCTCGCGCGCCAAGATCGCGGTGATCAGCAACGACAGCTCCATCGACCCGGTCGGCGCCTGCGTCGGCATGCGCGGCAGCCGCGTCCAGGCGGTCGTCGGCGAGCTGCAGGGCGAGAAGATCGACATCATCCAGTGGAACCAGGAGCCGGCGACCTTCATCGTCAACGCCCTGGCCCCGGCCGAGGTCGCCAAGGTCGTGATGGACGAGGACAACAGCCGCATCGAGGTGGTGGTGCCCGACGACCAGCTGTCGCTGGCCATCGGCCGCCGCGGCCAGAACGTGCGGCTTGCCACCCAGCTCACCGGCTGGGACATCGACATCCTGACCGAGCAGGAGGAGTCGGAGCGCCGCTCGGACGAATTCCGCACCCGCTCGCAGCTCTTCATGGAAGCGCTGGACGTGGACGACGTGATCGCCCATCTCCTGGTCGCCGAAGGCTTCACCACGGTGGAGGAGATCGCCTACGTCGAGACCGAGGAGCTGGCCGAGATCGAGGGCTTCGACGAGGACGTGGCGGAAGAGCTGAAGCAGCGCGCCCTGAACTTCCTCGACGAGCAGGACGTCCGCATGACCGAGAAGCGCCAAGCGCTCGGCGTCGAGGACGCGGTGGCGGAAGTCACCGGCTTCAGCCCCACCCTGCTGGTCAAGCTGGGTGAGAACGGCGTGAAGACGATGGACGACCTCGCCGATCTCGCCGCGGACGAGCTGCGCGACATTCTCGGCAAGGAGGCCCCGACGGAAGACGAGGCCAACGAGATCATCATGGCCGCCCGTGCCCACTGGTTCGACGGCGAGGAAGGCGCGCCCACCCCGGCGCAACCCTCGGCGGACGACCAGGCGGCGCAGAGCTGAGCCGGGACTTAGGACGCACAAACGGTACGGATGGTTGGGCTGAGCGACAGGAACGAACAGACTCCGGCGGACGGTGAACCGGACGGCCTCGCGGCCGAAGGGGAGGCGCTGCTGCCGGCGGACCTGGAAAAAGGCCCGCTGCGCCGCTGCATCGCCACCGGAACCGTGCAACCGAAAGACGGCATGATCCGTTTCGTGGTATCACCCGACGGCGAGATCGTGCCCGATCTGGAGGAACGGCTTCCGGGCCGCGGCCTCTGGCTGTCGGGGGACAAGGCGGCCTTCACGAAGGCCATTGCCAAGAACATGTTCGCCAAGGCGGCGCGGCGCGCGGTGCGCGTCCCGCCCGATCTGGTGGAACGGTTGGAGAAGCTGCTGGAACGGCGGTGCCTGGATGCCTTCGGGCTGGCACGCCGGGCCGGGCAGGCTCTGGCCGGATACGAAAAGGTGCGCGAGGCGCTGAAGACCAACCAGGTCGGACGCGCCGGACCGCCCTATCTGCTGGTCGAGGC
The DNA here is from genome assembly GCF_058780535.1 of Azospirillum sp. UENF 211521. Taxonomy (NCBI): domain Bacteria; kingdom Pseudomonadati; phylum Pseudomonadota; class Alphaproteobacteria; order Rhodospirillales; family Azospirillaceae; genus Azospirillum; species Azospirillum sp. UENF 211521. The sequence continues at coordinate 252,340 of NZ_JBSNCF010000001.1, forward strand.
CAGCGACGGTTCGCCCGACCAGCGGGGCAAGATCACAGCGCTGGCGCCGGATATGCCGGTCGTGGACCTGTTCGACGCTGCGGCGATGGCCGCGGCCCTGGGACGGGAAAACGCCGTGCATGCGGTGGTGGCGCGCGGGAAGCTGGCCAAGGGATTGGCACGCGACTCCGCGCGTCTCAAGGGTATCAAAGGCTTTGTCGCCGGCTCCGCGCCGGCCGGCCACGTAAGCAACGTCTGACCATTCGGGAACCGATGACCGACAGCAACGACCAGGACCAAAAGAAAGTCTTGCACCTCTCCGGCTCCGGCAAAGGGAAGCTGGAGCTGAAGAAGCCGGTCGAGACCCAGGTCCGGCAGAGCTTCTCCCATGGCCGGTCGAAGCCCGTGACCGTGGAGGTCAAGCGTAAGCGGGCCGTGGAGAAGGGCGCCCTGCCGGGCGTGGCCGACGGCGGCGCCGCCGCGCGTCAGGCCGCCCAGGGCATCCCCGTCCGGGGTGGGCCGGGCCAGCGCCAGCGTGGCGGTGGCGGCGGCGCCGTCCGTCAACTGACCAACCAGGAACGCGAGGCGCGCATCCGCGCCCTGCAGGGGGCGGCTGAAGACAACCGCCGCCGCGCCGAGGAGGAGGCCGAGGCCGCCGTCCTGGCCGCCGAGGCTGCCGCCCGCGCCGCCGAGGAGGCGGCCTCCCAGCCGGCCCCGGTGGTCGAGGCGGAGCCGGAGATTCTCGACGCCGAGACTCTGCGCCAGCGCGAGCTGGCCGAGCTGCGCGGCATCGAGGAGGCGGAGCGCGCTAAGGCCCAGGAGGCCGAGCGTCGCCGCCAGGAAGAGGAAGCCAAGCGCAAGGAGGCCGACGAGGCCAAGCGCAAGGACAGCGAACCGGCCCGTCCGCAGGGCGCCGGCGCCCGTCCGGCCGCCGGTGGCGCCGGTGCGCGCACCGCGGCCACCACGGAGGCTCCGGCCGCCCGTGGTCCGGGCGCTCCGGCCGCTCCCCGCTTCGGCGAGGAAGAGGACGACCGCCGCGGCAAGCCCGGGAACAAGAAGGCTCCGGCTCCGGCTCCGGTCCGCAAGGCCGCTCCGGGCGCCGACCGCCGCAAGGGCTCCAAGATGACCGTCTCGCAGGCGCTGAGCGACGAGGGTGGTGAGCGCACGCGCTCGCTGGCCGCCGTCCGCCGTGCCCGTGAGCGCGAGCGGCTCCGTCAGATGAGCCGTCAGGAGACGCAGAAAGTGACCCGCGACGTCGTGCTGCCCGAGGTCATCACCGTCCAGGAGCTGGCGAACCGCATGGCGGAACGCGGCGCCGACGTGATCAAGCAGCTCATGCGCATGGGCGTGATGGCCACCATCAACCAGACGATCGACGCCGACACGGCGGAACTGATCATCGCCGAGTTCGGCCACCGCGTGCGCCGCGTGTCGGAGGCGGACGTCGAGGTCGGCCTGCGCCTCAACGACGATGCGGAAACGGCCCTGGTGCCGCGTCCCCCGGTCGTCACGATCATGGGCCACGTCGACCACGGCAAGACCTCGCTGCTCGACGCGCTGCGCCAGACCGACGTGGTCAGCCGCGAGGCCGGCGGCATCACCCAGCACATCGGCGCCTATCAGGTGCAGCTGGAGTCGGGTGCGAAGATCACCTTCATCGACACGCCGGGCCACGCCGCCTTCACCGAGATGCGCGCCCGCGGCGCCAACGTCACGGACGTGGTGGTGCTGGTCGTGGCGGCGAACGACGGCGTCATGCCGCAGACGATCGAGGCGATCCATCACGCCAAGGCCGCGAAGGTTCCGATCATCGTCGCCATCAACAAGATCGACCTGCCCGACGCCAAGCCGGACCGTGTCCGCCAGGAACTGCTCCAGCACGAGCTGGTCGTGGAAGAGCTGGGCGGCGACATCCAGACCGTGGAAGTGTCGGCCAAGGCCAAGCGCAACCTGGACAAGCTGGAGGAGGCCATCCTCCTGCAGGCGGAAATCCTGGAGCTGAAGGCCAACCCGGGCCGCACCGCCGAGGGCGTCGTGGTCGAGGCCAAGCTGGAGCGCGGCCGCGGTTCGGTCGCCACCGTGCTGGTCCAGCGCGGCACGCTGAAGGTCGGCGACGTCTTCGTCACCGGGTCGGAATGGGGCCGCGTCCGCGCCCTGGTCAACGACCGCGGCCAGAGCGTCGAGCAGGCCGCCCCGGCCAGCCCGGTCGAGGTGCTCGGTCTCAACGGCACGCCGCTCGCCGGCGACGACTTCACCGTCGTCGAGTCGGAAGCCCGCGCCCGTGAGATCGCCGAGTTCCGCCAGCGCAAGAAGCGCGAAGCCGCCAACGCGGCGTCGGCCCGCGGCTCGCTGCAGGACATGTTCAGCCGCATCCAGGCCGGCGAGGCCAAGGAACTGCCGGTCGTCATCAAGGGCGACGTGCAGGGCTCCATCGAAGCGATCTCCAACGCCCTGGAGAAGCTCACGGCGGAGAACACCGAGGTCAAGGTCCGCGTGCTGCACGCGTCGGTGGGTGCGATCAACGAGTCCGACATCACGCTGGCGAACGCCTCCAACGCGATGGTCATCGGCTTCAACGTCCGCGCCAACCCGCAGGCCCGCGACATGGCCAAGCGCGACAGCGTCGAGATCCGCTACTACTCGATCATCTACAACGTGATCGACGACGTGAAGGCGGCGCTGACCGGCATGCTGTCGCCGACCCTGCGCGAGCGTTTCATCGGCTACGCCGAGATCCGCGAGGTGTTCAACATCACCAAGGTCGGCAAGGTCGCCGGTTGTATGGTCACGCAGGGCACCGTCAAGCGCGGCGCCGGTTGCCGCCTGCTGCGCGACAACGTCGTCATCCACGAGGGCACGCTCAAGACGCTCAAGCGCTTCAAGGACGAGGTCAAGGAAGTGCGCGAGGGTTACGAGTGCGGCATGGCCTTCGAGAACTACGACAACATCCTGGCCGGCGACATCATCGAGGCCTTTGAGATCGAGGAGGTGGCGCGCGAGCTGTAAGCCCGCCGCCGCACCCCGGCTCACGGACCGGTCACAGACGACGTTGCAGATGACAAGGGCGCCCGTGCGCCCTTGTCGCGTTTTCGCGGAGGGAGCGATCCCTCCCGCACCGCATTCGGGATCGACAGCATGAGAAAGAAACACGACCTGGCCGGAAAGCCGCCGTCCCAGCGCCAGCTCCGCATCGGCGAGGAAATCCGCCATGCTCTGGCGGACTTGTTCCGGCGCGGCGACTTCCACGACCCCGAACTGGCGGAACTGAACGTCACGGTGACCGAGGTGCGGATCAGCCCGGACCTGCGCAACGCCACCGCCTTCGTCACGCCGCTGGGCGGCGGCCCGATGGACGAGACGCTGTCGGCCCTGCGGCGTGCCGCCCCCTTCCTGCGCGGCCAGGTCGCCCGGGCCATCAACCTGCGCCACGCCCCGACGCTGAGTTTCGAGGCCGACACCTCTTTCGACTACGCCGGTCGCATCGACGACATCCTGCACAGCCCGGCGGTCGCCCGCGACGTCGGCTACCGCTCGCTCGCCGACCGTGTGAACGGCGACGACGACCATGACGACGAGGACGACGGCTGGGACGAGGAGGACGAGACCGAGATGGACGATCTCGACGACGATGAGGACATCGACGACGAGGACGACGACGACAAGGACGACGACGAGGATGAGGGCAACGGCGGCGGGGACGAGGGGCGCCGTGGCTCGTAAGCGCAAGGGCGAGCCGATCCACGGCTGGATCGTGCTGGACAAGCCGGCGGGGATGACCTCGACCCAGGCGCTGTCCAAGGTGCGCCGCCATCTCAACGCGGAGAAGGCCGGACACGGCGGCACGCTGGACCCCATCGCCACCGGCATTCTGCCGATCGCGCTGGGCGAGGCGACCAAGACCGTCTCCTACGCCATGGACGGCGAGAAGACCTATCGCTTCACGGTGGCCTGGGGCGCCCGCACCACGACCGACGACCGTGAGGGAACGGCGGTGGAGACCTCCACGGTGCGTCCCGACGCCGAGGCGATCCGCGCCGCTCTGCCCGGCTTTCTGGGTTTCGTCGAGCAGATCCCGCCACAATACTGCGCGCTGAAGATCAACGGCGAGCGCGCCTACGACATGGCGCGCGAGGGCGAGGTGGTGGACATCGCCCCGCGCACCGTGCGCATCGACCGGCTGGAGCTGATCGAGGTTCCGGACGCCGACCACGCGGTGCTGGAGGTCGATTGCGGCAAGGGCACCTACGTCCGCTCCATCGCCCGTGACCTCGCCGAACGGTTGGGGACGGTGGGGCACATCCGCGATTTGCGACGCCTGCGCGTGGGGTCCTTCACGCTGGACGGGGCGATTTCCCTGGACGATCTGACCGCGATGGAGCAAGGTGCCGCGGTCGAAAGACTTCTGCTTCCGATCGAGACCGCGCTGGACGACATCCCGGCGCTGGCCCTGACGGATGTGGAAGCGCACCGACTGAAGCACGGCCAGACGGTGGCACTCCTCACCCGGCAGGACCGCGAACGCCTCACGGCGCTGCGCGGCGATGTTGGTGGGGATGGCACCGTCATTGCGCTTTTCGGCGGCAAGCCGGTGGCGCTGGCGCGCGTGGAGGGGGCGGAGGTCCGTCCGGTGCGCGTTCTCAACCTATGAACGATGGAGACCCCGATGTCGATCACGCCCGATCGCAAGCAGGAACTCATTAAGGACTATTCGCGCGGCACCAACGACACCGGTTCGCCCGAGGTCCAGGTCGCGATCCTGTCCGAGCGCATCCGGAACCTGACCGAGCACCTGCAGGGCCACAAGAAGGACTTCCACTCCCGCCGTGGTCTGCTGGTGATGGTCGGCCAGCGCCGCCGTCTTCTCGATTATCTCAAGAAGAAGGACAACAGCCGCTACGCCACGCTCATCGAGCGTCTGGGCCTGCGCCGCTGATTTTCAAAAGGCGTCCGTCCTGGTGACCGAACATCCGTCCCGATCCGCGCTCGATCCGCCGCACCGTCCTTCGGTGCACCGGGAAGTGTCGCGCCGGTCGGGGCGTTTGGTTGTTCGCGAAGGTATGTTCTAGTCAGACGGCCGGCCCGGACCTTCCGGGACCGGCCGTTTTGATGTTTTAGCCCTTTTCGGGTTTTAGCCCTTTGCTTGGGGTTTCACATGCGGGGTCCGACGACCGATGACCCCGGCTTAGGCCAGCAATCCGGCGGGCCTAGGTGTCGGATGGAAGGAAGAATCCATGTTCAAAGTTTTCCGCAAAGAAATCGAATGGGGTGGACGCAAGCTGACGTTCGAGACGGGCAAGATCGCTCGTCAGGCCGACGGCGCGGTGCTGGTCACCTATGGTGAGACCACGGTCCTCTGCACGGTCGTCGGCGCCAAGTCGCCGAAGCCGGGCGTCGATTTCTTTCCGCTGACGGTCAATTACCAGGAAAAGTCCTTCGCAGCCGGCAAGATTCCCGGCGGCTTCTTCAAGCGTGAAGGCCGCCCGACGGAGAAGGAGACGCTGGTCAGCCGCCTGATCGACCGTCCCATCCGTCCGCTGTTCGCCGATGGCTTCCGCAACGAGACGCAGGTCATCTGCACCGTGCTGAGCCACGATCTGGAGAACGATCCGGACATCGTCGCGATGGTCGGTACCTCGGCCGCGCTGACGATCTCCGGCATCCCGTTCCTCGGTCCGATCGGCGCCGCCCGCGTCGGCTACGTCGACGGCCAGTATGTGCTGAACCCGACCATGGACTCCGTTGACGGTTCCGCGCTCGACCTCGTGGTCGCCGGCACCCAGGACGGCGTGCTGATGGTCGAATCGGAAGCCAAGGAGCTGTCCGAGGAGGTCATGCTGGGCGCCGTGATGTTCGGCCACAGCGGTTTCCAGCCGGTCATCGACGCCATCATCGATCTCGCCGAAGAGTGCGCCAAGGAGCCGTGGGACCTGCCGGAGCCGGCCTACGACCGCGCCGCCCTGAAGGCGAAGCTGCGCGCGACCGTCGGCGCCGACGTCGAGGCCGCCTACACCGAGACGGTGAAGCAGGTCCGCTACGAGAAGATCGGCGCCGCCAAGGCGAAGGCGCTGGAGGCTCTGGCCGAGGCCCATGAGACCCAGGCCATCGTGACCGAGTTCAAGGAGCTGGAGGCCGACATCCTGCGCGGCGCCGTCCTGAAGACCGGCCGCCGCATCGACGGCCGCGACACCAAGACGGTCCGCCCGATCGTGTCGGAGGTCGGCGTGCTGCCGCGCGCCCACGGTTCGGCGCTGTTCACCCGCGGCGAGACGCAGGCGCTGGTCGTCACCACTTTGGGCACCAGCCAGGACGAGCAGATCATCGACGCGCTGCAGGGCGAGTACCGCGAGCATTTCATGCTCCACTACAACTTCCCTCCGTACTCGGTGGGCGAGGCCGGCCGCATGGGCTCGCCGGGCCGCCGCGAGATCGGCCACGGCAAGCTGGCGTGGCGCGCCATCCACCCGCTGCTGCCGAAGAAGGAAGACTTCCCCTACACGCTCCGCGTGGTGTCGGAAGTGACCGAGTCCAACGGTTCCTCGTCGATGGCGACGGTCTGCGGCACCTCGCTGTCGCTGATGGACGCCGGCGCTCCGCTGGCGCGTCCGGTGGCCGGCATCGCCATGGGCCTGATCAAGGAAGACGACGGCTTCGCGGTCCTGTCGGACATCCTGGGTGACGAGGATCACCTGGGCGACATGGACTTCAAGGTGGCCGGCACCGACGCGGGCATCACCGCGCTGCAGATGGACATCAAGATCACCTCGATCACCGAGGAGATCATGAAGATCGCCCTGGGCCAGGCCAAGGACGGCCGCCTGCACATTCTGGGCGAGATGTCCAAGGCGCTGACCGGCGCCCGCGAGGCGGTGAACGAGAACGCCCCGCGCATCACCGTGATCAACATCCCGAAGGAGAAGATCCGCGACGTGATCGGCTCCGGCGGCAAGGTGATCCGCGAGATCGTGGAGCAGACCGGCGCCAAGATCGACATCGAGGACGACGGCACGGTCAAGGTCGCCGCGGTGGACACCAAGGCCGCCCAGGCCGCCATCGACTGGATCAAGGGCATCGTCGCCGAGCCGGAAATGAACGTGGTCTACACCGGCAAGGTCGTGAAGGTCGTCGATTTCGGCGCCTTCGTGAACTTCCTGGGCTCGCGCGACGGCCTCGTCCACATCTCCGAGCTGGCGCAGCAGCGCGTCGGCAAGGTGTCGGACGTGGTGTCGCAGGGTGACTCGGTGAAGGTGAAGGTCATCGGCTTCGACGACCGCGGCAAGGTGAAGCTGTCGATGAAGCAGGTCGATCAGGCCACCGGCGAAGACCTGACCAAGAAGGACGGCCCCGCCGCCTGATAAGCGGGGTCCTTTTCTCCCTCTCCCGCGCGAGCGGGGGAGGGTCGGGGGAGGGGGCAAGGCGCCGAAGGGCGCCTTTTTTCATGCGCGCCAGCCCACCAGCCAGCCGGTTTCGGCCTATCGCCATAGCCCGCGCCGAAAGGCCGGTTTGTTGTTTTCCGTCCGCTGAACGGGCGGTCCATTTCCGTAAGCGATTTCTGCACGGAGTGGTTTGCAAAGTCCCTCGCTCACTGATTGCTTCGAAGATTCGAATATAGCAGGCGAGCCAAGACCTCTTATTGAGAAAGCAAATTTTTGGCGCGCGTCATGTTAGCGCCCGTCAGATCGGCGTCCGTCAAGTTGGCGCCCGCTAAGTCGGCTTCCATCAGGTAGGCGCCCGTCAGATTGGCGCCCGTCAGGTTGGCGCTCGTCAGGTCGGCTTCCATAAGGTAGGCGCCAGTCAGGTTGGCGCCCGTCAGATCGGCGCTCGTTAGGTAGGCGCCCGTCAGGTTGGCGCCCGTCAGGTTGGCGCCTGTTAAGTCGGCTTCCATCAGATTGGCGTCCGTCAGGATGGCTTCCATCAAATAGGCGTCCGTCAGGTCGGTGCCGGTCAGGTCGACGCGCGTCAAGTTGGCGTCCATCAGGTAGGCGCTCGTCAGGTAGGCGCCGGTCAGGTAGGCGCCGGTCAGGTTGGCATCCGTCAGGTTGGCATTTGTCAGGTCGGCGAACATCAAGTTGGCGCCCGTCAAATTCAGGCAGGACAAACAATCTCGGGCGATGCTCCAATCGGTGAGAGGCCCAAGCAGACGATGCAGGGTGGTGGCGGCCAGCGTGGAGTTCTCCACGCCCTCCGGCTCCAACCGGATGATGGACCGTTCGGACGGCACCAGCGATGCCGAAACGGCGGCGTCCAAGGTGGCGAGAAGGGCAACCTCGGCGTTGCGGACTCGCCGTTCGGCCTCCCGGGCACGAAAGCTTCCTTCAGGAAGGGGCATGCCCACCCGGACGCAATCGTCGAACAGGCGGGTTAGGGTGTGCCTCCAGCCGGCGGCATCCTCAGCGTTCTTTTTCGCCCTGCAAACGACCTCCGCCCTCAGGAATTCCAGCAGGTCGCGATCCATCACCGCCGGGCCGCACAGGGCGAGCCAGCGACGGAGTGCGCCCAGGACATCATCCCGGTCGCCATCCGGCCCGACCTTGCGGTGGATGACCGTGACCTCGTGCGCAATGCGCCGTGCGGTCAGGAATTGCCCGAAGCTCTTGTGGGTGAACTCGATGGCGCGATGCTCCTGCCCTGCGTGGGCGCGGCAGAAAAAGCTGTCCAGCAGGCTGCTGAGCGCCTCGTCTCGCTGCTCTTTCAGCTGGTCCAGATGACCATCGAGCCCGGCGTTCCTGAGCCGCTCCCGAACCACGGGGAAGGGCACGGTTCGGTCGCCACCAGCATGCCAAGCCGCCACCGCCACCTCTTCCAGCATCCGTTCCAGATCGTCGCGTTCCAGCGAGTCCACCGCTTCCGGCGGCGCGCTTGCATTCCGGCGATGCGCTCGGTTCAGCACGTGGCCGAACAGGCGCGTGTAGAGGTCGTGAACGTCGTCGATGGTGGCGGCTCGCTCCTCCCCTTCCAGTGTCAGAAGCTGGGCGACCAACCAATTCAGCAGCGGCTGTTCGGTCAGCGAATCCAGATGGGTGCTGTTTTGTTTCAGAACATCCGGCAAGCCTTCGGCCCGGCCAAAGCGTTTCCACCACTCGGCCCGCTGGTCCAGTTGCGCAACCTCTTTGTCATCGAACCACTCGCGCCGGTGATCCTCAATGCAGAACCGCAGAACATGCAGGCGAGCGCCATCGGCGCGGGCGATCGGCTCCATGGCGTTGGCCGCCCCTGGGCGACCGGCCAGCAGCAGCAGAACGCGCATGCCGTCCCGATTCCATTCCGACCAAGCGTGCCCCAGGTTGCCGACGAAGCCACTCAGGAGCGTCTGCGCGCCCTGGCCGGCCTTCGCCAATTCGTCCAGCCCGTCGAGGATCAGGATCAGCGGCGGCCCACGGTCGATCCGGATGCCCTCCAGCGCGTCGTGGCCCAACTCCTCCCGCAGGAAGCGGGACAGTTCAGTCCCCGCGTCGCCCCGATAATTCAGCCGACCGAGCGGCACCAGCAGCACCCGCCGCCCCCGCCGCGCCAGCCTTGCGGCCAGCATGGCGCAGGCGCTCGACTTGCCGGCCCCAGGTTCACCCGACAGGACCCGGACCGCGTCCCGCGCGTCGGTCCGTTCGACCCATCCATCGAGTTCGGCGTCCAGCCACCGGATCGGGATCGGCGGATCGTCCCTCCGCCGCTGGCCGGGGGCGGGCGGTTCCCCGATCGACGCCCGCAGAGGCACATAAAGATCGTGTAGGGAAAAGCGCGGAATCCTCTCCGGATCGAGCGAGCGTAGAGGCTGATGCACCGCTTCCACCAGACGGGCGCGGTAGGCTTGCCAATCCAGCGTCCGTTGCGCCGCGCCGTCCAGCGGCGTCGTTCGTGTCACCTCGGCGAGCATGGCGCGGTAATCGGCCTCCCGGCTGGGGGCGCGCAACTCGGCGGCCAGCGCCAGGACAAAATCCTCGCGGAAGGCCAGACGCATCACCTCCCGATGCTCCTTCGGCACGCGGCAGACTCGTTGCCAGTCGGTGAAGGCGTCAAGCACCACGGACAGGGCGGGCCAGCGGTCCGGGTCGGAAAAGGCGGCGGCGGTCAGTTCCAGGGTAGTGTCGGCGGTGTGGCGGGCCAGTTCGGCCTCGATCTCGCGCGGGTCCGCCTCCGCGGCGAGGAGAGGGGCCTGCCGGGCGAAGCGCTGGATGCTGCGGATCGCCGCCGTGTAGGCGCCGCGCTGAAGCAGCAGGCGGGCGCCGTCCTCCGCCGTGGCGTCGCTTGGCCCGTCGCGGGTGAAGGCGTCCGCCGCGTCGATGAATTCCTTGACGGCCTCGACGATGTTGCCGGCAGCGGCGTTCAGCCCGACCTTGCCGAGGGCGATGGCGAGTTTCTTCTTATCGACGATGATCGGCATGAGCGGCCCCTGTCCGGAAGACCGGTCGAAACTAGGAAGTAGGCGCTCTCTTCGGTGGTTCTTTGTTTTGAGATGCCGTTGCCCTACGATCGGCTTTCCCGCTCCACGGCCCCGGTGATCCGCGATGCCCGTTTCCATTCCCGCCGACATCACCCTGTGCACCCATTACGGCGACGGCATGCTCCTGACGAGCGAACTGATGACGCTCGAACAGCGGTTCTTTCTGAATTGGAACGCGTTGCAGAACCGGCTGCTCCAAACGCCCGGTGTGCTGGAGGGGCTGGCGGTGACCCAGGGTGACGGCAATCAACTGTCGGTCGGGAGCGGTGCGGGCTTCGATGCCGTGGGACGTTTCCTGGTGCTGCCCGGCGAGGGCGTGTCCCTGACCGTGCCCGGCGGTTCGTCCGCTCCCTGTTACCTCCACCTGCTCTTCCCCGATCCGGTGCCGGTCAGCGAATTTGCGACCACCATGAATCTGGCGGCCTCGCCGCGGGTCGGCGACACGGAGGAGGCGCCGGGCAGCGGCGTGCTTCTGGCCGAAATCCGGCGCGATGCGGCGGGGGCGGTCACCGGCGTGATCGACCGGCGCCAGCCGGTGCGCTCCCGCCTGCCCGCACCGCTGACCGACGCCGGGTGAGGTGAGGGCGGCTGTTACAGCCGCTCCGTCCCGAAGGTGTCGCAGGCCTTCATCTGGCCGCTCTCCAAGCCGGTGCGGAACCATTGCACCCGCTGGGCGGAGCTGCCATGGGTGAAGCTGTCGGGGGCCACGGTGCCGCGCGACTGCTTCTGCAGACGGTCGTCGCCGATGGCGCTGGCCGCCGTCAGGGCCTCCTCGACGTCGCCGGGCTCGATGATTTGGCGCTCGCGGTTGGCGTGGTTGGCCCACAGCCCGGCGAAGCAGTCGGCCTGAAGTTCCAGCCGCACCGACAGCCCGTTGGCGTCGGCCTGGGAGCCGGCTTGCCGCTGGGCCTGCTGCACCCGGTCGGAGATGCCCAGCAGATTCTGCACATGGTGGCCGACCTCGTGGGCGATCACATAGGCCTGGGCAAAGTCGCCCGGCGCGCGAAAGCGGTCGCGCAGGTCGCGGTAGAAACTGAGGTCGATGTACACCTTGCGGTCCTGCGGGCAGTAGAAGGGCCCCATGGCCGCCTGGGCGAAGCCACAGCCGGAATCCACCGTGCCGGAGAACAGCACCAGCGCCGGGTCCTGGTAGGTCCGGCCCATCTGCTGGAACTGGGCGGTCCAAGTGTCCTCGGTGTCGGCGAGGACGACGGAGACGAAGCGCTTCAGCTCGTCGTCCCCACCGCCGCGCGGGGCGTCGGTTTGCTCGTTGCGGGCCTGCTCCTGCGGGACGGTGCCCTGCAGCAGGTCCAGCGGGTTGATGCCAAGCAGGAGCGAGACCACCACGATCACCGCCAGCCCGCCGATGCCGATGCCGCCGCGCCCGATGGGGATGCCGATCCCACCGGTGCGGAACCCGCCGCTTCCAGGCGCGCCGCGCCGGTCCTCGACATTCTCGCTCTCGCGACCGTCCTGCCACCGCATCGCCCGATCCTCCCCCGACGCATTGCGAGAGGAAAACCAGCGAGGAGGCTCGGCTGTTCCGGCGCTCCGCCGGATGCGTCATCCACGCGCTTGACCGCAAGCGGAGCCGTGCCATTTCCTAAGGCATGAACCACCGCTCCTTCGTCCCGACGGAACCCGCAACCGACACCGGCCCGCTGCCCTTCCGCGTGTACTGGTGGCAGGCTCTGGTCTTCTGGCTGCTCACCAACACCTACGGCGTGTTCGAGCGGGGCGGGGAGCCGTTTCCCGGCTACCAACCCTCGCCGCTGCAGCCGCCGGGCTGGGCCTTTCCCGTCGTCTGGTTCAGCATCAGCCTGATCCAGCTCTGGGGTTGCGTGCGGATGCTGAACGCGCCCTGGCCGATCCGCTGGCGCCCGGCGCTGATCGGCATGCAGGGGGCGCTGTGGCTGCTCTACGCCAGCTTCGGCTTCGCCTATTTCACGATGGGCAGCCCGATCCTGGCGGCGGCCTGGACCATCGCCTACTTCATCATCGCCTCGACCTGCGTGCTGCTGGTCTGGCCGGATGACCGCGCCATCGCGGCGAGTTGGCTGCCGCTGGTGCTGTGGACCGGCTTCGCCTCCATCGTCGCCGTCCATGGCGTGGTCCTGAACCCGGACCCGCTGTTCGGGCTGGGGCCGGGGCTGGGGACGCGCTGATCAGCCGCGGTAGCGGTGAGTCGTCCCGGTGAAATCCTCCGCGAGATAGCTGCCGTCGCCGTCGGGCCGCACCCAGCCCGGCGCGGCGGGAGCCTTGCCGTGCCCGCCGGGGATGTCCAGCACATAGGTCGGCTGGCAGAGGCCGGAGACGCGCCCGCGCAATCCCTTCACCAGCGCCTGCCCCTCGGCCAGAGTCGGGCGGAAATGGCTGGTGCCGGCGGCGAGGTCGGGATGGTGCAGGTAATAGGGTTTGATCCGGTTGCGCACCAAGCCCCGGAACAGCGCCTCCAGAGCCGCCGCGTCGTCGTTGATGCCCTTCAGCAGCACCGTCTGGCCCAGCAGGGGAATGCCGGCGTCGGCCAGACGGGCGATGGCGCCGCGCGCCGGCTCCGTCAATTCGTCGGCGTGGTTGACGTGGATGGCCATCCAGGTCGCCAGCTCCGGCGCCTTCAGCGCCTCGACCAGTTCTGGGGTGACGCGCGCCGGGTCGGCGACGGGGATTCGGGTGTGCAGCCGGACCACCCCGACATGGGGAATGTCCGACAGGCTGCGGACGATGTGCGACAGCCGCCGCGGCGACAGCAGCAGGGGATCGCCGCCGGTCACCACCACCTCCCACACCTCGGGGTGCGCGCGCACGTACGCCAGCGCGGCGTCCAGCTCCTCGGGCGACAGAGCCTCGCCGCCCGGGCCGACCATTTCCCTTCGGAAGCAGAAGCGGCAATAGACCGCGCAGGCGTGCAGCGGCTTCAGCAGGACCCGGTCGGGGTAGCGGTGGACGATGCCCTTGACCGGGCTGCGCACCACGTCGCCGATGGGGTCCTCGCGCTCCTCCGGGGCGGTGTACGCCTCTTCCGGAGTGGGGACGTACTGCGCGTACAGGGGATCGCCGGGCGCGGCGTCCGCCAGCGTTTCCAGCAGGTACGGGGTCAGGGCGATGGCGTAGCGGTCGGCCACGGTGGCCACGGCCTCGCCCGCCGCGGGCGTCATCAGCCCGGCGGCCACCAGATCGGTCACGCTGTGGGCTGCCTTCATCGCTCGTTCCCGATCCGCCGCTTTGCGCCTATCATGAGAGGCCCGCTCTTACTCCCGCAGGACCCATGCTGTCGACTCTTCCCCGCCTGATCGGCCACCGCGGCGCCAAGGAAAACGCTCCGGAAAACACGCTCGCCAGCCTGCGCGAGGCCGCCCGCCAGGGTGCCGCCTGGGTCGAGGTCGACGTGATGCTCACCCGCGACCGTGTGCCGGTGCTGATCCACGACGACACGCTGGAGCGCACCACCAACGGCGCCGGGCCGGTGCCGGACCTGACCCTGGCGGAGCTGAAGGCGCTGGACGCCGGTTCCTGGTTCGACACCCGTTTCGCCGGCGAAACGGTGCCGACCCTGGAGGAGGCGCTGGGCGTGATCCGCAAGTTGGGTCTTGGCCTGAATCTGGAGATCAAACCCTATCCCGGCCAGGAGGTGCCGACGGCGGACGTTGCGCTGGACCTGCTGGCGCGGCTGTGGCCCGCCGGCCTGCCCCTGCTGGTGTCGAGCTTCGAGGTGCCCTGCCTGGAGGTGGCGCGCGACCGGGCGCCGGAGATTCCGCGCGGCTACCTGCTGTGGGACCCGCCGGCCGACTGGGCGGCCATCGCCGACCGCATCGGTGCGGCCACGCTGAACGTCCACCAGAACCGCCAGACGGCCGAGAGCGTCGCCGCCTACCGCGCCACCGGGCGGCCGGTGCTGGCCTACACGGTCAACGACGCGGCGCGGGCGCGGACTCTGTTCGACTGGGGCGTTGCCGGTGTCTTCACCGACGCGCCGGGCCGGCTCGCCGTAGAACTGGCCGAACCGACACCGCTGTGAAGCGGTTGCCGTTGGGACCGCCGGTTGACGTTTGGGGAACTGTCGCGGTGACAGATTTTTTTCTAACACCGCGAATCCGCTCGTCCGCACGGAAATTTCCTCATATATAGATCGCTCATGGCGGCCAGGCCGTCGGGGGCACGACTCCCGGCGGCGTTTTTCGTCGTCTTTCGGGTCGCGCTGTCCGGGCGCCCGTGCGCGGGCGCTCTCATGGTCTTGGAGGTTTCGTTGAAGGCGCTTAAGCCGTTGCTGATGTCTGGCCGGGAGGTTCTGCCGCTCGTCGAGGGTGGCAAGGGAATTGCCGTCTCCAACGGGGAAAGCTCGGGCGCCTGGTCGGCGGCCGGGGGTATCGGCACATTCTCGGGCGTGAACGCCGACAGCTACGACGAGAACGGGAATCTCCTGCCGCAGGTCTATCACGGCAAAACCCGCCGCGAGCGTCATGACGAGCTGATCAAGTTCGGCATCGAGGGCGGCATCGCGCAGGCCCGCATCGCGCACGAGACGTCGAACGGCCAGGGCCGCATCCACATGAACGTCCTGTGGGAGATGGGCGGCGCCGAGCACATCCTGCACGGCGTGCTGGAAGGCTCGCAGGGCATGATCCACGGCGTCACCTGCGGCGCCGGCATGCCCTACCGCGTGGCGGAGATCGCCGTGCGCTACGGCGTGCACTACTACCCCATCGTCTCCTCGGCCCGCGCCTTCCGCGCCCTGTGGCTGCGCGCCTATCACAAGTTCCGCGAGAATCTGGGCGGCGTGGTCTACGAGGACCCGTGGCTGGCCGGTGGCCACAACGGCCTGTCCAACTCCGAGGACCCGCTGAAGCCGGAGGATCCGTTCCCCCGCGTCCTGGCGCTGCGCCAGATGCTGAACAGCTTCGGCCTGAACGACACCCCCATCGTCATGGCGGGCGGCGTCTGGTGGCTGTCGGACTGGGAAGACTGGATCGACAACCCCGACCTCGGCCCGGTGGCCTTCCAGTTCGGCACGCGCCCGCTGCTGACGCAGGAGAGCCCGATCTCCAACGCCTGGAAGCAGCGCCTGCTGACGCTGAAGGAAGGCGACGTCTTCCTGAACCGCTTCTCGCCGACGGGCTTCTACTCCTCCGCCGTCAAGAACCCGTTCCTGATGGACCTGATGGCCCGCTCCGAGCGTCAGGTGGCCTATCTGCCCAAGCCGGTGGGCGAGCATTCCGCCGAACTGCCGCTGGGGCCGCGCGGCCGCCCGGTCTATGTGACCGAGACGGACAAGGCCCGCGCCGAGGGCTGGCTGTCCCAGGGCTTCACCAGCGGCCTGAAGACGCCGGACAGCACGGTCATCTTCGTCACGCCGGAGCAGGCGGAGCGCATCCACCGCGACCAGGTGGACTGCATGGGCTGCCTGTCGGCCTGCAACTTCTCCAACTGGGCGCAGAACGAGGAAGGCACGAACGGCAAGCGCGCCGATCCGCGCTCCTACTGCATCCAGAAGACCCTGCAGGCGGTCAGCCACACCGACGACTGCGAAAACCAGCTCATGTTCGCCGGTCACAACGCCTTCCGCTTCGCGTCGGACCCGTACTACAAGGACGGCTTCATCCCGACCGTGAAGCAGCTGGTCGAGCGGATCGCCACCGGCTACTGACGCCGGCGGCCCGCGGTTTTGCGGGGGCTCTTGCTCCCCGACCTGAAATCGTTCTAAAGTGAGCGGGCTGCGGCGGATCGCCGCGGTCCGTTTCGCGTTCTGACTTTGTGACCTGAACCTGGGCGAACAGACGACGATGACCGGCACCCGACCCTTCAAGCGCGCCCTCGACCGCCTGCAGACGGCCGGCTTCCGCCCGACGCGCCAGCGTCTGGGGCTGGCCCGCCTGCTGTTCGAAGGGGAGCACCGCCACGTCACCGCCGAGCAGCTCCACACCGAGGCGATGGGGGCGGATCTGCGGGTGTCGCTGGCCACCGTCTACAACACGCTGAACCAGTTCACCGCTGCCGGCCTGCTGCGCGAGGTGGTGGTGGAGGCGGGCAAGTCCTACTTCGACACCAACACCAGCGACCATCACCATTTCTTCCTGGAAGGGACGGGCCGGCTGGAGGACATCCCCGGCGACGACGTGGTGGTGCAGCATCTGCCGCCGGCCCCGCCGGGCACGCGCATCGCGCGGGTGGACGTGATCGTCCGGCTGAGCGCGGAGCAGGGCGAGGACCGCTGAGGAACGGCCGGCCGCTGGCCGCGTCACGGAAAAAACGGTCGTCCAACCGGGTCCCTGGGGAATTTCCGGAACATTGACGCGTTTTGGGAGCAATGGCATAAGCCGTAGCCGAGGCTCGGCCGCCGGAGGCCCCACGCCCGCGCGCGGCCGGGCCGGACAGAACCCCGTCTGGAGAACGCCGCCATGTCGCTGAAGGGCACGAAGACCGAGCAGAACCTCAAGGCGGCCTTCGCGGGGGAGAGCCAGGCCAACCGCCGCTATCTCTATTTCGCCCAGAAGGCCGACGTGGAAGGCCACAACGAGGTCGCCGCCGTCTTCCGCTCCACGGCGGAGGGCGAAACCGGCCACGCCCACGGCCATCTGGAATTCCTGGAGGAGGCCGGCGACCCGATCACCGGCCTGCCCATCGGCGACACGGTGAGCAACCTCAAGGCCGCCATCGCCGGCGAGACCCACGAATACACCGACATGTATCCGGGCATGGCCCGCACCGCCCGCGAGGAAGGCTTCGAGGAGGTCGCGGACTGGTTCGAGACGCTGGCCAAGGCCGAGCGGAGCCACGCCGGACGCTTCCAGAGGATGCTGGACCAGCTGTCGTCATGACGGCGCGCCGGACCGAAATCACCCGCGCCGACATCCTTCCCCTGGACCGCTACGCCCGCGAACGCGCGGCCCGCCGCAGCGCCCTGGTCGCCGTGAAGAAGAGGCGCCGCGTCGCGGTCGGCCCCTGCGCCGTCGTCCATTTCGAGAATTACGAGACGATGTGGCAGCAGGTCCACGAGATGCTGTTCATCGAGCGGGGCGGCGAGGCGCAGATCGACGGCGAGCTTCGCGCCTACAACGGCCTGATCCCGCAAGGGACGGAACTGGTCGCCACGCTGATGTTCGAGATCGCCGACCCGGCGCGGCGCGCCGCCGAGCTCGGCGGGTTGGGCGGGGTGGAGCGCACGGTGACTCTGCGCTTCGCCGGCCACACGGTGACCGGCCGGCCGGAGGAGGACGTGGAGCGCACGAACGAGGCCGGCAAGGCGTCCGCCGTCCATTTCCTGCATTTCGACTTCACGCCGGAGCAGATCGCCGCCTTCCGCATCCCCGGGACGGAAGTGATCCTCGGCATCGGCCATTCCCGCTACGGCCACATGGCGGTGGTGCCGGAGGCGGTGCGGGCGGAGCTTGCGGGGGACTTCGGGTAGAGGGGACCCTTGCCCCCTCCCTAGCCCTCCCCCGCTTCGCAGGGGAGGGAACTGTCTCTCTCTCCTGCGAAGCGGGGGAGGGGAGGGGCCCGCGGCGCCAGCCGTGGGAAGGGTGGGGGCAACGCTTGCCGGTTACTCGAACGTCTCGTCCTTGTAGGCGCCCCAGAACTCACCGCGGCTCATCCAGCCGCGATAGCCCTTCAGGTCCACCTCGCACCACTCGCCCTTGCACTTGCGCAGCCAGCCGATCACCCCCGGCTGGGCGCGGGCCACGACGGCGGCATCGCCGCGCGGCTCTTTGCGGACGGTGCGGATGTCGCCGGTGATGACGATGCTGCGCTTGCCCGACAGCATGCTCTGGTGGACCCAGCCCTCGCTGCCCTCCCAGTCGCGGATGCGCCGCCAAGTGTCGAACTCCTGGGTGATCTCGACCGGCATTTCCTTGCGGGTGAACACCCATTCGATGGGGTAGCGCACGTTGGGGCCGGTGCGCGCGTTCACCTCGCCCGAGCGCAGCGACACGAAACGGGGGATCGGCAGGCCCGAGGCGTGGGTCGGGTCCTTCTCGCGCCGCGCGCCGTCGGACGCGTCGGCTGTGGACGGCGTGACCGGCGCCAAGGCTGCGATGGCCAGCGCCAGAACGGCGAGAGCGCGGCGGATGGCAGACGTCGTCGGCAACGGCAACACCGGCAGCCCCGTGCTGTGGAGATCGGAAGGATTTGAGTCGGACGCACTATAATTAGGGGTAGCCGCCGGGGGCAAGCGCAAGGCGCGGGCGGGCGCACGGCATCGGTTCTTGTCACATGGCGGGGCGGCTCATCAGGCCGGCCACCGCGCCGAATCGTCACTGCCATCTGGACAGCTTCCCAACCGCTTGATAGGACAAGCGTCGGCCCGGAATGGGGGAGGCACCGTCTATGACCGAAAAGAAGAAGCCGCTCGTCGTCGTCACGCGGAAACTGCCCGACGTCATCGAGACGCGGATGATGGAGTTGTTCGACGCACGGCTGAACTCCGACGACGAACCCCTGACCCACGCGCAGCTCATCGAAGTGGCGCAGGCGGCCGACGTGCTGGTTCCCACCGTCACCGACCGCATCGACCGCGAGGTGATCGAGAAGGCCGGGCCGCAGCTCCGCCTCATCGCCTCCTTCGGGACGGGCGTCGATCACATCGACCTGAAGGCGGCGCGGGAGCGCGGCATCAGCGTCACCAACACGCCGGGCGTCCTGACCGAAGACACGGCGGACATGACCATGGCCCTGCTGCTGGCGGTCGGCCGCCGGGTGGCGGAAGGCGAGCGGCTGGTGCGCTCCGGCCAGTGGAAGGGCTGGGGGCCGACGACGATGCTCGGCCACCGCATCCAGGGCAAGCGGCTGGGCATCCTCGGCATGGGCCGCATCGGGCAGGCGCTGGCGCGGCGGGCGCGCGCCTTCGGCATGTCGATCCACTACCACAACCGCCGCCGCGTCTATCCGGACGTCGAGCAAGAGCTTGAGGCGACCTATTGGGAGAGCCTGGACCAGATGCTGGCGCGCATGGACGTGGTGTCCATCAACTGCCCGCACACCCCGGCCACCTACCACCTGCTGTCGGAGCGCCGGCTGAAGCTGCTGCGCCCGCACTGCTTCATCGTCAACACCTCGCGCGGCGAGGTCATCGACGAGACGGCGCTGACCCGCATGCTGTCGAAGGGCGAGATCGCCGGCGCCGGCCTGGACGTGTTCGAGCATGAGCCGGCGGTGAACCCGAAGCTGTTGCGGCTCGACAACGTCGTCCTGCTGCCGCACATGGGCTCCGCCACCATCGAGGGCCGCATCGACATGGGCGAGAAGGTCATCATCAACATCAAGACCTTCGCGGACGGCCACGCCCCGCCCGACCGCGTCCTGGAAACGCTGCTGTAAGGCTGAGTGCTGGAGAGGGCGTCTAGAGGATGCCCTCATACAGCACGGCCATGGGGATCTCGATCCCGACCGAGGGGAAGCGCAGCGTCCCGCCCCCGATGACGTCGCGGACCACCCAGCTTTGTTCGTCCTCGCGGTGCCACAGCTCGGCATAGCGCTTTGTCGAGTTCGAGCAGCAGGATTTCCTGCACCGACGGGATTTCCCGGTAGATCGCCAGCTTCCGGCCACGGTCGAACTGGGCGGTGGAGGGCGACAGGATCTCGACGATGATCGTCGGGTCCACTGTCCCCGGCTTGCTCGACGTCGGTCCACACGCAATGGCGACATCGGCCTGGAACCAGGCATCGTCACGATCGGGCAGGCGGATGCCGGCTTCGACCCGCGCCCGGCAGGGCGGGCGGAGACGTTTCCCGAACTCGACGACGATGTTGGCCGCGAGAAGAGCGTGCGCGTCGGACGGCGGCGCCATGGCGACGGGTTGACCGCCGACCAGCTCATAGCGGGTGTCGGTTCCGTCGTCCCAGACGAGGAATTCCTCCACGGTCATCGGGCGGGGTGCCGGATCGCTCATGCCCATGAGTATGGCCCTCTCCCTCGTCGCTTCCAAGGGGGCGCCGTCCAGGAGGCCGCCGCAGCTATTTCGCGGCCAGCCCGCCGCCCAGCTCGATGCGCACCTCCACGACTCCCGGCTCGTCCAGGTTCTCCTTGCGGATGAAGCCGAGCGCGCGGCACATGCCGAGCATGCTGGTGTTCTCGCGCAGGACCTCGCCGTAGACCTCCCTGATCCCGCGGGAGCGGGCGTAGTCCAAAATCTTGTTCATCAGCTGGTAGCCCAGCCCCTGGCCCTTCATGTCCGACCGCACCATCACGGCGTATTCGGCGCGCAGGTTGTCGGGGTCGGCGGTGATGCGCACCACGCCGTACATGATGGTCTCGCCGGTTTCCGGGTCCGGCCCGACGGCGACCAGACCCATCTCGCGATCGTAGTCCATCTGGGTCAGGCGGGCGGCGGCCTGGTGCGACAGCCGCTTCAGCGGCGCGAAGAAGCGCAGCCGCAAGTCCTCCTGCGTCTGGTTGGCCACCATGTGGTGCACCAGCGGCTCGTCCTCCGGCAGGATGGGGCGGACGAGGAACTGGCGGCCGTCCTTGATGGTGATCCGATCCTCCAGCCCCTTGGGGTAGGGGCGGATGGCCAGACGCTTGGCGCCGGGCAGGGCCGGCACGCCGACCTTGATGCGGGCGTCGAGCGCCAGCACGCCTTCCGCGTCGGCGAGCAGCGGGTTGATGTCCAGTTCGGCGACTTCCGGGAAATCGACGATGAGCTGGGAGATCTTGTTCAGCGTCAGCGCCACCGCCTCCAGATCGACCGCGGCGCGCGAGCGGTAACCCTGCAACTGGCGCCAGATGCGGGTGCGGCCCATCAGCTCGGTCGCCAGCTTCATGTTCAGCGGCGGCAATGCCAGCGCGTAGTCCTCCACCACCTCCACCCCGATGCCGCCCTCGCCGAACAGCAGGACGGGGCCGAACAGCTCGTTCTCGGTCATGCCGACGATCAGCTCGTAGGCGTCGGCGCGCACCGCCATCTCCTGGACGGTGAAGCCTTCGATGCGGGCGTCGGGCACCGCCTCGCGCACGCGGGCCAGCATGGCCTCGGCCTCGGCCTTGACCTCCGCCGGCTCGGTCAGGTGCAGGGCGACGCCGCCGACGTCCGACTTGTGGGTGATGTCCGGCGACAGGATCTTCAGCGCCAGCGGCCCGCCGATCATCTCGGCGCAGTGGGCGGCCTCGTCCGGCGTGTCGGCGCGGCGGGTGTCGACCACCGGGACGCCGTAGGCGGCGAGCACGCGTTTGGCCTCGTACTCGCTCAGCCAGTCGCGCTTCTCGGCGATGGCACGGGAGATGATCTTGCGCACCGTGATGCCGTCGGGCTGGAAATCCTCCGGCACCGACGGCGGCGTCTCCATCAGAAGCTCCTGGTTCCGGCGGTATTCCACCAGATGCAGGAAGGCGCGCACCGCGTGGCTGGGCGTGTCGTAGGTCGGGACGCGGTTGGCGGCGAACAGCTTGCGCGCCTCCGCCGCCGTGTTGTCACCCAGCCAGCTCGTCAGCACCGGGTGCTTGCGCGTCTTGTTGGCGATCATGGTGTCGACCACGGCTTGCGCGGCGGCCCGCCCGTCGGTCACCGCGGTCGGGCAGTTCAGCACCAGCACGGCGTCGTTGTTGGGATCGGCCATCAGCGCGTTCAGCGCGTCGGCGTAGCGCTTGGGCGGAGCGTCGCCGCCGATGCGCAGCGGGTTGCGGGCGCTGCCGGCGCCCAGCGCCTTCTCCAGCGCGTCCATCGTCTCCGGCGCGAACTGGGCCAGCCGGCCGCCGGACAGGATCAGGCTGTCGGTCGCCATCACCCCCATGCCGCCGCCGTTGGTCAGGATGGCCAGCCGGTCGCCGGTGATCGGCGACCCGGTGCCCAGCGTGCCCACCGCGTCGAACAGCTCGTCCAGCCCGGTGACGCGCAGGATGCCGGCGCGGCGGAAGGCGGCGTCGTAGACCGCGTCGGACACCGCCAGCGCCCCGGTGTGGGAGGTCGAGGCCTCCAGCGCCTCGTCGGTGCGGCCGGACTTGATGACGATCACCGGCTTCTGGCGGGCGGCGGAGCGCGCCGCCGACATGAACTTCCGGGCGTCGCTGATGCTCTCGATGTAGAGCAGGATGGCCCGCACGGTGGCGTCGCCGGCCAGATAGTCGAGCAGGTCGCCGAAATCGACGTCCGCCTTGTCGCCCATCGAAATCAGGTGCGAGAAGCCGATCCCCCGCGCCGTCGCCCAGTCGGCGATCGAGGTCACCACCATGGAGGACTGCGCCACCAGGGCCACGTCGCCCTTCTTCGGCGTGACGTGGCCGAAGCTGGCGTTGACCCCGCGGCCCGGCACCATGATGCCCAGGCTGTTGGGACCCAGCACGCGCATCAGGTGGGGCTTTGCCGCCTCGCGCAGGGTCTGGATCTGCTCCTTGGAGAAGCCGCTGGAGATGACGATGGCCGCCTTGGTTCCGCGATTGCCCAGAGCTTCGACAGTGGCGGGCACCGTGGCGGCGGGGGTGCAGATCACCGCAAGATCCGGCGTGACCGGCAGATCGTCCACCGACTTGTAGGTCAGAACCCCCTCGACCGCGCGCTCGCCGGTCACCGGCATGATCGGGCCGTCGAACCCGGCGTTGAACAGGTTGCGGGCCACCACGGCGCCGATGGTGTTCGGCTTTCGGGTCGCCCCGATCAGGGCGATGGAGGCGGGCTTGAACAGGCGGTCGAGGTTGCGAACGGTCATGGCCGGGTTCCGGGAGTTCGTCTCACACAGCAAGGCTCGAACAGCCGCCATTCCGCTAAAGATCGGACCGGGGCCGTCGAGTTGCAATCAGCGGTAAGGAGGCAATCGCAGGACGGGAACGCGACCGATCGCCGCTCATGTTGCGGTGCAACATACACATTGGTCATACCTTTGTACAGGCGCCCTTTGTCGCGCCCCCGTCCGGAGCGGATATCCCTGCCGCTCATCGGGGCTTGAGCGGGCGGGCGTGATGCTCCACCCTGTTGACCCTCAACGGAAAAGAACAGGGAGCGGGAGCCATGAAGGTCGGGATCGTCGGGGCCGGCGCGGTGGGCGCCACGGCGGGATTCGCCATGGTGATGAGCGGTGCGGCCAGCGAGGTCGTGCTGGTCGACATGAACGAGAAGCTGGCCGCGGCCCAGGCGCAGGACATCGCCCACGCCGTACCCTTCGCCCGCGCCGCCCAGGTGCGCCAGGGCGGCTACGCGGCGCTGGCGGGGGCCGGGGTGGTCGTGCTGGCCGCCGGCGTGGCGCAGCGGCCCGGCGAGACGCGCCTGCAACTGCTGGAGCGCAACGCGGCGGTCTTCGGCGCCATCATCCCGGCGGTGCTGACGGCGGCGCCCGACGCGATCCTGCTGGTGGCGACCAACCCGCTGGACGTGATGACGCAGATCGCCACCCGCATCTCCGGCCTGCCGCCGTCGCGGGTGATCGGCTCCGGCACGATCCTCGACACCGCGCGGTTCCGCGCGCTTCTGGCCGACCGGCTGGGGGTGACGCCGAAGTCGGTGCACGCCCATGTGGTGGGCGAGCATGGCGATTCGGAAGTCCTGCTGTGGTCCGGCGCCACCGTGGCCTGCCTGCCGGTGGACCGCGGCGCCGAGCGGCTGAAGCGCCCCCTGACCGCGGAGGACCGCGCCGCCATCGACGAGGGCGTGCGCCGCGCCGCCTACCGCATTATCGACGGCAAGGGGCACACCGCCTTCGGCATCGCCGGCGGCCTGTCGCGCATCGTGGCGGCCATCGCGGGGGACGAGCGGGCGGTGCTGACCTGCTCCATCCTCAACGACGAGGTTCTGGGGGTGCCGGACGTGGCGCTGTCGCTGCCGCGGGTGATCGGGGCGGGCGGCGTCCTGGAGACGGTGATGCCCGACCTGTCGGAGGCGGAGGCGGCGGCGCTGAAGCGCAGCGCGGAGATCCTGAAGGAGGCGGTGACCTCGGTGGAGAAGTCGCTGCCGTGACGGGGAAAAGAGGAGTGGGGCCGGTCCGCGTTGCAGGACCGGCCCCGCGCTGCGGAGCCGGCCCTTGCAACCCGTCCAGTCGAGAGGCGCGTCAGACCACCGGGCCGAGCTGGCCCTTGGTGGCGGCGGCGGCGCGCTCCATGCCTTCCTGGATCTTCTTGGCGGCTTCCTGCTCGTCGCCCCAGCGCAGGATCTTCACCCACTTGCCCTTTTCCAGATCCTTGTAGTGCTGGAAGAAGTGGGCGATCTGCTCGGTGGTGATCTCCGGCAGGTCCTTGTAGGACTTCACGCTGCTGTAGAACGGGTGCAGCTTGTCGACCGGAACGGCCAGCAGCTTCTCGTCCTCGCCGCCCTCGTCCTCCATGAACAGCACGCCGATCGGGCGCGAGCGCAGGACGGCGCCCGGGATGACCGAATGGCGGCCGACCACGCAGACGTCCACCGGGTCGCCGTCACCCGACAGGGTGTGCGGGATGAAGCCGTAGTTGCAGGGGTAGTACATGGCGGTGTGCAGGAAGCGGTCGACGAACATCGCGCCCGACTCCTTGTCGATCTCGTACTTCACCGGCTCGCCGCGCAACGGGATCTCGATGACCACGTTCACGTCCCACGGGGCGTTCTTGCCGACCGGAACCTTGCTGAGATCCATGGAAAACCATCCTTCGACTGCAAAAGCGGGTTGCGCTTGGTTGTGGACGCGGGCCAAAGCTCCCGGCGCCGCGCGCGCGGAGTTTAGGCAGATGCGGGCGTAAGTCAAAGCCACTTGCGCAGGTGCGGCAAAGGGACGAGCCTTCGCCATGCCCTGCATCCTCTTTGCGCTGCTCTGTCTCGCCTTTTTTCCCCTTGCGGCACGGGCCGATCCCCCCGCGAAGGCTGTCCACGCCATCGCCATGCATGGCGACCCCGCCTATCCGCCGGGCTTCGCGCATTTCGCCTACGTCAATCCCGACGCGCCGAAGGGCGGCACACTGCGCCAGGCGGTGACCGGCGGCTTCGACACGCTGAACCCCCATGTGGTCAAGGGCGTGCCGGCGCTGGGGCTTGGTTTCGTCTTCGAAACGATGCTGGCCCGCTCGTGGGACGAGCCCTTCTCGCTCTACGGTCTGCTGGCCGAGAGCCTGGAGGTGCCGGAGGACCGGAGCGCCGCCGTCTTCCATTTGAACCCCGCCGCGCGCTGGCACGACGGGACCCCGGTGACCGCCGCCGACGTGCTGTTCTCGCTGGAGGTCCAGCGCGCCCATGGCACGCCGAACCGCCGCCAGTATTACGCCAAGGTGGCGAGCGCCGAGGCGCCGGACGCGCGCACCGTCCGCTTCGCCTTCGCCCCCGGCCCGGACGGGCGTTTCGACCGCGAGATGCCGCTGCTGATGGGGTTGATGCCGATTCACGCCAAGGCGTGGTGGGCGGGGCGGGACTTCGCCGCCACGACGCTCGACCCGCCGCTGGGCAGCGGCCCCTACCGGGTCAAACAGGCGGAGGCCGGACGGCGCATCGTCTACGGGCGGGTGGCCGACTACTGGGGGCGGGATCTGCCGTCGCGGCGCTGGCTGTTCAACGCCGACACGCTGGATTTCACCTATTACCGCGACGACTCGGTGGCTCTGGAGGCGTTCCTGGCCGGCCAGGGCGACGTGCGGCGCGAATCCGATCCCGCCAAATGGGCCACCGGCTACGACGGCCCGGCGCTGCGCGCGGGGCGGATCGTGCTGGAGGACCTGCCGCACCGCCGCCCGGAGTTCGCCCGCGGCCTGATCTTCAACACGCGGCGTCCCCCGTTCCAGGACATCCGGGTGCGGCGGGCGCTCGGCCTCGCCACCGACTTCGCCTGGATCGGCAAGACGCTGTTCCACGGCGCGCTGGTCCGCACGGCGAGCTACTACCCGAATTCCGAACTGGCGGCGGAGGGCCTGCCGGGGCCGGAGGAAGTGGCGGTGCTGGAGCCCTTCCGCGACCGCCTGCCGCCGGCGCTGTTCACAGACCCCTTCACACTGCCGCGCAGCGACGGCAGCGGCCCGGCGGGGGCACGGGACAATCGGCGCGAGGCGCTGCGCCTGCTGGCCGAGGCCGGCTGGCGGGTGAGCGGCGGGCGGCTGACCGACGGGGCGGGGCGTCCCTTCGCCTTCGAAATCCTGCTGGGCAACCCGGCGGACGAGCGGGTGGCGCTGGAATACGCCCGTTCGCTGGAGCGGCTGGGCATCGCCGCCACGGTGCGCACGGTGGACAACGCGCAGTATCAGGGACGGCTCGATCATTTCGATTTCGACATGACCTTGCGCTGGTGGGTTTCCAGCCTCTCGCCGGGCAACGAGCAGCTTTACTATTACGGGTCCGAGGCGGCGGACCAGCCGGGCAGCCGCAACTACCCCGGAATCCGCGACCCGGTGGTGGACGCCATCGCCGCCTCCATCGCCGAGGCGCGGACGCGCGCCGATCTCGTGGCCCGCGTCCGCGCGCTCGACCGGGTGTTGCTGTGGGGCCATTACATGGTGCCGCTGTTCCACAGCCCGGCCGACCGCATGGCCCGCTGGTCGCGGCTGAAGCATCCGGAGGCGACGCCCCTCTACGGCCCGCTGGTCGAGTCCTGGTGGATCGAAGAGGGCGGCTGAACCTCCGCGTGACCGCCATGGACCCGGTGGGCGTGCAGGATCAGGTCCGTGACGGCGTCCAGGTCGGTGAAACGGTCGGTGTTGACGATCAGGTCGTACTGCAGCGGATCGCCGTTGGAGACCTTGAAGAACTCCTTGAAATACTTGGCACGGGCGGCGTTGACCCGCTGCACCTCGTGCAGCGCGTCGGCGACCTTGGCGGGATCGCCGCCGGCCAGCCGCGCGGCGCAGACCTCGTCCGAGCCGACGATGCGGACGCGGAAGCGCGGCGCCCCGCGCAGCAGCAAATGCGCCCCACGCCCGACGATCACCCCGCCGCGGAAGGCGATGCCGTTGACGACGCGGGTCAGCAGCCGCTGGTACTCGGTCAGCGGGTCGTGCAGCCCCATCAGGCTGGCGTAGAGGAACATCCCCGCCCGTCCCGGCAGCTTCTCGTCGAGTTGGCGCATCAGCGTCGGGTCAGAGGTGGCCGTCGCCACCACGGCGTCGAGGATCTCCTTGTCGAAGCAGGGAACCCCCAGCGACGCGGCGAGCTTCGCCGCGATCGCCTCGCCGCCGGCCCCATGCTCGCGGGCGATGGTGACGACGGGGGGCGGGGACTCCAGCGGGCCAAAGCGGGGCCGGTGCGGCTGGAGCTGGTCGGTTCGGATGTAGGTCAGAAGCGCCTGGAAGTCGTCGCGGGCCATGGCTTCCCTCCGCGAACGGTTGCGACGGTTCCAGTGTCCGGCCGGGCGGCGGCGGGGTCAACGACGCCCAAGGGGGAGGGGCACGTCGCCGCACCCCTTCCGCGCGCCGCCGAAAAGACCTTACAGCACCTTCACCGCGATCACCGTCAGCAGGACGACGATGATCCACAGGGCGACGCGCTCGCTGATCCGGCGCTCCACCCAGCGGTCGAGCATGTGCTTGATCGAGTGGGGGTGCAGGCGCAGACCGCCGTCGGCCAGTTCGGCGGCGGCGCGTTCGGCCTGGTTCACCAGCCGGGGCAGACGGCGCACCGTCGACACCATGGCCTCCAGATCGTCGAGGATCTGGGCTTCCGGCCCGCGGTTCTCCCGCATCCAATCCTCGATCAGCGGGCGCGCCAGTTCCCACATGTTGATGTCGGGGTTCAGGATGCGGCCCACCCCCTCCGCCGTCAGCATGCTCTTCTGGAGCAGGAGGAGCTGCGGCTGGGTCTCCATCTCGAACTGCTCGGTCACCGCGAAGAGCTGGGCGAGCAGCCGGCCGACGGAAATCTCGCTCAGCGGCTTGTTCTGCAACGGCTCGCCGATGGCGCGGCAGGCCTGGGTGAAGACCTCGATCGACTGGTGGCGGGGGACGTAGCCCGCCTCGAAATGAACCACCGCGACGCGGCGGTAGTCGCCGGTCAGGAAGCCGATGAGCATGTCGGCGAGGTAGGTCCGCGTCGCCCGGTCGAGCCGGCCCATGATGCCGAAATCGACGGCGGTGATGTTGCCGTCCTGGGTGACGAACAGGTTGCCCGGATGCAGGTCGGCGTGGAAGAAGCCGTCGCGGAACACCTGGTTGAAGAAGCTGGCCGAGGCCTTGGCCAGGATCTCGTCGCGGTCGTAGCCGGCGGCGTCGAGCCTTTCCGACTCGTCCACCTTGAAGCCGCGGATGCGCTCCAGCGTCAGGACGCGGCGCGCCGTGCGGTCCCAGTCGATGGTCGGGACGTTGAAGGTGGGGTCGTCCTTGAAGTTGTCGCCCAGCTCCGACGCCGCCGCGGCTTCCATCCGCAGCTCCATCTCCAGGCGGGAGGTGCGGGCGAAGGTGTCCACCACCTCGCGCGGGCGCAGCCGCTTCAGCTTGGGCATGACCGCGACGGCCAGCTCGGCCAGCCAGTAGAACAGGTCGATGTCCCGCTCGAAGGCGTTCTCGATGCCCGGCCGCAGCACCTTCACCGCGACCTCCCGCCCGTCGGCGGTGACCGCGAAATGCACCTGCGCGATGGAGGCGGCGGCGACCGGCACCTCGTCGAAGCTGCGGAACAGCTTGTTGATCGGGGCGCCCAGCTCCTCCTCGACGATGGTGCGGGCCTGCGATCCTGGGAAGGGCGGCAGCTTGTCCTGAAGCTCGGCCAGATCCAGCGCCATCCGCTCGCCGACGAGGTCGGAGCGGGTGGACAGCAGCTGCCCCAGCTTGATGTAGGTCGGCCCCAGGTCGGCCAGCGCGCGGGCCAGCCGCTGGCCGACGCGGCCCGGCTCCTTGGCGTTGCCGACCCAGCGCCAGAACAGGGCGAAGCCGGGGGCGGTCTGCGGCAGCGTTTCCGGCAGCGCGTTGTAACGCGCCAGCGTGCGGCCGATCACGAAGAGGCGGCCGATGTTTCGGGCGGTCCGGAACAGCATCCGGTCAGATCCGCCAGCCGGAATGGATGGCGGCGATGCCGCCCGTCAGGTTGCGCACGCGCACCGCGCCGAAGCCCGCGGCCTCGATGCGCTTGACCATCGCCTGCTGCTCGGGGAAGCGGCGGATGCTCTCCGCCAGATAGCGGTAGCTGTCCTCGTCCCCGGCCACCACGCGGCCGAGCCGCGGCAGGACCTGGAAGGAATAGACGTCGTAGATCTCGCGCAGGACCGGAAGGACCACGTGGCTGAACTCCAGGCAGAAGAACTTTCCGCCGGGCTTCAACACGCGGCGCGCCTCGGAAAGCGCGGCGTCGATGCGCGTGACGTTGCGCAGGCCGAACGCAATGGTGTAGGCGTCCACCGAACGGGAGGCGATGGGCAGCCTTTCGGCGTCGCCGACGGTCCAGTCCACGCCGGTCAGCAGGTTCCGGTCGTAGGAACGGTCGCGCCCGACGCGGACCATCGACTCGGTGATGTCGCAGACCACGGCCCGCCCGCCGCCGCGCTCCAGGAAGCGGAAGGCGATGTCGCCGGTGCCGCCCGCCACGTCGAGCAGGGTCATGTCGGCGCGCGGCGCCACCATCTCCATCAGCGTGTCCTTCCACAGCCGGTGGATGCCGCCCGACATCAGGTCGTTCATCAGGTCGTAGCGCCCGGCCACGCTGTCGAAGACGGCGCGGACGAGGCCGGACTTGGCGTCGGGATCGACGGGGCGGTAGCCGAACCAGTTCCCTTCGGCCCCGGCGGACACGCCGGTGGCCTGGGCCGGAGCTGCGGGCTGGGACGGGGCGGAGGGGGTGCGCGGATCGGTCATGGCGCGCAACATAGCGCGCGACCTGGGCTTGCGCCAGCCGGGGCGTTGCCGTGACGCACCCCCGGCGCGCGGTTTTTGCGGGCTTGACCCCACGCCCCGGCTTCGCCACCGTGCCGGCCGGTGGACGATGCCAGTGGATGACGGCGGACGGACGGGGACCATGGCCACGCTGCAGGAAGCCCTGCTGATCGCCTTCGACCTCCAGCGGGAGGGGCGCTTCGCCGAGGCCGAACTCGGTCTACGGGCAGATCCTCGACGCCGTTCCCGGCCACCCGCCGGCCCTGCATCTGCGCGGCCTTCTCCTCGCCCAGTGCGGGCGGCTGGAGGAGGGATGCGCGCTGGTCGGGCAGGCCATCGCGAGCGACGGCTCCCAGCCCGACCTGCACGCCAACCACGCCAGCCTGCTGGAAGCGCTGGGCCGCTTCGGCGCGGCGGCGGAGGCGCTGTTCCGCGCCGCCGCCCTCGATCCGGAGCGGGTGGCGCTTCTCAACAATTTCGCGCTGCGCCGGCTGGCCGCCGGTGATCCGGCCCCGGCGGAACAGGCGCTGCGCGCGGCGGTGGCCCTCCGGCCGGGGCTGGCCGATCCGCGAATCAACCACGCCGAGGCGCTGGATGCGTTGGGCCGCGTGGAGGAGGCGCTGGCCCAGCGGCGGATCGCCGCGCTGCTGGTGCCGGACGACGCCGCTCTGCTGGGGGCGCTGGCCCTGCGGCCCGACGCCGTGGAGGCCGACCTGCGCCGCGCCCTGCGGCTCGACCCGGAACGGGCGGTGCTGTGGAACCGGCTGGGCGCGCGGTGGAAGGACCGTGGCGCGCTGCCCGCCGCCCGCAACGCTTATGAGCGCGGTCTGGCGCTGGACCCCGCCGACGCCGCCCTGTGGAACAACCGGGCCAACGTGCTCAAGGGGCAGGGCGATGCGGAGGGCGCGCGGGGCATCCTGCGGCGGGCGGCGGCGCTCCAGCCGGACTCGGCGGCCATCCGCAACAACCTCGCCGACGCCCATGCCCTCTGCGGCGACCCGGCGGCGGCGCTGGCCGAGGCGGAGGCGGCGCTCGCCCGCGATCCCGCCCTGGCCGACGCGCGGCTGGTGCGGGCCGCGGCGCTGCTGGCGCTCGGGCGTTTCGCCGAGGGCTGGGACGCCTGGGAGGACCGCTGGACCGCCGAGCCCTGGTGCCGCACCGTCGGGCGCTTCCCGCAGCCGCTGTGGAGCGGGCAGCCGTTGGGCGGCGGACGGCTGCTCGTCTGGGGGGAGCAGGGGGTGGGCGACGAGCTGATGTTCGCCACGCTGCTCCCTTTTTTGACGCAATCGTCAACAGATGAGATGCAATCATCAACAGGGGCTTTGGCGGGTTGCCTGCTGGAGTGCGACGCCCGGCTGGCGCCGCTGTTCGCCCGCGCGCTGCCGGGGGTGGAGGTGGTGCCGCGCGGTCCGCAGCCGGACCCGCGCCTGTCGGCCCCGGACATCGCCGCGCAGATCCCGTCGGGCAGCCTGCCGCGCCTGCTGCTGCGCGCCGAGGAGGATTTCCGCCGGCTCCGTCCGATCCTGGCGCCCGATCCGGCGCGGGCACCGGCGCTTCGGCGGACCGGCCGGCGTCCCCTGGTCGGCATCGCGTGGCACACCACCAACCCGAAATGGGGACGCCTGCGCAACGTGCCGCTGGCCGAACTGGCCCGCCGGCTGGACGCGGCGGGCGCCGACATGGTCGTCCTGCAATACGGCGACTGGTCGGATGAGGTGGCCGCGCTGGCGGCCGACGGCGTCGCCGTCGCGCTGCCGTCCGGGCTGGACCGCAAGGACGACCTGGAGGGGCTGGCCGCGCAGATCACCGCCACCGACCTCGTCGTCACCATCGACAACGCCACCGCCCACCTCGCCGGCGCGCTGGGCCATCCGGTCTGGGTGCTGCTCGCCCACGCGGCGGACTGGCGCTGGCTGGTCGGCCGGGACGACTCGCCCTGGTACCCCTCGGCCCGCCTGTTCCGGCAGACGGCGGCGGGGGACTGGCGGGCGCCGCTGGAGGCGGTGGCCGACCGGCTGCGCGCCCTTTTCCCGTAGGTCTGCTACCCTTCGCACCCTCTACCATCCAGCGCGGACACACGCGGACACATGGCGACAATCGCGGAAGCCCTGGCCATCGCCTTCGACCATCACGAGTCCGGCCGTCTGGCCGAGGCCGAGATCCTCTATGGCCGCATCCTCGACGCCGATCCCCATCAGGCGACCGCGCTGCATCTGCTGGGCGTGCTCTACGGCCAGACGGACCGGCCGAAACTGGCGGCGGCGCTGTTCGTCGGCGCGATCGGTCTGGTCCCCGACAACCCGGGCCTGCGCTACGACCTCGCCCGCGTCCGGCTGATTCTGGAGGATGGGGAGGGTGCGGTGGCCGCCCTGCGGCGGACGTTGGCGCTCCAGCCCGACCACGCGGCGGCGCTGTTCCAGCTCGCCCTGGCCTGCCGCGGCGTCGGGCGGCACGACGAGTCGCTGCTGGCGCTGGAACGGCTCCTGACGCTCCAGCCCGACAGCCTGGAGGCGCGCTACCTCGCCGATCGGGCGGTGGCGCGGGAGGGCCGGGCGCTTCTGGAGCGGGGGGAGATCGGGCGGGCGGTGGCGCGGCTCACCCGCCCGGTGGCGGAGGCGGTGGGCGTGCCGCTCCTCTCCGCCCACGCCGCCGCCCTCTACCGCGACGGGCGGGCGGTGGAGGCCGCCCGGCTGCTGCGCGGGATTCTCGCCGTCCTGCCGGCGGAGGCCCTGGCGCTGTGGAACCTGTCGCTGGGCCGGCTCGACGGCGGCGTCGAAGGCGGCGACGCGGCGGCGGCGGAGCGGCTGGCCCGCCGCGCCCGCGCCCTGGCCCCGCAGGAGGCGGAGGCCCACGCCAAGCTGGGGCTGGCGCTGGCCGCCCAGGGCCGGCGGGCGGAGGCGGCGTTGGCCGCGCGCGCGGCGCTGGCCTGCGATCCGGCGCACGCGCCGTCCCTGTCCAACCTTGGCGCGCTGATTGTCCAGAAGGATTGCGGGCAGGCCCTGCGGCTGGCCGACCGGGCGCTGCGGCTGGCCCCCGATCTGGGCGAGGCCTGGGTCGTCCGCGGCGACGCCCTGGTGCATCTCGACCGCCCGCGGGACGCGGAGGCGGCCTTCCGCGGCGCGCTCCGCGCGGCGCCGCAACTGGTCGTCGCCCATTGGAATCTGTCCCATCTGCTGCTGCGGCTGGGCGATTACGCCGCCGGCTGGGCGGAGTACGAGTGGCGCTGGCGGAGCGAGGCCCTGGCCGGGCAGCGCCGGCCCTTCCGCCAGCCGCTGTGGGACGGCTCGGACCTGACGGGGCGGACCATCCTGATTCACGCCGAACAGGGGCTGGGCGACACCATCCAGTTCGTCCGCTTCCTCGACGCGGTTCTGCGGGCCGGACCGGCGCGCGTCTATCTGGAGGCGCACGGCCCGCTGCTGTCCCTGCTGGAGGGCAACACCAACCCGGGGCGGGTGACGGTGATCCCGCGGGCGCCCGACTTTCCGGGGGTGGGCGGCCTGCCCGGCACCGACGTCCAGATCCCGCTGATGAGCTTGGCCCGCCTGTTCTGTCCGAGCCTGGAGTCGATTCCCGCCCGCGTGCCCTATCTGCACCCCGATCCGCAACGCGCCGCCGCCTGGTCTGAGCGGCTGGCGGGCGAACGGCTGGCGGACGGGCAACCGACGGGTGGGCCGGGGCTGCGGGTCGGGCTGGTCTGGGCGGGCAACCCGTCCTTCCACGGCGACGCCCAGCGCTCGCCCCGGCTGGCCGGGCTGCGGCCGGTGCTGGAGGTGGCGGGCGTGCGTTTCTTCGCGCTGCAGAAGGGGCCGGGGCGGGAGGATCTGGAGGGGATGGACCTGCCGTCCTCCTTCACCGACCTGGGGCCGGACATCGCCGACGTCGCCGACACCGCGGCGATCATGGCCAACCTCGACCTCGTCATCTCCTCATGCACCGGTCCGGCCCATCTGGCCGGGGCGCTGGGGGTGCCGGTGTGGGTCGTGCTCCCGCACCCGCCGGACTGGCGCTGGCTGATGGAACGGGACGACAGCCCCTGGTACCCCACCGCCCGGCTGTTCCGCCAGACCCGGAGCGGCGACTGGTCCGGCCCGGCGGAGGCGGTGGCGCGGGCCTTGCGGAGGCTGGTGGACGGTTTGGGGGGCTGAAGGCGCCCCTTGCGTCAACCGGCGCTTCCCACCATCCTCCTTGCCATCATGCCCGAACTTCCCGAAGTCGAAACCGTCTGCCGCGGCCTCGCCCCCCATCTGGAGGGGCGGACCCTGGTCCAGGTGCTCCAGCGCCGCGCCAACCTGCGCGTTCCCTTTCCGGACGGCTTCTGCGAGCGGCTGACCGGCCGCCGCGTCGAGTCGGTGCGCCGCCGCGCCAAGTACATCCTGGTCCATCTCGACGACGGGACGGTGCTGATCGCCCATCTCGGCATGTCGGGCCGCATGATCATCACGCCGGAGCGTCCCGACGCCTGGGGCGCCCACGACCATGTCGTGCTGGAGACCGACGCCGGAACGGTGGTGACCTTCAACGACGCCCGCCGCTTCGGCCTGATGGACCTCGCCATGGCGGAGACCCTCGCCGAGCATCGGCTGCTGCGCGGCCTCGGGCCGGAGCCGCTGGGCAACGAATTCTCCGGACCGGTGCTGGCCACGCGGCTGGCCGGGCGGATGACCAGCATCAAGGCCGCCCTGCTGGACCAGAGCGTGGTCGCCGGGCTCGGCAACATCTACGTGTCGGAGGCGCTGTTCCTCGCCCGCCTCAGCCCCACGCGCATCGCCGCCACGGTGACCGGCGCCAAGGCGGAGCGGCTGGCCACGGCGATCCGCGCGGTGCTGGAGCGGGCCATCGCCGCGGGGGGATCGTCCTTGCGCGACTACCGGCAGGCGTCGGGGGAACTCGGCTATTTCCAGCACCAGTTCTCGGTCTACGACCGCGAGGGCGCGCCCTGCCCGGGCTGCAGCTGCGACGTGGCGAAGACCGGGGGCGTCCGCCGGATCGTCCAGGCGGGCCGTTCGACTTTCTATTGTCCGCAACGCCAGCGTTGATATAGGTGGAAGGTATGACGGCTCCATCGGCCACCGCGAGGGCGACGCTCGCCGCCCTCCTCCTCGCCGGCCCCGCCCTTGCGGGTCTGGCCGGGGTTCCTTTGCCCGCAACCTCGTCGGCCTGGGCGGCAGACCCCGCCCGTGCCGACTCCGCCCGTGCCGATTCTGCCCGTTACGTCGAAGGCATGGGAGACGTGCCGGTCATGCCGGGCCTCGCCCCCGCCGAGGAGGCGCCGCTGGTCTTCGACAAGCCCGCCGGACGCATCGCGCAGTCCGTCATGGCGGGCGCCATGGACCGCAACGCGGTCCTGTCCTTCTACAACCAGACCATGCCGCAGCTCGGCTGGAGCCGCGCCCCGCAACGGGCGGGCGGCAGCGCCAGCTTCCTGCGGGAGGGCGAGGAGCTGCGCCTGGAATTCGTCGAGCCGGCCCGCGCCGCCGTCTCCGCCGCGAAGGCGGCGGCCACGGTGGTCCGCTTCTCGCTGATTCCGCGCTGACCCTCCAAAAAGAGACCAAGAGCAAACCAGAAGCACCCCCGCCCGGAGCGAGGGGGCAAACCACGGGAGCCTGCTGCATCATGCCGTACGAAACCATTCTCGTCGAAACCCGCGGACCGGTCGGGCTCGTCACGCTGAACCGGCCCAAGGCGCTGAACGCGCTGTCCGACCTGCTGGTGACCGAGCTGGGCCAGGCGCTGGACGCGCTGGAGGCCGACGACTCCGTCGGCGCCATCGTGGTCACGGGTTCGGAGAAGGCCTTCGCCGCCGGCGCCGACATCAAGGAGATGCAGAACTTCTCCTACATGGACGTCTACAAGGCCAACTTCATCACCGCCAAGTGGGAGCGGCTGGCCAAGTGCCGCAAGCCGACCATCGCCGCGGTCGCCGGCTACGCGCTGGGCGGCGGCTGCGAGCTGGCGATGATGGCCGACTTCATCCTGGCCGCCGACACCGCCAAGTTCGGCCAGCCGGAGATCACCATCGGCACCATCCCCGGCGCCGGCGGCACGCAGCGCCTGACCCGCTTCGTCGGCAAGTCCAAGGCCATGGAGATGTGCCTGACCGGCCGCCTGATGGACGCCGCCGAGGCCGAGCGCGCCGGCCTCGTCAGCCGCGTCGTGCCCGCGGTGGATCTGGTGGACGAGGCGGTGCGGGTCGCCGAGAAGATCGCCAAGCTCTCGCGCCCGGTCGTCATGATGGCCAAGGACGCCGTCAACGCCGCCTACGAGACCACCATGTCCGAGGGCATCCGGGTCGAGCGCCGAATCTTCCACGCCACGTTCGCCGTCGAAGACCAGAAGGAAGGCATGGCCGCCTTCGCCGAGAAGCGTCAGCCGGATTGGAAGCATCGCTGACATCCCCCAACTCCTCCCCCGTATCTAGCGGGGGAGGACCAGAAATCCGTCAAGATCTCGTAATCTTTCCTTTGCCGAAAAACAGTGTTGGACGGTGCCTTGACTCTCATTCGGCTGGAGCGTATAAGGCCCCCTCGCACTGGGACAGGCGTGTCGTCCGGAGTAGGGTTTTCATGGCCAATCATAAGTCTGCTGAAAAGCGCATTCGTCAAACCGCGCGTCGTACGGAGATCAACCGTAACCGCGTCAGCCGTATCCGCACCTTCGTGAAGAAGGTCGAGACGGCGATCTCGTCCGGCAACAAGGCTGAAGCCGCTGAGGCTTTCAAGGCCGCGCAGCCGGAAATGATGCGTGGAGCCTCCAAGGGCGTTCTGCACAAGAACACCGTGTCGCGCAAGCTGTCGCGCCTGTCGGCCCGCATCAAGGCTCTCTGAGTTTACTCGGCGTTATAAAGCCGCGCACCAGGTCTGGGCGCGGCTTTTTGCGTTTTTGATAAGTACAGTCTCCGTTCTTTCCGAGTCCTCCGGCAGAACTCCGGTGGGGCAGGGGATCGCGGCTGTTGGATGGCGAGTCGCCTCCAGTGGTCCTGGTCTTTGGTGAAGACAGGGGCGGGTTTCGGAATCGCTGCGTGATTTTTGCCGCAGTCCGGACCGTTCGCTTTCTGTCCTATTGCCACGGCGAGGGCGGCTGATTAGACTTTCCTTCCGTTGGGAATGACGCACCGATGTCGTCTTTGACGTCACGCGCCGTTCGCTGAGGGACGGAGACGTTCAAAGCCGCGGGCAAGGTTGCGGGACGCTCAAGAAGCTCGACTCGACCCGTTGCTCCTGGAGCGATGCTTTTCTTAAAACTCGACGTGGCAAAGGCGGAGTCCAACTTCGCCGAAGGGATAGTATTGCCGTCCAGTTGGGAGGCATCCACCGTTGGAGTCTTCAGGAGAGGAACGTTTTGAAGGCAGGACGCCTAAGTTAAAGGACTTGCGTTAAGCGGTCCGGGTTCGGTCGGGCGGGATGGTGCCCCCTGCGGCGCGGGGCCGTCCGGGGGGAAAGGAGCGGGGTAGGGGAAGCATGTCGGTCGGCGCGTCGTTGGATCAGCAGTGGGCCCGCATCCGGGGCCGCCTCAAGGACGAGGTGGGCGAGATCGCCTACCGCAGCTGGCTGCAGCCGCTTTCCTTCGCCGGAATCCGCGGCGGGGAGGTGCGCATCGTCGTGCCCACCCGCTTCATGCGCGACTGGGTGCTGACCCACTACGCCGACCGCATCCGCAACCTGTGGGCCGGCGAGAATCCGGACGTCCTGTCCATCGACGTCGTGGTCGCCTCGGCCAACGCCCCATCCATGCTGATGCCGGAGGAGGACGCGGGCGAGCCGTTGCGCGATCCCGCTCCGGCCGACGGTGCCGGCGGCGGCCCGGTTCCCCCGCCGCCCGCCCCGCGGGCCGCGGCGCTCAACCAGTCCGCGTCCTATGGTGCCGCCTCCTACGGGGCCAATTCCTACATCGGCTCGTCCTATTCGGCGGGGCCGCCCTCCTTCGCGTCGGACGAGTCGCCCACGGCGGTCGCCTCGGTGCTGGAGGACCGGACCGACATCTCGGCGCCGCTGGACCCCCGCTTCACCTTCGAGAATTTCGTGGTGGGCAAGCCGAACGAGCTGGCCCACGCCGCCGCCCGGCGCGTCGCCGACGCCACCTCGGTCACCTTCAACCCGCTGTTCCTCTACGGCGGGGTCGGGCTGGGCAAGACGCACCTGATGCACGCCATCGCCTGGCAGATCCGGCGGAACGATCCGAACCGCAAGGTGATCTACCTGTCGGCGGAAAAGTTCATGTACCAGTTCATCCGTGCGTTGCGCTTCAAGGACACCATGGCCTTCAAGCAGCAGTTCCGCTCGGTGGACGTGCTGATGATCGACGACGTGCAGTTCATCAGCGGCAAGGACAGCACCCAGGAAGAGTTCTTCCACACCTTCAACGCGCTGGTGGACCAGAACCGTCAGGTCATCATCTCCGCCGACAAGAGCCCGTCCGACCTGGAAGGCATGGAGGAGCGGCTGCGCTCCCGCCTCGGCTGGGGCCTCGTCGCCGACATCCACCCGACCACCTACGAGCTGCGGCTGGGCATCCTGCAAGCCAAGGCGGACGCGCTGAACGCGGCCATCCCGCTGAAAGTGCTGGAGTTCCTCGCCCACAAGATCACGTCCAACGTGCGCGAGCTGGAAGGGGCGTTGAACCGCATCGTCGCCCACGCCGAGCTGGTCGGCCGGGCCATCTCGCTGGAATCGACGCAGGAGGTGCTGCACGACCTGCTGCGCGCCAACGACCGCCGCGTCACCATCGACGAGATCCAGAAGCGGGTGGCGGAGCATTTCAACATCCGCGTCGCCGACATGCATTCGGCCCGCCGCGCCCGCGCCGTGGCCCGCCCGCGGCAGGTCGCCATGTACCTCGCCAAGCAGCTCACCGCCCGCTCCCTGCCGGAGATCGGGCGCAAATTCGGCGGGCGCGACCACACCACCGTGATGCACGCGGTGAAGAAGGTGGAGGAGCTGCGCACCACCGACCCCGCCTTCGCCGAGGACGTCGAGCTTCTCCGCCGCATGCTGGAGAGCTGAGCGGGCCGTTACAGGTCGATGAAGTTTGCGCCCACTCCCGCTTGAGCCATGGACGGCGCCCGGATATCGCGGCACAGTTGCCGCTGCGGCGGAGTCCGGCAGGACCGGCCCCGCGGCCGGCCCCGCGATGGGCACAGCCAGCATGAATTCGGGCCAATAAGAAAAGGGGAGAGCAGGTGCCATGACCAAGGTTCCGGAAACCACCAGCCTGGAACAGCGCTCCAGCGCCGAGACGCAGCGCGCGGCCAAGGGCTTCACCCGCCGCCTGCTGCTCCAGGGGACCGCCGCCGCCGCGGGCGTCTCCGCGGTCGGCCCCTTCATCCTGCGCGAGGGCCGCGCCGCGTCGGGCAGCGTCAAGATCTTCTCCTGGGCCGGCTACATCAGCCCGGACATGTTGGCCGACTTCGAGAAGAAGACCGGCATCAAGGCCACCCTGACCGAATACGGCACCAACGACGAGCTGCTGAACCAGCTCAAGGCCACCGGCGGCGCCGGCTTCGACATCATCCACCCGACGGTGGACCGCGTGCCGAACTACGTGGAGTTCGAACTGGTCCAGTCGCTGGACGAGTCGAAGGTCAAATGGGACGGCTGCCTGAAGTCGGCGGTCGAGGGCTCCGCCGCCATGGGCGGCGTGGTCGGCGGCAAGCGCTTCTTCGCCCCCGCCGACTGGGGGACCGAGGCCATCGCCTATGATCAGGCCAAGGCGCCGCTGACCTACGGCACCGCCAGCTACGGCGACCTGTGGAAGCCGGAGCACGCCGGCAAGGTGACGGTGCGCGGCCATTCCGGCCTGATCGGCATCGGCCTGTGGCTGGAAGGCCAGGGCAAGCTGCCCCACCCGATCCGCGAGCAGTTCAAGGACGAGGCGAAGGCGCGCGCCAACTTCGACGCGATCCTTCAGGTCGCCGCCGCCAACAAGAAGGCCATCGGCCAGTTCTGGTCGAATGAGAACGAGGCCCAGGGCGCCTTCCGCACCAACGGCTGCGTCATCGGCCAGACCTGGGATTCGTCCGCGGTCGCCCTGCGCAAGGAAGGGCTGCCGATCCGCTTCCTGGCGCCGAAGGAAGGCGCGCTGGCCTGGATGGAAGGCTTCGCGATTCCGGCCAAGGCGGCGAACCTGGAGCAGGCCTATGCCTGGATCAACTGGTTCTACACGCCGGAGGCGGGCGCCCTCTACACCAACCATTCCGGCATCTCCAGCACGGCGGTCGGGGCGGAGGCGCATCTGTCCGACCTGAACAAGCAGTTCTTCGCCGACGCCTATCCGGGCGACGCGCTGCAGAAGCTGTGGTGGTGGCCGATCCAGGAGGCTTGGTACGTCTCCATCCGCAACGAGTACCAGGACCGCTTCCTGGCGGCGTGAGTGCGACCCTCTCCCGTCCCGATTGTCCCCTCTCCCCCCTGGGGAGAGGGTTAGGGTGAGGGGGTTGTGCATGGCGCCACGTCCGGCACGAGCGCAACCCCCTCACCGGCCCTCCGGGCCACCCTCTCCCCGGAGGGGAGAGGGTTAAAGGCGGCGGCCCAACCGGGGATTTCCAGCATTCCAATCAGGTGCCTATGAGTCAGGACGTCCAGCTCGAGTCCGTCACCATGCGGTTCGGTTCCGTCACCGCCGTCCGCGACGTGTCGCTGACGGTCGGGGCGGGGGAATTCTTCAGCTTCCTCGGCCCGTCGGGCTGCGGGAAGACCACCATCCTGCGCATGGTCTCCGGCTTCATGGAGCCGACGGAGGGCGCCATCCGCATCGGCGGGCGGGACATGCGCGGCATCGGCCCGAACAGGCGGCCGACCGCGCTGATCTTCCAGAATCTCGCCCTGTTCCCGCTGATGACGGTGGCTGAGAACATCGGCTTCGGGCTGGAGGTGCGCGGCGTGCCCTCGGCGGAGCGCCAGGGGCGGGTGCGCAAGCTGCTCGACCTCGTGGCCCTGCCGGACGCCGCGGAAAAGAAGGTGACGGAGCTGTCGGGCGGCCAGCGCCAGCGCATCGCCATCGCCCGCGCGCTGGCCGTGGAGCCCGCCGTCCTGCTTCTGGACGAGCCGCTGTCGGCGCTGGACCTGAAGCTGCGCCAGCACATGCGCGCCGAGCTGCGCGACCTGCAGAAGCGGACCGGCGTGACCTTCATCTACATCACCCACGACCAGGGCGAGGCGCTGACCATGTCCGACCGGATCGGCGTGATGTCCAGGGGCGTGCTGGAGCAGGTGGGCGACGGCCGGGCCATCTACGACCACCCGGAAACCGCCTTCGTCGCGTCCTTCGTGGGTGAGAACAACCGCTTTGCCGGCACCGTCGCCGAGTCGGCGGGGGGCATGGCCGTTCTGGACACGCCCCGCGGCCGTCTGGTCGGGCGCAACCCGCGCCGCCTGTCGCCCGGTGACCGCGCCACCCTGTTCGTCCGGCCGGAGCGCATGGCGGCGGGGGCGGGGGCGGAAAACGCGCTGGAGGCGCGGGTCACCCACCGGGATTTCGAGGGCGCCTTCATAAACGCCTTCCTGGAGGGCGGCATCACCGTCCAGGTGCCGCATCTCGGCGACGAGCCGCCGCTGACCCCCGGCGAACCCGCCCGCATCGCCTTCCGGGCCGAGGACGCCGTGGTGCTGCCGGACGCGCCGGCGTAACGCCGCTCAGCGACCTACCGGGACAACCGCGCGGAAGGGCACCTTCTCGAAATCGCTGACCAGCGCGTCCAGCCGCACCGCCCAGGCCCCGGCCACCGGCAGGGTAATGCCGTCCGCCGCGTAGACGCCGGGCGCCAGCTTGGGCAGGGGGCGGGTGATGCCCTCGATCCCGGCGGCGGGCAGGGCCAGCTCCGCCGACACCTCCAGCGCGTCGAGCGGCGCGCCGTCCGGTCCCGTCAGGCGCATCTCGACGCGGTTCGCTCCCGGCGTCGCCGGGGTCACCGTCACGATGGCGGTGCGCCCGCGCGCCACGACCGCGGTGCTGAAGCCCGCCGGCTTCTCGGCGAAGACCGGCGGGGCCTGGGTGCGCGGCGGGGGGGTGGTGCCCAACCCGGCGGTGAACAGGATGACCAGCCCCGCCACCACCATCTCGGTGTGGACGCTGGCGCGCAGCCGGACCGCTCCCTCGGCGCCCATGGTCTCCAGCCGTGGGGTCAGCCGCCAGCGGTTGACGGCGGCCAGCGCCAGCAGGGCCAGCGCGCAGACGATCTTGCCGG
The DNA here is from genome assembly GCF_058780535.1 of Azospirillum sp. UENF 211521. Lineage (NCBI taxonomy): Bacteria > Pseudomonadati > Pseudomonadota > Alphaproteobacteria > Rhodospirillales > Azospirillaceae > Azospirillum > Azospirillum sp. UENF 211521. The sequence continues at coordinate 294,592 of NZ_JBSNCF010000001.1, forward strand.
TCCAGATCTGCCCATAGGCGGTGGTCAGGATGGTGCGCGGGTCGGCGATCTGCAGGACGCTCAGCCCCGCCCCGGCGAGCAGAAGCACGCCCACCGCCGGAACCGCGATGGCGGAGAAGCGCCGGACCAGCCGCAGCGACTCGGCCGGCGGCTCCGTCCGCAGCAGCACGGCCAGCGGCCAGAAGCCGCCGATCCAGAAAGCCACCGCCAGACCGTGCAAAGCGACCAGCGGCACGCTGAGCCAGCGTGGCTCCGCGGTCGCGGCGTGGCCGGTGGCGGCCAGCGCCAGCGCCGCCCCGACCGCCCCAATGACCAGCAGCACGCGACCCGCCGTTCCCCTCTCCTCCAGCGCCAGCCCCAGCGCGGCGGCGATCAGGCTGAGCAGGGCGAGAAGGGCGCTCGGCCCCGCCGTGCTGGTCAGGCCGGCGGTCCAGGGCGAGGCGCTGGCCAGGGCGGACAGCGGCGCCCCTTCCAGCACCGCCCCGGCCAGCCCGGCGTTCAGCACCGCCACCAGCGCGGCGACGCCGACGCCCAGGCACAGGCCGGGGCGCAGGCGGCGGTTCAGCGGACTCCACCGCCCCGCCACCAGCACCAGGAACAGCCCGCCACCCACCGCGGCGAGCAGGCTTCCGTAATGGAGCGCCCGGACCGCGGCGGCGGCCAGCAGCGTGGCCGGCGGCGTCGCGCCGCCCAGTTCTACAGGTCGTTCCGGTTCCGCACCGATCCCGAACAGGAGCGATCCGGCGACCGGGTGACCGTCCGCCGAGCTGACGCGGTAGCTGAGGATGTGGGTCCCCACCGCCAGCCCGCCGGGCAGCGGGACGCGCAGCGCCCCGTCCCCGGCGGCCGGGGCGGGCAGGGGAAGGGTCACCCCGCCGGGACCGATCAGCGTCACCGACACCGGCCGAACCGGCTCGTTGAAGCGCAGCACGGCCTCGGCGGGCGGGCTGTCGAGACGCGCCCCGTCCTCCGGGGCGCTCTCGACCAGCACGGCATGCGCCAGGGCCGGCGCGGACAGGGACAGCAGCATCAGGGCGGCGATCCACCCCACGACCAGCCGGCGCATGCGTTTTTCCTTTTCTTACGGCTTGGCGGTCAGGGTGACGCCGGGGGCCGGCTCCTTGTAATCGTGGTCGGTCTTGCCCGGTTCCGGGATCTCGATCCAGCGGTGCACGCCCGTCTCGCATTCCTGCACCACGGGAAAATAGACCACGGTGCCGGGCGCGGCGTCCGGCAGGCGGGCGCGGAAGACGAACTCGTCGTAATGGGCGTCGGGCAGCGAGCCGCCGGTCCAGGCGATCTCGGTGACGCCCTTGCTCAGCGACTCGCCGTAGTAATCATAGGCCTTGGCGTATTGGCCCTCCTTCGTCGTCAGGGTCCAGCCGGGCTTGGGCATCGGCTTCACCGCTATGACGCCCTCCGGGATCTGCACGCGCAGGGCGACGGTGGGGGAATTGCCGCAGCCATGGCCGACGCGCAGCACGCCCTTGTAGGTGCTGGCGGCGGGGGCCTGCTTGGTCTCCAGCGTGGTGTGGGCGAGGGCGGCGGAACCGGGAAGAAGACCGGGCAGGCAGGCGAGGACGGCGGTGGCCAGCAGGGCGCCGCGGGTGTTGCGGATCATGGGAACTCTCCGGTGTGTGCGCAGGCGCCGGATGGGGCCGCAAGGCCTTGGTTCCGACCGACGGCGTTTCCGTTTCCGCAGCGGCCCCCACCCCGGCCCTCCCCCGCTCCGCGGGAGAGGGTGCCTTGCGCGAAGCAGCGGTAGTCCCCTCCCCTGCGAAGCGGGGGAGGGTCAGGGTGGGGGCAACCGTCAGCGACGACGGGGAGACGGAAGGAGAAAGCGGTCGCGTGTCGGAAAAGGCCGTTCAGCCGCAGGTCCGCGCCTGTGAATGCGTGTGTCTGCGAGGGAACTCGGTCAGACACCCACCGGAGGCGCCCGGGCGGAGAAGGCGCGCGGGGCGCGGCCGGCCCCGGCCTCGTCGTCCGCGGGCCGCGGAACGGCGGCCAGCACGATCCCGGCCGGCGGCAGCGGGGCCGGCGCCACGGCCGGACCCAGCAGGGACCCGCCGCCCAGCGACAGGCAGATCGGGCAATAGGTGACGTGGCCCGGCGTGCCGTCCGGAACCGGGCCATGGTCGGAGTGCTGTGTGGCGGAGACGTCGGGCGCGGCGCCGGAATGGCAGATCGAGCCGGCCATGGCGAACGGCACCGACTCCGCCAGGACCTTGGCCAGCGGCGCCGGGACGTGGGTGGCCATGACCAGGGCGTGGAAGACCAGCACCAGCGCGGCGACCCACGCTGTGGCTTCCCTCATCACCCCGGATGTCCGCCATGCACGCATGCCCCCACTATGGGCACAGTCCAAGCCTCGAAAAAAGGCAATAAAGTTGTGGTTATTGGACGGGACATGGCCTCGCTTGCGCTCCGGCCTGCGGTCGTGAGAGGCTTTCGATCCTAGAATCTCGGCGGGTTGGGGGAGTGGTCATGGGCGGCGTGCTGCGCCGGTACGGTCCGGTGTTGACCGCGGCGATCCTGCTGGCGGTGGCCGCGTGGCTGCTGCTGCTGGTCGTGCTGCCGCAATTGCTGATGGTGGATTTCTCCTTCCGCCCGTCGCTGCCGCCCAGCAAGGCCGGCGGGCCGGAGGACGTCTACACGCTGCGCAACTACGCGACGCTGTGGACCAACCAGATCCATCTGGCGATCTTCCTGAAGACGATCTGGGCGAGCAGCCTCGTCACCGCCGTCACGCTGGCGGTCTGCTACCCCGTCGCCTTCTACATGGCGCAGGTGGCGCCGCGGCGGCGCCTGCCGCTGCTCGTGTTGATGCTCGTCGTGCCCTTCTGGATCAACGAGCTGCTGCGCACCTTCGCCTGGTACATCATCCTGGCCTTCAACGGGCCGCTGAACGCGCTGCTGGTCGGGCTCGGCCTTTTCTCGGAGCCGCAGCGGCTGCTCGGCGGCGACGTGGGTGTGATCGTCGGGATGGTCTACGTCTACATCCTCTTCATGGTGTTCCCGATCATGAACGCCATGGAGTCGCTGGACCGCAACCAGATCGAGGCGGCGCGCGATCTGGGGGCCGGCTGGCTGCGCATCCACCGCCGCATCGTCATCCCCCACGCCAAGCCGGGCATCGCCGTCGGCTGCATCATGACCTTCATGCTGGCGGCGGGCAGCTACGCCGTGCCGGCCCTGCTCGGCGGACCGCAGAGCCGCTGGTTCACCGAGGTCATCTACAACTGGTTCTTCGAGGGCGGGAACTGGAACCAGGGGGCGGCCTACGCCTTCATCCTGCTGATCCTGTGCGTCGCCTTCATCCTGCTGATGATGCGGCTGTTCCGCGTCGGCCTCACCGACATCGCCAAGTGACGGGTATCGCGACATGACCGCCGCCACTTTCCGCCGCTGGGTCACCGGGGCTTATCTGGTCCTGTTCTTCGGCTATCTGTTCCTGCCGCTGGGGATCATGGCGGCGGCGACCTTCAACAGCAGCCGCTTCCCGACCGTCACCCCCTGGATGGGCTTCACGCTGCAATGGTTCGGCGCCCTGTGGGCCGACCAGCGCATGTGGCAGGCGCTGGGGACCAGCCTGCTGGTCGGGGCGGGGGTGATCACGGTGGCGGTGCCGCTGGGCTTGGCGGCGGCGCTGCTGCTCGACCGGCTGCACAGCCGGGCGCGGACCTTCCTCTACGCCGTGATGGTGTCGCCGCTGCTGACGCCGGGGGTGATCGTCGGCATCTCCACGCTGGTCTTCTGGCGGGAGTGGTTCGGGGTGACCGGCGGCCTGTTCCTGACCATCCTGGCGCAGTCCAGCTTCATCGCGGCCTACGCGATGCTGCTGTTCCTGGCGCGGCTGCAACGGTTCGATCAGACGCTGGAGGAGGCGGCGCTGGATCTGGGCGCCACCCACGGGCAGGTGTTCCGGCGGATCACACTGCCCTATCTGACGCCGGCCATCCTGTCGGCGTCCTTCCTGGCCTTCCTGCAGAGCTTCGAGAACTACAACACGACGCTGTTCGTCCGTGGGCTGGACACCACGCTGACGGTCTACATCGCCTCGAAGGTGCGCACGGGCCTGACGCCCGCGGTCAACGCGCTGTCGCTGATCCTGATCGCGCTGACCATCCTGGGCGCCGTCGTCTACGAAATCCTGCGCCGGCGCGAAGCGCGCCGGCAGCCGGACCCCGCGTGACGGCGGCAGACCTTATTCTTCGCTCTCGTCCGCGTCAGCCTCGATCTGGGCGGCCAGATCGCGCAGCATGTCGATGACGTCCTCGTGGCTGGTCTCGTCCACGGCGGTGTTCACGGCGGCCTCAATCATCGCGACGGCGATGTAGGGGCCGAGAACCCCGCCTTCCTTGATCGCCGCCTCGAGATGCTTCTCGGCGACCGACAGGGCCTTCTCGAAGAGGGCCTCGGCCGTCTGGTTGGTGCTGTCCTTGCTCATCTTGCGGTCCGTTGCGGGTGTTATGGTGCGACTCCTATAACACCGCCCCGCCCGGGTTGGCGCGGCAAATCGGGACGGTGCGGGGAATGACCGTCATGCCCGGGCTTGCCCCGGCCCGCGCCACCGGCCACATTCGGCCCGAACCATCATCCGACAGGCGACCATGACCGATCCGACCCGCCCCGACCTCTACCGTTTCTGGATCACGGAGCATGTGCGCTTCGCCGACCTCGACGCGCTCGGCCACGTTAACAACAACGCCATCGGCGTGTATTTCGAGCAGCTGCGCGTGTCGCTGGTCCATGACTGCGGCGGTTTCCGCGGCGAGTCGCCTTGGACCGTCGTGCTGGCGCGCAGCGTCATCGACTACAAGGCGGAACTGCTGTTCCCGGCGGACATCCGCGTCGGCGCGCGGGTGGCGAAGGTCGGCAACACCTCCGTGGTGTTGGGGGCCGCGATCTTCGACGGCGACCGCTGCATCGCCGTGCAGGAGGCCGTTTGCGTCATCGTCGACAAGGACAGCCACCGCCCGACCCCGGTGCCGGCCGACCTGCGCGACGCCCTGTCCCGCTACGCGTGAGGACGCCGTGCCGCCCCTGTCCCTCGACCGCCGCACCCTGCTGACCGGTTCCGCCCTGCTGGCCGGGGCCGGCCTGCTGCCACACGCGGCCTGGGCGGCGATGGCGGCGGCGATGGGGGCGGCGGTGGGGGAGGGGACGGCGGTCAGCCTGTCGGCCGTTCCGGCCCGTGCCAATCTGGCGGGGGCGGGCTTTCCCGACACGGCGGTCTGGGCCTATGACGGGCGGGTTCCGGGGCCGGAGCTGCGCTTCCGCCAGGGCGACACGGCGCGCATCGCCTTCGCCAACGGCCTGCCGGAGCCGACGAGCATCCACTGGCACGGCCTGCGCGTCCCCAACGCCATGGACGGGGTGCCCGGCCTGTCGCAACCGCCGGTGCCGGCGGGCGGGCGGTTCGACTACGAGTTCCCGCTGAAGGATGCCGGCACCTTCTGGTACCACCCGCACGTCAACAGCGGGGTGCAGGTGGCCCACGGCCTGACCGGCGCCTTCATCGTGGAGGAACGGGAGCCGATCCGCGTTGACCGCGACCTGCTCTGGCTGCTCGGCGACTGGCGCCTGACGAATGAGGCGGAACTGGCCGGCGGTTTCGGCCATCCCATGGACGCCACCCACGCCGGGCGCATCGGCAACACCGTCACCATCAACGGTGCGGTGCGGGACAGCGTGCCGGTCCGCGCCGGGGAGCGCGTCCGCCTGCGCCTGATCAACGCGGCGAACGCCCGCGTCTTCGCGCTCGACTTCCAGGGGCACGCGCCGCGGGTGATCGCGCTCGACGGCCAGCCGGTGACGCCGCACGCCCCGCCGGACGGCAGGGTGGTGCTGGCGCCCGGCCAGCGCGCCGACCTCGTGATCGACATGGAAGGCCGACCGGGGGAGGGCTTCGACGTGGTCGACGGCTTCTACCCGCGCATGGCCTACCGGCTGACCCGCCTGACCTACGGCGACGAGGCGCCCCTGCGCGACTCGCCGCTGGACGCCCCGATCGCGCTGGCCGCCAACCCGCTGCCGGAGCCCGATCTCGCCGGCGCCGTCCGCCAGGACGTGGTGCTGGACGGCGGGATGCACGGCGCCATGCCGAAGACCGCCGGGCCGCGCGGCCCCTTCTGGGCGCTGAACGGCGTCGCGGCCATGGAGCATCATCATCTGGAGCCGCTCATCACCGTCAAACGCGGTCAAACGCAGGTGACGGCCTTTGTCAACGAGACCGGCTGGTGGCACCCCATGCACCTGCACGGCTTTCCCTTCCGCGTCCTCTCGCGCAACGGCCGGCCGGCCGAACACCGCGAATGGCGCGACACCGTCCTGCTCGGCCCCCGTGAGACGGCCGAGATCGCCTTCGTGGCCGAAGAGGCCGGCGACTGGATGCTCCATTGCCATGTTCTGGAGCATCAGGAGACCGGCATGATGGCCGTCCTGAGAGTGACCGCGTGAAACGACCCGCCCCCAAACACCGCCCTTCCCCCCGCGGCAGCGAACCGCGCACCGCCCCCCGTGTCGCCCCGCAGGTTGCCGAGGTGACCGTCACCGAGGTCGGCGCCCGTGGCGACGGCATCGCCAGCTTCGACGATGCCAAGCTCTTCGTGCCGCTGACCGTTCCCGGCGACCGCGTGCGGGTGGCCGTGAAGGAAGCCGCCAACGCCAAGGGAGACGGCCTGCGCGCCGACCTGCTGGAGATCCTGGAGCCCGGCCCCGGACGCGCCGCGCCGCCCTGTTCCCATTTCGGAACCTGCGGCGGCTGCACGCTCCAGCATATGGAGGACGCCGCCTACGCCGCCTGGAAGGTCGGGCTGGTGCAGGGCGCGCTGGCCCGCGTCGGGCTGGGCGACACGCCCCTGGAGCCGCTGTCGCGGACGCCGCCGGCCGCGCGCCGCCGCGCCCGTTTCGCCGCGCTGAAGCGGGGGCGCCGCGTCTGGCTCGGCTTCAACGAGCGGATGAGCCACCGGCTGACCGATCTGGCGGAGTGTCCGGTGCTGCGGCCCGGCCTGTTCGCGCTCGTGGAGCCGTTGCGCGGGCTGCTGCTGTCGGTTCTGCCGGACGGCGGCGGCTGCGACGTGAACGCCACCGAGCTGGAGGGCGGGATCGACCTCGTGCTGGTCGGCCCGCGCAGCCTGGACCGTGCGGCGCGGGAACGGCTGGTGGCCTTCGGCGAGGCGGAGCGGGTGGCGCGCATCTCCTGGCAGGCCGATGAGCGTGGCACATCGGAACCCATCGCCCACCGCCGTCCGCTGGCGGTGTCCTTCGCCGGACTGCCGGTCACCCCGCCGCCCGGCGCCTTCCTCCAGGCGAGCGCCGAGGGGGAGGCCGCCCTGGTCGCCGCCGTCCTCGCCACCATCGGGGAGCCGAAGCGGGTGGCCGACCTGTTCGCCGGGCTGGGCACCTTCGCGGTCCCGCTGGCCCAGCGGGCGGCGGTCCATGCGGTGGAGGGGGACGCCCCGGCGCTGGCCGCGCTGAACAAGGCGGCCGGGTCGCTGCGCCTGACCACGGAGCGGCGCGACCTGTTCGAGAATCCGCTGACGGCGAAGGAACTGGCCCGGTTCGACGCGGTGGTCTTCGACCCGCCGCGCGCCGGTGCCGCCGCCCAGGCGCAGGCCTTGGCCGGCTCGAAGGTGCCCCGCGTGGTGGCGGTGTCCTGCAACCCCGCGACCTTCGCCCGCGACGCCCGGACGCTGGTGGACGGCGGCTACGTGTTGAGCCGCGTTTACCCCGTGGACCAGTTCCTGTGGTCGGCCCACGTCGAGGTCGTCGGGGTGTTCAGCCGCCCGTAGCGGCCGCGAGGGGAACGGGGCACCACGAAGGCACGACGATCATCGCCATCGTCGCGCCCTCGTGGCGAGTCGCCCTCAGTCCAGCTGCATCACGATGGCCTTGAGATAGGCCGACTCGGGCAGATGCGGGTGCACCGGATGGTCCGGCCCGGCCCCGGCGCTGCGCAGGATGCGCCCGGTCCGCCCGGCGTCGTGCAGGCCGCGGGCGACCTGTTCGGCGAAGGTCGGCGGGTCGACGTTGTGGCTGCACGACGCGCAGAGCAGGAAGCCGCCCGGCGCGGTGATCTTCGCGGCCAGACGGGTCATCTTGCGGTAGGCGCGGCAGCCGACGGCGAGGTCCTTCTTGGACTTCACGAAGGCCGGCGGGTCGGCGATGACGACCTCGAACGTCTCGCCCTCGGCGTTCAGCCGTTCCAGCTCGTTGAAGGCGTCGGCGCGGCGCGCCTCGAAGCGGTCGGCCACACCGTTGGCCTCGGCGGCGCGGGTGGCGTTGTCCAGCGCCCCCTGCGAGCGGTCGACCGACACCACCGACGACGCGCCCTCGACGGCGCAGAGCACGCCGAAGCCGCCGTTGTAGCTGAAGAAATCGATGGCCCGCTTGCCCTTCGCCAGCTTGGCGATGAAGGCGCGGTTGTCGCGCTGGTCGTAGAACCAGCCGGTCTTCTGACCGCCCAGCGGGTCGGCGAAGAAGGTGGCGCCGTTCTCCTCCAACCGGATCGGGCCGTCGATCTCGCCCTTCACCAGCCGGCTTTCCTCGGGCAGCCCCTCCAGCGCGCGCTGGGTGCTGTCGTTGCGCAGGATGACCGCGCGCGGGGCCAGCACCTCGTCGATGGCGGCCAGGATGGCGTCGATCCGCTGGTCCATGAAGACGCTGTTGGCCTGCACCGTCACCACGTCGCCATAGCGGTCCACGATCAGCCCCGGCAGCCCGTCGGCCTCCGCGTGCACGACGCGGTAGTAGGGCCGGTCGAACAGCGCCTCGCGCATCGCCACCGCGCGCCGCAGCCGCCCGGCGAGGAAGTCGTGGTCGACCACCGTCGCCGGGTCGCCGGAGAGCATCCGCGCGGCGATCAGCGTGTGCGGGTTGAAGGTGGCGATGCCCAGCGGTTTTCCGCCGGGGTCCAGCAGGCGCACCGGGCTGCCCGCCGGGATGGCCTTGGCCGCCGTGTCCATCTGGACTTCGTTGGAATAGACCCAGGGGTGGCCGTGCAGGACGCGCCGCTGGCGGCCGGCCTGCAGATGGATCGCCCGGTATTTGACGGGGGTGGTGGGGGTGTCGGTCATGATGGCCGCATCCTAGCCGCTCGCGCCCGCCGAGCAAACGGTCACGTCGCCGGAGTCGTGGGAAACGGAGTCGTGGGAAACGGGGCCGGGATTCGCGGGATAGGGCGGGGCGCCGGCCCGTTCCGGTGGGACTTACGGGATGCCGTGCGGGCTTTCCGCCTGCGACCGATGCGCGCGGTTGTCGTTGGCGCCGTCCATCGCCTTGCACAGCCGCAAGGTTTCCGTGCGGTGCCCGTCCTGGTGAAAGCAGGTCAGCAGCGACCCGCGCGACCCGGTCTCCCCGGCCAGCAATTCCGGCAGGGAGGTGTGGATCGCCGTGCATCCGTGGCCGCGCGCCAGCCCGTCCATCGAGCGCAGCAAAGTCTCCGCGGGGCCGCTCATGTCGAACAGATCGAGCACGACGAAATTCTCCACCGCCAGAATTCGGCCGTGGCGAAGATGCTCCGCAATAGCGTATGAGAAAAGTCCATGGAGGTACCCCCGTGCGTTCTGCACGGTCATGATGCCCGACGGCGTCGCGGGGGTATCAACCGGCCCGATAAGTGCTGCGGCAAATGCGCGCCATTGCTCCACCGGCAAGTCCGGGAAGATGGCCCGCACCAGCGGATAGGCCTGGTCGATCTGACGCTGACCGAGAGGTTTCGCGATGAAGCTTTCGTCCATGCCCGTCCGACCGCGTGAAGGACGGTGAACGATGGCAGGCACCGGTAAGACCGGTCGTTGACGTAGATCAATGTTGCAAGGTCCACCCCTACACATATTGGGATTATTGGAGGCAGGCGCAACCGGCGTCCGCATAAGAAGTGCATCGTATGTGAACCTGCCCCCCTCCTTAACAGTACGTACCCAGCGGTGGTGCAACCTCAGAGGGAGCGGCCCGAGCCGCCCGGGGCAAACGGGAGAGATTGAATGACATCAGCGACTCTGACGCCAGGGGCCGCCCTGGGCAGCCAGCGGGTGTCGGAAAATGTGCGTTACTACGAAGACGCCGTCCGACTCTTCGTCATCGCTGCAGTGTTCTGGGGCGTCGTCGGCTTCCTCGCCGGCGTCTTCATCGCGCTGCAGCTCGCTTTTCCGGCGCTGAATCTCGGCCTTGAGTGGACGAGCTTCGGGCGCCTGCGGCCGGTCCACACGTCGGCCGTGATCTTCGCGTTCGGCGGCAACGTCCTGTTCGCCACCTCGCTCTACTCCGTGCAGCGCACCAGCCGCCAGTTCCTGTTCGGCGGTGAAGGCCTCACGAAGTTCGTCTTCTGGAACTACAACATCTTCATCGTCCTGGCGGCGCTGAGCTACGTGCTCGGCTACACCCAGGGCAAGGAGTATGCGGAGCCGGAGTGGATCCTCGACCTCTACCTGACGGTCATCTGGGTCCTCTACGCCATCCAGTTCGTCGGCACGGTGATGACCCGCAAGGAGTCGCACATCTACGTCGCCAACTGGTTCTTCATGGCGTTCATCCTGACCGTCGCGATCCTCCACATCGGCAACAACGTCAACGTCCCGGTGTCGCTGACCGGGATGAAGTCCTACCCGTTCGTCTCGGGCGTGCAGAGCGCCATGGTGCAGTGGTGGTACGGCCACAACGCGGTCGGCTTCTTCCTGACCGCCGGCTTCCTCGGCATCATGTACTACTTCGTTCCGAAGCGCGCGGAGCGGCCGGTCTATTCGTACCGCCTGTCGATCGTGCACTTCTGGACGCTGATCTTCCTCTACATCTGGGCCGGCCCGCACCACCTGCACTACACGGCCCTGCCGGACTGGGCGCAGACGCTGGGCATGACCTTCTCGGTCATGCTGTGGATGCCGTCCTGGGGTGGCATGATCAACGGCATCATGACCCTGTCGGGTGCCTGGGACAAGCTGCGCACCGATCCGGTCCTGCGCTTCCTCGTGACGTCGGTGGCCTTCTACGGCATGTCGACCTTCGAGGGCCCGCTGATGTCGGTGAAGCCGGTCAACGCCCTGTCGCACTACACCGACTGGACGATCGGCCACGTGCACTCCGGTGCGCTCGGCTGGGTGGCCTTCATCTCCTTCGGCGCGATCTACTATCTGGTCCCGGTCCTGTGGAAGCGCTCGCAGCTCTACAGCCTGCGTCTGGTCAGCTACCACTTCTGGACCGCCACCATCGGCATCGTGCTCTACATCACCGCCATGTGGGTGTCGGGCATCATGCAGGGCCTGATGTGGCGCGCCTACGACAACCTCGGCTTCCTCCAGTACTCGTTCGTCGAGACGGTCGCGGCCATGCATCCCTTCTACGTGATCCGTGCTCTGGGCGGCGTCCTGTTCCTGGCTGGTGCCCTGATCATGGTCTACAACCTGTGGCGCACGGCCAAGGGTGACGTCCGCATCGAGAAGCCCTATGCCTCCGCCCCGCACAAGGCGGCGGTCGGTGCGGCCTGACGCCGGAGGAACTGAGAAAATGGCTGAGCAAAAAAAGGGCTTTAGTCACGACACGATCGAGCGGAACACGCTTCTGCTCATCGTCCTGATCCTGATCACCGTGTCGATCGGCGGCCTCGTCCAGATCGTCCCGCTGTTCACGATCGAGTCGACGATCGAGAAGGTGGATGGGGTCCGTCCCTATTCGCCGCTCGAACTGGCTGGCCAGAACATCTACTTCCGCGAAGGCTGCTACAACTGCCACAGCCAGCAGATCCGTCCGTTCCGCGATGAGGTGGAGCGTTACGGTCACTACTCGCTGGCTGCGGAAAGCATGTACGACCATCCCTTCCAGTGGGGCTCCAAGCGCACCGGTCCGGACCTGGCCCGCGTGGGCGGCAAGTACTCCCACGACTGGCAGGTCGCCCATCTGGTCGATCCGCGCGCCGTGGTGCCGGAGTCGATCATGCCGGGCTACGCCTGGATGAAGGACCGTCCGCTGAAGTACACCGACATCCAGGATCACATGAAGACCCTGCGCATCGTCGGCGTCCCCTACACGGACGAGCAGATCGCCAGCGCCAAGGCCGACCTCGAAGCGCAGAAGAACCCGGACGCCGACACGGCCGGTCTGATGAAGCGCTACCCGAAGGCCGTCGTGGCCAACTTCACGGGCAACAAGGGCGTCACCGAAATGGACGCGCTGGTGGCCTACCTGCAGGTCCTGGGCACCATGGTGGACTTCACCAAGTACCAGTCGCCCAAGCAGCTCCAGCAGTAACCGGGAGGGATCCATGGACTTGGATTCGATCACTGTCGCCCTGCGGTCCTTCTGGACCGTCTGGCTGGCCCTGCTCTTCACCGGCATCGTGGTCTACGCCATGTGGCCAGGCAACCGGGGCAAGTTCGAAGACGCCTCCCGGATCCCGCTCAAGGAAGATGGTCAGGAGTTTTAGGCCATGGCACAGAAAGAAAAGGACGCCCTGTCCGGCGTCGAGACCACCGGCCACGAGTGGGACGGCCTGCGGGAGCTGAACAACCCCCTGCCCAAGTGGTGGCTGTACATCTTCTACGTCTGCATCGCGTGGTCCCTCGTCTACTACGTGCTCTACCCGGCCTGGCCGCTGGGCAAGAGCTACACGAAGGGCCTGCTCGGCTACTCGCAGCGCGAGGAGCTGGTGCAGAAGGTCGCCGACGGCAAGAAGGCCCAGGAAAAGTACCTGACGGCCATCGCGGCGACCTCCGTCGAGGACATCCAGAAGAACAAGGACCTCCTTGCCTTCGCGATGGCCGGCGGCCGCTCCTACTTCAACGAGAACTGCGCGGCCTGCCACGGCGCCGGCGGCCAGGGCGCCAAGGGCTTCCCGACGCTCGCCGACGACGTGTGGCTGTGGGGCGGCACCACCGCCGACATCTACAAGACCATCCAGCACGGCATCCGTGCGGATGACGGCGACACCCGCGGCACCGTCGGCATCGGCATGACCGCCTTCGGCCGGGACGGCATCCTGAACCGTGACCAGATCGGTCAGGTCGCCGAGTACATCCTGTCGCTGAACAAGCGGTCGACCGACGCCGCCGCCGCGGAGAAGGGCAAGACCGTCTACGACGAGAACTGCGCCGCCTGCCACGGCGAGAACGCGCAGGGCTCGCTCGCGGTCGGCATGGAGGTCGGCGCTCCGCCGCTCGTCACGGCCAACTGGCTGTATGGCGGCGACAAGGCTACGCTGGTCCAGACCATCACGAACGGCCGCGCCGGCGTGATGCCCGCCTGGTCGAAGCGTCTGGACGACGCGACGATCAAGTCGCTGGCCGTCTACGTGCACAACCTGGGCGGCGGCAAGTAAGCCGTCCAGACAGGAGGACCCGCCGGGGTGGGGGACGCCCCCCCGGCGGGTCCGCCGGACTTCGGTGCCGGGGAGGCGACTCCCCGGCATTTTCTTTGTCTGGTTCTTTGTCTGGGCATCTTTGCTCCGGCCCGCGACACGGGCGCGGGGGAGGGCGCAAGCACCCCGATTCCGCCCCCGAATCCTTTGATCCAGCGCAATGCCCCTGTGACGTTGTGCCGCCATAGTCCCTTCGCCACGGCCGAACCATGTCGGCTTGGCCAAGCCGCCCCAAGGGCGGACGCCAGACGAAGAAGGCGAGGTCATGAGCGCGACCACCGAACAGCCGCCACCGCGAAGCGATGTCTTGGAAGGCCCGGTCCCGTCTGCCGGGAATGCACCCGCTGCCCCGCCGAAGGCGCCGCGCCGCGCGTCGCGCTCCATGTACCAGAAGCACGCCAAGGTCTATCCCAAGGCGGTGCACGGCCCCTTCCGCAGCCTCAAGTGGGCGGCGCTGGCGGTTCTGCTGGCCATCTACTACGTGCTGCCCTGGGTCCGCTGGGACCGCGGGCCGAACGCCCCCGACCAGGCGGTGCTGCTCGACCTCGCCAACCGCCGCTTCTACCTGTTCTTCGTCGAGCTGTGGCCGCAGCAGATCTATTACCTGACCGGCGCGCTGATCCTGGCGGCGCTGGGCCTGTTCCTGGCGACCTCGCTGGCCGGCCGCGTCTGGTGCGGCTACGCCTGCCCGCAGACGGTGTGGACCGACCTCTATGTCTGGGTTGAACGGCTGGTCGAGGGCGACCGCGGCGAGCGCATCCGCCTCGACCAGGGCCCCTGGACCGCCCGGAAGGCCGGGCGCAAGGTGGTGAAGAACCTGATCTGGCTGCTGATCGCGCTGGCGACCGGCGGCGCCTGGATCTTCTACTTCACCGACGCCCCGACCCTGCTCGGCGAGATGCGGCGCTTCGAGGTGTCCTCGACCGCGCTCGGCTTCATCGGCCTGTTCACCGCCACCACCTATCTGCTGGCCGGTTTCGCGCGGGAGCAGGTTTGCACCTACATGTGCCCGTGGCCGCGCTTCCAGTCGGCGATGATCGACGAGGACAGCCTGATCGTCACCTACCAGGACTGGCGCGGCGAAGGCCGCAGCCTGCTGCGCAAGTCGCAGAGCTGGGAGGAGCGCAAGGCCGAGGGGTTGGGCGACTGCATCGACTGCTTCAACTGCGTCCAGGTCTGCCCCGCCGGCATCGACATCCGCGACGGGCTGCAGATGCAGTGCATCGGCTGCGGCCTGTGCATCGACGCCTGCGACGAGATCATGACCAAGGTCGGGCGCCCCACCGGCCTCATCACGTTCGACACCCAGACCAATCAGGTGGCCGTCGCCACCGGCGGGCAGCCGGTGCCCTACCGCCTGCTGCGCCCGCGCACGATCCTCTACACGCTGATGATGCTGGTCATCGCCGGCGGCATCGGGGTCGGGCTGCTGCTGAAGCCGGGGCTGGACATCAGCGTCCTGCGCGACCGCGCTCCGCTGTTCGTGGCGCTGTCTGACGGGTCGGTGCGCAACGCCTACACCTTCAAGATCTCCAACATGACCCGCGACCCGCGCGCCTACACGCTGGCGGTGTCCGGGGTGGCGGGGGCCAGCCTGTCGGTGGCCGGCGACGGCCAGGACGAGCAGGCCGGCACCCAGCGCCTGACCGCCGGGGCGGACATGGTGGCGACCTACAGAATTTTCGTGACCGCGCCGCGCACCGGTTTGCAAGGCACCTCCCAGCCCCTTACCTTCAGGCTTACCTCGGCCGATGGTGAGGTGGCGACCTATGACTCCGTCTTCATGGGGCCGGCCAACTGATCCCGACCGGCTCTTCGCGCTGCATTCACCAAAGGTCAAGACGACGATGACGCTGTCCACCGACGCCGGAACCCGCCGCACCCCGCCCCGCCGGACCGGCCGCCAGCCCGGCTGGTACATCCCCTGGATCTTCGTGGCCGGATTCGCCGTCGTGATCGCGGTCAACGGCGTGATGCTGCACTTCGCCCTGTCGAGCTGGACCGGCGTCCAGACCGAGCAGCATTTCATGAAGGGCCTGAAGTACAACGACGATCTGGCCGGCGCCCGCGCCCAGGCCGAGCGCGGCTGGAAGGTCTCCACAGACTTCACCAGCACTGAGGCGCAGAAGGGCATCCTGGCGCTGACGCTGCACGACAAGTACGGCAATCTGCTGAAGGACGCCGAGGTGAAGGTTGCCTTCATCCGCCCGACCAGCGAGGGCCACGACGTCCGTCTCGACCTGCCCTATCTGGGCGAGGGCCGCTTCGCCGCCCTGGTGGCGCTGCCGCTGCCCGGCCAGTGGGACCTGCGGGTGGAGATCCACCATTCCACGGGCGACTACCAGGACGAACAGCGCCTCTTCGTCAAGTAAGTGTCCCCCAAGCACGCATCCCCCAAGTAAGCGTCCATCGAACGGGCGCACGGCACACCAGCACACGGGTTTCGTGACATGACCGTCTGCCTCCACTGCGGGCAGGAGCATCCCGAGGGCACCGGCACCACCGCCTCCGATGGCGCCGGCCCCTTCTGCTGCACCGGCTGCGCGGCGGCCTACGACCTCGTCCGCGGGCTCGGGCTGGAACGCTACTACGAGCGGCGCTGCGTCGATCCCGCTGCCCGGCCCCTGCGCCCCGACGGCGAGGCGCCGCCGCTCGACTACGCCCCGCACGCCAAACCGGGAACCGACGGCACCGCCTCGTTGCACCTGATGATCGACGGGCTGCAATGCGCGGCCTGCGTCTGGCTGATCGAGACGGCGCTGGCCCGCCAGCCGGGGGTGACGCACGCGCGGCTGAACATGACGACGCGCCGCCTCTCGGTGACGTGGCGCGTGGCCGAGACCGACGCCAACACGGTCGTCGACACCGTCGCCCGCATCGGCTACCGCGCGGTGCCCTTCGACCCGGAGCGGCTGGGCGACGCTCAGGCGAAGACGGAGAAGGAGCTTCTGCGTTCGCTGGCCGTCGCCGGCTTCGGCGCCAGCAACGTCATGCTGCTGTCGGTGTCGGTCTGGGCCGGCCATGCGACGGGCATGGGCTCCGCCACCCGCGACCTGATGCACTGGCTGTCGGCGCTGGTCTGCATGCCGGCCATCGCCTACGCCCTGCGGCCCTTCGCGCGCTCCGCCTTCCAGGCGCTGCGCCGCGGGCGGACGAACATGGACGTGCCGATCACCATCGGCGTCCTGCTCGCCACCAGCATGAGCCTGTTCGAGACCATCAACAGCGGCCAGCACGCCTATTTCGACGGCGCGATGATGCTGCTGTTCTTCCTGCTGATCGGCCGCTACCTCGACCAGCGGGCGCGCGGCCGGGCGCGCTCGGCGGCGGAGCAGCTTCTCGGCCTGCACGCCACCTCGGTGACCGTGCTGAACGAGGACGGGCGCAGCGCCATCGTCCCGCCGGATCAGGTCAGCCCCGGCTCCACCATCCTGGTGGCGGTGGGCGAGCGGGTCGCGGTGGACGGCACGGTGGCCGACGGCGTGTCCGACCTCGACACCGCCCTGATCACCGGCGAGACGGTGCCGGGCAGCGTGCGCCCCGGCGACCGCGTGTTCGCCGGCATGCTCAACCTTACCGCCCCGCTGCGCGTGACCGTCACGGCGGTGGGCGAGGGCACGCTGCTGGCCGAGATCGTCCGGCTGATGGAGGTGGCGGAGCAGGGCCGCGCCAAATACGTCGCCATCGCCGACCGGGTGTCGCGCCATTACGCCCCGGTCGTCCATGTGGCGGCGCTGGGCACCTTCCTCGGCTGGCTGCTGCTCGGCGGGCTGCCCTGGCAGGATTCGCTGATGAACGCCGTCGCTGTGCTGATCATCACCTGCCCCTGCGCGCTGGCGCTCGCCGTTCCGGTGGTGCAGGTGATCGCCAGCGGGCGGCTGATGCGGCAGGGCATCCTGCTGAAGACCGCCACGGCGCTGGAGCGGCTGGCCGTCATCGACACGGTGGTCTTCGACAAGACCGGCACGCTGACCGAGGGGCGCCCCGTCCCGCAGCTCGACGGCGTGGCCGAGGACGACCTGCGCCTCGCCGCCGCGCTCGCCGGGGCCAGCCGCCACCCGCTGGCCCGCGCCCTGACACGTGCGCTGCCCAACGTCCCCGTCGCCGCCGGCGTGCGCGAGATTCCCGGCGCCGGCCTCGCCCTGGATGACGCTGATGGCGAGGTCCGGCTGGGCAGCCGCGCCTTCACCGGCGCGCCGGACACGGCGGAGGACGCCGCCGGGCCGGAGCTGTGGCTGGCCCGCCCCGGCGCCGCCCCGGTGCGCATCACCTTCCTCGACGCGCCGCGCGCCGACGCCGCGGCGGTGGTGCGCGGGCTGAGGGCGCGAGGCCTCGACGTCCGGCTGCTGTCCGGTGACCGCCGTGGTGCCGTGGCCGCGGTGGCCGCGCAGCTGGGCATCGAGGACTGGCGGGCCGGTCAGACGCCCGCCGACAAGACCGCCGTCCTCGACGCCCTCGCCGCCGAGGGCCGCAAGGTGCTGATGGTCGGCGACGGGCTGAACGATGCCCCGGCGCTGGCCGCGGCCAGCGTGTCGATGTCGCCGTCCACCGCGGTGGACGTCAGCCAGACCGCCGCCGACGTGGTGTTCCAGGGCCGCCGCCTGCGCCCCATCCTGGAGGCGCTCGAGGTGTCCCGTCGTTCCGGGCGGCTGGTGCGCCAGAATTTCGGCATCGCGCTGGTCTACAACCTGTTCGCGGTGCCCATCGCCATGGCGGGCATGCTGACGCCGCTGCTGGCGGCGCTGGCCATGTCCTCCTCCTCCCTGATCGTTATCGCCAACGCCCTGCGGCTCAGCCGCGGCGCGGTGACCAAGGACCTGACCGATGACCGAGCTTCTCTATCTGATCGCGATCGCGCTGAGCCTGGGGCTGATGGGCCTGGGGGCGTTCCTGTGGGCTCTCAAGTCCGGGCAGTTTGACGATCTCGACGGGGCGGCCCACCGCATCCTGTTCGACGACGAGCCGCCGCGCCCGAACGCCGAGCCGTCGAGCCCGCCGAAGGGGCGGTGAGGAGGCCGCTCTTAAGGCGTGGCTATGGCAATTCGGCCACGGTCCCTGCGAGCACCGTTGCGAAACAGACCGAATATGACGATTATGGGAGCGTTGTACGGCTAAGGGTTGGGTCATGCCATGCCACCCTTTGACATGGGACGCGCCCGCGAAAAGGGCGCGGCGAGTGAGATG
Organism: Azospirillum sp. UENF 211521; assembly: GCF_058780535.1. NCBI lineage: Bacteria > Pseudomonadati > Pseudomonadota > Alphaproteobacteria > Rhodospirillales > Azospirillaceae > Azospirillum > Azospirillum sp. UENF 211521. The sequence continues at coordinate 313,124 of NZ_JBSNCF010000001.1, forward strand.
AATCCCTGTGGGGCCTGTCCCGTGCGCAGTCTGACCGTCTGCGCCGCTCTGGATCCCGAGGAACTGCGCCGTCTCGCCGACATCCTCCAGACCTCCCGCGTCGAAGCCGGACAGACCCTGTTCAGCGAAGGCGACGCGGCCGACGCGCTCTACAACGTCACCGCCGGCACCGTGAAGCTTTACAAGCTGCTGCCGGACGGGCGCCGCCAGATCACCGGCTTCCTCGTCACCGGCGACTTCCTGGGGCTGGCCGTCAACGACAGCTACGCCTACACCGCGGAAACGGTCACGGCGGCGACGCTCTGCCGCTTCCCGCGCAAGAAGATCGACGCGCTGATGGACGAGTTTCCGAAGATGCAGCGCCGTCTCTTCTCCATGGCCTCGAACGAGCTGGCGGCGGCGCAGGACCAGATGCTCCTGCTCGGCCGCAAGACGGCGAAGGAGAAGATCTGCTCCTTCCTGCTGATGCTGTCCCAGCGCGCCGCCCGGCGCGGGCACAAGGAAAACCCCGTCTACGTGCCGATGAGCCGGGCCGACATCGCCGATTACCTGGGCCTGACCACCGAGACGGTCAGCCGCACCTTCACCCAGCTGAAGACCGCCGGCGTGATCTCGCTGCAGGAAGGCAACAAAGTTCTGATCAGCGACATGGACGCCATCTACGACATGGCTGAGGGCTGCTGAGCTTCCTTTCGGATACGGAATGATCGCTTCGATCATCGTTCGTGATCTGATATGTCGTATTCCAGGAAAAATTCGCATCTTTCGTGCGATCCCGCTCTGGCGGGACGCGCCCGCGCGGGCTAACATCCGCCGCCCGACCGGCCGGAACCGAGAACAAACAACGACGGCCGGCCCAAAGAAGAACGGCTGCAACAGCCCACGCTCAGGAACCGAACCCCGATGACCGAACCCGATACAAAGCGCGTCACCGACGAAGAAGCCCTTCTGCTGCACTCCTCCGGGCGTCCGGGCAAGCTGGAGATCGCGCCCACCAAGCCGCTGACGACCCAGCGCGACCTGTCGCTGGCCTATTCGCCGGGCGTGGCCGTTCCCTGCCTGCGCATCGCCGAGGACCCCAGCACGGCCTACGACTACACGGCCAAGGGCAACATCGTCGCCGTCATCTCCAACGGCACGGCGGTGCTGGGCCTGGGCGACCTCGGCGCGCTCGCCTCCAAGCCGGTGATGGAGGGCAAGGCGGTGCTCTTCAAGCGCTTCGCCGACGTGGACGGCATCGACCTGGAGGTCGACACCAAGAGCGTCGACGAGTTCGTCAACTGCGTCCGCTTCCTCGGGCCGAGCTTCGGCGGCATCAACCTGGAGGACATCAAGGCGCCGGACTGCTTCATCATCGAGGAGCGCCTGCGCGAGCTGCTGGACATTCCCGTCTTCCACGACGACCAGCACGGCACCGCCATCATCGCCGCCGCCGGCCTGATCAACGCCTGCGACATCACCGGGCGGGCCCTCAAGGACGTGACGATGGTGGTCAACGGCGCCGGCGCGGCGGGCATCGCCTGCGCCGAGCTGTTCACGACCATGGGCGTGCCGCGCGAGAACATCATCCTGTGCGACACCAAGGGCGTGGTCTACCGCGGCCGCACCGACGGCATGAACCAGTGGAAGTCGTCCTTCGCGGTGGAGACCGACAAGCGCACGCTCCAGGAGGCGGTCGCCGGGTCCGACGTCTTCGTCGGGCTGTCGGCCAAGGGCGCGATGACGCCGGAGATGGTCAGGTCGATGGCGGACAAGCCGATCATCTTCGCGCTGGCCAACCCCGATCCGGAGATCACCCCGGAGGAGGTGAAGGCCGTCCGCTCCGACGCCATCGTGGCGACCGGCCGCTCCGACTACCCGAACCAGGTCAACAACGTCCTGGGCTTCCCCTACCTGTTCCGCGGCGCGCTCGACGTGCGGGCGACCACCATCAACGAGGCGATGAAGGTCGCCGCCGCCAAGGCGCTGGCCGCCCTGGCCCGCGAGGACGTGCCGGACGAGGTGGACGCCGCCTATGCGGGCCGCCGTCTGCGCTACGGGCCGGAATACATCATCCCGGTGCCCTTCGACCCGCGGCTGATCGTGACGGTCCCCGCCGCGGTGGCCCAGGCCGCCATGGAGACCGGCGTGGCGCGCAAGCCCATCGTCGATCTGGCGGGCTACCGGAACGCGCTGCGCACCCGGCTCGACCCGACGGCGGACAGCCTCCAGCTCATCCTGGAGAAGCTGCGGGCCAACCCGCGCCGCGTCGTCTTCGCCGAGGGCGAGGAGGAGCGGACGATCCGCGCCGCGCTCGCCTACCGCGCCGCCGGCTTCGGCACGCCGGTGCTGATCGGGCGCGAGGCGGTCATCAAGGAGCAGCTGGCGGCGATGGGCCAGTCGGCCGTCTCGCTGGAGATCCACAACGCCCGCATCTCCGACGCCAACCGCCGCTACAGCGACTATCTGTACCGCCGGATGCAGCGCCGGGGGGCCCTGCTGCGCGACTGCCAGCGCATGGTCAACCAGGACCGCAACGTCTTCGCCGCGCTGATGGTGGCGCAGGGCGACGCCCACGCCATGGTCACCGGCCTGACCCGCAGCTTCGGCGTCGCCTTCGAGGAGGTCCGCCGGGTCATCGATGCCAAGGCGAACGAGCCGGTCTTCGGCCTGCACGTCTTCCTGACGCGCAACCGCACGGTCTTCATCGCCGACACCACGGTGCATGTCCGCCCCGACGGCCGGACGCTGGCCGACATCGCCATCGGCGCGGCGGCCAAGGCGCGCCAGATGGGGCACGAGCCGCGGGTGGCGCTGCTCTCCTTTTCCAACTTCGGCCAGCACCCGCACCCCCACGCCGACCCGCTGCGCGAGGCCATCGCCATCCTCGACAGCCGCCGCGTCGATTTCGAGTATGACGGGGAGATGTCGGCGGACGTCGCGCTGGACCATCAGCTGATGAAGCGGGTCTACCCCTTCTGCCGCCTGTCCGGTCCGGCCAACGTGCTGATCATGCCCGGCCTGCATTCGGCCAACATCACGGCCAAGATGCTCCAGAAGATGGCCGGCGGGCAGATGATCGGCCCGCTGCTGATCGGCTTGGACAAGCCGGCGCAGATCGTCACCATGGGCGCCTCGGTCAGCGATCTGGTCACCGCGGCGGCGCTGGCGGCCCACGACTCGCTGCCCTGGTGAGCGAAGGGGGCTCTTCGAACGACGCGCGGGTCGGGCATTTTCCCCGGTCCGCGCGTTAATCTTTTGTGACGCCCGCTCGCCGGCTTGCGGGATGGTGTAAAAGCGGAGTTCCGTCTCCAAGACCGTCCGCATGACGCACGGAAAGCGCCGTCCATGACTCCCAAGCCGATGCCGCCTCTCCGGTTGATCTTCGCCGCCGCGCTGGTGCTGGCGCCGCTGCTGCCGGCCCTGTGGGGGCTGTGGCGGCAGGGGACGATCGGGCCACTGGTGGCGATGCTGGGCGGGCTGGCCGGGATCGGCGGGGTGGCGCTGATGATCCAGCTCTATTTCCGCGACCTGCGGACGGTGGCCGCCCACGCGGCCCGGCTCGCCGCCGGTCCGACGGAGCCGGTGCCGTCCCTGCCCGTCACCGCCTCCCGCCCGGTGCGGGCGGCGGCGGCGGCGGCGGTGCGGCTGCACCGGGTGATGAACGCCCGCACCGAACTGGCGCTGGCCCAGCTCGAAGCCAACGAGTCGATCATCGAGGCGCTGCACGACCCGCTGGTGCTGGTCGGGGCGGAGCGGCAGGTGGCCCGGGCCAACCAGGCGGCGCGCGCCCTGTTCGGCGACCGCATCCTCGACCGCGACCTCGCCGCCTCGCTGCGCAACCCGGCGGTTCTGGAGGCGGTGGACGCCGTGCTGAAGGGCGGCGCCTCGCGCATCCTGGAATTCAGTCTGCCGGTGCCGGTGGAGCGCATGTTCGAGGTGCGGGTCAAGCCCTTCCAGCGCCGCGTTCCCCGCCCGGTCCCCGGCGAGGACGGGGCGCCCGCCGGGACCGTGCCGGGGCGGATGGTCATCCTGACGCTGCACGACATCACCGCGCTGCGCCGGTCGGAGCAGATGCGCGCCGACTTCATCGCCAACGCCAGCCACGAGCTGCGCACCCCGCTGTCCTCGCTGCTCGGCTTCATCGAGACGCTGCGCGGCCCCGCCCGCGAGGATCTGGAGGCGCACGAGCGTTTCCTGTCGATCATGCAGGACCAGGCCAGCCGCATGGCCCGCCTCGTCAACGACCTGCTGTCGCTGTCGCGGATCGAGCTGGACGAGCACATGCCGCCCGCCGGCACGGTCGACATGCTGGACCGGCTGGACGGGGTGATGGCGGCGCTGGAGCTGAAGGCGGCCAGCCGGCGCATCCGCCTGACGCTGGAGGCGCCGGAGAACCTGCCCGCGGTGGTCGGCGACGAGGACCAGCTCACCCAGGTCTTCCAGAACCTCGTCAGCAACGCGATCAAATACACCCGCGAGAACACCGACGTGACCGTCGCCGTGTCGCTCGCCGACGGCATGGCGGTCGGGGTGTCCGGTCCGGCGGGACGCGGCGGGCGGGGGATGCCAATGGTCGCCGTCGCCGTGCGCGACCAGGGGGAGGGCATCGCCCGCACCCATCTGCCGCGGCTGACCGAACGCTTCTACCGCGTCGACGCCGCGCGCTCGCGGGCGATGGGCGGCACCGGGCTGGGGCTGGCCATCGTCAAGCACATCGTGAACCGCCACCGCGGCCGCCTGACCATCGAAAGCGCGGTCGGGGTGGGCAGCACCTTCACGGTCTATCTCCCCGCCGCGTCTGAGGAGTCGGGAGAGGGCCGCGCCGCGGAGCCCGCGCGGCGCCAAGCCTGAAGGTTGCGTCTACCCCGTCCGGCGTGACCGAAAGTGGGCGTCGTCATGAAACTGTCATAAAACCGTAATCAGCGCGTCGCGGACCCCGACTAGTGTCCGCCCCGCAAGCCGCCCGCCCCTGGGGGAAGCGGCACGGGGTTGAACCATCGCGTTCCCCGGAAAAGGGGCAACCGGACCATCGGAGGGATACCGTGAATTCCAAGAAGCTCGCCGTCACCGCCGCCGCGGTCGTCGCCATGACCGCCGCCTTCGCGGGTGCTGCGAACGCCCAGTCGCGCGACCAGATCCGCGCCGTCGGCTCCTCGACCGTGTTCCCGTTCACCACGGCGGTTGCCGAGGCCTTCGGCAAGGGCGGCAAGTTCAAGACCCCGGTCGTCGAGTCGACCGGCACCGGTGGCGGCCTGAAGCTGTTCTGCGCGGGCGTCGGCCCGCAGCACCCGGACGTGGCGAACGCCTCGCGCCGCATCAAGAAGTCCGAGGTCGAGCAGTGCGCCGCCAACGGCGTCGCCCAGATCACCGAGCTGAAGGTCGGCTTCGACGGGATCGCGCTCGCCTATTCCAAGCAGGCCCCGCACACCGATCTGACCACCCAGATCCTGTGGAAGGCGCTGGCCAAGGAAGTCCCGGTCGACGGCAAGATGGTCGCCAACCCCTACAAGAAGTGGTCGGACATCGACCCGAAGCTCCCGAACAAGGAGATCGAGGTCCTCGGCCCGCCCCCGACGTCCGGCACCCGTGACACCTTCAACGAGCTGGTGATGCTCGAAGGCTGCAAGAAGGTCGCCGAGGTCAAGACGATCGTCGCCGACGAGAAGGCCCGCGAAAAGGCCTGCATGACCATCCGCGAGGACGGCGGCTACGTCGAGGCCGGCGAGAACGACAACCTGATCGTCCAGAAGCTGACCGCCAACCCGGACGCCTTCGGCGTGTTCGGCTACAGCTTCTACGACCAGAACCGCGACAAGCTGCAGACCGCCAAGATGGACGGCGTCGAGCTGTCGCCGGAAGCGGTCCAGGCCGGCAAGTACGAGCTGTCGCGCCCGCTGTTCATCTACATCAAGAACGCCCACGCCGGCGTCATCCCGGGCATCCGCGAGTTCATCGCCGAGTACACCTCGGAGCGCGCGATGGGAGAGGATGGCTACCTGGGCGACAAGGGCCTGATCTCCATGCCGAAGGCGGAACGCGACGCCGCGCGCACCTCGGCGACCAACCTGACCCCGCTCCAGCTCTGACCGGCTGACGGAACCGGCGGCTCTCCTCGGAGGGCCGCCGGTTTCCCGTTTGTGCCAGGAGCCCGTTTTCAGCCCATTTCCGGCGGTTTCGCATGCAGCTCACGGTACTGCTCATCGTTCTGGCCCTGCTCACAGTGATCGGTTACCAGATGGGCCGGTCGCGTGCCGTCGCCTCCGTCGGCGGCCGCATCGTCGAGCTTCATTCGGTGCCGTCCTACCACGGCTTCTACGTCGCCCTCTGGGCGGGGCTTCCGGCCCTGCTGCTCTTCGCCTTCTGGGGGGCGTCGGAAGGCTGGCTGGTCATGCAGATGGTCCTGTCCGGCCTGCCGGACCGGCTGGTCAACGGCGACGCCCAGTCGCTCGGCCTGCTGCGCGCCGACATCCTGAACCTCGCCCACGGCGTCACCACCGGCCGCGAGCCCGATCCGGAGGTGGTTGCCGCGGCGGAACGCTACGTGCGGCTGCACGCGCTCGGCGACTGGAGCCTGCTGGTCATCGGCTGCTGCGTCGCCATCGGCGGCCTGCTCTACGCCCGCCGCCGCATCGACCCCGACCTGCGCGCCCGCAACCGGGTGGAGCGCACGGTCAACATCGCGCTGGTCATCTGCTCGCTGGTCGCCATCCTGACCACCATCGGCATCGTGCTGTCGCTCCTGTTCGAGGCGATCCGCTTCTTCGCGGTGGTCAACCCGCTGGAGTTCCTGTTCGGCACGCACTGGAGCCCGCAGATGGCCATGCGCGCCGACCAGGTGGGCTCCAGCGGCTCCTTCGGCGCGATCCCGCTGTTCGCCGGCACGCTGCTGATCACCGGCATCGCCATGGCGGTGGCGGTTCCGGTCGGGCTGATGGCGGCCATCTTCATGTCGGAATACGCCAGCCCGGGCCTGCGCACCTGGCTGAAGCCGATCCTGGAGGTGCTGGCCGGCATCCCGACCGTGGTCTACGGCTTCTTCGCCGCCCTGACCATGGCGCCCTTCGTCCGCGACGTGGGCAACAGCCTGGGGCTGAGCGTCAGCTCGGAATCGGCGCTGGCCGCCGGCTTCGTGATGGGCGTGATGATTATCCCCTTCGTCAGCTCGCTGTCGGACGACGTCATCAACGCGGTGCCGCAGAGCTTGCGCGACGGTTCCTACGGGCTGGGCGCCACCAAGTCGGAGACGATCCGGCTGGTCGTGCTGCCCGCCGCCCTGCCGGGCATCGTCGCCGCCATCATGCTGGCGGTCAGCCGCGCCATCGGCGAGACGATGATCGTCACCATGGCCGCCGGCCTCACCGCCAACCTGACCGCCAACCCGCTGGACGCGGTGACCACGGTGACGACGCAGATCGCCACGCTGCTGGTCGGCGACCAGGAGTTTGACAGTCCCAAGACGCTGTCGGCCTTTGGGCTCGGCCTCGTCCTGTTCGTCGTCACCCTGACCCTCAACATGGTCGCCCTCCGGGTGGTCCAGAAGTATCGAGAGAAATATGACTGACCTCGTGGAACAGGATACGCGGGCCATGTCGGTCGCCGTCACCAAGTCGCGCTACCAGAGCGAGGAGTTCTCCGCCCGGCTGCGCCGCCGCTACGCCGCGGAGCGCCGGTTCCGGATCGCCGGGATGGTCGCCGTCGGGATCGCCTCGCTGATGCTGGTGGTTCTGCTCGGCTCGATCATCAGCAAGGGCTACACCGCCTTCTGGCAGGCGCAGATCCGGCTGGAGGTGACGCTGGACAAGCAGCAGGTGGAGGAGCGGAACTACACCGCCCTTCTCCGGCAGGCGCTCTACGCCCAGGTCCCAACCGCCACTGACCGCGCCACCCGCCGCTCGCTGAACGACCTGCTGTCCTCCGGCGCGCCGTACGAGCTGGAGGCGAAGGTCAACGCCAACCCGTCCCTCGTCGGCACCACGCAGACGGTCTGGGTCCGCGCCGACGACGAGATCGACCAGTTCATGAAGGGCTTCATCCGGCGCGACGTGCCGGAGAGCGAGCGCCGGCTGAACGACGTCAAGATCGCCGCCATCGACGCGCTGGTCGCCAACGGCTCCATCCGCAGCACCTTCAACACCACCCTGTTCACCGCCGGCGACAGCCGCGAGCCGGAACAGGCGGGCATCCTGGGGGCCGTCGTCGGCTCCGCCCTGACGCTGGTGGTGACCATGCTGCTGTCGGTGCCGATCGGCATCGCCGCCGCGGTCTACCTCGAGGAGTTTGCGCCGAAGAACCGCTGGACCGACCTGATCGAGGTGAACATCAACAACCTCGCCGCGGTGCCGTCGATCATCTTCGGCCTGCTGGGTCTGGCGGTGTTCCTCGGTTTCTTCGGTCTGCCGCGCTCCGCCCCTCTGGTCGGCGGCTTGGTGATGGCGCTGATGACCCTGCCGGTCATCATCATCGCCTCGCGCGTCGCCCTGAAGGCGGTGCCGCCGTCGATCCGCGAAGCGGCGCTGGGCGTCGGCGCCTCGCCGCTGCAGACGGTGACGCACCACGTCCTGCCGCTGGCCCTGCCGGGCATCCTGACCGGCACCATCATCGGCATGGCCCGCGCGCTGGGCGAGACGGCGCCGCTGCTGATGATCGGCATGGTGGCCTTCATCGTGGACATCCCGGGCGGCCTGACCGACAGCGCCACGGCCATCCCGGTGCAGATCTACATGTGGGCGGACAGCCCCGAGCGGGCCTTCACGGAGCGCACCTCGGCGGCGATCATGATCCTGCTCGCCTTCCTCATCCTGATGAACGGCCTGGCCGTCTTCCTGCGCAAGAAATTCGAGAGGCGTTGGTAACCCCATGAGCGTCCAGACCCACATCCCGGCCACGGCCATGCCTTCGCGTCCCGCCGCCGGCATCCACGGCACCAAGATGGTCGCCCGCGACGTCAAGGTGTTCTACGGGGCCAAACAGGCGCTCAAGGGCATCAACCTGGAGATCCAGGAAAACCGCGTGATGGCCCTGATCGGCCCGTCCGGTTGCGGCAAGTCGACGTTCCTGCGCTGCCTGAACCGCATGAACGACACCATCGAGAACTGCCGCGTCGAGGGGCTGATCGCGCTCGACGGCGAGGACGTCTACGGCAAGAACATCGACGCCGTGCAGCTCCGCGCCCGCGTCGGCATGGTCTTCCAGAAGCCGAACCCCTTCCCGAAGTCGATCTACGACAACATCGCCTACGGCCCGCGCATCCACGGCATCGCCAGCCACCGCGACGAGATGGACGAGATCGTCCAGACCTCGCTGAAGCGCGCCGGCTTGTGGAACGAGGTGAAGGATCGCCTGCGCGAGCCGGGCACCGGCCTGTCCGGCGGCCAGCAGCAGCGCCTGTGCATCGCCCGCGCCATCGCCGTCAGCCCCGAGGTGATCCTGATGGACGAGCCCTGCTCGGCGCTCGACCCCATCGCGACCGCCCACATCGAGGAGCTGATCGACGAACTGCGCGAGAACTACACGATCGTCATCGTCACCCACAACATGCAGCAGGCGGCCCGCGTCTCCCAGAAGACCGCCTTCTTCCATCTGGGCGACATGGTGGAGTGCGACGACACCGAGGAAATCTTCACCAACCCGCGGGACGAGCGCACCCAGGGCTACATCACCGGCCGCTACGGCTGATCCCCGGCCTCTGATTCCCGGCCTCTGATTCCGGGCACCGCCGCGACTCCTCCTCAGCGAAGGACGTGAAGCATGAGCAACGAACACATCGTGCGTTCCTTCGCGCACGAACTTGAGCGCCTGTCCAACCTGATCACCCAGATGGGCGGCGTCGCCGAAGCGCAGGTGGACGCCGCCGTGAAGGCAGTGGCCCGCCGCGACGTCGCGCTGGCCGCCCAGGTCATGCAGGCCGACCAGCGCATCGACGCCTACGAGCGCGACATCGACGCCGAGGCCGTGCGCCTGCTCGCCCTGCGCCAGCCGCTGGCCCAGGATCTGCGCGAGATCGTGTCGGCGCTGAAGATCGCGTCGGACCTGGAGCGGATCGGCGACTACGCCTCCAACATCGCCAAGCGCTCGCTGGCGCTGGCCCAGGTGCCGGTGGTGCGCCCGGCGGTGGCCATCCCGCGCATGGGGCGGCTGGTCGAGTCGATCATGAAGGACGTGCTGGACGCCTACATCGAGCGCGACGTTCAGCGCGCCATCGCCGCCTGGGAACGCGACGAGGAGCTGGACGACCTCTACACCAGCCTGTTCCGCGAGGTCCTGACCTACATGATGGAGGACCCGCGCAACATCACGCCCTGCACGCATCTGCTCTTCATGGCGAAGAACCTGGAGCGGATCGGCGACCACGCCACCAACATCGCCGAGACCATCCATTACCTGGTGGTCGGCACGCCGCTGCGCGCTGCGCGCCCGAAGAGCGACGGCAGCAGCTTTGCCGTGGTCGAGCCGGAGGGGCTCTCCACTGAGTCGGCGGAACGGGGATTGCCGCGGGACGGCGGCCCGGATAACGATGGAGCGGGACATGCCGCGTGACGGCGAGACGCGCAGTGGGAGCGGGACAAGCATGAATTCGGCGCTGAAGCCGCTCGTTCTCATCGTCGAGGACGAAGCCGACATCGTGACGCTGCTGAAGTACAATCTGGAGAAGGAAGGCTTCCGCGTGAACGCCGCCACCGACGGCGAGGAAGCCCTTCTGCTGGCCGGCGAGCAGACGCCGAACATCGTCCTGCTCGACTGGATGCTGCCGCTGATGTCGGGGCTGGAGGTCTGCCGCCAGATGCGCCGCAACAGCAAGATGCGCGACATCCCGATCATCATGCTGACCGCCCGCGGCGAGGAGGCGGACCGCGTGCGCGGCCTGAACTCCGGCGCCGACGACTACATCACCAAGCCCTTCTCCCCGACCGAGCTGGTCGCCCGCATGCGCGCCGTGCTGCGCCGCTCGGCCCCCGGCATGACCGACGAGACGCTGCAGTTCGCCGACGTCACCATGGATCTGGCCGCCCACCGGGTGCGCCGGAACGGGCGCGACGTGCATCTGGGGCCGACCGAATTCCGCCTGCTGCGGCATTTCATGCAGCACCCCGGCCGCGTCTTCTCGCGCGAGCAGCTTCTCGACGTGGTGTGGGGCCACGACGTCTATGTCGAGCCGCGCACCGTGGACGTGCACATCCGCCGCCTGCGCAAGGCGATGAACGAGGAGACGGAGATGGACCTGATCCGCACCGTCCGCTCGGCCGGCTACGCGCTGGACAGCAAGTCCATCTGAGCGAAATGCCCAAGCGCTGACCTCGCCCCCACCCGAACCCTCCCTCGCTGACGCAGGGGAGTGGACTGATTTTCCCTCTCCTGCGAAGCGGGGGAGGGAAGGGGCCCGCGGCGAAGCCGTGGGAAGGGTGGGGGCCAAGTGTGCGTTGCGAAAGCTACCCCTCCAACAGCTCCACAGCCTCGCGCAGGATCGCCACCTTCGGGCCGAAGCGCTTCGCCGGGTCGCTGTCCTCGATGAAGCCGATCATCATGCGCAGGGCATGCGCCACCCGCGGGGCGAGGTCGGGGTGCGCCGTCACATGCTGCGCCTGATGGGCCAGCGCGTCCCGGTAGGGGTGGCCCTCGAACCCCTCCGCGGCGATCGCCTCGAAGCGGTTCGCGTGCTCGATCACCAAACCATTATCCACCGGGCTGTGGTCGTCGGTCATTGCGCTCACACAAAGAGGATCGCGCCGGTCTTCGGCGCGTCGTTCAGGAAGGTGACGACGCCGCCGGTCGTCACCGGCACGTCGGGGCGCAGCGGCGCGCCAACAGGCAGGCCGAGCGCGCGCAACCCCATCTCGCAGGCCATGACCGTGACCTTGAGCATCACGCAGGCCTCCAGCAACTCCTCGAAGCCGGCCAGCCCGTTGGCGGTGAAGGCGGCGTCGCGCTCCGCCGGGCGGCTGCCGTCGTCGGCGGGGTCCAGCCGGTGCCAGCCCGGTGCGCCGTCGGCGTCCCCGGCCAGCAGCGTGTTCAGGGCGCGGCCGGTGAAGAACAGCGTGACCTTGCGGTTGGTCGCCGCCGCCGCGCTGGCCATCACCAGGGCGTAGTGCACCCGGTCGAAGCCGCCCGCGAACAGGACGATGGACAGGTTTTCAGGACCTTCCATGGGGGGAGCCTCTCAGCCGCCGCTCAGTGGGCGGACAGGTCGTGGATGGTCGGGTGGGCGCCGCACAGGGGGCAGTCCGGGTCGCGGCGCACGGTGATGCGCTGGAACGAGGCGTGCAGCGTGTCCAGCATCATCAGGCTGCCCGACAGGCCCTCGCCGATGCCCATGATCTCCTTCAGCACCTCGGTCGTCTGGAGCGAACCGACGAAGCCGGCCAGCGCCCCCAGCACGCCGCCCTCGGAGCAGGACGGCACCAGACCGCGCGGCGGCGGTTCTGGGAACAGGCAGCGGTAGCAGGGGTGCGGGTCGCCGAGATGCGCCTTGAAGGTGGAGACCTGCCCGTCGAAGCGCAGGATCGCCGCCGACACCAGCGTCCTGCCCGCGAAGTAGCAGGCGTCGTTGAGCAGGAAGCGCGTGGCGAAATTGTCCGAGCCGTCGGCCACGATGTCGTAGCGCCCGATCAGATCCAGCGCGTTGTCCTTCGTCAGGCGCGTCTTGTGCACCTCCACCGCCACGTCGGGGTTCAGCGCGCGGATGCGGGCGGCGGCGCTCTCCACCTTTGGAACGCCGAGCGACGATTCGTCGTGGATGACCTGCCGTTGCAGGTTGGACAGGTCCACCGTGTCGTCGTCGATGACGCCGATGGTGCCGACCCCCGCCGCGGCGAGGTAGAGCAGCAGCGGCGCGCCCAGCCCGCCGGCCCCGACGACCAGGACGCGGGCGCGCAGCAGCGCCTCCTGCCCGACGCCGCCGACCTCCGGCAGGATGATGTGGCGGGAATAACGGTGAAGCTGGGTGTCGGTGAAATCCATGATCCGCAGAATAGCGCGGAACGCCCCGTGCCGCGCAAGTCCCCTTGCTCAGGGCCTTGCCGCGGGCGGCGGCGTCAGGCGAGCAGGCTCATCTTGTAGGGAGTGGTCTTCGACGTGCTGGACGACTTGCTCGCGTCCTCCGCCGCCCACTGCTTCAGCCGCGCCTCGCGCTCCCGCATGATCTTGTCGAACGGGCGTTCCTCGGTCGACTCAGGCGTTTTGGCGACCTTCTGGATGAAGTTCAGCTGATAGGGGATTTCGCCGATCACGTTCTTCGGCGGGACGATCACCAGCTCGTACTGGCCGGGGTCGATCTTGAAGCTGGGCTTCTTCAGCATGTCCTCGCCCGATTTCGTCGGGTCCATCGTGTCGCCGGAGGCCACGACCTTGCCCTCCTTGCTCATGAGGGCCCAGCGCGTGTAGGGCAGGGACATGTTGCCGACGAACTCGCCGCCCTGGGCGACGGTCAGCGTGTGCTTCTGGACGCCGCTGTCGTTGCCGACGACGGCGCGGGCGATGCCCTTCATCTGGGCGCCGTTCGCCACCATCATGATGTTCTGGCGCTCGGTGATGTCGAGCGTGTATTCGCGCTCGTTCACCCCGCGGACGGCCTGGGAGATCACCGCGGTGTAGGTGCCGGGGCCGAGCTTGGCGCTGGTTTCCGCCGCCTCGTTCTTCGCCTTCGCCTCGGCGACGACCTTGTTGTTCTGGTCGACGATCTTGATGTTGGTGTTGATGTCGGCGATCTTGAAATTGAATTCGCCGGTCTTCGACACCGTGAACTGGCGGTAGTCGGTGGATGCGAGGTTGGAGTCCAATTCGTTGGTGATGCCGCGGAACTGGAACCAGTTCATCGTCGAGGCATTCGGAATCGCGACGCCCATGGTGGCCTCCCCCCGCTGGTCCTGTGCCGTCAGCTCCGCATCGTCGGGCGGTCGTGCCGCAAGCCGGACCGCCGCCCGGAACGGCGGAGCCGCGCCGGCTGAAACACCCGGCACCGACAGGCTAGATTACTAAAATCCAATCTTTCTGTCAAACCGCCGCCCGATTCCAGGGGCGGGCACAAAGACCGGACGCATCCCACTCTACAGCAGGATGCGCGACGATGCAATATTCGCCGCCCGGTTGCGCGGGGCGGCCGGCCGAAAGTCCCCTGCCACGCCCATGGGCGGGCGCGGCAGGGGGCAACGGTTTACTCCAGCCCTTCGAACAGGGCGGTGGAGAGGTAGCGCTCGGCGAAGGACGGCAGGATCACGACGATCAGCTTGCCCTCGTTCTCCGGACGGGAGCCGATCTCCAGCGCCGCGGCCAGCGCCGCGCCCGAGGAGATGCCGACCGGGATGCCTTCCAGCTTCGCCACCTTGCGGGCCGTCTCGAAGGCGCGCTGGTTGGAGATGCGCACGACCTCGTCGATCAGGTCCTTCTTCAGGACGTCCGGCACGAAACCGGCGCCGATGCCCTGGATCTTGTGCGGGCCGGGCATGCCGCCGGACAGGACGGGGCTGTCCTCCGGCTCCACCGCGATGGTGCGGAAGCCCGGCTTGCGGGCCTTCAGGACCTCCGACACGCCGGTCAGCGTGCCGCCGGTGCCGACGCCGGAAATCAGGAAGTCGGCCTTGCCGTCGGTGTCCTTCCAGATCTCCTCCGCCGTGGTGTTGCGGTGGATCTCCGGGTTGGCGCCGTTCTTGAACTGCTGGAGCATGTAGGCGTTCGGATCGGTGGCGACGATCTCGTCGGCCCGGCGGATGGCGCCCTTCATGCCCTCCGCCGCCGGCGTCAGCACCAGCTCGGCGCCCAGCAGCTTCAGCATCTTGCGGCGCTCGACCGACATGCTTTCCGGCATGGTCAGGATCAGCCGGTAGCCCTTGGCGGCGGCGACGAAGGCCAGCGCGATGCCGGTGTTGCCGGACGTCGGCTCGACCAGGGTGGTGCGGCCCGGCTCGATGGTGCCGGCGCGCTCCGCGGCGTCGATCATGGCGAAGCCGATGCGGTCCTTCACGCTGGCCAGCGGGTTGAAGAACTCCAGCTTGCCGACGATCTGGGCCTTGGCCCCGGCGTCCTCGGCCAGCCGGTTGACGCGCACCAGCGGCGTGGCGCCGACGGTGTCGAGAATGCTGTCGTAGATCTTACCGCGAAACTCGGAACCCGGCATTTTTCACTCCTCCGGTGTGTGGTATTTTCCCACTTTCTACATCATGCGTAGAATTTAACCGTTTTCCGTGTGGGATCAAATCGTAAAATCGATGCGGTCTTCGGTCTCGCTCTCGACGCCGGCGGTGCGGGCGCGCAGGCAGAGATCCTCGATGGTGATGTCGTCGAGCTTCTTCATGCATTCCTCCTGAAGCTCGTTCCACAGCGGACGCACCACCTTGTGCCCCAGGATGGAGCCCGCCGGCTCCTCGATGGGGTCGGTCGCGGTCTCCATGGAGCGGACCACCTTCACGATCTCGCCCAGCGTGATCCGCCGGCGCTCGCGGGCCAGCCGGTAGCCGCCGCGCGGCCCGCGCACGCCGGCCAGGACGCCGTCGCGGACAAGCTGCTGGAGCACCTGCTCCAGATAGCGCTTGGGAATGCCCTGCCGGCGGGTGATCTCGCCGGACTGCACGGGTTCGGTGCCGGCGTTGTAGGCGATGTCCAGAACCGCCTCGATCGCGAACATCAGCTTCTTGGAGATGCGGAGCATCAGTGCTTCTCCTGCGCGGGGGCGGGCGGGGTGAACTGGCCGGTGGAGCCGAAGCCCCCGGTGCCGCGGGCGCTGTCGGGCAACGCCGCCGACTCGGCCCAGGCGGCGCGCTCGTAGCGGGCGATCACCAGCTGGGCGATGCGCTGCCCGCGCTCCACCGTGAAGGGCTGGTCGCCGTGGTTGATCAGGATCACCCCGACCTCGCCGCGGTAATCGGCGTCGATGGTGCCCGGGCTATTCAGCACCGTGACCCCGTGCTTCAGCGCCAGGCCGGAGCGCGGCCGCACCTGCGCCTCGTAGCCGTCGGGCAGGGCGAAGGCGACGCCCGTGGGAATCAGCGCGCGGCGGCCCGGCTCCAGGACGACCGGCTCCGCCAGCGCGGCCAGCAGGTCCATGCCCGCCGCGTGTTCCGTCGCGTAGGCCGGCAGGTCCAGCCCCGCGGCGTGGGCGAGCCGGACGATGGGAACGGGAATGGCGGATGCCGTTGCGCTCACGGAATGGTCTCCTGGGGGGTGGTGTCGGGGGTGGGGGGCGGGTTGAAATGCCGGGCGATGGCCTCGGCCAGGCGGGCGGCCACGGCGTCCTTGCCCATGGTGGGCCAGTCCTCGGCACCGTCGGCGCGGATCAGGTGGACGGTGTTGTCGGCCCCGCCGAAGGTGGTGGTGCCCGGCGACACGTCGTTGGCGACGATCCAGTCGCAGCCCTTGCGGGCGCGCTTGGCGGTCGCGTAGTCCACCACGTTGCCGGTCTCCGCGGCGAAGCCGACGACCAGCGCCGGGCGGCGCGGTCCGGCCTGGGACAGGGTCGCCAGGATGTCGGGGTTCTCGGTCAGGGTCAGGCTCGGCGGGCCGCCGCCGTCCTTCTTCAGCTTGCGGTCCGACTCGCCGGCCACGCGCCAGTCGGCGACGGCGGCGGCGCAGACCGCGATGTCCGCGGGCAGGGCCGACTCGCAGGCCGCCAGCATCTCCCGCGCGGTCTCGATGGGGCGCACGGTGCAGCCGGGCGGGTCGGGCAGGCGGGTCGGGCCGGTGACCAGCGTCACATCCGCCCCCAGCCGGCGCAGCGCCTCGGCGATGGCGTGGCCCTGCTTGCCGGAGGAGCGGTTGGCGATGTAGCGCACCGGGTCGATGGGTTCGACGGTCGGACCGCTGGTGACCAGCGCGCGCTTGCCGGCCAGCGGCTTGGGCGCGTCCAGCTCCTCGAAATGGGTGGCGATGGCCTGGACGATCTCCATCGGCTCGGCCATGCGCCCGAATCCGTACTCGCCGCAGGCCATCTCGCCCTTGTTCGGGCCGACCCGGCGCACGCCGCGCTTTTCCAGAAGCGCGAGGTTGTCGCGGGTCGCCGGATGCTCCCACATGCGGACGTTCATCGCCGGGGCGACGAGCACCGGCTTGTCGGTGGCCAGCAGCACGGTGGCGGCCAGATCGTCGGCCATGCCGGCGGCCATGCGGGCCAGCAGGTTGGCGGTGGCCGGGGCGACGACCAGCAGGTCGGCGTCGCGCGACAGCTGGATGTGCCCCATCTCAGATTCGTCGGTCAGGGACCACAGGTCCTGGTAGACGGTGTCCTCGGTCAGCGCCTGCACGGACAGGGGCGTGACGAACTGCGCCCCGGCCCGGGTCAGGACCGCGCGCACGCGCACGCCCCGCTCCTTCAGGCGGCGGATCAGCTCCAGGCTCTTGTAGGCCGCGATGCCGCCCGCGATGACGAGCAGGATGCGCTTGCCGGACAGCACGGATGTTTCGGCCACGGGGGTCCGCCGCTCCTTGCTATGGATTTTGTAGAATTCAGATATTCCATCACGGCGCCCGGTACAAGCGTCCTTCGCTGATCCTCACAGCGAATCCGGTGTGAAATGCACATCCATGACCGGAATGTGAAACCATGGATGGGATATTTCGTTGCGCGACCGCATTCCGGGTCTTTCGCCCGCGGCCCGTCATCGCGTAGAGTGCATTTTTAAGGATTTGCTGATAACCAGTGCAATCCGACTGTCTTTTTCCGCATTTTCCATTTGAATTCAAACGGTCCATGCCCGCCCGCTCAACGCCGATCCTTCTCGTCGAAGACACGCCGTCACTGGCCCGCGTCTATGCGGAGTTCCTGAAGAAGGACTGCACCTCCGTCACCACGGTGGAGACGGGGGCGGCGGCGCTGGAGCAGCTGGCCGACGGCGCGCCGCGGATCGTGCTGCTGGACCTCCAGCTTCCCGACATGCACGGGATGGACGTGCTGAAGCGGATCAGCGCCCAGGCGCTGCCTTGCGCGGTCATCATCATCACCGCCCACGGCTCGGTCGGGGTGGCGGTGGAGGCGATGCGCTACGGCGCCTATGATTTCCTGGTGAAGCCCTTCTCGGCGGAGCGGCTGACCGTCACCGTGCGCAACGCCATGGAGCGGCTGCGCCTCGCCCAACTCGTCGACAGCTTCGAGAAGGACCTGGGGCGCACCCGCTACCACGGCTTCCTCGGCTCCTCGCTGGCGATGCAGGCGGTCTACCGGATCATCGACAGCGCCGCCTCCTCCCGCGCGACGGTCTTCATCACCGGAGAGTCGGGCACCGGCAAGGAGGTCTGCGCCGAGGCCATCCACCGGCAGAGCCCACGGGCCGACCGTCCCTTCATCGCCATCAACTGCGGGGCCATCCCCAAAGACCTGATGGAGAGCGAGATCTTCGGCCACATGAAGGGCTCCTTCACCGGGGCGGTGGCCGACCGCGAGGGGGCGGCGGCGCGGGCCAACGGCGGCACCCTGTTCCTCGACGAGATCTGCGAACTGGCGCCCGACCTGCAGACCAAGCTGCTGCGCTTCATCCAGACCGGCACCTTCACCCCGGTCGGCGGCAGCCGGCTGGAGAAGGTCGACCTGCGCATCATCTGCGCGACCAACCGCGACCCCCTGCGCGAGGTCGAGGAGGGGCGCTTCCGCGAGGATCTCTATTACCGGCTGCACGTCATCCCCATCCACCTGCCGCCGCTGCGCGAGCGCGAGGACGACGTGCTGGAGATCTGCCGCCAGTTCCTGGCCGACTACACCCGGGAGGAGGGCAAGGGCTTCGTCCGCTTCTCCCCGGCGGCGGAGCAGGCGCTGCGCACCTACCACTGGCCGGGCAACGTCCGGCAGGTGCAGAACGTGGTGCGCAACATCGTGGTGCTGCACGACGGCGACACGGTGACGCCGGCCATGCTGCCGGCCCCGCTCGGCACCCCGGCGGGGACCGCCGCGCCGGTCCCCGGCAACGGCGGAAACGGTCATGGCGGCGGCCATGCCCATGCCCACCCTTCCGCGGCCCAGGCGCCGTCGCCCAAGACGGTGAAGCCGCTGTGGGAGGTGGAGCGCGACGCCATCGAGGAGGCCATCGCCGCCTGCGACGGCAACATCCCGCGCGCCGCGGCCCTGCTGGAGATCAGCGCCTCGACGATCTACCGCAAGCGCCTTGCCTGGCAGGCCGAGGGGAAACTCTGACCCCCGGCCGTTCCGGGACCGCCGCACCCCTGTTTCGTTTCCGCGCCGATGGTCCAGACGAAGCATAGGCTTCGTGTGCGTTCAATTCACGCAAGACCATCGAAAGTCTTGCCGTGCCGGGACCTGCCGCCATCGGCTTATTTCCAAATGACCAAACTGGCCACATTGGGCATATGCCGTGAAGCCGCCTTGCCGGTTCCGGTGCCATCCGGCTAGCCTCCCCTCGCGTTGCTTTGCTTGCGCTTCCGCCCGGCGCCACACCGGACCGCTTCACCGGATCGCCACGCATGTCCGCCGCGCACAGCCCATCGTCCTTCGCCGGCCCCTTGCGCCCTGCGGCGCGGACCGGCGGCGGGTCCCGACCGAGGAGCAGGAGTTCGCCTTATGACCACCGGCACCGTCAAATGGTTCAACACCACCAAGGGATATGGCTTCATCGCGCCGGAGGCTGGCGCCAAGGACGTGTTCGTGCACATCACGGCCGTGCAGAAGTCGGGTCTTCACGCCCTGTCCGAGGGCCAGCGCGTCGAGTTCGAGGTCGCGCGCGGCAACAACGGCAAGGACGCCGCGGTCAACATCAGCGTCATGGAGTGAAGCGGCGTCATGACGTGACGTAGCCGCGGAGCCGGTAGGCCTCCACGGCTTCCCGGGTGAGGCGGGGGATGTCGCGGCACAGCGACCTCACCTCACCCACCGCGTTGCTCCGGCAGGCCAGCTCCAGCGCCCGGGCGGCCGCCGACAGGTCGCGGGCGCCGAAGGTCCCCGCGGTGCTCTTCAGCGTGTGGGCCTCCTTCGCCAGCCCGGCGAGATCGGCCGGGTTCCCGTCCGCCGCCGCGGCACCGCCGCGGGCGATGCGTTCGGCCCGCTCCAGCGTCTCCTCCACGAACTGCCGGATGACGTCGGCCAGAAGCTCCGCGTCGAGATCCTGGGCGAGCTGCTGCAGCACCTCCATGTCCAGGACGCCTCGGCCCGGGACGCCTCTGTCGGGCGCCCCTTCCACCGTCGGGACCGCGCCCTCCTCGGGCGCGGGGGGCGCAACGGGGTCCGGCGGGGCGGCGTCCAGCCAGCGGGCCACCGTCTCCAGCAGATGCGGGCGGTCGATGGGCTTGGCCACATGCCCGTTCATCCCGGCGGCCAGACAGCGGTCGCGGTCGCTGTCCATGGCGTCGGCGGTCATGGCGATGATGGGGACGCTGCCGGCCGGCGGCGGCAGGCCGCGCAGACGGCGTGTGGCGGTCAGCCCGTCCATCTCGGGCATGGCGAGGTCCATCAGCACCAGCCCGTAGGGCGACGGGCCGGACGCCGCGGCCTGCACCGCCTCCAGCGCCTCCCGCCCGTTGCTGACGATGTCGACCCGATGGCCGGCGCCGCGCAGCAGCAGGGCGGCGACCATCTGGTTGGTCGGGCTGTCCTCCACCAGGAGAATCCGTCGGCCCGTGCCGGCGGAAGGTGGGGCGGCCGGACCCTGCGGGCGCGGCTCCGCGGCGGGCGGCGGCTCGGCCACGCTCCGCCCGGTGACGGCGGCGAGCAGGCGGGATGGGCGGGCTGGCTTCGTCACTGTGGCGTCGGCGCCGTTGCCGTCGCCGCCCAGGTTGCGGTGCGGCAGGGCGAGCCGGACGATCCGCCCCACGCCCCGCGCGCGCAGCCGGTCGGTCAGCGAGCCGGCGACCGGGGTTTCCACGCTGCCGATTACCGCGATGCCGGCGGCGGGCAGGGTGCCGGCGTCCAGCCCGGCCACCATCGCCATCACGTCCGGCGCGCTCACCGTTGCCCCCCAGGAACGGATCTGTTCAGCCAGCGCCCGCCGGGCGACGGGATTGGATTCCAGAAGCAGGACGGTCTGCCCGGCCAACGGCGGCTCCGCGCCGGCGCGCGCCGTCCCCGGCTCCAGCGGCAGGGTGAACCAGAAGCGGCTGCCCTGGCCGGCGGCGCTGTCGAAGCCGATGCTTCCCCCCATCATCTCGACCAGCCGCTTGGAGATGGCCAGCCCCAGACCGGCGCCGTCGTGGCGGCGCGACAGGCGGGGATGGACCTGGGAGAACTCCGTGAACAGCTCGGCCTGCGCGTCCTGCGGAATGCCGATGCCGGTGTCGGCCACCTCGAAGCGCAGGCGCGGCGGCGCCTGGCCGTCGCCGTCCAACTCCGACAGGGTGACGGCGACGCCGCCCTGGTCGGTGAACTTCACCGCGTTGCCGACGAGGTTCAGCAGGACCTGCCGCACCCGCCCCGAGTCGCCGCGCAGCGTCGCCGGCAGGCCGCCGGGGATGCAGACCGCCAGCTCGATCCCCTTGGCGAAGGCGCGGGCGGCCTGCAGCTCGGCCACGCTCTCCACCGTTTCGGCGGGGGAGAAGCGCCCCGACTCCAGGGTCAGCTTCCCGGCCTCCATCTTGGAGATGTCCAGGATGTCGTTCAGCATGGACAGCAGCGCCTCCGCCGACTCGCGGGCGGTGTGGGCGTAGGCGCGCTGCTCCTCCCCCAGCGGGCCGTCCAGCAGCAGGCCGAGCATGCCCAGGACGCCGTTCATCGGGGTGCGGATCTCATGGCTGATGGTGCGCAGGAACTCCGACTTGGCGCGGCTCGCCAGCTCGGCCTGCTCCTTGGCGAGGCGGAGCTGCGCCTCGGTGCGGCGGTGGGCGGTGATGTCGCGGAAGGACACCATCGCCATGGTCCGCCCGCGGTAGGGAACGTAGCGGGTCTCGCCCTGCACCGTCAGGCGCTCGCCGTTGCGGCGCAGGCAGACGGTCTCGAAGGGAGCCTCGTCGCGGGCGCGGATGCGCTGCCAGGTGAGGTCGCGGTCCTCCGGCGCCATCAGCGCGGTGATCGACTGCCCGGTCAGCTCGTCCGGCGCGTAGCCCAGGATGGCGGCGGCGGCCCGGTTGGCGTCGGCGATCACCCCCTGCTCGTGCACCAGGATGCCGTCCATGGCGGCGTCCGACAGCTTGCGGAAGCGGTCCTCGCTCTCGCGCAGCGCCCGCTCCACCCGGCGGTGGTCGGTGATGTCGGTGTAGGTCATCAGGACCGAGCGGTCGGGCAGGAAGCCGGCGGTGATCTCCAGCACCCGGCCGTCGGGGCGCGTGCGCTCGATGCGGCTGACGCCCTCGGGGCGCAGGTTGGTCAGGTGGCGGGCGACGATGTCCGCCGTGTCGCCGGGGCCGAACTCGCCGCGTTCGGCCATGAAGCGCAGGAAGCCGGCCATGCTGTGGCCGGGATGGAGCGCGTCGCCCGGCAGGTCGAGCATCTCGCGCAGGCGCCGGTTGCAGGTCAGGAAATGATAGTCCGCGCTCCACACCACGAGGCCCTGGGACATGGCGCTGAAGGTGGCCTCCAGCAGGTCGGACTTGTGGGCCAGCTCCTGCTCGCGCCGCTTCAGCTCGCTGATGTCGGTGCGCAGCCCGACATAGCCGCCGTCGCTGGTCCGCCGCTCCTCGATCTTGAACCAGCGCCCGTCACCGATCCGCAGCACTTGCGGCCCCTGCGGGTTGCGGTGCCGCTCCATCTCCCGCTCGACCCAGCGGTCGATGTCGCCGGGGGCGCAGTCGGGGTAATGGCCGGTGGCGGCGGCGCGGCGAATCAGCGATTCGAAGGGAATGCCGGGCTCCAGAGGCCCCAGCAGGGCGTAGATTTCGCGGAAACGGGCGTTGCACTGGACCAGCCGGTCGTCGGCGTCGAACAGGGCGAAGCCCTCGTTGACGACCTCGATGGCTTCGGACAGGCGGCGGTGGGCGTCGGCCGCCCGGCCGTCGGCGGCGCGGGCCTCCGCCTCGGCGCGCCGGGTGGCCTCCCGCTCGCGCAGCACCGCCAGGGCCATCACCGCGCCGGCCAGCCCGATCCCGAAAAAGGGCCAGATCAGCTCGTCCGTCCCATGTTCCAGAAGATGCTGCAGCGTGTGCAGCGCGCTCGCCATCAGAAGGAGGAGCGCGACCAGGGTGAGCCAGCTCCAACGGCGCAGCCGGCGGTGGAGGAACGACATTCGGCGCTCCGCATGGGACGAGGCGAAAACGTTACGGCTTTTGCGCCTCCGGAGCAACGAATCCGGGGGCGGCGCGCAGCCGGCCGACGGCGCGGCGCCGGCCCAGCAGGCCGTGGCGCGGCCCGAACAGGACGGCCAGCGCCAGGATCAGGCCGGACGCCACCGCGATCATCCCCGCCGCGTTCAGCGAGTGGGAGACCCCGAGCAGCATCGGCCCGAAGGCCGCGGCGCCGTAGCCCACCAGCGCCGCCAGCACCCCCAGCGCGACGCTGAGCAGGATCTGCGCGGCCAGCCGGTCGGTCAGCAGGCGGGCGGCGGCGGGCGGGGCGATCAGCATGGCGATGACCAGGATGGAGCCCACCGCCTCGAAGGCGGCGATGGCCGTGGCGGCGACCAGAAGCACCACCCCGTAATGGAACAGCCCGGCCGGGATGCCCAGCGTGGAGGCCAGCGCCGGGTCGAAGGTGGTGATCTTCAGCTCCTTGTAGAACAGCCCGACCAGGGCGACGCAGAGGGCGAAGACCGCGGCCAGCGTCAGCACCTCCCGCGGCAGGGCGGCCCACACCGCCGGATCGGTCAGCGACGCCCAGCCCTGGGGGGCCAGCCACAGGATGGTCTCCAATTGGCCGTAGAGCACGCAGTCGGCGTCGAGGTCGACGCCGGCGGCCGACGCCTGCTCGATCATCACCACGCCGGCGGCGAACATCACGGTGAAGACGACGCCCATGGCGGCGCCCGACTCCAGCCGGCCCAGCCGCCGCACCACCTCGATCAGCAGGCCGGCCAGCGCCGCGGCGGCCAGCGCGCCGAGCATCATCGGCAGCGTCTCCCGCGTGCCGGCGACCAGGAAGCCGCCGACGATGCCGGGCAGGATGGCGTGGCTGACCGCGTCGCCCATCATGCCCTGGCGCCGCAGCACCAGGAAGTTGCCGACCAGCGCGCAGGAGGCGCAGGCCAGCACCGCGGCGAGCAGGGCGGGGGCGTCGATCTGAAGGAATTCCTGGACGTCGGGCATCATGACGGGGCGCTCCGCTCCTCCAGCAGCCGGACCATGTCGCCGGGCAGCACCGAGTCGATGGGGTCGACGCCCCAATTGGCGTGGGCGGGCAGCAGGGCCGGGTAGTCGGCCAGGAAACGCTCCCACAGCCGGCGGTCGCGCGCCGCCGCGCGGGCGGCGGCCTGTCCGGCGGGGGTCAGGGCGCCCCCCTTGCGAACATCGTCCCGGACATAGCCGCGCAGGCGCAGCCAGAGCGCCGCGGCACCCTGCACCGGCCGGCCGTCCAACAGGTCGGTCAGGGCGCGCCGTTCCGCGAAGGTCAGGCGCAGCCGCCCCTGGCGCAGCGCGGCGGCAACCAGCCCGCGCGCCGGGGCGAACAGGAAGCTGAGCAGGAAGAAGCCCCCGGCGACCAGGACGATCACCGCACCGGCCGGCAGCTTGGGCAGCAGGGCCGACAGGGTGGCGCCGAGCCAGCCGGACAGCGCGCCGATCACCGCCGCGATCAACGTCAGGGCGGGCAGGCGGTCGGTCCAGAAGCGCGCCGCGGCGGGCGGGATGATGAGGAGCGCCACCACCAGGATCAGCCCCACCGTCTGGAGCCCGATCACCGTCACCAGCGTCGCCAGCCCCATCAGCACGAGGTCGAGCGCCCCCACCGGCCAGCCCTGCACGGCGGCGAAGCCGGGATCGAAGGCCAGGACCCGCAACTCCTTGAACAGCAGGGCGACGGCCAGCGCCGCCCCGGCAGCCAGCAGGCCGATGGCGATGGCCTCGCCCTGCGCCATGGCGGCGGTCTGGCCCAGGATGAAGGTCTTCAGCCCGGCCTGCCCGCCCAGCTCCAAATTCTGGATGACGCTGAGCAGCACGACACCCAGCCCGAAGAAGACCGACAGCACCGCGCCGATCGCCGAATCCTCGGTCAGCCGGGTGAAGCGGGACAGCGCCTGCACGGTCAGCAGCCCGACCACCCCGCTGGCCACAGCCCCGGCCAGCAGCAGCGGCAGCGACCGCTCCGGCAGGCC
Source organism: Azospirillum sp. UENF 211521 (assembly GCF_058780535.1). Classification (NCBI taxonomy): domain Bacteria; kingdom Pseudomonadati; phylum Pseudomonadota; class Alphaproteobacteria; order Rhodospirillales; family Azospirillaceae; genus Azospirillum; species Azospirillum sp. UENF 211521. The sequence goes on from NZ_JBSNCF010000001.1 coordinate 338,200, forward strand.
GAGCGCCGCCCCGACCAGGAAGGCGACGGCGATGCCGGGCAGGGTGGCGTGGCTCAGCGCGTCGCTGACCAGGGCGCGGCGGCGCAGCAGCAGGAAGGTGCCGACCGTCCCGCCGGCCAGCCCCAGCGCGGCGGTCCCGGCGACCACCACAGCGCTGTTGAAGCCGGACTGGAAGGTCAGGATGCGCAGGGCCTCCTCGAACAGGGGATCGATCATGACGCCTCCGCCCCCAATGCCCCCAATGCCGCCGGGGCCGGCATCGGCCGTCCGCCGTAGGTGCGGGACAGCAGGTCGGGCGTCATCACCCGCGCGACCGGCCCCTGGGCAACCACCCGTGTGTTGAGCAGCAGCGCGTGGTCGAAATAGTCGCTGACCGTCTGCAGGTCGTGGTGGACGCAGATCACCGTCCGCCCGGCGGCGTCGAGGTCGCGCAGCACCTGGAGCACCGCGCGCTCCGTCGCCGCGTCCACCCCGGCGAAGGGCTCGTCCATGAAATAGAGCTGCGCCTCCTGGGCCAGCGCGCGGGCCAGGAAGACGCGCTGCTGCTGTCCGCCGGACAGCTGGCCGATCTGGCGCTTGGCGAAGTCGGCCATGCCCACCCGTTCCAGCGCGTGCAGCGCCGCCTCCTTGTGGGCGCGGGTGACCGGGCGGAACCAGCCGATCTTCCCGTAGCGGCCCATCGCCACCACGTCGAGCGCCGAGACGGGGAAGTCCCAGTCCACGCTTTCGCGCTGCGGCACATAGCCGATCAGGCGGCGCTGCTTGGCGATCGGCCGGCCGAACACCTCGACCGTTCCCGACACGCTCGGAACCAGCCCGAGGCACGCCTTGATGAGGGTCGACTTGCCCGCCCCGTTCGGCCCGACGACGGCGATCAGCCCGCCCGACGGGGCGGCGTAGTCGACGTTCCACAGCACCGGCCGGCGGTGGTAGGCGACGGTCAGGCCGCGGATCTCCAGAGGAGGCGGCCCGATGGGCGAGGCCTCCTCGGGGGCGGTGCGGCTGCCGGGGGTGCGCCAGAGATACTGCATGGTCCGTTCCTCCTCCGCCGCGTCAGCGCTGCGCCAGGGCGAGCTTGCCCTGGAAGCCGCCGGCCGGTGCTTCGCCGCCCAGCGCGCGGGCGATGGTCGTCACATTGTGGTCGATCATGCCGATGTAGGTGCCTTCATAGCTGCCCGGCGCGCCCATGGCGTCGGAGAACAGGGCACCGCCCAGCGTCACCCGGTGGCCGCGCGCGCCCGCCCCTTCGACCAAGGCGCGGACGTTGCGGTCGGACACGCTGGTCTCCGGGAAGACCGCCGGCACGCCGCGGTCCGCCAGCAAAGCGGCCAGTTCCTCGATGATCCGCAGGCCGGCTTCGGATTCCGTGCTGATCCCCTGGATGCCGCGCACCTCGATCCCGTAGGCGCGGCCCAGATAGTTGAAGGCGTCGTGGGCGGTGACCAGCACGCGGGCCTTGCCGGGGATGGAGGAGAGGATGCGCCGGGCGTACGCGTCGAGCCGCGCCAGCTCCGCCCCGTACGCGTCGGCGTTGCGGGCGTACGCCTCGGCGCCCGCGGGGTCGAGCCGGGTCAGCCCGTCGCGGATGGACGGCAGGGTGCTGGCCCAGATCCCCACATCCATCCAGATGTGCGGGTCGTGGGCGCCCTCGAACTCGGGCGGGCTGAGCAGCCGCTCCTTGGGCACCGCGTCGCCCAGCGCCACCACCGGCTTGCCGGACTCGCGCAGCCGGTCGAAGGCGGCGGTCATCTTGCCTTCCAGATGCAGGCCGCTGATGAACACCGCGTCGGCCCGCAGCAGCTTCACCGTGTCGGAGCGGGTGGGCTTGAACAGGTGCGGATCGACGCCTTCGCCCATCAGCGCCTCCACCGCCGCCCGGTCGCCGGCCACCGCCCGTACGAGGTCGGCGACCATGCCGGTGGTGGCGACGATCTTCGGGCGCTCGCCTTGGGGCCGTTCACCCTCGGCCCGCGCCGCTCCCGGCAGCAGCAGGGCAGCGGCCAAGCCAATCGCCAAGACAGCGGTCGCGATAAACTTCGTCAGGCTCTTTGTCGCGAAGGTTTTTGAACATATGTTCATATTCATTGGTCCCGACAAAGATCGGCAAGGTTAGGGTGGAGGGTCCAAGTAAACGGGTTGGAGTGCATTTGCGTTCCACGAATATATGAACCGCCTCTCCGGCCTTGCAAGGCGGATCGTGACGATCCGTGTCTTACCGAACGGGGTGGAGTGCGCTACAGTGGCGGGATGATCGTGCTCTTTACGGATTTCGGGCTGTCCGGCCCCTACACCGGGCAGATGAAGGCGGTGCTGGCGCGGATGGCGCCGGGCCTGCCGGTCATCGACCTGTTCGCCGACGCGCCCGCCTTCGACCCGCAGCTGTCGGCCTATCTGCTGGCCGCCTACGCTCCGGAATTCCCGGCGGACAGCGTCTTCCTCTGCGTGGTGGACCCCGGCGTCGGGACCGACCGCCGCCCGCTGGTGGTGGAGGCCGACGGGCGCCGTTTCGTCGGGCCGGACAACGGCCTGTTCGAACTGGTGCGGCGGCGCGCCGGGTCGGTGCGCGCCTGGAGCATCGGTTGGCGGCCGGAGCGGCTGTCGGCCAGCTTCCACGGGCGGGACCTGTTCGCCCCGGTGGCGGCCAGCCTCGCCATGGGCAACCCGGTCGCGCTGGAGCCCGTCGATTTGGCCGGCCTCGCGCGCGCCGACTGGCCGGACGATCTGGCGCGGATCGTCTATGTGGACGTCTACGGCAACGCCATGACCGGCCTGCGCGCCGACCGGCTGCCGGAGGACGCGGTGCTGCGGGCCGGCGGGCGCACGGTGCGCCGGGGCCGGACCTTCGCCGACGTCCCGGTGGGGGAGGCGCTGTGGTACGCGAACTCCAGCGGTCTGGCGGAGATCGCCGTCAACCGGGGCCGCGCCGACCGTGATGGGGGGCTTGCGGTGGGAATGCCGGTGGAGGTCGTCCTATAGCCCGTCCAGGCAGCGGTCGAGCAGGGCCAGGTCCACGGGGCGGGCCAGCACGGTGACCGGGCTGTTGCCCGGCTCAGCGTCCAACTGGGCGTCCGGCGCGCCGGCGGTCAGGATGATCCGGGTGTGCGGGTAGAGCATGCAGGCCAACGCCGCGGCCCGGTCACCCTCGTCCTCCGGCCGGCGGCGGCGCAGCAGGGCGACGGCCGGCCCCTCCGCTCCGATCAGGCCCAGCGCCTCGAAGCCGCCGGACACCGTGGACACGGCGAAGCCGCGTTCGGCCAGATGGCGCGCCAGCGCGTCCCGCTGGCCGGGATCGTCGTCGGCGATGACGGCGCGGCGGCCTCCCTGGCCGGGCGGGCGGATGTCGGCGTCGATGGAAAAGCCGGTCGTCATGCGGGTCCCACCACGGGCTTTCCTGGAATCTGACCGGTTTTCTACGCCACGCGGAAGCCGGTTGCAAATCCCCATGGGCGGCACGCGCCGCCCGATCAGCGGATACCGACGTCAGCGGATCTTGACGACGGTGGGGCGGTCGACGATGGACAGCATGGGCAGGTCGCTGGGCCGGTTGCCGTAGCCCCAGGTCTCGCCGAACGGGCCGTTGGCGGCGATCCAGCCGCGCACCCGCTCCAGCTTGTCGAGCCGCACGCAGTTGCCGGTGCACAGCCGTCCGGTCAGGGCGCCGTCCTCCACCTCCATCCCGGTGGCGAGCAGATCATCGACCTCCAGTTCGCGCAGCAGGGCCGGCATGTAGACGTCGAGCGCCCCGGTGGCGACAACCACCCGGCGCCCCTCGCGCCGGTGCATCTTCAGGGTCTCGACCAGCGGGGCGTGCCAGCGGATGCGGTGGACCAGCCGTTCCGCGGCGACCAGCGCGTCGGCCAGCGGAACGCCGCGCAGCGTCCGGCGGAGCAGGATGGTCTTGATCGATCCCGGAAAATCCACCCCCGGCCCGCGCCCGCGCGCGTGGCGGTGCAGGCCGGAGCGCAGGGCGTCCAGAAAGGCCAGCCGGGCGCGGTTGCGCCCGATGACCTCGCCGATGAACATCAGCAGGCTGTCGCCGTGGATCAGCGTCCCGTCGAAGTCGAAGAAGGCCACCCCCGGCGCGATGGAGGCCAGGGGGCCGGCGCCATGTGTGGTGGGGCTTCCGGTGGAGGGGCCGGAGGCGATGGCGTCGAAAACGGGAGTGGCGCTGGTCTGCATGCGCCCTTATCCGGCGGAACGCGCCGCGTCACAAGCCAAATGCTTTGAACGGGGCCGTTCGGGGCAACTTCCGGGGCAACTTAGTGCAGCGACGGGCTGGGGGAATCGTCCGCGTCGTCCGTGTCGATGAGCATCTCGCCCATGGCGATTTCTCCGGCGCATTCCTCCAGCCCGGCCTTGACGGCGATCAGGAGGTTGATGATCTCGCCGTTGTCCTGCTCCAGGATGCGCAGACGCTCCTCCAGCTTGTCCAGACGGCGGGTGACGCTGTCGGTCAGCCGGTCGAGGCGGGCGAGAACCGGGTCGTTGTTCGTGTCGTCCATGGCGGCGGTTGGTCCGTCGATGATTCGTGTGCGTTCCTGAAGCTAGGACCACGCATCGCCTCTGGACAGACCCGCGCCCGGCGCAACCCGCAATTGATGGGATTATCGTCCGGATGGTGCCCGGCGAGTCCCAAAGGACTCAGCAACGGGCACGCCCGGTCGTTACTCCCCCTCCGATGTGGTGGTGCGGCGGCTCAGCGGAACACCATACAGTTCAAGCCTATGGCCGAGCAGTTCATAGCCCAATTCGCGGGCTATGACTTCCTTCAGCCGTTCGAGATCTTCATTTTGGAACTCCACCACCTTTCCGGATTCGAGATCGATCAGGTGGTGATGGTGCTCCGACCCGGCTTCCTCGTAGCGGGCGCGGCCGTCGCCGAAGTCCAGCCGGTCGATGACGTTCGCATCCTCGAACAGGCGCATCGTGCGGTAGACGGTGGCGATGGAGATGCGCGGGTCGATGGTGGACGCCCGGCGGTGAACCTCTTCCACATCGGGGTGGTCGGCGGCCTCCGACAGCACGCGCGAGATCACGCGGCGCTGGTCGGTCATCTTCAGCCCTTTCTCGATGCAGAGCTGTTCGAGGCGCGAAGGCATGGAAGTCCCCTTGTTGTCGTCTCATGGGCGCGCATATTCCGGCCGATGTGGCCCGGTCCTTGCGCTGGTCGCCGTCCCTCCCCGGTACGGCCCCCGAATGCCCGAGCACCATACTGTGATTCGGAACCATTCACAAACGCCGACGTTTGGTGTCGGCTTACGGAAAGGGCGCGCGCCATGATGACCCTGGACATCCACCACACCACCACCTACCGCTACGCCAACCCGGTGACCTTCGGCGACCATCGCCTGATGTTCCGGCCCCGCGACAGCCACGATCTACGGTTGATCGAGACGGGGCTGGTGATCAGCCCTCCCCCGGCCTCCGTCCGCTGGCTCCACGACGTCTTCGGCAACTCCATCGCGGTGGCGAGCTTCGACCAGCCGGCGACGGAGCTGCGCTTCGAAAGCCACATCCGGGTCGATCACTACCCGATGGGCGAGCTGGAATTCCCCATCGAGGACTACGCGCGTTCCTATCCCTTCAGCTATTCCGCGGAGGAGGTGCCGGATCTGGCGCTGACCACCCAGCGGCATTATCCGGACCCCGAGCATCTGGTGGACGAATGGGCCAGGCAGTTCGTGACGCTGGGCGAGGGCGGCCCGCCCGACACGCAGGACATGCTGGTGTCGATGACCCGGGCCATCAAGGAGACCTTCACCTATCAGGCGCGCGACCTGGAGGGCACCCAGAGCCCGGTGGACACCCTGACGTGGAAGAGCGGCTCCTGCCGCGATTTCGCGCTTCTGATGATGGAAGCGGTGCGCTCGCTGGGCTTCGCGGCGCGCTTCGTGTCCGGTTACCTCTACGATCCCGCGCGGGACGGGCAGGAGGGTGCGATGACCGGCGGCGGGGCGACCCACGCCTGGGTGGAGATCTATCTGCCGGGCTGCGGCTGGGTGGAGTTCGACCCGACCAACGGCATCATCGGCGGCAAGAACCTGATCCGCGTCGCCGTTGCCCGCGACCCCTCGCAGGCGGTGCCGCTCGGCGGTTCCTGGACCGGGGCGCCGGCGGACTTCCTCGGCATGACGGTGGATGTACAGGTCACGGCGACCGGCGGGACGGGTGCCGGCAACGCTCTGCAAAACCCGGTGCCGGCGGCCGGAGCCGCCTGACACGGCAACCAATTGCAAACGAACGTCTGCCAGAATGGAGGGTCCGGGGCCGTTTCGGTGCCGGACCGACCGTCCCATCCGACAGACGAGGCTGCGTCACCCCGTGCTCGATCCCGATCCGACCAGTCCCGCCCCCAGCGGCACGCCGGAAACGGAGGCCGCCCCCGTCCTGGTCGCGGGCCTGCTGGCCGTCCGTGAGCCGTCCGTCGGGCCGGACACGCCCTGCCGCGCCCTGCGGGACCGGCTGGCCGCCCAACCCGGCCTGCCGGCGCTCGCCGTGACGGCGGAGGACGGACGCGTTCTTGGGCTGGTGGACCGCGTGGCGCTGGCGGGGGTGGCCGATCCGGAGGCCTTGGCGCGGACGGCGATGGACCCGGTGCCGCTGCTGGTCGAGGCGGACCTTCCGCTCTGCGAGGTCGCGCGGCGGATCATTCAGGACAATCCCGGCGCGCTGGCTTCCGGCTTCGCCGTGCTGGAGGACGGGCGGTACCTCGGCATCGGGTCGGGGGTGGCCCTGCTGGCGCGGACCGACGAGCAGATCATTCAGCGGACCCGCCAGCTCGACGAGGCCCGCCGCGCCGCCGAGCGCGCCAACCGCGCCAAGACCGCCTTCTTCGCCTGCATGAGCCATGAGATCCGCACCCCGCTGAACGCCATGATGGGCTTCGCGGAGCTGCTGGAGCAGGAGGTCCTGGGACCGATCGCCAACCCGCTCTACCGCGACTACGCCCGCGACATCGCGGAAAGCGGCCGCCACCTGATGGACCTTATCAACGACCTGCTCGACCTGTCGAAGGCCGAGGCCGGGCGGCTGGAGCTGGCCGAATCCCTGGTGGACGTGCCGCGCGTCGCCATGGGCAGCGCCCGGCTGCTGTCCGACCGCGCCGGCCGGGCCGGGGTCGGCATCGACACGGACCTGCCGCCCGACCTGCCGCCGCTGCGCGCCGACGAGCGCAAGCTGCGGCAGATGCTGCTGAACCTGCTGTCCAACGCGGTGAAGTTCACGCCTCCCGGCGGGGTGGTCACCCTGAACGGCCGCGTGGCGGCGGACGGGACACTGTGCCTGTCGGTGCACGACACCGGCATCGGCATGACCGCCGATGAGCTGGAGAAGGCGCTGGAGCCCTGGGGCCAGATCGACAGCGCGCTGGGCCGCAACCACATCGGCACCGGCCTCGGCCTGCCTCTGACCAAGCGGCTGGTGGAGCTTCACGGGGGGAGGCTGGACATCGACACGGCCCCCGACCGCGGCACCACCATGACGCTGGTCTTCCCGGTGGAGCGGGTGGGGGGGTAACCTTTGCCCCCACCCCGGCCCTCCCCCGCTGCGCGGGAGAGGGAGATTGGGTCCCCTCCCCTGCGAAGCGGGGGAGGGTTAGGGAGGGGGCAACGGGAGCGGGTTACGCCAGCCCCTTCTCCATCGCGCTGGCCAGACGGCGGGCGAAAGCGGCGGGGTCGGGCAGGGCCTCGCCTTCCACGATGCGCGCCTGGTCGAGCAGCAGCCACGCCGCGTCGTCCAGCGAGGTCGCCGCACCGCTCGCCTTGGCGCGCTCGGCGAGGCGCTTGATCAGCGGGTGGGCGGGGTTGACCTCCAGGATGCGCTTGGCCGCCGGGGCGTCCATGCCGAGCTGCTTGTGCTGCTTCAGCAGGCGCTCCAGATGCATGTCCATGTCGTTCTCGTCGGCGACGAGGCAGACGGCGCTGTCGGTCAGGCGCTCCGACGGGCGGACGTCCTTCACCACGTCCTGAAGCGTCAGCTTCAGCAGGACCAGCAGGTCGGTCAGCTCGCCCTCGGACGCCTTCTCCTCGGCGGGCTTCTCCTCGCCGCCCTGGATCTTGCCGAGATCGGCGCCGCCGCGGGTCACCGACTTGAAGGGCTTGTCCTGGAAGCTGCCGACCGACGGCACCCAGAACTCGTCCACAGGGTCGGTCAGCAACAGCACCTCGACGCCCTTGGCCTTGAAGCCTTCGAGCTGCGGGCTGCGCTTCAGCGTCTCGATGTCGTCGCCGCTGATGGTGAAGATGGCCTCCTGGCCTTCCTTCATGCGGGCCAGATACTCCTCCAGCGAGACCAGACCGTCACCGGCGGTGCTGCGGAAGCGCATCAGCTTCAGCAGATCGTCCCGGTGCTCGTAGTCGTCGTAGAGGCCTTCCTTGAGGACGGCGCCGAAATTCTCCCAGAAGGCCGCGTATTCCTCCGCCTTCTCGGCGTCGCGGGCCTTCTTGCCCAGCTCCGACAGGACGCGGCGGGTGATGCCGGCGCGGATCTTGGCCAGCATCGGGTTGTGCTGGAGCATCTCGCGGCTGATGTTCAGTGGCAGATCCTCGCTGTCCACAACGCCGCGCAGGAAGCGCAGGTAGGGCGGCAGCAGGCCTTCCGCCGAATCGGTGATGAAGACGCGCTTGACGTACAGCTTCACCCGGTGGGCGCGCTTGGGGTCGAACAGATCGAACGGCTTGGAGGACGGCACGAACAGCAGGTTCGTGTATTCGATGGCGCCCTCGGCCCGCCAGTGCAGGGTCAGCCACGGATCGTCGAAGGCGTGCCCGACATGGTGGTAGAACTCCGTGTACTGCTCCGCCGTGATCTCGTTCTTGGAGCGCATCCACAGGGCCGACGCGCTGTTCAGCGACTTGGCGTCCTCGCCCTCGCCGAAGAGGATCGGGATGGCGATGTGGTCGGAGTATTTGCGGACGATGGCGGAGAGGCGGTGCTCCTCCAGATACTCGTCGTCGCCTTCGCGCAGGTGCAGCTTGATCTGCGTGCCGCGCGGCAGGTCGGCGACGTCGGAGATGGTGAACTCGCCCTTGCCGTCCGACAGCCAGCGCCAGCCCTGCGTCTCTCCGGCCTTGCGGGTCAGCACCTCCACCCGGTCGGCGACCATGAAGGCGGAGTAGAACCCGACGCCGAACTGGCCGATCAGGTTGACGTCCTTCTTGGCCTCGCCCTCTTTGGCGCTGTCCTTCAGGTTGCGCATGAAGGCGGCGGTGCCGGAGCGCGCGATGGTGCCGAGGTTCTCGACCAGATCCTCGCGGTTCATGCCGATGCCGTTGTCGGCCACGGTGAGGGTCCGCGCCTCCTTGTCCACGACCAGCCGGACCTTCAGGTTCGGGTCGTCGGCGGACAGTTCGGGCTGCGTCAGCGCGGCGTAGCGCAGCCGGTCGCAGGCGTCGGAGGCGTTGGAGACCAGCTCGCGCAGGAAGACTTCCTTCTCGCTGTAGAGCGAGTGCGCGACGATGTCGAGCAGGCGGCTGACCTCGGCCTGGAAGCTGAGCCGTTCCTCGGTCATGGTGTCATCCTTGATCGTTCTTGTTGGTGGTGGGCTTGTTTGTAATGGGCTTGCCGGTGGGTCCGGAGGACGGCGCAGATATGTGTGAGCGCGCCGCCCCATGCAAGAGCGATCGGCTGGCGTTGCGCTGGAGTTTCGCAACCGGAGTGGTGGGTTTGGGGGAGCGTTGCCGCCTCCCTAACCCTCCCCCGCTAACGCAGGGAAGGGGATGAACTCGCTCTCCTGCGCAGCTCTCGCGCAAACCAAAGGTTTGCGCTGACGCGACAGGCGGACCTTTGGTCCGCCGAGAGCGGGGGAGGGAAGAGGCCCGCGAAGCGGGAAGGGTGGGGGCAACCCGGCCCCGCAGCCTCAGCGCTTCTTGCCCTGGATCGGTTCCGGCTCCGGCGCCGGCTGGCCCATGCCCATCAGCGCGCTCATGTCCGCCCCGTTCAGTAGGAACTGGCCGGTCTCGGTGACGTCGATCTTGTAGCTGCGCACATCGTTGCCGGCGTCGTCCTTGGACGCCTGCCCGAAGGCCTGGAGCATGGCGATCACCCCCAGCGCGTTCTGGGTGCTCTCGTCGGCCTTCTTGCCCGGCTTGGGCTGCATCGCCTTGGTGGCGGCGTCCAGGCCGCGCAGCAGCACGGTGCTGCTGCCCACCGCGCCGAAGGCGGAGTTGGCGGCCATGCGCATTGCGCCGGTCATGGTGCCGGAGGCCGCCGGGGTGTTCACCACGAAGCGGTCGATGCGCAGCTCCGTCCCGACCTCGGCCATGGCGCCCATCAGCCGGTTGCCGATGGCGGTCATCGCCGCCTCGTCGGTCCCAACATCGGCGCCATCGTCCGGCAGGGCGGCTTCCTCCTCGCCCTCACCCTCTTCCTCATCCTCCTCACCGGCGGCGGCCTGGGATTCGGCGAGCGTGGCGAGGTCGGCGAAGGCCCGCCACAACGAGGCGGTCGGCAGCTTCGCGGTGCTGATCTGGATGTCCAGCTTGTCTGGCATGAAGGCCTTCGGGGCCACTTCCGGCTCCAGCGTCAGGCCGCTGGACTCGATCCCGAAGGTGGTGGAGGCCATCGGCTTGTCCAGGTCCTCGGCGCTGCCGCGCAGGACGAGCTGGCCGAGGGCGAGGCGGGTGCCGTCCTCCGGGTTCAGGGCCGTCAGGCCGGACAGGCGGACGCGTCCGCTCGCCCCGCCCATCAGGTTCTGCATCAGCGGGATCAGCTCCGCGGCCGGGGGCTGGGTGCCGGCCAGGGCGTGGGTCTGGGTCAGCCGCTGCATGGCGTCGGCGCGGGCGAGGTCGACGCGGGTGTAGGTGCCCTCCATCGTCAGGCCGCCGAGGTTCAGCACCTCCTTCTTCGTCTCGTCGAGGAAGCGCAGGTTGCTGACGGACAGGGCGCCGGGGCCGCTCCACAGCGGGGTGCCGGCGGCGGCGGTGCCGTCCGGCTTCAGCTCCCCGGCGACGGTGATGGCGCCGACGGTCAGGGCGCTCTCGTCCTTCTTGCCCTTCTTGCCCTTGCGGTCGCTGGTGACCGACAGGTCGCCAAGCTCCGCGTCCATGGACAGCGCCGTCTCGTAGGCGCCGGACCACAGGGCGCTGATGCGCTGGCGGCCCAGCTTGACGGTGGCCGACGGCTTGCCGTTGTCCAGGATGGCGACGCGGTCGGGCAGGGTGGCGGTGACGGCGTGGGTGTTGCCGTCCTGCGGCTTCACCGTCAGACGGATGGTGCCGATGTCGGCGGTGGTGCCATCGTCCGACACCGCGGCCAGGGCGGGCAGCGCCACCTCGTAATGGTCGCCGGCCGGGGTCGCCACCGGCTCGCCGGTCCAGCGCAGCTCGGTTTCGTCGCCTTCGCTCTTGGGGAACCAGCGGGCCAGCCCGTCCTTCAGCGCGGCGGCGAGCGCCCTGGCCCCGTCCTCGGTCACCGGGGGCGCCTCGGCGCGGGCGGCGGCGGGCGGCAGCGCCAGGGTTGCGAGCATCAGCGCGGCGGCGAGCGGACGGGCGGGAAGACGGCGCATGAGGAATCCCTTAGGGTGGAGCGCGCCAGGGTAGACGGGATAACCGGCGCCCGTCCATCGGCCCGAGGTTTTATACCGTTTCCGAAAGAGTTCGGCCCCGGATGGGCGTTGCAGCATGGCACGGCCGCCCTGACGCTTGCATTGCCGGTCCCCAGGCCCAAAACTTACGCTTATGACCTCTGTCCTTTCTTCGTCCGGGGGCGGTCTGGGTGCGGGTGGCCGGGTGGTCGCCGTGCTGGGGCCGACCAACACCGGGAAAACCCATCTCGCCATCGAGCGCATGCTCGGCCACCGGACGGGGATGATCGGCTTTCCGCTGCGCCTGCTGGCCCGCGAGAACTACGACCGCATCGTGTCGATCAAGGGCAAGAACGCCGTGGCCCTGGTGACGGGGGAGGAGAAGATCCTGCCGCCCAGCCCGTCCTACTGGGTGTGCACGGTGGAATCCATGCCGCTCGACCGGGCGGTGGACTTCCTGGCGGTGGACGAGGTGCAGCTCTGCGCCGATCCGGAGCGCGGGCACATCTTCACCGACCGGCTGCTCAACGCGCGCGGGCTGGTGGAGACGATGTTCCTCGGCTCCGACACGGTGCAGCCGCTGATCCGCCGGCTGGTGCCGCGGGCCGAGTTCATCAGCCGGCCGCGCTTCTCGCAGCTCACCTACGCCGGCTACCGCAAGCTGACGCGCCTGCCGCCGCGCTCCTGCGTCGTCGCCTTCTCGGCGACCGACGTCTATGCGCTGGCCGAGATGATCCGGCGCCAGCGCGGCGGCACCGCGGTGGTGCTGGGGGCGCTGTCCCCGCGCACCCGCAACGCCCAGGTCGGGCTCTATCAAGCGGGGGAGGTCGACTATCTGGTGGCGACCGACGCCATCGGCATGGGGCTGAACATGGACGTCGACCATGTCGCCTTCGCCCGCATCGTGAAGTTCGACGGCTTCGCCCCGCGCCGCCTGCGCGCGCCGGAGGTGGCGCAGATCGCCGGGCGCGCCGGGCGACACATGCGCGACGGCACCTTCGGCACCACCGACGAGGTGGGGGAGCTGGAGGCCGACGTGGTCGACCGCGTCGAGAACCACCAGTTCGAGACGATCAAGACGCTGATGTGGCGCAACAGCAAGCTGCGCTTCGACACGCCGGGCTTCCTGCTGAAGTCGCTGGAGGAGCGCCCGCCGATCCCCGAGCTGCTGCGCGCCCGCGACGCCGACGACCATCTGGCGCTGCAGGCGCTGGTCCGCGACCATGAGGTGATGGACCTCGCCAAGGGCCGCGACAACGTGCGCCTGCTCTGGGAGGTCTGCCAGGTCCCCGACTTCCGCAAGGTGCTGTCGGACGCCCACACCCGGCTGCTCGGGCAGATCTTCCGGCAGCTGCGCACCGGCATCGGGCGGCTGGACGAGGATTGGGCGGCCAAGCAGATCGCCCGGCTCGACCGCACCGAGGGCGACATCGACGCGCTGGTCGCCCGCATCGCCCACATCCGTACCTGGACCTACATCTCCAACCGGCCGTCCTGGCTGACCGACCCGGTGCACTGGCAGGCGCGCACCCGCGCCATCGAGGACAAGCTGTCCGACGCCCTGCACGAGCGGCTGACGCAGCGTTTCATCGACCGCCGCTCGGCCACGCTGGCGCGCACGCTGAAGGACGGGCGGGAGCTGATCGGCGGCGTGCGCGCCGACGGCGAGGTGGTGGTGGAGGGCCATCCGGTGGGCCGGCTGGAGGGCTTCCGCTTCGTCCCCGACGCCCCGGAACGGTCGGAGGAGGCCAAGTCCCTGCTGACCGCCGCCCGCCGCGCGCTGCGCGAGGAGGTGGCGTCCCGCCTGCGCGCCTTCGAGCAGGAGCCGGACGACGTGTTCGCTCTGGGTCCGGACGGGGTGCTGACAGCGGACGGCTTGCCGGTGGCCCGGCTCGGCCCCGGCCCGTCGGTGCTGACCCCGGCGGTCCTGCCCTTCGACGAGGGGCTGCTCGACCAGGGGCAGCTCGACCGCGTGCGCGTCCGGCTGGAACGCTGGCTGAAGGACCGCGTGGCCGCCCGGCTGCGCCCCCTGCTGGCGCTGCGCGATGCGGACGATTTGACGGGCGCCGCGCGCGGGCTGGCTTTCCAGCTCGTCGAGAACATGGGGGCGCTGCCCCGCGCGCCGGTCGCCCCGATGGTGGAAGGGCTGGAGAAGGCCGACCGCAAGGCGCTGTCCCGCCATGGGGTGCGGCTCGGCGTGTCCCACCTCTACCTGACGGCGCTCGCCAAGCCGGGGGCGGTGGAGCTGCGCGGGCTGCTGTGGGCGGTGAAGCACCGCCTGCCCCTGCCGGTGCCGATCCCGCCGCCGGGCCGCGTCTCGGTGGAGGCGACCGGCGCGCCGCCCGCCTTCTGGGACGCCATCGGCTACCCGGCGGCCGGGCCGCGCGCGCTGCGCGTGGACATGCTCGACCGGCTGGAGACCGAGCTGCTGACCGCCGCCAAGGAAGGCCGGACGGTGGCCGAGCCGGCGCTGGCCCAGATGATCGGCGCCAAGCCGGACGAGCTGGGCGCGGTGATGAAGGGGCTTGGCTACACCCGCTCGGTGGCGGAGGATGGGGCGGTCTCCTGGCGCCGCCGCCGCAACCCGCGCCACAAGCCCCGCCGCGAGGCCCCCGTCAACACCGACCACCCCTTCGCCAAGCTGCGCCAGCTTTCGGGAATTGGATGAAGAGATTTGCTTTTGCCCCCTCCCTGACCCTCCCCCGCCTTCGGCGAGGGAGGGGACTTCGCAAATTTTCCCTCTCCCGCGCAGCGGGGGAGGGAGGGACCCGCGCGGCAGCGCGGGAGGGTGGGGGCCCCGCATGACCGACCTCGACGACGATGACGATCTCCCCGACTCCGGCTCCGACCCCACCCCGGCGGGGCGGCTGCGGATCGACAAGTGGCTGTGGTTCGCGCGTTTCTTCAAGACGCGCAGCCTCGCGGCGAAGCTGTGCAACGGCGGCGGCGTGCGGGTGTCCGGCACGGTGGTCGGCAAGGCGCATTACGCGGTGAAGCCCGGCGACGTGCTGACCTTCGCCCAGGGGCGGCACATCCGCGTCATCAAGGTGGTTGCTCTGGGCAGCCGGCGCGGCCCGGCGCCGGAGGCCCAGGCCCTCTACGAGGACCTCGCCCCGCCGGTGCGCGAGGAGGCGATCCAGGACCCCTACCGCGCGCCGCCGGCCCCGCGGGAGCCCGGCGCCGGCCGCCCGACCAAGCGCGACCGCCGGGCGCTCGACCAGCTGCACGGAGAGGAGTAAGCCGGAACAGCCGGGAAAAGCGGCGGTGAAGCGCGGGCGGGGCCATTGCCATTCGGGCGCCGCAACCTCATCTGCGCAAAATAATCCCGCAACGGCCGACTTTTTCGGAGCCCGCCGCCCCCATGCTCGAACTGTTCTCCGACCCGCAGGTCTGGGCCAGCCTCCTGACGCTCACCGCGTTGGAGATCGTGCTCGGCATCGACAACATCATCTTCATTTCGATCATGGCGGCCAAGCTGCCGGTCCACCAGCAGCAGAAGGCCCGGCAGCTCGGTCTGGCGCTGGCGCTGATCATGCGGCTCGCGCTGCTCGCCTCCATCTCCTGGGTGGCGACGCTGACGGAGCCGCTGATCACCGTGCTCGGCATGGGCTTCTCGGGCCGCGACCTGATCCTGCTCGGCGGCGGCCTGTTCCTGCTGGCCAAGGGCACCATCGAGATCCACAACACCGTGGAAGGCCACGAGGAGGACAGCGCCGCCCCCAAGCTCGCCAGCTTCGGCGCGGTGGTCGGGCAGATCATCGTGCTCGACATCGTGTTCTCGCTGGACAGCGTGATCACCGCGGTCGGCATGTCCAACGACCTGCCGGTGATGATCACCGCCGTCGTCATCGCCATGGCGGTGATGCTGTTCGCCGCCCGCCCGGTGGGCGACTTCGTGAACCGCCACGTCACCGTGAAGATGCTGGCCCTGTCCTTCCTGCTGCTGGTCGGCGTGGCGCTGATCGCCGACGGCTTCGGCTTCCACATCCCGAAGGGCTACCTGTACTTCGCCATCGCCTTCTCGACGCTGGTCGAGGCGCTGAACCTGATGGCCGCCGCCCGCCGCAAACGGAAGAAGGCCGAAGCGCACTGACGCTCCGGCCCTCCTGAACGGGTCCTCCGACGGGCCGTCCCTTCGCGGGGGCGGCCCGTTCGCCTTTCCGGGTCAGGTCCGCATCAGACCGTCGCGGAACTCCACCTCCTCGACCAGATGCTCGTAGGCGAGCTTGAACAGGTCGCGGATCGAGACGATGCCGACCGCGCGCTTGCCCTGGGTGATCGGCAGGTGGCGGTAATGCTTCGACTGCATCAGGGTCAGCGCGTCGATGGCGTCCGCGTCCGGCGGCAGGGTGTCCGGGTTGCGGGTCATGATCGTCGACACCTCGGTCTCGAAGGCGTCGATCTGGGTGGAGAGCACCTTGTTGTTCAGGTCGCGCTCGGTGACGATGCCGACGAGGTCGCCGTGGTTCACCACCAGGACGGCGCCGATGTTCTTTTCCGCCATCAGCTTCGACACGGTCAGGACGGAGGTGTCCTCCGTCACCAGGATGAGTTCCTGCGACTTCACCACGTCCGGAACCAGCTTCCGCTTCATCATTTCCCCCAATTTGTAATTTGTTTACAAACTCAAGCGCTGCAGGGAAACAATAGCAAATCTCGCGGGTGCGAAACTGCGGCAGAAGACCGCACCTCGGATGGGGTGGTCCGGATTGGGGATCGGGCGGAGTGTCAGACGCGCCGGAGGACGACGGTCAGGTTGTTGGCCGGCATCTCCACCAGCTCGGCGAGGGTGAAGCCGGCGGCGGCGCGCTCCACCGCGTCGAGGTCGCGCACGCCCCAGGCGGGGTTGCGGGCCTTCAGGTCGGCGTCGAAGGCGGCGTTGCTCGGCGCGCTGTGCCGCCCGCCGCGTGTGAAGGGGCCGTAGAGCAGCAGCGGCGCGCCGGCGGGCAACAGTCGCCCCGCCCCGGCGAACAGGCCGAGCGCCGCCTCCCACGGGGCGATGTGGATCATGTTGATGCAGACCACCGCGTCGGCCGCCTCGACCGGCCAATCGGGCGCGGCGGCGTCGAGGTCCAGCGGGTCGCGCAGGTTGGGCAGCGCCGCGGCGGCGGCCCACGAACGGACGCTGTCACGCAAGCCCGGGTCGGGGTCGCTCGGCTGCCACGTCACGCCGGGCAGCGCCTCGGCGAAGGCCACGGCGTGCTGGCCGGTGCCGCTCGCCACCTCCAGCACCAGCCCTTGCGGCGGCAGGACGCGGCGCAGCACCTCCAGAATGGGGGCTCGGTTGCGCTCCGTCGCGGGAGCGTGGCGGCGGGAGTCCTCGGGGTGCAGCGGATCGAACATGGCGACAGGCTACCCGCGCCCGGCGCCCAGGGCAACCGCGGCGGGGTCGTGGCGCCCGGCCATCCAGGCCCCGGCGGCGAGGAGGAGGGCGCCGGCCAGCACCGCCGCGGCGGCGCCCAGCAGGGCGGAATCGAAGCTGCCGGTGCGCGCCACCACCAGCCCGGCCGGCACCGGCCCGATGATCTGCCCCAACCCGTAGACGGCGGTCAGCGCCCCGATAACGCGGGCCGACGCCCCGCCCGACAGGTGGCGCCCCAGCGTGAAGGACAGGGTGACGATGCCGACGAAGGTCCCGCCGAACAGCACCGCCGACAGCAGGGCCGCCGCGGGGGACCCGGTGATCGGCAGCAGGATGCCCACCGTCTGCACGACATGGGCGAGGATCAGCGCCCGCCAGAGGCCGAGCCGCCGCCCGGCCGCCGCCCAGACGATGCCCGACGGCATGGCCGCCAGACCGGTGACCATCCAGGCCGCGGCGCCGAGCGATGCCGTCTCCGGCATCGTCTT
Source organism: Azospirillum sp. UENF 211521 (assembly GCF_058780535.1). Lineage (NCBI taxonomy): Bacteria > Pseudomonadati > Pseudomonadota > Alphaproteobacteria > Rhodospirillales > Azospirillaceae > Azospirillum > Azospirillum sp. UENF 211521. The sequence goes on from NZ_JBSNCF010000001.1 coordinate 355,571, forward strand.
CAGGATGGCGACCAGGAAGGTGCCGGTGACGATGTAACCGGCCCCCTCCAGGAAATAGGCCAGCGTCAGCAGCACCATGGGACCGGAGGGGCGGAAGGGGGAGGCGGGTGTGGGGCGGCCGGTGGTTTGGGCGGCGGCGTGGGGGGCCTCCCTCGGCGGGTCGCCCACCCACAGCCAGGACAGCGTGCCGAAGCCCAGGCAGGCCAGCCCCAGCCACAGCCAGTCGCCGCGCCAGCCCAGCCGGTCGCCCATCACGGCGACGAACAGGCCGCTCGACGCGATGCCGAGGCCGACGCCGGTGTAGAGCCAGCCGGTCCAGGACTCCCGCCCGGCGCGGGCCAGCGCGTCCAGCGTCATGGCGATGCCCAGGATGAACAGGCCGGCGCTGGCCAGCCCGGAGACGAAGCGCAGCACGGCCCAGGCCGTCAGGTCGTCGGTGAAGCCCATGCCGGCGGTGGAGGTGACGCTGGCGATCAGCGCGGTGCGGAAGACGGCGGTGCGCGCCGCGCCGTGGGGCACCAGCCCGACGCCCAGCGCCCCCAGGAAGTAGCCGAGATAGTTCAGCGAGGCGAGCAGCCCCGCGGCGTCGGTGCCCAGCCCGGTGGCCGCCTGCATCGCCGGCAGGATCGGCGTGAAGGCGAAGCGCCCCACCCCCATGGAGACGACCAGCACCAGCACGCCGCCGATCAGCGTCCGGACCATGCACTCCTCCCACCGGCTCGTTTTTTTCGTGTGCGCCCATCCTCGCGCGTCGGAACCTTCATTTCCAATGATTTGTTCCGATGCTATGCTTCACTATGAGTGATGGCACTGGATCGGGGAGGAGGCGATGGACCTCGCGGGCCTGCGGGTGGTGAAGGCGGTGGCGGACACCGGCAGCGTCAGCCGGGCGGCGGAGACGCTGAACTGCGTCCAGTCCAACGTGACGGCGCGGCTGAAGCGGCTGGAGGAGGATCTCGGCGTGCCGCTGTTCCTGCGGCTCAGCCGCGGCATGGCGCCGACGCCGGCCGGGCGGGTGCTCGCCGACTACGCCGACCGCGTGCTGCGCCTCGTCGCCCAGGCACGCGACGCGGTGGCCGACGCCGCGGGGCGGGGCGGGCGGCTGTCCATCGGCACCATGGAGACCACCGCCGCCGTCCGGCTGCCGCCGATCCTCGCCCGCTTCCACGCGGAGAATCCGGACGTCGAGCTGACCATCGTCCCCGGCCCCACCGAAACCATGCTGGGGGAGGTGCTGGCCGGGCGCATCGACGGCGCCTTCGTCTCCGGGGCGGTGGAGCATCCCGAGCTGGTCAGCCAGCCCGTTTTCGAGGAGGAGCTGGTGCTTGTCGAACCGGCCAGCGGCATCACCAGCGAGTCCGGGCGGAACACCCTTCTGGCCTTCCGGCGCGGCTGCGCCTACCGCGCGCGGGCCGAGACGGCGATGCGCGAGGCCGGGCGGGTTCCCTACCGCGTCATGGAGTTTGGGGCGCTGGAGGCCATCCTGGGCTGCGTCGGCGCCGGCATGGGCGTCACCGTCCTGCCCCGCGTCGTGGTGGAGCGGGAGCCCTGGCGCGGCCTGTTCACCGCCCGCGCGTTGCCGCCGGAACTGGCCCGCATGCCCACCCGTTTCGTCCGGCGGGTGGATTCCATGGAGACGGTGGCGCTGCGCACCTTCCTGGAGGCGGTCGCGGAGGGGAATATGGAGGGTGGGGCTGCGTCGCTTGCGCCCACACAACCGGCGGGGTTGATCCCGTCTCGGGCGGCGTGCTAGGCAAGCGCCGCGGTCGGGCCATGGTCCATTCATGCCCCCGGCCGCGCCCACGCGCGAGCACGTCAGTCGAAGCGTCCATCGATGCGACTCGAACCCCGGCGCGTGAACACCGCCGGAACTGGCGAGAACAGCGGAGAACGAATCATGCCCTACGTCGTGACGGAAGACTGCATCAAGTGCAAGTACACCGATTGCGTCGAGGTCTGCCCCGTGGACTGCTTCTACGAGGGCGAGAACATGCTGGTCATCCACCCGGATGAGTGCATCGACTGCGGCGTGTGCGAGCCGGAATGCCCGGCCGAGGCCATCGTGCCGGACACCGACGGCCGCGCGGAGAAGTGGATGGAGCTGAACCGCGACTACGCGGCGCAGTGGCCCAACCTGACCCGCAAGAAGGACGCGCTGCCCGACGCCGACGCCATGAAGGGCGTGGACGGCAAGTTCGACAAGTTCTTCTCTCCGAAGGCCGGCGGCTAAGCGGAGTCGGGACTATTGCGGCGCATGGCATTCTTTTGCCGCCATGCAAAAACGACAGGTCGGCCATCGGCGGGCAACGTCAGAATCCGGACGGCTGCCCGCGCGTAGCCTTTGTAACCCGGCCGTAACATCGCTATAATACGCGCCCGGAGCCGGCCTCAGCGTCATTGCCGGAATTCCCATCGACCAAGGGCTCAGTGCAACAGTGCGCGGCGTGGAGGACCCCATCCCCACGGTGTGTCGTTGTCACCGGGCCTTTTTCGCCCCCTCCACCGGGGCGGCAAAATGGCGCGATCGCGAGAAGTGAGAGCCAACCCAAATGTCGAACAAGCTTGACTTCGAGGCCGGTGACTTCGTCGTCTACCCGGCCCATGGCGTCGGTCGGGTCGAGGGAATCGAGACCCACAGCATCGCTGGCATGGATGTTCAGCTCTACGCGATCACGTTCGAAAAAGAGCGCATGACGCTCAAGGTTCCGGTCGGCAAGGCCAAGGCCGCCGGCCTGCGCCGCCTCAGCACGAAGGACCGCATCAAGGTCGCCCTGGAGACGCTGCAGGGCCGTTCGCGCGTCCGCCGCACGATGTGGAGCCGCCGCGCCCAGGAGTATGAGGCCAAGATCAACTCGGGCGACCCGGTGGCCATCGCGGAGGTCGTGCGCGACCTGTACCGCGGCGCCGACCAGTCCGACCAGTCCTACAGCGAGCGCCAGATCTATCAGGCCGCCCTGGAGCGTCTGGCCCGCGAGCTGGCCGCTGTCGAGAAGATCGACGAGACCAAGGCCACCGAGCGGCTGGAGCTGGTCCTCAAGAAGGCCGCCTGATCCGGTGCGGACCCGCTTCCCGGCTTCAGGGGCCGGGAACCGGTTCGAAAATGTGATGTTGACGATGAAGGCGCGGCGCTTTGGCCGCGCCTTTGTCTTAAGTTTTCGTCTTTCGCCGGGCCTGTGCGGCGCCTACACTCCCGCCCCCGGCCTGTTCTGGGCCGGTCCGTGACCGCTGGATGGGGTGAGCGTCTCCGGCATGTCTGAAGCGCAGAAATTCATCGATCTCCGAAACCCGCGGCGCATCTGGGCCGTCGGCTCGATCCACGCGCAGACGGACCATCTCCACGCCGTGCACGAGGTGATCGCGGCGCGCTTCCTGCCCGGCGACCGGCTCGTCTATCTCGGCAACATGGTCGGCTGGGGCGAACGGGTGCTGGAGACGGTGGACGCGCTGCTGGCCTTCCGCACCTGGCTGCTGAGCTGGCGGGGCATGGAGGCCGGCGACATCGTCTATCTGCGCGGCGCGCAGGAGGAGATGTGGCACAAGCTGCTCCAGCTCCAGTTCGCGCCCGACCCGCAGCAGGTTCTCGACTGGATGACCCGCCATGGCGCGGGGGCCACGCTGGCCGCTTATGGCGGCACGGTGGAGCAGGGCATGGCGGCGGCTCGCGGCGGCACCATGACGCTCGGTCGCTGGACCCAGGGGCTGCGTCAGGCGATGCACGCGCAGCCCGGTCACGAAAATGTGTTCAACACCCTGCGCCGTGCCGCCTACTGCACCGGGCCGGAACAGGGGCAGGGCGGCGTGCTGCTGGTCAGCGCCGGGGTGGACATCCGCCGCCCGCTGAACCATCAGGGCGACGCCTTCTGGTGGGGGGCGCCCGGTTTCGCCCAGATGTCAGAGCCTTACGGTGGTTTCGCCCGCGTCGTGCGGGGCTACGACCCGGCTCGCAAGGGCGTCGCGGTGACCGACCGCGTGGCGACCCTGGACGGCAATTGCGGGTTGGGTGGGCATCTCGTTTGTGGATGCCTGTCGCCTTCGGGTGAGATCCTGGACCTGTTCCAGGTCTGACCCATCTCCCTTTTTCCTATCCGTCTTATCCGTCCCCTCGGCCTCCGCCACCGAATCCCTTCCGGTGCGGATGATCCGAAACGTCTTGTGCTGCGTATGACGTGCAACAGGGCGAGGGGAACGGCTGTTGTCCCAACCGTCGGCACTCCGTGGCGAAGCGGCCACGACGAACCGACGGATCTTTGGACCTGAGGGGGCCTGTCCCTTCGGACTCCGCAGCACAGGGCACGAGCAGCCTGAAACGCGGCCGCCCAGACGGGAAGGAAGGGACGTATGGCTTACATCGACGATCCCGAGACTCAGCGCGCGAATCTGAGTTTCATCAAGGCCTCCATGCGTGAGCCTTTGCTGACGCGCGACCATGAATTCGATCTGGCCCGCAAATGGCGCGAGGGCGGCGACGAGCGCGCCCTCCACGAACTGGTGCGCGCCTACACCCGTCTGGTGGTGGCGACCGCCGCGCGCTTCCGCAACTACGGCCTGCCCATGGGCGACCTCGTGCAGGAGGGCAATGTCGGGCTGATGCAGGCGGCCAGCCGCTTCGAGCCGGACCGCGAGGTGCGTTTCTCGACCTACGCGGCCTGGTGGATCCGCTCGGCCATGCAGGACTACATCCTGCGCAACTGGTCCATCGTCCGCACCGGCACCACCGCCGCCCAGAAGTCGCTGTTCTTCAACCTGCGCCGCCTGCGCGCCCGCATCGAGAGCCTGAGCCAGGGCGGCACCGGCTCCGGCAACGGCCTGACCAAGGAAGGGCGGGAGTGGATCGCCGGCGAACTCCAGGTCGACGTGACCGAGGTCGAGGCGATGGAGATGCGGCTCTCCGCCTCCGACCAGTCGCTGAACTCGCCGGTGGCCGACGGCTCCGACGAGGACTGGCAGGACTTCCTGGCCGACCAGCGCCCTTCGCCGGAGGAGGTGGTGATCGGCATGCGCGACAGCCGCACCCGCTCGCAATGGCTGGCCGAGGCGCTGGGCGAACTCAGCCCGCGCGAACGCACGATCATTCAGGAGCGCCGCCTGCGCGAGGAGGGCGCCACCCTGGAGCAGCTGGGCCGTGAACTGGGGGTGAGCAAGGAGCGGGTGCGCCAACTCGAACACCGCGCCCTGCTGAAGCTGCGCCAGTCGATGCTGAAGCGGGTGGAAGGGTTCGGGGATCTGCTGGCGGACGCCTAGCAGACCGCTTGCCCCCTCCCTAACCCTCCCCCGCTTTCGCAGGGGAGGGGACGGACGCCGCTTCGTGATCATCTCCCTCCCCTGCGAAGCGGGGAAGGGCCGGGGTGGGGGCAAAGCCCGCTTACGCCTTCTCTTCCTCCCGCACCGCACCGGCGCCATCCCCGCCACCGTTGTTCCCTTCGCCATCCAGGGCGACCCGCCACACCTCGGTCGTGCCGTTGCGGCCGCGGAGCGTCCGGTCGCCGACGCAGTCCAGCGGGGCCGCGCCGTCACCCTGGAAGGCGGTGGCGGCGCTCGACAGGACAATGACCTCCTCGTCCCCCTGAAGGGCGGAGGCCAGCTCCTCGATGCGGGCGGCGACGTTCACGGTGTCGCCGACGATCGTGTAGTTGATCCGGCTTGCCGACCCGATGTTGCCGACCACCACCGGCCCGGAATGCAGGCCGATGCGCACGCGGATCGCCGGCAACCCCTCCGCCGCGCGGCGGCGGTTGCCTTCGCGCACGGCGCGGGTGATGGCGTGGGCGGCGCGCAGCGCGCGGGCGGCGTGGTCCGGCTGCTCCTCCGGCGCGCCCCAGAAGGCCATGATGGCGTCGCCGATGAACTTGTCCACCGTGCCACCCTCCGCCTCGATGCAGTTGGCGAGCAGGGTGAAATGCTCGTTCAGCAGGGCGGCGGTGTCGGCGGCGCCCATATGCTCCGCCATGCGCGAGAAGCCGCGGATGTCGGTGAACATCACCGTCACCTCCCGCTCCTCCGACTGGAAGCTGGTCAGGCCGCCGCGGCGGTGCATCAGCCGCAGCACCAGGGCCTTGGGCACATAGGTCTCGAACCAGCGCAGCCCGGCGACCATGGCGTTGAAGGCGCTGTTGGCGCGGGCCAGCTCGCGCAGTCGCGAATCGGGAAGCTCGTCGATCGCGCGGAAGTCGAAGGTCCGGACATGGTCGGCGGCCTCGGCCAGATGGGCCACCTGGGTGCTGATGCGCCGCCCGACGATCAGCGCCACCGCCACCGAGATCAGCAGGATGCCCAGCCCGGCCAGCCCGGTGGTGTAGAGGCGGCGGACCTCCGCGCTGGCCTCGTTGGCGCGGAAGCTGATGCCGATGGTCCAGTCCTGCTGGCCGTAGCCGGCCATGCTGCGCATCAGGAACAGGTAATCCTCGTCCAGCACGTTGACGGTCCGGCCCTCCACCCGCTTCTTCAGGGCGTCCACCGGCTGGCCGGACTGCCAGAGCGCCGCCAGCGCCGGATCGGCCACCTGATCGATGCGCGGCAGGGGCGGACCGTCGGTCTTGGTGGAGAAGTCGAACTTCATGCCGGCCAGCGACGGGTGGGCCAGAACGTGCTGCCGGTCGAACAGGACGAAGGCGTTCAGCCCCTGCTCCACATAGAGCGTGGACAGGAAGCGCGACAGGTCGCCCAGCGACACCCCGACGACCACCTGCCCCAGATAGGCGCCGTTGCGCCGCACCGGCTGGAATAGGGTGACGAAGCTGGTCCCCGCCTCCTTCGACCACAGCGGGTCGGCCCAGACGGCGGTGGTGCGGTCGGCGCCGTTGCGCAGCTCCGGCGCCAGTTCCGGCTCGTGGCGCAGATCCTCCCGGCCGATGTGGAGCTGATTGCCCAGCCGGTCGGCGCGCAGGCCGGTGCGGTCGGGGTGGAAGAAGGCGATGCCCGTGACATCCGGCGCCCCGGCCAGCGCGCCGCGCAGCGTGTCCTGGAGCGAGCGGGAATCGGTGGGGTCCAGCTCCCCCCGCTCCATCAGTCCGGCCACGAAACGGGCCATGTCCCGCGCGGGGTTGAGCTGGTTGCGGATGCGCACCTCCACCCCCGACAAGGCGAGGTCGGCGCGGTCGTTCAGCAGGGCGAAGGTATTGCGGCTGGCGCTGACGAGGCCGAGCACCAGCACGCTCGCCACCGCCAGCAGCATCAGCGAGCCGAAGCCCGCCACCAGCACCGCCGCGATGGGCAGGCGCAGGCGCGGGCGGCCCAGCGCGGGCGGGCGCGTCCGGCGCGGACCACCCTTTTTGCGCACAGCCTCCTTCAACGCGGAAATCCGGGCTCCGGTTCGCAGAAAACGCCGTTTGGTGGGTTGGTCAGCCATGGCGCGGAGCCTACAGGACGCACGCGGCCATCGGCAATCGGCCATCGCGCCGCGTCCTGCAACGGTCACTCCACCGTCAACTGGGCGCCGTCAACCGGGCGCCATCAGCCGGTGATGATCTTCACCGGACGTCCGGGCTGGATCGGCGTGCCCGGCGGTAGGTCGTTGATGATCCGGAACAACTCCTCCGCGTAGGGCTCGCGCGGCATCTGGCGGACGAAGCTCTCGACGCTGTCGCCGGGGCGGGCGGTCAGCACGCGGATGCGCCGGGGCTGGTAGGACGCCGCCTCCTGTTGGGTCAGCCGGCGGAAGCTGTTGGCGGTCTCGCGGAAATCGCCGTCGAAGCGGGACAGCCCGCCGCCGGGGGCCAGGAAGGTGAAGCGGTAGAGGGTGCCGGAGTCGGCGCGTATGGCAACCAGCCGCATGTCCACCGCCCCGGCGTCGGTCTTGCCCTGCGTCAGCGCGGTCGCCGCCGGCATGCCGTTGACGGTGAAGGATTGCAGGTCGCGCAACGGCGCCCCCTGCGCCCAGGTGCCGGTCAGATAGGCGGCGGGGTCGCGCGCGCCCGGCGCCTTGCCGCCGTCGAAGACGATGGCGCCGCCGTTGGGACCCTTGGCGATCACCTGCTGCGCCCCGTTGAGCAGGCTGTAGCCCTGCGGCACATCGAAGGCGATGCCCAGCTGCGGGTGGGCGAAGCTGCGGCCGCGGACGAAGCCGTTCTCCGGGCTGTCGCCGTAGATCACCCCGTCCATCGCCGTCATGTAGGGATCGACGGGCCGCGCCCCGCGGGGCAGCTCGCGGGCGATGGCCGCCGCCTCGTCGACGCGCGACGCGGTCTGCGGGTGGGTGGCGAAGAAGTCGAAGCCGCCCTCCGCCGCCCCCTTGCCGGCGCGCAGGCCGGAATACTGGGTGTCGCGGCGCATGGTTTCCAGGAAGGTCGCCATGGCGAAGGGGTCGTAGCCGGCGCGGTGGAGATACTCGATGCCCAGCCGGTCGGCCTCCGTCTCCTGGCCGCGCGAGTAGCGGGCGAGCAGGGCGGTGCCGCCGATGTTGGCGATCTGCGCCAGCTCCGGGCTGCCCAGCACGAGGCCGATGCCGGCGGCGAGCAGCCCGGCGATGGTCTGGTTGGTCTGCCGTTCCTGGCCATGGTGGGCGATGACATGGCCGATCTCGTGCCCCAGCACGCTCGCCACCTCCGCCTCGTCCTTGGCGAGCGCCAGCAGGCCGCGGGTGATGTAGACGTAGCCGCCGGGCAGGGCGAAGGCGTTGACCACGTCGCTGTCCAGGACGGTGAAGGTCCAGGGGCCGGAGCGGTCGGTCTGGGCGGCCAGCCGGTCGCCGAGGCCGGTGATGTAGGCCTGCAGCCGCTGGTCGGGGTAGGCCCCGCCATACTGGGCGAGGATCTTGGGATGCTCCTGCGCGCCGATCGACTCCTCGCTGCCGCCGAGGAGCTGGGCGCTGGCCGGGGCACAGGCCGAGGTGAGCAGCAGAACGGCCAGCCCCGCGGCGACGATCCGGCGCAGCGGGGACGGGGAGGGTGATTGCTTCTGACGTCCCCTCTCCCCTCTGGGGAGAGGGGTGGGGTGAGGGGGTTGCGCTTGTGCCGGACATTGCGCCACGCGCAACCCCCTCACCGGCCGTCCGGGCCACCCTCTCCCCAGAGGGGAGAGGGCTGGATCGGCCGATTGCCTTGGCGAAAACAGGGAAGACGGCTTGCGTTCGGTCGTCGGTTCGGTCGTCATGGGTCGTCATATCGGAAGGGGGCTCGCAGACATCAAACTCCCCGTCCGCTCCGCCTGTTCCACGGCTCCATCCCCATGCTCACCATGCCGCGCCGCATTCTCTCGCTGACGCTGTCCGCCCTGCTGCTGATGGCGACCACCGCCGGGTCGACGGAGCTGCGCGTCGCCGCGGTGACCGACGGCGCCACGCTGCTGCTGGAGGACGGGCGCAGCCTGCGTCTGGCCGGCATCGAGCCCGCCGCACCACCCGCCCCACCGCCCACGGGGGCGGAGCCGGGCCGGGGCTGGCCGCTGGCCGAGGCGGCGCGGCTGGCGCTGGCGGAGCTGGCCGTCGGGCAAAGCCTGACGGTGCGCGGAGAGGCGCGGACCGACCGGCACGGGCGCGTGCTGGCGCAGGTGATGCGCGGCGACGGGCTGTGGCTCCAGGGCGAGTTGCTGGCGCGCGGCCTCGCCCGTGTGCACACCCGGCCCGACGCCCGCGCGCTGGCCCGGGAGATGCTGGCGGCGGAGGCCGCCGCGCGGGACGCCGGGCGCGGCATCTGGCGGACCCGCGCCTACGCGGTGCGGCCTGCCGACCCCGACGCGCTGCGCCGGGACCGCGACAGCTTCCAGATCGTCGAGGGGCGGGTGCTGCGGGTGAGCAAGGCCGGCGGCGACGCCTATCTGGATTTCGGCGAGGATTGGCGGACCGACGTCACGGTGCACATCGGGCGGGCCGCGCTGCGCGAATTCGTAACCGCCGGCATCGACCCGCTGTCCTACGAGGGGCGGACCGTCCGGGTGCGCGGCTGGGTGGGCCTGCGCGCCGGTCCTCTGATCGAGGCGACCCATCCCGAGCAGATCGAGCGGCTGGATGGGGCGGCATCGCCCCTCCGGGCGACGCCCCACCCGTCCGCTCCTCCGCCGGACGTTTCCGACGACGAGGAGGAGTGAGCCTGTGGCGGACGGCGGACGGGCGTCCTACACTTGCTCCCATTCGGCCCGGACTGACAGGACCTCTTCATGCCCCGCAGCGAGCTTTTCCCGCCCATCGACCCCTACCAGACCGGCTTCCTGCCCGTGGACGAGATCCACACGCTCTATTGGGAGCAGTCGGGAAACCCGCGCGGCGTGCCGGTGCTGTTCCTGCACGGGGGGCCGGGGGCGGGCGCCTCGCCGACGCACCGGCGTTTCTTCGATCCCGGCCATTACCGCATCGTCGTGATGGACCAGCGCGGGGCGGGCCGCTCCACCCCGCTGGGCGAGGTCCGGCGCAACACGACCGAGCTGCTGGTGGAGGACGCCGAACGGCTGCGCCGCCATCTGGGGATCGAGCGCTGGCTGCTGTTCGGCGGAAGCTGGGGATCGACCTTGGCGCTGGCCTACGGGCAGACCCATCCGGAACGCTGCCTGGGGCTGATCCTGCGCGGCATCTTCCTGATGCGGAAGGCGGAGATCGACTGGTTCCTCTACTCCATGCGCACGATCTTCCCGGAGGCCTGGGCCGCCTTCGCCGGCCACATCCCGCCGGAGGAGCGCGGCGACCTGCTGGAGTCCTACTGGCGGCGGCTCAATTCGCCCGACGCCGCGACCCGCATGGCGGCGGCGCGGGTGTGGAGCCTGTACGAGGGGTCCTGCTCCTCGCTGCTGCCCTCGCCGGAGCTGATCGCGACGAGCGCGGAGGACACCCACGCGCTGGGCCTCGCCCGCATCGAGGCGCACTACTTCCGCTCCAACCGCTTCACCCCGGAAGACAAGCTGCTGCGCGACGTCCACCGCATCCGGCATCTGCCGGGGGCGATCGTCCAGGGCCGCTACGACATCGTCTGCCCGATCACCAGCGCCGACGAGCTGCGCCGCGCCTGGCCGGAGGCCGACTACCGCGTGGTGCCCGACGCCGGCCATTCCGCCATGGAGCCGGGCATCCGCGCCGCGCTGGTCCAGGCGACGGAGCGGTTCAAGGAGTACCGGTAGGGGAAGGGGGGCGCCGGCCCCCTCATACCTCTCCCGCATGCGCTCCCCCTTGCGTTGCGGCGTGGCCGCGCGTATAACCCTGCGCTCCAACGGGCGGCGAGGCCGGGTCCGAGACCCAGGGCATGCCCAACCGTCAGTCGGGAACATCCAACGCAAGGATTGAAAATGCCCAAGCTGAAGACGAAGAGCGGCGCCAAGAAGCGCTTCAAGGTGACCGCGTCCGGTAAGGTGCGCGCCCAGGCGGCCTTCAAGCGCCACTGCCTGGAGCAGAAGAGCCCGAATATGAAGCGCAACGCGCGCGGCATGATGACCCTGGCCGAGCCGGACCAGAAGATCGTGCTGAAGAACTGGCTGCGCAACGCTTGATATCGTAAGGGAATCTGAACCATGGCTCGTGTTAAGCGCGGCGTCACCACGCACGCCCGTCACCGCAAGATCCTGAAGCTCGCCAAGGGCTACCGGGGTCGCAATTCCAAGAACTTCCGCATCGCGATTGAGAAGGTCGAAAAGGCCCTTCAATACGCGTATCGCGACCGCCGCAACAAGAAGCGCGATTTCCGCGGCCTGTGGATCCAGCGCATCAACGCCGGTGTCCGCCAGTACGGCCTGACCTACTCGCGCTTCATCAACGGCATCAAGCTGGCCGGCATCGAGATCGACCGCAAGGTCCTGTCGGATCTGGCCGCCCGTGAGCCGGAGGCCTTCAAGGCCATCGTCGATCAGGCCCAGGCCGCTCTCGCCTCCAAGGCCGCCGCCTAAAGGGTTCGCCGCGCAAGCGGAAACCCCGGTCCGGCGCCGGACACGAAAGAAGGGAGCCGTGCCTCTGGGCCGGCTCCCTTTTTCTTTACGCTCGCACTTCCTTATGGCTCGCGGGAAATGACATGCTCGATGCGCTGAAAGACGAACTCCTGTCGCAGGTCAACGCCGCTGGCGACCTCGCGGCCCTCGAAGAGGTGCGGGTCACCGCGCTCGGCAAGAAGGGGCGCATCACCGGCTTCATGAAGGAGCTGGGCGGGCTGTCGCCCGACGAACGGCGCGAGCGCGGCCAGCAGCTCAACGCGCTGAAGGACGAGATCGCCGCGGCCATCGACGGCCGCAAGGCCGACCTCGCCCGCGCCCATCTGGAGGCCCGCCTCCAGGCCGAGCGCATCGATGTGACCCTGCCGGTCCGTCCGGAGACCGAGGGGCGCATCCACCCGATCAGCCAGACCATCGACGAGATGGTGGCGATCTTCGCGGAGATGGGCTTCAGCGTCGCCGAGGGGCCGGACGTCGAGGACGACTTCCACAACTTCACCGCCCTGAACTTCCCGCCGGGCCACCCCGCCCGCGACATGCACGACACCTTCTATCTGCCCGATGCGGGCGACAAGAAGATGCTGCTGCGCACCCACACCAGCCCGGTGCAGGTCCGCACCATGCTGAACAAGAAGCCGCCGATCCGCATCATCGCGCCGGGCCGCACCTACCGGTCCGACTACGACATGACCCACACCCCGATGTTCCACCAGATCGAGGGGCTGGTCATCGACGAGGCGACCCACATGGGCCACCTCAAGGGCTGCCTGATCGAGTTCTGCCGCGCCTTCTTCGACGTGGACGACCTGCCGCTGCGCTTCCGCCCCAGCTTCTTCCCCTTCACCGAACCGTCGGCGGAGGTGGACATCGGCTGCTCCCGCAAGGGCGGCGAGCTGAAGCTCGGCAATTACGGCGACTGGCTGGAGATCCTGGGCTGCGGCATGGTGCACCCCAACGTGCTGGAGGCCTGCGGCATCGACAGCACGAAGTACCAGGGCTTCGCCTTCGGCATGGGGATCGAGCGCGTGGCGATGCTGAAATACGGCATCCCCGACCTGCGCACCTTCTTCGAAGCCGACCTCCGCTGGCTGAAGCATTACGGCTTCGTGCCGCTCGACGTTCCCAGCATGGCCCAGGGCCTGACGCGCTAAAGGAGCCGGACCCATGAAGTTCACGCTGTCCTGGCTGAAGGACCATCTGGAGACCGACGCCACGCTCGACCAGATCGTGGAGAAGCTGACCGCCCTCGGCCTGGAGGTCGAAGGGGTGGAGGACCGTTCGAAGGAGCTGAAGCCCTTCCGCGTCGCCCACGTCGTCTCCGCCGAGAAGCACCCGGACGCCGACAAGCTGCGCGTCCTGGTCGTCGACACCGGCACCGAAAAGCTCCAGGTCGTCTGCGGCGCGCCCAACGCGCGCGCCGGCCTGAAGGGCGTCTTCGCGCCGGAGGGAGCCTACATCCCCGGCTCCGACATCACGCTGAAGAAGGGCGTCATCCGCGGCGTCGAGTTCGAACGGCATGATGTGCTCCGAGCGCGAGCTGAAGCTGTCGGAGGAGCACAACGGCATCATCGAGCTGCCGGACGACGCGCCGGTCGGCGTGGCCTACGCCGATTACGCCGGCCTGGGCGACCCGGTCATCGACATCAGCCTGACGCCCGACCGCGCCGACTGCGCCGGGGTGCGCGGCATCGCCCGCGACCTCGCCGCCGCCGGTCTGGGCACGCTGAAGCCGCTGGCGGCGGAGCCGGTCAAGGGCGCCTTCGCCAGCCCGTTCGGCGTGACCATCGAGGCGCCGGACGCCTGCCCGATGTATGTCGGCCGCTATTTCCGCGGCGTGACGAACGGCCCGTCGCCGAAGTGGCTGCACGACAAGCTGGTCGCCATCGGCCTGCGCCCGATCTCCGCGTTGGTCGACATCACCAACTTCATCACCTTCGACCTGTCGCGCCCGCTGCACGCCTTCGACGCCGACAAGGTGAAGGGCGGCATCGTCGTCCGTCTGGCCCGCGAGGGCGAGACGCTGGCGGCGCTGAACGGCAAGGAATACCCGCTCGACACGGGCATGACGGTCATCGCCGATCAGGAGCGGGCCGAGGCGCTGGGCGGCATCATCGGTGGCGAGGCGTCGGGCTGCACCGAGACGACGGTCAACGTCTTCCTGGAGGCGGCGATCTTCGACACCGTGCGCACGGCGCAGACGGGCCGCAAGCTGGGCATCGAGTCGGACGCCCGCTACCGGCTGGAGCGCGGCGTCGATCCGGCGGCGGTCGTGTCGGGGATGGAGCGGGCCACCCGCCTGATCCTGGAGATCTGCGGCGGCGAGGCCTCCGACCTCGTCATCGCCGGTGAGGAGCCGCAATGGCGCCGCACCCTGACGCTGCGTCCGGGCCGGGTCGCCGCCCTGGGCGGCGTCGCGGTGCCGCGCGACGAGCAGACCCGCATCCTGATCGATCTCGGCTGCGAGATCGTCGGCGAGGATGTGGACGGCACCCTGCGCGTCGTTCCGCCCTCCTGGCGCGCCGACATCCACGGCGAGGCCGATCTGGTGGAGGAGGTGCTGCGCATCCACGGCTTCGACGCCATCCCGGCGACGCCGCTGCCGCGCGAGAGCGTGCTGACCCGCCCGGCGCTCTCCACCAAGCAGCGCCGCGTCGGGTTGGCCAAGCGCACGCTGGCCGTTCGCGGCCTGTCGGAAGCGGTCACCTGGTCCTTCATGGCCGGTCCGGTGGCCGAACTGTTCGGCGGCGTTGGCGAGGGGCTGACGCTGGTCAACCCGATCAGCGCCGATCTCGACGTGATGCGCCCGTCGATCCTCGGCAACCTGATCCAGGCGGCCGGGCGCAACGCCGACCGCGGCCACGCCGACGCCGGCCTGTTCGAGGTCGGCCCGGCCTTCCGCAAGCCGTCGCCGGACGGGCAGGACATCGTGGCCGCCGGCATCCGCGCCGGCAACGCGGTGCCGCGCCACTGGGCGGAGAAGGCCCGCGGTGTCGATGCCTTTGATGCCAAGGCCGACGCGATGGCCGTGCTGGAGGCCGCCGGCGCGCCGGTGACCAACCTGCAGGTCACCACCGACGCGCCGGGCTGGTACCACCCCGGCCGCTCGGGCGTGCTGCGCCTCGGCCCGACGGTGATGGCCCGCTTCGGCGAGATCCACCCGACCGTGCTCGGCACGCTGGGCGTGAAGGGGCCGGTGGTCGGCTTCGAGGTCTTCCTCGATGCCATCCCGCTGCCCAAGAAGAAGGGCGGCACGGCGCGTCCGCTGGTCCAGCTCTCGCCCTTCCAGCCGCTGGAGCGCGACTTCGCCTTCGTCGTCGGCAAGGACGTCGAGGCCGACAAGCTGATCCGCGCCGCCAAGGGCGCCGACAAGGCGCTGGTCAGGGACGTGACCGTCTTCGACGTCTACCAGGGCACAAACGTCGAGGAGGGCAAGAAGTCCGTCGCGCTCTCCGTCACGCTCCAGCCGACCGAGCGGACCCTGACCGAGCCAGAGATCGAGGCCATCGGCCAGAAGATCGTCGCCGCGGTCGCCAAGGCCACCGGGGGCAGCTTGCGCAGCTGATCCTTGCGCACCCAAAGGCTGCGGATCTGGAAAAAGGTTCAATTTCATAAGACAAAGTTCGGGCCTCCGCCGCAAGGCGGGGGCCCGTTGTTTTTTGGTGTCCGAATGGAACGGGTCCTGGTTTGGACAGTTCAAAGGATTGTTTCGGACTCGACACGTCTGGATTCGCCGTGCACGCTGCGTTCCGTTGTTTGCGGCGCGCTTCGGTGCGGCGTTGGCGCGTGCCGCATATGCGCTTTTTCAGAGTTGAAGAGAGTTGATCCATCAGATAAAGCGAATGAACAGAAGTTTTCAAAACATGCGTCCGTATTGTCGCGATGCTGCGCGTCACTGCCTATAAATTTCAGAAATGGAATGTTTTCTTTCCACGATACATGGCGGGCATTCCAAAAAATTAGTGTCACTGATATTTCGATTTTTTTAATAGTTTTCATTCTTTTTTGAGGTGGTCATGTTGATAACGGCGCGGGGTGTTGTGGCCCCGCCGCCCTCAGACCTGGTGAAGAATCCGATGGTGAGCTTTACGAACGACGATGCCAGAACCGCGCCAGTCCTCGCCATGACCGGGGATGCCGGTGGCGGTCCGGCGGGCGGTGACGGCGCGTTGCGCCGCGAGGACGGCGATGGCAACGCGCCGGCCGAAGCCAGCCGGCTGGTCATCGTGGTGGACGACGACCGGTCGATCGTGGAAGGGCTGGCGCTGCTTCTGGAGGCCTGGGGGTACGACGTGCTGACCGCCCTGTCGCTGACCGAGTTGGCGCAACGGCTGCCGCAGGCGCCCGGCCGTCCGGGGCTGGTCCTGGCCGATCACTTCCTGCCGGCGGGGGGCACGGGCGCCCAGGCGGTGGAGATGGTGCGGGCCCATGTCGGCGCCACGGTGCCCGCCCTGATCCTGACCGGCGACACCATGCCGGAACGTCAGGTCGAAGCCGCCGCCATGGGCTGCCGGCTGCTGCACAAGCCGGTGCAGATCGGTCCGCTCAAGGATATGGTCGACACGCTGATGAACAGCGCCGGCTGACCCCGGCCAAGGGGGTGGCGCGGGGGTGGGGCGTCCGCCTCACTCCCGGCGCAGGCTGCCGGACACCGCCAGGAAGGCGTCGACCACCAGCGGGTCGAACCGGCTGCCCGACAGGCGGCGGATCTCGGCCACCGCCACGTCATGGTCCAGCGCCTTGCGGTAGGGACGGTCGCGGGTCATGGCGTCGAAGCTGTCGGCCACCGCGACGATGCGGGCGCTCAGCGGGATGGCGTCGCCCTGCAGGCGGTCGGGATAGCCGGTGCCGTCCCAGTTCTCGTGGTGCGAGCGGGCGATCTCCGCCCCCAGATGCAGATGCGTCCGCCCTTCGGACCGCCGGCTGGCGCGGTCCAGCAGGTCCCAGCCCGTGGTGGTGTGGGCCTGCATGACGGCCCGCTCCTCCGGGGTCAGCGGCCCGGTCTTGCCGAGGATGACGGGGTCCAGCGTGGCGTTGCCGACGTCGTGGAGGATGGCCGCCAGGCCGACCGACTCCAGGAACACCGTGTCGAGGATGGCGGGGTAGCGCCCCTCCTCGGCCAGCCGGCGGGCGATGCGGTCGGTCACCAGCGCGATGCGTGGGCCGGTCTCGGCCTCTGCGCCGGGGTGGCCGGCGCGTTCCGCCAGATCGGCCATGGCGATGACCGTGTGCTCCTGGCTGCGCCGCAGCTGCTCGTAGAGATGCAGATTGTCGAAGCCGACGGAGATCTTGCGGCAGAACACCTCGATCAGGTTGCGGTCGAGGTCCGACAGCGGCCGGTCGGAACTCAGATAGACCACATTCTCGCGGTCGTTCGGCGTGCGGATGTAGAGCGTGCAATGGTCGGCGGCGTAGCGATTGCTGCGCGACTCCAGGCAGCGCTTGACCTCCGCCAGGACGGCGGGCTCGACATGGTTGGCCGCCGGCTCGTCGATCAGCGTCTCGAAGCGGCCGGAGCCGGCCAGCACATACAGCCCGTCCGCCGCACCGCTGATGACCGGGCCGCGCTGCACGCACAGGATGGCGTCCGGCCCGACGCCGAGGATGCCGGAGAGCTGGGTCAGCACCCCGGCGGCGAACAGCTTCATCGAGCGCGCCTGGAACAGCGACGACGACGCCTCGATGATCTTCTCCAGCCCGCGCCGGTTCTTCTCGATCGCCATGATGTCCTCGTAGGAGCGCAGGGCGGCGACCGTGGTGGTGAACAGCTGCTGGGCGGTGAGCTGCGTCTTGGCCTTGTAGTCGTTGATGTCGTAGTCGAGGATCACCGCGCGCTCCGGCGCCTGGCCGGGCTGGCCGGTGCGCAGGATGATGCGGACGTGGCGGTTCTTCAGCTCCTCGCGGATGTGGTGGACGAGCTGCAGCCCGGCGTCGTCGGTCTCCATCACCACGTCCAGCAGGATGATGGCGATGTCGTCCTCGCGCTCCAGGATCGCCCGCGCCTCCGCCGCGGAATAGGCGGAGATGAACTCGGCGGGGCGTCCCTTGTAGGCGAAGTCGGCCAGGACGAGCTTGGTGATGGAGTGCACCTCCGGCTCGTCGTCCACGATCATCATCTTCCACCGGTTGCCGGTGGCCGGCGACCCGGTTTCGCCGTTGCCGTCGCCGTCCTGGTCGTCCAGAAAGAGGAACTCGTCGTCGGAGTCGGTCATTGGCAGGGCCTGGGACGGAGCGGGCGGGAAGCGCAAAAGATTAACACGGCGCGGCTGCGCCCGCCTACCGCCACGATCGATGCATTTTCGACGAAAAAGCTCAGTAATTTAACGGAGGCGGCGCGTTGCGGCCGCATGGCGGAGAACGGCGCTGGGATCAGAAGGTGTCCAGCTCGATCACCCAGCAGTCCATGGAGCGCTGGGCCAGCGCGCCGCAGACATTGTCCACCTGCGTCCGGGTGAAGGGGCCGACGCCCATCTGGTAGGTGGTGCGGGCGCCGCGGAAGACCGGCCAGACCATCGGCGGCAGGTCGCGGTAGGCCGTTCCCGGGCCATAGGTGAATTCCTGCCACGCCCGCAGCCCCTCGGCGTGGCTGACATACTCGCCAAGCCGCGCGGCGAACAGCGGCCCCGGCTCGATCGGCGGCATGCCGGGCAGCGGGTAGGGGGCGACCACTCCGATCAGCCCCTCCGCCGTGGCGACCGCCCGCGTCCGGCCGGGCATGCCCAGCGTCACCCGCCCGTTCGCGGAATCGATCAGGCTGACCACGTCGCCCTTGCGCAGGGTGAAGCCGCGCCGCTTCTTGTTGTCGAGGATCTCCGTCGCCTTGATGGCGTCCGCCGCGACGACGTAACCCTGGGCCGGCACCTGGGCGGCGATCTCCCAGGCGCTGCGCGGCACCACGGCGGCGCCGCGGTGGATGACCGGCGGCTTGCCGGTCGAGGGAGGCGATCCGCCGGCGTTGGCCCCGGCGGCGGTGGCCCCCATGGCGGCGGTGATCGAGCGCGACACCATCAGCGCCGGGTCGAGCGAGTCGGAGGGCACGTAGCCGATCGGCTGGCCGCCGATGGCGACCTCGGTCCAGCTGGTTCCGCGGGGCGTGCCCAGAGCGTTCAGCGCCTTGCCGCGCGGCAGGGTCTGGATGATCCGGGCGTCGGCGTTGGGGCCGATGCGCACCTCGATGTCGCGGTTGAGGACAACCTCGCCGGTCAGCGGCGCGCCGATGGCGACGGGGCTCTGCGCCAGAGCGCCGTCCGGGGCGAACCACATCGTCGCCGCGGCCAGGATCAGCCGCAGCGCCAGAACGCGGAGGGCGGTGGTGGAACGCGTGCGCACGGCGGTGGACCCCCATGGAGGAGGGGCCATTTTGCCTCGGTCCGGCCCGCCGGGGCAACCCGGCGCGTGCGCCCCGGGGCGGATGTCACGGAACGGCACGGTCGCTCAGGCCGCGCGATCCCCGCCCTGGCTTCCTCCCTGGCTCCCGCCCACCAGATCGTGGATGGCTTCGGCCAGCAGGCGGACCGGCTTGGCGGCCATGCCGGGGGCGCGGTGCAGCGCGATGTCGATGTCCGGCAGGTCGGGAAAGCCGTCCGCCACGGTCAGCCGGCGCAGGCTGGGCGGGATGGTGCATTCCTCCATGGCGGTGACGCCGAGCCCGCCCAGCACGGCGCCATGGACCGCCACCACGCTCTTGCTGATGAAAGCGACGCGCCAGCCGCGTCCGATCCCCTCCAGCGCCGCGACGGCGAGGTCGCGCACCACGCAGCCCTTGGGGAACAGGGCCAGCGGCAGCGGGTCCTCGCGCTCGATCGGGGTGGAATCGACGACGGTGGAGCGTGGCGGGGCGACCCAGGCCACCGGCTCCCGCCGGACCAGTTCGCCGCTGCGGCTGTCGGGGTGGCGGGTGACGAGCGCGAGGTCGTAGCGGCCCTTGTCGATCTCCGCCACCAGATCGGGGCTGTTGTCGCAGATCACCTCCACCGGCACGTCGGGGTAGGCGGCGGCGAAGCGGGCCAGCACGCCGGGCAGCAGCATGGTGGCGTAATCGTCCGGCGTGCCGATGCGCACGCTGGCCACCGTGGCGGGCCGGCGCATCAGCGTCAGCACCTCGTCGTTCAGGGTGAGCATCCGCCGGGCGTAGGTCAGCAGAAGCTCGCCCTCCTGGGTCAGGTGGACGCTCTTGGTGTCGCGTTGGAAGACGCGGGTGCCCACCACCTCCTCCAGCCGGCGGACCTGCTGGCTGACGGCGGCCTGGGTGCGGCCCAGCGTGTCGCCGGCACGGGTGAAGCTGCGCGCGTCGGCGACGGCGACGAAGGCGCGCAGGAGGTCGGTGTCGAGGTTGGCCGGCATGGTCACGCATTCAAGCAGAGGGGGCGCGCGGGTTCAACGCACGAAAGGACCATCACGATCTGTGATGATCCTCATAAAGCCTATTCGTTTCCAAGATTTTTCGCGCGGGCGCAGGGTGCCCTCCGATCTTTGGGAGGGCTGAGCGATGGGCGTGTTCGAGGCGATGACGACGGTGGTGCTGGAGGCCGGACGGCTGGACCGCCGGGAGGAGCGCCGGATCGGCAGGGTGCCGCCGCCGCGGCGCTTGCGTCTGCCGCGGATGCCGGCCTTGCCGGTGCTGCTGCTGGCGATCCTGGTGGTGTGAGTGCGGGGTCAGAGGGTGGGCGTGCCGTCGGCGGGCACCGCGGCGGCGGGCGCCGGCTCGGGGGCGGGCGCCACCACGGGGGCTGCGGGCGGAGTGATGCGCAAGGGGGCGCTGTCCGGAGGCGAGGCGGCCGAAGCCGGGGCTTCCGCGGGAGTTTCCGCCGGGGCTGGGGCGGGAAGCTCCTCCGCCTCGATCGCCGCGGCGGGCTTGGCCTCGTCCTTGGCCGCTTCCTTAAGCGTGTCCTTCGGGGTGTCCTTCGCCGCGTCCTTGGCAGCGTCTTTGATCTCGGGGGCCGGAGTCGGGTCGGTCGAATAGTCGGCGACGATGCGGGCCTGGCTGCCGGCGATGACCAGAACCTTCTGTCCGATCTCGATCGGCTTCTCTTCCCGCTGCGTGACCGACAGCAGTTCGCCGTCCGGCTTGCGGACGATGTATTCCCAGCCCGTAGTGTCGCCGGTCACATGCTCGATCGAGGTGCCGAGCAGCCCGCCGATGGCCGTGCCGCCGACCGCGCCCAGCGCCGAATTGATGCCGAAGGTGCCGGACTGCGAGCCGAGCACGCCGCCGGCGGCCCCGCCGGTGACCGCGCCGACGGTGCCGCTGGTGCTGATCTTGACCTGACGGAACCCGATGACGACCGCCCGCTCCACCTTGTTCGCCTGCTGGGTCGCGGTGGCGGCGTAGGTGTTCGGGGAGTAGTTCGGGGTGCAGCCTGCGAGAATGCCGGCGACCAGGGCCGCGGCGGGCAGGCCAAACATGACAGTGCGCGTCACGGGACATCATCCGTTTGGAAGCCTGACCGGGTGATAGGCGATTCCGCGCGGCGAGTCATTCGACTTTTTGTGGGCTCCGGGATGCGTGGACAAAAAGAAAGCGGGCCTTGCCGGACCCGCTTTCCGTCACATCACCGCGAAGCCGGCGTTCACTCGTCGCCCATCTTGAGGGCGGCGATGAAGGCGCTCTGCGGGATTTCGACCTGGCCGAACTGCCGCATGCGCTTCTTGCCTTCCTTCTGCTTGTCCAGCAGCTTGCGCTTGCGGCTGATGTCGCCGCCGTAGCACTTGGCCGTCACGTCCTTGCGCAGCGCGCCGATGCTCTCGCGGGCGATGATCTTGCCGCCGATGGCCGCCTGGACGGCGATCTTGAAGAGCTGGCGCGGGATCAGCTCCTTCAGCCGCTCGCAGAGCTGGCGGCCGCGGCGCTCCGACTGGGAGCGGTGGACGATCATCGACAGGGCGTCCACCGGCTCGGCGTTCACCAGGATCGACATCTTCACGAGGTCGCCTTCCTCGTAGCTGTCCATCTGGTAGTCGAAGCTGGCGTAGCCGCGGCTGATCGACTTCAGGCGGTCGTAGAAGTCGAAGACCACCTCGTTCAGCGGCAGGCGGTAGACCAGCATGGCGCGGGCGCCGGCGTAGGTCAGCTCGATCTGCTGGCCGCGCCGCTCGGTGCAGAGCTGGAGGATGCCGCCCAGATACTCATCGGGGAGCATGATGGTGGCCTTGATCCACGGCTCGTCGATGCGGTCGATCTTCATCACGTCCGGCATGTCGGCCGGGTTGTGCAAATCCATCACCGTGCCGTCGGTCATGTGGAGCTTGTAGACCACCGACGGCGCCGTGGTGATCAGGTCCAGGTTGAACTCGCGCTCCAGCCGCTCCTGGATGATCTCCAGATGCAGCAGGCCGAGGAAGCCGCAGCGGAAGCCGAAGCCCAGCGCCGCCGACGTCTCGGCCTCGTAATGGAAGCTGGCATCGTTCAGCTTCAGCTTGCCCAAGGAATCGCGCAGCCGCTCGAAGTCGGCGGCGTCGACCGGGAACAGGCCGCACCACACCACGGGGATGGACGGCTTGAAGCCGGCCAGCGGCTCGGCCGCCGGGCGGCGGTCCTCGGTGATGGTGTCGCCGACCTTGGTCAGCGTGATGTCCTTGATGGCGGCGGTGATGAAGCCCATCTCGCCCGGCCCCAGCTCGCCGGTCAGCAGGGCCTTCGGGGTGAAGACGCCGACGCGGTCCACCTCGTGCGCGCTGCCGGTGGACATGAAGCGGACCTTCTGGTTCACCTTCAGCCGCCCATCCACCACGCGCACCAGGATGACCACGCCGAGATACGGGTCGTACCAGGAATCGACCAGCAGGGCCTTCAGCTCGCCGTCGGCGTTGCCCTTGGGCGCGGGCAGGCGCTGCACCACGGCTTCCAGCACGGCGTCGATGTTCAGGCCGGTCTTGGCCGAGATCTCCACGGCGTCGGTGGCGTCCAGGCCGATCACGTCCTCGATCTGCTGCTTGACGCGGTCGGGCTCCGCCGCCGGCAGGTCGATCTTGTTGAGGACCGGGATGATCTCGTGGTTGTTGTCGATCGCCTGATAGACGTTGGCGAGCGTCTGCGCCTCCACACCTTGGCTCGCGTCCACCACCAGGATCGAGCCCTCGCAGGCGGCGAGGCTGCGGCTGACCTCGTAGGCGAAGTCGACGTGGCCCGGCGTGTCCATCAGGTTCAGCGTGTACTGCTGCCCGTCCTTGGCCTTGTAGAGCAGGCGGACGGTCTGCGCTTTGATGGTGATGCCGCGCTCGCGCTCGATGTCCATGCTGTCGAGCACCTGTTCGCGCATCTCGCGCGAATCGAGGCCGCCGCACTGCTGGATCAGCCGGTCGGCAAGGGTCGACTTGCCGTGGTCGATGTGCGCGATGATCGAGAAATTGCGGATGTGCGAAAGGTCAGTCATCGGTGCCCGGAGCCCTGGTTTGGGCCGGAACATAGGGCGGACGGACGATGCGCGCAATGGAGAAGGGTGACGGCCCGGCTTCGACCGGCGTCGGCCGCGGTGCACGGGGCGGCTTCCCCAACACCCTCTCCCATGGTCCGCCGCGCGACAACCATGCCGCGCGCCGGCCAGGGGCGGGGCCGCCCATGGCACGGTGCGGCGTCCGGCCTTTTCCCTTTACCGTCCCGCGCCAGCCATGGACTATGGCGGCGCGAAGCGTGCCCTTGGGGGATCATTCATGAAATGCGCGGTGATCATCCCGGTCGGGCCGGGGCACGATGGCTTGTCCGAAGAGGCGGCCGCCTCCGTCGAGGCGGCGTTCCGCACTGGCCAGGGACCCTTTTCGGACGTGATGATCCTGCGCATTCCCGACCCGGACGGCGCGATCGGCCGCTCGCGGTGCCGGAACTTCGGCGTCGAACACGCCATCCAACACGGTGCGGAATGGGTCTTCTTCCTGGACGCCGACGACCTGATGGATCCAAACGGCTTCGCGGCGGTCCGCACCCATGTGGCGGACGTCGACGCCGTCTTCGGGATGATTGCCGAGCAGTGGTACGGGTCGGACGCGGTGAGTCTGCGGGACAAGCAAGTGGGGGCGACCACGCTTCTGAGCGACATCCTCCTGAACGACCCGTATCTGACCCTGCAGATGGGGCATTTCGTCCGCGCGCGCGTCGCGCGATCCATCCCGTTCGACGAGGCCATGGATACCGGCGAGGACTTCAAATACTACCTGGAGCTCTGGCGGACGCACCGATGCTGCAAGATCGGGCAGCCGCTCTTCATCAACCGGCGCGGCGCCCACTCCACCGGCCCGCGGTCGGCCGACGGCGGCGGGTGGCGCCGGGCCGTGACGCGGGTGTTCGGCGACTTCTTCCGCACCCAC
Organism: Azospirillum sp. UENF 211521; assembly: GCF_058780535.1. NCBI lineage: Bacteria > Pseudomonadati > Pseudomonadota > Alphaproteobacteria > Rhodospirillales > Azospirillaceae > Azospirillum > Azospirillum sp. UENF 211521. The sequence goes on from NZ_JBSNCF010000001.1 coordinate 379,706, forward strand.
CCCATCGTGATCAACTTCGTGGTGTCCGGCGTGAAGGTCGGCTTCGCCATCGCCAACCCGTTCGACAGGATCCACCGCCATTACCTGCGCCGCGTCTTCTTCGAACAGGAGGAGCTGGACTGTCTGCGGGGTCTCGTGCCGGCCGGGTCGTCGATCCTGGAGATCGGCGCCAACGTCGGGAACCACGTCGTCTACTACGGCCTGTTCATGGCGCCGCGCCGCATCATCGCGGTCGAGCCCAACCCGGCGGCCCTGCATTTCCTGAAAAAGAACGTGGAGATCAACCGGCTCGACCCGGCGACGGTCACCGTCCTGGAGTGCGGCGTCGGGGACCGCGCCGGTTCCTTCGACCTGTGCGTCGCCGACGAGGCCGACCTGGGGGCGGCGCGGCTGGTGCCGGCGGAGGGCGGGCGCGTCGCCGTCCACCCCATCGACGATCTCGTCCGGGAGCGCGTCGACTTCATCAAGATCGACGTCGCGGGCATGGAGATGGACGCGCTGTCCGGCGCCCGGAACACGATCGCCCTCCACAGGCCCATCCTGTTCATCGAGGTCGGGAGCGCCAACAGGGACGCCTTCTTCGACTGGGCCGGACGGAACGGTTACCGAATCGCCAAGGAATTCCCGTGCGCCGACGCCTCGAACTGCGTGGCCGTGCCGGTGTGAGGCCGCCGGACGGGGTTACGGGATGCCCGGCCCGACCCCCACCGGAATGACGCGGACGCCGTCCTGATCGGTCGGAATGTAGCGCCAGGGATCGAGGACCACCGAGCCCGCCGGAAAGCGCAGACCGGCAAAGGCGCTGTGCTTCGCCCCGATCAGGTAGGTGGCGACGGGCAACGAGTCCTCGACGAGGGGAGCGGAGTCCATGTGGGGGTCGATCAGGGTGACCGGGACGCCCCGCTCCTCCAGGATCGCGCGCAACAGCAGGGCCGGGCTGCCCGTGGCCATGTCGCAATCGGACTTGAACGCCCAGCCCAGGATCACCTTGGGCGGCTCATGGGCGCACATCAGGTCGGCAAGCCATTCGGTCTGCTTCTCGCGTGACCTCATGACGGCGTCGAAGGTGTCGAAGCTGAGGTCCAGCTCGCGCGCCAGCCAGGACATGGCGATGTTGTCGCGGGGGTGGCATCCGCCGCCGTCGCCCATGCCGCCCTTCATGTAGCTTGGGCTGATCAGCCGCCGTGACGCCAGCGCCAGACAGTCCGTCACCGCGTCCACGTCGGTGCCCGGCAACTTGTGGCACACCTCCATCATCGTGTTGGCGAAGGCGATCTTCATGCCGATGAAGGTGTTGTAGGCCACCTTGATCAGTTCGGCGTTCTCGAGGGCGGTGGCGTAGAACGGAGCGTCCGTGATGGTGCGGTAGAACGCTTCGGCGAGCGCGGCGGCTTCCCGATCGTGTCGGCCGAAGAGAACGAACTCCGGTTGGAGGAAGTCGCGCATGGTCGTGCCCATGGCGATGAAGAACGGGTTGTAGCAGAGCTTGATGCGGGGCGTCAGGACGGGCAGGACGTGGCGGCGGATGGTCCCCGGCAGGACGGTGGAGATGATGACGACCACCGTGTCGCGCGACGCCACACGCGCCACGTCGCGGCAGGCGGCCACCAGATGCTCGTAATGGAAATCGGTCCGGCTGTCGGGAAGGCGCGTGATCCCCTCGTACAGGGGGTCGTGGGGGGTCTGGACCGCGATGAAAAGAAGGTCGGCGTGGTCGACGACCTCCTCCAGCGTTCCGAACCGCAGGCTGCTCGCTTCGAGATAGGGATCGAACGGTTCGCAGCCGTCCGGACCGGTTTCGGTGTAGGAGCGCCGCCCCTTGTTCATCACATCGGGGCGGACGTCGAAGCCCATCACGTCATGGCCCTTCAGCGCCATCGCCACCGCGCAGGGCAGGCCCAGCTTGCCCAGGCCGATCACGCCGATCCTCATTGGGCGTCTCCCGTTTCGACCGGACGGTCGCCGCTGGAACGGATGATGGCCGCGAGCCGGTCGGCGTCGCGCTGCCGCACCGGCCACGTGCGATCCAGTATCAGCATGTCGCGGGCGATCCTCTCGCGGTTTTCCCCCGACCGATGGCGCAGGTAGGTTTCGTCGAGTTCCGATTTGCCGACCGAGAAGTGGCGGTGCTCCACCGTCACATCGCCGATGAAATGCAGTCGCTCGACCCGCTTGGCCACGTCCATGATCCAGGTGTCGTTCGCGATGAATTCAAAGACGCCGGGGGTGAAGTAGCCCAGGGTCTCGTACCAGCGGCGGCTGACGACGGGAAAGGCACAATGCTTCTCGCCATTGATGCCGTCTTCGAACCACATGCAGTAAACGTCGTCTGGGAACTTGGCGATTTCCTGGTCCAGGCGATGGTCCCATCCCGACTGGACATAGACCTGGTCGTCGTTGGCCATCATCAGGACATCGCCGGTGCAGGAGGCGGCGAGGTCGTTCCAGGAGAGGGAGACGCTTTTCGGGGGGCCGACCAGCGCCGTGAAGCGGCGCAACTGGACCCCGACCTCGGCCAACGCCTCGAACATCCGTTTGTAGTCGGGTAAAGCGGGGTCGTCGGAGTCGACATAGGCCAGGACTTCGACCCGTTCCACCGCCCCCGCGGTTGCGGCAACGCTTTCGATCAGCCGCTGCAGCCCATCCGGCCGCCCGCGGGTGGGACAAAGGAGGGAATAATTCAGAGTCCGCATAGGGCCGTCCCAGATGTCGCTGTCACCGGGGTCATGGTGTGGTTTCCGGCGACGTTCTACGGTTTCACGCAAGGACCGACGTTTGGAGGGAAGGGAGTGCTCGCCCGAAGATTGAACAAGGGTGCGAGGCGCCCGACGACCTTAGGGTGCGATCCAACGAAAATTCCATCGGGCGCACAATAGACCAGGGATGTCCCAACCGGGAAGGGAAAGCGTGGCGGGCGTCATGCCATTCTCGCGATGTCACGCGCTCCGCCGCTTCGACGGTACCGATCCGCAATCGTCCGGAACAGCTCGCCGTTGCGCTGTCCCCTGCCTCGCCCCCTCCGTCACCCCACCAGAACCGGCGCCACTGCGCGGTACAGCTCCATGTACTCCTCGGCCGGACCGTGCCAGCCGAAGTCGCGGGTCATCGCGTGCTGCTGCAGGACGTGCCAGCGTTCGGGCTTGCGGTAGAGGGTGGCGGCGCGGCGCAGCGCCCAGGTCAGCTCCTGGACGTTGGCGTTGACGAACTGGAAGCCCGTCGCGCTGCCGTCGTTCACCGCCGCCGGGTTGGCGTCCACGATGGTGTCGGCGAGGCCGCCGGTGCGGCGGACCAGCGGCAGGGTGCCGTACTTCAAAGCGTACATCTGGGTCAGGCCGCAGGGCTCCGACCGCGAGGGCACCAGGAACAGGTCGGCGCCGGCCTGGATGCGGTGGGACAGCGCCTCGTCATAGCCGATGCGCACGCCGACCGACTTCGGGTACCAGGTGGCGAGATGGCGGAAGCCGGCCTCCAGCGCCGGTTCGCCGTTGCCGAGAACGGCGAGCTGGCCGCCCCAGGCGATCCATTGCGACGCCGCCTCCAGCACCAGATCCAGCCCCTTGTGGCCGGTCAGGCGGCTGACCACCGCGGCCAGCGGGGCGTCGGGCCGGCGGTCCAGCCCGAAGGTCGCCTGGAGGTCGGCCTTGCACAGGTCCTTGCCGCCGAGGTCGGCAGCGCCGTAGCGGGCGGCGATGTGCGGGTCGGCGGCCGGGTCCCAGATCGCGTAGTCCACGCCGTTGAGGATGCCCGTCAGCGCCTCGGCCCGCGTGGCGAGCAGCCCCTCCAGGCCGGAGCCGTGCTCGGCCGTCTGGATCTCGTGGGCGTAGGTCGGGCTGACCGTGGTCAGGCGGTCGGAATAGAAGCAGCCGGCTTTGAGGAAGCCGACGCCGCCGTAATACTCCACCCCGTCGATCCGGAAGGCGGCCGACGGCAGGCCGAGGTCGCTCATCATCCAGGCGCCGAACAGGCCCTGGTAGGCGATGTTGTGGATCGTCGTCACCGTGCCCGGCCGGAACGGCCCGGCGAAGCGGTCGGGGCGCAGTTCCAGATAGGCCGGGATCAGGCCGGTCTGCCAGTCGTGCCCGTGCAGCACATCGGGACGCCACCAGGGGTCGAGGCCGTCCTCCGCCGCGAAGCCCGCCGCGCACCAGGACAGGGCGGCGAAGCGTTCGGCGTTGTCGGGCCAGTCCTTGCCGTCCGGCCCCAGATAGGGGTTGCCGAGCCGGTCGTAGAGCGCCGGCGCGTCCAGCACATAGGCCAGCACCCCGTCCGGCGTCCGTCCGATCCGCAAGGTCGCCGGGGCGCCCCCGGGCCGGTCGGTGCCGGGCAGATCGGTCAGGGGCTTGCCGACCGGCTGCAGGTCGGTCAGCCCGTTCAGCACCGCCGGATAGCCGGGCAGCAGCAGGCGGACCTCGGCTCCAGCGCGGTTCAGGGCGGGGGGCAGGGCGGCGGAGACATCGGCCAGCCCGCCGGTCTTCACCAGGGGGTAGCATTCCGGCGTTATGTACAGGACGCGCATGGAGGCGGGGTCTTTCGGTTTCTTCTTGGTCTTGCTTCATCTCCCTCTCCCCTCTGGGGAGAGGGGCGGGGTGAGGGGGATGTCGAGGGACCGGACGCGCAGGCGGCGCCGGACCCCCTCACCCTAACCCTCTCTCCAGCGGGGAGAGGGGATTTGTGCTCAGTCCTTGGGCAGGCGGTCGATCATGTCCTGGGTGATCAGGCAGACGCCGCCCTCGCTGCGGTGGAAGCGCTTGGCGTCCAGCTCCGGGTCCTCGCCGACGACCAGCCCCTCGGGGATCACCACGCCGCGGTCGATCACCACCTTGGTCAGGCGGCAGTGGCGGCCGATGTCGACGTCCGGCAGGACCACCGCCTGGTGCAGCTCGCTGAAGGAGTTGACGCGCACCTCGCTGAACAGCAGCGAGTTCTTCACCAGCGAGCCGGAGATGATGCAGCCGCCCGACACCAGGCTGTCCACCGCCATGCCGCGCCGGTTCTCGTCGTCGAAGACGAACTTCGCCGGGGGAAGCTGCTCCTGGTAGGTGAAGATCGGCCACTCGCGGTCGTACATGTTGAGCTGCGGCGTGACGTGGCAGAGGTCGAGGTTGGCCTCCCAATAGGCGTCGATGGTGCCGACGTCGCGCCAGTAGGGTTCGGACTCGTGGCCGTTCAGGATGGCGGAATCGGCGAAGTCGTGGGCCATCACCCGCGCCCCGCTGGTCACCAGATGGGGGATGATGTCCTTGCCGAAGTCGCGGGACGAGGCGGGGTCGTTGAAGTCGCGCTCCAGCTGGTCATAGAGGAACTGCGCGTTGAAGACGTAGATGCCCATGCTGGCCAGCGACTTGTCCGGATTGCCCGGCATCGGCGGCGGGTCGGCGGGCTTCTCGACGAAGTCGATGACGCGCTGGGTCTCGTCCACATGCATCACGCCGAAGCCGGTCGCCTGGGCGCGCGGCACCTGGATGCAGGGGATCGTCACATCGGCCTTCTTGGCGATGTGGTCGAGCAGCAGCGCGCCGTAATCCATCTTGTAGATGTGGTCGCCGGCCAGGATCAGGATGTATTCCGGCTCGTGGTCGCGCAGGATGTCCAGGTTCTGGTACACCGCGTCGGCGGTGCCCTGGTACCAGGCGGTCTCGCTGATGCGTTGCTGCGCGGGCAGCAGGTCGCAGAACTCGTTCATCTCGCCGCGGAAGAAGTTCCAGCCGCGCTGCAGGTGGCGCAGCAGGCTGTGCGACTTGTACTGCGTCAGCACGCCGATGCGGCGGAATCCCGAATTGATGCAGTTCGACAGCGCGAAGTCGATGATCCGGAACTTGCCGCCGAAATAGGTGGCCGGCTTGGCGCGACGGTCGGTCAGCTGCTTCAGCCGGCTGCCCCGGCCACCGGCCAGGACGAGGGCCACGGCGCGGCGCGGCGCCAGCCGCAGATCCCGTTTGTCGAGCATGTGTCTCCCCTTTCGGTTCTCTTTTTTGCTGTCGGCCATCCGGAAGCGTCCGGCAGACCCGTGTGGGCGGGGACCGCTTGTCCCCGGTCCCGTCCGGCTCCGCCGGTCAAGAGCTGACCGTGCCACATTTCCCGGGGGCGGGCCAATAGGCCGAGGGGAACAGGCCGGAAATAGAAGGGGTTGCCCAACGGTTGTGCGGAATTGAGGCGCAGTGTTGTGCACAATAAACAGGCAAGCGCGCGTGAAACGGGCGTGCGGCGCCTTGATGGGAAGCAACCGGCCCACAATCCACGGGCGAATCACCCGGCAACGCAAGGCTTTGGGTGGTTCGATTTTCTGCCCAATTTCTGGGCAGCGCAGGCGCGCGAACTCGGGTCCTATGCTGCTTTGCGGTCATCCGAAAGGCCGCAACCCCCGCGATTCCTAGCCCTTTTGGGTTGGCACGCTTCTTGAAGACAAATCGGCGTACACGGCCCCCTCCCGCCGCCCCGTCTGTACCGGGGACGGGGCGAAACGGGCCAGAAGCATTCGAATAAAGAGGAGCCTCGATGAGCCGTCTCTTCACCCTCGCCGCGCCGACGATGGCGGCGATTCTGGGCTTGGCCGGTCTGCCTGCCGCCGCCCTCGCCCAGGAAGCGGCCGCCGCCGCGGCCGAGCCCACCCTGAGCAGCGGCGACACGGCTTGGATGCTGGTCGCCACGGCGCTGGTCCTGTTCATGACCATCCCGGGTCTGGCGCTGTTCTACGGCGGCATGGTCCGCAAGATGAACGTGCTGGCCATCGTGATGCAGAGCTTCGCGATCTGCTGCCTGGTCAGCATCCTGTGGTTCTTCGCCGGTTACAGCATCGCCTTCACCGAAGGCACCCCCTATTTCGGCGGCCTGTCGAAGTTCATGCTGGCCGGCATCACCAAGGACGGCCTGTCGGGCGTCATTCCGGAGACGGTCTTCATCGTCTTCCAGATGACCTTCGCCATCATCACCCCGGCCCTGATCACCGGCGCCTTCGCCGACCGCATGAAGTTCTCCTCCATGCTGGTCTTCACGGGCCTGTGGTCGCTGATCGTCTACGCGCCGATCACCCACTGGGTCTGGGGTCCGGGCGGCTATCTGGCGGGTGACGGCGTGCTCGACTACGCCGGCGGCACCGTGGTGCACATCAACGCGGGCGTGGCCGGTCTCGTCGCCGCCATCGTGCTGGGCAAGCGCAAGGGCTACCCGAACGAGAACTTCGCCCCGCACAACCTCGTGCTCAGCCTGATCGGCGCCTCGATGCTGTGGGTCGGCTGGTTCGGCTTCAACGCGGGCTCCGCCGTGGCCGCCGACGGCCGTGCGGGCATGGCCATGCTGGTCACGCAGATCGCCGCCGCCACCGCCGCCATGTCCTGGCTGCTGGTCGAGTGGGCCACCAAGGGCAAGCCCTCGGTCCTCGGCATCATCTCCGGCGCCGTCGCCGGTCTGGTCGCCATCACCCCGGCCTCGGGCTTCGTCGGTCCGACCGGCGCCCTGGTCATCGGTCTGGTCTCCGGCGTGGTCTGCTACTGGGGCGCCACCGGCCTCAAGCGCGCCCTCGGCTATGACGACTCGCTGGACGCCTTCGGCGTGCACGGCGTGGGCGGCATCGTCGGCGCCATCCTGACCGGCGTCTTCGCCCAGGAAGCCATCGGCGGCACCGCCGGCGCCCTGGAAGGCAACGTCGGCCAGATCTGGACGCAGGTCTACGGCATCCTCGCCACCGTCGCCTACTCGGCGGTCGGCTCCTTCATCATCCTGAAGGTCATCGACGTGGTGATGGGCCTGCGCGTCGACGAGGACGTCGAGCGCGACGGCCTGGACCTCGCCCTGCACGGCGAGACCATCCACTAAGCACTCTTTGCAGCCTGGTTGTTTCCTCCATGAACTTCCGCCGCCGGGGCCTCCCGGCGGCGGATTTTTCATATCGGGCCCCCGACGTCAGGGGCCGTGACGCGCTCAGCGGCGCAGATACATCTTGCCGACGCCGTTCAGCGCTGTGAAAAGCTGAATGAACTGCGCCAGGAAGGCGTCCCAGGCCAGCGGCCCGGCCCTCTCCGCCACCGCTTGGTGCATGGCGCCCAGGCTGGTCCGCCCGTCCACCCGCGCCAGGATCGGCCCGGCCAGACGGGGCAGGGGCAGGGGGACGACGGCGCCCATCAGCTCCGCCTCCAGCACGCCGCCGGGAGGCAGGCCCTTGGCCACCGCGGTACCGTCGAGGTCGCGCAGCACCGGCACCACCTCCGGCCCGTCCGGGCGGGCGACCGCACCCTCGGCGTCCTCGGGACGGACGAGATAGGCGATGTGCTTGGTCATGCTGCCGGTGACCTGCTCGGCCCAGGCGGCGCGCTCCAGCCGGGACAGCCCTTCGAGCCGCTTCAGCAGGCGGGGGTCCTTCACCCAGACGGCGGGGTCGTAGCGGTACGGGTCCACCAGGGCGGCGATGGCGAGACCGCCCGCCGCGGCCAGCTCGGCCAGCTCCGGCACGGTGAAGGGCCGGTCGCAGGAGTGCAGCAGCAGGTCGTAGAGGTCGGCGTCGGCCTGTTTGTGGTCGTTGATGAAGGGGTTGCGCAGCAGCCAGTTGGACGTCGGCAGGCGTTCGATCAGCCGGCGGGCCAGCGCCACCTGTTCCTTCGGCGGCAGGTCCGCCGCGATGGTGCGCAGCGCCGCCTGCATGGGATAGACGCCGGTGCGCCCGTACGGCGCGTAGACCATCAGCCCGATCCCGCCGCCCGGCTTCAGCGCCCCAGCCAGCGAGCGGACGCCCGCCGCCGGCTCGTCCAGATGGTGCAGCACGCCGCAGCAGTCGATGTAGTCGAACGGCCCCCCCTCCTCCAACAGCCCGCCGAGGTCGAGCAGCGAGCCGCGGCGGAAGTCGATGTTGGTCAGCCCGCGCGCCGTGGCCCGCGCCTCGGCGATGTCCCGCGCGGCGTCGGAGAGGTCGAGATAGGTGACGCGGCCCGGATTGCCGGCGTCGGCCAGTTGCTGGGCGATCATGATCGTCCCGTCGCCGGTCCCGCCGCCGGCCACCAGAACCCGGAGGGGCACGGCGTGGTCGAGGCGCCCGCCGAAGACGTTGTGGTTCACCTCGTCCAGATGGCTGGGCGATCCGGTGATCAGGCGCTTTTTCTCGTCGGCGGGGTTGCGCGCGGGATAGGGGAAGGCTTCGTACTGGGCGCGCAGGGTGTCGATGCTCATGGATCGGGCAACCGGTCAGGTGGACGGGTGCCGGACCATAGCATCAATGGAACGGCCTTGGGGGAGGCGGAGGGGAGGAACACCTCCCCTCCGCCTCCTCTCACGCCAAAGGCAACCGGATCTCCGTCAGCCACTCCTCGGGGGGAAGAGTGCGGGGATTGTTCAGATATTCCTCGACGCAGGGGCGGTCGGCCGGCGCATGGCCGCTCGATGGCAGCCAGTCGCGGTAGAGCCAGCGGTAAGGGCGTTCCAGCTCCGCATAGGGCCCCTTGTGGACCAGCACCGCGTGGCGGCCTCCGGCGACCTCCAGGGGATGGACGGCGCCGTCCTCGGGGATCGGCCCGTCGAGCAGCAAGGCCGCTTCGGAGCGGAGCTGGTCGGCGGGGACGGATTCCGGGTCGTCGTAATAGACCGCAAAGGCGCGCACTCGCGGTCCCATCAGCCCGCGGGCGGCGGCCCAGGCGTACAGCCGTTCAAAGGCCGTGCCGATGTCCATGTAGGGGCCGCTGTGGGCCATGGCTGCAAGGCGCAGCGGCGGCAGGTCGCGGATGATGACGTCGTGCATGCTTCGCTCCTCGTCCGGTGGTTGGTCGGATGGAGGAACCAGGCGGCCTTGCCGCCGGTAGGCGCCGGGGCTCAGGCCGTAGACCTGCCCGAAGGCGCGGGTGAACGCCTCCACGCTGCCGTAGCCGGCGCGCCGTGCGACCTGCGCCATGCCGTCTCCGCCCTTCACGAGGTCGCCTGCGGCCCGGTGCAGGCGCAGCCGCCGCAGCGTGTCCGCCACCGTCTCCCCCGTCATGGCGCGGTAGATGCGGTGGAAATGATAGGGCGAGAAGCAGGCGACGGCGGCCAGCCGTTCCAACTCCAGAGTCTCGTCCAGATGGGCGGCGATGTGGTCGATGACACGCGCGATGCGGCGGCCGTAGTCCAGCAGGGTGTCGGGCTTGGTCATGGGTCCTCCATGCCCGGCACCCTAGCCGAGGGCCGCTTGATCGCGCTTGCGGACCTTCAGCCTTCCGCCGGGCGGACCACGCCGACCTCCAGGCCGTTGCGGTTGGTCACCGGCTGGTGGATGAGCTGGTCGGCCCGCGCCCACTGTTCGTCCGACAGCACCTTGGTGGCGCGGATCAGGGCGGCCAGGGCGACCTCGCGGGCGCGCGGGGTGCCGTCGTCGATCTTCAGGGCGATGCCCAGCCCCTGCTTGGGCAGAACGGCGCAGCCCACGCCCTCGGCCCCGCCCTTGACCAGCACCAGGCCGCCCGCCGCCTGCATCATGCCGGTGTCGAAGCTGTCCTTGCCGGCGATCAGGTGCGGGTGCGACCGCCAGGCGCGGCGGATGCGGGCCACCGCCTCGGCGCGGGAGTCGGGCAGGTCCTTGGGGTCGCCGATGCGGGCCATGGCGTAGGCGATGGCGCCCAGCGGGATGCCGATGGTCGGGATGGCGCAGCCGTCGACGCCCCAGGGGGCCTGCGACAGGTCCTGGCCGGTCATCTGCTCCATCACGCCCAGGATGCGCTGCTGCACCGGGTGGTCGAAGCGGACATAGCCCTTGGTCGGCTCGCCCTTGTGCAGGGCGGTGGTCAGGAAGCCGGCGTGCTTGCCGGAACAGTTGTTGTGGAAGGCGGTCGGCGTCTCGCCGTTGCGGATCATCTCGTGGGCGGTGTCGGTGTCGGTCGGCAGATGCGCCCCGCACTCGTAGTCGTCCACGGTCAGGCCGATGCGCTTGATCCAGGCCTCGGCGATGCGGGTGTGGCGGATCTCGCCATGGTGGGAGGAGCAGGCCAGAGCGAGCTCCTGGTCGCCCAGCTCGTAGGAGTCCAGCGCGCCGGTCTCGACCAGCGGGATCGCCTGGATCGACTTGATGGCGGAGCGCGGGTAGACCGGCGCCTGGATGTCGCCCCACTGGGCCAGCACGCGCCCGTCGGAATCGACGATGCAGGCGCGCCCGCGATGGACGGATTCCACCATGCCGCCGCGCGTCACCTCGACGAGGATCGGCGCCTCCGGCGGTCCGGACAGGTCGGCGTGCCCCTCGGCGGGGTGGTGATGGTCGGCGTGGCCGTGGTGGTCACCGTGGCCGCCGCAGCAGGAGGAATGGTCGTGGCTCATGGGTGGAGAGCTTGCCTCTCTCCGGGTCGCGAGGCAAGGTGTCGCACCATCGGACCCGCCGGATCATGGCTGATTCGCCGCCGATCCGCGCCATGCGCGGGCCGAAACTACGAGTGATTGTGCAAGCCATGCGTGGATATTTCGCCATCGGGGTGGAGCGGATCAGCAAGCCGGGCAATGTCGGCAACCTGATGCGCTCCGCCCACGCCTTCGGCGCCTCCTTCTTCTTCGCCATCGACCCGGAACCCGACCTGCACGAGGCGCACATCGTCGACACCTCGGGCGCCGCGGAGCATCTGCCGCTCTACGTCTACGACCGGGTGGCCGATCTGGCCTTGCCCAAGGACTGCCAGCTCGTCGGGGTGGAACTGACCGAGGACGCGGTGGAGCTGCCCAGCTTCCGCCACCCGACGCGCGCCGCCTATGTGCTGGGGCCGGAGCGCGGCAGCCTGTCCGAACCGCTGCTGGAGCGCTGCGACTTCACGGTGAAGATCCCCATGAAGTTCTGCATCAACGTCGGGGTGGCCGGCGCGCTGGTGATGTACGACCGGATGATCAGCCTGGGCCGCTTCGCCGAACGGCCGGTGCGCGTCGGCGGCCCGACGGAGCCGCTGCGCGATCATCAGCACGGTCGCCAGATCATGCGCAACCCGGAGCGCCGCCGCCGCATGCGCGGCATCCAGAAGCCGGTGGTCGTCCGCGACGACGAGTGATCCGGAAAGCCTCCACGGTCCAGGAACCGCCACGCCGCGAAGGAGACGTTCGATGTCCGACCCGCTCTACGACGACCGCTTCTACGACATCCAGGAGGAGGGGTCGCTCCGCTCCGCGCGGGTCATCGCGCCGCTGGTGCTGGGCTGGGTGGGGGCGGACTCGGTCCTCGACGTCGGGTGCGGGGTCGGCACCTTCCTGCGGGCCTTCGCGGAGGCGGGGATCGCGGACATCCAGGGGGTGGACGGGGACTATGTGCGCCGCGACCGTCTGCGCATCGATCCGTCCCGCTTCCGCGCCCAGGACCTGTCGCAGCCCTTCGAGCTGGGGCGGCGGTTCGGCCTCGTCCTGTCGCTGGAGGTGGCCGAGCATCTGCCGGAAGAGCGGGCGGAAGGCTTCGTCGACGATCTTTGCCGCCATGGCGATGTCGTGCTGTTCGGGGCCGCCATCCCCGGCCAGGGGGGCAAGGGCCACATCAACGAGCAGTGGCAGAGCCATTGGGCTGGAAAGTTCCTGTCGCGCGGCTACGAGGCCTTCGACATCCTGCGGCCAATCCTGTGGGCCGATCCGTCCGTCGAGTTCTGGTACCGCCAGAACACGGTGATCTTCGCCAGTCCGGACGGCATCGCCGCCAACCCGGCTCTGGCCGCCATGCGGGGGAAAGGGCTGCCGCTGTCCTGCATGGGGCTGGTCCATCCGGAACTGCTGGCCCTCCACGCCCATCAGGCGGCCCGGTCGCGGCGGGTGGTGGACGTCTTCAACCAGATGGCCGCGCAGGGCGGCAGCTACCGCTTCGACAAGGGAGTGGACGGGTCGGTCAACATCGTGCGCATCGAGTGACGCGGTTGGACGATGGTCGCTCCCGTCGCCCTTCAGCCGCGAGCCCTGCCCCGAGCCTCAGAACGTCACGAAGGGGTTGAGGATCAGCCCCAGCGCGCCGGTGAAACGAAGCGGCGCGTCGGTCACCGCCAAGCACAGGCAGCCCTCCTCGTCGGCCACCGGGCGGTGGCGCACGGAGTCGTCGGCGACGGACAGGTCGCCGCGGGCGAACTGGCCGAGATCGTCGGTGAAGCCGCCGTCCAGCACCAGCGTCAGCTCGATCCCGCGGTGGGTGTGGTGGGGCGGCCCGACGCCGCTGGCCAGCCGCATCAACCGGGCCTTGCCGCGGCGTTCGGAGTCGTAGCCGGAGCCGGAGCCCAGCGGGATGTCGTAGCAGTCCATGCCGCGCATCAGCCGCTTCCAGGGCAGGCGCGACAGGTCGCCGCCGATGTAGCGGCGCAGCGGTTCGGGCAGCAGCGGCACCTCGGCCGGCTGGCAGACCAGCTTCGGGCGGGGCACGCGGGGCAGGGGCGGCAGGTCGTCCAGCCGGGCCAGCACCGTTTCCAGGCAGGCGGGATCGACCTCCTCCGGCTCGATGCTCTCCAGCAGGGCGCCGCCGACCGCCTCCATCTCGGCGACGTTCAGGCGGCAGCAGGGGCACAACGCCAGATGGGTCGCCACGATCAGCGACGCCGCCTCGCCCAGAGCGCCGCCGGCGTAGTCGATCAGCAGGGTGTCGCCGGGATGGTGGGTGGGCACGGTCATTGGGAGTCCCTCATGGCCTTGCGCAGCCGTTCCATGGCCAGCCGCAGGCGCGACTTGACGGTGCCCAGCGGTATGCCCTGTTCGGCGGAGATCAGGCTGTGCGGCTTGTCCTCGAAATAGGCCAGACGCAGCAGGTCGGCCTGTTCCGGCGGCAGGGTCCTCAGCGCGGCCCGCAGGCGTCCGGCGGTCTCGCGCGCCGCCACCCCGTCGTCGGCGCTTTCCACCGGGTCGGGCACCAGGGTGGGGTCGGCGGGGTCGATCTCGGGCCGCTGCTCCCGCCGCAGCGCGTCGATCCGCCGGTTGCGGGCGATGGTGAACATCCAGGTGGCGGCGGACGCCTGGCTCGGGTCGTAGGTCTCCGCGCGGCGCCACACCAACAGCATCACGTCCTGCACCAACTCCTCCGCACCACCCGCGTCACAGCCCTGGCGGCGCAGATAGGCCTTCAGCCGCGGGGCGAAATGACCGAACAGGGCCGCGAAGGCCGTGCGGTCGCGGTCCCGCCCGACCGCGGTCAGCAGCTCTTCGAACGTCCGGTCGGCGCCGGCGGCTGGGGAACCGAGATCCTGCATCCACGTCTTCGGGCACGTCTTCTGGCACGTCGTCGGGCACGCCGTCTGTGCGCTCAGGGGCTGTGCGCACGAAGGCAGGCCCCGCAACACATGGTGCGCGGGGCGCCCCGCTGCAAAGCGTGTTTGGCGCTCCTCCGCGTTCTGTGCACCGTCGTGTGGTCGGGCGGCCAAGGGAGTCATGGGTGGGCTGCGGCGTTCCGTCGGGCGTTCGATGGGCCTTCTACGCACCCCGCCGGCCATCGGATCACCGGCTTTCGATACGAAATCGAGCGATCGATTGCAGGACCGGGCTTTGGGACAACCCGTGACTTCGCCGCCGGGAGGGGGCGGCGGCCCTGGAAAGCCTCACCGAATTGGGGTAGGGTCCGCCCCACTCCCGAACCCGTCCGCGAAACCATTCGAGCCTTCGCCAACCGATGTTGCCCATTCGCACCATCCGTCGCACCGCCGGCGCCGCTCTGCTTCTGGCCGGTCCGATCCTCGCCGCAACCGTTGCCACGGCCAGCGCCGCCGATCCGCGCCTGCTGGGGTCCTTCAAGGACTGGAACGCCTTCGCCTTCGACGAAGGCGGGCACAAGGTCTGCTACATGTCCAGCCAGCCCAAGAAGAAGGAACCCGCCGCGGCCAAGCGCGGGGACATCTACGTGCTGGTGACCCACCGCCCGGCGGAGAAGGCGCTGGACGTCGTCAGCGTCGTCGTCGGCTATCCCCTGAAGAAGGACAGCGAGTCCACGGTGGACGTGGGCGGCAAGTCCTTCAAGCTGTTCACCGACGGCGAGACCGCCTGGGCGCGCGACGCCGACACCGACAAGGCCGTCACCGCCGCGATGCGCGACGCCAAGGGCAAGTCCATGGTGGTGAAGGGGGTTTCGGCCCGCGGCACGAAGACCACCGACACCTACGGCACCGACGGCTTCGCCCAGGCTTACGACGCGATCAACCAAGCCTGCGGCGTGAAGCGCTGAGCAGCGCTGGTCTTTTCACTTGGTCGCTCCTCGTTTCGTCTTTTGACTCCGGACGCTCGTGGCCCTATTTAGGGGGCCATGAGCGCCTCCAACCATGCTGCTGCCTTTGCCCTGCCGGCGACCGACGCTGACGGGCGCAAGAACCTTGTCGGCCTGTCCCGCGACGAGCTGGAAGCCGAAATGCTGTCCGTCGGCCTGGAGAAATTCCGGGCCCGCCAGCTCTGGCACTGGATCTACCACCGCGGAGCGACCGACTTCGCGGTGATGACCACGCTCGCCAAGCCGGTGCGCGAGAAGCTGGCGGAGAGCTACGCCGTGGCCCGCCCGACGGTCGTGCGCGACCTGAAGTCGGTGGACGGCACGCGCAAGTGGCTGCTGCGCATGCCCGACGGGCAGGAGGTGGAGAGCGTCCACATCCCCGAGGAGGACCGCGGCACGCTCTGCGTCTCCTCGCAGGTCGGCTGCACGCTGACCTGCCGCTTCTGCCACACCGGCACGCAGCGTCTGGTGCGCAACCTCGACGCCTCGGAGATCGTGGCGCAGGTCATGCTGGCCCGCGACGCGCTCGGCGAATGGCCGGCGCCGCCGGACGGGCGGATGATCTCCAACATCGTCATGATGGGGATGGGGGAACCGCTCTTTAACTACGAGAACGTCGCCAAGGCGCTGAAGATCGTCATGGACGGCGACGGGATCTCGATCTCGAAGCGCCGCATCACGCTCTCCACCTCCGGCGTCGTCCCGGCCATGAAGCGCTGCGGCGAGGAGCTGAACGTCAACCTCGCCGTCAGCCTGCACGCCGTGACGGACGAGCTGCGCGACATCATCATGCCCATCAACCGGAAATACCCGTTGAAGGAGCTGATGGACGCCTGCCGCAATTACCCCGGCCTGAACAACGCGCGGCGCATCACCTTCGAATACGTGATGCTGAAGGGCGTCAACGACAGCCCGGCGGACGCCCGCGCCCTGGTCAAGTTGCTGGAGGGCATCCCGTCGAAGATCAACCTGATCCCCTTCAACCCCTGGCCGGGCGCCCCCTACGAGCGTTCGACCGACCGGGCGATCCAGGTCTTCGGCGACATCGTCAACAACGCCGGCTACGCCAGCCCCGTCCGCACCACCCGCGGCGAGGACATCATGGCCGCCTGCGGCCAGTTGAAGAGCGCGTCCGTCCGCCTGTCCGCCGCCGACCGCGCCGCCATCGAGAAGGTGCTGGCCGAGAAGGACGCGGCGCTGGCCGGATAAGGCCGGACCTATCCCTGGGAGTGCTCCGTGCCTGAGTTCGCCGTCGATCCCGGCCTGATCCTGTTCCTGTTCAACGCCGCGGCGGTCTGGCCGCTGATGCGCATCTTCCGCCGGGCGGGCTTCTCGCCCTGGTGGGCGCTGGTGATCTTCGTGCCGGTGATCGGGCTGGTCGGCGTGCTGGGGCTGCTGACGGTGCGGCGCTGGCCGGCGCGGGTGCTGGTCGACGGGCCGGCGCGTCCGCGCAAGGCGCGGAGGGCCGCGTGATGGAGATGCTCGATTCCGTCGTCGCCCTGCTCAACGCCGTCTATTGGCAGCCCTGGGCGGCGATCATGTCCACCGACCCGTGGACCGCGAACCTTGTCATGGCGATCCTGCTGATGCTGAAGCTGATCTTCGGCGGCTGGGTGCTGGCCAAGGGCGGGCGCAGCCCGCTGTGGGCGCTGGTCCTGCTGATTAACGGGGCGGACATCCTGGCGATGTGGCTCTACGCCTACATCCGCTGGCCCTTCGTCGACCGGGCGCCCGCCCGCCCCGCTGCGGAGAGCACCGTTGCGGCCGACGCCGGGACGGATTGAGTGCCCCAGCCCTCTCCCCTCTGGGGAGAGGGTGGCCCGAAGGGCCTCTCGCGCTGGCTGAAAGCCAGCGCTGACGGCGGCAGGCGGATGCCTCTGGCATCCGCCGAGAGCCGGTGAGGGGGATGTGCGTTTCGGTACGTTCGGCAGAAGCGCAACCCCCTCACCCTAACCCTCTCCCCAGAGGGGAGAGGGGACTTATGAGCGGGACCGATTGATTCGCATCGGTCGTAGGGCTACTGTCCGGCACCGATATTTTTCCCCACCCGCGTGAGTAGTCCCATGAGCGGTGCGTCCGGCAAACAGATCAAGAAAGTGGTGCTCGCCTATTCGGGCGGCCTCGACACCTCGGTGATCCTGAAGTGGCTGCAGGAAACCTATCAATGCGAGGTGGTGACCTTCACCGCCGACCTCGGCCAGGGCGAGGAGCTGGAGCCGGCACGCAAGAAGGCCGAGCTTCTGGGCATCAAGCCGGAAAACATCTTCATCGACGACCTGCGCGAAGAGTTCGTGCGGGACTTCGTGTTCCCGATGTTCCGCGCCAACACCCTCTATGAGGGCACCTACCTGCTCGGCACCTCGATCGCCCGGCCGCTGATCGCCAAGCGCCAGATCGAGATCGCCAACCAGGTCGGCGCCGACGCCGTGGCCCATGGCGCCACCGGCAAGGGCAACGACCAGGTCCGCTTCGAGCTGGGCTACTACGCGCTCCGCCCGGACATCAAGATCATCGCCCCGTGGCGCGAGTGGGATCTGAACAGCCGCACCCGGCTGATCGACTACGCCGAGAAGAACCAGATCCCGATCGCCAAGGACAAGCGCGGCGAGGCCCCGTACTCCACCGACGCCAACCTCCTGCACATCTCCTACGAGGGGAAGGCGCTGGAGGATCCGTGGGTCGAGCCGTTCGAGGACATGTACACCCGCTCCGTCGCCCCGGAGAAGGCCCCGGACACCCCGACCTATGTCGAGGTCGAGTTCAAGCGCGGCGACGCCGTGGCGATCGACGGCAAGGCCCTGTCCCCGGCGGCCCTGCTGACCGAGCTGAACCGCCTGGGCGGCGAGAACGGCATCGGCCGCCTCGACCTCGTCGAGAACCGCTACGTCGGCATGAAGTCGCGCGGCGTGTACGAGACGCCGGGCGGCACCATCCTGCTGGCCGCCCACCGCGCGATGGAGAGCATCACGCTCGACCGCGGCGCCGGCCATCTGAAGGATGAGCTGATGCCGCGCTACGCCGAGCTGATCTACTGCGGCTACTGGTTCAGCCCGGAGCGTCTGGCGCTCCAGGCGCTGATCGACCAGACCCAGGAGCCGGTGAACGGCGTGGTCCGCCTGAAGCTGTTCAAGGGCAACGTCACGGTCGTCGGCCGCAAGTCGCCGAACAGCCTCTACCGCATGGACTATGTGACGTTCGAGGAAGACAGCGTCTACAACCAGAAGGACGCGGAAGGCTTCATCAAGCTGAACGCGCTCCGCCTGCGCCTGGGCGCCATGGCCCGCGCGAACGTCAAGTAAGCGCGAGACCATTCCGGATGTGGAACGAGGGGGCTTCGGCCCCCTCGTTTCGTTTCTGCAATGGCTGCGTGGTGCGCTCACGCCGCCCGGATGTTGACGAGGAAGCGCTCGACCTCCAGGCGGAGCGTTTCCGCCTGCCGGCTGAGTTCCTCGGCCGACGACAGCACCTGGGAAGCCGCCGACCCGGTCTCCACCGCGGCCTGATGGACCTGGACGATGCTGCCCGACACCTCCGTCGTGCCATGGGCGGCCTGCTGGACGTTGCGGGCGATCTCGCCGGTGGCAGCACCCTGCTCCTCCACCGCGGCGGCGATGGTGGTGGCGATGCCGTTGATCTCGCCGATGGTCGCACCGATGGTCTTGATGGCGCGGACGGTGTCGGTGGTCACCCCCTGGATCGTCTGGATCTGGGTGGCGATCTCCTCGGTCGCCTTGGCCGTCTGGTTGGCGAGGCTCTTCACCTCCGAAGCCACAACGGCGAAGCCCTTGCCGGCCTCCCCGGCGCGGGCGGCCTCGATGGTGGCGTTGAGCGCCAGCAGGTTGGTCTGGTCGGCGATGGCCTTGATGAGCCCGACCACCTCGCCGATCTTCTGCCCGGCCTCCGCCAGCCCCTGGACCGTCCGGTCGGTGCGGGCCGCCTCCTCCACGGCGTTGCCAGCGATGGTGGTGGAGGTCGCGACGTGGCGGCCGATCTCGGTGATGGAGGCGGACAGCTCCTCGGTGGCCCCGGCGACCGCCTGGACGTTGGTGGTCGCCTGCTCCGACGCGGCGGCGACCGTTGACGCCTGCCGGCTGGTCTCCTCCGCCGTGGACGACATGGACTCCGCGGTGGCGCGCATCTCGGTGGCGGCCGACGCCAACATTTTCAGCGTCGCGTGCACCGTGCCGTCGAAGCCGACGATGTATTGTTCGACGAGCGCCTGCCGGGCTTCCTTGCGGGCCTGCTCCTGGCGCTGCTCCTCCTCCATCCGGCGGTTCGCGACGGCGGAGTCCTTGAACACCGCCAGCGAGCGGGCGAGCGTGCCGACCTCGTCCATCCGGTCGGTGCCGTCGACGGTGATGCCGAGGTCGCCCTTGGCGAGGCGCTGCATCAGTTCGGCCATGGCGCGCAGCGGGGCGACCACGCGGAACAGAGTCGTCGTCACGGCGAAGGCGGCGGCCAGCACGCCGAGCAGCACCGCGATCCCCAGGATCCAGCGGGAGGTGTCGTAAGCGGCGTTGGTCCGCTCATACACCGCCTCGGCCTCCTTCAACTGCAGATCGACCAGCTTGCCGACGGCCGCCGCCACCGGGTCGATGCTGGGGTAGAGCGTGGACACCGCGAAGGCGTCCAGCGCGGCCTGATCCTTGGCCTGCATCAGCCTGCGCGCGGTCGTCGCGGCGTCACGCGCCTTGCCCATGTGGCGTTCGGCCTCGTTCGCCAGTTCCTTTTCGCGGGCGTTCATCGAGGTGGCCGTGAAGGCCGACCAGCGCGTCGCGATCTCGCCGAGCGCCGCATCGATGGACTTGAGGCCGTTCTCCCACGTCTCGGCGCCGCCGCGCACCTTGTGCGTGGTGTCGACGATGTTGACGGCGAACATGTCGGAGACGACCTTCAGGTCACGCAGCGGGACGACGCGGTCCTTGAACACCGTCTCCATGCCCCGGTGCGACTGCCCCAGGGCCAGCCAGCCGGTGGCCGCAATCGCGAAAAGAAAGAAGCACAGAACAGAGAGGGCAACCAAAAGGCGTGCTTTGACCGTAGACATCGGCTTATTCCACGATGCGTTGACATTTCCAGTCGATGCATTGTGAAGGATATATATTAACATTATGCTGCATTTTAGCGAAAAAATATTTCGCCAAAAGGTTATGGTCGGTGTGTGGGCAAGGCACCGCCGTGGATGTCACGGCGGCGTCTTGCCCTGGACGGCTTCGATGTGTTTCAGGGCCTACCATTAAAGGTTGTTGGTTGGGGCGGTGCCCGTCACCCCTCCAGCCGGAAGCTCCCATCCTCGTCCAGCCCGGCGAAGGGGTTCCAGGCGACCTCCCAGGGATGGCCGTCCGGGTCGGCGAAGTAACCGCTGTAGCCGCCCCAGAAAACGTCCTGCGCCGGTTTCAGGATGCGCCCGCCGGCCCGCTCGGCCTGGGCCATCACCGCGTCCACCTCCGCCTTGTTGCGCAGGTTGTGGGCCAGCGTGATGCCGCCGAAGCCCGAGGTCGGGCCGGACTCGGCCAGATGCGCGTCCTCGGCCAGCGCCTCCCGCCCGAACAGGGCGAGCGCCACGCCGCCCAACTGGTAGAAGGTGATGGCGTCCTGGCTGACCGGGGAGGGGGTCCAGCCCAATCCCTCCTCGTAAAAGCGGCGGCTGCGCGCGAGGTCGGCGACGCCCAGCGTGATCAGGCTGACTCTCTGTTCCATTAGCTTCCCTTCCGTTCCATGGCGGGCGGCATGGCGACGGGCAGCCCGGCCTCCTTCCAGCCTTTGAAGCCACCCTCCAGGTGGCAGACATTCTCCAACCCCATCGACTGCACGGTGTCGGTGGCGAGCGCCGAGCGCCAGCCACTGGCGCAGTAGAAGACGAAGCGCTTGCCCGACGCGAAGACCGGCTTGTGATAGGGGCTGTCCGGGTCCACCCAGAATTCCAGCATGCCGCGGGTGGCCGGGAAGGCGCCGGGGATCATGCCGTCGCGCGTCAGCTCGCGCGGGTCGCGGATGTCCACGAAGACCACGTCGGGGTCGCCGTGCAGGGACAGCGCCTCCTGCGGCGTGATCGCCTGGATGCGGGCGTTCGACTCGGCCAGCAGTTCCTTGTAGCCCTTCTTCATCGGCATGGCGGTTTCCTCCGTTTTGACCCTTTGGCGTTATCGAACCCTTGGCGGGACCGTTGGCGCGTCCGCGCTGTTGTCGCTCTGAGCAACTGTGCAACAGGCCGCACCGCCCGGTCCACCGGGAAGGGCGGCGGGGGCAGGGGGAGTTCAGGGATAGCCATGCCGATCGCCACCGACGGACCCACCGAAGCCGCCGCCGCTTTGCCCACCGTCATCGACCCGGTCCGCGTGGAGCGGAACGAGCGCTACGTCCGCCGCCGCTTCTGGAACACGCTGCGCGCCAACCTGCACCGCGTTCCCTTCCTGGAGCAGGCGCTGGCCGCCTTCTTCTGCGCGACCGACCCGCGGACGCCCTTCAAGGCCAAGGCGATCCTGATGGCGGCGCTGGCCTATTTCGTGCTGCCCGCGGACTCGATCCCGGACTGGCTGATCGCGGTCGGTTTCGTGGACGATGCGGCGGTGCTGGCCACGGCCGTCCATGCGGTGCGCAGCAATCTGAAGCCCGAGCATGAGGAGCGTGCCCGCGCCGCCCTGCGCAAAGAGCAGCAGATGAAGCCTGCCGCGGGTGACGCTTCCGGGATGAAGCCCGCCGGAAACGGCTGACGGCTCACGCCTTGGCCGCGGCCGCCCGCTCGGCCCGCGACTGCGCGGCGTCGCGGTGCGCGGTGTAGAGGGCGGAGGCGGCGATCACACTGGCGCCGACCCAGCCCCAGAGGTCCATGGCCTCGCCGAACAGCGGCCAGGCGAGCAGGGCGGTGAAGGGCAGGCGGGCGTAGTCGTAAGGCATCATCGCCGAGGCCGGCGCCAGCTTGAAGGCGCGGGTCATCGCCAGTTGCCCCAGGGTCAGGACGCCGCCCAGCAGAGCGAGCCAGCCGAGCGCCGTCCAGCTCGGCCACTCCCACACGAACAGCGCCGGCACCAGCGCCATCGGGGTCAGGAACAGCCCCATGTAGGCGACCACCACCATCACCCCGTCGGAGGTCGCCAGCGCCCGCACCTGGAGCGTGGTGATGGCGGCGGCGACGCAATGCAGGAGCATGACCAGGATCGTCGGGTCCAGGGTGGCGTCGTCCGGGCGGATGACGATCATCACTCCGGCCAGCCCGACCAGGACGGCGGCCCAGCGCCGCGCCCGCACCGTCTCGTTCAGGAACAGCGCGGCCCCGGCGGTGACGAAGAGGGGGATGGTGAAGCTGAGCGCCGTGGCGTCCGGTAGCGGCATGTGGGTGACGCTGTAGAACCAGCACAGCATCGCCACCAGACTGGTCGCCGAGCGCGAGGCGTAGAGCCCCGCCCGCCCGGTGCGCAGCCGCCCCAGCCCGACCGCTGCGATCCAGGGCAGCATGAACATCAGGCTGAACAGGTTGCGGAAGAAGACGATTTCGAAGGGATGAAGCTCGCCGCTGACATGGCGGATCATCGCGTTGCCGATGGCGATGAACAGGGCGGCCCCCAGCATCCAGAAGGCCGCCTCCAGCGGCTTTCCCGCCATGCCGGGGCCGGAGGCGGGACCTTTGGCGGTGAGCGCGTGGGTGGGCAATCGGTCGCGTCCCTGGCGGATCGGCCTGCGGGTGGCGCTCCATTGCCGGAAACGCCACCCCAGCGTGCATCGCTATCCTGCTCTTCGGACCGGTCCGGGTGCAAGGGACATTCGGGGGAGGATCAGCCGCCGGCCTTCAGTGACTCGAGGCGGGCGCGAATCAGCGTGTATTCCGGCTCCTCCGGCTTGAACTGGGCCAGCAGGCGGGTCCACAGGTCGGTGGCCTCCGCCGTCTGGCCGACGCCCGCGGCGTTCAGGCCGAGCAGCCAGAGCGCGTCGCGGTTGTCGGGTTCGGCCGCCAGCGCCTGACGGAGCGAGGCGACGGCCTCCTCCGGCATCGGGCCGGGCTTGCTGCTCCGCGGTTCCGCCGACAGCAGGGCGGAGGCGTAGGCGACCAGCACGTCGGGCCGCGTGGGCGCCCGCTCCCGCGCCTTGCGGGCGGCGTCGATGGCCTTGGCCGATTCGCCCATCACGCCGTAGGAGCGCGACAGCCGCAACCAGCCGTCCACGTCGTCCGGGTTGGCCTCCAGCCGGGCGGCCAGCCCGTCGACCATGCCGCGGATCATCTGCTGCTGGTCCTCGCCCTCGGCCTGGCCCTGCGCCTGGCCCTGGCCCGGATTCTGGCCCTGCCCCTGGCTCTGGGCGACCGGCGGCTGTTGCTGCGCGGGCAGGGGCTGCGGCGTCACCTTGGCCGGGTCGAGGTTCAGCGCCTTGGCGGCCTCCGCGATCTGCGTCCGGACGATCGGCACCCAGGGCGCGTCGGCGTGGGACTCGGCGAGTAGGGCGCTCCAGCGCTCCAGGGCGTCCTTGCTGTCGCCGGCCTGGAAACGAGCCAGCGCGGCATAGAAGCGGGCGCGCGGCTCCGTCGGGTCCTTCGCCAGCACGCGGTCGAAGGTCTTGCGGGCCTCGTCCGGCACGGTGCCGCCGTTGGCCGAGATCAGGACCTCGCCGTAGCTGCCGAGAAGCTCCAGGTCGTCGCCGGCCAGGGCCACCGCCTTGCCCAGCGCGTCGGCGGCCTCGGGCAGGCGGCCCATCTTGGCGTAGGCTTGGCCGAGGATGGCCCAGCCCTGCGGGTCGTCGGGGGTCTCGGCGAGCTGGGCCTTCAGCTTGTCCATCGCCGCCAGCACGTTCTTCGGCGGCCCGCCGCGCTCATGGTCGAGGTTGCGCGAGGCCAGCGGCTGGGCCGGCAGCTCCGGACGGCCGAGCTTGCCGTAGACGGCCAGCGTGCCGAGCGGCAGCAGGACGGCCAGCAGGGCGGCCAGCGCCATCGCGCTGCGCGGCGCGCGGGCGGCGGGCACCTTGCCCTTCTTCGCGTCCTTCGCCCCATTCTTCACGGGGCCCTTGCCGCGGTCGGCGATGGCCAGCATGCGGCGGCCGATCTCGGCGCGGGCGGCGGCGGCCTGCGCCTCGCTGATCAGGCCGCGGCCCTGGTCGCGTTCCAGCTCGCCCAGCTGGTCGCGGTAGACCTCCAGGTCGTAGGCGGCGCGCTCCTCGGCGGCTCCCTCGGGCTTCCTCAGCAGCGGCGGCACGATCAGCAGCACCACGGCCGCCGTCAGTGCGGCGGCGACGATCCAGAACAGCATCAGGCTTTGTCCTTGCGGAGCAGGGCGTCCAGGCGCCGCCGCTCGTCCTCGGTCAGCGGGGCGGTGTCGCCGCCCGCAGCAACGGCAATCCCTTTCCGCCCGCGCAGGTACAGGGCCGTCACGACGCCGCCGATGGCCAGGATCACGAAGGGGCCGATCCACAGGAACAGCGTCGTCGCCTTGAAGGGCGGGCGCAGCAGCACATAGTCGCCGTAACGGTCGGTGACGAAGCTCAGCACCTGCTGGTTGCTGTCGCCGGCGGTCAGCCGCTCGCGGACCAGCACGCGCAGGTCGCGGGCGAGCGGCGCGTTGGAATCGTCGATCGACTGGTTCTGGCAGACGAGGCAGCGCAGATCCTTGCTGATCTCCCGGGCGCGGCCCTCCAGCGCCGGGTCCTTCAACACCTCGTCGGGCTGGACGGCGGAGGCGGCGACCGGGGTCAGCGCCAGCAGGACGGCGAGAAGGAGGGCTCTCACGACGCGCTCCGCAGATGCTTGACCATGGGCAGGATCTGCTCCTCGACCACCTGCGGGGTCAGCGGGCCGACATGCTTGAAGCGGATGCGGCCCTGGCGGTCGAGCAGGAAGGTCTCCGGCACGCCGTAGACGCCCCAGTCGATGGACACGCGGCCGTCCAGGTCGACGCCGATGCTGGCGTAGGGATCGCCGTTGCGGTTCAGCCAGGCGATGGCGTCCTCCGCCTTGTCCTTGTGGTTGATGCCGCGCACCGTCACCCCCTGCTCGCGGGCGAGCCGGGTGATGATCGGATGCTCGGCCTTGCAGGGGATGCACCAGGAGGCGAAGACGTTCACCAGCGTGACGTCGCCCTTCAGCGTCGCGTTGGACAGCCCTTCCTTGTGGCCCGGCAGCGGCGGCAGGGAGAATTCCGGCGCCGGCTTGTCGATCAGGGCGGACGGAATGTCGCGCGGGTCGCGGTCGAACCCACGCAGGAAGGCCACGCCGACACCGACGAACAGCAGCAGCGGCAACAGATAGATCAGGCGGCGCATCGGAAGCGTGTCCTTACTCGGCGGGCTGAAGAGTGCCCTTGGCGGCGCGGCGGCGTTCCGGGGCGCCGATGCGGAAGCGGCGGTCGGACAGGCTGACCAGCCCGCCCAGCATCATCCCCAGCGAGCCGATCCAGATCCACGGCACCAGCGGGTGATGGTACAGCCGCACGGTCCAGGCCGTGCCGTTCTGCGTCGGGTCGCCCAGCGCCACATAGACGTCGGACAGCCAGGTGGTGTGGATCGCCGCCTCGGTCGTCGTCATGCGGGTGACCGGGTAGCTGCGGCGCTGCGGCGTCAGGGTGGCGATGGTCCTGCCGTCGCGGGTGACGGTGAAGACGCCCTGTTCGGCGCTGTAGTTCGGGCCCTGCACCGTGCCGACGCGGTCGAAATGCACGGAATAGGCGCCGACCGTGGCGGTGTCGCCCGGCTTCATCGCCTTGATCGTCTCGCTCTGCCACGCCGAGGTGCCGGTCATGCCGGCGATGGCGATGCCCATGCAGGCGTGGGCGATGGTCATGCCCCAGGCGCTGCGCGGCAGGTTGACCGCGCGGTTCCAGCTGTCCTTCACCGGGATGCGGAACAGGCGGATGCGCTCGGCGAACTCGGCGATCGAGCCGAAGAAGGCCCAGGCGGCGAGCGCGACCCCGACCAGCGCCAGCAGCGGCCCGCCGCCATTGGTGACGTAGGCGGCGATGGCGACGCAGGCCACGGTCGCCACGCCCGCCGTCCACAGCCGGGTCAGGGCGCCCAGCAGATCGGCGCGCTTCCAGGCCAGGAAGGGGCCGACCACCATGGCGATGACCATCGGGATGGCGACCGGGATGAAGGTGGCGTTGAAGAAGGGCGGGCCGACCGACACCTTGCCGAGGTTGAGCACGTCGAGGAACAGCGGGTAGAGCGTGCCGATGAAGACCGTCG
This sequence comes from Azospirillum sp. UENF 211521, assembly GCF_058780535.1. Taxonomy (NCBI): domain Bacteria; kingdom Pseudomonadati; phylum Pseudomonadota; class Alphaproteobacteria; order Rhodospirillales; family Azospirillaceae; genus Azospirillum; species Azospirillum sp. UENF 211521. Next base: position 406,002 of record NZ_JBSNCF010000001.1, read on the forward strand.
CCGTCGCGGTGGACAGCAGCAGGTTGTTCAGCACCAGCGAGCCCTCGCGGCTGACCGGGGCGAACAGGCCGCCGGTCTTCAGGCTGGGCGCCCGCACGGAGTAGAGCAGCAGCGAGCCGCCGGTGGCGATGGCCAGCAGGACCAGGATGAAGACGCCGCGCGCCGGGTCCACCGCGAAGGCGTGGACCGAGGTCAGGATGCCCGACCGCACCAGGAAGGTGCCCATCAGCGACAGCGAGAAGGTGATGATCGCCAGCAGGATGGTCCAGGTCTTCAGCGCGTCGCGCTTCTCCACCACGATGGCGGAGTGCAGCAGCGCGGTGCCGGCCAGCCAGGGCATGAAGGAGGCGTTCTCGACCGGGTCCCAGTACCACCAGCCGCCCCAGCCCAGCTCGTAATAGGCCCACCAGGAGCCGAGCGCGATGCCGGCGGTCAGGGTCGACCAGGCGGCCAGCGTCCAGGGACGCACCCAGCGCGCCCAGGCCGGGTCGACGCGCCCTTCGATCAGGGCGGCGACCGCGAAGGAGAAGGCGACGGAGAAGCCGACATAGCCCGCGTAGAGGAAGGGCGGGTGGAAGGCGAGTCCGGGGTCCTGGAGCAGCGGGTTCAGGTCGTTGCCGTCGAGCGGCGCCGGAACCACGCGCAGGAAGGGGTTCGAGGTGATCAGGATGAACAGCAGGAAGCCGACGCCGATCATGCCCTGGACGGAGATGACGCGGGCCTTCAGCGAGGGCGGCAGGTTGCGCCCGAAGATGCCGACCGCCGCGCCGAACACCGTCAGCATGACGATCCACAGCATCATAGAGCCTTCGTGGTTCCCCCACACGCCCGACACCTTGTAGAGCATCGGCTTCATCGAGTGGCTGTTGGCGACCACGTTCGACACGCTGAAGTCCGACACCACATGCGCCCAGGTCAGGGCGCCGTAGGCGACCAGGACCAGCAGCATCTGGGCGATGGCGGCGGGGCGGGCGACGCCCATCCAGGCGGCGTTGCCGGTGGCGGCGCCCACCAGGGGGACGCCGGACTGCACCAGCGCCACGAACAGCGCCAGCACCAGCGCGTAATGGCCGAGTTCGGGAATCACGGGCCCGATGCTCCCTTGAAGAACGGAATGAGGAGGAGTGGGGAAGCCGCCAGCGTCACGAGCTGGGCTTCTGCTCCTTCGAGTTCGCCTTGAAGTGCTCCGCCTCCTTCAGGGCGGCGGCGACCTCCGGCGGCATGTAGTTCTCGTCGTGCTTGGCCAGCACCTCGCGCGCCTGGAAGACGCCGTTGATCATGCGGCCTTCCGTGATGACGCCCTGGCCCTCGCGGAACAGGTCGGGAAGCTGGCCGCGGTAGCTGACCGCGACGGTGTGCACCGTGTCGGTGACGCGGAACCGCGTCGTCACCCCGTCGGGCATCTTGCTGACGCTGCCTTCCTCGACCAGACCGCCCAGGCGGAAGTTGCGGTCGCCGATGTCCTGGGTCTGCAACTGCGTGGGGCTGAAGAAGAAGACGATGTTGTCTTCGAACGCCGTCAGCGTCAGGGCGGTGGCCGCGCCAAGGCCCAGCAGGGCGAGGCCCAGCATGTAGAGGCGCCGTTTCTTGCGGGTCATCCTTCACCAACCTCCGCCGCGGGCGACGCCGCGGCTCCGTTGCGCGCCCGGCGCCGCCGCGGCGGGCGGCTGCCTTCCAGCGCCTTCAGGGTCGTCTCGGCGCCGCGCAGCGCCTTCAGCGTGGCGACCAGCAGGCCGACCATCACCAGCGCCGCCAGCGCGTAGGACGACCAGACATACGCGGCGTAGCCGCCCATCGCGAAAAACTCTGCCATCCTTGCCTCCGGCCCCGCCTGTTCCCGTGCCTCAGCCCTGCGCCTCGGTCAGGCGCATCGTCTGGATCTTGCGTTGCACGATCTCCGCCCGCAGGCGCAGCAGGACCACCGTGATGAAGTAGGCGGTGAAGCCCAGCGCCATGACCAGCAGCGGGACCAGCATGGACCCGTCGATGGTCGGTCCGCCCATGCGGATGACGCTGGCCGGCTGGTGCAGGGTGTTCCACCAGTCCACCGAGAATTTGATGATCGGCACGTTCACGATGCCGACGAGAAGCAGCACGTTACCCGCCCGCGTCCCGCGCTGCGGGTCGTCGAAGGCGTTCACCAGCGCCATGTAGCCGAGATAGAGGAAGAACAGGATCAGCACGCTGGTCAGCCGCGCGTCCCACACCCACCACGTCCCCCACATCGGCGCGCCCCACAGCGAACCGGTGACGAGGCAGATGAAGGTGAAGCCGGCGCCGACCGGGGCGGCGGCCTTGGCGAACAGGTCGGCCAGCGGGTGCTTCCACACCAGCCCGCAGGCGGCGGCGATGGCCATGTTGACGTAGACGAACAGGCTCATCCAGGCGGCGGGCACGTGGATGTACATGATCCGCACGGTGTCGCCCTGCTGATAGTCGCGGGGCGAGCCGATCAGCGCGATGTAGAGCCCGACGATCAGCAGGATCACGGTCGCCCCCGCCGTCCAGGGCAGGATCGCCGCCGACAGGCGCTGGAAGCGGGCAGGATTTGCAAATCGATGCATAGGACCTATGGGCCTCTGGTCGTGCTGCGGACGATATAAGCTCAGTGATGCCCCAGCGCGAGGGGTTTCGCCTTGATCTTGGTCAGGAAACATGGCCGCACACCGTGGTGTTTTCAGGACGGTGCGGCGGCCTGTCGCACTGACGGTACGACGGGTTGACGCGGCCTTTCCATGCTACGTTGGTGCAGGACGGGGGAAAAAGTCCGGCCGGTCCGGGTAATGGGGCGAAACCGCGCTCAGTGCCGGTGGGCGTGGTGGGCGTCCGGAAAGTGGGCGTGCCGGTGCCGCAGGCGCCCGTGGCGGTGCCGGTGGCTGTGCGGTTCGGTTACCGGGCCATCTTGCGGGCCGTCGTGATGGTGCCGGTGGTGCGCGTCATGGACGTGCGGGTGGTCGTGCTCCATCTCGTCATGGTCGTGCTCGTGGTCATGGTCCTCCGTCAGGTGCAGCCAGACGCCGACCCCCATCAGGACCGCCGCCGCCGCCAGCCCGAGCGTCACGGGCTCCCCGAAGATCGCCAGGGAGGCGATGCCGCCGACGAAGGGGGCCGTCGAGAAATAGGCCCCGGTGCGGGCGGCGCCGATGTGGCGCAGGGCGACCACGAACAGCACGAGGCTGACGCCGTAGCCGAGCAGACCGACCAGCATCGCCCCCGCCGCGGTCGGCGCGGCGGGCAGGGCGTCGCCGAGCGCCAGGGCGATCCCGACATTGGCGGTGCCGGCCACCAGCCCCTTGATCGTGGCGATGTCCGCCGGGTCGGCCAGGGACACCTTGCGGGTCAGGTTGTTGTCCACCGCCCACATCAGGCAGGCGGCGGCGACCGCGGCCGGTCCCCAGCCGCCGTTTCCCCAGCCGGCGGCGAGACTCACCGGTCCGCCCCAGGACAGCACGACCGCTCCCGCCACGATGGCGGCCATCCCGGCGACGAGCCGCCGGTCGACGCCCTCGCGGAAGACGAACCAGGCCAGCAGGGCGGTGAACACCCCTTCCAGATTGAGCAGAAGCGAGGCCGTCGATGCCGGCGTCGCCGTCAGGCCGAACATCAGCAGAACCGGCCCGGCGACTCCCCCGGCAGCGACGGCGGCGAGCAGCCACAGCCATTCGGCGCCGCGGAGGCCGCGTTCGCCGCGCTGGCGTGACCCTGTCAGCAGACGGACCAGCCCCAGCCCGGTGCCGGAGCCGAGATACAGCAGGCCCGCCAGCATCCAGGGAGACAGGTCATGGACCAGCAGCTTCGCCAGCGGCGTGCTGAGGCCGAAAAGGACCGCGGCCAGGATGGCGGTCGTCGCGCCGGTTCGGGGCATGAGCGCCTCGCACGCCTGTTGAGTGGGGGAACCCTTGCCCCACCCTAACCCGCCCCTGCTCTCGCAGGGGAGGGGATGAAGGCTACCCCCTCGCCCGCAAATAGGGGGTCATGCGCCACTCCGCGTAGCGGATCAGGCGCGAGGCGATGAAGTTCAGCAGAAGATAGATGCTGCCCGCCACGATGAACACCTCGAACACCGCGAAGCTCTGCGCGATGATCTTGCGGGCGATGCCGGTGATCTCCAGCAGCGTGATGGTGCTGGCGAGCGAGCTGGCCTTCACCATCAAAATCACCTCGTTGCCGTAGGCCGGCAGCATCTGGCGGATCGCCACTGGCATCACGATTCGCCGGAACAGCAGCGTGCGCGACATGCCGCAGGCCCGCGCCGCCTCGATCTGGCCCTGCGGCACCGACAGGATGGCGCCGCGCAGGATCTCGCTGGTGTAGGCGCCGGTGTTCAGCGTCAGCGCCAGGATCGCGCACCAGAAGGGCTCGCGCAGGTAGATCCAGAGGAAGCTGCTGCGCACCAGCTCGAACTGGCCCATGCCGTAATAGATCAGGAAGATCTGCACGAGCAGCGGCGTGCCGCGGAAGACGAAGACATAGCCGGCCATCAGCCGCTCGGTGACGCGGTTGCCGTACAGCCGCAGCAGGGCCACCGCGAAGGCCACGCCCGCGCCGAACAGCAGCGCCAGCCCGACCAGCTGCAGGGTCACCGGAACGCCGCGCAGGAGGGTGGGCACGCTGTCCCACATCAGTTCCCAGTTCATGGGTCAGGCCCTCCGCACGCCGCGATTGGCGTAGCGCTCCGCCCGCTCGAACGCCACCGTGGAGACGGTGGTGAGCAGGAGGTAGAGCACCGCCGCGGTGGTGTAGAACAGGAACGGCTGGCGGGTCGACCCCGCCGCCACATGCGACACGCGCATGATCTCGGCCAGCGCCGTCACGGAGATCAGCGCCGTGTCCTTCAGGGTGAGCTGCCAGACGTTGCCCAGCCCCGGCAGGGCGTAGCGCAGGGTCTGCGGCACCAGGATGCGGCGCAGGATCAGCCAGCGCGACATGCCGCAGGCGCGCGCCGCCTCGATCTGGCCGTGGGGCACCGCCTGGACGGCGCCGCGGATCACCTCCGTCGAATAGGCGCCGGAGATCAACCCGACCGCCAGCACGCCGATGGAGAAGGCGTTCAGCTCGATGTAGCCCTCGTAGCCGAAGACCCGGCCGACGGCCATGACCGCGCCGCTGCCGCCGAAGAACAGCAGGTAGATGACCAGCAGTTCGGGGACGCCGCGGACGACGGTGGTGTAGACCTCCGCCACGCCGGTGAGGGCGAGGTTGCGGCTGAGCTTCGCCGACGCGCCGAGCGAGCCGAAGACGAGGCCGAGGACGAAGGCCGACACCGACACGGCGACCGTCATCGCGGCCCCGCCGAGAAGCTGGCCGCCCCACCCGTTCGGGCCGAAGGAGAGAAGTTCGAACATGGATTCCCGGCGTGAGCCTCCGCGGGGGGCGCCTCGCGGAAAACCGCCGCCCCGCGGAGGGAAGGCGGCCTTACTTGATCGAGATGTCGTAGCCGAAGTGCTGGGTGCTCAGCTTCGTGATGGTGCCGTCCTGGTTGGCCTCGGCGATGGCCTTGTTGAACAGCTCCTTCAGGTCGCCGTCGGCCTTGCGCAGGCCGACGCCCACGCCCTTGCCCAGCACGCCGCGCGCGAAGGCCGGGCCGAACAGGGTCATGCCGTTGCCGGCGTCCGCCTTGAGGATGGCGTCCACCGCGGACCGGTCGCCGAAGATGGCGTCGACGCGGCCGGCGGCCATGTCGATGCCGGCGTTGTCCAGCTTGTCGTAGGTGCGGACCGCCACCTGCGGCAGAAGCTTCTCCATGAAGTTCGCCTGGATGGTCGAGGTCTGCACGCCGACCGTCTTGCCCTTCAGCGCGTCGGCCAGGGCGGCGATGGCGGCCTTCGGGTCATCCTTGGACAGGTCGTAGCGCTCGCCGGGGAAGGTCGCCTTGGCGAGCGGCGAATTCTTCATGGTGCCGAACATCGACGGCTCGGTGCCGTAGGGGCCGGCGAAGGCGATGACCTTCTCACGCTCGTCGGTGATCGACATCGCCGCCATGATGGCGTCGTACTTGCCCTGCTGGATGGCCGGGATCATGCCGTCCCAATCCTGGGCGACGATCTCGCACTCGGCCTTCATCTTCTTGCAGAGTTCCATGGCGAGGTCCGGCTCGAAGCCGACCAGCTTGCCCGACGGGTCCGTCGCGTTCCACGGGGCGTAGGCGCCCTCGGTGGCGATGCGGATCTTCTTCCAGTCCTTGGCTTCGGCGGCGGTGCCGGCAACCGCAACGATGGCGCCGAGCGCCAGGGCCGCAACGATCTTCTTCACGGGAAAACCTCCTCTGTTCTGATGCCCTTATGGATGGCTCTTATGCTCGGGCAGGCTCTGAGGTTTACGGTTTTACAGCGCCAGTCAAGGGAATTGAGCGGGCCGACTTCGCGCGACCGATTCAGCCGCCGCCGGACAGGTGGCGCGACAGGAACTGTCGCACGCGGTCCGATTCCGGATTGACCAGAACCCGGTCGGGCGGCCCCCGCTCCTCGATCCGGCCCTGGTGGAGGAACACCACCTCCGACGCGACCTCGCGGGCGAAGCCCATCTCGTGCGTCACCAGAATCATGGTGTTGCCCTCCTCGGCGAGCTGGCGGATGACCAGCAGCACCTCGCCGACCAGCTCGGGGTCGAGCGCGGAGGTCGGCTCGTCGAACAGCATCACCTTGGGCTGCATGGCCAGCGCGCGGGCGATGGCGGCGCGCTGCTGCTGCCCGCCGGACAGCTGCACCGGGTAGGACTCGGCCTTGGCCAGGATGCCCACCTTGTCGAGAAGCTTGCGGGCGCGGTCCACCGCCTCCGCCTTCGGGACGCCCAGCACATGGACCGGCGCCTCGATGACGTTCTCCAGGATGGTCATGTGGGTCCAGAGATTGAAGCTCTGGAACACCATGCCCAGCCGGGTGCGGATGCGGTCCACCTGACGGGAATCGGCGGGGACGGTCTGGCCGCCGCGCGCCTTCTTCAGGCCAATGGCCTCGCCGCCGATGACGATCCGCCCCTCGTCCGGGACCTCCAGCATGTTGATGCAGCGCAGGAGCGTGCTCTTGCCGGAGCCGGAGGAGCCGATCAGCGTGATGACGTCGCCCTCGCGCGCGGTCAGGGAGACGCCCTTCAGCACCTCCAGCGGACCGAAGCGCTTGTGGACATTCTCGACGAGGACGGCTTCGGGGGCGTGGGGATTCGTGGGCGGGTGTCGGTGCATGCGGGGCTTGTCGGCGGAGAGCGGGGCGGGGAGCGGACTGGTCCGCCCAACCCTGGACGGTGCCGCTAGGCTAGACCGCCGGACAAACTCCCGCAACGCGGATTTTGCGGGCTCCGGGGCAACCGCGCGGCGGGGCAAGCCGGCGGGTTTTTCACCACAGCAGCAGCACCAGAAGCTGCGGCGCCAGGATGCGCAGGCACATGGCCAGCGGGTAGACGGTGGCGTAGGCCAGCGCCGGCGCCTCCGACGCGACCACCGCGTTGGCGTAGGCGAGGCCCGGCGGGTTGGTCTGCGCCCCGGCCAGCACGCCGCAGATGCTGAGGAAGTTCAGCTTCATCACGCCGCGCGCCAGCAGCCCGGTCAGCAGCAGCGGGACCAGCGTGACCAGGACGCCCCAGGCCATCCAGGGCAGTCCGGCGCCGCTCGCCATCGTCTCGACGAAGCGGTCGCCCGACGCGATGCCGAGCACGGCGAGGAACAGGACGATGCCGATCTCGCGCAAGGCGAGGTTGGCGGCGGGCGGCATGAACCAGACCAGCGGCCCGATGTGGCCGATGCGCGCCAGCACGATGGCGACGATCAGCGGCCCGCCGGCCATGCCCAGCCGCAAGGGCGCCGGCATGCCCGGCAGGAACAGCGGGATGGCGCCGAGCAGCGCCCCCAGCGTGATGCCGACGAAGACCGGGATCATCTCCACCGTCTGCAGCCGCCGTTCGGAGTTGCCGATGATGCAGGCGGCCGCCTTGAGGTCGTCGGGCTTGCCGATCACCGTCAGGATGTCGCCGAACTGCAGCTTGAGCGCGGCGTTGGGCACCAGCTCCACGCCGGCGCGGTTGACGCGGCTGACCACCACGTCGCAGGCCCCCTTCAGGTTCAGCGCGGCGATGGACTTGCCCAGCACCGGGTTGGCGGTGACGACGATGCGCTCCCACCGCAGGTCGCTGCCCTTGGTGGTCAGCCGGACGTCGGCCTCCCGCCCCATCAGCAGGCGGACTTGCTCCAGCCGCGGGCGCGGGCCGACCACGTGCAGCACGTCGCCCTCCTCCAGCCGCGTGTCCTCGCCGGGCACGCGGAGCTGGCCGCCGCGCAGCAGCCGCGACGCGCAGACCCCCAGGCTCGCCAGCATGGTCAGGTCGCCCAGCCGCACCCCGCGCAGGGCCGGGTTGGTGACGGCGATGTCCATGGTGTCGAGCGCCGCCACCTCGGCGCGCCGGGCGGCCTCGAAGGCCCTGGCCTCCTCCTGCGGGTCGATGCGGAAGACGATCCGCACCACCGCCATGGCCAGCAGGTTGCCGGCGATGCCGAAGGGGTAGGTGACGGCGAAGGCCAGCCCCGGCAGGGCCATCACCGCGGCGTCGGCCCCGACCTCCTTAAGCACCTGCTGCGAGGCGGCCAGCGCCGGGGCGTTGGTCACCCCGCCCGCGAAGACGCCGAGGCCGGAGCCCAGCGGCACGAGGTCGAACAGCACCAGGATCGCGGTCAGCAGGATGCTCGACCCGACCATCAGCAGCGCCAGCCCGTTCAGCGCCAGCCCGGACTTCTTCAGCGCGGCGAAGAAGCCGGGGCCGACCTGGATGCCGATGGTGTAGACGAACAGGATCAGGCCGAAATCGCGGATGAACTCCATCATCTCGGCGTTCAGCGTCACCCCGGCCTGCTTGGCGAAATGGCCGACCGCGATGCCCGCGAACAGCACGCCGCCGATGCCCAGCCCCACGTCGCGCAGCCGTATGTGGCCGAGCGCCAGCCCGAGGGCCGAGGTGATGCCCAGCATGAACACCACGCGCGCGATCGGCGGCATGGCCAGGAAGAGGTCGATGAGCGCGTGCATGGCCGCGTCTCCCCACGCGAGGACAGACCGCCCTGCTACCAGAGGAATAGGACGATCAACTGCGGTGCAAGGATACGCAGAAACATAACCATAGGGTAAACAGTGGCATAGGCGAGGGCGGGAGCCTCCGATGCGCTCATTGCGTTTGCAAAGGCGAGCGCGGGCGGGTCCGTCATGCTGCCGGACAGTAAGCCGCAGATCGTCAGGTAATTCTGCCGGGCGAAGACCCGCGCGACGAAGCCGACGGTCAGCAGCGGGATCAGCGTCACCAGCACGCCGCAGCCGATCCACAGCAGCCCGTCGCCGTGCACCAGCGTCTCGACGAAGCGGTCGCCGGACATCAGCCCGACCACCGCCAGGAACAGGACGATGCCGATCTCGCGCAGCGCCATGTTGGCGGCGGGCGGCATGAACCAGACCAGCGGCCCGATGTGGCCGATGCGCGCCAGCAGGATCGCCGCCACCAGCGGCCCGCCGGCCAGCCCCAGCTTCAGCGGCGCCGGCATGCCCGGAATGTAGAAGGGGATGGAGCCGAGCAGCACGCCGAGCAGGATGCCGAGGAAGACCGGCACGAACTCCACCTGCTGGAGCCGCCGCGCCGAGTTGCCCATCAGCGCCGCCACCCGCTGGAGGTCCGACGGCTTGCCGATGGCGGTCAGGATGTCGCCGAACTGGAGGTGCAGCGCCGGGCTCGGCACCAGCTCCACGCCGGCGCGGTTGACCCGGCTGACCACCACGTCGTAGGCGTCGGCGAGGTCGAGCTGGCCGATGGCCTTGCCCAGCACATGCTCGTTGGTGACGACCAGCCGGTCCCAGCGCATGGCGGTGCCCTTGGTGGTCAGGGTGACCTCCGCCGCCTCGCCGAGCAGCCGCTTCGTCGCCTCCAGCTTGATCCGCGGCCCGACCAGATGCACGACGTCGCCGGCGCGCAGGCAGGTGTCGGGGTGCGGCACCTGGAGCCGCCCCTCGCGCAGCAGGCGGGAGATCATCACCCCCTGGTCGCCGAACAGCGCCATGTCGCGCAGCGGCAGCCCCATGGCCGACCGGTTGCGCACGGCGACGTCCAGCGTCTCCAGCGTTTCCACCTGGGCGCGGCGCTTGCGTTCGAAGGCCTCGGCCTCCGCCGCCGGGTCGATGCGGAAGACGACGCGGATCAGCCCCATGGTGATGAGGATGCCGACGATGCCGAAGGGGTAGGCGACGGCGTAGCCGAGGCTCGGCGTGTTGATCTCCGCCGCCGAGGCCCCGACCTCGCGCAGCATCTCCTGCGCCGCACCCAGCGACGGCGTGTTGGTGACGGCGCCGGAGAAGATGCCCAGCACCGCCGGCAGCGGCACCCCGCCGATCTCGTGGATCGCCACCGCCACCAGCACCCCCAGCCCGACCAGCGCGGCGGCCAGCAGGTTCAGCGTCAGGCCCGATTTCTTCAGGGCGGCGAAGAAGCCGGGGCCGACCTGCACGCCGATGGTGTAGACGAACAGGATCAGCCCGAACTCCCGCATGAAATGCAGGACGTGATGGTCGAAGGTCAGGCCCAGCGCCTTGGCGACATGCCCGGCGGCGATGCCGGCGAACAGCACCCCGCCGATGCCCAGCCCCACGCCGCGCAGCTTGATCTGTCCCAGCGCCAGCCCCGACGCCGCCACCACGCTGAGCATCAGCATGATGCGGGCGATGTCGGGAAGGCCGTTGAACAGATCGATCAGCAGGGTCATGGCGGGCACCCGGTCCGGTTGAGCATTGAGGGGGCGAAGGCGCCTATGAATGCCCGCTCCGTTCCGTCCGGGCAATGCCCTGGAATGGAAAGGGACATTCCACGGATCAAAATTTCGCCACTTTCTGGCCCTAAACCGGAGGAAGCCTTACGGCATGAAGTGGCTGGCCGGACCCGTGAACCCCTGCGGCCCGGCCCCTAAGCGACGATCAGGGCTCCGGTTTTTCCGGCGCTCCCAGCCAGGCCCCGGCTGGATCGGCGGCCATCGCAAGAACCCCCTTGCGATGGCCGTTTCTTTTTGGGCCGTTTCCGTTTGGCCCGACCTTTTGTGAGGCCGTTTCTTTTTGGCACCCGGACGGGCTGTGCTATAGCTCCCCCCGCTTCGTCCACCGCAAGAGCCCGCCCGCCGCCATGCCCGTTTTCGCCGGTTCCGCGCTGACCTGCCTCCGTGGCGACCGGCTGGTCTTCACCGGGCTGGACTTCCGGATCGCGCCGGGCGAGGCGCTGTTCCTGCTCGGCCCCAACGGCAGCGGCAAGTCCAGCCTGCTGCGCGTGATGGCCGGGCTGCTCAAGCCGATCCGCGGCCAGCTGTCCTGGGACGGCGTGCCGGTGACCGACGACCCCGACGCCCACCGCGGCCGCATTCATTACGTCGGCCATCTCGACGCGGTGAAGCCGGTGCTGAGCGCGGTGGAAAACCTGTCCTTCTGGGCCACGCTGGGCGGCGCCGCCGACCCGCGGGGCAACGCGCTGAAGGCGCTGGAGCGGCTGGGCGTGCCGCACATCGCCAACGTGCCGGGGCGCTACCTGTCGGCGGGGCAGAAGCGGCGCCTGAACCTCGCCCGCATCATGGCCGCCCCCGCCGCCCTGTGGCTGCTCGACGAGCCGACCGTGGCGCTCGACCGCGCGGCCATCGCCCTGTTCGAAGGGATCATCGCGGAGCACCGGGCCGGCGGCGGCATGGTCGCCGTCTCCACCCATGTGGACATCGCCATGCCCGGCGCCGGCGAATTGCACCTCGACGAGTTCACCCCCGTCCCCCACGACGAGGACGACGGGGGCGAGGGCGACGACGTTTTGGAAGAGGAGGACGCGGTATGACCCGCTTCCTGCGCCTGATCGGGCGCGACCTGCGGCTGGCGCTGCGCCAGGGGTCGGACGCCAGCATCGCCGTGATGTTCTTCGTGCTGTGCGTCGTGCTGTTCCCCTTCGGCGTCGGGCCGGAGCCGAACATCCTCGCCCGCATCGCCGCCGGGGTGATCTGGGTGGCGGCCCTGCTCGCCTCGCTGCTGTCGCTGGAGCGGCTGTTCCAGAACGACTACGAGGACGGCTCGCTGGAGCTGCTGTCGCTGTCCACCCTGCCGATGGAGGCGGTGGTGCTGGCCAAGACGCTGGCCCACTGGCTGGTGACCGGCCTGCCGCTGATCGCCGCTGCCCCGCTGCTGGCCCTGCTGCTGAACATGGACGCGGAGGGATTCGGGGTTCTGGTGCTGACCCTGCTGGTCGGCACGCCGATCCTCAGCCTGATCGGCAGCATCGGGGCGGCCCTGACGCTGGGCGCCCGGCGCGGCGGCGTTCTGCTGTCGCTGCTGATCCTGCCGCTCTACATCCCCGTGCTGATCTTCGGCGCCGGGGCCATCGACGCCGCGCTGAACGGCCTGACCCCGCGCCCGCACCTGCTGCTTCTGGGCGGCCTTCTGGCCGGCGCCCTGCCGCTGGCCCCCTGGGCCGGCGCCGCCGCGCTGCGCCAGGCGGTGGAGTAGGGCCGGCCTTCCTTCCCCCTCGCCGAATTCAGGCGGGGAGGCGGACGGTGCAGAGCTTGTCCGGGCTTTCCTTGGCGATGGCCTTGTGGCCCGCGATGGCGGTGTTGATCGCGTCGGGGGTCAGGCGGTGCGGGCCGGGCGCCAGCACCACGGCGACGCCGCTGGCCGACAGCAGCGGGAAGCGCCGCACCGCCCCGTAGCGGTCCTTGCCCTCGAAGCAGCCGGCCTCCCGCGCCTCCGCGTCGTAGAGGCTCTCCGCGTCGGAGCGGAACTGCGCGACGAGGTCCGCCACGCGGGCCAGCGCCTCCCCGTCCGCGGCGCCGCTGAGGGCGACGAAGAAGTCGTCGCCGCCGATGTGGCCGGCGAAGCCGCCGTTGCCCGACGCCCAGGCCTTCAGCCGTTCGCTGAACATCAGGATGGCGCGGTCGCCCTGGCGGAAACCGAAACGGTCGTTGAAGGGCTTGAAGTTGTCGAAGTCGAGATAGGTCAGGACATGGCCGCGGTCCTGCTCCTGCAGGGCGCGCTCAATGTGGCGCACGATGGCGGCGTTTCCGGGCAGGCGGGTCAGCGGGTTCTGGTCGGCGGCCATGGCGAGGTTGCGCTCGTGCACCAGCCGGATCAGCGCGCCGCTGGACAGGAAGCCGGCATACTCGCCGCCTTCGATGATGATGATGCCGTCGCTGGCCTCCTCCGCCGAGAAGGCCTCGATCACCTGGTCGAGCGGCGTGGAGATGTCGCAGACCGGGCTTTTCACCACCAGATCCAGCAGCGTGTCGCCCAGCCCCTTGTTGCGCAGCAGCTCGCTGCCGAAGCGGGAATAGACGAAACGCTTCAGGTCGCGTTCGCGGATCAGCCCCAGCGGGCGCTGCTGGCGGTCGACGATGGGGGCGATGGACGGGCTGTTGTCGCCGCGGAAATACTCCAGAAGCTCGGTCTTGGGGGAGGTGACGGCCAGCGGCGGCTGCCGCTCGATCACCTCGGACAGGCGCAGGCGGGCCTCGTTCGGCTTGCGGCGGTCCTGGCGGTTCAGCTCCTCGACGATGCCGTAGAGCTCGGGCACGGCGGTCAGCTCCAGGCTCGGCCGGGCGATCAGATAGCCCTGGGCGAAGTCGCAGCCGAGATCGCGGCAGGTGTAGAATTCCTTCTCCGTCTCCACCCCCTCGGCGATGATGAGGATGCCGAGCGCGTGGGCGTAGCCGACCAGCGCGTGGGCGATGGCCCGCTTGCGCGTGTCCTGGTCGATGCCGTCGATGAAGTAGCGGTCGATCTTCAGATAGTCGGGCTTGGACTCGTAGAGCAGCCGCAGCCCGGCGAAGCCGACGCCGAAATCGTCCAACGCCACCCCGATGCCCGACTGCCGGTAGCGGTCGATGGCCTGTTCGATGCTGTGGTCGGGGCGCAGCTCGCGGCGTTCCGAAATCTCCAGGCTGACGGTCAGGCGCGGGTCGGCCGCGCCGCCGTCCAAAGCGAAGGGGGGCAGCCAGGGCGAGCCGGCAACCCCGACCACCCGCGCGTCGATGTTCAGGAACAGCTTGGCGCCCGGCCAGTTGTCCAGCTTGCGGAAGGCGGCGGCCGCCTTGGTGTGCAGGGCGCATTCGACCTCGGCCAGCAGGCCCTGCATGCAGGCGGCGTCCAGCAGGTCGTTGGGGGTGGTGAAAGGGCTGCGCTCCAGGCCGCGCAGCAGCGCCTCCATCCCGTGGCAGCGCCCGGTGCGCATCTGCACGATGGGCTGGAAGGCGACCGACAGGCCGGCCAGCAATTCGGTCCACTGCGCCGGCAAGGGGGCCTTGCGGGCGCTCCCCATCGGGGCGCCGCGGCGATCGTCCCACTCTTCTGCTGGCACCGAGGCCATGGCTTCGTCCACCGCCGGCTGTCCATGTTCGTCACGGGCTACCCCATCTTGTAGCGGATCATCTTTTCGATTTCGTGACAAAGGCCGGGCGTGCCGGCGGCGGGCGATCCAAAATGCCCTTCGCACCGCGGCCCCGCTTTGCGCTATAGGGGTGCGCTTCAACGCAGACGATGATGGATCGGGGGGCGGCGGGGCATGAAGGTCGGCATCGACATGGGGGCGGCCATGACGGCTGGCGCGACGGGGGCGTCGGCGATGCTGGATCTCGAGGAGCTGCTGGCGACCCGCCTGCTGGTGCAGGGCAACTCCGGCTCCGGCAAGTCGCACCTGCTGCGCCGCCTGATCGAGCAGAGCGCGCGCTGGGTGCAGCAGGCGGTGATCGACCCCGAGGGCGACTTCGTGACCCTGGCCGAGCGCTTCGGCCACATCGTGGTGAACGCCGACGAGCACAGCGAGGCCGCCCTGCAGAGCGTCGCCGCCCGCGTGCGCCAGCACCGCATCTCCGTCGTGCTGAACCTGGAGGGGCTGGACGCGGACATGCAGATGCGCCACGCCGCCGCCTTCCTGGGCGGGCTGTTCGACGCCGACCGCGACCACTGGTACCCCATGCTGGTGGTGGTGGACGAGGCGCAGCTCTTCGCCCCGTCGGCCGCCGGCGAGGTGTCGGACGAGGCGCGCAAGGTCTCGCTGGGCGCCATGACCAACCTGATGTGCCGCGGCCGCAAGCGCGGGCTGGCCGGGGTGATCGCGACGCAGCGCCTCGCCAAGCTCGCCAAGAACGTGGCGGCGGAGGCCTCCAACTTCCTGATGGGCCGCACCTTCCTCGACATCGACATGGCCCGCGCCGCCGACCTGCTGGGCATGGAGCGCCGCACCGCGGAGATGTTCCGCGATCTGGAGCGCGGCCATTTCATCGCGCTCGGCCCGGCCATCTCGCGCCGTCCGCTGCCGCTGCGCATCGGCGCGGTGGAGACGCAGGGGCGGGCCGGCAGCCCGAAGCTGATGCCGCTGCCTGACACCCCGCTGGAGGACGCGCGGGAGCTGATCTTCAAGCCGGGCGAGCTGGAACCGCCGCGTCTGCCGGTGCGCCGCCCCTCGACCAGCGCCAGCGCCGACCTGCTGGCCCAGCTTGCACGCCCGCGCCCCTTGCCGGTGGAGCCGGAGGGCGAGGACGCGGCCCCCGCGCTGCCCATGGAGGAGCCGGAAACACCGGAGCAGGCGGCGGAGCGCAAAGCCGCCTACGAGGCGATCCTGCGCGCGGTGTTGGCCGATCCGGAGGCGCCCTACCGCTCCATCGCCGTGCTCTATCAGGACTTCCTGGTGCGCTGCCGGACCCAGGGGGTGCGGGGCGAGCTCCTGGAACTGCCGGCCTTCCGGCGCAAGCTGGCGGCGGCCCGCGCCGGGGCGGGGGACGGCACCGAGGAGAATCCCGCCTGGGAAAAGGCAACCCAGGTGGCGGCCACCCTGCCGGAGGACATCCAGGTCGTCTTCCTGCTGCTGGCCCGCGCGGCGCTGGACCATCTGCCCTGCCCGTCGGACGCCGAGGTGGCGCGCGCCTGTGGCAGCCGGTCGCGCGGGCGGGCGCGGCGCCTGCTGACCTACATGGAGCAGCGCGGCTTCGTCGCCACGCGCAGCGGATTGGGCAACACGCGCAGCATCGCCCTGCCGGCGCTGGGCTGGGAGACGGCGCTGGGCGACCCGAACGCCGATGACGGATCGGAGGGGCCGGAGGATGGCGGGTTGTTCGCCACCGCCTGATTCCTCTTTACTCGTCGTCGGGCTCGATCCCGGCGGCCAGGGCGTGGGCCAGACGCCCGGCGGCGGCGACTGCGGCCATGGCCTCCTGCGCCTTGGCAGTGATGCGCGCGGTGCCCTCGGGAGCCGGTTGGTAAAATGACGGGTCGGGCAGGCGCTCGGCGAAATCCCAGGCGCCGGTGGCGGGGTCCCAGACCTCGAACACGTCGGGGTTGGGGCGGCGGGCGACCCAGGCACGGGCGGCGTTGCCCTCGGCGCGGAAACGCACCCCGAAGAAGCGGCTGGCCGCCATGGCCCCGATGGCCGCGGTCAGATCGGCGTCGGCGTCCGGGAAGCGCTGCGTCAGAGCGGCGCGCAGGGCTTCCGCCAGCGCGCGGCGGTCGTCATGATGGGGGAGGCCGTCGGGATCGGTTCTCATGGCCCGCGATGGTAGAGGGACGGCACGCCTCCGCAAGCGGGCGCGATGTCGCAAGCCCCCCGAACGTTCCCGGAGTCGTCATGGTCAGCCTGTCCGAAGCCTATGCCATCGCCATCGGCCACCACCGGGCCGGACGGATGGGCGAGGCCGCCGGGGTCTACCGGGCGATCCTCGACGCCGACCCGCGGCAGGCCGACGCGCTGCATCTGCTGGGTGTCCTGGCGGGCCAGACCGGGCGGAGCGAGGAGGCGCTGTCGCTGATCGCCCAGGCCATCGCGCTGGACCCGGAGGCGGCGGACTATCACGACAATCTGGGCAGCCTGCGCCGCGGCGGCGGGGACGCGGTGCGCGCGGCCGCGCAGCACGCGCGCGCCCTGGCGTTGGAGCCGGCGCGGGCCAAGGCGGCCTTCAACCGGGGGCTGGCGCTCGGCGATCTGGGCCGGATGGGGGAGGCGCTGGAATGCTTCCGCACGGCCCTGCGGATCGACCCCAGCTATGGGGCGGCGGCGCTGGTGGCGGGGCGGCTTCTGGCCGGTGGGCCGGAACCGTTGGCGGCCGGGCGCTGGCTGTCCCATGCGCTGTCCGTAGCGCCGGACAGCGCCGACGGCTGGGCGGCCGTCGGGCGTGCACGGCTGGCGGCGGGGGAGGCCGATGGGGCGGTGACGGGCTACGACCGGGCGGCGCGGCTGCGTCCGGACGACGGGGCGGCGCTGAGCAACCTCGCCATGGCGACCTTGCAGGCGAGCGGCGCCCTGCCGGAATTTCCCCGCGCCGACCACCCGGAGGCGAGTTGGGGCGAACCGCTCGCCCGCGCGCTCGACCTGTTCCTGGCGGCGCTGGAGCGCGGGGCTGGGGAGGTGGCGGAGGCTGCGCTGTTCCGCACCGCCGTGCTGACCATCCACCGTGGCATGCTGGACGACGCGCGGCTGGAGCGGATCGCCGGGCGGGCGCGGGACCGGCTGCGACGCGCGCCGGGAGACGGTGCGGCGGCGGCCTGCATCGCCCACGGCCTCTACCGGCGGGGGCGGCTGGTGACCGCCTCGAGGCTCGCCCGGCGCTGTCTGCGCGGCTGGTCGGAGGAAGCGATCCGCGCCGACCCGCAGGCGGCGAAATGGCGGCAGGTCGACGCGCGCCCGGTCTTCCTCGATGCGCTCGCCGGGTATCGGCCGCGCATCGCCGAGGCGGGGGAGCGGTCGATGCCGGTTCCGCCCGCGGCGGGTGGTGGCGCGATCCTGCTGGTCAGCGTCGATTCCGGCTATTGGCGGCGCTTCGGCGGCTGGTTCCTCTCCCACGCGCTGAAGCACCCGGCGGGCGACCGCGTGCATGTCCACATCGTCAACCCCGGCGCGGCGGACCGCGCCGATCTGGACCGCCGCTGCGCCGCCCAGCCGGGGCGGCTGTCCTGGTCGCTGGAGCGCATCGACCTGTCCACCCACGCGCCGGGGGCGGAGACCACCTATTACGCCTGCGCGCGCTTCTTCGTGGCCCTGGACCTGCTGGACCGGACGGGGGCGCCGGTCTTCATCACCGACATCGACGCCCGTTGCACGGCGCCGCTTCGACCCGATCTGCGCAGCGGGGCAGACTGGGACCTGACGATCATGCGCGACCGCCGCGCCCGCGGGCCGTTCGACGACATCATCGTCAGCTTCCTCGGCATCGCGCCGACCGCGGCGGGGCGGGAATTCCTCGGCCTCGTCGGCGCCTACATCGGCTGGTTCTTCGACCGCGGCGAGGCGGCCTGGACGCTGGATCAGGCGGCGCCCTACACCATCCTCCACGACTGGACGCGGCGCGGGCGGGTGCCACGGCTGCGCGAGTACGAATTCCTACGCCTGCCCTGGTTCGATTTTCCGGTGAAGGGCGAGGGGTGACGGGCCGCTACGACGCCTGGACGCTGTTGTCCTTGCGCCGCGACAGCTGCAACTGGCCGTCCAGGCACTTCACGTAGGTGGTCTTGCCGGCCTTCAAATTGTCGCAGACGGTGACCAGAGCGCGCGGGATCGCCGCGAACTCCTTCGAGCCGCGCGACTGCGTGTTGTAGGCGGCGAGGTGCTGGCGCAGCCCCTCCTTCGACACCGGTTTTCCGTCGTTCCCGATCATGCTCGTCCCCGCGCGCGTGGTTTCTGGTCGCCGAAGCTACGCGGGGACGGTTCCGGACTCAACGTTCGCCATGTCAACCTTTGGCATCATCCGCCGGCTGATCCGCCGGTTTTCCGCCGTCGCCGGTCCAGTCGTCGGTGATGTAGCGCTGCGCGTCGCTGATTTTTTCCACCTCGTCGCGGCTCGGCGGCTTGGGCACGCGTGACTGGCCGTTCTCGTGGTCCTGGTCCATGGGTCCTCCATCGCTTTGCCAGTGATGTGGACGGACGGGCGGGATCGGCAAGCCCGTTCCGGACCGGGGTACGGCCTTCGCGTTTGGTCGCAGGGGACCGCTATGACCGCCGCCCGCTTGACAGGCGAACCCGCGCCGCCGGATCATCCGGCCGTTAACCGCTAAGAATTCCAAAGAGAATTCGCCCCATCCGGGGTCGTTCCGGGATCACGCAGGGAGTATGGGAACCATGAACACGCTCGCGCGCCGTCTGGCCGGCGCCGCCATCCTTTCCGCCGGTCTTTCCTTCGGCCTCGCGGCCACGCCGGTCCTGGCCGACACGCCGAAGGACACGCTGGTCATGGCCTGGCAGTTCGACGACATCGTGACGCTCGATCCCGGCGAGATCTTCGAGCTGTCGGGGGCCGAATACGGCGCCCAGGTCTATGACCGGCTGATCCGCTTCGACGTCAACGACGTCAGCAAGATTTACGGGCAGGTGGCGGAAAGCTGGACCGTTTCCGACGACGGCAAGACCTTCACCTTCACCATCCGCGACGGCATCACGTTCCACTCCGGCAACCCGCTGACGGCGGAGGACGTGGCCTACTCGCTCCAGCGAGCCGTGAAGATGAACAAGGGGCCGGCCTTCATCCTGACCCAGTTCGGCCTGACGCCGGAGAACGTCGATCAGAAGGTCCGCGCGACCAACCCGCGCACCCTGGTCTTCGAGACGGACAAGACCTACGCCCCGACCTTCGTGCTCTATTGCCTGACCGCCGACGTCTCCGGCGTGGTCGATGCCAAGCTGGTCAAGAGCAAAGAGGTCAACGGCGACTTCGGCGCCGCCTTCCTGAAGACCAACTCCGCCGGGTCCGGCCCCTTCGTGCTGCGCCAGTGGAAGGCCAGCGAGCTTCTGTCGCTGGAGGCCAACGCCAAGTACTGGGGCGGTGCGCCGGCGGTGAAGCGCGTGCTGATCCGCCACATCGCGGAGCCGGCGACCCAGCGCCTGCTGCTGGAGAAGGGCGACGTGGACGTGGCCCGCAACCTGAAGCCGGAGCAGTTCGAGCCGCTGCGCGGCAACGACAAGATCCGCATCGTCCAGGCGCCCAAGGGCACGCTCTATTATTTCGGCCTGAACCAGAAGAACGAGGTGCTGGCCAAGCCCGACGTGCGCAAGGCCTTCAAATACGCCGTGGACTACGACGGCATGGCGAAGACCATCATGAACGGTCTCGGCACCGTCCATCAGGCCTTCCTGCCCAAGGGCTTCCTCGGCGCGCTGGAGGAGAACCCGTACACGTACGACCCGGCCAAGGCGAAGGAGCTGCTCCGCCAAGCCGGCTATCCGGACGGCATCACCGTGACCATGGACGTCCGCAACACCTCGCCCAGCATGGACATGGCCCAGGCCATCCAGGGCAGCGCGGCGGCAGCGGGCATCAAGATCAACCTGCTGCCGGCGGACGGCAAGCAGGTGGTCACCAAGTACCGCGCCCGCAACCACGAGGCGCTGCTCTACCAGTGGGGTGCCGATTATCAGGACCCGAACACCAACGCCGACACCTTCGCCGCCAACCCGGACAACGCCGACGACGCGAAGGCCAAGCCGCTGTCCTGGCGCAACGCCTGGGACATCCCCGAGCTGACCAGGAAGACCGCCGCCGCGGTCGAGGAGCGCGACACCGCCAAGCGCGCTGCGATGTACCAGGAGCTTCAGCGCGAAGTTCTGGAGACCTCGCCCTTCGTCATCATGTTCCAGCAGACCGAGGTGATCGCGGAGCGCAGCAACGTCGAGGGTCTGGTCTGGGGGCCGAGCTTCGACAGCAACTACTACTGGAAGGTCAGCAAGAAGTAAGGCGGGCTTTATCCTTCCCGCACGTCATCCCCTCTCCCCTCCGGGGAGAGGGTTAGGGTGAGGGGGATTCGCACGGCTCGTACGTTCGGCACAAGCGCAACCCCCTCACCCTCCCCTCTCCCCAGGGGGGAGAGGGTTTTTGCTTTCAAGCTTGGGTGAAACTTGGCCGCTATCTTGAAACGACCGGGGATGCCGGGGCGGCGTCATGCGATCCGCGGAGCGGGTCTGCTCGTCTCGGTGGCGCTGACCGTCCTCGGCCTCCTGCTCGTCACCTTCCTAATCGGGCGCGTGGTGCCCATCGACCCGGTGATCGCCGTGGTCGGCGACCGTGTGTCCGCCGACACCTACGCCCGCGTCCGGCAGGAGCTGGGGCTGGACCTGCCGCTGTGGCAGCAGTTCCTGCGCTACGTCGGCGACGTGATCCAGGGCGATTTCGGCACCTCGGTTCTGACCTCCCGCCCGGTGCTGGAGGACATCCTGCGCGTCTTCCCGGCGACGCTGGAACTGGCCACCGCCGCGCTGGTCGTCGGCGTTCTGCTGGGCATCCCGGCGGGGGTGATGGCCGCCGTCCACCGCGGGCGCTGGCCGGACCATCTGATCCGGGTGATCGGGCTGATCGGCCATTCCATCCCGATCTTCTGGCTGGGGCTGATGGCGCTGCTGGTCTTCTACGCGCGGCTCGACTGGGCGCCGGGGCCGGGGCGGGTGGACGTCTTCTACGAGGGGCTGGTCGATCCGGTGACCGGGATCATCACGGTGGACGCCCTGCTGGCCGGTGAGAGCGACGTGTTCTGGAGCGCGCTGCACCATCTGGTGCTGCCGGCGGGCATCCTCGGCCTCTACAGCGTCGCCTACATCGCGCGCATGACGCGCAGCTTCATGCTGGACCAGCTTCGCCAGGAATACATCACGACGGCCCGCGTCAAGGGCATGTCCGAGGCGCGGGTGATCTGGCGCCACGCGCTGGGCAACATCGCGGTGCCGCTGACCACGGTGGTGGCGCTGTCCTACGCCTCGCTGCTGGAGGGGTCGGTGCTGACGGAGACGGTGTTCGCCTGGCCGGGGCTGGGGCTCTACATCACCAACTCGCTGCTGTCGGCGGACATGAACGCGGTGCTGGGCGGCACGCTGGTGGTGGGGGCGGTCTTCATCGGCCTGAACCTGCTGTCCGACCTGCTCTATCGTCTGTTGGATCCCCGTGCGAGATGAGGGTGGCGCGATGACCGCACAAACTGACACCACCGAAGGCGGAATGCGGGCGTGGCTGACGGCGGAGACGCCGCGGTCCCGCGGGCAGGCCCGGCTGGGCCGGGTCTATCTGGGCTGGCTGGCCTTCGCGCGCAACCGGCTGGCGATGATCGGGCTGGGCATCGTGCTGCTGCTGGTGCTGATGGCGGCGCTGGCCCCGCTGCTCGCCCCCTACGATCCCTACACGCAGGACCTGTCGCAGCGGCTGCTGCCGCCCAGCGCGGCGCACTGGCTGGGCACCGACGCCTTCGGGCGGGACATCCTGTCGCGCATCCTCTACGGCTCCCGCCTGACGCTGATGATCGTGGCGCTGGTCGCGGTGACGGCACCGGTCGCCGGGCTGCTGATCGGGACGGTGGCTGGCTATCTCGGCGGCTGGGTGGACGCGGTGCTGATGCGCGTCACCGACATCTTCCTGGCCTTCCCGAAGCTGATCCTGGCGCTGGCCTTCGTCTCGGCGCTGGGGCCGGGCATCGAGAACGCCATCATCGCCATCGCGATCACCAGCTGGCCGCCCTACGCCCGCATCGCGCGGGCCGAGACGATCACCATCCGCAAGAGCGACTTCATCAGCGCCGCCCGGCTCCAGGGCGCCTCGACGCCGCGGATCATCCTCGGCCATGTCGTGCCGCTCTGCTCCTCCTCGCTGATCGTGCGGGTGACGCTGGACATGGCGGGGATCATCCTGACGGCGGCGGGGCTGGGCTTCCTCGGCCTCGGCGCGCAGCCGCCCGCCCCGGAATGGGGCGCGATGATCGCCACCGGGCGCCAGTATGTGCTGGAGCAGTGGTGGGTCGCCACCATGCCCGGCATCGCCATCTTCGTGGTCAGCCTGGGCTTCAACCTGCTGGGCGACGGCCTGCGCGACGTTCTGGACCCGAAAGGCCAATGAGCCAACCGCCAATGAGCGACAAACCTCTGCTGGAGGTCGAGAACCTCCGCATCTCCTTCCCCACCCGGACGGGCGTGACGCAGGCGGTGCGCGGCGTCTCCTTCACCGTGGGCCGGGAAAAGCTGGGCATCGTCGGCGAGTCCGGCTCCGGCAAGTCGATGACTGGGCGGGCCATCCTGCGGCTGGTCCCGCCGCCCGGAATCGTGACCGCCGACCGGCTGAGCTTCCAGGGCGAGGACCTGCTGACCCTGCCGGAGAAGCGGCTGCGCGGCATCCGCGGGCGCCGCATCTCCATGGTCATGCAGGACCCGAAATTCTCGCTGAACCCGGTGATGACCATCGGCGCCCAGATCGCCGAGGCCTACCGCGTCCATTCCAGCGCCGGCACGGCGGAGGCGAAGCGGCGCGCGCTGGAGATGCTGGAGGCCGTGCGCATCCGCAACCCGGAGCGGGTCTACGGACTCTACCCGCACGAGGTGTCGGGCGGCATGGGCCAGCGCATCATGATCGCCATGATGCTGATCCCCAACCCCGACCTGCTGATCGCCGACGAGCCGACCTCGGCGCTCGACGTGACGGTGCAGATGCAGGTGCTGGCGATCATGGACGAGCTGTGTTCCAGCCGCGGCATGGGGATGATCTTCGTCAGCCACGACCTGAACTTGGTGGCGTCCTTCTGCGACCGCATCCTCATCATGTACGCCGGCCGTGTGGTCGAGACCTGCCGCGCGTCGGAGCTGCACGCGGCGACGCATCCCTACACCCGCGGCCTGCTCGACAGCCTGCCCCGGCTGGACGACACGCGGGCGGAGCTGCCGGTGCTGGCGCGCGACCCGTCCTGGCTTGAAGATATCTCTCCCTCTCCCCTCCGGGGAGAGGGGCGGGGTGAGGGGGATGTTGGGGGACCGGTGCGTTCGGCAATGGCCGGACCCCCTCACCCTAACCCTCTCCCCAGAGGGGAGAGGGGACATGGTCCGGCGGAGGGTGGGCGATGATCGACGTCAGGGATCTGCGCGTCACCTTCGGCCATGGCGCCGACGCCGTGGCCGCCGTGCAGGGGGTGTCCTTCGCCGTGCGGGAGGGTGAAAGCTTCGGGCTGGTCGGCGAATCGGGCTCGGGCAAGTCCACCGTGCTGCGCGCCGTCGTCGGTCTGAACCACGACTGGACCGGGTCCATCGCCGTGGCCGGGGCCGCGCAAAGCCGCCGCCGTGAGAAGGGCTTCTTCAAGTCCTGCCAGATGGTCTTCCAGGACCCCTACGGCTCGCTGCACCCGCGCCACACCATCGACCGCATCCTGGCCGAGCCCATCGCCATCCATGGCTTGCGCGACGTCGACGCGCGGATCGACCGGGTGCTGCGCGACGTCGGGCTGGGGCCGCAGTTCCGCTTCCGCTACCCGCACCAGCTCTCCGGCGGGCAGCGCCAGCGCGTCGCCATCGCCCGCGCCCTGGTGCTGGAGCCGCGCGTGCTGCTGCTGGACGAACCGACCTCGGCGCTCGACGTGTCGGTGCAGGCGGAAATCCTCAACCTGCTGAAGCGGCTGCGGGCGGAGCACGCGCTGACCTACGTGCTGGTCAGCCACAATCTGGCGGTGGTCGCCACCATGTGCGACCGGCTGGCCGTGATGAACCGGGGCCGCATCGTCGAGGAGATGGACGTGGAGGCCCTGCGCCGGGGCGCGGCGCGGGAGGACTACACGCGCCAGCTCCTGCGCGCCAGCCAGGGCTACGACCGCGCGGCGGCGGACAGCTTCAAGGACTTCGCGTAGGCGCTCAGTCCGCGTCCGGGATCTGCGCGGCGGGGCGGGTGGCCAGCGCGTCGGCCCGGGCCTGGAGCTTGGCCAGCAGGCCGTCGAGCTGGCCCATCTCCTCCTCAGTCAGGGCGCTGGTCAGCTCCCGCTCGTAGGCGAGAGCGAGGGGGACGATCTCCGAGTAGATCGCCAGCGCCTTGGGCGTCAGGGTGAGCTGCGCCTTGCGGCGGTCGGTGGCGCCCGATTCGCGCAGGATCAGCGCCGAATCGAGCATCCGGCTGATCGCCCGGCTGACCTGAACCTTGTCCATGGCGGTGCGTTGGGCGATCTCCCCCGCGCTCAGCGTCTCGCCGCCGCCCAGCACGGCGATGACCCGCCATTCCGGGATGGTGATGGCGAATCGCTTCTCGTACAGCTTCGCCACGGTGTGGCTGACCGTGTTGGACAGCACCGACAGGCGGTAGGGCAGGAAGCGGGTGAGATGCAGCACCGGCGCGGCGGGGTCGGCGCCGGAACGCTTGCGGCGGGGGGAGGCCATGGGGTGTCGCGCCTTATCGGAATGCGGGAACCGGAAGCCGGTTTCTCCATCCTGCCCCGGAAATTGGCGGACGCAACCGTTTCAGGTAAAAATTTCCAATCCGCGGATACGTCCCCGACCGGCTCAGCGGTTGAGAATCAGGGGTTGAGAATCAGCGGTTCACGATCAGCGCCACGCCCAGCACCGCGACGATGGCGCCCGCCCAGGCGCCGGCCCCCGGACGCTGGCGGGTCAAGGCCCACAGCATCGGCAGGATCAGCACCGGGCTGGTGGCCGACAGGGTGGCGACCACGCCGGCGTTGCCGTGGGCCAGCCCGATCAGCAGCAGCGTCATCCCCAGCCCGAGCCCGATGAAGCCGTTCACCACCACCTGGGCGAAGATGCGCGGCGTCAGGCCGGGGCCGAAGCCGAAGCGCTGGCCGGGCAGCAGCCCACCCGCGAACAGCAGCAGTCCCGACATGCCGACGCGCACCGCCGCCGCCGCGATGGGGTCGGCGCCCGCCGCCATCACCGGCCGGGCGATGACCGAGCCGGCGGCCTGGCAGACGGCGGCGATCAGGCAGGCGCCGACGCCGACCAGCAGGCGCCCGCGCACCGACTCCCAGTCGTGGGGAACGGTGCCGGTGCCGTTCGGGATCGGGCTGGCGCGGAAGAAAATCGCCAGCATCACCCCGGCGGTGACCAGCGCGATGCCGACCGCCGTCCACGGCCCCAGCGCCTCCCCCAGCACGGCCCAGGCGAGCAGCGCGGTGATCGGCGCGTTGGTGGCGTAGATGACCGAGTTGCGGCGCGGCCCGATGCGCCCCAGCGCCCAGAACAGCGCGGTGTCGCCCATCACGATGCCGACCGCGCCGGACAGCGCCAGGATCGCCGCTCCCTGCAGGTCGAGCGTCTGCCAGCCGCCGAGAAGCGTCGCGGCCAGCGCCGTGCCGACGAAGACGATGCTCATGCGCAGGCGGTTGAAGGCGACCGAACCGATGGCCCGCACCGGGCCGATGGCGATCAGCCCGCTGGCCGCCCAGCAGAGCGCGGCCCCCAGGGCGGCAAGGTTGGCGGTCAGCATGATGGGAGCTTCGCAAGGGCGGGGTGGGGCGCAGGGCAGGGCATCGTGCCGGCACCCTATCCGGAACCCGGCCGCCGCGGTAGTGCGGCGGTGGCATGACGGGGGTGTTGGGCGGGGGTGTGGGCGGGCGGTCCGCTTACTGGACCACGATCCGCCGCACCACGGCCCTGGTGGCGCGGGCGAGATCCGCCGGGGCCAGGGCGATCTGCAGGCCGCGGCGCCCGCCGTTGACGACCATCTCCGTCAGAGACTCGGCGCTGGAATCGATGAAGGTGGGCAGGGCCTTGCGCTGGCCCAGCGGGCTGATGCCGCCGACCATGTAGCCGGTGGTGCGCTCCGCCAGGGCGGGGTCGGCGAGATCGGCCTTCTTGGCGCCCGCGGCGGCGGCCAGCGCCTTGAGGTCCAGCTTCGCCGCGACGGGGATGACGACGCAGGCCAGCGCCTTCGGCTCCAGCTGGACGATCAGCGTCTTGTAGACCACGGCCGGGTCCAGCCCCATCGCCGCGGCGGCGTGCAGGCCGATGGCGTCCGCCGAGGGGTCGTACTCATACTCCATCAGGCGGTGGGCAACCCCCGCCGCCTTCGCCGCGTTCACCGCCGGTGTGACCTTCGCCGCCATGATGCCCCTGCTCCCCCGGGCGCGGATTCGCCCTTGCGCGCCGGGAGCTTAGCAGACCGCTCGGACGAGGGGGAGAGGGTGGCGGGGGGACGGGCGTCCGGCCGCGGTGCACCCCTTTCGACGACGCAATTTTGCCCAAATTGCGTCGGTGTTCATGCCAACGCGCCTTGGACAGACGGGCCGCCTGCCGCGATTCTGACCACCGGCCCGTTTCCCGGTCGGAGAGTTGGAGAATCATGGTTCCACGCACGCTGCTTGTCGTCGATGACGATCCCACCCTGGAAGGCCGGGTCCAGGATGCCCTGCCGGTGTGCCGGATCGTCGCCGCGGGCGGCGTGGCGGACGCGCTGGAGGCGGTGCGGGCGCACCGGCCCCCGGTGGTGGCCCTGTCGGTCGATCTCGCGCGGCTGGACGAATCGCCGCAAGACGGCGGTGGCGGCCTGGACGCCCTGTCGCTGATCCTGGGCGAGGCGCCGTCGATCAAAATCATCGCTCTGGCCCCGCAAGACCAGCGGGTGCTGGCGGTGCGCGCGGTGGCGCGCGGCGCCCACGAGGTGTGCGGCAAGCCGATCGACGCGCAGGAGCTGGCCGGCGTGGTGCAGCGCGCCTTCCAGCGCGCCGACCTGGAACTGGAAGGGCGCCGGCTGGCCACCGGTGACGCCCCGCCGACGCTGCGCGTCCTGCGCGACGAGACGGAGCGGCGCGCCCTGATCGACTCGCTGGCCCGCTCCGGCGGCAACCTGTCGGCGACGGCGCGCCTGCTCGGGGTCAGCCGCCCGACGCTCTACAGCCTGCTGCGCCAGCACGGCATCCGCGCGGATTAGCGCGGGCTCGGCTCACTCCGCGCGGGAGCCGGGGTTGCCGATCATCGACAGGAACTCGCGCCGGGTGGACGGGTCGCTGCGGAAGGCGCCCAGCATCCGGCTGGTCACCATGGTGACGCCGGTCTTGTGCACGCCGCGCGTGGTCATGCACTGGTGCTGCGCCTCGATCACCACGGCGACGCCTTCGGGCTGCAGCACCTGATCGATGGCGTTGGCGATCTGCGCCGTCATCTTCTCCTGGATCTGCAGGCGCTTGGCGTAGGCCTCGACGAGGCGCGCCAGCTTGGAGATGCCGACGACGCGCTGGCGGGGCAGGTAGGCGACGTGCGCCTTGCCGATGATCGGCACCATGTGGTGCTCGCAATAGGATTCCAGCCGGATGTCGCGCAGGACGACCATCTCGTCGTAGCCGTCGGTCTCCTCGAAGGTGCGCGCGAGGATCTCCTCCGGCTCGATGGCGTAGCCGGCGAAGAACTCCTCGTAGGACCGGACCACGCGGTCCGGCGTGCCGACCAGCCCCTCGCGCGCCGGGTCGTCGCCGGCCCAGCGGATCAGCGTGCGGACGGCCTCCTCGGCTTCGGCGCGGGTGGGGCGCGCGGTCTCGCCGTGGGTGGCGCCGACGGAATGGCCGGGGCCGCGGAGGATGTTGTCGGCGTGCGGGGTCTTGGAAGCCGTCACGGGGCGAAGCCTTTCGATTCCTGGTCGAGTCTCGGTCGGATGGGTCCTGGCGACAAGCGGTCCGGTCGCGCGGCGCGCCGATGCCGGAGCCGGCTTATCGGGTATAGATACGACCCGCCGCTCGCCCGGATCACTGCAATCTTCCGAAGGCAGGCAGCGCAGCGGAGTATGGCGCAAGTGGGTGCGCCGCCCCACGGTCAAGGCGCCGGACCCCGCCGTTCCGCGCGCCCTGCGGCGATCGGTTGCAGGCGCCCGGGAAATCCAAGACGGCACCGCCGCGCGGGCGGCGTCCGTCCGGCTGTCAGTTCAGCTGGCGGGGCTGGTGCGGGCTGTCCAGCGAGAAGGCGGGAACCGCCACGTCGAAGGCCTCGCCGGCGCCCGTCTCGAACCGGTAGGAGCCGACCATGATGCCGGAGGGCGTGGGAAGCGGCGTGCCGCTGGTGTATTCGAAGCTGCCGCCGGGCTCCAGCACCGGCTGTTCGCCCACCACGCCGGGCCCGCGAACCTCCTGCACGCGCCCCAGCGCGTCGGTGATGTGCCAATAGCGCGTGCGCAGCCGGACGGTCTCCTGGCCTTCGTTCTCGATCCGGACGTGATAGGCCCAGACGTAGCGGCTTTCGGCGGGCATCGACTGCTCGTCGAGAAAGACCGGCTGGACGGTGACGCGGATCGCGCGGGTGACTTTCGTGTACATGGCGGCACTCCCGGCCCAGAGAATAGGGGCGGGGGAAAGCGCCTGTCCAGTGGTGGAGCGAGGGACACCCCCTCCGGATGCCCCGAGGCGGCGGGACGGGGGTGCGGCGATGCATGCAGGACACACCGGGAAGCCATGCGCAACGGACCGGTTCCGGCCCTTTCACGATCGCTTGAACCCCCTGTCCGCTGGTGTTATATGCGAGGTCCCTGCAACGGCCGAAGAGCCTTGCCCATGTCTCGTCCGCACAGCATCAGCATCCGACGACGACGCCATACCGCGCTGCGCGCGGTTGCGGCCGTCCTTGGGTCGCGTGCGGACGCTTCGGGTCTCCGCCGGCACTGATCCGGCGCTCCCCCGGCGCGGCGGCGCGGTCCGCCTCCGACCACAGTCCTTTTGCCGGGAAGCTCCTGACATGATGATCTCCCTGGAAGAGCCGCGGCACGACGCGGCGATCGAAGCCCTGCTCGACCGGTCCTTCGGCCCGGATCGTTTCAAGAAGACCGCCTACAAGCTGCGGGAGGGCGTTGCCCCGATCCCGGAGCTCGGCTTCGTCGCCATCGAGCATGACGAACTGGGCAACGAGATCCTGGAGGGCACGATCCGCTATTGGCCGGTGACCATCGGCGGCACGGTGCCGGCGCTCCTGCTCGGCCCGATCGCCGTGTCGGACCGGTTGCAGGGCGGCGGGCTCGGCAGCAAGCTGATCCGGATGAGCCTGAACAAGGCGGCGGCGCTCGGCCACCGGGCGGTGATCCTGGTCGGTGACGCGCCCTATTACGCGCGGTTCGGCTTCACGCGGGAGCTGACGCTCGACATGGCCCTGCCGGGCCCGGTCGATCTCGACCGCTTCCTGGGGCTGGAGCTGGTCCCCGGCGCCCTGGCCGGCGCCGCCGGCATGGTGACCGTCCCGGCGACGGACGAGGGCTATGGCGTGCCCGCGAACGAGGACGTGCGGCCGGCTTCCGGCGGCACCGCCTTGTTTCCGCGGCTGATCTCGCCGCTGGTGTCGGTTTTCGCCGCCTCCCCGCGGGAACTTGCCGAATCCCGCCTGTGGCATGCTCGAACCGCTTGAAAGCGGCGAAAGCGTCGCCTATAAACATGCGGCGCGCGGGTGTAGCTCAATGGTAGAGCAGAAGCTTCCCAAGCTTACGACGAGGGTTCGATTCCCTTCACCCGCTCCAACGACTTCCCTAGAAGATCAATGAGTTAGCGCCGAACCGGGATGCCCGGTGGTGCCTCGTTGTGCCTGATTCTGCCCCATGCTAGCTTACATCGGTGCTTACACAGGGCGTGTAAGCGGGCTGTAAGCCGAAGGCAGGCGAATCAACGCCCCCACGCGGAAAGCCCGCCCAGCGGCCGTGTGAGCGCCTCTCGTGTAAGCAGGGGGTGACACAGCATGGCCCGCGTCCGCCTCACCAAGACCCTTGTGGACGAGCTACAGCCGCCGGAGAAGGGGCAGGCCTTCGTCTGGGATAGCGAGGTGCCCGGCTTCGCCGTCCGTGCCACGCCCAGCGGTGCGAAAGCCTGGATCGTGCAGATGCGCGTTCGTGGTGGCAAGGAACGCCGCATGACCATCGGGTTCTGCAACAAGGTGCCGCTCGACAAAGCGCGCCAGGAGGCCCGGAAGGTTCTCGCCACCGCCGACCTTGGCCGCGATCCCGCCCAGGAGCGCAAGGAGGCGCGCGAGGTCAAGCCGGACATGAACCCGACGCTGACCGAGTTCGCGACTCGCTGGCTGGAGGAGGTCGCCGGACGGCGCAACCGCGCCGGCACCCTGAAGAACCGCCGCCTGCTGCTGAAGAACCACATCCTGCCGGTCCTTGGCGAGAAGCGCATTACGGACATCCGCCGCAAGGACATCGAGGACATGCACCACGGGATTTCCAAGCGCTTCCCCGTGGCTGCGAATCGGGCGGTGTCACTGTGCTCCGCCATCTTTTCCACCGCCGAGCGCTGGGGGATGCTGGCCGAGAACCCTGCCAACAAGATCGAGCGCAATGCGGAGGAAGGGCGCGAGCGGTATCTGACGCCAGAGGAGATTGCGCGCCTACAGACCGCTCTGGACCAGAGCCAGGCACAGGACTCCGCCGATGTGGTCCGCTTGCTGCTGCTGACCGGCGCTCGGGTTGGCGAAGTGCTGGCAATGCAATGGGGGCATGTGGACCTGAGCGTCGGCCTGTGGGTCAAACCGGCCGCGACGACGAAGCAGAAGCGTATCCACCGCGTCCCCCTCTCGCCCGCCGCCGTCGAGGTTCTGGCGAAGCGTCAGAGCGCCCAGGAGGCGAAGCAGCGCAAGGGCGAGCTGCCGCCGTGGGTCTTCTCCGGCGACGGCGCCAACGGTCACATGACGACCATCCGCACCTTCTGGGCGGCGGTCTGCCGCCGCGCCGGCATCGAAGGAGTTCGGGTGCATGACGTGCGCCACACCTTCGCCAGCTTGCTCGTGTCGTCGGGGGAGAGCCTGCCCGTGGTTGGGGCATTGCTGGGACACACCCAGGCCAAGACGACCAGCCGCTATGCTCATCTTCAGGATGATGCATTGAGAATTGCCACGAACCGTGTTGCGGGAATTACCGTATCTCTTCAGAAACAATAATCCTAAGCATTGTGATGGTTGGGAGGGAATATGGAGCGTGGACTTCCTTATGAAGACTTCCTTTATAATAAACTTGGATCAAAGATTGCCGATACAACAAATATTAGAAAGGGTTTAGGTGAAAAAGAAGGGATGGAATATGTTCACGATTTTATAGATATGTTTATTAATGGAGCAGTGGTTGCGTATGGGCGCCCTCGTGATGGTGATTTGCACAGCCAAATAACAAGAGAATTTTGGATCTACTTTAAGGCGCATGCCAAGATGAGAGATTTTTCATTTGATATCCGTGATGACCATTGGGGTGTTGTAGGCCCTACGTTTGGAAAGTGTTTTGTGGATGTCATTGTTAAGGAAACTAAAGAGATGCCGGCACTTCCTCGTAAGGGACGGGCTCCGAAATCTGGATGGAAGATTGTTGCGGCTATTGCATGCAGAGTAATAGAAAAGGAAAGCTATCCAGAAACCCAGGCAAAGATGATAGAAAAAATCGACGAAGAAATAAATAACCTTGGAATTAATCTCGACTATAGTCATGAAACCATAAAAGATTTCGTGTCTACTATATATAAATTTAAGCCAAGATAATTAGGTGAGGTTGGGGAAAGCCGTTTTTCCCCTTTCTTACCCTA
Organism: Azospirillum sp. UENF 211521; assembly: GCF_058780535.1. NCBI lineage: Bacteria > Pseudomonadati > Pseudomonadota > Alphaproteobacteria > Rhodospirillales > Azospirillaceae > Azospirillum > Azospirillum sp. UENF 211521. The sequence goes on from NZ_JBSNCF010000001.1 coordinate 438,224, forward strand.
CTTACGTCGACAAGTACGCATCCGTGGGAAAAATGAGGGCCTCTTGACCGCTGAGAGGCACCTCGATGAGCAAACGTTCCATTCTACGCAAGTCTGCGGCAAACCCCCTCGAGAGGCTTTGCACGCCGGAGGAGGCGGGTGAAACTTTTGGAATTGCACCGCAGACGCTGGCCCATTGGCGCGTCCGTGGATGCGGTCCCCGCTATCTCACCCTGTCGGCGCGTTGCGTTCGATATCGGGTTTCAGACATACAGGAGTGGCTTGATGGCCGAACAAAGGAGTCGACAGCGGAAAACGATAAATCGTGACCGCCATGAAATTTCCCAGCGCGGCGGGTCAAGTTGCCTCTCGTCCAAACCATTTGATCGAACAACAAAGTAGTAGTTCGCACTCTCAACGGGTATCGCAAGAAACACCGATTGAGAATATTAATGACGTGGGAAAACATCTAAAATCACGCAAGCCGATTGTGGAGCGAATTATCAATGCGGGAGCCGAAATTCGATCATCAAAACCAAGTTCCATAAACTTTCTGCATTCAGTGTTGTGTCAAGTTGGATTGCCTCGTAGCTGCACCAAGGATGATAGCTTCGAGCGAACAAACGGAAATGTATCATTGTTATTGAGGGCAGGTTCGCTTTGGACAGGACGCGGGTGGGAAAAACAACCGCTTCCCTATGGGGCTATGCCCAGGCTGGTGCTGATTCACCTGTGTTCTGAGGCGGTCCGAACAAACTCACCGGTTATGCAACTCGGCGACAGCATACGCAGTTTTCTGCTGACGATCGGTGTTGATACCGGAGGACACGAATACAAGCGCTTCCAGGCACAGATGAAGGCTCTGGCGGCCTGCGAAATGCGGCTGGGCATCGGACAGACCACGGTACAAGCTCAGCCTATCGAACGTTTCGAGGCATGGCTACATGAGACAGGGAAGCAGGGAACGCTATGGCCGGGCACGTTAGAGCTTTCACTGCGCTTCTACGACACGTTGCGTCAATTCGCAGTTCCTTTGGACCCGCGCGCCCTGGGCGCCTTGCGGCACTCGGCGTTGGCCTTGGACACCTACACATGGTTGGCTCACCGGCTGCACCGTGTTCGGGCAGCAGCCGGCGCCAAGGTATCGTGGGCGAACCTTCGCGACCAGTTCGGACAGGAGTACAGCGACAAGAAGAACTTCAAGCGTGAAATGTGGAAAGCGTTGATAATGGCTATGGCGGTCTATCCCGAGGCCAGGGTCGAGCCCGTTGAGGGCGGCATACTTTTGCGACAGTCGCCCCCACCCATCGCGAAGGAGGCGTTCCCCGTCAAAACCCTTTGGTCGTGATGGTTCGGGACATCACCACCCCCTCGCAGGTGTGCGTATCGCGCGGGAAACTGCAAGGTTATCCACGGGACATTACCACCCCTTCGTTCGGGACTATGCCACCCCCGGCATTCGAGTCGGATACGGGAGATCACCACCCCATAATACCGGTAATATTATTCCTCTAAATTTCTTACCGGTGGTTGGATGGTCACCATCGGGGGATAATGCGCGGCGACCATGCTCCGCGGCGCGACCCCCGCGCTGACCGCGGAGGTCATGGACCACAGCCTCACCCATCCTACTCCATGGACAGTCTGGTAGGCAGAATGGCTTCGAGCTGCCGATACAGCTCGTTGCGCATCAACGTCAGCCGTTGACGCGTCATGATCCGAGTGTCGGCGTTGGCAATAACCTCCGCAAAGGTTCTTCGCTTCTCCAACATCTGGCGTAAATCTGTGCCAAAGGTCGCGGGATCTTTGTTCGGGATTTGAATGAGGCCGGCGTATCGGTGAAGATTGCTGGTATAAACCTTCATCTCTTTGAACGAGTGTCCGTCAGGGGCGATGATCGGGCCGAAAAATTCATTCAGCCACACGATGATTGGAACGCTGGGCGGCAGCGAGTGAATGGTCCGGCCCAAGCCTTCCAGTGTCTCAAGTTGGGCCGAGGTGCCCGCGACAACGGAGTGAACCATCACGTTCCACCCCCGGCTTTCCAACGGGCGCACGATTGAGCCATCGGCGAGACGATTGGCCAACGGGATGAACAGCGCTGGACCGATGTCGATCACCACGTCGCCGTGGTGGTCAAGCGCGGCGTCGATCATCTGGTTCACATCGGAAAGGTTCACGGTGCCGTCGGGCAGCACGTCGAGCGTCTGGGCGCGAAAGCGCCGATAGGTCGAGAAGGTGCTGTTCACCGGATCGGCGTCGAAGGCCAGCAGCCGGCCGTCGTTCTTGTGGCTGTCCTGGATGTACTGGGCGAGAACGCTGGCGACCAGGGTCTTTCCCACGCCGCCTTTGCCCTGAAGCACGATATGAACGAACGCCATGTTTGCACCTTTCAGTAAAGATCGCTGGAGGTCGGCTTGCTGTTACGGAGGAAGACCTGCGGCGGCGGTTCGGAACCGTGGGACGCCCGTTGCGGCGCGGGGGCCAGCGAGGGTAGCGGGGTGGCGGGAGTTGCGGCGCCGGACACCTCGGCCAAGGCGACGAAGCGCGGCAGCGATTTCTCGACGAGGTAGCGCTTCACGTAGATCTGGAACTGGCGAAGGCCAATGGGCACCTCGGCCGCGAACTGACGGTGGACCGAAGATACCGACCAGCCCTTGGTCAGTTCCACCCAGATCGCTTCCCGTCGCGCCAGAAACGCCACCCGTCCCGCTGTCGCCTGTAGTCGTGACATCATCAGCCTTCCCGTTTGTGCGTGCGAAGCTCTTAGTCAGCACATAATCCACAAACGCGGATTTGAAAATGAATTTCGCGCACACGCGAAGTATTGCGAATCGTTTTGCGCTGCATGGAGTAATTAAGAACCAAGTGGCATAACGCGACGATCCTCGTATGTACTGCGAATCAATTTTCATTTGCGTTGCAGGGCAGGATGGGTGATGTACCAGTACACTGGTCCATCACGTCCTTATTCGCCTGCGGCTCAACGGCTTCCTGCTCTGCGAGGCCAGCAGGCTCCGCCTGCACGTCGAGGAGTACGCCATGAAGAGAACGCCGCAGGGTGAAGGCACCCGCCGAACCACATCGCCCATCAACGTCTGGTGCTTGCCTGCAGAGCGCGCGGAGATCGAAGCGAACGCCAAGGCCGCCGGACTGTCCCTATCGACCTATCTGCGGGAGGTGGGACTCGGGACCAAGCCACGGAGCGTCGTGGACTATGAACAGGTAGCCGTGTTGGCCCGGACCCACGCCGACCTCAATCGACTCGGAGGCCTGCTCAAGATTTGGCTGACCAACGAGGAGAGGGAAAACCACCATCAGGTGTGCAACCTTCTTGAACGGATCGCCGATACAAGTGAAGCCGTTATCAATACCGCACGTAAGATAGTGATGTCCCCGTAGGACTGATCCGGTCTGGCGAAACTCCGACCGCAGCCGCATCTTACGCCGCCCCTCGCGCTTCCGGTTCTCTCTGTGTCTGCGTCGTCGCGGTCAGGATATCGCGTGGTGCTGCGCTCGCTGGCGTGGTGCCAACTGCACAGGGAAGGAGGTGAAACGATGAACGTCGTCGAGATGGAGGAAGCCGTATCCGCACTGGCGCTTCAGCCCTTCGATGCGGCGGAATTCCTCTATGAGCCCGTTTGAGAAAGGTGATTTGCCTGTTTTCGGTGTGGAAACAGGAGACAGGCGATGTGGACGAAGACCCATCGGGCGAAGCAGGCGCGGCAGGACCGGCGGTCGGAGCGGTATTCGACGGAACTGACGGACCAGAGTGGATATTGATCGAACCGCTGCTGCCTCGCCTGGCCAAGCGGGGCCAGCGGTGCAGCGTCGATCTGCGGGAGGTTCTGAACGCCTTTGGGGCTGGGATGAAGGGACATGGCCAGTTCCTTCCCGGAGAGCTGGAACCACTTCAGCCCAGGCAGCGTACCCCCATCACTCATTCCAGCCATTCCGCCAGCTGTGTCGAATGAGCGGATGAACCCCAACCCGACGCCGGTTGACACGTTAGCGATGTGGTTGCCTCTTTAGTGGGTGATCAAAGGCTGCTATCACAGCAGAGAATGCAAAGGGACGCACGCCAGTGACCACAATGGATCAGGAAGACCTCGCGGGACGCCTATGGAGCTTGTGCCATGTCCTGCGGGACGACGGCATCGTTTACCACAAATACCTATCTGAGCTTACCTACCTCCTGTTCCTCAAGAACGCGAAGCAGCTCGGCGCAGAGCGTGAGATTCCGCAGGGCTGTCGATGGGACGACCTCCTCGCAGCTCGAGGGCCCGGCATGCTGGGCTTTTATCGTAAGTTGCTGACGCGACTTGGCGAGGACGTTGTTGATGAGAACGTCCGCAGCATATTTTCCTTTCCAACAACCGTATTTTCCCACGACGAAAATCTCGAAAAGGTAGTTTCAGGGATTCAGGCTATTAATTGGCATGACTGCAGCCGTGATGACCTGGGATTGATCTATGAGAGCCTCCTGGAACGCAATGCGACGGAGGCCAGGTCTGGCTCTGGTCAGTATTTTACTCCAAGGCCATTGGTGGACGTGATGGTGCGAGTGACAAAGCCGCAGGCAGGCGAGACCATTTTTGACCCGGCGGCCGGGACTGGCGGCTTCCTTATCGCTGCGCATCGCGCAAATACATCTCGAACTGCGCAGGATCGCGTCTATCAAGGCTTGGAGATCGAGCGGGACACCTTCCGACTATGCCTCATGAACCTTTATCTCCACGGGATGAACGGCCGAGTGATCCACGGCGATGCGTTAACGACGGATTCGGAAGGTCTGCAGCCAGCGAACCTTATCCTAGCTAATCCGCCGTTCGGAATCAGCGCCGGTGGTGCACGCAAGCGGCGGGCCGACCTCCCTTATCCTACCGCAAACAAGCAACTCGCCTTCCTCCAGTATATCGGTCTCGCAATGGCCCACCGTGGACGCGCCGCAGTCGTGGTCCCAGATAATGTACTATTTGAGCCGGGAGTCGGTCTGCAGGTTAGACGGGATCTCATTGAGAATTTCGACCTGCACACTATACTGCGCCTGCCTGGGGGTATTTTTTATGCCCCTGGTGTGCGAACCAACGTCCTCTTCTTTAATCATCGCGATACCGAGCAGCCAGCAAACGAGGATGTATGGTTTTACGATCTCCGGACCGGCATGCCGACCTTCACGAAGCGCAAGACCCTCCAGGACGGCGACTTTAAAGATTTCGAGACCGTGTTTGGAGAGGATCCGTATGGTCGATCGCAGCGTACCCCGAGTGTGCGGTTCAAACCTGTATCCAAGGAAGAAATCCGAAGGCGAAACTACGATCTCGATATTCGGTGGACGGAGGACGCTCCTGAGGAGGGCACGCCCGACTTGGCCGATCTCATGACTCAGATGGACGACGCGCTCACTGAGGCACGCGCGGCCCTGTTGGAGATCAGCGCGATCGTGAGCGGTGTTGAGGAAATAGATGCCCCGAACTCAGGTGGATAAGGCAGTCATGACATTGATTGCGCCGGAAGAAGGCGGCAAGATCGAACTCGGTACGGTGGTCACCCAGATTCGGGTATCAGCGATGCCCGGCGACCTGCCAACAGGTACGTATTTCATTGGCCTAGAGGACATCGCGTCTCAAGATGGGCAAATTATCAATCTGTCTTATGCCTCCGATGTCCGAAGCCGAGTTATCCAATTCCAAAGCGGGGATGTTCTTTACGGCCGCCTCCGACCCTATTTGAGAAAAGCTGCTGTCGCTAACTTCGAAGGCTCTGCGTCCAGCGAGATCATTGTTCTTCGATGTACGGAAAAAATCCTTCCACGCTACCTGCTAACCCTTCTGCTGAGCGACGATTTTACTCAGTTTGTCAATGCGCGAACGAAGGGCGACCGCCCGAGAACATCTTTCGCGACGATTGCCAGCTATCAACTCGACCTTCCATCTCTGGAAGCCCAAGCAGAAGTCTGCACTTACGACAGTCGGCTTGTCGCAGCAGTGTCAAGGCTTTCAGAGGCCATGGCGGAACTGGAGCGCGCAGCCACGGCTCTCATGGAAACGACGCGGTCAAGGCTGATTTGGGGTGCGGGCGGGGAAAGATTCCTGGTTCCTCTGGCCGACCTTGTGAAGTCCATCGATTACGGCACGTCTACAAAAAGCGCTTACGGTGGTGTCGGCACACCAGTTTTGCGTATTCCCAACATTGCACCGTCTGGTGAAATCGACGCGACCGATCTCAAGTACACATCGATGAACCGGCGCGAGTATGAGCAGTATCGCCTTAGAGCGGGAGACATCCTTCTTGTTCGATCCAACGGAAGCCTTTCGCTGGTGGGACACGCTGCCAAGGTCGACGAGGTCCATGAGGGGTATGCCTTCGCGGGATATCTCCTACGTATGCGGCCTCGGGATGGCGTGTTGAGTGATTACCTGCTGGAACTCGTCCGCAGCGGTCCCTTCCGGCGAATGGTCGAGGCAGCGGCACGATCAAGCACTGGCATCAACAATCTGAGCGCCAAGCGCTTGTCCGCATTTCTTGTCCCACTCCTACCGATGGAACGCCAGGAGCGCATCGTCGATACACTGGCGCGTTTGTACAGTGTCGTGGCCTCGTCTTCGCAAAACCTGAGCGAAGTGCTGTCCTGCGCAAATGCGCTTCAGAAGACCGTGAGGCGGGGCTGGTTGAGGCACTCTGAATCGCAAGCGTTGGAGCAACCGACCAGTACGAACCGTGGCGAGCGCGCTAGTCCTGATCATTTGAACGCAAGGGATCTGCATATGGACGAGGATATCGAAACTATGCTGTTGCGGCGCCTAGACGCAATGCCGTCCAGAGCGGGCAGTTTCGAGACACTCTCCGAGGGCGTGCAGGCGGATTATGATGCGCTTCGGGATGCAGTATATAAACTGCTTGCGGCGAATCCGCCAGGCTTAGAGCAGGTTTTCGATGAGCAAAGTGGCTCAATCATATTGCGGAGGCCGAAATGAGGCTGGTCTACCTCAAGGTTTACGAGGCTGAGGCGTGCGGAAATTTACTGAACGGACTAAGCTTATCTCTTGATAGAGGTGACATCAAAGATAATCAGCCATTTTCCACTCTTTGTCTGGTTGGGCGTAATGGCTCAGGAAAGTCGCAATTCCTACAAATCATTGCCGAGATTTTTCAGGATGCGTGGCACACCTGCGCGGAAGATCAAGAGAGAGCCGACGCCAATAGAGGGTTAACATTCGAGTTAATTTATGACTTCGACCACGCCGTCCTCGAGCAACAAAGGGTGAGGCTGTCACGATTGGCCTCTCATAGGCGTCGCGCAGCGGTGCGCATGGAGAGGGAAGGAAGCGAAGGGTGGACAGAGGTGCCGTCCGACGACCCACTCTACGGCGAACTGCTGCCGCCGATTGTGGTTGGCTATACCTCTGGCGACAATGAGACGCTCAGCCTGCCCTTTTTCAAGAGCCGAGCGGGCTACGCGAAGGACGTGAGTTCGGCGGCACTGGATCCAGAAAGGCGGACAAGGGAGGTTCCCGACAATAGACTGCTTCTGATTGATTACGGCACCAATCTAGAAGTATTGATCGCCAACCTGATGCTGGGCTCCGAAGAACTCCGCGGAAAGATGCTCGAGCATGCCGCCCTTGCAGAACTAGCCTCCTGGCGATGCATAATTCAGCTCGAGCCTTCCACTATAACTCGAACGAAGCCGATAAATGGTCGCCGAGGCGTGAAGTTGACCGAGGAATTGGAGACCATCCTGCTCAAGCTGCGGGCATGTTCGACCTGCCAACACCATGATAGTGGCTCGGATACTTATACTCTGGACTTTTTTGTTAACGGACAGAGCCGTGCTGCCTTTAGGAAACACTGGAACGATGCTGCAGAGCTTTACCGCTCATTCCACAAACTTGCGATGCTCAACGATCTTGCCATCCCGAAGAAGGTGCGCAATCGCCTAACACGCCAGATCATGAGAGGGCATTTCGCGACACGACTACCGGAGCCACAGGACGAGCAGAAGGTATTCAGGTTCGAGGAGGTGCGATTTCACGCCAAAAAGGCTGGAGAAGCTCCAGTCGATTATGTAGCGCTATCCGACGGAGAGCATCAACAAGCACAGATCTTTGGCGTATTCTCAATGATCACTGATGCCAATGCGCTCTTCCTGCTTGACGAGCCGGAATCTCATTTCAATCCACAGTGGCGCGTCAAATTCATAAACCGACTAATGTCGATACCTATCCCTAAGGTGACGCCCCGGGAGGTAATTCTAACATCCCACGCCCCGTTCGTCCCCTCCGATATGCGGCGCGAGCAGGTGATCATTTTCAAAAGGACTAAAGACGGCATTGAGGCGCGCAATCCCTCCAACGAGACCTTCGGGGCAAGCTTTGATCGCATCCTAAAGGACTGTTTCGAGATCGAGCCACCCATCTCGCAAGTGGCGCGCGACGAGATCAAACGCCTTACGGAAGAGGCCGGGGTAGAAGAAATCGAGGAAGCTCTTCCCAAGATCGGGGCATCTGTAGAAAAGGCCTTTTTGATCGACCGACTCAATCAAATGAAGGGCGGAGGCGAATAGTTGCTGTTCAATTTTCCACCGAATCCAGTTCAGTCAAACTGGTTTCAGGACTTCCTGATCGATATGGTTAAGGAGGTTCTTAACGCAAGAATATCTGGTGTGGCCTCCAAGTTATGGAAAGCGCTTCTGCCCCCGGCGCATTCAGATGTGCTTTCCGCCCGCCATGGCTTAAAATCGCGTTATGAAAAGCTGAATAAAGCAGCTCAGAGTCTCTCCGTCGCCCAAGCCCAACACCTACTTGCTCTGGTCGGCTCCGCCAGCTACTACAAGGACGTACTGTCTGGTATTATACCCTATCAGACACCGCTTGGGATTACGGATGATTTCGAACAATCCCTGAAGTCGCTGTTTGACTTTTCGTTTGACCTTCTCGGCAAATTAAAAGGCGTGCCGGCCGACGGGCGGACCATTAGAGACGCCTTATACCATCGTGCCTATCATGCTATGCCAGGGCACTACTGTCCATTCTGCGGTATCGATCGCTTCGATGCTCCTCATCCGGATATGCCACGCCACGCGCTGGACCATTATTTGGCGATCTCCATCTACCCTATTTTCGGGACCCATCTGCCGAACCTTGTGCCGATGTGTGGGCGCTGCAACAGTAGCTTCAAGCTCGCAACCGATATGCTCACAGCCGAGGATGGTAACGCTCGGCCCTGCATTGACCCCTACGGAGGGCAGACGGCGAAGGTTTCGCTGATGAACAGCTCCCCCTTCGGGGGCGCGGGAAATGACCAGATGCCTCAATGGGTAATTGATTTCCAGCCCCCACTACAGGCGTTTGAGACCTGGGATAAGGTCTTCAGCATCCGATTGCGTTACAAGGAAAGCCTGCTGAATGCGGAGTACAAGTCCTGGCTGGGGGATTTCGCACGGTGGGTTGTGGATAGCCAGCTCACTGTGACCAACAACGTGGATGCCAGCACCGTTCTCAGGAGATGGGCTTCCCTTTGTCCCGAGCTGAGCGACCAAGGTTTCATCAAACGGCCTATGTTCGAGATGCTCGCAGCATCTGCGTTGCGGGCGGACCCAATAGGAGATCGCGTCACTAAGCTAGTCAAAACTCTATGCGCGCTATGACAATTGCCCGCCTCCGTCCTTTTCCAAATCCTGTTTGGAACGGCTCATGCAGGGTTCTGGCGGGACAGCGCTGTGTGATTCACCGGACGGCCACCCTGCCGCGCCCTACCCCGACGGCAGCGCAGCCGCAGCACCTATGCCTGGACAAGGGCTACGATTACGATGGCCCGCGGCAGATCGCCTACGACTGCGGCCTCACCGCCCACATCCGGCGCCGGGGCGAGGATCGACCGCCCCCCCCGCCCAGCCCGGCAAACCACGAGGGTGGGTGGTGGAGCGGGCGCACTCCTGGCTGAACCGCTATCGGCGCATCCTGGTCCGCTGGGAAAAGCTCGCCCTCACCTACGAGGCCATGCTCCACATCGTCTGCGCCGTCACCGTCTGGGAGTTCGTCTCCCTACTGGAATAGGTTCTTAGTCCTACAGTTGAGCCTGAGAGGCTGGGGGGTATGAGCTGTTGAAGGGAGTCTCCGTTTTTGGAGGCTCCCATGACCGCAGCCCTGGATGTGTTGACGGGGTGGCCGGCGCGGCTCGATGAGCTGTTCGGCCGCATTTCCAATGAATTCGCGCGTGCCGAGCCGCGTCGGCAGGCCCGCAAGTACCTGGAAGGGCTGCTCGGAGGCGCCAAGCGCAAGAACGGCTGGCAGTTGGCCGAACAGATCGGCGACGCCCGGCCCTGGCGCACGCAGCGGGTGCTCAGCCATGTGCTGTGGGACCAAAACCATGTCCGCGACGTATGCCGCGCCTACGTCGTCGAGCAACTCGGCCGTGACGGTGTGCTCATCGTTGATGAAACCGGCTTTCTCAAGAAGGGCGAGCACTCCGTCGGCGTGGCCCGGCAATACTCCGGCACCGCCGGGCGCATCGACAACTGTCAAGTCGGTGTGTTCCTGGCCTACGCTACCGAGCGTGGCCACGCACTGATCGACCGCCGCCTCTACCTGCCCGAGGACTGGCTGGATGACGTGCATCGGCGCGAGGGGCGCATCCCGGCCGACGTGGCGTTCGCCACCAAGCCGGCGATGGCGCGGGCGATGATCGCGCAGGCCCTGGATGCCGGCGTGCCGTGCGGCTGGGTGGCGGCGGACGCGCTCTACGGCTCGGACAAGAGCCTGCGCGTGCTGCTGGAGCAGCGCGCGGTTCCCTACGTGCTGGCGGTGCGCGGCAACGAGGTGCTCAACGTCCTGACCGCTGAGCGCGAGTTCCTCCACCTCAAGGCCTCGGCCTTGGCCGACCTCGTGCCGGAGGATGGCTGGAAGCGGCTGAGCGCCGGCGTCGGCGCCAAGGGGCAGCGCTATTACGACTGGGCCCGGTTGCGCCTGTTCCGGCTTCAGGAACCGCCCTGGGATCACTGGCTGCTGATCCGCCGCAACCGCAAGGACCACGCCGACAAGGCCTACTACGTCACCTTCGGGCCGATGGAAACCACCTTGGCGGAGTTGGTACGGGTGGCCGGGTGGCGGTGGGCGATCGAGGAATGCTTCGAGATCGCCAAGCAGGATTGCGGATTGGCCGATTACGAGGTCCGCAGCTGGCACGGCTGGTACCGGCACATCACCCTCGCGATGCTGGCGCTCGCCTTTCTCGCCGCCATGCGCCGGCGGCTCAATGTGGAAAGGGGGGCGGCAGCCGTACGCCATTCGAGCCGATTGCCTACAGCATGCCGGAGATCCGCCACCTCATCGCCGCCCTTCAGAGGCAATGTCCACCCGGGCTCACCTTGATCCTCGGTTGGTCGGTGTGGCGGCGAACCCATCAAGCCGTCGCCCGTGCGTATCACTGGGGCCGCCAGCTCATGCCCAGGCAACCTCAACTGTAGGATTAGAGTGCGTAACAAAACCGGCTGGGAGCGGTTGGTAGGGGCATGGCAGCCCCTCTTGTTTGCGACGCCTTGTGGGCGATCATCGAGCCTCTGATCCCGCCGGAGCCGCCCAAGCCAAAAGGCGGACGGCCCCGGTTGGACGATCGTGCGGCGTTGACCGGCATCCTGTTCGTGCTGCGCACGGGCATCCCTTGGGAGCTCCTGCCGGTGGAGATGGGCTGCGGCTCGGGTATGACCTGCTGGCGGCGTCTGCACGAGTGGCATCGGGCTGGCGTGTGGGAACGGCTGCATCGTGTGCTGCTCGACCGGCTCGGCTATGCCAACGCCATCAACTGGGATCGTGCGGCGGTGGACAGCGCCAGCGTCCCGGCAAAAAGGGGGGTGAGGAGACCGGCCCGAACCCGACGGATCGCGGCAAGCCGGGCTCCAAGCGCCACATCCTCGTCGATGCTAACGGCATCCCGCTCGCCCTGAGGATCTCGCCAGCCAACCGGCACGACAGCAAGCTGCTGGAGGCGCTGGTCGATGCCGTGCCGGCGATCCGCCAGTGTGCGGGCCGGCCCCGGCGGCGACCGGCCAAACTGCATGCCGACAAGGGCTACGACTTCGCTCACTGCCGGCGGGCGCTGCGCCAACGAGCGGTCATTCCGCGGATTGCCCGGCGTGGCGTCGAAAGCAGCGAGCGTCTCGGCCGATACCGATGGGTGGTCGAGCGTACGCTCGCTTGGTTTGCCCGCTTCCGCCGCATCGCCGTCCGCTACGAACGGCGCGCCGACATCTTCACTGCCTTTCACCATATCGCGGCCAACCTCATCTGCTGGCGCTTCGTCCAGAGATGGTTCTGTTAGGCGCTCTTAGCGCATTGCAACTTACATAGCAGCTTACTTTTCTGTGCACGAGAGCGAAATACTATGTAATATCAATACAATACAGCAGGAATTCCAGAGCTTCCCAAGCTTACGACGAGGGTTCGATTCCCTTCACCCGCTCCAACATCTCCCTTAAAATCAGACGTCTGCTGGAGCCCTGACATTGAGGGCGCACAGGCGTGTGGGGTGGCCGCGGACACTGGTCCGGCGGCCTGATCCCCGTTGTGAAATCGGTGCTTACCGGTGCTTGCCGTTGTTGGAGGTCAAGGCGCCGACCGCGGCGCCGGCCGCGCCGCCGATCACGCCGCCCATCACCGCGCTGCCCCCCGTCAGGGCGCCGACCGCGGCACCGCCCGCGGCACCGATGGCGCCACCCGACAAGGTCCGCTGTTCGCGGTGGCTGAGGTTCGAGCAGCCCGTCAGGACAAGGCCGCCAACCACGATCACTGCCAGTTTCTTCACCATGATCCTACCCGTTTTCTTCCCTGCATTCTTGGATGCCGCCAGCCTCGGAAAGCAGCGGTCAAGCCTGCGCTTGTGGCGCATGCTTACGGAATGAACACGCCTTTGCGTGTGACTATTCCGGGGCGGAGAGCCGTCCGTTCCATCCCTAAGAGGGCCGGTTCGCTCCCCCTTCCTTCCTCGAAATAGGGGGCCAGAGGCGTCCTGCAAAGCCGCTGGTGGTGATGTTTGGCTAACAGCCAAGAAACTATAATAAAAATCAGGTTATTGTTCGTTTACCTTTCTCCGCGTCGAAAGGTTGCACGGTTTCGGAGGTGTTTCCTCTTTACTTCATCCAGGCCGCGTGGAAGGTTCAGTGTCCTAACGACCTGCGCGACATTGAGGACGCAGGCCTATCGGAAACGTCCCAGGATGCCCCACATGCTGCATCTTTCCAGGCCGCAGGCCCATGCCGTCCTCCCGGCGAGCCGCCCGAGCGACCGCCGCGAACGGCACCCGCTGCAACTGGTGAGTGCCCATCCGTGCGCGCCAGCCTTTGAGCGCTCGAATGCGGCAATGCATCCAGCGGTGTCGGCAGCAGATGCGGCGGTTGGCCACTCCACGTCCAAGGCCCGTTCCGGCTTCGACGGGGAGCCGCTGGCCCGCGTCATCCACATGGCGGCCACCGGCGTGTGGGTGGTGAAGCGTCAGGGCCGGATGCTCGAAATCGGCGGGCGGCTTCATTGGAGTTGCCCGCGCTCCCTCGCGTCGGACGCCGAGCGGGCCGGCGTCGCCCTGTCCGATCTGGTCATGAACACCGGTCGCCAAGCCTGACCCGGCGGGACAAAGCAAGGCGGTGAAAAAGAACGAGCGGCGCCCGGAGGTGCCGCTCGTTCGCATGGTCCGGCCCGGATGGGGCGCCGGTCAGCGCTCCATGGTCACGGCCTTGATGGTTTCGACGCGGATCTCCTCGGTCAGCCGTTCCTTGTAGGCGGCGAACTCCGGGGTGGTCTTGACCTTGTAGGAGCGGGGGTGCGGCAGATCGATCGGGATGTCGCACTTGATGCGGCCGGGGCGGGCCGACATCACCACGACGCGGCTGGCCATGAAGATGGCCTCGTCGATGTCGTGGGTGACGAACATCACCGTCTTGCGGTCGGCCTCCCAGATGCCCAGCAGCAGCTCCTGCATCAGCTCGCGAGTCTGGTGGTCCAGCGCGCCGAAGGGCTCGTCGAGCAGCAGCATCTTCGGGTCGTTGGCCAGCGCGCGGGCCAGCGCCGTGCGCTGCTGCATGCCGCCGGACAGCTGGGCGGGGTGGTGGTTCTCAAAGCCCTTCAGCCCGACCTGGGCCAGGAAGCGGTCGGCGATCGCCAGCTGCTCCGCCCGCGGCAGGCCGCGCTCGCGCAGGCCGAAGCAGACGTTGTCGCGCACGGTCAGCCAGGGGAACAGCGTGTAGGACTGGAAGACCATGCCGCGGTCCGGGCCGGGGCCCGACACCGCCTTGCCCTCCAGCAGCACCTCGCCGGCGGTGGGGGTTTCCAGACCGGCGACGATGCGCAGCAGCGTGGACTTGCCGCAGCCCGACGGCCCCAGGATGGTGATGAAGTCGTTGTCGGCGACCTCCAGGCTCGTCGGCACCAGCGCGCGGGTCGGCGCCGTGCTGTTGCGGCCGGGGAAGGTCTTCTCGACGTTGCGGATGGACAGCTTGCTCATGGCCGGCGCTTATCGTCCTTTGGCCCACGGGAAGAGACGGGCGTTGAGCGCCCGGAACAGCAGGTCGGTGATCAGGCCGATCACGCCGATGATGAAGATGCCGAAGATCATCTGCCCGGTGTCGAGGAAGCGCTGGGCGTCGATGATCATGTGGCCGATGCCGCGCGACGCGCCCACCAGCTCCGCCACGATCACGTAGGTCCAGGCCCAGCCGAGCACGAGGCGCAGCGCCTCGAAGATCTGCGGCGAGGCGGCGGGCAGCAGGACGCGCAGCACCACGCCGTCGCGCTTGGCGCCCAGCGTGTAGGCGGCCTCCACCAGATCGCTGCGGATGCCCGACACGATGACCGTCACCATGATGATGAGCTGGAAGACGGAGCCGATGAAGATGACAAGGATCTTCTGAAGCTCGCCCACGCCCGCCCACAGGATCAGCAGCGGGATGAAGGCCGAGGCCGGCAGGTAGCGGGCGAAGGACACGAAGGCCTCGAAGAAGGCCTCCACCGGCTTGAAGGCCCCCATCAGGATGCCCAGCGGCACCGCCAGGGCGGCGGCCATGACGAAGCCGGCGAAGACGCGCCAGACCGTGACGGCGATGTCCTCGGCGAAGCCGAACTCCCGGAACAGCGCGATGCCCGCCGTCAGCGTGTCGCCGGGCGAGGCCAGGAACAGCGGCTTCACGAAGCCGCCGTAGGTGGCGATGCCCCAGCCCAGGAAGAACAGCACGAAGCAGGCGATGCCCAGCACCGTGCGCAGCGCCGGAGCGACCGGCTTCAGCGGAGTGAAGAGGGGGGACATGGGATTGGCGGACCGTTGTCGGGTTTGGAAGGCGGTGCCCCCTCCCTAACCCTCCCCCGCCTTCGGCGAGGGAGGGAACTCAACCCCCTCTCCCGCGAAGCGGGGGAGGGCTGGGGGAGGGGGCAGGAACTTACTTAACGAAGGACGTGTCGGTCATGCTGTCCAGGCTCGGCGGCGCCTTGCGGATCAGCTTGGCCTCCAGCATCACGTCCTGGACCTCCTTGATGAAGGTCGGCATGGTCTTGGTCAGATACTCGATGTTGCCGGCCTTGTCGTACCAGAGCACGGTCTTCGCGGAGGAGGCGAACTGCTCCGGCGTCTGGTTGACGTCGCGGGCCATGATCTCGAAGGCCTTCTTCTCGTCCTTCTTGATCTCGTCCAGCGCCTCGAACCAGCTGTCGACGAAGGCCTTCACGACCTTCGGGTTCTTCTGGATGTAGTCGGGCTGGAAGGCCAGCGTGTCGATGATGACGCCCGGCGTCTGGTCCGACGTGACGATGATCTTGCCGTTGGCCTCGCGCACCTTGGACAGGTACGGCTCATAGGTCACGGCGGCGTCGAACTGGCCGGCGACGAAGGCGTTGGCGGCGTCGGACGGCTGGAGGTTGACGGTCTGCACCTCGCCGATCGACAACCCGTTCTTCTTCAGCACATAGGCCAGCCAGAACTGCGGCACGCCGCCGTACTGCACGGCCACCTGCTTGCCCTTCAGGTCGGCGAGGCCGTTGATCGCGTCGCGCACGACGATGCCGTCGCCGCCGTGCGAGCTGTCGAGCACCAGCACCTGCGTCACGTCCACGCCGGAGGAGGCGTAGAGCAGGTGCGTGTCCACCGTGGTGGTGATCGCCTGCACCTCGCCCGCCGCCATCGCCTGGTGGCGGTTGGACGTCGGCATCTTCTTGATCTCGACCTCGATGCCGTTCTTCTTGAAGATGCCGGTTTCCTTGGCCAGCGTGATCGGTGCGAAGCCGGTCCAGCCGCTCATCGCCACGGTCACCTTGGTCTGCGCCGAGGCCGAAACCGCGCACAGCCCGGCGACGGCCGCCGCCAGGGCTCCGGCCATCCACGACGTCTTCCTCATGATCCCCCGCTCCCGGTTCTGAAGGTGTCTTTTGATCGCGCCGGGCGGCAGACCGCCGCCCACGCATCCGTGTGCCGCATTGTGCACGCGCGCGGGGCGGGTGGGAAGAGACGGGCCGATGCGGCGGCGCAAGCCTGACCTTCGTTGGAAGGCGCGGGGGAAGCTCTTGCAACCAAAGGCTAATTGGGATGCTTGCGTGCCCAATCCATATACCAACTGAACAAAGTGCGACGGGTGTATGCCGTTCTTTTGGGCACCACAGAGGGGAGGCCGGACCGATGCGCTCCATGGACCCGATGAAGCCGCCGCTGAACCCGCCGGCGAACCCGCCGATGACCGCGACGGACCGCCAGCGCACGCTGGACTATTTCGAACGACTCGGCCGGGACAAGGTGCGGCTGTACAGCGCCATCGACTGCGACCGCTACCTGGGCGGCTGGCAGGTGCGCGAACTGGCCGACCAGTGGCTGGCCGAGAAGGCCGAGGAGGAGCGCCCGGTGCCGCTGTGGCGGAGGATCGTGCGGCGGCGCTGACGCCGCCGTACGCTTTCCTTGCGTCTGCGCCGCCTCGGGCCGTTTACGCCGCCCCGGCGTTCGCCATCATCTTGCGCAGGTCGTTGGGGAAGACCGGCTTGTGCAGGATGCTGAAACCGTTGCGGCGGGCCTCGTCCAGCCGTTCCGGGGCGGTGTCGCCGGTCAGGATGATGCCCGGCACGTCCTTGCCGACCAGCCCCTGCACCGCGGCCAAGGCCTCCGGACCGGTCCGCCCCTGCTGGAGCTGATAGTCGGCCAGCACGATCTGCGGACGCCGACCGTCGGCGCGCAGCCGCTCCAGCGCCTGGTCGCCCGACCGCGCGGTCAGCACGCTGTAGCCCCAGCCCTCCAGCATCGCCTTCAGGCCGAGCAGGATGATCGCCTCGTCGTCGATGACCAGCACCATGCCCTTGGTCGCGCAGTCGTTGGCGGCCTGCCGGAAGAGGTCCATGGCGGGCGGCGGCGCGGCGGCGCGGGTCCTCTCCACGACGACGCGCGGCATCTCCACCGAGAAGACCGAGCCGATCCCCTCCTTCGAGCGCACGCGGACGCGGTGGTCGAGCAGCTTCGACAGGCGCTTGACGATGGCGAGGCCGAGGCCCAGCCCGCGGTCGCCGCTGCCCTGGATCTGGGTGAACTCCTCGAAGATGTCCTCCAGCCGGTCGGCGGGGATGCCGACGCCGCTGTCCCACACCTCGACGCGCAGACGGTCGGGGCCGCTGCGGCGGCAGCCGATCAGGATGCGGCCCTGACGGGTGTAGCGCAGCGCGTTCTCGATGAGATTGCGCAGGATGCGCTCCAGATGCGACGGGTCGGTGCGCACCCAGGCCCGCGTCGGCACGGCGCGCAGCTCCAGCCCCTTCTGGGCGGCGCGCGGCGCGTATTCGGCGACCAGACGGCCCAGCACCTGGCCCAGGCGGACCTCCGCCGGGTTGGCGGCGATCTTGCCGGACTCCAGCCGCGACATGTCGAGCAGACCGTCGAGCAGGCCCTTCAGCGTGTCCAGCGCCTGACGCATGTTGTCGAGCAGCGGCAGGCTGGGATGGCCCTGCAGGCGGTCGCCCAGCGCCGCGGCGAAGAGGTAGAGCGACTGCACGGGCTGGCGCAGGTCGTGGCTGGCGACGGCCAGGAACTTGGACTTGCCGGCGGCGGCGTGCTCCGCCGCCTCCCGCGCGCGGCGCAGGTCGGCCTCGGCCTGCTTGCGGCCGGTCACGTCGACGGCGGCGCAGGTGATGCCGGCCAGCGCGCCGTCGGGGCCGCGCAGCGGGTCGATGGTCATGTCGTAGAAATGGTCCTGCCCGGCGCGGCGGATGCGGACCTCCTCGCGCACGCCCTCGCCGGTCTCCAGCGCCCGGCGCTTGATGGCGGTCAGGGCCTCGGCGTCGTCGGCGTCCTCGAACACCTCGGCATCGGTCTTGCCCACGACGTGCTCCGCCGTGAAACCGAGCGCCGGGTTGTGCATCCAGGTGTAGCGCAGGGCGCAGTCCTGGTTGAACACCACGACGCCGGAGTTGCGCAGCGCCGTGCGGAAACGCTCGTTGGCGACGCGCAGCGCCTCCTCGGTGGACTTGCGCTCGGTGATGTCGATGCCCGAGACGATCAGGTGGGTGATCCGCCCGTCGGGGCCGCGCATCGGGGTGACCCGCATCTCCATGATCGCCGCACGGTCCCCGGCGATGCGCACCGGCGCGTCGAAGCGCGCGGAGTCGCCATGGGCGGCGCGCTCCACCGCCGCGCGCAGGCGGTCGCCCGCGGCGCCGGCGAAGGCGCGCCGGCAGGCCTCGTGGAAGGGATGGCCGACGATCTGCTCGACCGGCAGGCCGGACGCCTGGACGGCGGTCTGGTTGACCTGAAGAACGTCGCCGTCCGGGCTCAGCACGCCGACGAAGGTCGGCAGGGCGTCCAGAACGGCGCGCAGATGCTCCTCCGAGCCGCGCAGCGCGCGCTCGCGGGCCTCCAGCGTCTCGGCCATGGCGTCGAAGGCGCGGCCGAGCTGGCCGATCTCCGACTTGCGGTCGACCAGACCGGCCCGCGCGCTGGAGTTGCCGGCGCTCCACCCCTGGGTGGCGCGGATCAGCGCCTCGACCGGACGGCGGATGAACAGGGTGCCGCCGATCCAGGCGGCCAGGATGGCGACCAGCAGGCCGGTCAGCGTCATCAGCAGGCCCTGGCGGGTGGCGCGGTCGATGGTGCCGGCCACGGCGGTGTGGTCGAGCCCGACGCTGATGAAGAGGTCGCGCGTGCCCTGGCGGGACGGCGAATAGGCCAGCACCCGCGCCACCCCATCCATCCCCGGCAGGGTGGTGACGCCGCCGCGGTTCTCGTTCAGCAGGTCCAGATAGGGCCGCGGCACGCGCTCGCCGCGCTGGGCGATGCCGTTGGGCAGCTTGACCAGGATGGTGCCGTTGCGGTCGGTGACCAGCAGGCTGGCGTTCTCGGGCAGGGGGCGCGCGGCGAAGTTGGTGGCCAGCCAGGGCAGGTCGAGGCCGAGCGTCACCACCCCGGTGACCGTGCCGGCCTCGTCGCGGAAGGGGACCGCGAAGGGCAGCATGGCGGTGCCGGGCTCCGCCGCCGGGCCGGGGGTCGTCCATTCGCCGACGACGAAGCGGCCCTCCTCCAGCGCGCGGCGGACATAGGGGCGCTGGGCGTTGGCGAGGCCGGAGGCGGCCGACGCGCGGTCGGGCGTGGCGCTGCACAGGAGGGTGCCGTCGCGGTCGAGGACGGACAGGTTGCGGTATTCGGGCGCGCGCTGGGCGAGCCGGATCAGGTGGGCCTGGCATTGCGCGTAGTCGCCGGACCGCAGGGTGGCCGATTCCGCGATGGAGGTGACCATCAGACGGGCGCCGTCGACGATCCGGGCCTGTTCCCCCTCGACCAGATGCAGCAGCCGCTCGGCCTGGGCGGCGACTTCCTCGGCACGCTCCGCACGGAACTGGAACACGCTGTAGGCCTGGATGCCCAGGGCCGGCAGGACGGCCAGAAGCACCAGCAGGAAAAGGCGGGCCAGCAAGGTCATCGTGTCACAGGCTCCCATCGGGCGGGAAAGCAGTCGGAACCAAAAGTCCGCTATCGTTTCGCCTGTGTTCCGAATAACCTTTGCATGGTTAAATCGCAGTTAATGGTCAGGATTTATTTTCTTACAGATTGGCAACCTGCGGGATTTCTGCTGGAAATAAAGGGGTAGGTGGGGTGGGTGTGTCAAAGATTTACTTCTGAATTTCTCCTAAAATTTTTGGATCTTCAGCATCGAAAGAGGTAATCACCACCACTTTTGACGGTCGGATCCGGAAGGCGGTCATTCTGGGGCCGCACCGGACGCCGCGCCCCGCCATCGTGGGGAACGGGCGCCCGGCGCTCCGCGGCAACTCAGGCCAACAGGTCGACGCCCTGCGAGCCGCGCGGCGCCAGGGACGAGAAGGTCTTCTGCGCGCCGGTCAGGTCGCCCGACTGAAGCGCGCTGTTCATGCTTTGCAAAGCCGTCTTGAACAGCTCGGCGACCGATGTCGAGGAGGAGGATGTCGACGAGGAGGACGATGAGCCGCCGTCCGACGCCTCCTTTAGAAAGGACAGCAGCGACGAGACGGAGTCCTGCGCTCCCGGCAAGTCGCCCGATTGCAGCGACTGCGACAGGCTGCCCATGGCGTCCTTCATCGCGTCCGGCGGGCCACCGGCACCGCCCGGCGGCGGGCCCGGAGGCGGGCCGCCCGCGCCGCCCTGTCCACCGGCGCCCTTCGGGCCGTTCGCCGCGAAGGCCTGCTGGACCTGGGTGACGTCGCCGGTCTGCAGCGCTTCGCCCACGGCGGTCAGCATCTTGGTAAGGGGGGAGTTGGCGTCGGACGCCGAACCGCTCCCGCTTTGCAGCTTGGACAGGGACTCGTAGGCGCTCTGAATCGAATCGAGGTCGCCGGATGTGACGGCGTCCTTCAACTGGTGCAGGCCCTCGCGCACCTCCTTGCCCGGTCCGGTGGGCCTCTGCTGGGCGATGCCGGACGCGGCCGATGACGTCACGCTCGAAATGGACATGGCGGTCTCCTTCGTCCCGCGCCGTTCCGCGCCGTGCAGGCGGAGTTCGGCTTGTACGGGTCGGGTTGCGGATGTCGGATTGGACGCGCCCCGGCCGCGACTCCTGCGCGGCGGCCGGGAAATATTTCTCCGTATCTCTCCCAGGAGGAGGTGCCCTGGGTCGATGGACTCTCGTTGCGCAACCTTTGGTAAATGCGGGGTGCCTGACCCTTCCGAACCGGATCGCCCGCTTCCTGTGGAGGGGGAGCGTGCTACAGTGCAGGCCCCGCCGTTCCGGAAGACCCGTTTGCCGTCGAAGATCCACCACCGTCCGCTGGTCCTTCTCGTGTTGGCCGCGCTGCTGCCGCTGGTTGTCCTGTCCGCAGGTCTGGGCGGCGCGTGGCTGCGCGGGCAGCAGAGCGCGATGGAGGCCAACGCCGTAGCGCTGGTGGACCGGCTGTCGGCCCTGGTGGACCGGGAGCTGTCGGCGCAGATCGACGCGCTGAAGGCGGTGGCGGCGTCGCCCCTGCTGGACGGTCTGGCCACGGGCCGCGACGTCGATGCCGTGACCTTCTTCGAATACGCCGAGCGGGTGCAGGGCGCGCTTCCCCTATGGTCGACCATCGTCCTCAGCGACGTCGAAGGGAACCGGCTGGTCGACGCCCCCTTCCTGGTCGGCGGTGTCCGGGGCAGGGTGCTGGACATCGACAGCCACCGGCGCGTGGTGGAGACGGGCAAGCCGGCGGTCGGCACGATCCTGCGCGGCCCGCGCGGCGCCTACGCCTTCCCCATCCGCGTTCCGGTGACGCGCAACGGCGCGCCGGTCGCCGTCCTGTCGGCGGTGGTGATGCCGGAGGGCTTCCAGAGCCTGCTGTTTGGCAACCGCCTGCCGCCGGGCTGGATCGCCGCGGTCATCGACGCCGAGGGACGTCTGGTGGCACGGGCCGGCGGTGAGCCGGACATGATCGGGCGCCACGCCAGTGAAAACGCGCTTCGCGCCCGCCGCACCGCCGACAGCGGCGTTTACGACGGAATGACCCTGGAGGGCGCTCCGACAGTGGTCGCCTTCCGCACGCTGCCCGACTATGGGTGGTCGGTCCATTTCGCCATCCCGCAGGACGTCTACCGGGCGCCGGTCTCCAACGCGGTCTGGCTGGTCGGGGTGGGGGCGCTGGCCAGCCTGACGCTGGCCGGCGCCTTCCTGTGGCTTCTCGCCCGCGAGTTGCGGCTGCGCCGCCGCCAGGAGACGGCGCGGGAGGAAAGCCTGCGGCTGGAGGCCCTGGGCCGGATGACCGGCGGCGTCGCCCACGACATTGCCAACCTGCTGACCGTCGTGAAGAGCGGCATCGCCGCCATCCGCAGCCGCCCCAACGATCCGGAGCGCATCGCCCGCGTGCTGCCCGAGATCGAGGGGGCGGTGACGCGCGGGCAGGCGCTGATGCGGCAGATGGCCGCCTTCGGCCGGCGCAGCGTCTACGAGCCGGTGCCCTTCCGCCTCCAGGACCGCAAGGCGTCGCTGGAGGCCCTGCTGGCGCGCTCCGCCGGCAGCGCGGTGGACACCGCCCTGATCGTTCCGGACGATCTCTGGTCCATCCTGGCCGATCCCGAGGCCATGGAGGTGGCGCTGCTCAATCTGGCGGTGAACGCCCGCGACGCCATGCCGGACGGCGGCACGCTGACCATCCTGGCGGAGAACCGCGGCCTGCCGGGGCGGCGGGGCGACGACACCGGGCTGACCGGCGATTTCGTGGCACTGGCCGTCCGCGACACCGGGACCGGCGTCCCGCCGGAGCATCTGCGCCGGATCTTCGAACCCTTCTTCACCACCAAGCCGGAGGGCAAGGGCACCGGGCTGGGACTCAGCCAGGTCTTCGGCTTTGCCCGGCAGTCGGGCGGGACGGTCACGGTGACCAGCACGGTCGGGGCCGGCTCCACCGTGACGCTCTACCTGCCGAGGGCGCGGGCGGGCGACTCCCCCGGCTGAGACGGTCCGGGGGGGCGATGCGGCGGCGCGGGAACCGCCGTGCCGCGCGCCGTGTTGAACGGGCGCCATGAACACCGCATTCCGCACGCCCCCCCATCCCACCACGACGGACGGCGCCCCGCGCACCGTCGGCGTGGAGGTCGAGTTCGCCAATCTCGACGCCCCGTCGGCGGCGGCGGTGGTGCGCCGCCTCTACGGCGGCGCGCTGGAGCCGGAGAGCCCGCACCGCTGCCGGGTGACCGGCACGCGGCTGGGCGACTTCGCGGTGGAGCTGGACATGCGCTCCGCGCATCCGGGCAAGGCGCCGGACAAGGTGGAGGCCAGCAAAGCGGAGGAGGGCGAGGCCGGCCCAACGGACAAGGGACTGGGCAAGGCGGTCGGCAAGGCGGTGGACGGCGTGGTCGAGGCGCTGCGGCCCTGGTGGGGCAACATCGGCAGCCTCGTCATGCCCTTCGAGATCGCCGCCCCGCCCGTCCCGATCGCCCGGCTGGCCGAGCTGGAGCCGCTGTTTTCCGCCTTGAGCGACCAGGGCGCCGCCGGTACCGACGCCAGCCCGCTGTTCGCCTTCGGCCTGCACCTGAACCCGCAGGTGGCGCGCACCGACGGGGACTATGTGCTGGACCATCTGAAGGCCTTCCTGCTGCTGGCCCCCTGGCTGCGCCGCGAGATCCGCGTGGACCCGACCCGGCGTCTGACCGGTTTCATCGCCGCCTTCCCGGTGGACTACGCGGTGAAGGTCGTCGATCCCGCCTACCGTCCCGACCTCGACGGGCTGATCGGCGATTATCTGGAGGCCAACCCGACCCGCAACCGCGAGCTGGACCTGTTCCCGCTGTTCGCCCATCTCGCCCCGCAGACGATGGCCGCCAAGCTGGCCGACCCGCATGTGCGGCCCCGCCCGACCTTCCACTACCGCTTGCCGAACGCCCGACTGGGCGATCCGGACTGGCGTCTGGCCCAGGACTGGAACCGCTGGGTGGCGGTGGAGGAACTGGCGGCCGACCGCGGCCGGCTCGACGCCCTGGGGACGGACTTCCGCGCCTTCGCCGCGCGCAAGGCGCTGGACGACTGGGCCGCCGAGGCGGGCCGGCGGCTCGCCGTCTGAGGGCGAGGGCATGGCCGCCTTCATCGCACGGGGACGTCCCCTGATCGGAGTCACCGCGTCGGTGCACGGCAGCCGCATCGCCTGGTGGGCGAACCGTCTGGCGCTGCGCCGGGCCGGGGCGCGGGCGGTGCGCATCACGGCGCGCGACCCCTTTCCCATCGAGCGGCTGGACGGTCTGGTGGTTGGCGGCGGCGACGACATCGACGCCGCCCTCTACGGCGAGACCGCCCGTCCGAAGATGCGCATCGACCCGGAGCGCGACCGGCTGGAGCTGTGTGCGCTGGACGGCGCGGCGGCGCGGCGGTTGCCCGTTCTGGGCATATGCCGGGGCTCGCAAATGATCAACGTGCACCGCGGCGGCTCGCTGATCACCGACATCCACGAGGTCTACGAGGAGGCGCCGCGGCTGCGCACGGTCCTGCCGCGCAAGCGCATCCGCATCGATCCGCGCAGCCACCTCTACCGCATCCTGGGCATCGCCGAATGCCGGGTGAACGCGCTGCACCATCAAGCGGTGGACCGGCTGGGCGACGGGCTGCGCGTGGTGGCGCGCGAGACGGTGGGGATCGTCCAGGGGATCGAGGCGGTCCATCACCCCTTCCTGATCGGGGTGCAGTGGCATCCCGAATATCTGGTCGCCGATCCGCGCCAGCAGGCGCTGTTCCACACGCTGGCCGCCACCGCCGCCGGAACCGCAAGCCTGGAGGACGCCGCGGCCTTGTAACCGCGCCTCACCTGCGCAATCGCTCCTTAACTGTTCGTTGTGCCACCATTTCCCTCGCGCGCGGAAGCGGCTATCCTAACGATCGGGCCTAATGATCGGGCCGCCGCAACGGCGGAGGGGCAAGGGCGTGACGGAGAAACAGACGGGCCGGCGGCTTCGGCTGCACACGGTGACGATGATCACCGCGCTGGCCACGGCGTTTCTGATGGCCGGGCTGACCCTCGGGGTGGGCGGGGCCTTCGTCCGGGTGCTCGACCTTGCCGAAGAAGCGGACCGCGCCATCGTTCCGCAGATCACCCGCCAGCACCAGTACGCCGTCTTCGCCGCCCGCATGGGCCAGCTCGCCGAGGCCGTCCTGCGCTCCCGCTCGCCGGAGGAGCGCGCCGGCGCCCTGGCCGAGGTCGAGGGCGTGTCGCAGCGCTTCGCGGCGGACGCGGCAGCCCCGGAGCTGCTGCAACGGCTCGATACGGCCATCCAGGCGGTGCGCCGCACCGCGGAGCGGGCCGACGCCATCGACGCCCTGGCCGCCCAGGCCGTCGCCCTGCAGCGCAAGGGGGACGAGGCGTTCCTGAGCCTGCTGCGCTCCGGCGCCCCCCTGGCGGTGCAGGAGCCCTACCACCGCGCGCTGGAGGCGCTGGCCGCGGGGGTGACCGCGACCGACACGGAGCAGCTCGCCGTCGAGGTCGCCCGCTTCCACGAGCACGCCGCCGCGGTGGTGAACGCGCTGATCCCGCTGGAGGCGGGAGAGCGGGCGCCGCTCGCCCGCACCGCGCGCGACCTCGACGGGCTGGGCGCGCTGTTCACCCTGCGCCAGACCATCCTGTCCGAAGCGGGCTTGATGGGGCTGGAGACGGAAATCGCCCACGGCGTGCTGAACGACCTCAGCGGCAGCCTGACCGACGCCGCCGCGACCAACACGCGGCGCATCGCCGACACGCTGACCGACCAGGCGCGCAGCGGCCTGTGGATCGTTCTGGTCGGGCTGGGCATCGCCTCGGCGGTGCAGACGGTGCTCTACGTGCTGTTGCGCGTCCATGTGGTCCGCCCGATCCGCCGCGCCTCGCAGGCGCTGGCCATGGTGCAGAAGGAGCGCCGCACCGTCCGCCTGCCGCCCGCCCTGTTCGCGGAGCTTCAGGCCATCTCCACCAGCGTCGAGCGGTTCGGCACGGCGCTGGTGGAGACCCATGCCTACGCCGAGGCGCTGAAGGCGGGGGAAGAGCGGATGCGCGCGATCCTGGCGGCCTCGCCCTTTCCCATCGTGATCGCCCGGCGGTCGGACGACGCCGTCCTGTTCGCCAACCCCCAGGCCGAGGCGCTGTTCGGGACCGAGGGGTCGCGGCTGGCGCTGACCCGTAACGCGCGCTTCTTCCTCCACCCCTCCGACGCCGCCCGGCTGTCCCGTCTGGTCGCCGAGCAGGGGGCGGCGAGCGACCTGGAGATGGAAATGCGCACCGCCGCGGGCCGGCCCTTCTGGGCGATGATCTCCGCCGTGGAGATCCACGACGTGGACGAGCCGGCCATCCTCATCGCCGTCAACGACATCACCCTGCGCAAGCGCTCGGAGGAGGAGACGGAGGCCGCCAAGCAGCGCGCCGAGGGCGCGCTGGCCGACCTGCGCGACACCCAGGCCCACCTGATCCAGGCGGAGAAGATGGCCTCGCTCGGCGGAATGGTCGCCGGGGTGGCGCACGAGGTGAACACGCCGGTGGGCATCGCCCTGACCGGCATCACCCATCTGGCCGACCAGACCCGCAAGGTGGTCCGCGGGGTGGAGGCCAACACGCTGCGCCGCGCCGACTTCACCGGCTACCTGACCACCGCGGGGGAGGCCTGCCGGCTGATCGAGAGCAACCTGAACCGCGCCGCCGAACTGATCCAGAGCTTCAAGCAGACCGCCGTGGACCAGACCAGCGAGGAGCGGCGCCGTGTCGATCTGGCCGCTTATCTGGACGATGTGCTGACCAGCCTGCGCCCGCGGCTGAAGCAGACCCCCCACCGGGTGGAGGTGGTTTGCCCGGCCGGGCTGTGGGTTGACAGCTACCCCGGCGCGCTGTTCCAGGTCCTGACCAACCTGACCATGAACGCCGTGATCCATGCCTATCCGGACGGTCGGGCGGGCACGCTGACCATCGCCGTGACCCGCCCCAACCCGCAGGAGGTCGAACTGCGCTTCGCCGACGACGGCTGCGGGATTCCCGCCGCGAATCTCGGGCGCGTCTTCGACCCCTTCTTCACGACGCGGCGCGGCGAGGGGGGAGCGGGCTCGGCCTGCACATCGTCTACAACATCGTGACCACCCGCCTGCGCGGCAGCATCCGCGTGGACAGCCGCGACAGTGGCCGGGAGGGTGGCCAGGGGAAGGGGGGCACCTGCTTCGTCCTGCGCTTCCCCGCCAAGGCTCCCTCCGCGGTGGACAGCGGCGAACCGGCTGCGATCCGGCCGGAACCCGCGGTCTGAAACGAAAAAGGCGCGCCGGAGACTCCGGCGCGCCCTTCGCTGCAAAGCTTGAAGGCCTTACTTGCTGCCGTCCGGGCCGCAGTTCGGGGTGCCCGGCGGGCAGTGGGTGCCGGTCGCGGTCTGGTTGTCGCGGGCCGGGTTGCTGCTGGTGGCGCTGCCCATGCCCGACGGCACCGTGGTCTGGCCCTGCCAGGTGCCGCCCGACGAACCGCTGCCCATGGTGCCGTTGCCCATGGTGCTGCCTGACGAACCGGGCATGGTGGTCCCCGGCATGGTGTTCATGGTGCCGGACGAGCCGGCGGTGCCCGGGGTGGTGACGCTGCCCGGAGTGGAGCCCGGGCCGGAGGTGCTCAGGCCGGTCGACGGCGACGTGGTGGTGCTGGGGACGGTCGGGCTCACGGAGGTGCCGCCCGACTGGGCGACGGCGGAGCCGGCCATCAGCGCGAGGGCCGACGCGGCGGCGATCAACAGGGTACGCATCCTCATCTCTCCATCTGGTGGCGGCGCCCTTTGGCCGGGCGCCCTCCTGGCGGGGGTTCGGTCCGGCGCCCTGCGGCGCGCCCGTCCCCCATTCGCCCATCCCCAACAGGAGGCCCGGCGCATCGTTGCGGCAAAACCGAAGGCCCATTCCGATCTTTTGGCGAGCCGCCCGCCGTCCGGGCGTTCCGTCCGCCGCCATCCGGAAGCGGCCGCCGGGCGATTCCGGAGCAGCCCGCCGCCTTGCGGAACAGGCCGCCGCCGGAAGAGTTGACGCAAGCACCGTTACGGCACGTCGAGGCAGGAATGAGCGAACATCGGGATGCGGCTGACCTTGCCGGGACGCGGCCCATCCTGCGCCCCGGCGCCACCTGCTGGCGGAGCGAGCGGGCGGACCGGGTGGCGGTGCTGGTCGACGGCGCCGCCTTCTTCGCGGCGGTGCGCGCCGCCCTGCTGCGGGCGCGGCGGTCGGTGATCCTGCTCGGCTGGGACATCGATCCGCGGATGCGCCTCGACCCCCACGACCCGGAAACGCTGGGCGATTTCCTCGCCCGCCTGATCCGCCGCCGCCCGTCGCTGCAGATCCACGCGCTGAAATGGGACATGCCGTTCCCGATCTCGCTGGAGCACCCGCACGGGCCGCTGGAGCGGCTGAACCGGCGCACCGGCCCGCGGCTGACGCTGGAGTTGGACGACGCCCTGCCGGTGGGCGCGGCGCAACACCAGAAGCTGGTGGTGGTCGACGACGCGCTGGCCTTCTGCGGCGGCATCGATCTGGCCGGCGACCGCTGGGACACGCCCGAGCATCTGGACAACGACCCGCGCCGCCGCTGGCCGACCGGAGAGCTTCACGCGCCGCGCCACGACGTGATGATGGCGGTGGACGGACCCGCCGCCCGCGCGCTGGGGGTGATGGCGCGCGAGCGCTGGAGCCACGCCACCGGGCAGGCGCTGCCGCCCCCGCCGCCGGAGGGCTTCCTCGCGGCCGGCGCCGATCCCTGGCCGGAGGGGCTGCACCCGCTGATCACCGACGCGGATGTGGGCATCGCCCGCACGCTCCCCGACTGTCTGGTCGGCCGTCCGGTGCGCGAGAACGAGGCGCTGACCTTCGCCGCCATCGCCGAGGCGCGCCACAGCATCTATCTGGAGAACCAGTATTTCGCCTCCTTCCGCGTGGCCGAGGCGCTGGCCCGGCGGCTGCGCGAGCCGGACGGGCCGGAGGTGGTCGTCGTCGTCCCCATGGAAAGCCCGAGCTGGTTCGACCGCATGGCCATGGACACGCCGCGCGGCGTGGTGCTTCAGGAACTGCGCGCCGCCGACCGCCACGGCCGCCTGCGCGCCATGACCCCGCTGACCGAGGGGGGCAACGGCATCGTCGTGCATTCCAAGCTGATGGTGGTGGACGACCGGCTGCTGCGCATCGGGTCGAGCAACCTGAACAACCGCTCCATGGGCTACGACACGGAATGCGATCTGGCGGTGGAGTCGCCGCCGGGCGACCGCAGCGCCGCCGCCCGCAGCACCGCCAATGCCATCGGGGCGGTGCGCAACCGCCTGCTGGCCGAGCATATGGGGGTGGACCCGTCGGAGATGACCGCCGCCGTCCGCGCCACGGGCAGCGTCGTGGCCGCCATCGACCGGCTGAACAAGCCGTCCGGACGCCGGCTGGCGCCGCTGCCCGACACCGACCCCGGCCTGACCGAGCAAGCCTTCGCCGCCTTGCGCATCGCCGACCCCGACCGCCCGGAGGAGGCTTGGGCGGTGTGGAAACGCATGCCGCCGGCCCCGGCGCCGGCCCGCTCCCTGACCCGCGCGGTGGGGGCGGCGCTGTTCACCGCCGGGGCGATCGCCGGGGTTTACGCCGTGGCGTTGGCGATGGTCGAGACCGACCGCGGCGGCCGCTGACCGGCCTGCCGCGAGCTGTCGTCAGGCGGCCCGTCTGCGGACGTTGGACAGGCCGCGCAGATTCTCCTCCAGCCCGTTCAGCCGCGCCAGCCCGCCGCTGATCGCGTCCAGCTCCCGCCGCAGCCCCTCGGGCACGCGCAGGTCGCCGGCGAAGCCGGTCAGGGTGTCGGCCAGGGTGTCGCCCAGCCGGTCCAGCTCGCCCATCAGGTGCCGTTCGTGCCCGGCGACGTCCTGTTGGCCGGTGCTGAGGCTTTGCAGGCGGGCGGCCAGATCGGACAGCAGCGCGTGCTCGGCGGCCACCTTGGCCTGGGCGTCCTGCCCGGCGATCTGCTGGGCGATCGCCTGCTGCATGCGGTCGATGCCCTTCTGGATCACCTGGATGGCCTCGTTCGACTGGCGGGCCAAGTCGCGCACCTCGTTCGCCACCACGCGGAAGCCGTGGCCGTATTCCCCGGCCCGCGTCGCCTCGATGGCGGCGTTCAGCGCCAGCATGTTGGTGGCGGACATGATGCGGGTGATGGCGTTGACCGAATCCTCCAGCGCGCGGGATTCCGCGACGATCTGCTCGAACCGCGTCAGGTCGGAGGTCGCCTCGGCCCGGCGGCGGTCGAGATGCTCCTGGAGGTTGGCGAGAAGCGCGCGGTTCTCCGTCGCGCAACGCTGGGCGTCGTCGTGGCGGCCGGCGATCTGCACCTCGCTGTCGCGGATGAAGCCGACCAGGGCGGCCACCGCGTCCTCCGTGTCGGACAGGCGGGCGCGCAAAGTCTGCACCTCCCGCTCCGCCTGGTCGAGCGCCGCGCCGACGCGGGCCTTGGCCGCGTCCACCGCCTGCGGCACCTCGGCGATGGCGCGCTCCGCCTCCGGCGGGATGCCCTGGGGGCGGCGCGCGAAGGCCAGACGGGCGGCGCACAGGCTGCCGAACTCGTCCAGCGGGCCATCCATGCCGTTGTCGCTCAGCAGGCGCCGCCACTCCTCGGAATCCCGGTGCAGGGTGACGAACAGGCGGTTGGCCTCGTCCGTCGTCAGCGTCTCGCCGTCGAAGGTCAGATGCTCGTGCGGGATGAAGTTGAACAGCGAGGTGACCATGGTCCGCCGCGTCTCCAGCACCCAGTACTGCACGACCATCACCACCATGATGGTGACGATCATGCCGAGCGCCGCGGCCGGCCCCTCCGGCACGCCGAACCGGTGCAGCGTGGCGTTCCACAGCGGGTTGAGGAGAACCACCACCACGATCACCGGAAGGCCGATGATGAGGAGAAGCAGAGCCTGCGCCTTCAAAAATCCCCTGCTGAGCATCGCTCCCTCGTCACCTTGTCCAGTGGTCATTCCGAATCCCCGCGCAATCAAAAGGACGCGATGGTCCCTCATGTTCGCGCATCGTAAAACCACACACCGTAAAAGGTAAAGAAGCATTGATTTTGCCTAGCATTCGAGACAAATTTTTTGAATGGCCGCGCTTCCGGTGCAGAGGTGGAGCGGGACGGGCAAGTCGGGGCGGGAAAAACAGCCGAAAATCGGGCCGGAATCGAAGCGGGCGAGCCGTTTCCGGCCCGCCCGTTCCATGTCACCCACACGCTGCGTCAAATGGCAGCACGACCCGTCAGGAGCGCGTCTCCGCCACCGAGCCCGGCTCGGAGATCACGATGTCGACGCGGCGGTTCTGCTGTCGTCCCGACTCCGTGCTGTTGGAGGCGACCGGCTGGGCCGACCCCAGCCCCTGCGCGGCGATGCGGCTGGGGTTGACGCCGCGCGCGGTCAGCGCGTCGCGCACCGCCATGGCCCGCTCCTCCGACAGGCGCAGGTTGGTGGCCGACGAACCGGTGGTGTCGGTGTAGCCCTCGATCCGCACGGTCCGTTCCGGGTTGCGCTGCAGGAAGCTGGCGAGTTCGCTCAGACGCGCGTCGGCGCCCGGAGTCAGGCGGGCGCTGCCGGTGGCGAACAGCACGTCGCCCAGCGACATCACCAGACCGCGTTCCGTCCGCTCCGCCTGGAGGGCGCGGATCTGGTCCTGGAGGCGGTAGGTCTCGGCGTTGGCGACGACCTGCTGCGCGCCCTTCATCGCCGCCACGTCCTGGGCGATCTGGATCTGCCGGTTGGCGAGATAGGCCTGATGGTCCATCTCCGCGGTGTTGCCGTCGCTGCGCGCCCGCTCGCCGCGCTGCAGCGCCTCTTCGGCGCGGCGCAGCTCCAGCGTGGCGTTGCTGGCCAGCTGCGGGTTGGCGGCGGCGCTGGAATAGGACTGGCGCGCCTGGGCCAGGGCCGGGGTGTCGTCCGGGGTGGCGCAGGCGCCGAGCGACAGGGCGACGACGCCCAGCGACGCCAGGGCCAGGCTTTTCCTCATCGTCCAAGTCTTCTTGTCGGTGGTGTGCATCACGGCGTGCCCTCCAGCGTGCGCGGGGAATCCCAGGTCGAGGTCCCGCTCATGCCCGACGGGGCCAGGGGAGCGGCGGCGGAGGCGGCGGGCGCCCGGCCCGGCACACCGCTGTTGGGCACACCGCTGTTGGGATTCGCGAGCGTGCGGACCGCGCTGGCGGCCTGCTGCGCCGTCGCCCGCTGCGAGCGCACGGTGGCGAGTTCGGCGTCGGCCTGCGCCTGCTCGGCGAGGCGGCGGGCCTTGGTCCGCTCGTCCTCGCGCATGGCGGCGTTGGCGGCGGCCAGCTTCTCGCGGGCGGATTGGAACTCCGCGGGGGAATGTTCGAGGGCGCCGGCCCGTTCGGCCTGCTGGATGGCCTGCGCCGACGCGCCGAGCTGGGCGGTCGGCGGCGGCACGCTGCCGGCGCAGGCGGCCAGCCCGAGCGACGCCGACAGGATGGTCGCGGCCCTCCATCCCACCCTGGGCCATCCCAATGTCGAAATGCTGTTGCGGTTCATGCTGCGGCTTCCCGAATGACCGCGGCGCATGGCCGCGGGAGAGTGATCGCCGCTCCAACGCGCCGCCGGGGGGAAGGTTCCTTGTCCGCACATCCGCGCCGGGAAACGCCCCGCCTGCGCACAAAAAGACGGCCGGGGGAGTGCCCCGGCCGCAAGGTCTGCCTGGATGGGAGGGGGAAAGGGAGGGGCTTTACTTCTGGATGCCGGTGACCTGCTGCTGGGCCTTGTTGCCGATGCCGGCGGAGAGGTTGGAGACGGTGCCGAGGTTCTGGTTGAACAGGGCGCCCGGCGCACCGAACTGCATGGCCTTGACCTGCTGCTGGGCGGTGTTGCCGATGCCGACCGCGCTGTTGCTGACGGTCCCGGCGTTGCTGTTGAAGCCACCCAGAGCGAAGGGCGCCTTCACCCCGCCGCCCATCCCGCCACCCGCCTGCAGCCCGAAGACCTGCTGCTTGGCGGTATTGCCGACGCCGGCGGCGAGGTTGGAGACGTTGCCCAGGTTGGAGGCGGTGCCGAAGGGCCCGGCCAGCCCGCCACCGGCTTGCACGCCCATCACCTGCTGCTGCGCCTTGTTCTGGATGCCCGCGGCGGTGTTGGAGATGACGCCCAGGTTGCTGGCGTTGCCCAGCGGGATGCCGCCGGTCATCAGGTCGCCGGCGAAGGCCGGGGCGGAGCAGAGCAGGACGGCGGCGGCGGCGATCAGGGTGGTGCGGCGCATGGTGTGTTTCCTTCCGGTGTCTGGGGGAGTTGGCTGCCGGTTCCGTCTGCGTCGGGGCCCGGCCTGTCCGATGACCAGACCCTACGCCCCGCCGCCCTCCCCCGCTGTGGCCTGCGCCACACCCGGATGCGGTTTGCCTTCACGGTTCCAATTTTGACGTTCATCAAGACTCCGCCCGGCAAAGCGGTGTTTCCTCGCATCCCATGACCACCGATCTTCTTCTCGCCGCCCTGTTCCTGTTCGCCACCCACGCCGTGCCGTCCTGGCCGGGGGTGCGGCCGTGGCTGATCGCCCGGCTGGGGCGGGGCGGCTTCGTCGCCCTGCATTCGCTGGGCTCGCTGCTGGCGCTCGGGCTGTTCATCTGGGCCTACCGCGAGGCCGGGGGCGGGGAGCCGCTGTTCGTTCCCGCCGGCTGGGCGGCGCCGCTGGTCGTCGCGCTGATGCCGCTGTCCTTCCTGCTGATCGCCGCCCGCGTCACCAGCAAGGCCGGCGAGCCCGACGCGCCCAACCCGCCGCGGGGCATCTACCGGATCACCCGCTTTCCCGGTTCCATGGGGCTGCTGCTGTGGGCGCTGCTGCACCTGCAAGCCACCGGGGACGGGCGGCGGGTCGTGCTGTTCGTCGCGATGGCGGCCATCGCCCTGTTCGCCATGGTCAAGAACGACTGGCTGCTGCGCTGCGGTGCTGCTGGGCGGGCCTACCGGGCGGAGACCTCCGCGCTGCCCTTCGCCGCCATCCTGGCCGGGCGCCAGCCTTTCCGGCCCGGCGAGATCGGCTGGGGCCGCGTCCTGGGCGCGCTGGCCGCCTACGCCGCGATGATCGCGCTGCACCCTTGGCTGTTCGGGGTCAGCCCGCTCTATTGGCTGTAGCGGCACAGCGTGCCGCTCCGCCTGTTGATGGTCTTGAGACCAGACCGCACCGGAAGGACAACGCCATGGAGCATCACACCAGCCCCGACGACCCCCGCGTCCGCGAGCGCGCCCGCGCCATCTGGGAACGGGAGGGCCGTCCCGAGGGGCGCCACATCGAGCATTGGCAACAGGCCACCCGCGAGATCGCCGAAGAGGACGCCGTCCCCGGCCCGGACGCCGGTCTGCAGACCCCCGACAGCGCCAGCGAGCGCGCCCTGCACGAGGCCGCCGAGCATCTGCGCGGCGTGGACGCGCACAGCCACCACCGCCAGTCGACGACCATGGAAAGCTGATCGGGGGAAAGCTGACCGGGGGAAAGCTGATCGGGCAGGCGGCCCGTCAGTCCTCGTCGTCCAGCGACAGCTGGCGGACCTCAAGCCGGGGATCGGGCCGTTGGGAATGGGGCTGCGGCAGCGGGCGGGGCTCCGCCGCCCGGCCCGCGGCGGGAGGCGGCGCAGCGCGCGGCGGGCGCAGCGGCTTGTTCACCGTCCCGCGCGGCCCGATGCTCGGCTCGTCGCCGAAGTCGGGCAGGGGCGGGCAGCGGTCCATCACCGCGCGCATGAGGACGGCGACGCGGTCCGTCTGCTTGCGCAGGCCCTGCCCGCGCTCCCCGTCGTAGAGCGGGTCGTCGAGGAACTTGCGGATCTCCATCAGCGCGCGGAACTCCACCCCCACCGTCTCGTGGGTGCCGATGGGCAGCGCCTTGACCCGCGCGAAGGTGTTGAAGAAGCCCAGGCTCTCCTCCACGAACAGGATCACCATGCGGGCGTGCAGGCGTTCCAGCGCAGTGGTCATCGGGCCGATCAGCTCCTCCATCTCCGACGGGGCGGCGTCCAGCCGTTCCTGGGTCACCGCCGCCAGCGAGAAGAAGTCGCGCACCTTGCGGGAGAATTTGCGGTAGCGGCCCATCCCGCCGACCGACACGCGCTCCCGCGCCGCCGCCGCCAGATCCGCGCAGACCTTCAGCATGTCGTCGAGCCGCATCAGCATGCGGGCGACTTCGCGCTGGCGTTGGGCCGCGCTGACCATGGGGGCGGGCGGGGCCTGCCGGCGGGGAGGGGAGGGGCGGCCGATCATCAGACCATGGTTATCCCGATCCGGTCCGCCGGGTCTAGTTCGCCGTTCGGACGTTCAGCACCCGTTCGCCGCCGCCGCGCAGGACGGTCACCTGAAGCGGCGTGCCGGCCCGCACCAGACCCATGCGGTTGCGGAAGTCGGTGGCGCTGCGCACCGGCCGCCCGTTCACCGCGGTCACCACGTCGCCGCTGCGGAAGCCGGCGCGCTCGGCGGCGGACCCGCGCTCCACCTGGGCGATGACCGCCCCGGCGTCGCCGGTCAGATTCATGCTGTCGGCCAGATCGGGGGTCAGGTCCTGGATGGAGACGCCCAGCCGGCCGCGCCGCACCTCGCCATACTCGACCAGCTGCTCCATCACCGAGCGGACGATGCTGACCGGGACGGCGAAGCCGATGCCGACCGACCCGCCGGCCGGGCCGATGATGGCGGTGTTGATGCCGACCAGCTCGCCGTTGAAGTTCACCAGCGCGCCGCCGGAATTGCCGGGGTTGATCGAGGCGTCGGTCTGGATGAAGTCCTCGTACCCCTCGATCTTCAGACCGCTGCGGCCGAGCGCCGAGACGATGCCCGAGGTCACCGTCTGGCCCAGCCCGAAGGGGTTGCCGATGGCGACCAGGAAGTCGCCGACCTTGAGCTGGTCCGAATCGCCCCAGGGCAGGGCGGTCAGCTTCTCCGCCTCGATCTTCAGCAGCGCGATGTCGGTCGCCGCGTCCCGCCCGACCAGCTTGGCGCGCAGGCGGCGGCGGTCCTTCAGGGTGACGGCGATCTCCTGCGCGTTCTCCACCACATGGGCGTTGGTGATGACGTAGCCGCGCCGCGCGTCCACGATCACGCCCGACCCGGCGCTGACCTGCGGGCGGGCCTGCTGCTCGGGGACGTTGAAGAAGCGGCGGAAGAAGGGGTCGCGCAGCAGCGGGTTCTCGGCCTGCGGCGCCCGCGACAGAACGGCGATGTTGACGACGGCGGGGGTCACCTGCTCCAGCATCGGCGCGATGGTCGTCACCCCGGTGACGCCGGCGGGCAGGGCCGCGGCGGCGGGGGCCGGGCCCGCGCCCGGAACGCCGATCCCCAAAAGCCCGGCCACGCACATCGCCCCCGCAAACCGAAGCGCCGCGAACCGAAGCGTTGTCGTCATCGGCATCTTGTCCCTATTCCAGTTGTTCCGCACCGCGTTGGCGCCGCTGATGTGGGCGAGCGGCACCCGCGGGTCAAGCCTGTGCGCCCTTTGCCCCACCGCTCGGCCAGCGCAGAGGGATGGAGTATAGGGCGAGGGCGGCGACGGGTGAATCCTCCATACCGCCGACCGCCGTCTTTCGCGGCACCGCTCCGGCGGCCGGCTTCTATGCTTGGTTGCATGACGACAGGGTGTGTCATCGCGCGCCGTCCAGGACTTCATTAAGACTTTGTTCAGCGGGATCTGCGAGGACGTATTGTGAAGGATTTGCCTGAAATCCAGGCCATGTCTGGTGTAACCTCAGTTTTCCTAAGACGTGCTTTCCTCCATGGCGGATACTCAACAGCGGCCCGCCGACGGTGACGACGATGAGCGACGTTCCTCTGATGGAACTGACCGAGCATGATTACCTCCAGATGGAGGAGGCGCTGTCGCAGACCGCGCGCGGCCGCGCGTTCCTGCGCATGCGCGACCGACGATCACGCGTGGTCGCGATGGACGAGTTCCATCGGCTGACCGGCGCGCTGGAGCAGCAGATCAACCGGCTGCGCGGGGTGGAACCCGGCGCTCTCCCCCGCCTGACTCCGGGCGGCGGCATGGGGAGCGGCATGGGCGACAATCTGCAGCTTCAGCAGGAGCTGATGTCGATCACCCAGGTGGTGCGCGAGACGCGCAGCGACATCGCCGCGCTGCGCCCCGCCGACACCGGGTCGAACCGCATCGAGGCGGCGACCGGCGAGCTGGACGAGATCGTCGCGGCGACCGAGCGCGCCACCACCGACATCCTGAACGCCACCGAGAAGATCCAGGAGATCACCCAGGGCATCCCGCGCACCGATCCCGACATCGCCGAGATGGTCGACGCCATCGACGCCTGGAGCATCGAGATCATGACCGCCTGCGCCTTCCAGGACATCACCGGTCAGCGCACCACCAAGGTGGTCAACACGCTGCGCTACATCGAGCAGCGCGTGAACACGATGATCGAGATCTGGGGCGTCGACCGCATCGCCACCGCCTCGGAAACCGCGTCGATGGGCGAGGGGACGTCCCACCGCAAGCTGGGCGACACCCGGCCCGACGCGCATCTGCTGAACGGCCCGCAGCTCGGCGGGCCGGAGGTCAGCCAGGACGACATCGACGCCCTGTTCGACACGCTGGCCACACAGATCCCCCAGGTGCTGGAACGGGCGGAGCCGGCCGAGACGCCTGCCCCGCCCCCGCCGCCCCCTCCGCCGCCCGCCGCGAAGCCGGCCCCGCGTCCCGCGCCCCCGCCGCCCGAACCGTCGGGTGGCGGCAGCGAGATTTCGCAGGCCGACATCGACGCGCTGTTCGCCTGAGGCGCCGATGGCGAACGACGGCTCCCACAAGTCCCGGATACGCTTGAGCCAGGAGCAGCTGGACCGGGTGTGCGAGCGCCATGTCCGCTTCACCGAGGGGCGGCCCAACGGCGCCCGCGCCAACCTGCCCTTCTTCGACCTGACCGGGCTCGACCTGTCGGGCCGCAACCTGACCGGCGCGCACCTGTCCGGCGCCATCCTGCGCGACGCCCGGATGCAGGGCACCATCCTCGACCACGCCGACCTCTACGGCGCGGACCTGCGCGGCGCCGACCTGTCGGAGGCGCGGCTCTACCGCACCGACATGCGCGGCGCCAACGTGCGCGGCGCCATCCTGGACGGCGCGGTGATGGTGGAGGTCGACCTGCGCGACGGCAGCGTCGCCAACCGCAGCGCGTCCGGCGAGCTGAAGGTGATCGGGTTCGAGCCGGGACCGGCGGACATGGCCTCGGCCAAGCTGACCAACGCCGACATGGCGCGGGCCAAGCTGTCGGGCAGCTTCGCGCGGGCGGCCGACTTCACCAACTCCCGCCTGTCCGGCGCGCGGCTCCAGCGCACCGACCTGCGCGACTGCAACTTCTCCGGCGCCGACCTCCAGGGGGCCGACCTGAACGGCGCCGATCTGCGCGGCGCCATCCTGGACGGCGCCAAGGTGTCGGAACTGGACCTCGTCACCTCCATCCGCACCGACGAGGAGGCCGCCGCCGCCGCCGAGGCGCCGCAGCCTTCCCCGGAACCGGACGAGGAGCCAGCGGCCGAGCCCGCCCGCCCGGCGATCGCGGCGGCGGAGATCGAGAGTCTGCTGCACCAGCATCTGCTGTGGCTCGGCACCAGCGGCCAGCAGGGGCGCCAGCTCGATCTGACCGGCCTGAACCTGGACGGGGTGGACCTGTCGGGCAAGGTCCTGACGCTCGCCAAGGGCTCGGGCGTTCGGCTGCGCCACGCCCGGCTGAACGGCGCGCAGCTCCAGGCGGCCCAGTTCGACGGCGCCGACCTGCGCTCCGCCGACCTGCGCGGCGCCGACCTGCGCGGCGCCAAGCTGGACCGCGCGATCCTCATCGACGGCTGCCTGGACGGGGCCAATCTGGGGATGCTGCTGATCAGCGCCGGGGCGAAGATGATGCGGGCGTCGCTGGTGCGCGCCCGCATGGCCGGCGCCTCGCTCAGCGCCACCAACATGAAGGGCTGCGACCTGACGCTGGCCGACCTGACCGGCTGCGACCGCAGCAGCGCCATCTTCGACGAGGCCATCCTGGACGGCGCCCGGCTGGGAAACGCTTAGGGTTCGGGGCATAGGGTTCAAAGCCGCTGCACCACAAAGAAAAAGCCCCTCCCCGGCGGACCGGGAAGGGGCTTTTTTCGTGCTGCGACCGGCCTTGGAGTCAGGTCGCCCCCTGGGGGGCGATCTGGCCGCCGGGGGCGACGCCCGGCTGGCCGGTGACCGGCTCCGTCGCGTGGTGGGCGATGGCCGTCGGCGCCGACTCCGGGCTCATCAGCGACATGCTGACGGTCGGGGTCTTCCATTCCAGGCTGTCGAAGGCGCCGCAGTGGCCGCACAGGCCGCCCCAGCTCGGGCTGACCGCGTTGCAGGCGCTGCAGGTCCAGGCCGCGTCCGCCGGGGCGTTGGCCGCTTGGGCCAGCCAGGCGCGCGCCGCCTCCTCATCCTGCCGCTCCGCCCGTTCCAGCTCGGCCAGGAGCTGGAAGACGCGGCGCGACGGCCGCATCTCCAGCGCCTTGGTCAGGTGGGCGCGGGCCTCGCCCCACAGATGGGCGTCGAGGGCGGCGCGGGCCACGGCCAGCAGCGACTCGACGTCGTTGGGGGCGTGGTTGCGCAGCTTCTCGAACAGCTTGACGCGGGTCATCGGGTCGTAGCTGGAGACCACCTCGCGGTAGGCCGAGGTCAGGTCGGGGTGCGGGTTGACGCGCCAGCAGCGCTCGATGGTCTTGGCGGCATTCTTGTGCTTGCCGATGGCCATCTGCAGCCGGGCCGCGCGGGCCGCCGCCGGGACGAAGCCGGACAGCAGGTCGTGCGCCGCCTGGGCGTGCGACAGGGCCGAGTCGGACCGGCCGCGGCGCTCCGCCTCGAAGCTGCGCTCCAGAAGCAGGGTGGCGCGGTGGCGGCGGCCGTCGTCGGGGTTGATGGCGCCGGCCTGGACGGCCTGCTGCAGCGTGCCTTCCGCCGCCGCCCATTCGCCCGAGCGGGCTTCCAGGTCGTACAGCGTGCCGAGCAGCCAGGGCGTGTTGGGCTGGAGCGACTGGGCGCGGCGGGCGAGCTGCAGCGCCTCCACCCGGTCGCCGGCCTTCAGCGCCTGCGTCAGCAGGCCGCGCAGGCCGAGGAAGGCGGTCTCCGGCCGGTCGAGCATGGCGGTGAAGTATTCCTTCGCCGCACGGTCGTCGCCCTGGAGCTGGGCGGCCTGGGCCGACAGCAGCATGGTCAGCGGCGGCTCGTTGAGCAGCCCGTCGGCCTTGCGGGCCATCTTGCGGGCGGTCGTGGCGTCGCCGGCGGCGACGGCGACCATGCCGCGGGTCAGCGCCTGGTAGCCGCGCTCGCGCCGGCGCGACCGGCGGTAGCGGCCGTAGTTGCGCGGCGCGCCCAGGATGGCGCGGGCCAGCCGGTACAGGACGATGCCCGCCGCCAGGGCCGCCACGCCGATCAGGATGGCGATGCCGATGCCGGTCTCGACGACGTAGCCCTGCCAGTTGATGGCGAGGGTGCCGGGGTGGTTGGCCAGCCAGACCGCGATCGCGACGACGATGGCGACCTTGATGATGAACCAGATGGCGCGTGTCATTGGGCCGCTCCCTTGACCCCGGCGGACTGCGACAGCAGGCCGATGGCGCGGTTGGTGAGCTGCTGGCCGGCCTCGTTGGCGGCCAGACGGGCCTTGGCGTCGGCGATCCACGGCGCGGCGACCTGCGCCGCCGGGCCCTTCAGGGCCGCCAGCTCCTTGACCGCGCCGCCGAGGTTGCCGGCCTGCAGGGCGGCTTCCGCGCGGGCGACCACCGCCGAGGCGCCGTCGCCGACCGCGTCGCCGCCCGAGCGGCGCACGGTGACCAGCGTGGCGATCTTGCCGGTGACCTGCTCGACCCAGTCGTTGCCCTCGCCCTGGTTGTCGGCGCGCACGATGTCGGAGGCCATGGCGGAGAAGCGGTCGGTGAGCTGCGGCTGCGTCGGCACGCCCTTGGCGGCGTAGCCGGCCACGGCCTCCAGCGGCTGCGTCACCTGGGCGTCGCCCGACGCCACGGCGCGGACGGCCTGGAGTTCCTGCTGGAACGGCTGCCCGGCGGCCAGGGCGGAGCGGAGCTGCCCGGCGGCGAGCACCAGCGTCTGGGCGGCGGTGGCGGCGTCGCGGCGGGTCTCCACCGCCTGGTTGACGGCGGCCAGCTCCTGCTTCAGCGCGTCCACCTCCTGGCGGATCTGTCCGGCGGCCTGGGCCTCGCTGCCGACCGCGTCGACGCGCTGCTGGACCTGGCCGAGCTGCTCGGTCAGCTGGGCGACGCGCGGGTCGGGCTCGGCCGGAGCCGCCGCGGCGGCGGCCTGCGGACGCTCCTCGAGCTGCTGGATGCGGGCGGTGAGCTGGCCGACGGCGTTGTCCAGCGTCTGCTGGTCGATGCCGGAAGCGGCCGCGTTGCCCTCGGCCGGGGCGGCGGCGGGGCGCTGCTCCAGCTTGGCGAGGCGCTCGGACAGCTGCTGGATCTGGTTGCGCAGGGCCGGGTCGGGCTGCGCCGCCGGGGCGGCCGCGGACGGGGCGGCGGGGCCGCCGGCGGTGGGCCAGCCGGGAACGCGCGGGCCCCACCAGGGCTGCGACAGGGCGGCGGCGCCGACCAGCAGGGCGATCAGCGACACGGCGGTGGCGAAGCCGGCCCCGGACTTGCGCTCCTCGCGCGGCGCCTCGTAGCGCGGCGGCTCGTAGGAGGAGGTGGTGTAGGCGGAGGCGGGGGGCTCCACCGGCGGCGGAGTCTCGCTTTTGACCTCGTCCGACGTGTAGGCGGCGGCCTTGAAGGGATCGGCCTTGGCCTCTTCCTTGATCTCTTCGGAGCGGATCTCCTCGCCCTCGATCGTCTCGGCCTTCACGCCGCCGCCGGGCAGCGTGTCGGCGGCGCCCGGAAGAGTATCAGCGACGGGCGGCAGGGTGGAGGGCGGCAGGTCCGCGGCCGGCACCGGGCCACCGCCCGGCAGGGTGTCCTCGGCCTTGCCGGACTCGGTTTTGAACGGCTCGGCGCCTTCGGAAAGGGGAGCGATCGGCGTGATGACGGGAGCGTCCGGCGGCGGCAGCGGCATCACCGAGCCTGCGGCGTCGGGAGCGTTGCGGTCCTCGCTCGGCGTGGCGGCTTCCAGGTCGGCTTCGCTCAGCTTGATGCGGTGCTTGGCGGCGGAGGCGCGGAGGTCGGCGTGGCGGGCCAGCGGGATGGCGCCGCGCTTCTTCCAGCCCTGCACCGTGGTGACCGGGATGTCCAGCTTGTGGGCCATCGGGCGGATGCCGCCGAAGCGCTCGATGATGCGTTCGACGGCGGGGCCGCCGGACACCTGGTTCTGATCGGCCAACGGGTTCTGGTTGGGCGTCTGGTTCTGGTCGGACGGCGTGTGGCCGTTCGGGTCAGCCTCGTGTTCGGAGCCTGGGCGAGAGGTCATTGGGTGCCTTCTGGTCGCAGTTGTTCTCAACGAACGCCACACAAGCCCCCAAGCGGATGCGCTCAAGCCCGGCCCGTGCCGCCGGATGGTTCCGGCAGCAGGCCGAGCAGAGAGTCCTGCTCCGGCCGTGGCGCCACCCGTACGTTCTGCCACGGTGTCACTCCCAGCTCACCGTACGCGCGGGCAGC
Source organism: Azospirillum sp. UENF 211521 (assembly GCF_058780535.1). NCBI lineage: Bacteria > Pseudomonadati > Pseudomonadota > Alphaproteobacteria > Rhodospirillales > Azospirillaceae > Azospirillum > Azospirillum sp. UENF 211521. The sequence goes on from NZ_JBSNCF010000001.1 coordinate 480,677, forward strand.
CTCCGCGACCGCGGGGCTGAGGCAGAGCGCGTCCACTGTACGACAGCGGTCGATGAGCCCGGCCTCGGCGACAAGCCTAACAAACGAACGGGCGGTACGGGGAGAGAAAAACAACACGGCGTCCAGTGTTCCCGTACGCAACAGCGCCGCCGTGCCGTCCGACAGCCGCGCGCTCGGAACGGCGTCGTACAGCGTTTCCCGCAGGATGGAAAATCCGGACTCGCCCAACATGGCCGAGAGGTCGCCGGCGAGCTTGGTTCCTGCGACATGAAGTAGCGGACCCGCTGCTGCGGTGCAGCGGCGGCGCACCAGATCGGCCAGCGCGTACACGTCGCCGGACGCGCTCTCGACCTGCGTGAAACCGGCCGCGCGGGCGGCGGTCGCGGTGGCGTCGCCGACCGCATAGACCGGACGGTCACGTCGGCTCGTACGTCTGGTGTAGCCCCGTACGCCGTTTGCGCTGGTGAAGAGGAGGGCCTGTACGTTCCCGACGTCCGGCTCCGGCCCGTCGAGCCAGCGGATTTCCAGCATCGGCTCCGTCGACACGGCGAATCCGAGTGCGCCCAGACGGGCCGCCAGCGGCTCGGAATCCTCCGCCGGACGGGTGACCAGGAGGTGAGGGGCCGCCATCGCCGGCCGCCGTCAGCTCTTGAAGAAGTCGGGCGGCAGGACCGCCTTGATCTCCGCCCCGGCGTCGGCGCCGATCGCCGCGGCGTCGGCGGCGCTGCCGCTGCGCTCGGCCCGGAAGACCTGCCGCCCGTCGTTGGACAGCACCTTGGCCTTCAGATGCAGCCGGTCGCCGTCCAGCGTGGCCAACCCGGCGATGGGGGTGCGGCAGGAGCCGTCGAGCATGGCGAGGAGCGCGCGCTCCGCCGTCACGCGGGCCGTGGTGGCGGCGCAGTTCAGCGGGGCGAGCAGGGCGCGGGTGGCGTCGTCGGCGCTGCGGATCTCGATGCCGATGGCGCCCTGGGCGACGGCGGGCAGCATCTCCTCATGCTCCAGCACGGCGGTGATGCGGTCGGTCAGGCCGAGGCGGCGCAGCCCGGCGAGCGCCAGCAGGGTCGCGTCGACCTCCCCGGCCTCCAGCTTGGCGAGGCGGCTCTGCACGTTGCCGCGGAAGGGCACGACGGTCAGGTCGGGCCGCCGCTCCAGGATCTGGGCCTGACGGCGCAGGCCGGCGGTGCCGACGACCGAGCCGGCGGGCAGCGTGTCCACCGTGTGGCCGCCGCGCGAGAAGAAGGCGTCGCGCGTGTCCTCGCGCGGCAGGAGCGTGGAGACCTCCAGCCCGTCGGGCATCCAGGTCGGCACGTCCTTCATGGAATGGACGGCGAGGTCGGCGCGGCCGTCGAGCAGCGCGTCCTCCAGTTCCTTGGTGAACAGGCCCTTGCCGCCGGCCTCGGCCAGCGTGCGGTCCAGGATGCGGTCGCCGGTCGTCTTGAAGACGACGATCTCGATGGCGCCGGGGGCGGCCAGATGCGGGTGCGCCGCGATCAGCCGGTCGCGGGTCTCGTGGGCCTGCGCCAGCGCCAGCGGGCTGCCGCGCGTGCCGATGCGGAGCGGTTGGGTCATGAGGGCAGTGTTCTAGGCGATCCGCCGCGCTTTGCAAGCCCTGGTGACGGGCATGCTACTCTTTGGTGAAACACTTTGCGGCGTATCTCACGATGCGCGCCGCGCCGTGACCACCATGCGGCGGCTGTCCACCGTCCAGGGCGCATCCTCGAAATCGCCGGCCAGCCGTTCCACGGCGAATCCGGCGGTCTCCAGCATCAGCTCCAGCTCGTAGCGGAAGATCATCCGCCAGGTGAAGCCGTATTCGGTCACCGCGATCTTGCCGTCCGCCAGCAGCTCGTCGTACCAGCCGTGGATGCGCTGGCATTGCTGTTCGTCCAGGCGGGTGGCCATACTGTTGCGGATGTAGCGGTTGCCGCTGTGGGGGCTGCGCCGCGGTTCCGACGGGCTGGGCTTGGACTCGGCATCCATCGGCATGGTCAGCGGGTTCATCACGTCCAGCGCCAGCGCGCCGCCCGGCGCCAGATGGGCGGCGGCGGCGGCCAGCGCGCGGCGCTCCGCCGCCAGGTCGGGGATCAGCATCAGCACGTTGAAGGGAAAGACGGCCAGCCGGAAGTCCCGTACCGGTAGGTCGAGCGCCGTGGCGTCCTGCCGCACCATGTGGACGCGGTCCCGCACCTCCGGCGCCTCGCGCGCCAGTTTGGCGCGGAGCTGGTCGAGCATGGCGTCGGAAACGTCCACCGCCCACACCGTGTGCCCGGCGCGGGCCAGCGGGATGGTCAGGCGGCCGGTGCCGCAGCCGATCTCCAGAACCGGGCCGCCGGTCTCCGCCGCGCGCTCCTTGTAGAAGGGCACGTCGCCGAGGATGCCGAGCCGGGCCAGCGTCGCCGCATGCTCGGCCCGCGCCTCGCCGATCTCCAGCGAGGGGTAATCGCCGTCGTAATAGACGATGCTGGCGTCGTTGTCGGGGACGTCCTTGTTCATGGAAAGGGAAAGTCCTGAGGAATCCGGGTCAAGACCCTATACCAGAGCGATGGAGACGGCTAGTTTGACGGCCATCATGATCGTTCTTGGAATCGAAACGAGCTGCGACGAGACGGCGGCGGCCATCGTGACCGACGCGCGGGAGATCCGCGCCGACGTGGTGCTGTCGCAGCTGGACGACCACACGCCCTACGGCGGGGTGGTGCCGGAGATCGCCGCGCGCGCCCATCTGGAGCATCTGGACGGGCTGATCCGCCGCGCCATGGCGGAGTCCGGGCTGGGCTTCGCCGACCTCGACGCCGTGGCGGCGACGGGCGGGCCGGGGCTGATCGGCGGGGTGATCGTCGGGGTGATGACCGCCAAGGCCATCGCCGCGGCGCGCGGCCTGCCCTTCGTCGCGGTGAACCATCTGGAAGGCCACGCGCTGACCGCCCGGCTGACCGACGATGTGCCCTTTCCCTACCTGCTGCTGCTGGTCTCCGGCGGGCATTGCCAGCTTCTGGTGGTCGAGGGGGTGGGCCAATACCGGCGGCTCGGCACCACCATCGACGACGCGGTGGGCGAGGCGTTCGACAAGACGGCCAAGCTGCTCGGCCTCGGCTATCCCGGCGGGCCGCTGCTGGAAAAGGCGGCGGCTCTGGCGACGAACCCGGGCCGCTTCGACCTGCCGCGCCCGATGGTCGGGCGCCCCGGCTGCGACTTCTCCTTCTCCGGCCTGAAGACCGCGGTGCGGCGCCATGTCGAGGAACTGGGAACGCCCCTGTCGGCGGAGAACCGGGCCGACCTCGCCGCCGCCTTCCAGACCACGGTGGCCGAGGTGATGGCCGACCGCTGTGCCCGCGCCATGCGCCGGTTCAAGGAGCTGCACCCGCAGGGCGGCGCCCTGGTGGTGGCCGGCGGCGTGGCGGCCAACAAGACGCTGCGCGCCCGCCTGCAAAGGCTGGCCGACCGCGAGGGCATGCCCTTCGTGGCGCCGCCGCTGCGGCTGTGCACCGACAACGCGGCGATGATCGCCTGGGCGGGGATCGAGCGGCTTCGGCTGGGCCAGACCGACCCGCTGGACTTCGCGCCGCGCCCGCGCTGGCCGCTCGACCCCAACGCGAAGCCGGCCATCGGCAAGGCCGGGGTCGGCTCCGGCGTGAAGGCGTGAGGATGAGCCCGTCGTGACCCTGACCTTCCGCACCGCCGGACGCGACGACGTCCCGGCGATTATTCGGCTGACCGTCGACGACGCCCTGTCCACGGCCGGGGACGTCTACAGCGAGCCGCTCGACCCGGTCTACGGGGAGGCCTTCGACCGCATGGCGGCCCAGCCGGGCAATTCCATCGTGCTGGCGGAGTTGGACGGGCGGATCGTCGGCTGCTTCCAGTTCACCGTCGTGCACGGGCTGGTCCGCCGCGGCGCGTCGCGGGCGACGGTGGAGGCGGTGAAGGTGGACAGTGCGCTGCGCGGCCAGGGGATCGGCAGCGCCATGATGCGGCACGCCATCGCGCTGGCCCGCGCCGAGGGATGCGTGATGGTGCAGCTGACCAGCCAGACCCGGCGCACCGACGCCCACCGCTTCTACGAGCGGCTGGGCTTCCGGGCGAGCCATGTCGGGATGAAGCTCCTGCTGACGCCGGAGGCGTGACCGTCCGGGTTGCGGACGGGGACCGCTCCGCCTAAACAGTCGGCCAAATCCAATGAACCAGAACAGGAAAACGGGGGAATCCATGGCGGCGACGGACGTCCGGCGCATCGGCGTGATCGGTGGCGGGGCCTGGGGCACGGCGCTGGCTCTGGCCGCCCTGCGCGCCGGGCGGGAGGCCCTGCTGTGGGCGCGCGAGCCGGCGGTGGTCGAGTCGGTCAACGCCGCGCGGGAGAACCGCGACTATCTGCCCGGCGTGAGCCTCCCCGCCGCGTTGCGCGCGACCGGCGACCTGGCCGAAGCCGCCGCCTGCGACGCCATCCTCCTCGTCACCCCGGCCCAGCATCTGCGCAGCGCCTGCGCCGGCCTTGCCGGCCATCTGCGGCCGGGCACCCCGCTGGTCATCTGCGCCAAGGGGATCGAGCTGGACAGCCACGCCCTGATGAGCGAGGCCGCGGCCGCCGCGCTGCCGGCGGGGACGCCGCTGGCCGTGCTGTCCGGCCCGACCTTCGCGGCGGAGGTGGCGCGCGGCCTGCCGACCGCGGTGACGCTGGCCTGCGCCGACGCCGCGCTCGGCGCCCGTCTGGTCGAGGCGCTGGGCAGCCGCACCTTCCGCCCCTACCTGTCGGACGATGTGGTGGGGTCGCAGATCGGCGGGGCGGTGAAGAACGTGCTGGCCATCGCCTGCGGCGTGGTGGAGGGCCGCAAGCTGGGCGACAACGCGCGGGCGGCGCTGATCACCCGCGGGCTGGCGGAGATCACGCGGCTGGCCCTGGCGCTCGGCGGACGGCCGGAGACTCTGATGGGGCTGTCGGGGCTGGGCGACCTGACGCTGACCTGCTCCAGCCTGCAGTCGCGCAACATGTCGCTGGGCGCCGCCCTGGGCGCCGGCCGGACGCTGGCCGAGGTGCTGGCGGAGCGCCGCTCCGTCGCCGAGGGCGTCTACACCGCCGCCGCGGTGATCGGGCTGGCCGGGAGGAAGGGCGTCGACATGCCGCTGTGCGCCGCCGTGGACGCCATCCTGAACCGCGGCGCCGGGCTGGACGCGACCATCGACGGTCTGCTGTCGCGGCCCTTCCGCGGGGAGGGTCGCTGAGGAACGGGCGGTTTCCCGAATTCGGAATGGTTGCAAGGGCGGATGGGTTGTGCGAGGCTTCGCGCCATCGCAATAGGAGTCCGTTCCATGTTCGCCCCGCCGCACCCGTTCGCCCTGCTGGCGCTCCGCGCCGCCGCCCTGCTGGACGCCGGGCGGACGATCGCCGCCCGACGGGGCGGGGACGGGCGAAAACAGCGCGGCGCCTGAACGAACCCTCCGCAACGACGGCCGCGCGCGTCCCGGGCGTCCGCCGCCGCTGCGCGCGCCCTTCCTCTGGCTGCACCGCTGAGGCATGTCCGTCCGCGGCCGACCGCGCGTCGCGGCACCTTCCGCGGCGGTCGCGGCTGCGCTAGGCTCCCGCCCGACCGAACGGAGGGGTTCCCCATGCTGTACATGTTCCATTGCACCGACAAGGCCGGCGCCGCCCAGGTGCGGGCCGACAACCGCCCGGCCCATCTGGCCTATCTGGAGGCGCACGCCGACCGTCTGTTCGCCGCCGGCCCGCTGCTGGCCGACGACGGCCAGGGCATGGCCGGCAGCCTGCTGATCGTGGAGTGCGCCGACGAGGCCGACGCCAAGGCGTTCGCCGCCAACGACCCCTACGCCCAGGCCGGGCTGTTCGAAAGCGTGGAGATCCGGGCGTGGCGCCGGGTCTACCCGAAGTCCTGAGCGGGGGCGGACGGCGATGGCCCGCTGGCTTCTGAAGTCGGAGCCCTTCAAATACTCATGGGAGCGCATGGTCGCCGACGGCACCACCCATTGGGACGGCGTGCGCAACCATCAGGCGTCGAACAACCTGAAGGCCATGAAGGTCGGCGACCGCGCCTTCTTCTACCACTCGAACGAGGGGCTGGAGGTGGTCGGCGTCGTCGAGATCGCGCGGGAATACTACCCGGACCCGAGCGACGAGGCGGGGCGCTTCGGCATGGTCGACGTGCGGGCGCTGCTGCCCGTGAAGACGCCGGTCACGCTGAAGACGATGAAGGCCGACCCGCTGCTCCAGGGCATGGCCCTGGTCAAGCAGTCGCGCCTGTCGGTCTGCCCAGTGTCGGACGCCGAATGGGCCCATGTCTGCGCGCTGGCCGGGATCGAGGCGTGACGGCTCTTTAAAACTGGCGAGAGCGCTCGTCTGCGCCCGGCGGGTCAGTCCGCCGGTTCGCAGATGGCCGCCTGGAAGTCCTGCGTGGCCTGAAGCATCCGGCGGGCCAGCGCCTGCATCTCCGCCGCGGCCCCGGCGAAGCCGGCCTCCGTTCCGAACGGCGCCAGGGCGGCCGAGCCGGACGTTTCCAGTTCGGCCAGCGACGCCGTGCGCAGGGCGGCGTCGATCACCATCAGGCTGGTGCGGCTGCCCATCTCCGACAGGCGCCCGGCCAGTTCGATGCCCTGCCCGGCGCTGCCGCCGGCCGCGCCGCTTCCTGTGGTGCCGTTTCCGGTGGTGCCGTCCGCGTTGGTCGTGCTGGCCATTCCGGTGCCCTGCTGTTGGGGGAACGCCATGCACGCTAACGATGCGCCGGTTAAGACCGGGTTAAGCGGCCCCCCGAAGGGCGTTATCATGCTTTCGTATTATGCGCGACAAATAGTCGCGCGGTCGCGCCGGCGTGGATGCTGGTGACGTCAAAGGAACGGGCGGTGCGCTGCAACAAAGAGGGACCGAAAGCCCCGATGGAGAGGACGGACAATCAGCCGTTCTGCTTGTGGTGACGGGAACTTGTGTGGATAATGTCCCGCAACAGGGGCGGTCGGAAGCCGCTCCCCAACAGCCCTTCAGGGCGTAACCAGAAGCACTACGGGGGAATCGCGAGCCAATGTCCGACAATTCGTTTTTTCCTGTTAAGCCGGAAATCGCCAAGACCGCTTACGTGGACGAAGCCGCCTACGCCCGCCTGTACGAGCAATCGATCAACGATCCGGAAGCCTTCTGGGGCGAGCAGGGCAAGCGCATCGACTGGATCAAGCCCTACAGCAAGGTGAAGGACGTCAGCTACACCGGGGACGTCCACATCAAGTGGTTCTACGACGGCACGCTGAACGTCTCGGCCAACTGCGTCGACCGCCATCTGGCGACGCGCGGCGACCAGACCGCCATCATTTTCGAGGGCGACGATCCGGGCGTTTCCAAGCACATCACCTACAAGGAGCTGCACGAGCAGGTCTGCCGCCTCGCCAACGTTCTGAAGAAGAACGGCGTCAAGAAGGGCGACCGCGTCACCATCTACCTGCCGATGATCCCCGAGGCCGCCTACGCCATGCTGGCCTGCGCGCGCGTCGGCGCCATCCACTCCATCGTGTTCGGCGGCTTCTCGCCGGACAGCCTGAAGGACCGCATCGTCGACTGCGACAGCCACTTCGTCATCACCTCCGACGAGGGTCTGCGCGGCGGCCGCAAGGTTCCGCTGAAGGCGAACGCCGACAAGGCCGTCGCCGCGGCGCCGGGCGTCAAGCATGTGCTGGTCGTCAAGCACACCGGCGGCAACGTCGCCTGGACCGAGGGCCGCGACCTCTGGTACCACGAGGAGATCGCGTCGGTCTCCGCCGACTGCCCGCCGGAGGAGATGAGCGCGGAGGACCCGCTGTTCATCCTCTACACCTCGGGCTCGACCGGCAAGCCGAAGGGCGTGCTGCACACCACCGGCGGCTATCTCGTCTACGCGTCGATGACCCACCAGTACGTCTTCGACTACAAGGACGGCGAGGTCTACTGGTGCACCGCGGACGTGGGCTGGGTCACCGGCCACAGCTACATCGTCTACGGCCCGCTGGCCAACGGCGCCACCACGCTGATGTTCGAAGGCGTGCCGACCTATCCGGACATCTCCCGCTTCTGGCAGGTGGTGGACAAGCACAAGGTCAACATCTTCTACACCGCCCCGACCGCCATCCGCTCGCTGATGCGCGAGGGTGAGGGTCCGGTGAAGAAGACCTCCCGCTCCTCGCTGCGCATCCTGGGCTCGGTGGGCGAGCCGATCAACCCGGAAGCCTGGCTGTGGTACTACAACGTGGTCGGCGATGGCCGTTGCCCGATCGTCGACACCTGGTGGCAGACCGAGACCGGCGGCATCCTGATCACCCCGCTGCCGGGCGCCATCGGCCAGAAGCCGGGTTCGGCGACCAAGCCCTTCTTCGGCGTCAAGCCGGTCGTCGTGGACAACGACGGCAAGGAGCTGGAGGGCGAGACGGAAGGCAACCTGTGCATCGCCGACAGCTGGCCGGGCCAGATGCGCACGGTGTTCGGCGACCACGAGCGCTTCGTCCAGACCTACTTCTCGACCTTCGCGGGCTACTACTTCACCGGTGACGGCTGCCGCCGCGACGCGGACGGCTATTACTGGATCACCGGCCGCGTCGACGACGTGATCAACGTGTCGGGCCACCGCATGGGCACGGCGGAAGTGGAAAGCGCGCTGGTGGCCCACCCGAAGGTGGCCGAGGCCGCCGTCGTCGGCTACCCGCACGACCTCAAGGGCCAGGGCATCTACGCCTACGTCACGCTCAACGCCGGGGAAAGCCCGACCGAGGAGCTGCGCAAGGAACTGGTGGCCTGGGTGCGCAAGGAGATCGGCCCGATCGCCTCGCCGGACCTGATCCAGTGGTCGCCGGGCCTGCCGAAGACCCGTTCGGGCAAGATCATGCGCCGCATCCTGCGCAAGATCGCCGCGAACGAGCACGACAGCCTGGGCGACACCTCGACGCTAGCCGATCCGACCGTCGTGACCGACCTGATCGAGAACCGCATGAACAACGCCTGATCGCGGCGTTCATCGGAGCCTGTCTACGGACCGGGGGCCTTCGTGGCCCCCGGTTTCGTTTTGGAACTGTTACTTGGGTGTGGAGTCCGATCCGTCGGAGGCGCCGCTGCCGGACTGCGACTTCACGTCTTCGGCGGTGCCGGGCTTCAGGCCGGACTCGCCGCTCGCCGCGTCGGGGACGGAGCCGATGCGGCCTTGCGCGCGGGTTTCCGCTGCGTTCTTCTGCTTGTCGGTTCGGCGCTCGCCCAGCGTCGGGTCCTGGGCGCCGGTCGATTCCATCCAGGCTTCGCCCTGGGACGGCGGGGCGGCGCCGAGGCCACCCTCCACCGTCTTGGCGTCCTGCGCGGCGGCGGCACCGGTCAGGGCGAGGCTGGCGGCCAGCAAGGCGATGGCGCCGGGGACGTAAGACGAGGCCTGGGTCGTCATGGTTCGCTCTCCTCCTTGGTGGGAGGGGCAACAGCGGAGCGAGACGGCGGGTTCCCAAATCATCCTTTGGTGGAGCCGGGTTAGCCCATGCCCGTCCCGTCGCACCAGGGCTGGCGCCGTTCGCCGTGATAGGGGCGGGCGAGCCCCGCCGCGATCAGCGCGGCCGACAGATCGTCACCCCCACCGGTCAGCACGCGGGCGCGCACCCGGCCGCCATATTTGTCGGGCTGGACGTCGAGCAGCCGCACCGGGGCCGCCCCGATCAGGCGGCGCGCGTGGTCGCGGGCGGTCTCCGCCAGTTCCCGCTCATGGGGGCAGCGGGCGCGCATCTCCGGCGCGTCCAGCCCATCCACGCGGACATGGGTTTCCACCACCTGGCCCAGCCAGATGGTCGCGCGCACCAGCAGCGTGTCGCCGTCCAGAACCTCCAGGACCTCCGCCGGGATCGGGCCGGGCAGGGCGGGCGGAGCAGCGTGGGTTGGGCCGGACAGCAACGTGGAGAGAAGCGCCAGCCAGAGCCCGGCGGAGCGGGCCGGGCATGGGGTGAAGGTCTTGGGCGATCCCATGGCACGGCCTTTCCGGGCACCGGTTCGCGAAGCGGCGAACCGGTCACAGAGTAGCGCGCGAACAGGAACGCATCAAGCACAACCTAGGTATTCTATCCTGGTTGCGTATGTATTCAATTTCGGAGCAGGGATGTTCAGGCAATCGGTCCTAGCGGTGCTGGATCAGAAGTCCGAGCAGCGGCCCTTGAACTCCCAATCGCCGAAGCGGGTCGGCTCCGGTCCCTGCGGGCCGCCGATCTCGCCGGGCATCTGCTCGGGTCCCTTCGCCCCCTCTCCGGCGTTGGCGTCCGGGGTCCGGGCCTCATCGGTCTTCGTTGCCTCGGAGGCGGGCTTCGCGGCGTCCTGCGGTCCCGGTCCGGTGGTCTTCGTCTCGGTCATGGCCGTCCTCTGGGGTCGGGTGCGGTGCTTGGCCATCTTGAACGATGCCTTCCGCCAAGCCCATATCACCAGACAGGTCCGGCGGAAAGCCCCGCCGAGGCCGTCCTGTCCAACCAACAGTGAAACCATCCAGAAGATCGCCCGGAACATCGTCAAGAGAACACTGCCATGACCAGCTATGTGAAGACCACCATCCTCCTCGCCGGCCTGACCGCCCTGTTCATGGGCATCGGCTATCTGATCGGCGGCAAGGGCGGCATGATGATCGCCTTCGTCATGGCGCTGGGCATGAACCTGTTCAGCTACTGGAACTCCGGCGACATGGTGCTGTCCATGTACGGCGCGCGGGAGGTCGATGCCTACACCGCCCCCGAATATTACGGCATTGTCCAGAAGCTGGCCGAGCGCGCCGGCCTGCCGATGCCGCGCGTCTACATCATGGAGAACGACCAGCCCAACGCCTTCGCCACCGGGCGCAACCCGGAGAACGCCGCGGTCGCCGCCACCACCGGCTTGCTGCGCCTTCTCAGCCCGGAGGAGATCGCCGGCGTCATGGCGCATGAGCTGGCCCATGTGAAGAACCGCGACACGCTGATCATGACGATCACCGCGACCATCGCGGGCGCCATCTCCATGATCGCCAACTTCGGCATGTTCTTCGGCGCGTCGCAGGGCAACAGCCAGAACGGCCAGGGCGGCAACCCGCTGGGGCTGATCGGCGGCATCCTGATCGCCATCCTGGCCCCCTTCGCGGCGATGATCGTCCAGATGGCGATCAGCCGCACCCGCGAGTACGAGGCCGACCGCATCGGCGCGGAGATCTGCGGGCGCCCGCTGTGGCTGGCCGACGCGCTGACCCGCATCCACAACTACGCCCACCAGATCCCGAATTACGCAGCGGAATCCAACCCGGCCACGGCGCATCTGTTCATCGCCAACCCGCTGCATGGGCGCAGCCTGGACAGCCTGTTCTCCACCCACCCGAACATGGAGGAACGGGTCCGCCGCCTGCGCGGCATGGCCGGCCCCTCCTTCATGCCGCGCAGCCCCTGGGGGTGAGTTCGCCATGTCCATCGCACGACCGGATGGGCGGTGAAGCCGGGGGCAAGATCGACACGGATTTCACGGATTTGGGCACGGATTTCACGGAGTCCCCGATCCGTGCCGCATTCCAGCCGCACCGGGCCGATCAGCTCCGTGAAATCCGGTTTTGATCCGTGAAATCCGTGTCGATTTTTGCCCGCGTTCGCCGGGCGCTGCGTTCAGGCTGGCTTTTCCGGCCCGGACGGTTCGCGGTTGCACGCCGAAAGACGTACGTCTACCTTCCCTCCGCTTGCCGATTGTGGGGCGCTCAGGGGGGAACACCGCATGTCCGACGTCACGAAATACCGCCTCGTCACCCGGTCCGACTTCGACGGGCTGGTCTGCGCCGTGCTCCTGAAGGAGCTGGGCATCCTCGACGAGATCAAGTTCGTGCATCCCAAGGACATGCAGGACGGCAAGGTCGAGATTTCCGACCGCGACATCACCACCAACCTGCCCTATGTGCCCGGCGTCCACCTCGCCTTCGACCACCATCTGTCGGAGACGATCCGCGTCGGCAAGCGCGACAACCACGTCATCGAGGCCGACGCCCCCTCCGCCGCCCGCGTCGTTTACAATTACTACGGCGGCAAGGAGCGCTTCCCGACCATCTCCGACGCGATGATGGCCGCGGTGGATCAGGCCGATTCCGCCCAGTACGGCATCGAGGACATCCTGAAGCCGCAGGGCTGGGCCCTGCTGAACTTCATCATGGACGCGCGCACCGGCCTCGGCCGCTTCCGCGATTTCCGCATCTCCAACTATCAGCTGATGATGGAGCTGATCGACTATTGCCGCAGCCACGGCATCGACGAGATCCTCGCCCTGCCCGACGTGAAGGAGCGGGTGGACCTCTACACCGAGCATGAAGCGAAGTTCTCCGACCAGCTCGCCCGCTGCAGCACGATCCGCGGCAACGTCGTGGTCGTCGACCTGCGGCGGGAGGAGACCATCTACGCCGGCAACCGCTTCATGATCTACGCCATGTACCCGGAATCGAACGTGTCGATCCACGTGCTGTGGGGTCTGAAGCAGCAGAACACGGTTCTGGCCTGCGGCAAGTCGATCATCAACCGCAGCTCCAAGACCAACATCGGTCCGCTGATGCTGGAGTATGGCGGTGGCGGGCACGAGGCGGCGGGCACCTGCCAGGTGGACAACGAGAAGGCCGGGGCGGTGCTGGAGGAGATCGTCGGGCGCATGCGCGCCGACGGCTGACAGGGATCGTGCCGGATCTGTTTCTCGACAAGACCCCGCTGTTCGAGGCGGGGTGGCTGAGCGTTTCCGCCGCCACCAGCCGGGATGACGTGCTGCTGTGCCTCGCCGAGGCGGAGCGCCGCGCCGAGGCGGGGCTGGAGAGACTCGGGCAGACTCTGACGCAGGGCGTTGCCGCGGCGGACCACGACCGGCGCATCGACGCCCTGCTGGCGCTGGAGACGCGCGGCATCCCGGCGTCCGGCACGGCGGCGGACGGGGCGGTGGAGCGCGTCATGATGGAGGTCGGCTTCCGCAAGCGCGACCTGATGCCCCGTTTCCACGAGCTTGCCGAGCACTGCCGCGCCGTCCATCGTCGCGCGCTGGCGGTCGCGCGGGACGCCCGCTGGGCGCTGATGCTGGAGCGCGCCGCCGCCGACCCCGGCGGGCCGTCCAGCCCCATCCAGGGAACCGGGACCCGCTACGTCAAGAGCGACCGCTACGACGCCCGCGCCGCGCGCAGCCTGCCGCCGGACGACCGCGTGCGCGCCGACCGTTTCCTCAAGCGGCTGGGCGAGGACCCGGTGCCGCCGGAGCTGGAGCTGAGCCCGCTGGAGGGGACGGCGCTGTGGGGGATGAAGGCGGGCAACGGCAACCGCTTCATCCTGCGCCGGGGCGAGTTGCGCGGCGTCGTCTGCTTCGTCGTCGAGGACGTCGGCCCCTATCCCGACCACGAGGGCGGACGGCGCGGCGCCCTGGCCCGCTGAGGGGCCCTGCCGAACGGCGTCCGATTCCGCTCGGCCGCGTGCAGCGGCTACTCGACACCCGCGGCCCGGCGCGCTACATCCAGCGGCATGTCCGACGCCTCCCTTGCCGCGCGCTCCGCCGCGCTCGACCTGCTGCGCGATGTGCTGCGCAAGTCCATTCCCTTCGATGACGCGTTCGACGCGCATCCGGAGTTGCGCGCGCTCGACCCGCGCGACCGCGGCTTCGTGCGGCTGCTGACCGCCACGGTGCTGCGCCGGCTCGGCCAGATCGACGCGCTGATCCAGGGCAGCCTCGCCAAGCCGGGCCTGCCCAAGGCCACCGTTCACGACATCCTGCGGCTGGGCGCGGCCCAGCTCGTCTTCCTCGGCACGCCCGCCCACGCCGCCGTCGACACGGCGGTCGAGCTGGCCGCGGCCAGGGGGGCTGAACCTTACAAGGGCCTGATCAACGCCGTCCTGCGCCGCATCGGGCGCGAGGGGACGGAGCTGGCCGCCCAGCAGGACGCCGGGCGCCTGAACACGCCGGACTGGCTGTGGCTGGCCTGGCGACAGGCCTACGGCATCGGCCGCACCCGCGGCATCGTCGAGGCGCACCTGCACGAGGCGCCGCTGGACATCACCGTCAAGGCCGACCCCGCGTTGTGGGCGGAGCGGCTGGAGGCCAGGCTGCTGCCCACCGGCACGCTGCGCCGCGCCGCCGGCGGCAACCTCACCGAGCTGCCGGGCTTCGCCGAGGGGGCCTGGTGGGTGCAGGACCTCGCCGCCTCGCTGCCGGCCAAGCTGTTCGGCGATCTGGCGGGCAAGCGCGTCTACGACCTGTGCGCGGCGCCCGGCGGCAAGACCGCCCAGCTCGTCGCGCAGGGCGCTGAGGTGACGGCGGTCGACCGCTCCGCCAAGCGGCTGGAGCGGGTGCGGGATAACCTGACCCGCCTGAACCTGTCGGCGGAGGTGCTGGCGACCGACGCCGCCACCTGGACCCCGGACCAGCCCGCCGACGCGGTGCTGCTCGACGCCCCCTGCTCGGCCACCGGGGCGATCCGCCGCCATCCCGACATCCTGCGCGTCAAGACGCCGGAGGACATCGGCAAGCTGGCCAAGGCGCAGAGCCGCCTGCTGGCCCACGCCGTCGATCTGGTGAAGCCGGGCGGAACGCTGGTCTACTGCACCTGTTCCATCCAGCCGGAGGAGGGCGAGGCGCAGATCGACCGCATCCTGGCCCGCGACAAGCGGGTCGAGCGGCTGCCCATCACACCGGTTGATCTGGGTGGCGGCCATGCGGGGGATGGCAATTTGGCCGAGTTGCTCAACGAGCGCGGTGAGGTACGATCCCTGCCGGGCATGCTCGGGGACCTCGGCGGGATCGACGGGTTCTTCGTGGCAAGGCTGCGACGGTTGCACGATTAGGGCACCACCGGCTTGCGGGGGTCGAGGCGAATTTGATACGACAACAGGATGCATCCCCCCGATCGCCCGAATGCCTTCAGCGAAGCGCCGGCCATCGCCTCCCCCTGCCGTGTGACGGGGTGAGCCGATGAGCGCCGGGCGTGGGAAAATGGGCCGCTTGCGGGACGGCGTCGCGCAGATCGCCTTCGGCAACCCGATCTACAAGCTGACCTTGGGCGGCCGCGCGCCGACCGCCCTGTCCGCCGTGCCGCCGGACCCCTGGCCGGGCGACGCCGGCGAAGGTTCGGCGATCCTGGCCGGCGTCTTCCGTTTCAGCGGGCAGGCCGCGGCGGCGGACGCCCACGGCGCGCCGAACTGGCGGGCGGGCGGCGCCGTCTGGCAGGACGCCCTGCACGGCTTCGACTGGCTGCGCGACCTGCGGGCGGTCGGCGGCGACACGGCGCGGCGGCGCGCCCGCGCGCTGGTGCTGTCCTGGCTGGACCACAACGGAAGCTGGAACGCCCAGACCTGGGCGCCGGAGGTGCTGGGCTCCCGCATCGCCGCCTGGATCGGCCTGCACGACTTCTACTGCGCCTCCGCCGACGACGAGTTCCGCGCCGCGGTCTTCGACAGCCTCGCCCGGCAGGTCAAGCATCTGACCCGCGTGGTGCCCGGCGCGCTGGACGGCAAGGCGCTGGTCACCGCGGCCAAGGGCCTCGTCTATGGCGGATTCTGCCTGCCGGAGCACGAGCGGGTCGGGCAGGACGCGCTGAAGCTGCTGGAGCGGGAACTGCCGCGCCAGATCCTGCCGGACGGCGGCCATGTCGAGCGCTGCCCCTCGGTGCAGCTGCGCATCCTGCGCGACCTGATCGACATGCGGTCGGTCCTGCGCACCGCCCGCGCCGACGTGCCGGAGGCGCTGCAGCACGCCATCGACCGCATGACCCCGGCCCTGCGCTTCTTCCGCCACGGCGACGGCGGCCTCGCCCTGTTCAACGGCGGGCGGGAGGAGGACGCGGCGCTGGTCGACACGGTGCTGGCCCAGGCCGACGCCCGCGGGCGCCCGCTGAAGAGCGCGCCGCACACCGGCTTCGAGCGGCTGATCGCCGGGCGGACCATGGTGCTGATGGACACCGGCGTGCCGCCGGTCACCGGGCTGGACGCCACCGCCCACGCCGGCACCCTGTCGCTGGAGATGTCGGTCGGCAAGGAGCGGCTGATCGTCAATTGCGGCGCCCACCCGGTGAAGACCGGCCCCTGGCGCGCCGCGCTGGCCGGCACCGCCGCGCATTCCACCGTCGTGCTGGCCGAGACCAACTCGTCGGAGGTGATGGAGCAGGGCGGGCTGGGCCGCCGCCCCTCCCATGTCGGCTGCGAGCGGCAGGAGAACGACGGGGCGGTGCTGGTCGTCGCCACCCACAACGGCTACAGCCGCAACTTCGGCTATCTGCACCGCCGCCGCGTTTATCTGGCGGAGAACGGCGAGGACCTGCGCGGCGAGGACATGCTGGAGCCGGTGATCGGCGCCACGCCGGAGCCGCGGCCCTTCACCATCCGCTTCCACCTGCACCCCGCGGTCCAGGCGAGCCTCGTCCAGGGCGGGCAGGTGCAGCTGAAGCTGCCGAGCGGGGCCGCCTGGCGGCTGCGCGCGTCGGGCGGCACGCTGGAGCTGGAGGAGAGCATTTATCTGGGCAGCGGCGACGAGCCGCGGCGGACCACCCAGATCGCCGTCTCCGGACATACCGGCCCCGCCATCAAGACGGTGAAATGGGCCTTGCGCCGCGAGCGCAAGGGGGGGTAAACCGCGCGCATCCGCGGCGGACAGGCCGTGGGAATACGGATCGGTGCCTGTTTCGAGAGTCTGTGGAGTGTTCGCCCTGCGACCGTGACCCCCGCCCAGGCGGGGGTGGCGAAGCGGGGTGTTTCGCTTTTCCGGCTTTCCGGGTCCCGTCTTCCCATGCCCCGTTTTCTCAGGCCCTGTCCGCCGCAGCCGGTTCCATGACAGCCAGGATGCCCCGATGAGCCCGCCGAACGTCGCCCACTCGCCCGCCCCCGATCTCGTCCGCATCACGCGCGCGCTGATCTCCGTGTCCGACAAGACGGGCCTTGTCGCGCTCGGCCAGGCGCTGGCGGCCAAGGGCGTGGAGATCCTGTCCACCGGCGGCTCGGCCCAGCGGCTGGCCGAGGCCGGCATCCCGGTGAAGGAGGTCTCCGACCACACCGGCTTCCCGGAAATCATGGACGGGCGCGTCAAGACGCTGCACCCGCGCGTGCATGGCGGCATCCTGGCCCGCCGCGACATCCACGCCGAGGCGATGACCACCCACGACATCCCGCCGATCGACCTCGTGGTGGTGAACCTCTATCCGTTCGAGGCGACGGTGTCGAAGGGCGCCGACTACGCCAACTGCGTGGAGAACATCGACATCGGCGGCCCGGCGATGATCCGTGCCGCGGCCAAGAACCATGACTTCGTCACCGTCGTCACCGATCCCGAGGATTACGAGGCGGTCCTGGACGAGCTGGCGACCCATGACGGCGCCGTCACGCTGAAGCTCCGCCGCACGCTGGCCCAGCGCGCCTACGCCCGCACGGCCTCCTACGACGCGGCCATCTCCTCCTGGCTGGCCGGCCAGCTCGGCGAGACCTTCCCGCCGCGCACCACCCTGTCGGGCAAGCTCAGCCAGACCCTGCGCTACGGCGAGAACCCGCACCAGCAGGCGGCCTTCTACGTCACCGGCGAGCAGCGTCCGGGTGTCGCGACGGCGATCCAGCTCCAGGGCAAGGAGCTGTCCTACAACAACCTGAACGACACCGACGCCGCCTTCGAGCTGGTCGCCGAGTTCGAGCGCCCGGCCGTCGCCATCATCAAGCACGCCAACCCCTGCGGCGTGGCCGAGGGGGCGAACCTGCTCGACGCCTACAAGCAGGCCCTGCTGTGCGACCCGGTCAGCGCCTTCGGCGGCATCATCGCCGTCAACCGTCCGCTGGACGCCGCCACGGCCGAGGAGATCGCCAAGCTGTTCGCCGAGGTGGTGATCGCCCCGGACGCCGACGACGCGGCCCGCGCCCTGCTCGCCACCAAGAAGAACCTGCGCGTCCTGCTGACCAAGGACGTGCCGAACCCGGCCGAGCCGGGGATGATGGTGAAGCAGCTCTCCGGCGGCTTCCTCCTCCAGAACCGCGACAACGGCCGCATCACGCTCGACGACCTCAAGGTGGTGACCAAGCGCGCCCCGACCGAACAGGAACTGGCCGACCTGCTCTTCGCCTTCCGCGTCGCCAAGCATGTGAAGTCGAACGCCATCGTCTATGCGAAGAACGGCGCCACGGTGGGCGTCGGCGCCGGCCAGATGAGCCGCGTCGAACTCGGCGCGCATCGCCGCCATCAAGTCGGCGGAGGCCGCCAAGACCGCCGGTCTGAGCGAGCCGCTGACCAAAGGCTCGGTGGTCGCCTCGGACGCCTTCTTCCCCTTCGCGGACGGTCTGCTGGCCGCGGCGGAAGCCGGCGTGACGGCGGTGATCCAGCCCGGCGGCTCGATCCGCGACAACGACGTCATCGCCGCCGCCGATGAGAAGGGTCTGGCGATGGTGCTGACCGGGATGCGCCACTTCCGGCACTGAGCATCCGCGTTCGCGAGCTCTTGCCCCCTCCCTAACCCTCCCCCGCCTTCGGCGAGGGAGGGGACCAACCCCCTCCACCGCGGAGCGGGGGAGGGCCGGGGAGGGGGCAATGCACTTTCTACCCCCGCCGCGCCCCCATCAGCCGCGCCAGCAAGGCGGCGGCTTCGGTCTGCGGCGTTTTCCCGTCCGCAGCCTCGTCCGGCTTCAGGCGCCCGGTCGCCGCCATGGCGATCAGCATCGCCGGATGCAACGCCGGGTGATGCCCCGGCGGCCGTCCCGCCGAATCGTCTTCCCCACGCGCCGCGGCGTGGTCGCGGGCCAGCGCCTCGTTGATGTGGGCGAAGGCCTCAATGTCCTTGATGTGCAACATGTCCGTTCCGCCCTCCGCGCAAAATTCGTTGTGCGTCGCAGCAAAAGGCAAGTTAGCAGCTTCCGCTGGGTGAATCCGCCGTCATGCCGCGGCGGACTGTCGCACCGTATTCGCATCGCCCGGTGCCGGCTCCCGAACCGCCAGCATAAGCCCAAAACCGATGACGAAGAAAGCCACAACGCTCGCCATGCCGGCCCGCTGGCTCTCGAACAGCGCGGTCGCCAGCCCGAAGGCGAGCGGCCCGACGAAGCCGGCCATGCGGCCGGTCAGGCTGTAGAGCCCGAACATCTCCCCCACCATGCCCGGCGGGGCCAGCCGCGCCATCATCGACCGCCCGGCCGCCTGCGCCGGCCCGAAGAAGGCGCCCAGCCCCAGGGCCAGCACCCAGAACCACGCCTTCTCCGTCGCCAGCAGCAGCGGCACGCCGAAGGCGGTCAGGCCGATCAGGCTGACCAGGATGGTCGGCTTGGCCCCCATCCGGTCGTCCACCCAGGCGAAGCCGATGGCCCCGACGCCGGCCACCACGTTCAGCGCGATGGCGAAGAGCAGGATCTCCTCGAAGCTCATGCCGAAGGCGTGGGCGGCGAAGATGCCGCCGAAGGCGGTGATGGTGTTGATGCCGTCGCGGTAGATCGCGCTGGCGATCAGGAAGCGCAGCGTGTTGCGGTATTTGCGCGTCTCCGCCAGCGTCCGGCGCAGCGTCGTCATGCCCTCCCGCGCCGCCTGACGGATGCCGAGACCGGTCGCCGGCACGTCCGGCACGAACAGGAAGAAGGGCAGGGCGAACAACCCGTACCAGGCGGCCGCCAGCAGGGCGGTGGCGCGCACCGGCGCCTGCTCCGCGGTGTCGAGCAGGCCGAACAGCGGGGCGGGCGACTTCACGAAGACGAACAGGGCGACCACCAGACAGGCCAGCCCGCCGAAATAGCCGATGCCCCAACCCCAGCCGGAAATCCGCCCGAGCATCCGCGGCGGCGCCAGCGCGGTCAGGCTGGCGTTGTAGAAGACGTTCGCCAGTTCGAAGGCGACGGTGCCGATGACCACGCAGACCAGGGCGAACAAAGCGTGGGACGGGTCGGGCTTCACCCACCAGAGCGCGGCGCAGAAGACCACGGTCAGGCCGGTGAACAGCGCCATCCACGGCTTGCGCCGCCCCGTCCGGTCGGCCACCGCGCCCAGCACGGGGCTGAGCAGGGCGATCAGCAGCCCGGCGACGGTCAGCGCGGCGCTCCAGCGCGAGGCGCCCGCCACCTCGTCCCCGACCACGCCGCGGGCGAAATAAACCGAGAAGATGAAGGTCGTGATGATGGTGTTGTACGACGAGTTCGCCCAGTCGTAGAGGCACCAGGACGCGATGGCACGGCGGCTCGGCGCCTCGGCGGTGTGGGGCATGCTGAAGGATCGGCCGTCTGTTGTCCGGGATGGCCCACTCTAGGCAAAGCGGCCGGGAATGCCAACCCGGGGGCGGGGCTACGCCGGTTTGGCGGAGTCCGCCACCGGCGTGGTGGCTTTCGCCAGCGCCACGCCCTGGGCGATGCCTTGCGCCATGTTTTGGGCGACGGTGGTGTCCAGTCGGGACTCGAAGCCCTTGAACCACGCCTGTGTCTTCAACGCGTCCGGTGTCTTAAGGATGTGCCGCAGCGGGTCGGACTGCGACCGGTCCATCGCCTGCTTGATCAGGGTCGCGAGCGGGTTGTCGCTGTCGAGCTTTTCCGGTTCATCGCCCTTCTCCCTCGTGTGGATTTCGTAGGACACCTGCGCCGACGCCCGTCGTGTCGCCCATTCGGTCGAGGTCTTCTCCTCGGGGCCGACGGCGTCCAGGAAGGTGAGGTTCGCCTTCATCCTTGCGGCCTCGTCGCCGCGGAACGGATCAGTGAAGCTGGCCTCCTGGCTGATCGGGCCGTTGTAGAGGCCCATGGCCAGACCCTCCTGCTGCGCCATGATCGATTGGGCGATGTCCTGCTCCTGCTTGGAGAAGTTACCGCCGGCGTTGCTGCGGACCGCTTCCAGCGAGCGGCGGTCGAGATCGCCCATCAGGGAGTACCAGTCCCGGCCCTCGAAGCTGTCGAAGTCGAAGGGCTTGCCGCTCGCCTTCATGGCCGCGTACTGCGCGTCCATGCGGGTGCGGGCGTCCTTGGCGATGGCCGGCCCGCTCAACCCCGCCGAACTGGACACCGCCCCCGGATCGGACACCGCCTTGGCCAGCGCCGTGGCGTTCTTGCCGTCACGCGTCGGGAAATAGGCTGCGTAGGGACCGGCGGACGTGCCGTTTCCGGTCTTGCCGGCCTTGGACGCGGTGGTGGTCGCCATGAAGGCCTGGGCTTCGACCGACAGGGTGACGAAGACGGCCGAGCCGCCGGAGGCCGACGCCGCCTGACCGGCGGCGGTCTGCGACGGGGCTCCCTTGTCGGCGCCCAGCACGGTCAGAGCCGCCTTGAGGCTGAAACCGAGGCTGAGGCCGGAGGCCGGCGCGTTCGACGGGTTGATCGACATGAGGCCCTCCCGACCATCCAGGCGGGCACTTTGGTCGCTGCCGCCATTCGTTGACGGCAGCGTAACGCTTTCAGGCGGGAGTTGTCAAAATTGCGAGGTTTTATTCGGTATGGCGAATGGCCGCGGGCGAATTGGGCGGCGCGGGTTCGTCGAGGTGAACCGGAACGACGTCGATGGTGGGTCGACGTTCGTCCAGGCGTGTGTCGATCCTCGCGCGCAGATCCATCATCTGCGCCTGGATCGCCTCGATCTCCGCCTTCTGCCGCTCCAGGTCGGACAGGTCGGGCAAGGGGGAGAGAGGGCGGTGGCGCTGTGGTCGGGCGTCTTGTCGGTGCTCATGGATCCTCTCCGGTTCGGCGTCGGTCGGCTGGCGGGAAACCCCGAAGGCACGCGTCCGCTCAGCCGCCCACGCCGAACGAAATCTGGTTGTTGTCGTAGCGGGCGACGATGGTCAGCCGATCGCCGGGGCGCACCCGGATCGGTGTCTCCAGATAGGTCATCGCCTGCTTCCAGTGATTCGTCCGCGCCCGGCTTTCGGAGCGGTAGACGACCTCCTCGTCCATCTGCAGGTCGAACCAGAAGGCGACGCCGTGGCAGGTGCCCTCCGCCGTGATCTCCACGGCGATCTCGCGGCCGCCCTCCTCGGGCATGTTGCGGGTGAAGTCGAAGTCGAGCGCGGTGAAGGCGGCCGACAGCGGCGTGTGGGTTTCGGCGCCGAGGTCGATCTGCTGGTAGCCGGGGGAGCGGAACACGTCGAACGCCGACATGTCGAAGCCGCCGATGGTCTTCACCGGGTTGATGCGGGCCAGCTCCGGCGTTTCCACCAGCATGGCGTAGACGGTCGAGGCGCGCGGGATGATCGCGCCGCCCGGCTTCACCAGATGGGTGCGCGCGTGCTGAAGGACCGACAGCATGCGCGGCGCCAGCATGCCGATGTTGATGAGTTCCGACACGAAGACGTCGGCCTTCTCCGGCAGGTCGCCGCCCTCGCCCACCGACAGGCGGGTGGACAGCTTCGGCACCACGTCGATGCGGTCGGCGTAGCCGTTGTTGGCGACGGTCTCGCGGGCGATGCGGGCGAGGATCGGGTTCACCTCGCAGGTCACCACCTTCCGTGCCCCGGCGCGCGCCGCCATCATGGCGACGATGCCCGAGCCGGTGCCGATCTCCAGGACCAGCGAGTCCGGGGTCACCGCGCGCTTCAGCGCCGCCTCGTAGGCGTCGTTGCGCTCGAAGTCGTTGATCATCGGCAGGTGCCAGCCGGGGACGGCGTTGGAATGGATCAGCCGGCGGGTGAACTGCACCAGCGGGTGGTCCGGCGCGATGGCGCGGGCGGCCTCGATGGCCTCCACCGCCTCGTTGGCGCGGTCGAGGCTCTGCAGCGTGTGGGCGAGGCCGACATGGGCGGGGACGAAGCGGGGCGCCGCCGCGATCACCACGCGGAACGCCTCCTCGGCCTCCTCCAGAGCGCCGCGGGTGCTCAGCGCCTCGGCGAGGTTGTAGCGGGCCTCCAGATACTCCGGCGCGCGTTCCAGGGCGGCGCGGAAGGCGGCCTCCGCCTCGTCCAGCCGGCCCAGCTCGCGCAAGGTGGTGCCCAGGAAATTGTGCATCTCCGGCGCGTCGCCGCGCAGGGCCAGGGCGGCGCGGAAAGCGCCTTCGGCGTCCTCCAGCCGGCCCAGCGCCTTCAGCGCGTTGCCCAGGTTGCCGTGAAGCTCCGGCAGGCGGTCGTTGAGGGCGATGCCGGCGCGGAACGCCGCCTCAGCCTCCGCCGCGCGGCCGAGCTGGAAGAGCAGGCTGCCGCGGCTGTTGTGGAAGGACGGGTCATTGCCGTCCTCGGCGATGGCGTGCGTGAAGAGGTCGAGCGCGCCGTCGGGATGGCCGGTGTGGGCGGCGACGACGCCCAGCAGGTGCAGGGCCTGCGCGTTGTGCGGGTCGGTCGCCAGGATCGCCCGGCAGGCCGCCTCCGCCCCACCCAGATCGTTCGTCCGCAGCAGGCGGATGGCGTCGTTCAGGGTCGGCTGGGGGTCGGTCATCGCGGCGGGCTCCGGTTGGGCGGACATTCCTTGGAATGGCCGCACCATAGCCGGAAAGCGGGCGGGACGCATGGGGAAACCCTCGTCCGGACCCGCCCGAAGGGAGCCGGACGAGGGGTTTGAAGCTGATTACCCCGCCGTCAGGCCGCGAAGCTGCCGGTTCGCCACCGCCAGCATCGACAGGTCGACGTTGGGCTGGGTGCGCAGCTCGGACAGGAGCTGTTCCACCCGCTCCACCACCGGCCGGCGGTGGGCGATCCAGGCCTCCACCGGGGCGTCCGCGGGAAGCTGGTCCACCGCCTCCAGCACGCGGGTGGTCAGCGCGGTCTGGTGGGCGAACAGGTCGTCCACCAGGGCGGCCACCGCCTGCTTCTGCCAATGGTTCTCCGCCTTCGCCGCGGCGGCCTTGTCGCGCAGCCACTCCAGGCCGAAGCGGCGGCCCAGCATGAAGTAGACCGCGGCGACGTCCGCGACCCCGCGCCCGGTGCGCCCGGCGATGCGAACGAGGTCGGGGGCGGCGGCCAGAACCGGCAGCGCCGCCATGCGGCGGGCCAGCTCGGCGGGGACACCCTGCTCCTGGTAGGAGGCGACGCGGGCGGTCAGGCGGGCCGTCTCCTCGGCGTCCAGCACGTTGTCGAGACCGGTGAGAAGCGTCTCGATGCCGGGCCGGAAGGCCTCCGTCTCGCGGGCGATGTCCAGCGGCTGCTGGCAGCTCGCCAGGAACCAGGCGGCGGCGCGCTCCATGTGGCGGACCGTCTCCAGGATCATGCTGGTCTGGAGCGCGGCGGGAACCACGTTGTCGAGGTCCTCGATCCCCGTCCACAGAGAGCGCAGGCCGAAGGCGTCGCGCACGATGGTGTAGGCGCGGGCGACGTCCCCCGGCCCCATCCCGGTCTTCTCCATCATCTCCTTGACGAAGGTCGGGCCGGTGCGGTTGACGAGGCTGTTGGTGACGCTGGTCGCAATGATCTCCCGCCGCAGCCGGTGCCGTCCCACCGCGTCCGCGTGGGCCTTGCGCAGCGGCTTGGGGAAGTAGCGGGTGAGGTCGTCGGCCATGAAGGGATCGTCCGGCAGGTCCGACGCCAGCAGATCGTCGTAGAGCGTGATCTTGGCGTAGGCCAGCAGCACGGCCAGCTCGGGCCGGGTCAGCCCCTCGCGGTTGGCCATGCGGGCGGACAGCTCCTCCTCGTCGGGCAGATACTCGATGGCGCGGTTGAGCCGGCCCGCCTTCTCCAGCGAGCGGATCAGCCGGGCCTGCGCCTCCAGCGCGTCGGGACCCTGGGCGCGGGCGACGGTCAGCGCCTGGCTCTGCAGATAGTTGTCGGCCAGTACCAGGCCGGCCACCTCGTCGGTCATGGCGGCGAGCAGCTGGTCGCGCTGCTTCAGCGTCATGTCGCCGCGGACGACCACGTCGTTCAGCAGGATCTTGATGTTCACCTCATGGTCGGAGGTGTCGACGCCCGCCGAATTGTCGATGGCGTCGGTGTTCAGCCGCACCCCGTGCTGCGCCGCCTCGATGCGGCCGCGCTGGGTGACGCCCAGGTTGGCGCCCTCGCCGATCACCTTGGCCCGCAGGTCGCGCCCGTCGATGCGCAGCGCGTCGTTGGCCTTGTCGCCGACCTCGGCGTTGGTCTCCTCCGCCGCCTTCAGGTAGGTGCCGATGCCGCCGAACCACAGCAGGTCCACCTCGGCCTTCAGCAGGGTCTGCATCAGCTCCAGCGGGGTGACGTGGTCCTTGGCGATGCCGAAGCGCTGGCGGATTTCCGGGGTCAGCTCCAGCGACTTGGCCGAGCGGTCGAAGACGCGGCCGCCCGCGGACAGCAGCGACGCGTCGTAGTCCGCCCAGGAGGAGCGGGGCAGGTCGAACAGGCGCTGCCGCTCCTCCCAGCTCCGCGCGGCGTCGGGGTCGGGGTCGATGAAGATGTGGCGGTGGTCGAAGGCGGCGAGCAGGCGGATGTGCTTCGACAGCAGCATGCCGTTGCCGAACACGTCGCCCGACATGTCGCCGACGCCGACGACGGTGAAGTCCTGCGTCTGGGTGTCGTGCCCCAGCTCGCGGAAATGGCGCTTCACCGATTCCCAGGCGCCGCGGGCGGTGATGCCCATCTTCTTGTGGTCGTAGCCGGCGGAGCCGCCCGACGCGAAGGCGTCGCCCAGCCAGAAGCCGTGATCCACCGACACCGAATTGGCGATGTCGGAGAAGGTCGCCGTGCCCTTGTCGGCGGCGACCACCAGATAGGGGTCGTCCCCCCAAATTTCCAAGTCGTGGCGGACCACCTCGGGCGGCGGCACCACCGCGCCCCCGGCGTCGAGGTTGTCGGTGATGTCGAGCAGGCCGCGCATCAGCGTCTTGTAGCACTCGATGCCTTCGGCAAGCTGAGCCTCGCGCCCGGCGGACGGCGGCGGCGGGCGCTTGACCACGAAGCCGCCCTTGGAGCCGACCGGCACGATGACCGTGTTCTTGACCATCTGCGCCTTCATCAGCCCGAGTATCTCCGTGCGGAAATCCTCGCGGCGGTCGGACCAGCGGATGCCGCCGCGCGCCACCTTGCCGCCGCGCAGATGGACGCCCTCCATCCGCGGGCTGTAGACGAAGACCTCGACCATCGGGCGGGGCAGCGGCAGGTCGTCGATGTGGCGGCTGTCGATCTTGAAGGAAATGTAGGTCTTGGGCCGCCCGTCCGCGCCGGTCTGATAGGCGTTGGTGCGCAGCGTGTTGCACAGCAGGTTGAGGAAGCGCCGCAGGATGCGGTCCTCGTCGAGGTTTTTCACCCCGTCGAGCGCGCGTTCGATCTCCGCGGCCAGCCCCGGATCGTTCTGCGAACGGCGGGCCGGGTCGAAGCGGCTGTGGAACAGGGCGACCAGCTTGCGCGCGATGGCCGGATGGCCGGCCAGCGTGCTTTCCACCACGTCCTGCCCGTAGGGGATGCGGGCCTGACGCAGATACTTGGCGTAGGCGCGCAGCACCGTCACCTCCCGCGCGGTCAGGCCGGCGCGAAGGACGAGGCGGTTGAAGCCGTCATCCTCCATCCGGCCGTCCCAGACGGCGGCGAGGGCGTCCTGGAACTTCTCCTTCACCATGGCGCAGTCGATGGGCAGCCCGTTCTGCGAGCGCGCGGTGAAGTCGTGGATCCACACCGGGGCGGCGTGGCCGGCGATGGCGATCTCGAAGGGTGCCTCGGTGATCACCTTCAGGTCCATGTGCTCCAGCATGGGCAGCACGTCGGACAGCGGCACCGGTCGGCCTTCGTGGTAGATCTTGACGTGCAGCTCGTCCCCTTCGGCCTCCAGCGGGCGGTAGAGGTTGATGCCCAGCGTGCCCTGGGCCGTCGCCTTCTCGATCCGCTCGATGTCGAAGACCGCGGCCTCGGCGTTGAACTCCTCGCGGTAGGCGGTGGGGAAGGCGTCGGCGTAGCGGCGGAACAGGGTGCGCCCCTGCTCCTCGCCGTGGGTCTCGACCAGCGCGTCGCGCAGATGGTCGTCCCAGCCGCGCGACGCCTGGACCAGCCGCGCCTCCAGATCGGTGGCGTCGACGGCGGGCACGCGCCCCGGCTCGGTCCGGATGATGAAATGCAGGCGGGCCAGCACGCTTTCGGTGAGCTGCGTGGTGAAGCCGGTGCAGGTGCCGTCGTAGGCGGCCTCCAGGATGGACTGGATGCGCCGGCGCAGCGTGGTGTCGTAGCGGTCGCGCGGCACGTAGACGAGGCAGGAGGCGAAGCGCTCGAACGGGTCCTTGCGCACGAACAGAGCCAGCCGCTGGCGCTCCTGCAGGTGCAGGATGCCGACGGCGATGTCCAGCAGCTCCGGCACCTGGATCTGGAACAGCTCGTCGCGCGGGTAGGTCTCCAGGATGTGCAGAAGCGCCTTGCCGTCATGGCCCTGCGGGTCGAAGCCGGCGAGATCCATCACCTCCGCGACCTTGCGGCGCAGGTAGGGGATCTCGCGCGGGCTGCGGTTGTAGGCGACGGAGGTGAAGAGGCCGGCGACCAGCCGCTCGCCGATGATCCGCCCCTCGGCGTCGAAGCGCTTGATGAGGAAGGCATCCATCGGCACCGCGCGGTGCACGGGGGAGGGGCGGTTGCCCTTGGTCACCATCAGGACGCGCGGGTTGCGCAGGAAGTCGCGCACGTCGGGCGGCAGGGTGGCGTAGTTGCGCAGCCCGTCGAAGACGGTGACGGAGTCGTCGCGCAGGATGCCCAGGCCGCTGCCGGCGACCAGCCCCAGCGAGGAATCCGCCCCGTCGGCGCCGCTCTCGAAGCGGTATTCGCGGTAGCCGAGGAAGGTGAAGTGGTCGTCGTCGGCCCAGGACAGGAAGGCTTTGGCCTCGTCCACCTCGTCGTCGGGGATGATGGCCGGGACGGCGGCGCGGGCGCAGTCGGCCTCCACGATGGCGGCGCGCACCTGCTGGCGCATGGCCCGCCAGTCGGCGACGGCGGCGCGCACGTCGGCCAGCACGCGCTCCAGCCCCTCGCGGGCCTGATCCAGCGCGGCGGCGCCGGTGACGGCGCCGACCTCGACATGCATGAAGGATTCGGGGGCGGCGTCGGTGGGGGCCGCCGCGGGTTCGTACAGCTCCACCAGCTGGCCGTCGGCGTCGCGCTTGACCCGCACCACGGGGTGGATGACCAGATGGACGGTCATCCCCTGGCGGTTCAGCTCCGCGGTCACCGAGTCGACGAGGAAGGGCATGTCGTCGTTGACGATCTCCACCACCGTGCGGTGGGATTGCCAACCATGCTCCTCGACCCGGGGGTTGTAGACGCGGACTTTGGCGCGGTCCGTCGCCTCGCGCTGCTGGCCCCATTGCCACATGGCCAGCGCGGCGCCGTAGAGCTGCTCGGCCGGAGCCTGGATGATGTCGTCGGGCGGGACGTTGTCGTAGAACTGCCGTACGAAGCGCTCCGCCGGTGCCGCGCGGCTGCGGCCCAGCCGCTCGCGAACCTGCCGCACGACCTCTTCGGTCAGCTCGTCCTTGAGCTGTTCGGCCCTGAGAGCCATCGCTCCAATCCTTCCCTGATTTTTTGCGGCGGTTGGCCGCCGTTGTAGGGAGAGGGTAGCCGATTTGCCGCGACAGGCAACAGGCGGAGGGGCGTAACCGGAAGAGGCGGTTAGTACGGAGCGGCCCTTCGTGTCCAAATCGATGAAAGTTGAATGAGTCCGGAAGTGGGCGTATTTTTCGTTCCGTCGCGCTTCCCGAGCGCAACCATCGAGACGATCATGCCCAGCGACGACGCCCGCCCGCCGGAGGCCACCCCGGTTCCGCCCGCCAAGCCCCGCCTGCACGTCCTCGTGGTCGATCCCGACCCGGCGCTGGCCGGGCTGACGCGCGCCGCGCTCGACGGCTTCGCGCTGGACGGGGCGCCGGTGACGGTGCTGACCGCCGCCACCGCCGCCGAGGCGCGCGAGGCGCTGTACCGCAACCCCAGCACCGCCGCCGTCCTGCTGGAGCCGGTGCTGGACCCCGCGGCGGATGGGGTGCCGGAAGGGCTCGGCCTCATCGACCACATCCGCAAGGATCTCGGGAACAGCCGGGTCCGCATCCTGGTCTGCACCGCCCACCCCGGGCGGGCGCCGGAAGAGGAGGTGGTGGAGGGCCACGACGTCAGCGACTACCGCCTGAAGGACGGGCTGACGGCGCGCACGCTGCGCACCGCGGTGGTCCCGCGGCTGCGCGCCTTCACCAACCTGCAGACCCAGGCGGCCGGGCGCAAGGCGCTGGCCCGCATGCTGGTGGCGACCACCGGCCTGCTGGAGATGCGCACCCCGGACGTGCTGTTCCCCAACATCCTGCCGCGCGTCGTCGGGCTGCTGGGCATCGGGCGGCACGCCCTGCTGTGCATCCAGGGCGACACGCTGCCGCGCGACCGCCGCATCCGCGTGCGCGCCTCCACCGGGCGCTTCGCCAAGTGGAAGGACGTGGACGTCGCCGAGCTGGGCGAGCCCAACGTCGCCGCGGCGCTGGAGCGGCTGAGCCCGAGTTCCGAGACCATCGTCGAGCCGGGCTATTGCGCGCTGCGGCTGCGCGCCCATGGCGGGATCATCGGCATGATCTACGTCGAGGGCCACAACAACGAGGGCACCGCGCGCGAGTGGCAGCTGCTGGAGCTGTTCCGCAACAAATGCTCCATCGCCTTCGAGAACGCCCTGCTGTTCGAGGAGCTGAACACCGCCCAGAAGGCCACCGTGCTGGCCATGGGATCGCTCGCCGAATACAAGGACAACGCCGCCGCCGGCCACCTCCAGCGCATCGAGCGGCTGGTCGGCGACATCGCCCGCGAACTGCGCCTCCACGGCCGCTTCGCCGACGAGCTGGACGAGGAACTGGCGGAGAAGGTCGGGCTGGCCGCCCTGCTGCACGACGTCGGCATGCTGAGCGTGTCGGACGAGACGCTGGGCATCCCCGGCGAGCTGGCGAACAACGACATGGCGGCCATCCAGCGCCACACGCTGATCGGCCACCGCATCCTCAGCGAGGCGGCACTGCCCCTGCGCGGGCGCAGCCTGCTGTCCATCGCCGCGGAGATCGCCCGCTACCACCACGAGCGGTACGACGGGTCGGGCTACATGGAAGGGCTGCGCGGCGGGGCGATCCCGGTGTCGGCGCGGATCATGGCCGTGGCCGACGTGTTCGACGCCCTCATCACCGACCGCCAGTACCGCAAGGCCTGGGGGGTGGAGCACGCCATCACCTGGATCGCCGAGCGGGCGGGCAAGGACTTCGACCCACTGGTGGTCGAGGCGTTCCTGACGGTGGTCCGCCGCATCCAGGCCGAGGAGCCGGACTGGTTCCCCAAGCCGGAGGGCGGGAACCAGGGCCTGCTGGTGGCGGCGATCGGGCGCAAGCTGCGCGCCCTGTTCGGCAACCGCGCCGAACCGATCAACTGATCCCCGTCTCCGTATGATGGAACCGGACCGAACGGCCTTTCCCAAGTGGAAGGGCTGTTTCGCCGTCGTCCTGCGGTGTCGTCCTGCGGTGATGCCAGACGGTGCGACGCTGTGTCCAATGCTCTCATTATGGTTGCGCCATAAATACTATAGTGTACAAAAAATCGTGTTACTATGAATTATGCAACCGATGCCGCGGGCGCGCTCCTTGGCGGCGCTCCGTTGTGGTAATCGGGCGGCAGCATTTGGCGGAGCCGACCATGAAAGCCAGACATTTCTTTTCAAGCCTGCTGACCTCCTGCGCCCTGCTGTTGGGCGCGACGACGGCCCAGGCCGCCTACCCGGAGAAGCCGATCACCATGATCGTCGCCTATGGGGCGGGCGGATCGACCGACGTGACCGCGCGCATGCTGGCGCCCTTCATCGAGAAGTATCTGGGCGGCGGCGCGCGGATCGTGGTGATGAACCGCGGCGGCGCCGGGGGGAGATCGGCTTCGCGGCCATCGCCGACGCCACGCCGGACGGCTACACCATCGGCTTCATCAACACGCCGAACGTCGTCACCATCCCGATCGAGCGCAACGCCCGCTTCACGCTCGACCGGCTCGACCCGCTGGTCAACATCGTCGACGATCCGGGCATCATGACGGTCCACGGCGACAGCCCCTACAAGACGGTGGATGATCTGATCGCCCAGGCGAAGGCCAATCCGAACACCATCACGCTGGGCTCCACCGGCGTCGGGTCGGACGACCATCTGGCCATGCTGCTGCTCCAGCGGCAGGCCAACGTCCGCTTCACCCACGTGCCCTTTCCGGGCAGCGCGGAGAACTACCGGTCCATGCTCGGCCGCCACACCCAGGTCTGCGGCCAGAATCTGGGCGAGGGGCTGCGCGGCAAGGCCGGCGGCGACAACATCCGCGTTCTGGGCGTGATGAGCACGCAGCGCTGGGACATGGCGCCCGACCTGCCGACCTTCAAGGAACTGGGCTACAACATCACCATGGCGTCGCTGCGCGGCGTCGGCGCGCCGAAGGGCCTGCCTCCGGAGGTCCGCGCCAAGCTGATCGACGCGGTGACCAAGGCCGCCAACGACCCGGAGTTCCAGAGCAAGGCCCGCGACACCTACCAGCCGCTGCGCATCCTCGACTCCGAAGCCTTCTCGGCGGAGCTGAAGGAGCTGGACGGCGATTTCCGCAACCTGTGGCGCGAGTTCCCCTGGTTGAAGTGATTGGGCTGAAGTGATCGGGGGAGAGCGAACAGGACGGGCCGTATAGAAAAGGCCCCTCTTCCATGCGGAGGAGGGGCCTTTCTGTTGGGCGGTTCTGTTGGGCGGCGTCGGAGGACGCCACGGCGTCCTCCCCGCATCGGGCCGGGTCAGGCCGCGGTGATCCGGCCGATGAAGGCTTCGATCTCGTTGTCCAGCCGGTTGAAGCTGCGCGACAGCTCCTCCGTCGTGGTCTGGACGGCGCCGGCGGAATGGCCGGTGGTCTCCGCCGCCTGCTGCACCAGCCGCATTTCCTGGAGCACGGCCACCGTGTCGGTGGCGGCGCGCTGCGAACGCTCGCTGATGTCGCGGGTGGCGGCGTCCTGCTCCTCCACCGCCGCGGCGACGGTGCTGAGGGATTCGTCCACCTGCCGGATGGTGCTGACGATGGCGCGGATGGCGTTGACCGCCGCGGTGGTCGCCGCCTGCACCGCCGCGATCTCCGCGCCGATCTCGTCGGTGGCCTTGGCGGTCTGGTTGGCGAGGCTCTTGACCTCCTGCGCCACCACGGCGAAGCCCTTGCCGGCCTCGCCGGCGCGGGCCGCCTCGATGGTCGCGTTCAGCGCCAGCAGGTTGGTCTGGCCGGCGATGTTGTTGATCAGGCCGACCACCTCCTCGATCTTCCGGCTGGCCTCGCTGAGGCCCTGGACGATCGAATCGGTCCGCCCCGCCTCGTCCACCGCGCCGCGGGCGAGCTGGGTCGACTGGGTGATGGAGCGGGTGATCTCGTAGATGGAGGCGCGGAGCTGCTCGGCGCCGGCGGCGACGCTCTCCACCTCGCTGGTGGCCTCCTGCACGGCGTGGGCGACCGAGTCGCTGTGGTGGCTGGTCTGGCGGGCGTTCTCCAGCATGACGTTGGCTTCGCCGCGCATGGAGTTGGCGGAGCGCACCACCTCGCCCATCATCGCCTTGACCGACGCCTCCAGGTCGGCGGCGAGGCTGTTCATGGCCCGGCGCTGCTCTTCCGCGGCGCGGGTGCGCATGGCTTCCTGCTCGCGCGCCATCTCCTGGACGCGCAGCGCGTTCTCCTTGAAGACACGGACGGTGCGGGCCATCTGGCCGATCTCGTCGCCGCGCTCGGCGGCGGGCACCTCGTCCTCCAGCCGGCCCTGGGCCAGCCGTTCCATCACCGTGGTCAGTCGGACCACCGGACGGGCGATGTTGAAGCCGATGAACAGCGCCACGCCCACCGTGATCAGCAGGGCGACGATCGCCGAGGCGATGAAGGCCTGGGTGGTCGCGTCGACCGACGCGTTCACGTTGGCGTAGGCGTCGGCCGACTGCTGGCGCTGGTAGGTCAGGTAATCGCGCGAGGTGCCGTTCAGGCGCCCGTAGGCCGCCTGGACCTCCTGCAGGAAGTCGAGCGGATCGACGCCCATCTTCAGCAGGTCGAGGAAGCTGGTCACCTTCGCCTGATAGGCCGCGGTGTCGGAACCGAAGCGCTGGAGGATCTGCCCCTCCTCGTCGGTCGCGGCCGACTGGCCCTTCATCTTGTCCGCCTGGACCTTCAGCTTGGAAAGATGTTCGATCAGCGCCTTCGCCTCATCCTCGACCGCCTTGGGGGAGGCGTTGGCGGTGCTGAGGATCACCGTCCGGTAGAGGCCGGCGTGGGCGACGGTCAGCGTGTCGGTCAACGCCTGGACATCCGCTTCCCGCGTGAAGGAGCGGTTGAACAGCGTGTCCAGCAGGCGTGACTGTTCCGTGATGGCGGAGCCGCCGAGCAACGCGATGGCAAGCATGCCCAGGATCGCTGTCGCCGCCGGGATTCCCATTTTCGTGGGAATGTGGAGGTGATTGAGGAAAGTCATGGAGCACCTGCTTCAGCCATTGGCCGGTCCGTTGGCGCCGGATGGTCAGCCGGATGGTCATGGGGGCTGGAACCGCACCCGACGCCGGCCGGCGGCCGGCGGCGGGCGGTTTCGGGGATGGGCGGCACCCGGACGGAGCAATCCGCCGGGGTCGCGTCAGCCCCGGATCACTTCAGCCAGGGCGACGACTGCCACAGCGACTTCAGCTCGGTGTCGAGCTGCTTCAGCTCCGCCGCGAAGGCGTCGGGGCTGAGGACGCGCAGCGGCTGGAAGGTCTCCTTGGCCTCGGCCTTCGCGATGAACTCCGGATCGGTCGCCGCCTTGGTGACGGCGTCCACCAGCTTGGCGCGGATGTCGGCGGGCAGGCCCTTCGGCGCGCAGACGCCGCGCAGCGAGGCCATCAGCACCGGGTAGCCCTGTTCCGCGAAGGTCGGGATGTCCGGGGCGGCCTTCCAGCGCTCCTTGCTCATCACGCCGAGCACGCGGATCTGGTCGGAGGCCTGGCCGCGCAGCCCCTCGCCGAGATTCTGGCCGCTGATCTGGATCTTCTTGGCGAGCATCGCCTTGTAGTTGGCGGCGGAGCCGGAGAAGGGCACGTGGGTGAACTGAACGCCCGCCTGGCGCTGCACCAGCAGCATGGCGAGCTGGTCGTCCGAGCCCACGCCGGTGGTGCCGACGGTGACGGTGTTCGGGTTGGCCTTGGCGTGCTCCACGACGTCCTTCAGCGTCTTGAAGGTGCTGTCGCCGGGAACGCTCCACACGCCGGGGTCGTCGACGACGTTGACCAGCGGGTCCAGCCGGTCCGCCGAGAAGCGGGCCTGACGCTCGATCGGGATCGACACCATGTTCGGCGTGTTGCAGAAGCCGATGGAATAGCCGTCCGGCGTGGCGTCGGCGATGGCCGCGAAGCCGATCTCGCCGCCGGCGCCCGGCTTGTTCACCACCTCGATCCGGGCGCCGCCCAGGTGCTTCTCGATGAAGGGCGCCAGCAGGCGGGCGGTCACGTCGGTCGACCCGCCGGCGTCGTAGGCGACGACCACGGTGATCGCCTTCTCGGGATAGGCGGCCTGGGCCGTCGACAGCGCGGTCGTCGACATGGCCAGCGCCAGGGTCCCGGTCGCCAGCGCCAGGAACTTGCTGCGAATGATCATCTGGATGCCCTTCTTTCCTGCGGTATTGCGGAAGACCCCCTTGCCCGCGGACGCGGCGGGGTCCCGGGAGATCCCGCCCGTCCCGATGCGGACACAGGCTGGGACTCCTTTTCTGAAATTCTCGTAAAGATGGATCGGCGGGTATTTGTCGTCATTGAAACAAATCGGTCAGAAGCGGCACGAAAACCCGTCTCGTCCTTCGACAAGAGGGATGCATACTTCAGTATGTCTGTTTCCGTGGGTGGCCGATCCCCTCGCCGGCGCTGCGGCGGACTCCGATGGTGTGTCTCGGAAAAAGGAGCGGTTCATAGACCCAACGCCGTACAATCGATCCACTGAGGCGGTTTCGACGCCTCAGGGTGGAAGATACAACGTCGTTGTTCGTGCATCAATCGTGCTGACCGCGCTCATCACGCCGATATTGCGGTGATTTTCGAAGAATGCTTTCCATTCGGCGCATTCTTTGGGATTCCCGTGCGATCGGGCTTGGGTGACAAGCGTCAAATGGACGCATAATGAAACCGGCCTGCGGCGAAATGACCGCGTCAGCCCATCGCCACCATGAAGGCGACCGAAATCGAGATCGGGGACATCAGTGTGGACAGCAGGAGCGACATCGACACCAGCTCCCGCCCCGTCTGGTAGCGCTCGGCGAAGGCGTAGACGTTGACGCCGATGGGCAGCGCCGCCGCGGTCACGGCGGGGGCCAGCCAGTCCGGCGGCAGATGGAACACCTCCACCGCCAGCACCCAGGTCAGCACCGGGTGAAGGACGGTCTTCATCACCGCGAGGACCAGCGCCTGGCCGAACTTGCCCGACAGCTTCCCGAAGGACAGCGAGGTGCCCAGCGTGAAGCAGGCGCAGGGCAGGACGGTGGCCGCGGCGTAGTCCGCCGCCTTCATGACCGCGTCCGGCACATGGACGCCGCTCAGGTTGAAGCCCATGCCGACGACGATCGACAGGATCATCGGGCTGAGCAGGGTCGCCTTGACGGCGTTGACCGCGGCGGCGACCGGCCGTCCGCCCGCCGTCCGCTGCGCCTCGGCGATCATCGTCGCGGTGGTGAAGAGCAGCGGTGACTGGAACAGGATCAGCAGCATCACCGGGATGGCCACCGACGATCCGTAGGCGTCCATCAGGATCGGCGCGCCGAGCAGGCCGATGGAGGAGAAGGAGGGGGCGAAGCCGCCGATCGCCGCCTCGTCCCGCCGCCGGATGGACAGCATCCAGGCCGCACCCAACCCGAAGATGATGAAGGCCGCGACGAAGAAGGACGCCACGAAGCCCCATTCGATGGGATCGGGGATCTTCGCCTTGGCCATCGCCGCGAACAGCAGGGCGGGCAGGGCGTAGATGCCGAGAAAGCGCGACAGCCCCTGAGCCGCCGTGTTGCTGAAATTGCCCGATTTCCCGGCGTAGAAGCCGAGCGCGACCAGGACGAACATCGGCAGCACGATTTGAAAGATGAGCGTCATGGCGGCGGAAACCGGTCTTGGGGCGGCTCGAAGGGCTGTGCGGGTTGCCGGGGCGCGTGGTCCGGCGGATGCCGGGGGGCAGCGCCCGGGGGTCAGCGCAGGGTGGGCGTCTCGACGATTTCCGGTTCCGGCACGCCCAGCACCTCCATCAGCGACTTGCCGGCGTCGAGCTGCTGCGACCAGATCTTCTCCTTGGCCATCAGCTCCAGGCAGCGCCGCAGCACCTCGTCCATCACGGCCAGCGGCACCACGGTCACGCCGTCGTCGTCCCCGATGATCAGGTCGCCCGGGTTGACCACCATGCCGCCGACGCCGGCCGGCACGTCCATCTTGCCGCCGAAGGCCTTGTGCGGGCCGCGCGGGACCGAGCCCTTGGCGAAGACCGGAAAGCCGATGGTCCGGATTTCCTGGAGGTCGCGGACGGAGCCGTCGATCACCAGACCGCCCAGGCCGCGCGACTTGCAGCCGCGGACCACCCATTCGCCGGCCAGCGCCACCTCCTCCAGGCCGGCGCCGGCGACCACCACCACCTCGCCCGGCTCAGCCAGGCTGCAGGCGGTCAGCAGCATGCTGTTGTCGCCCGGCATCGACACGGCGGTGCGGGCCTGCCCGCAGATGCGCATGCCCGGGGCGCAGGGCTTGATCCGGGCGTCCATGCTCTGGCAGCGGTTCTGCACGTCGGACGCGATGCTGCTGGGGACCGTCTTCCAGATCTCCAGCATGTCCGGGGACAGGCGCGGAAAATTCACGATGTAGCGTTGCATAGCCATGGGGAGGACCTCGTCGTCTGGATGGTTTGCCGTCTGGGCTGGCTTATCGTCGGGGCTGTACGAAGCGGGGCTTGGAAGCGCGACCAGCGGCACCGCCGGTCGCAGCGCGACGACAGCGGAGCCGGTGACGATCAGGCGGGGGAGGGCCGGTGTTGCCGGAGCGGCGGACGCCGGCCGGACAGGAACGTCCTATCCGGGAAAGTCACGGGCTCGGCCCGTCCGACGCGACCAGACCATCCATGGTGCATACAACCCTAATCGGATAAAAGTTCTATTTGTTTCGTCTTTGAAGCTTAGTCCTTCCGGGGGTCATACGCAAGTAGGTTGCCAACGAGTAAATTTGTTCACGTCTTCATGTGCGGTATGTGCGACGCGAATAACCTACAAAGGCATGTCATTTGCTGAAGCCTGCGCCTTTAAATTGCGGCTTTCCGCGGCTGGCGCGCTGTATGGCTGCGTCGGTTCGGGGCTGGTGTGGTGGGGGAGGCGAGGGGCCGGTGGCGGCCGGTGGACGGGAACGGTCCAAACGCGGCGTTCCAGGCGGACTCGGTTTCAAAGCGACGGCGCCGGTTGCGAAAGCGCAACGCGCGGGGAGGCGGAAGGGAAAGGGGAGGCGGAAGGGAAAAACGAAAAAGGCCGGCACCCGAAGGTCCAGCCTTTCCATCAACCGTCCTGTTTCCCTCCGAAAGGCCACCGCCCCCGTCGGGAGAATGGAGCGGGCGAAGGGATTCGAACCCTCGACCCCAACCTTGGCAAGGTTGTGCTCTACCCCTGAGCTACGCCCGCGCTCCGTTTCGCTGCCGTTCGGACCGTTGTTCGGTGCCGTCCGGCGGCGTGCGGCGGACTATACTCATGGATCGGCGCAATGCAAGCGTCATGTTTCACTTTTCTCGGGCGCCCAAACAGATTTTCCCGGACGAATGTTTCCGGCGTCGCTAAAGATGACTCCATGGACACCCGCGACACCCCCGAGGGCAGGGCCGAGGAGCCGCTGCCGACGAGCCCGGAGCAGCTCCTGGAGCATCTCGCGGCGCTTGGCATCCGCACCGTGACCCACCGCCATCCGCCGCTGCACACGGTGGAGGAAAGCAAGGCGCTGCGCGGCGCGCTGCCCGGCGGCCATTGCAAGAACCTGTTCCTGAAGGACAAGAAGGAGCAGCACTGGCTGGTCGTCGCTCTGGAGGATGCGCGGGTCGAGCTGAACCGCTTCGACAAGGTGATCGGGTCGGCGCGGCTGTCCTTCGCCTCGGCCGACCGGCTGTGGCGGCATCTCGGCGTGCGGCCGGGTTCGGTCACACCCTTCTCCGTGGTCAACGACCGCGAGCGGCGGGTGAGGGTGGTGCTGCAGGAGCAGATGCTGGCCCACGACCCGCTGAACTACCACCCGCTGCTGAACGACCGCACCACCGCCATCGCCGCCGCGGACCTGCTGCGCTTCCTGCGGGCCGGCGGGCACGAGCCGCTGATCGTGCCCTTCGGCGAGGAGCCGCCGGACTCTCAGCCGACGCTTGCTTAACGCGCCCCGTGCGCTCATCTATCACGCGAGATCGCAAAGGGATACGTGACCGCCATGTTCTCCATTCCGCCCGCCAACAAGCCCGTCGCCGCCGGCGCCGCTCCCGCCGCCGCCGGTGACCTGATCAAGGACAGCAGCGACCGCGCCTTCATGGCCGACGTCATCGAGGCGTCGCAGTCCGTGCCGGTGATCGTCGATTTCTGGGCGCCCTGGTGCGGCCCGTGCAAGCAGCTCGGCCCGATCCTGGAAAAGACGGTGCTGGCCGCGAAGGGCAAGGTGCGGCTGGTCAAGATCGACACCGACAAGGACCCGATGATCGCCTCGCAGCTGCGCGTGCAGTCGATCCCGGCGGTCTACGCCTTCTTCCAGGGGCGTCCGGTCGACGGCTTCATGGGCGCCCTGCCGGAGTCGCAGGTGAAGGCCTTCGTGGAGAAGCTGCTGAAGCTGGCCGGTGCTGCGGGCGGCGGCGAGGGCGACATCCTGGAGGAGGCGCTGGCCCAGGCCAAGGAGGCGCTGGAGGCCGGCGACACCCAGACCGCGTCGGAGATCTACGGCGAGATCCTGCAGGCCGATCCGGAGAACCTGAACGCCGTGGCCTACGCCGGGCTGGTCCGCTGCCTGATCGTCAACGACGAGCTGGCCCGCGCCAAGCAGATGCTCGACAAGGTGCCCGAGCAGATCGCCAAGGACAAGGAGATCGCCGCGGTGCGCAGCGCGCTGGAGGTCGCCGAGCAGGCCGCCAACGCCGGCCCGATCCCGGAGCTGACGGAAAAGGTCGCCCGCAACGAGGACGACCACGAGGCCCGCTTCGACCTCGCGCTCGCCCTGTTCGCCGCCGGCAAGCGCGAGGCCGCGGTGGACGAGCTTCTGGAGCTGGTGCGCCGCGACCGCGCCTGGAACGACGAGGCCGCCCGCAAGCAGCTCGTCAAGTTCTTCGAGGCCTTCGGCCCGACCGACCCGCTGACGGTGCAGAGCCGCCGCCGCCTGTCCTCGATCCTGTTCCGCTGATCACGGAGGCCCGCGGCCCGGGGGCGACTCCGGGCCGCGAGTCCGTTTCGTTCGAGTCTGTTTCGTCGAAGGCCGCTTCGTTCGCCGTCGCTCTGTTCGTGGGCGCTCTGTTCGCCGTGTCCGGGGGTTCTATATTCGTCGCATGAGCCGGAACCCCATCGACCCGTCACCGGACCGCTTCCCGCGGCAGCTCCCGATCTTCCCGCTCGCGGGGGTCCTGTTGCTGCCGCGCGGGCGTCTGCCGCTGAACATCTTCGAGCCGCGCTACCTCGCGATGGTCGAGGACGCGTTGGCCGGCGACCGCATGATCGGCATGGTCCAGCCGACCGATCCGGCCTGCCGCCTGCGCGAGCCGGCGGTCTACGGCACCGGCTGCGCCGGACGCATCACCAGCTTCGCCGAGACCGAGGATGGCCGCTACCTGATCACCCTGACCGGGGTCAGCCGCTTCGCCATCATGCGGGAGCTGGACGGCCAGCGCGGCTACCGCCGGGTTGCCGCCGACTGGGACCGCTTCTCCGGCGACCTGATCGACCCGCTGGAGCGCGGCGGGGTCGACGGCGGCGGGCTGGATCGTGCGCGTCTGCTGGCCGGGCTGAAGGGCTATTTCAAGATGCAGGGGCTGTCGGTGGACTGGAAGGCCATCGACGGCACCCCGGACGAGCGGCTGGTCACCTCGCTGGCGATGATCTGCCCCTTCTCGCCCAGCGAAAAGCAGGCCCTTCTGGAGACGCCGGACCTGCCGGAGCGCGCGAAGCTCTTGATCGCCCTGGTCGAGATGGCCATTCTCGACGGCCATGAGGGCGACGGCGGCAACGCGCTGCGTCACTGACCGTTCCCTTCGACCGACACTGCACTTTCCGACTGCGAGGCCCGATCCATGAGCGCCCACCCCAACGACGACACGCCCGCCGACGGCAAGACGCAGGCGCGCGTCGATCCGAAGCTTCTGGAAATCCTCGTCTGCCCGCTGACCAAGGGGCCGCTGCGCTACGACGCCGAGCGCGCCGAGCTGATCAGCGACCGCGCCGGGCTGGCCTATCCGATCCGCGACGGCATTCCGATCATGCTGATCGACGAGGCCCGCAGCCTCGACGGGAAGCCGGGAGCCGCCTGATGTCCGACGAGCAATTCGCGTCGGACGCCTTCGGCACCAAGCACTGGCCGGTGGAAGTCCGGCTGAAGAAGGAGGAGAAGCGGCTGGAGGTCGATTTCGACAACGGCCAGACCTTCTCCTACCCGGCGGAGTTCCTGCGCGTCCACAGCCCGAGCGCCGAGGTGCAGGGCCACGGTCCCGGCCAGAAGCAGACCGTTTCGGCCCGCCGCCACGTCGGCATCATGAGCCTGGAGGCCATCGGCCATTACGCCCTGCGGATCGTCTTCGACGACCTGCACGACAGCGGCATCTACTCCTGGAAGCTGTTGTACGAGCTGGGCGAGGACCAGGAGCGCCTGTGGGCGGAGTATCTGGCGGAGTTGGAGGCCAAGGGCCTGAGCCGCGATCCCCGCGGCCGGCGCTGACGGGATGGAAAGGCGGGGTGCGGCATCCGGTCGCGGCCCCGCTGGTTTCCATGTGGCCTTTCCGGGCGCCGGGGTGTGGCGTGTTGCTCTTTCATGAAAAGGGCGTAGATAACGGCCCATCGACCGTTCCTCCGCCGCAGGATGACCGCCGTGACCGCGACCGACCCGACCGGCGCGACCGCCCGCCAAACCGCCGCGCCCAACACCGGTTCGGCGCCAGCGGGCGGTGCCGGGCTGCCGGTTCCCACCACGTCCGCGCCGGAAGATCCGCGCGATGATCCGCCACCCACGGAGCGTGGCTGGGGTGGATGGACGCGCGGCTATGGGCGGCGCGGCAGCGCGTTGCGGCAAAAGCTGGCCGCGCATCTGGCGGCCCGGCGGCGCAAGCGGCGCGCCTGGGCGCGCGACATCGCGCGGATCGTCCTGGTGGTGTCGATCATGGCGCTCGCCGCGCTGGCCGTGGAGATCGGGCGCAAGGCGGTCGTCGTTCTGAACCGCGCCGATCTGGGCGTCGTCCACCTGTTCGGGGTGCGCGGCTGAAGCGCTTGGTGTTCCCTCTCCCCTCCGGGGAGAGGGTTAGGGTGAGGGGGGTGAGCGCGGCAGTGCGTCCGGCAAAAGCGCATCCCCCTCACCGGCCCTCCGGGCCACCCTCTCCCCGGAGGGGAGAGGGCTAAGGATGGCGTGATCTCCTCAGGGCAGGATGACCACGTAGCGTTTCGTCGTGGTCTCCAAAACCTCCCACACGCCCTCGAAGCCGGGTTCCAGCGTGAAGCGGTCCCCCGGGCCGACGGTCCAGCGGCGCCCGTCGGCGTGGCTGATGGTGCTGGTGCCCTCCAGGATCTCGCAATGCTCCCACTCGTCGTAGACGATCCGCCAGGAGCCGGGGGTGGAGCGCCAGACCCCGGCGAAGCGTTTGCCGTCCGCCGACTCGTACTCGTTCCAGGTGGTGAAGACCGGCGCGCCGGACATGACGCGGTCGGGTGCCGGGCCGCCGGTCTCGGGCTCCACGGTGGGGCGGGCGGGGTCGGTCAGCAGGGCGAAGCTCATCACGGTCTCCCTTTCACCAGGTTCTTTTCACCAAGCGGCGAGCAGCGGCGGCAGGCCATGCAGGCTGTCGATGCGGCGGTAGTTCTCGGTGGGCGGTTCGGCCACCTCGTGCGCCCAGGTGACGTGGTAGGGCACATGGACGGCGTGGCCGCCGACGGCCAGCACCGGCAGGATGTCCGACCGCACGGAATTGCCCACCATGACGAAGCGCGCCGGGTCCACCCCGTGGCGGTCGAGCAGGCGGCGGTAGGTGGCCGGGTCCTTCTCGCTGACGATCTCGACGGCGTCGAACTTTCCAGCGAGGCCGGAGCGGGCGATCTTGCTTTCCTGGTCGAACAGGTCGCCCTTGGTGACGAGCAGAAGACGGTAGCGTCCGGACAGCCCCTCCACCACCTCCTGCACCCCGTCGAGCAGGTCGACCGGGTGTTCCAGCATCGCCTTGCCGAACTCGACGAGGCTCTGGATGTCCCGACCGCCGATGCGCCCGTCGGTCAGGTCCACCGCCGTCTCGATCATCGACAGGACGAAGCCCTTGATGCCGTAGCCGTAGACGCGGAGGTTCTCGCGCTCGGCCTGCAGCAGGCGCCGGTCGATGTCCGCGGGATCGGCCAGATGGTTGGTGAGCAGCGCGCGGAAGCGGTCCTGCGTCATCGAGAACAGGGACTCGTTGTGCCACAGCGTGTCGTCGCCGTCGAAGGCGATGGTGTCGATCATGGGAAGAACTCGGTGTCGGACGACGGTCGGATCAGAGGTAGGACGCCCCGCGGCGCCTGTCCAGCGCTCCGTTTCAAACCCGGTTTGTTGGTGAACTGCACAATTTGTGACGCCCAAAAGCTGTGCATTCGTCCATTATTCTTGCATCGGTGATATTCCTACGACAGCTATCGAGAAAGCTCACGGCTCGCATACCCACATGGCGGTGGCGGGTTTGCGCGGGATGAGCAATATTCTTTCTCACAAAGCGAGGGCGCGGCGGCCACTTCCGGCAGGCCCCCTCGGGACCTTCAAAGATAGGATGACCACCATGGCAATCGCTCTGCGCACGGCCCCCGCCGGCCGTACCCTGCGCCCTGCTCCGGTGGCGTATGTGCTGGACAGCGTTCTGGACACGTTCGCCCTGTGGCGGCAGCGCACCATCACCCGCCGCGAACTGGCTCGGCTGGACGACCGGATGCTGCACGACATCGGCATCTCCCAGATCGACGTCGAAGGTGAGATCAGCAAGCCGTTCTGGAAGGCTTGATGCCGCCGTTACGGCTGCGGGAGACCGCAAGGAAAAGGGCCGCCCCTGTCTAAGGGAGCGGCCCTTTTCGCGTTCGGGTCTCGGGGGTTCCACAAGCGGTTAAAAGAAAAGGCCACTCCTCCCGCAGGAAGAGTGGCCTTTTTCTTGGCCGAAACGCCGCCCGATCAGATGCAGATCTGCTGGAGCGGGGCGAAGCCGTTGAAGCAGACCGCCGAGTAGGTCGTCGTGTAGGCGCCCGTGGCGTGGATGCGCACGCGGTCGCCGGCCTTCAGGTCCATCGGCAGCTTGTACTCGGCGCGCTCGTAGAGCACATCGGCGCTGTCGCAGGTCGGGCCGGCCAGCACGACCGCCTCGGTGTCGCCTTCCCCGTCGTCCCCCATCACCTGGATCGGGTACTGGATCGCCTCGTCCATCGTCTCGGCGAGACCGCTGAACTTGCCGATGTCCAGATAGACCCAGCGCTTCACGTCATTGGCCGACTTGCGGGAGACGAGGACGACCTCGCTCTCGATGATGCCGGCGTTGCCGACCATGCTGCGGCCCGGCTCCACGATGGCTTCCGGCAGGCGGTTGCCGAAGTGGGTGCGCAGGGACTCGAAGATGGCTTGGCCGTAGGCGGTGGTCTCCGGCACGTCGGTGCGGTAGCGGGTCGGGAAGCCGCCGCCCAGGTTGATCATGCCGAGGTCGACGCCCAGCACCTCAAGCTCGCGGAACAGCTGCGCCACCTGGAAGATGGCGTGGTCCCACTGCATCAGGTCCTTCTGCTGCGAGCCGACGTGGAAGGACACGCCGTAGGGAACGACGTTCATGCCCTTGGCCTTCAGCAGCAGCTCGCGCGCCATGGCGAGGTCGCAGCCGAACTTGCGCGACAGCGGCCACTCGGCGCCCTCGCCGGAGGTCAGGATGCGGCAGAAGACGCGGGCGCCGGGGGCAGCGCGGGCGATCTTCTCCAGCTCCGCCTCGCTGTCGAAGGCGAACAGGCGCACGCCCAGCTCGAAGGCGCGGCGGATGTCCGCTTCCTTCTTGATGGTGTTGCCGTAGGAAATGCGCTCCGGCGCGCAGCCGGCGGCCAGAACCATCTGGATTTCCGGGACGCTGGCGGTGTCGAAGGCCGAGCCCAGACGGGTCAGCAGGCCGAGGATCTCCGGCGCCGGATTGGCCTTCACAGCGTAGAAGATCTTGGCGTCCGGGAGAGCTTCCTCCAGGTCGTGGTAGTTCGCTTCCACGACGTCCAGATCGACGACGAGGCACGGGGTCTGCGGACGCTGCTCTTCGAAAAAGCGCGCAATCTTATCGGTCATCTCAGTCTCCCGGACGCAAGATGAAGGTGTCGGACGAATTGTGAAAAAGCAGGGGCGGAGCGGCCGCGCGCTGCTGACCGGTCAAAAAGAAAAGACGGTCAGGCGCTCAGGCCGCCCATACTGGACTGCCGTGTCGCCTTGCGGGGAAGAGCTGAACGGGACAGAACCGGAAAGAGTCGGAGACGGGTGAGCCGGCGCCCACCCACA
This sequence comes from Azospirillum sp. UENF 211521, assembly GCF_058780535.1. Classification (NCBI taxonomy): domain Bacteria; kingdom Pseudomonadati; phylum Pseudomonadota; class Alphaproteobacteria; order Rhodospirillales; family Azospirillaceae; genus Azospirillum; species Azospirillum sp. UENF 211521. The sequence goes on from NZ_JBSNCF010000001.1 coordinate 525,156, forward strand.
ACAACATGAACCATCGTAACCTCCAAGACGCCGCCTTGCTTAAGGGACGGTCGGGGATCACGCGTTACGTCGTTGCATAACCACATCTCGAAAAGGACGAGGGGCGGGCCAGCGGCACGTGCGCTTGCGAGTTGCGGTTACATAGATCGAACCGGCCGCCTTTTAAAGTGAAAAATGCGACCGGGCGCAAAAAAGTAGCAAGCGTTACGCAAAGGTAAAAATAGGGAGGAATAACATGGACTTGAGTACGGCCATTCCGGTCTGGGACATGGCGGCCCGGCTGGCCGCGGCGGCGGTTTGCGGGGCGGCGCTGGGACTCGACCGTGAGATCCGGGGCAAGGCGGCAGGGCTGCGCACCCACACGTTGGTGGCCATCAGCGCGGCGGTGACCACCCTGGTTGCGCTGGAGCTTTACTGGGGCATGGCCGGGAAGGGGACCGGCGGGGGCGACATGGATCCCACCCGCGTCATCCAGGGCATCGCCCAGGCCATCGGCTTCATCAGCGCCGGAGTGATGTTCCGCGCCGGGACCACGGTGCGCGGGGCGACCACCGCGGCGGTGATCTGGATGGCCGGCGCGCTGGGCATCGCCTGCGGCGCCGGGTTCTACGTGCTGGCGGGGATGGCGCTGGCGCTCTGCCTCGCCGTCACCATCGTTTTCTCCTACGTCCTGCGCTGGATACCTGAGTCCGTCAAGTCCGAGGACTGACGAGAAGCCGGTGCGCCAGCGCGCCGCCGAGCGCGACCAGCCCGATCGCCGTCATCATGGGAAGCGGACTGTCCGCGTGGGAGTGGCCGAGGGCCACGCCGATCAGCGCCGCCACGGTCATCTGGACGAAGCCGACCAGCGAGGAGGCCAGCCCGGCCATCATCGGGTAGGGGCCGACCGCCCCGGCCATGGCGTTGGGCAGGGTCAGCCCGGCGCCCAGCATGAAAAGAAAGACGGGACCGACCACCGCCGCCAGATGCAGCACCCCGCCCAGCGCCAGCCCGACCCCGAGCAGCCCGCCGGCCAACGACACCGCCGTGCCGGTGCGGATCATCCGCGGTCCGCCCAGCCGCGCGCTCAGCCGCCCGGCCAGGAAGGAGCCCACCGCGTAGCCCAGCACCACCGCGGCGAAGCTTCCCCCGAACTGCGCGGGCGTCAGGTTCAGCCGCCCGATCAGCACGAAGCTGGACCCGGAAATGAAGGCGAAGATACCGCTGTAGGCGAAGGCCACCGTCAGCATCTGCCCGACGAAGCTGCGGTCGCGCAGCAGCAGCGCGTAGTTGGCGAGCAGTCGTCCGGGCTGCAGCGCCGTCTCGTCGCGGTTGGCGTTGGTCTCGCCCATCAGGGCCCAGGTGGCGGCCAGGATCAGCGCGGCGAAGCCCGTCAGCAGCAGGAAGTTGCTCCGCCAGCCGAACCACTCCGTCAGGACGCCGCCCAGGATCGGGCCGGCGGCGGGGGCCAACGTCATGGCCATCGCCATGTAGGCCAGCACCGTCGCCGCGCGGTCGCGCCCGAAGACGTCGCGCACCACCGCCCGCGCCACCACCGGGCCGCAGCAGGCGCCCAGCGCCTGGAAGAAGCGCGCGACGATCAGCGTCTCGATGTCGTCGGTCAGCGCGCAGGCCGCACTCGCCACCAGATAGATGAGGATGCCGCCGAGCAGGGCGGGCCGCCGCCCGAAGCGGTCGGACACCGGCCCGTAGACGAGCTGCGACACCGCGAAGCCGGCGAGGAAGACCGACAGGGTGAGCTGCACCGTGGCGATGTCCGTGTCGAACACGCTGACCAGGGTCGGCAGCGAGGGCAGGTAGAGGTCGGTGGACAGCGGACCGAAGGCGACGAGCGCCGTCAGCAGCACGCGGACGGTCAGGGAATCGGGACGGGGCATGGAGAGGGTCGGGCCGGGAACAATGGGGGAGGCGCACTCTAGCAGAGGCTTGGCGCGACCCCGTCACGGCGTTTCGGCATGACCGTCATTTGCAGGTGAAACCATTTCCGCGTCCTCGCCGCTTCCCTCGCCGTAGCGCAGCAGCCGCGCGCCGTTGGCCTTCAGCCAGAGGCGCGGCGTGCGCACGTCGCCGGTCAGCTGCGCGCACAGCGTCCAGAATCGCTGGGAGTGGTTCATCTCGCGCAGATGCGCCACCTCGTGCCCCACCACGTAATCCAGCACGGACTCCGGCGTCAGGATCAGCCGCCAGGAGAAGGAGAGCCGCCCGGTGGCCGAGCAGCTTCCCCAGCGGCTCTTGGTGTCGCGCACGGTGACGGCGGCGACCCGCGCGCCGATCAGCGCGGCCTTGGCGCGCGACCGCTCGGCCAGCTCGCGCCGCGCCTCCGCCATCAGGAAGTCGCGCACCCGGCGGGCGACATGCTCCGCCCGGCCGCCGACCAGGATCGCGCCGTCCTCCCGCCGGGTCGCCCCGCGCAGGTCCGGGCTGTGGCGGATGAGGTGGTCGATTCCGAGATAGGGCACCACCGCCCCGTCGGCGAAGGGCAACTGCGGCGGCAGGGCGGCCAGCCGCGCCCGCACCCAGCCGTCGTGCCGCCCGACGAAGCGCAGCGCCTCCGCTTCTGGAACGCCCACCGGGATCACCACCTGGATCAAGCCGCGCCCGGCGTCCACCCGCAGGGTCATGCGGCGGGCGCGGGCGCTTTCCCGCAACTCCAGCGGCACGGGCAGCCCGGCGACCGCCAGGGCGCGCGGCGCCTTGGGGCGGGGGGACGGGGGTTTGGAGGGCTGGGATTTGCGGCGGAAGAACATACCTGTCTTATAGCCCGCGTGGCCCGCCGGGGCCAATGGGGGCGTGCTCTTTCGCATTCAAACGGAATTTGTCCCAAGTGAGATTTGCATGTGATATTTGACTTGGAGGCCCAAGTGGCCGGATAAATGCGCTGTAATTCCAGTCCTTGTGGTGAAGTCGTGGCCGAGTATACCGGAAAGAACTCAACCGAAAGTCATATGACGGATCGTGCGATCTGGCTTGAGGCTCTGGTCTCCGCCAACGGCGCCGCTCACGCTCTTCTTGGGCTGGACGCGCGGCTTCTCGTCGTCAACCAAGCCTTTGCGGCGGCCTTCGGCTGCCTGCCGGAGGAGGTGGAGGGCAAGGGCCTAGCCGATCTGGATGTTCCCGCGGCCATCGTCGCCCAGGTCGAGGCGCAGGTCCGACGCGTCGTCCTCACCGGGACCCCGGCGTCGGCCTTCGGCCTGCTGCCCCGGGGCGAGATGGTGCTGAGCCCGGTGCGCGACGCGGACGGGATCGTCACCGCGGTCGCCGCCATCGCCGACACCAACGCCGCCGCCCTGGCCGCCGCCCGCGCCGAGGCCGAGCGGGCGAAGGCCGAGACCGAGCGGGTCCGCCAGGAGGCCGAGACGGGCCGCACCGCCATCGGTCGTTTCCTGTCCGCCGCCAGCCACGACCTGCGCCAGCCCTTCCAGGCCATGCATCTCTTCCACCATCTGCTGATGGGGCGCCTGACCGATCCCGGCGCGCGCGACCTCGGCGAGAAGCTGGAGATGTCGATCGAGGCGGCCGAAGGGCTGCTGCGCGCCCTGCTGGACGTGTCGAAGCTGGAGGCCGGGCTGGTCCGGATGCAGGAGCAGACCTTCCCCATCGACGAGACGCTGGGCCGCCTGCTCAACGAATTCGCGCCGGAGGCCGACGCCAAGGCCCTGCGCTTCAACGTCCGCCCCGCGGACGCGGAGGTGAGCACCGACCCGGTTCTGCTGGAGCAGCTTCTGCGCCCGATCCTGTCCAACGCCCTGCGCTTCACCGAGTCGGGCGGCGTGCTTCTGGCGGCGCGGCGGCGCGGTGCTGCGCTGCGCATCGAGGTGTGGGACACCGGCCTCGGCATCGCCCCCGCCGACCAGTCGGCGATCTTCGACGACTTCCGCCAGCTCGGCAACCCGAACCGCGACCGCCGGCACGGGCTGGGGCTCGGCCTCGCCATTGTGCGGCGCCTTGCGACGCTGCTGGGCTTGACGGTTTCGCTGCGCTCGGTGCCCGGCAAGGGCTCCGTCTTCGCGGTGGACGTCCCCTTGGCGGCGGCGAGCGCCGCGGAACGGCCGGTCGAGAGCAGCAGCGCGGCGTGACGGGGCGGGGAGCACGTTTCCTCCCTCCCACCGAACGAACAGAGAGCGCCGTCCTCGCTTGCGCTTGCCGACCCGTCCATCGGCGCCGCACCGGACGTCCATGGAGCGCGCATACTTCCTCCGAAGGCCGGGGGCTGTTCACGGCCCGTCGGCCCCGACGTCATGGTCTGGGTGCCCCATGGGCGCGGCCCGGGATCGGAGGGGAGCATGCATCGCGAAGCAGGGTGCCGGCTGGCCGGCTGTCTGGCGGGGATGACGATGGCCGCCTTCGCCGTCCTGCCCGCCGCCGCGCAGACGACGAGCCTGGAGTGGGATCAGCGTGGCTGCGTCTTCGGGCCGCGGCCCGGCCTGGACCGGCTGGTGCCCGGCTACAACCCCGGTGCGCAGCCCTACTACTGCCCACCCCCTGCCGCGCTGTATCCCGCGCCGCCGGTCGCGGCCCCGACGGCGTCGCACTATCTGTCGGCACCGAGCCGGTCCTACTGCCTGCTGCGTTCCTCCGGCCTGATGGGGGACAGCCTGTCGCAACTGGCCGGGTCGCTGTGCCGCGACGACGCCGCGTTGTGGGCGCTCGCCCAAACATGGCACCCCGAGAGATGACGTAAGGGTGATAGTCCGTACTGATACGTACGGCTGATTGACAGCCTCCCCCTCTATCCTTAAGGCTTGCAAAAAAGAAACACACATGCGGGGAGGAAAACCATCGATGCCGGCGCAACATCCGCCACCGACTTAAGTCCCGTTCCATGCCTTACGCAGGACCGACGTTGCAACCGCGAGGAGCGGGTGCGGCGCGCCCCTGCGCGCGTGTTCCGGACACGTCACCAAATCTTCACAAGACCGTCGCGGGACCGCAACCCGCGCCCTGCATGTCAGCACATCACGCAATCGATTGGTTCCAGGGAGAGACCACCATGCTGACCCGCCGCAAGCTTGCCGTCTCGACGGCCGCCTTCGCGCTCGCCGCCGGTTTCACCGGCGCCGCCCACGCCCAGCAGAAGACCGTCGTCGAATTCTGGCACGGTCTGCCCCAGCCGCTCGGCGGCCAGCTCGAGCAGGTGGTGAAGGGCTTCAACGACAGCCAGGACAAGGTCCAGGTCAACCCGACCTTCAAGGGCAGCTATCCGGAGACGATGCAGGCGGCCATCGCCGCCTTCCGTGCCGGCAACGCCCCGCACGTCGTGCAGATGTTCGAGGTCGGCACCGCCACCATGCTGTCCGCCGGCCCGGCCATCAAGCCGGTGCACCAGCTGATGAGCGAGACGGGGTCGGGCCTCGACGCCGCGGCCTACATCCCGGCGGTCCGGGGCTATTACAGCTCCAAGGACGGCAAGATGATGGCCCTGCCGTTCAACAGCTCCACCACCATCACCTTCTACAACAAGGACGCCTTCCAGAAGGCCGGGCTCGACCCCAACAAGCCGCCGGCGACCTGGCCGGAGGTGGCCGACGCGGCGCGCAAGCTGAAGGCGGCCGGCGTGACCTGCCCGATGACCTTCTCCTGGCCGACCTGGACCCAGTTCGAGCAGGTCGGCGCGCTGCACGACAAGCCCTTCGCGTCGGAGGCCAACGGCTTCGGCGGGCTGAACGCCACGCTGAAGATCAACGACCCGTTCTTCGTGAAGCATCTCCAGACGCTGATCGACCTGCAGAAGGAAGGCGCGCTGCGCTACGGCGGCCGGGACAACGCCGCCGACTCGCTGTTCCCGTCGGGTGAATGCGCGATGATCCAGGCCTCGTCGGGCCTGCGCGGACGCATCGTCAAGGAGGCCAAGTTCAACTGGGGCGCCGCGCCGCTGCCCTACTGGCCGGACGCCATCTCCTCGCCGAAGAACTCGATCATCGGCGGCGCCGCCTTCTGGGTGATGACCTCGCCCAAGCGCACCGCCGACGAGTACAAGGCCGTCGCCGCCTTCTTCAGCTACCTCGCCCGTCCGGAGGTGGACGCCAAGTGGCACATGGACACCGGCTACGTCCCGGTGACGCTCCAGGGCTTCGAGCTGGCGAAGAAGGAAGGCTTCTACGACAAGAACCCCGGCGCCGAGGTGCCGGCGGAGCAGCTGACCCGCACCGCCACCACGGAGAACACCATGGGACTGCGGCTGGGCAACCTGCCGGAAATCCGCAACATCATCCAGGAGGAGATGGAGAAGGCGTTCCAGGGCCAGCAGACCGCCCAGCAGGCGCTGGACAACGCGGTGAAGCGCGGCGACACGGTCCTGCGCAACTTCGAGCGCGCCAACAAGAACTGAGTGGCGCGGCGGTTCGTCCCCCTCTCCCGTCCCGGGAGAGGGTGCCCGCGTAGCGGGCGGGTGAGGGTCGTACGAAGATCAAGGCGGTGTCCTTGGCAGCACCCTCACCCTTCCCACGCCTGCGGCGCGGGCCCCTTCCCTCTCCCGGGGCGGGAGAGGGCTGAAAGAACCGGAGACAACCAAGGGATTCCATGCAACGTCGCGTGATTTTCGACAACAAGGCGCTGCCCTACCTGCTGCTGGCGCCGCAGGTGGCGGTGACGCTGATCTTCTTCATCTGGCCGGCGGCGCAGGCGCTGTGGCAGTCCGTGCATCTCCAGGACGCCTTCGGGCTGCGCAGCCAGTTCGTCGGGCTGGAGAATTTCGAGGCGGTGCTGAGCGACCCGAACTATCTGGAGACGGTGAAGACCACCATCGTCTTCAGCGTGTCGGTGACCGTGCTGTCGCTGGGCTCCGCGCTGGGGCTGGCGGTGCTGGCCGATTCGAAGATCCGGGCGGCGTCGGCCTACAAGACGCTGCTGATCTGGCCGTACGCGCTGGCCCCCGCGGTGGCGGCGGTGCTGTGGATGTTCATCTTCAACCCGGACATCGGCATCCTGGGCCGCGCGCTGAACAATCTCGGCTACGCCTGGGACTACCGGCTGAACGACGGGCAGGCGATGACCATGGTCATCCTGGCGGCGAGCTGGAAGCAGGTCTCCTACAACTTCATCTTCTTCCTGGCCGGTCTCCAGGCGATCCCGCGCTCCGTCCTTGAGGCGGCGAGCATCGACGGGGCCGGGGCACTGCGCCGCTTCTGGACGATCACCTTCCCGCTGCTGTCGCCGACGACCTTCTTCCTGCTGGTGGTCGATGTCGTCTACGCCTTCTTCGAGACCTTCGGCACGATCCACGCCCTGACCCACGGCGGGCCGGGCAAGGCGACCGAGACGCTGATCTTCCGCGTCTACCAGGACGGCGTGGTCAACCACGACCTCGGCGGCTCCTCGGCGCAGTCGGTGATCCTGATGGTCATCGTCATCGCGCTGACCGCCATCCAGTTCCGCTTCGTCGAGCGCAAGGTGCATTACTCATGACCCGCGACCGCGACACCCCGCGCTCCGGCGGGCGCCTGATGGACATGGTCCCGCACCTGATCCTGATGCTGGGCGTCCTGATCTTCGCCTTCCCGATCTACGTGACGATCATCGGCTCGACCTGGGACGCCGCGACCATCGGGCGCGGCAACCTGCCGCTGACGCCCGGCGGGGAGATGCTGAACAACTACGCCTCGGCCTGGAGCGAATCGCAGGGCAACCGCGTCATGCACACGCCCGTGCGCATCATGATGTGGAACAGCCTGATCATGGCGCTGGTCATCGCGCTGGGCAAGATCGCCATCTCGATCATCTCGGCCTACGCGGTGGCCTTCTTCCGCTTTCCGCTGCGCATGGCCTTCTTCTGGATGATCTTCATCACGCTGATGCTGCCGGTCGAGGTCCGCATCATCCCGACCTACGAGGTGGTGGCCAACCTCGGCCTGATCGACAGCTACGCCGGGCTGACCATCCCACTGATCGCCTCGGCCACGGCGACGCTACTGTTCCGGCAGTTCTTCCTGACCATCCCGGACGAGCTGGTGGAGGCGGCGAAGATCGACGGGGCGGGCGCGCTGCGCTTCTTCCTGGACGTGGTGCTGCCCCTGTCGCGCACCAACATCGCGGCGCTGTTCGTCATCCTCTTCATCTACGGCTGGAACCAGTATCTCTGGCCGCTGCTGATCACCAACAGCGCGGAGATGGAGACGGTGGTCATCGGCATCACCAAGATGATCGGCAACGGCGAGGCCGCGACCGACTGGAACCTCATCATGGCGACGACGGTGCTGGCCATGCTGCCGCCGGTGGCGGTGGTCGTGCTGATGCAGCGCTGGTTCGTCAAAGGCCTTGTGGACAGCGAGAAATAAGAAATGGCAACGGTCGATCTGAATCAGGTCCGCAAGTCCTACGGCTCCGTCGAGGCCATCAAGGGCATCGACATCAGCGTCGCGGATGGGGAGTTCCTCGTGCTGCTCGGCCCCTCGGGCTGCGGCAAATCCACGCTGCTGCGCATGGTCGCCGGGCTGGAGAGCATCACCGGCGGCGAGATCGCCATCGGCGGGCGGGTGGTCAACGGGCTGGAGCCCAAGGACCGCGACATCGCCATGGTGTTCCAGAACTACGCGCTCTACCCGCACATGAGCGTGTTCGACAACATGGCCTACGGGCTGAAGATCCGCGGCCTGCCCAAGGCGGAGATCCAGGCGCGCGTGGCCAAGGCCGCGGAAATCCTGGAGCTTGGCCGCTTCCTCGACCGCCGGCCCAGCCAGCTGTCGGGCGGGCAGCGGCAGCGCGTTGCCATGGGCCGCGCCATCGTGCGCGAGCCCGCCGCCTTCCTGTTCGACGAGCCGCTGTCCAACCTGGACGCCAAGCTGCGCACCCAGATGCGCGTCGAGATCAAGCGGCTTCAGGACCGGCTGGGCATCACCAGCCTCTACGTGACGCACGACCAGGTGGAAGCGATGACGCTCGCCGACCGCATCCTGGTGATGAACCACGGGGTGGCGGAGCAGGTCGGCACGCCGCTGGAGGTCTACCAGCGCCCGGCCAGCCTGTTCGTGGCCGGCTTCATCGGGTCGCCGCCGATGAACATTCTGGACGCGCGCTTCGACGGCGCGGGGCAGGCGGTGGCGCTGCCCGGCGGCACCGCCTTCCTCCTGCCGCGCCCGCGGCCCGACATGGCCGGGCGGCCGGTCAAGCTGGGCGTGCGGCCGGAGCATCTCGCCCCAGAGCATTCGGGCACGCCCGGCGACGGGCCGCTGATCGTCACGGTGGAACTGGTGGAGGCCCTGGGCGCCGACACGGTGGTCTACGGCCGCCTGCCGGACGGCGAGGCGCTGGTGGTCCGGGTCGCCGGCCTGCCGTCCTGCCGCGAGGGCGAGACCTTGCGCGTCGGTGCTCCGCCCGACGCCCTGCACCTGTTCGACGCGGAGAGCGGGCGGCGGCTGCCGGATTGAACGGGCCGGTTGCATTCGCTGCCGCCCATGCTCCACTGTCGATCCGTCATGTCCCGCCGGAAACAAGGATAAGAAACGCCATGAAGCTCTACCTGAAGCCGGGCGCCTGCTCGCTGTCGCCGCACATCGTCCTGCGCGAAAGCGGCTTGGCCTTCGACGTCGCGGCCGTCGACCTCGTCGCCAAGAAACTGGAGGACGGCAGCGATTTCCTGGCCGTCAACCCGAAGGGCCAAGTGCCGACGCTGGCCTTCGACGACGGCGCCGTCCTGACCGAGGGCGCGGCGATCGTTCAGTGCATCGCCGACCGCGTGCCGGAGAGCGGCCTGCTGCCGGCCGTCGGGACGATGGAGCGCTACCGCGTGCTGGAATGGCTGAACTTCATCGGCACGGAACTGCACAAGACTTTCAGCCCGCTGTTCCGCGCGACCACGCCGGACGCCTTCAAGGAGATCGCCAAGCAGACGCTGGCCGCCAAGTTCGCGGTGGTGGAGGCTGGGCTGGCCGGCAAGGACTACCTGACGGGCGACCGCTTCACGGTGGCCGACGCCTATTGCTTTACGGTGCTGCGCTGGGCGCCGCGGGTCGGCCTGCCGCTGGACGGCTGCCCGAACATCACCGCCTACATGGCCCGCGTCGCCGCGCGCCCGGCGGTGGCTGCGGCGCTGGCGGCCGAAGGGATCGCCTGACTCACCTGTTCGATCCCGGGACAGCCGGTGATTGCCCGAGTAGACTGCTTGGGCAATCACCAGCAGGGAGGGGGGCTTCGGCTCCCGTGAGCATGAGCGCAACCGACCGCAAACCCGTTCCGCCCTTCCACCTTGCCTTTCCCGTCCGCGACAAGGAGGAGGCGCGCGCCTTCTACGCCGGCCTGCTGGGCTGCGGGGTGGGGCGGGAATCCGACCGCTGGATCGACTTCGACCTCTACGGCCATCAGGTGGTGGCCCACGTGACCGAGGATGCCGGGACCCGGGCCACCAACCCGGTCGATGGCGAGGACGTGCCGGCCAGCCATTTCGGCGTGATCCTGGACTGGGACGACTGGCACGCGCTGGCCGACAGGTTGAAGGCCGAAGGCGTGCGATTCCTCATCGAGCCGCAGATCCGCTTCAAGGGGCAGGTCGGCGAGCAGGCCACCATGTTCTTCCTCGACCCGAGCGGGAACGCCCTGGAGTTCAAGAGCTTCCAGGACATGGGGCAGATTTTCGCGCGGTGACACCGGCGGCAATGCTTCGACGCCATCGGCATTTCCTTCACCCCGGAGGGGAAGATCCGGCCCAGGCCCACGGTCCGATTTTCCCCTCCGCATCGGCAAAAGCCCGTGTTTGCGCGTCATCGGGATGGCATGGAAGCTGCTAATGGGAAATTGCCGAAGCAATTGTGCCGGTCAACCGTGAGGTGTCCCATGAGCAGCCTGCCCGTCACCGCGGCGGGAATTGGATCATCCGGTGCGTACGCGCTGAACGGTGGCATGGTCACCCGCTTCTCCGCGGCGACCAAGGCCAGTTCGGAGATGATGGCACGCGTCGGGGTCGGCGATTCCGCTTTTCAGCAGCAGATGAGAATCGCGGCGGACCCGAACGCCGTGGACCCGGCGGTCACGGCGCGCAGCCGTGCCGTGCAGGCCCACGCCCTGTTCCGGCAGGGCGGCCAAGTCGTCGCCGCGGTCTGGCGGGACGGCCAGACGCAAATGAGCAACGGGCTTGCCGCGCGGCTCGACTGGACCGCGCTGGAGCGGCAGACCGCGTCTCTGTCCGAGGCGCAGCGACGCGACGCGATCGCCTCCGCCATCGCCAAACAGCTTGGCGGAGGCGTCCAGGTCCAGCGCTACGGCGACAGCGGTGCCGCGCCGACCCGTGGCGCGCTGATCGATGAGCAGGCCCCGGCGAACCGGGCCGCAAACCGGGCGGTGCGCGACGGGCGATAACCCCGCCGCGCACCCAACAGACTTCAGGCCGCGGAGCGCTTGTTGCCGCCGGACGGGCCGCCGTGCGGGGCGGGGCGGCGGTTGTGGCGGTTCTGCTGGTTGGCCGAGGCCTTGGCCTTCAGCGGCTGGTCGCCGGTGGCGCCGGCAACCCGCGCGCCCTGCGGCGCCAGCGGCTTCGCACCCTGGGCCTTCGGCGCCTGAGCCCGCTGGCCCTGCGGCTTGCCGCCGCCCGGCTGCTGCTGCTGGGGCTGGCCGCGGCCCGGACGGGGCTGCTTGGGCGCCGGCTTCGGCGGCTTGGCGGAGGAGGCGTGGATCGCCGCCACCACCGACGCGTGGTAGGGGTGGTCGTGGTCCGCCGGGACCGGCTGGCGGATGGTCTTCTCGATGGCCTTCAGATAGGCCACCTCCTCCGCGTCGCAGAAGGACACCGCGCTGCCGTCGGTGCCGGCGCGGGCGGTGCGGCCGATGCGGTGGACGTAGCTCTCCGGCTCGTTCGGCAGGTCGAAATTGATGACGTGCGTGATGCCGTCGATGTCGATGCCGCGCGCCGCGATGTCGGTCGCCACCAGCGCCTTGAGGTCGCCGCTGCGGAAGGATTCCAGCGCGCGCACGCGGGCCGACTGCGACTTGTCGCCGTGGATCGCGTCGGCCGGGACGCCGGCCTTCTTCAGATGGTCGGCGATGCGGTCGGCGCCGTGCTTGGTGCGGGCGAAGACGATCGTCCGCTCCATGGCGCCCTCCTGGAGGAGGTCGGCGAGCAGGCGGCGCTTGTCGGCGCGCTCGACGAACAGCACGCGCTGGGCGATGCGCTCCACCGTGGTGGACTGCGGCGCCACCTCGATCCGCTCGGCGTCGGTCAGGATGCTGTGCGCCAGCTCGACCACGGCTTCCGGCATGGTGGCGGAGAACAGCAGGGTTTGGCGCTGCTTCGGCAGGACCGCGACCACCTTCCGCACGTCGCGGATGAAGCCCATGTCGAGCATGCGGTCGGCCTCGTCCAGGACGAAGATCTCGATCTGGTCGAGCACGCACTGCTTCTGGGCCATCAGGTCGAGCAGGCGGCCCGGCGTCGCCACCAGCACGTCGGTGCCGCGGGCCAGGGCGGCGACCTGCGGGCTCTGCCCGACGCCGCCGTGGATCACCGTGCGGCGGATCGGCAGGTGCCGGCCGTAGGTGCGGAAGCTCTCGCCGATCTGCAGCGCCAGCTCGCGCGTCGGCGTCAGGATCAGCGTGCGCGGCGCCTTGGCCTGCACGCGCTTCTTGTTCTGGAACAGCCGCTGCAGGATCGGCAGGGTGAAGGCGGCGGTCTTGCCGGTGCCGGTCTGGGCGAGGCCGAGCACGTCGCGGCCCTCCAGAAGAACGGGGATGGCGCCGGCCTGGATCGGCGTGGCGGTCTGGTAACCCTCTTCGGCGACGGCGCGCAGAAGGGGCTCGATCAGGCCGAGGCCACTGAATTCGGTCATACGGGGAGGGTCCTGGTCACGTGAACAGAGGCTGCACCTGGGCCGTGCCCGGACATGGCCGGGGGCGGCGTGGCTTGGGGCGCTCCGCCGCGGGAGTGCGCGGAGCCATCAATTCACCGTGGGAAGGCGCAAGCGGCGCCGGTACCGGGACGACGAGGAGCCGGCAGCCCCAAAGCAAAATCGACCGGACACACATAGGGGGTGGGGCGGCTTTTGGCAAGCAAACAAGGGCCTTGGCCCGGTTTCGGACCGGAAATGTCCCTGGGACGGACGGCGATTCCGGGTGACGGTGGGAGCGGCGTGGGTGTGACGTCCCGGCGGGTGAGGCATTTTGCCGCGTGAATTCCCGGATAAAAAAACGGGGTATAGGATTGCGAATGAATTTCAGTATTATGATTGGCGCTGCAGCATGGCGCCCCGGATCGCGGGAGACGGCGCCGCAACGGATGGCAAAGGCGGTGGGGCAATGACGTCGCGTCTCGAATCCTTGTGCCTGGAAAAGGGACTGAAGATGACCGGCCAGCGCCGGGTCATCTCGCAGGTCCTGTCGGAGTCGGAGGACCATCCCGACGTGGAGGAGGTCCACCGCCGCGCCGTGCTGATCGACCCGCGCATCTCCATCGCCACGGTCTACCGCACCATGCGCCTTCTCGAGGACGCGCAGGTGATCGAGAAGGTGGACCTGGGCGACGGCCGCGCCCGCTACGAAGAGGCGTCGACCGACCATCACCACCACCTGATCGACACGCGCAGCGGGCGGATCATCGAGTTCGCCAGCCCGGAGCTGGAGGCGCTGAAGGAGCGCATCGCCCGGGAGCTGGGCTACCGCATCGTCGGTCACCGGCTGGAAATCTACGGCGTTCCGCTCGACGGCGGGGATGCGCAGGGCGGCAACTCTGGCGAAGGCGGGGAGCGTCGATGAAGAGCATGCGCTGGCTGACGATCGATCCCTACCCGACGGTGACCCTGGATTGCCGCGACGCGGTCCAGCGCTGCTACGCCGGCCTGTGCGGCTGCGGCCAGCCGGAGCGCTACGCGCTGGAGGCGGCGGTGACCGTCTTCCGCTACCACCATCCCGAAACCCCGCCCTTCCAGGCGGAAACCATCGTCAGCCAGTGGGTGGCCGGACCGGTCCGCCACTGACGCCGGCTCCGGCCGGCGCTCACCAGCGGCGCCGCTTGCGCTCCAGCGTGTCGGGGGCGAAGTCCTCGGGCCGCAGGGTCTTGGCGAAGTCCGGCGGGGCGAGCTGGTTGTCGAGGCCGCTCACCACATAGCGGTCGCCCGTGAGGTCGTAGGTGATCTCCAGCGCCGGGGCGAAGACGGGCACCTGCGGATAGGCGATGCCGTGCGCCTCGGCGTAGCGGACCAGATCGCCCTTGGCGTCGTAATGGTCGGCCATGACGATCTGCCAAGTGTCCTCGTCCAGATAATAGGTGCGCTCCGGCAGGGCGTGGCGGAAGTTCGGCTTCACCCGCGCCTCGACGATCCAGACCCGGTGCATCTCGTAGCGCAGGAACTGCGGGTTGGGGTGGCCCAGCCACAGGAAGTCCACCGGCGCCAGGCCGGGCGTGTTCATCCGGCTGGCGTTGTAGGGCACATACATCTCCCGCCGCGTCACCAGCGTGAAGTCGAAGCGGTCGATCGGGCCGCTGAACATGTCCAGCATGTCGGCGGTGCGGATGCCGCCGCTGGCCGGGTCCGGCGTGTCGTAGACGAAGTCGGGCGCGCGGACGGGCTTGCCGCCCTCGCCCTGGCGGAACCAGGCGGCGAAGCCGGACTGGATGGGGTTCAGCGTGCCGTGCAGCAGCAGGGTGGTCCCGGCCTCCGCCTTGGGCATCAGGGTGGTGCGGCGGTAGTGGAAGGGCCGCCCGCCGTCGATGCCGGCGGCGTAGCTGGACTGCCAGTCCTCGCGGTGGACCGCCGCGGTGTAAATGCCGCCGGACTCCGGCAGGACGGTGGCGCCGGTGCGGCTGAAGAAATTCCCGCGCCAGCGCAGGATGTGGTTCCACATCGCCTGCACGCCGTTGGCCGGAATGGGGAAGGGCACCCCCACCCGCGCCCCGCTCAGCGCCAGACCGTTTTCGCCCAGCTTGGCGCGCTTGGCGTTCGCGATCGACTCCTCGTAGACGCGCTGCGGGGCGGCGGCGCTGCGGCGGCTGGGGAAGACCGGGATCTCGAAGGACGGGTATTTGGTCAGCATCTCCTGCAGGCCGCCGGACAGGCGGACCTTGTAGCGGTCGATGTCCGCCGGCCCCACGGTGAACCAGCGCCCGTCCTCGTCGTAGGGATCGGGCAACGGGGCGCCCGGCTTCCAGCCGTCGGGGGCTTGGGTCAGGCCGCCCTTCCAGGCCGGAATGGCCCGCGTCCGGCTGGCGCCGCGCACCGCGCCGAAGGGCGTCAGTTCCTCCCCCAGCGCGGGGACCTTCTCCTGCGCGGCGATCGGGGCCGCGTAGGGAAGCACCGGCAGGGAGAGCAGAAGGCTGGAGAACTGGCGGCGGTTCATGCGCGTCTCGCGGCGTGGCGGGTCGCGGGGACGATACCCCAATCGGGCGCCGGTTCGAACGGACAAAGGACGTTCAAGAGGGTGCTCAGGGCGGCGGTGCCGCGGCGAGGGCGCGTTCGACCTCCCCCATCGCCTGTTCCAACGCCACGGCGAGCGTGGCCACCCGGTCCCAGGGGGCGTCCTGCATCAGCGCCTGCTCCAGCGCCTGCGCCGCGTCGCCGAGCGCTTTCGCGCCGGCGTTGCGGGCGCAACCCTTCAGATTGTGGGCGCCGGCGCGGATCGCCGTTCCGTTCCGCGCGATGACGGCGTCGGCGACCTCGTCGGCGATGTGACGGCCGATGCCGATGAAGTCGTTCAACAGCTCGTTCATCAGCGCCCGGTCGTCGCCGCAGAGCCGGCGCAGCACGTCGAGGTCGATCGCCGGGGTTTCCGGCGGCGGCTGAGGAGGCGGGCTCGGTGCCGCCGCGTCGGCGGCCGCGGGCGGCAGGAACCGGGCCAGAACGGCGTCGAGCTTGACCAGATCCAGCGGCTTGCTCAGCGCCTCGTCCATGCCGGCGGCGGCGTAGCTCTCGATGTCCGCCGGGGCGGCGTTGGCGGTCAGGGCGACGATCGGCAGATGGGCGCCGGTGGCGCGCTCCGCCGCGCGGATGCGGCGGGTCAGCTCGAACCCATCCACCTCCGGCATTTGGATGTCGGTCAGCAGCAGGGCGTAGCGCCGCCGCTCCAGCGCGGCCAGGGCCTCCGCCCCGCCGGTGGTCAGTTCCGCCGTGTGGCCCAGCGCGGTGAGCTGCATCTGCAGGACCTTGCGGTTGATGGCGTTGTCCTCCGCCACCAGGATCAGCCGCCCGCGGGCTTCCGCTTCGGCGATGGCCCGCTCCGGACTCAGCGGGGCCGGGGCGCAGGGCGCGGCGGTGGGCGGGCCTTCGCCGGGTGCGGCGTCCGCCAGGGCGCGCCCGGCGGCCACCGTGACGGCGCGCACCAGCGCGGCGCGGCGGACCGGGCGGCTGACCGCGACCGACCCGTCGGCGATTGGTCCGCCGGCGACTGGCCCGCTGGCGACCGGCCTGCCGATGCCCGCCGGGTCCTGCAGCAGCACCGTCGGCACCCGCGCTTCGCCGACGCGGCGGCCCAGCAGCTGCGGCGCCTGGGCGGCGGCGGGGGTGTGCAGCGCCTCGTCGACCACCACGACGTTCAGCGCGCCGCTGGCTTCGCGGGCCGTGCGGGCCAGCTCGGCCAGGGCGTCCGGTTCCCCGGCGGCCAGAACCCGCGCCCCGGCGGCCTCCAGATAATCGGCGACGATCCGGCGCTCCGCCGTCTCCGGCAGGCCGACCAGGACGGTCAGGCCGGCGAGGTCCGGGTCCGCCGCCGGGAACGCCGGCGCCGCGGCGGCTTCGGCCGGGGCGAGGGCGGCCGCGTTGTCCAGCGTCAGCTCGACCCAGAAGGTCGAGCCCACCCCCGGCGCGCTGTCCACCCCGATCGTCCCGCCCATCAGCGCGACCAGCCGCCGGCTGATCGACAGGCCCAGCCCGGTGCCGCCGAAGCGCCGGGCGGTCGAGCTTTCCGCCTGGGTGAAGGGCTGGAAGAGCTGGCGGCGCGCCGTCTCGGAGATGCCGATGCCGGTGTCCGTCACCGCGATGCGCAGCCGGGTGGCGGTCCGAGTGTTTGTGTCCGCCCCGACCACCAGGGTGGCCTGCACGACGATCCGCCCGCGCTCGGTGAACTTGATGGCGTTGCCGCACAGGTTGAACAGGATCTGGCGCAGCCGCACCGGGTCGCCGGTCAGCGCCTGCGGGATCGCCGGGTCCACATAGGTCAGCAGCGTCAGCCCCTTGGCCCGCGCCGCCGGGGCCAGCGTGTCGGCCACCCCTTCGACCAGGGCGGGGATGGAGACGGGCACCTGCTCCAGGTCCATCTTGCCGGCCTCGACCTTCGAGAAGTCGAGGATGTCGTCGATGATCCGCAGCAGCGAGGTCGCCGATTCCCGCATGGTCGCCACGGTGTCGCGCTGCCCGCCGTCCAGCGGCGTGCGCTCCAGCAGTTCCAGCATGCCCAGCACGCCGTTCATGGGGGTGCGGATCTCGTGGCTCATGGTGGCGAGAAAGGCGGACTTGGCGGTGGTCGTCTGCTCCGCCTGCTCCTTGGCGCGTTCCATCTGGTGCTCGGCCAGCTTGCGCCGGGTGATGTCGTAGACCCAGGCGAGATGAACCGGGCGGCCGTCGAGCAGCGTGGGGTCCACCGACACCAGCGCCCAGAAGGTCGAGCCGTCGGCCCGCCGCACCCGCACCTCGGCGTCGCGCAGCGAGCGGCGGAAGAAGGTCCAGTGCGTCTCGTGCGCCTCGGTGTTGTCCGGCTCGATGAACAGGTCGGCGATGGAGACTCCGACCAGCCGCTCCTTCGGCACGCCCAGCAGATGGACCAGCCGGTCGTTGCACATCACCAGCACGCCGTCATGGGTGTAGGCGCAGACGCCGACCGGGCTCGATTCCAGGATGGCGCGCATCTGCTCGCGGCTCTGCCGCAGCTCCTGCGTGCGCTCGGCCACCTTGGTCTCGATGGAGCGGATCTGGTCGTAGGCGCGCAGCGCCGCGATCACCGCGGTGAACAGACCCTCCGCCGACAGGTCGGCCTTCGACTTGTAATCGTTGATGTCGCAGCCGACGATCACGTCGCGCTGCGGCGCCTGCCCCGGCTGGCCGGTGCGCAGGATGATGCGGACGTCGAGGTTGCCCAGCGCGCCGCGGACCCAGCGGACCAGCGTCAGGCCGGCGTCCTCCTCCTCCATGACCACGTCGAGCAGGATGACGGCGATGTCCCGCCGGTGGCGCAGCAGGGCGCGCGCCTCGGCGGCGGAGCGGCAGCCGATCAGCTCCAGCCGGCGGCCCTGGAACTCCACGTCGTCCAGCAGGAGGGCGGTCATGGCGTGGACGTCGTCCTCGTCGTCCACCACCAGGATCGGCCAGGGCGGAGTCTCCTCCCGGTCTCCATCCTCCTCGTCGGCGAACAGGATTTCGTCGTCCGGGTTGGGATCGGTGTCGGGCACGATCAGCTCGTCGGTCATGATGCGTCCGTCATGCTGCGTCGGTTTCCGGGTCCTTCCCGGCGGCGCCGGCCATCCGCGGCGCCGTCATGGGAATCCGCAGGAGGAAGCTGGTGCCCCCGCCCGGACGGTCGTTCGGCGGCGGACTCTCCACCGAGATCCGGCCGCCCAGCGATTGCGTCACCAGATTGAAGACGATGTGGAGACCGAGCCCGCTGCCCCCGGTGCCGCGCTTGGTCGTAAAGAAGGGTTCGAACACCTTGGGCAGATTGTCCGGGGCGATGCCGACGCCGTCGTCGGAAAAGCGGATGTCCAGCTCGCCGTCCGGCAGTTCCTCCACGGTCAGCGCCATCGCGCCCTCCCGCCCGTCGGGGAAGGCGTGGGTCAGCGCGTTGATGACCAGATTGGTGATGACCTGGCTGAGCGCGCCGGGGTAGCCGTCCATGGTGATGCCGTCCGGGCAGGCGACGCTCATCCGGTGCAGGCTCTTGCGCAGGCGCGGCCCCAGCGAGGTGATGATCTCGTCCAGGTAGGAGCGCAGGTCGAAGCGGCGGCGCTCCTGGCTGGTCTGGTCGACGGCGACGCGCTTGAAGCTCTGGATCAGCTCCGCTGCGCGGGTCAGGTTCTGCTCGATCAGGCGCGCGGACTCGCCCGCCGCCGCCACATAGGCGGTCAGGTCGGACTTTTTCAGCGCGCCCTTCGCGAAGGCCTCGGTCAGCGTCTGCGTCTTCGACGCCAGATGGGTGGAGCAGCTGTAGGCGATGCCGACCGGCGTGTTGATCTCGTGCGCGACGCCGGCCACCAGCAGGGCGAGCGAGGCCATCTTCTCCGCCTGGACGAGGCTGTCCTGGGTTTCCTTGAGGTCGGCGTAGGCGGTCTCCAGCGCTTCCATGGCGTGGAACACCTCCTCGGCGGAGCGCGCCTCGACCGTCACGTCGGTGAAGGTGCGGACGAAGCCGCCCTCCGGCAGGGGGTTGGACCGCACCTCGATGATCGTGCCGTCGGGCCGCCGCCGCTTGAAGGCGAAGGGCTGGTCGGGCACCACGGCGGTCTCGTCCAGCTCCAGGTCGGGATCGATGCTGAAATCCTCGAAGGCGCCCTTGGCGCGCTGGAGCCGGATGATCTCGGGAAACAGCGGGTTGCGGGCCAGGAAGGCCGCCGGCACGTCGAGAAGCTCCGCGGCGTGGCGGTTGGACATGACGACCCGCAGGTTGCGGTCCACCATGATGATGCCCTGGTCGGTGTTGTCGAGCGTGATCTGAAGGACGTTCCGCTCGCGCGCCAGATCCCGTTCGGCCTGCATGCGCTCGGTCACGTCGGACATGGTGCCGGTCAGGCGGACCGCCGTTCCCTCGGCGTCGCGCAGGGCGGTCGCCCGGTCCTCGATCCAGCTCCAGCCGCCGTCCCGGCGGCGCATGCGGTAGACGGCGGTGTAGGCGCTGTCGGTGTCGCGCACGCGGCTGCGGGACGCCGCGACGACGCGCCGCCGCTCCTCCGGGTGGATCAGCGACTCCCAGGTCCGCGCGGTCATCGCCAGTTCCGCCGGACCGTAGCCGAGCAGCGCGGGGAACTCCTTCGACCACCAGTACTGGCCGGTCCGCAGGTCGTAATCCCAGACGGAGGAGCGGGTGGCGGCGATGGCCAGCCCCAGCCGCTCCTCGCTCTGGCGCAGGGCGGCCTCCTCCTCGTCCAGCCGGGTCAGCATGCCGTTGTAGGCGGCGATCACCCGCCCCAGCTCATCGGCCGACGACCACTGCACGCGCTGACGCAGATGCTCCTGCTCGGCGGTGCGGATCGACGCGATCAGCCGGCCCAGCGGCACGCCGATGGTCAGCCGGTGGGCGGTCAGCGCGGTGACCAGCGTGCCGACCAGCATCAGCAGCAGGAGCCACAGCGTGTTGACCATCTCCTGCCGGATCTGCGCGTCGACCGAGGCGTAGCTGAAATGGAGCGTCAGCGTGCCGAGCCGGCGGTTCTGCACCTGGATCGGACGGCGCACCGTCTCGCGTCCGGCGAAGGGGCGGCAATCGTCGTCCGGCCAGGCGAAGCGGCCGTCGGCCAGCTCGTCGGCCACCTCGATGCACTGAAGCTCGCGGTTGACGGAGATCGCCTGGATGATGTTGCGGATGGCCGGAACGTCCACCGCCCACAGGCTGGAGGACAGGGCGACGGCGTTGATTTCCGCCACCGCCTCGATCCGGTCGCGCAGGGCGCCGCGCAGATCCTTGTACTTGCCGTAGAAAAAGATCGAGGAAAAGCCGAGCGTGGTCAGGATCAGGATGGGAATCAGGATCAGCAGGAATTTCGCCGACACCGTCGGCACCGTCTTCCACGCCTGCTCGATCACCGTCATGAAAGGGTTTCCCGCTGCGGGGTGGCGTGACCGGGGCGGACCGGCGGCACGGCGCCGCCTTACCGGTCATGCGGTTGTACTATCAACGGACGTGTTCCGTCTACGGTGTGAATGCCGTGAAAATTCTCCTTATGATCGATAAAATCGACGTGATGTATACTTGAAGCTTGAGAGGGGATCGGCCTTGCACTACTGTTCGCGGGAGCCGATTGCGCGGTGCAACACAAGAGGATGTCATGAATTTCCAGGTGCGCCGTTCCTCCGAAACCATCGAGGTGCTGTTGAGCGGCCGGTTGGAATTCACCGACCATGACAGCCTCCCCGACATCGTGGACCTGCTGAACGGGGAAGGGGCGCGCCGTGTCGTCCTGGACATGGACGGGCTGACCTTCATCGACTCCGCGGGGATCGGCATGCTTCTGATCCTCCAGGACGAGTCGGAGCAGCGCAACATCAAGCTGGTCCTGCGCAACCTGCAGGGCGACGTGCTGCGCTCCATCGATCTGGCGCGGATCGGCGAAGTCGTCACCATCGAGCGGTGAGCGGATGATGGACGGTTTTCCCGCCTCTTCCACCGGCCTTCCGCCCGGTCCGCCCGGCGCCGTACGCCCCTTCAGCGTGGTGCGGGACCGCGTGCCGGCGGACGTCGTCGCCCGGGTCGCGGCGCGCTTCGGCCCGGGCGAGGCCGTGATGGGCGCCGCAGACGCGGCGGATGACCGGGTGGCCGCCGCGGTTCTGCTGGCCCAGGCCGACCGCGACATCCTGCGCGGCGCCTTCGGGCTCAACCGCTTCCTGACGGTGGAGCTGACGGAGCGGGAGGACGGCACCGGCGCCATCGACGCCGACTGGCTGGGCGCCCCGCCGGTGGAGCGGGGATTTTACCTGTCGCTGACCACCGGCACCGCTTACGGCCTGCAATGCGCGGTTCTGGTCTGCGACGAACTGACCCGGCGCGGCGTGCTGACGCCGGAGCGGCGCGGCAATGTCGAGCTGTGCCTGCACGAGGCCATCGCCAACGCCATCGTCCACGGCAATCTGGGCATTCCCAGCGCGACCAAGGAGCAGCCGGAGGGCTACCGCCTGTTCAGCCGGCTGCTGCGCGAGCGGCTGGGCGACGGCGCCGTGCGGCAGCGGCGGATCGACATCTTCGCGCGCTGGACCGCCGACAGCCTGTCCATCGCGGTGGTCGACCAGGGCAACGGATTCGACGCCGCGGCCCTGCCGCAGGACACCGACAGCGGCGCCCAGTCCGGCCGCGGCTTCGTGTTCATGCGGGCGCTGGCCCGGCGCATCCACGTGACCGACGGCGGGCGCTGCACCCTGCTGCAGTTCGACCTGTGACGGACAGGCGGGTCCACGCATGCCCATTTCCCTCGCCGCCAGCCGGGTCCTGATCGTCGACGACAACGAGTTCAACAGGAAGTCGCTGGCCCTGATGATCCGCCGCGCCGGGCTGACCCAGATCGAGGTCGCCGAGAACGGGGTGGAAGGGCTGCGCAAGGTGGAGAGCTTCCGCCCCGACCTCGTCCTGCTCGACGTCAGCATGCCGGTGATGGACGGGCTGGAGATGTGCCGGCGCCTGCGCGAGCGGCTGACCCACGAGGAATTGCCGATCCTGTTCCAGACCGCTCTGGACAGCGACGAGGAGCAGGTCCGCTGCTTCGAGGCCGGCGGCAGCGACTTCATCTCCAAGCCGATCAAGCCCGGCGAGTGCGTCGCCCGCGTCCGCCACCAGCTCGAAAAGCGCAAGCTGTTCACCGACCTCGCCAATTTCCGCGCGCGGGTGGAGCGGGAGCTGAAGCACGCCAAGGCGATGCAGCTTTCCCTGCTGCCCGAGCCGAGGGAGCTGGAGGCGGTCGCCGAGCGGTACGAGCTGGTGCTGGACGCCCATTTCGAAACCTCGTCGGAGCTGGGCGGCGATTTCTGGAACGTCTACCCGCTGGACAGCCACCGCGTCGCCTTCCTGATGGTCGATTTCGCCGGGCACGGCATCACCGCCGCCATCAACACCTTCCGCCTGCACACGCTGATCGACCGCTTCCCCATGCAGCACGTGCCGCCGTCGGAATGGCTGTCCGGACTGAACCGGGCGTTGAAGGAGGTGCTGCCGGTCGGGCAGTTCGCCACCGCCTTCTTCGGCATCCTCGACCTGCACACCGACACGCTGACCTACGCCTCGGCCGGGGCGCCGAATCCGGTGGTGGGGATCGCCGGGGAGCTTCGGCTGCTCGACTCGGCGGGGCTGGTGCTGGGCGCGTCGCGCCGCGCCGTCTACGCCGACCGCAGCCTGCGCCTGCCGCGCGGGAGCTGCCTGTTCCTCTACAGCGACGCGTTGATCGAATGCAGCGGCCCGGACAGCGAGCCGATCGGCCAGGACGGGGTCCCGGGCCTGCTGCGCGCCGCCATCGCCGCCAACCGCGCCCGCCCGCTGGGGCCGCTGTTGGAGCGCTTCTACGCCCGCACCAGCCTGCCGCTGCGCGACGACCTGACCGCCGTGTGGATCGCCCGTCGGGCGTAGGGCCCGGAAACGGGAAAGGCCGCCGCGGGTGGTCCGCGGCGGCCTTTCTGCCTGAGTTCCGGTTTGGCTGAGTTCCGGTCTGCCTGCCTCTCGGGGGAGGGGTGCCGTTACGCCTGCGTCTCGGAGGCGGCGTAGCGGCGGCGGACCCACATCACGCTCTTCACCGCGAAGAAGGTGACGCCGATGCCCAGCGCGATGAGCAGGAGGATCTTCGGACCGTTCTCGCCGATGGCGGCGGCCGCCTCGCCGAACAGGTAGCCGGCCCCGGCGAAGCTCCAGGCCCAGATGCCGGCGGCGATGAAGTTCCAGAACAGGAATTTTCGCCAGGGCATGCGGGATGTGCCGACGGCGACCGAGGCGATGTTGCGCACCCCGTAGAGGAAGCGGAAGGCCAGGATGAAGCCGACGCCGTAGGTTTCCAGCCAATACAGCACGCGGGACGCGCGGGCCTCCGCGGCCGGGAAGCGGGCCAGCGCCTTGGCGCCCCATTTGCGGCCGATCCAGAAATAGCACTGGTCGCCCATGAAACTGCCGATCCAGACGGCGGCCACCAGCCAGTAAAGGTTGATGATCCCCAGGTGCGCGCCCATCCCGCCGAAAATCACGAAGGTCTCGCCTTCGAAAAAGGCCCATATGAAGGCCAGGGGATAGAAGGCATCGCCCCAATCCTGGAGCCAGGTCATCCAGTCCAAAGCACCCTCCCCGCGGGTCGTTCCTTTCGGCCCGGACCGCCGGCGGCGCGCCACGGAAACGCAGGCGCGGCCGTTGGTCAGGCTACGGACACATCATTGCACATACGTGCGTGTCTTGTCGCGCCATCATTCCCGAATCGGGGGGAGGAACCCGTACAAAGTTGGGGTACGAAACGATCTATTGCCGCGGGATTATTTTGTTTCCGGACACGTATTCTGTGAATCGGTCAGTGTTCGTGACTTGGTCAGCCATCCTCGCCAGACAATTCGCCGACCGCCTGCCGGGCGGCGCGCAGCAGCAGGGGATTCGGTTCGGACGGGCCGTCCTCCCCCTCTTCCTCCTCCCACGCTCCCGGAGCGGCGCGGCGCTTCAGTTCGCGCGCGGCTTCGATCAGCAGATGGGCCAGCTTGTGGTCGGGCAGGGCCTGCGCCAGCGCCCGCAACTCCGCGTTGGTCAGGGCCGCCGGGTCGAAGTCGGCGCGCGGGGCCATCGGGACGGGCGGCGGCGGGACGAGCGCGAGGGTCATGGGCGCCGGGGCCGACGGTGACGGCACGTCCTCCCGCACCACGTCGACGGCCACCGGCGCCGCCACGGTGGTGGCGCGGGACCGGCGCGCCGGTTTGCGCGCCCGCTCCGTCTCGGGCAGGCTGTCGAACAGGAGAGGTTGCGTGCTCATCCGGTCACCCGCGATCCGTTCACCGCTAGTTTGCGAAGTGTTCTCTTTTCATTCTAGAGAATGAAGGCCGGAAGTCGAGGGGAAACTTTTCGGGCACCCTCTTCAAACGCCTCTTCAGACCCCTCTTCAAACGCCGCGTCAGGCGATCGCGTCCAGGAACCGCTCGGGGCGCAGGATGCGGGTGCGGCCCACCTGGCGCACCGACAGAAGCTGCCGGTCCACCGTCACCAGCCAGTCGGCGTCGGCGGCCAGCGCCACCGCCAGGAACATGTCGTCGTCAGGGTCGCGGCACAGCCGCTCCACCGGGGCGGGCTCGACCCGCCGGGCCTCCGCGGCGAAGGCGTCCAGGAAGGCGGCGCGTTCCGCCGCCGGGCGGTAGCGCTCGAAGTCCGGGCGCATCAGCACCTCCCGCAGCTCCGCCAGCGTGGCGTCGGAGACGACGGCGGTCCCCCGCGCCCGCACCGCCGCGACGCTGTCGCGGATGGCCAGGCTGCGGCGGGGCACCTCGGCGCCGAGCAGGGCGCAGCCGACGAGGATGTTGGTGTCCAGAACGACCCGGAAGTGCCGTGCGGCGTGCGGGAGGCTGGCGGTCATGCGGCCGTCGGGTCCATGGCCGCTCAGCCCTTGCGGGTCAGCAGCAGCGCGGTCAGGTCGTCGTCGATCGGGCCGATGGCGCGCAGGCGCTCCAGCAACCCGTCCAGGAAGCGGGCGCCGTCCGCCTCCTCCAATCGCTCGGTGACCAGGGCGGCGAGGCCCGGCTCGTCCAGGACGTCGCCGCCGACCGGGATTTCGATGGCGCCGTCCGAATAGAGGAACAGGCGCCCGCCGGGGGGCAGGGGGAGGGAGCGCTCCTCGTACTCCGCCGAGGCGAGCAGGCCGAGCGGCAGGCCGGCGCTGTCGCCCAGCAGCGGTTCGGCATCGCCCGGCCCCCAGACCATCGGGCGCGTCGATCCGGCCGAGGCGTAGACGAAGCGGTTCTCCGCCGGCTCGACCACCCCGGCCAGCATGGTGGCGAACTGCCCGTTGGGAAGCAGCGCGCACAGCCGCCGGTTGACGATGGACAGGAACTCGGCCGGGGTCAGGCCGGACATGTCCATCTGCTGGCAGATCGCGTGCAGGCGGAAGGTGTTCAGCGCCGCCCCCACGCCGTGCCCGGAGAAATCGACCATGTAGAGCATGGTCCGGCCCTGTCCCTGGTCCTGCCCCTGGCCCGGCTCGGCGGCGTCGTGCCGCAGGTCCCAGAAGTCGCCGCCCAGCTCCGACGAGGGGGCGAAATGGGCGGCGATGCCCACCCCCGCCGCGGCCTCCACCTCGGCCAGCCGCTCCGGCGAGGGCATCAGCCGCTCCTGCATCTTGCGGGCGAGCGACAGCTCGCTCTCCGTCCGCTCGTGAAAGCGTTGCAGGTCATGGAGCAACGCACGGTTCTGCAGGTGGATGCGGACGCGGGCCAGCAGCTCGACCGCGTTGATCGGCTTGGTGACGTAATCGGTGGCCCCGGCGGCGAAAGCCTTGGCGCGGTCCTCCGCCCGGTTCAGGCTGGACTGCACGAGGACCGGCAGGTCCTTCCAAACGGGAAGCGCGCGCAGGCGCCGGCACATCTCGAACCCGTCCAGGTTCGGCATCATCAGGTCGAGCAGGATCAGGTCGGGCCGGAAGCTGTCCAGCCGGGCCAGCGCGTCGTTGCCGTCCTCCGCCATCTCGATGCGGGTGACACCGCCGCGTTCCAGCAGCGCCTGGAGCAGGTGGCGGTTCACGCGGTTGTCGTCCACCACCAGGACGCGGGCCGTGTCCAGCCCCGGAACCTCCGGCAGGTTGTTCATCGCGCCCCCCCGCGGCCGATCCAGACCAGGGTGTGGTCGTCGAGCGGCACGTCGCCCTGGGCGGCGGCGAGCGCGGCGGTCACCGCCGCGAAGGCGGCGTCGCCGCCGCCGGCCAGGGCGTCCGGGACGGCGGCGCTCCGCAGCAGGGCGGCGAAGCCGCCGCTGCGCCCGTTCAGGGTCTCCAGAACGGCGGTCGAGTGCAGGACCAACGCCGAGTCCGGCGGGAAGGGCAGGCTGCGCTCCTCGTAGCGGGTGCCGGCGGCGACGCCCACCGGCGGACCGGCCCCCTCGCCGAAAACCAGCGCGGCGTTGCCGGGCGGCACCAGGACCGGCGGAGCCGCCGCCGCGGCGGCGTAGGTGAAGCGCTCCGCCGCGCGGTCCACCACGCCGTAGATCACCGTGGCGTGCTGGCCAAGCTCCAGCAGGCAGACGGCCCGCTCGTTCAGCTCGCTCAGGAAGGCGCCGGGCCGCTCGCCGAGCTGGGGCGCCAACTCGTGGATCAGCGTGTGCATGCGGAAGGCGTTCAGCGCCGCCGACACGCCGCGCCCGGCCATGTCCAGCAGGAACAGCCCGAACCGCCCGCCGGCCAGCGGCAGCACCCCCCAGAGGTCGCCGCCCAGATCGGAGGACAGCGCCGTGTGCGAGCGCAGCGTCACCCCCGCGCCGTCCATCAGCGCGGCGCACAGCGACGGGGAGGGCAGGAGATGGTCGTACATGGAGCGGGCCATCGCCAACTCCCCCTCGACCCGCGCCCGGTAGGTCTGCAGGTCGCGGATCAGCACCCGGTTCTGCAGGTGGATGCGCACGCGGGCGACCAGCTCCGTCCGGTCCAGCGGCTTGGAGATCAGGTCGGTCGTGCCGGCGGCGAAGGCGCGGTTGCGGTCGTCGCTGGACGACAGGGCGGTCTGCACCAGCACCGGCAGGTCGGCGTAGGCGTGGTCGGCGCGCAGGCGGCGGCACACCTCGAACCCGTCCATCCCCGGCATCATGATGTCGAGGATCAACAGGTCCGGCGCCTCGGCGGCGATCTGGGCCAGCGCGTCGAAGCCGTCCTTGGCGTAGACGACGTTCTGGAAGCCGGCTTCGCCGAGCAGAGCGCCGATCAGCGTGCGGTTGAAGTCGGTGTCGTCCACCACCAGGATGCGGCAGGCGGCGATGGCGTCGTCCATCAGAGGGGGAACCTCATGCGGATGCGCCGCCCCCCGTCGAGAAGCTGAAGCTCTTCCACGATGGCGGCGATCAGGTCCAGCCCGCGGCCCGAGGCGCCGTAGTCGATGCGCTCCGGCCGGGCGAAGCCGGTTCCCTCGTCGGCGACCTCGACCACCGCGCACGCGCTCTCCAGCCAGGCGGCGACCTCGATCCGGCGCTCGGCGAAGGCGGGGTCGGCCATGCGCGCCGCCAGATCGTGGGAGAAGCGCTCCAGCGCCTCCACACTCAGCCCCTTCATGCCTTCGACCTGGAGGTTGCCGTGGACCACCGCGTTGCTGATCGCTTCGTGCAGCGCCAGCTCCATGTCGTCGCGCTGGGCCTCCGGCATCGGGTGCAGGGCGGCCAGCCCGTTCAGGATGCGGCCCGCCAGATGCAGGCGGTTGGCGGTCACCGTCGTCACGCAGGCGAACAGGTCGGCGCGGGCGGCGCGCTGCGCGGCCTCGACGATCCGGGCGTCGGACAGGCCGGCGACCTCGATCCAGGCGCCGAAGGGCGGCTGCCAGAATTCCGGCGCCTCGACGGCGCCGGCGTCGCCCACCAGAAGCAGAACGGAGGCGCCGAACGCCTCCCCCGCCGGGGAGCCGGGCCGCCGGGGCGGAAGCCGAAGCGCCGCCGACAGACGGTCCAGCCGGTCGGCCGGCACGCCCAGGCCTTGCAGGGCGGCGACGCGGGTGGGGGAGGGGACCAAAGGGGTCAGTCCTCGATCGTCACGATCTTGTTGAGCTGGGCCACGGTCAGCACGCGCTTGACCTGCCCGGCGGCGGAGCGCAGGACGAGCTGCTTGTCCGCGTTCGCCATCTCCTCCCGCGCGATCAGCAGCATGCCGATTCCCGCCGAATCGACGAATTCCAGCGTGGAGAGGTCGAGCACCTGACGTCTGGCCTTGTTCTGCAGCATCTCCCGGATCAGGGCCCGCAGCTTGGCGTGGTCGTTGAAGGTCAGGCGACCGCGCAACCGAACCAGGGTCTCCTGCTCCTTGTCCTCAATTCCGTAGTCCATCGGTCCGGTGTTCCTGAAGGGTGTTCCTGAAGGGGCATTGGGGCGGGTGGTCTTGTGCGGACCATGCCAGAATGGAGCAAGAGAGGCCGGGGATTCCAGAGAATCCCTTGGCCTCAGAAAAGTTCGATGTCGCCGCCGGAACTGTCGTCCTGGCCGGCATCGACGTCAAGGACGCCATGCTCGTCCAGCGCCGTCCCTTCCAGCAGCAGACGGCGCACGAAGCGCTGGCGCATCTCGCTCAGCTTGAAGCGGCCCAGCAGTTCGTCGAGCCATTCCTGCGGAACCTGCGGCCCCAAGGAAGCGGGCATTTCGACGCGGGTGCGGTTTTCCAGCTCGTTCAGCCCCTCAGCCATGATGGCGAGGCTGTCGTTGATGGCCTCCAGCCGCTGCTTGGTCAGGTCCTGGAACTGCATCCCGGTGACCATGCGGCTGATGGTGGCGGACATGTCCGACGACACGGTCGCCGCCGTTTCCAGCACCGCCTGGAAGTGGTTGGTCTGGTCGACCAGGCTGTCCATGGTCTTGTCCACCCGCTCCTTGGCGAGCATCTGCGGGGACATGTCGGTGTCGGCGATCTGGCGCAGGATGTCGTGGCCGTTGCGCACGCCCTTGACCACCGCGGTGACCTTGGAACGCATGCGGTCGGCCAGCGCCCCGGTGTTGCGGGAGAGGTGGCGCACCTCCTGGGCGACCACGGCGAAGGTGCGCCCGGCCTCGCCGGCGCGGCTCGCCTCGATGGTGGCGTTCAGCGCCAGGAAGTTGGTCTGGCGGTTGATGGCGTCGATGTCGCCGATCGACTTCTCCAGCTCCGCCACGTCCTTCTGCACGTCGTCGAGCAGGTAGACCATGCTCATGGCGTGGCGCGACAGCATGACGATGTTGGAGATCATGTCCGCGATCATCTGCTGCATGCCGGTGACCAGCTGGTCCATCGGCACCCGTTCGCCGTCGATGGAGACGGAGCCGGCCATGCCGACGATCTGCTCCACCCGCTCCGACTGCTGCATGGCCTTCTCGGCCAGCTCGCGGAAGCGGGAGGACAGGTCAAGCGTGGCGTCCTCGACCGTGGACGAAGTGCGGGTCAGCTCGTTCTGCACCGCCTCCAGCGTGCGGCGCTGGATGTCGGCGTAGCCCATCCAGGTCGCCAGAAGCTCGCCGGTCACCGGGATCTTCGGGCCGATCTCGGGCAGGCCGTTCACCGGGGCGTCGCCGTCGGGCAGGTCCGGCGCCTGCGGTTCCGGTCGGGCGTCCAGGTGGGTGGCGCGGCCGTAGAAAGACATGGTGCTGCTCCTCAGTTCGCGCGCGTGCGGTGATCGCCGATGGCGTCGAACGCGCGCAGCATCTCGGCCGGTATCTGCGCCAGCGGCAGTTCGACGGCGACCGCCCCGGCGTCCCGGGCGGCGCGCGGCATGCCGTAGACGACGCAGCTCGATTCCTGTTCGCCGATGGTATAGGCCCCCGCGTCGCGCATCGCCAGCATGCCCGACGCCCCGTCGCGGCCCATGCCGGACAGGATCACCCCCACCGCGTTCGCCCCCGCCGCCTTGGCGACGGAGGAGAACAGCACGTCCACCGACGGGCGGTGGCCGCTGACCGCCGGCCCGTCCTGGATGTGGCAGGAATAGCCCTGGGCGTCGCGGATGATCACCAGATGCCGGTCGCCGGGGGCGATGTAGACCTTGCCCTGGACCAGAGGGGCGCCCTGGGTGGCGACCTCCACCGACGGCGGCGAGATGCGGTCGAGCCGGGCGGCGAAGCTGGGGACGTAGCTGGGACCCATGTGCTGGGTGATGACGATGGGCGGGCAGTCGGCGGGCATGACGGCCAGCACGTCGCGGATGCGCTCCACCCCGCCGGTCGAGGCGCCGATGGCGATGAAGCGGGTGCCCGATCCGGCGCGGCGCGGCGTCTGGAGGGGGGAGGTCGCGGGCTTGGGCCGCCGCATCGACAGGCGGGCGGTGGCGGCGATGCGGATCTTGCCGACCAGCTCGTGGGCCATCGCCTCGAAGCCGTGACCGTCCGAGCCGTCGGGCTTGGCGACGCAGTCCACCGCGCCGATCTCCAGCGCGCGGATCGTCGCCTCCGACCCCTCCTGGGTCAGGGAGGAGACCATGACGACCGGCGTCGGGCGCAGCGTCATGATCTTTTCCAGGAAGGACAGCCCGTCCATCCGCGGCATCTCGACGTCCAGCGTGACGACGTCCGGATTGGTGCGCTTGATGACGTCGCGCGCCTCGTAGGGGTCGCGGGCGACGCCGACCACCTCGATGCCGGGCTCGTCCGAGATGACGGCCTTCAGCATCTCCCGCATCAGGCTGCTGTCGTCGACGATCACGACGCGGATGGAGCGTGTCATGGCTCAGTCCTCCCCGAACAGTTCCACGTCGCCCTCGATCGGCTGGTGCCGCAGGCTGGAGCGGAAATGCAGTTCCTGGTTCGCCGTCTCCGACAGGGCCTCCGGCCGCAGCATCTTGCGCATGGCCCGGCCGGTGTGGGGAAAATAGTGGATGCGCCGGGCCGAGGCGCCGCCGAGATCCTGGCCCATCAGCTTCAGCCCCTCCCGCCGGACATAGTCGAGCGCGAAGGCGGCGTTGCGCTGGCCGACGTCGAAGCTGGAATCGATGACGCGGGCGCCGCCGAACAGCTTCACCTCCAGCCGCCCACGCTGGGCGCCGCGGGCCAGCAGGTCGTTGATCAGCCGCTCCATGGCGACCGAGCCGTAGCGCGCGGCCGCCCCGGTGCCGGCGTCCTCGGACTCCGGCACCTCGGGCAGCAGGAAATGGTTCATGCCGCCGATCGCCGTCGCCGGGTCGTGGACGCAGGCGGCCACGCAGGAGCCCAGAGTCGTCACCATCATCACGTCCGAGCGGTCGCTGACCAGATGATGGCCGAGGAAGACCTTCATCGTGTGGGCGCGGAACTGCGGGTGGAAGTAGCCGCCGGTCTGCCGGGCCTCCGCCGCGCGGCGGCTTGCGAATGCGGTCATGCGTCACAGCCTCCGGTAGATGGTGGGGCCGGTCTGGCGGAAGCGGTCCGACACGCCGTACAGGCTTTCCGAGTGGCCGAGGAACAGGTAGCCGCCGGGCTCCAGCATCCGGGCGAAGTTGCCGATGACCTGGGTCCGCCCGACGCGGTCGAAATAGATCAGCACGTTGCGGCAGAAGATCGCGTCGAACGGCCCCTTCATGGGCCAGTGCTCCAGCAGGTTCAGCGGCTTGAAGGTGATCAGCCGCTTCAGCTCCTCCTCCATCGCCACCATCGGCTCGCCGTCCTCGCGCTGGCGCCGGGTGAAGCGGTCGCGCAGGGGGGCCGGGATGCTGGCCGCCAGTTCGGCGGGATAGACGCCGCGCCGGGCGGTGTCGACCATGTGGGTGTCGATGTCGGTTGCCAGGATCTTCGCGTCCCAGCGCCGCAGCTCCGGCCCGAAGCTGGAGGCCAGGACCATGGCGATGGTGTAGGGCTCCTGCCCGGAGGAGCAGCCCGCCGACCAGACGCGCAGCCGCGGGTGGGAGGACTCCCCGGCGTGGCGGGCGCGCATCTCCGGCACCGCGGTCTTCGCCAGGAAGTCGAAATGGTGCGATTCGCGGAAGAAGCTGGTCAGGTTGGTGGTCAGGGCGTTGACCAGGAAGCCGACCTCGTTCGCCCCCTCCTCGCTCTCCAGCAGGGCGCAGTAGGTGTCGAAGTCCGGCAGGCGCAGGTCGCGCAGCCGCCGGGCGAGGCGGGAATAGACCATCTCGATCTTGTGCGGGGCCAGCGCGATCCCGGCGAGCTGGTAGAGCATGCGGGCGATGAAGTCGAAATGCCGCCGCTCGAACGGGAACTCCCGCCGGCCCGACGTCGCCGCGGGGACGGCGCGGTCAGCCGCATCGGAGTCCGGAGCCGGGCTGGGGGCCGCGGTCATGCCGCCCGCCCGCGGGCCTGGGCCCGCGCTTCGCCGGCGAGTTTGTCCAGCAGGCCGAGCACGATGCCCGACAGCCGGTCGAGATCGGCCAGGGCCTGCGCCTCGGCCGCGTCGTCTCCCTGCTCATGGGCGCGCAGGGCGCGCTTGCCGGCCTCGTGGAAGCGGGCGTGCGGCTCGGCGATCCGGTCGAAGGACGGGCAGGAGCGCACGGCGGCATCCGTCACCGTGTCGTACCACTTGCCCAGGCGGCAGCCGTGATGGTCGGCCAGCCGGTCCGCGCTGGCCTCGCCGTGGCCCTGGACGGTCTTCAGCACGGTGTCGCGGAAGGTCACATGGTCGATCTTGGTGTTCTCGATCAACTGGATGTGGCGGGCCAGCTCGGACGCGCCACGGGTCCGGCCGGCGTCCAGCGAGAAGAAGGCCATCTGCTGGCGCAGCTGCCCGGCCTGCTCCTCCAGCGAGCGGGCGGCGGCGGTGCTTTCCTCGACCAGCGCGGCGTTCTTCTGGGTCATCTCGTCCATCTGGGCGACGGCGGTGTTGACCTCGTCCAGGCCGGACGCCTGCTCGGCGGTGGCGCGGGCGATCTCCGACACGAGGTCGGCGACCCGCGCGATGCCCGCCACGATGTCGGTCAGCGACGACCCGGCGGAGCGGACCAGCTCCACCCCGTCCTTGACCTGCGCCCCGCTGTCGAGGATCAGCGTCTTGATCTCCTTGGACGCCTGGGCGGAGCGCTGGGCGAGGTTGCGCACCTCCTGCGCCACCACGGCGAAGCCGCGGCCCGCGTCGCCGGCCCGCGCCGCCTCGACCGCCGCGTTCAGCGCCAGCAGGTTGGTCTGGAAGGCGATCTCGTCGATCACCCCGATGATGTCGGAAATCTTCTGCGACGAGCGCTCGATCCCGCGCATCGCCTCCACGGCGCTGGCGGCGACCTGACCGCCCTTCTCGGCGGCGCGGCGGGCGTCGTTGGCGAAGGCGTTGACCTGCTGGGCGTTGTCGGCGTTGGAGCGGACGGTGGCCGCCAGCTCCTCCATGCTCGCCGCCGTCTCCTCCAGCGAGGAGGCCTGCTGCTCGGTGCGCTCGGACAGGTCGAGGCTGCCGTCGGCGATCTCGCGGCTGGCCGCGGCGATGGATTCGGCGGCGCCGTTGATGCGGCGGACGATCTCCGACAGCTTTTCCGCCGTGCCGTTGAAGTCGTCCTTCAGGCGCAGGAACACGCCCTCGTACGGCTTGTCGATGCGCCGCGACAGGTCGCCTTGGGACAGCGATTCCAGCATGGCGGCCAGATCCTCGGTCACGCCGGAGACGTTGGCGGCCAGCCGGTTCATGCCCTCGCTGACCAGCCGGAAGAAGCCGGTCTTGCCGTCCAGCGCGATCCTTTGGCTGAAGTCGCCGCGCACGGCGCTGTCGACCATGCCGGCGATCTCCGCCTCGATGGACAGTTCCGCCGTCAGGTCGCGCCATTCGACGACGAGGCCCAGCTTTTCGCCATGGCGCCCGGCGACCGGGCAGGCGGTGATTTCGAAGCTGCGGCGGCCCGCCTTGACCATGCCCTTGTAGGGGCTGGCGAGGCCGCTCAGGCTGGAGCGCAGGCGCGGGGCCTCGGTGTCGAGCGCGTCGAGAGTCGTCCCGATCAGCCCGGCGGCGTCGAAGGCGGGCAGGGCCTTGCGCAGGTCGCCCTCGGCGGCCTTGAACATCGTGAGCGCGGCGGCGTTGCAATCGGTGACGGTCCCGTCCTCGCCCACCGTCATGATGCAGGACGACACGCGGTCGAGCGCGATCCCCGCCCGCACGGCGGTCACCGCGTCCTCCTTGAAGGCGGCGACGGCGCGGGCCATCGCGCCCAACTCGTCGCGCCCGTCGGTGTGGGGGACGGTGACCGACAGATGGCCGTCGCTGAGGTCCGTCATCACCTTGCGGATGCCCTGGACCGGGCCGGTGATCGAGCGGGCGATGACCTGCGCGGCGCCGATGCCCAGCAGCAGCGACAGGCCGCCCAGCACCAGGGCCAGCAGGACGCTGTTCTCCACCTCGGTTTCGGCCCTGGTCTCGATCGCCTTCTGCTCGGCGTGGATGGCGGTGGCGATGGAGTCCAGCGTCGCGGTCAGGGCGGTGACGATCTTGGCGACGATCTCGGCGCGCAGCCGGTCGATCTCCTTGTCGGCGGCGACGGCGTCGCGGAAGGCGGTGCGGTAGCCGGGGGCCCGTTCCGACACCTCGCGCAGCAGCGCGGCGAGGCGGGGCTCGGTCAACAGGGCCTGGGCCTCGCGCACATGCTCCAGCATCTCGTCCAGGTTCTTTTCCATCGGCGCCGCGGCGGTGGCGTCGCGCATGCCGAGCGCGCGGTTGGCGAAAAGGCGGCTCAGCACCCAGTGCTTCTCCATCTCCTCGCCGACCAGGGCGGCGTCCTTGTCGCCGGTGGCCTGGACGCCTTCGACGATGCGCTCCAGCGTCTCGGTGATCTGGGTGCCCAGCGGGTCCATGGTCTGGTGGATGGCCGCGTCGTAGCGGTCGCGGACGACGCGGATCGCCTCGAACTGGGTGTGGTACTCGGTGTGCAGCCGCGCCAGCTCGGCGAAGGCGGCCGCTTGGCTGGAGCGCTGGATGGCCGCGCCGTGGGCGGCCAGCGCCTGATCGAACTCGGTGCGCAGCGCGCGCTGGCGGTTGAGCGCGGCGGGGTCGCCGGAGACCAGATAGTCGCGCCCGTGGATGCGCTGGTTGGCGAGGCGGGCGGAGAGGTCCTTGGCGAAGGTGGCGATCTCGCCGCCGGTGAGCACCGCGTCAACGCTGCCGTTCAGGCTGCGGATGCTCAGCAGGCTGGCGGCGACCTGGGCGGCCAGCAGGGCGAGCAGGAGCGCGAAGGCCAGCCACAGCCGCTTCGAAATGCCCATCGCCCCAACGAACGAACCGACCCCTTTCGCCATGCCATCCCCCTTGCCCGCCGCGTCGTCCCGGCGTTAGCCCTTATTTGAAACAAACCCGTGTGAAAAGCCGCGACATGACGCACCCCCGTCGGCGCCTGTGTGGGCACCTCCGTGGGGCGATGTTCAGGACGCCCGTTCCAGCGCCGGCAGGGCCCTGGTCGCGGAGTCCAACTCGCTGTTCTCGACGGAGAACAGCTTCTCGACGCAGAGCAACGTGACCATGCGGTCGTCGGCGGTGTAGAGGCCGCTGAGATACTCGGCGCCGACCATGCCGCCGTCCACGTCGGGCGGCGGCTTGATGGCGTCGTGGCCGATCGTCAGGATGTCGGAGATGGCGTCGACCAGGATGCCGCGGGTGCGTTCCCCCACCTGGATCACCACCACAACGTGGCGCTTGGTGACCGCCGTCGCACCGCCGCCGAAGCGGGCGCGCAGGTCGAAGATGGGGATGATGATGCCGCGCAGGTTGATGACGCCGCGCACATAGTCCGGCAGGTTCGGCAGGCGGCTTTCCGGCGTCCAGCCGCGGATCTCGCGGACCGACAGGATGTTGACGCCGTATTCCTCGCTGCCGACGGTGAAGGTGACGTACTGCTCCTCGGCGGCGTTGACCGCCATGACGTCGGTGCGTGCGTCGGTGCGGGTACCGCCGACGGTGGCGAGCGCGGTGGAACTGCTCATCGCTGTGGCCTCAGACCGGTTCGAGTGCGGGTGCGGGCAGCGCGGCCACCGGCGGACGCGGCGCCCTGGAATCCATGTGCCGGCTCATCTCGCGCAGGCCGGCGACGTCCAGGATCAGGGCGACGCGCCCGTCGCCCAGGATGGTCGCGGCGGCCACGCCGTCGAGGCGGCGGAAGTTCGCTTCCAGGCTCTTGATGACGACCTGCTGCTGGCCCAGAACCTCGTCCACGACGAGGCCGAGGCGGGAGCCGTCCTCCGTCTCCACCAGCACGACCAGCGCGCGGGTGGGGTCGGCGACGGCGCCGGGGATGCCGAACAGCTGGTGCAGGTAGACCAGCCGCACATACTCGCCGCGGGCCATCATCACGTCGCACTTGCCGACCAGCCCGTGCAGGTCCGCCGCCTTGGGGCGCAGGCTCTCCACGATGTTGGTCAGCGGCAGGACGAAGCGCTCCTCGCCGACCGAGATCACCATGCCGTCGAGCACCGCCAGCGTCAGCGGCAGCGACAGCACGAAGCGCGAGCCCTCGCCCGGCGTGGAGTAGACGCCGATGCGCCCGCCGAGCGAGGTGATGTTCCGCCGCACCACGTCCATGCCGACGCCGCGGCCCGACAGGTTGGACACCTGGTCGGCGGTGGAGAAGCCGGGCAGGAAGATCAGGTTGTCGATCTCCTCGTCCGACAGGGTGGCCCCCGGCTGGACGAGGCCTTTCTCGATGGCCTTGGACAGCACCTTGGGCCGGTTGATGCCGCGCCCGTCGTCGGTGATCTCGATGACGATGCGGCCCGAGCGGTGCTGCGCCGACAGGTGCACGGTGCCGGCGCGCGGCTTGCCGACGCGCTCCCGCTCCTCCGGCCCTTCCAACCCGTGGTCGATGGAATTGCGGATCATGTGGGTCAGCGGATCGACGAGGTTCTCCACCACCGTCTTGTCCACCTCGGTCGTCTCGCCGCTGGTGACGAGCTGGACCTCCTTGCCGGTGGTGGCGGCGCATTCGCGGACCAGCCGCGGCATGCGGGAGAAGACGCTCGACACCGGCTGGGCGCGGATCGACATCACGCTCTCGCGCAACTCGCGGGTGTGCTGGGCCAGCTGCTCCAGCCCTTCCAGAAGCTCCTGGAACTCGCCGGGGGGCAGCTCGCGCACATGCTCGGCGATCATCGCCTGGGTGATGACCATCTCGCCGACCATGTTGACCAGCCGGTCGATCTTGTCGAGATCGACGCGGATGGTGTGGCTGGTCAGCCCGGCGTGCTCCGCCCCGCCGCCGTTGGGGCGCGGGCGGGCGGCCTCGGCCTTCGGAGCGTCGGCCCCGGGGGTTTTGGGGGGCGCTTCGGGGACCGCGGCGACCACCGCCGGCGGGGCGGCCGTGGCAACGGGCACCGGATCGGTGACGGGGGGCGGGGCCTCGGGGGCGGCGGGCGGCGGGGCCTCCGCGGTGATGCGGATGTCGCAGTCGTCGGCCACGAACTCGAAGACGTCGTTGATCTTGTCCAGATCGACGTCCGCGTCGGCGATCAGCGTGACCGTCCAGGAGAGGTGGAGAAGCTCCGCCTCCAGGTTCTGGAGGTTGGGCAGGGCGTCGGTGTGGCATTCGACGGTGGCGTCGCCCAGCCGGCGCAGCGCGCGCAGCATGAAGGCCGGCTCGTTGCCCGACATCAGCAGGTCGGACCGCGGCCGGAAGACGATGGTCCAGCGCAGCTTGCCGGGGGGAACCGGGTCCTCCGCCGCGCGGGCGGCGGCGATGGCGGCCATGGCGTCGCCGAACAGCCCGGCCTCGTCGTCCTCGTCGTCAGCGTAGACAGGCGCGGGCGCCGGAGCGGCGGGGGCGGCCGCCGGAGCCTGGACCTGCGGCGCGTCGCCGCCCGACAGATGGCGGCGCAGGGCGGCCACGGTGCCGTCGGTGGTCCCCGCCGGGGCCGGGTCGCCCTCGCGCGCGTAGGCCAGCATCTGGCCCAGCAGGTCGTTGGCGCGGATCAGCGTGTCCACCAGCTCGGTCGTGACGGGAACGGTGTTGTTGCGCACCCCGTCCATCACCGTCTCGAACTCGTGCGCGAAGGCGACCAGCTCGGTGAAGCCGAAGGCGCCGCCGCCGCCCTTGATGGAATGGACGGCGCGGAAGATGGCGTTGACCTCGTCGGAATCGACCTCGCCCGGCGTCAGCCGCAGCAGGCCGGACTCGGCGACCTCCAGCAGCTCCGCGCTTTCGTCGAAATAGGTTTGCTTGAACCGGCTCAGGTCTTCCACGGGCGCCCCCTCACAAGCCAGGACGCGGCGTCAGCCGCAGACCTTCTGAACGACGGAGATCAGCTTCTCCGGGTTGAAGGGCTTCACGATCCAGCCGGTCGCCCCCACCGCCCGGCCTTCGGACTTCTTCTTCTCGTCGGCCTCGGTGGTCAGCATCAGGATGGGCAGCGTGCGGTGCGCCGGGGTGGCGCGCAGGCGGCGGATCAGGGTCAGCCCGTCCATCACCGGCATGTTCAGGTCGGTGATGACGAGGTCCACCTTGTTGGCGCCGATGACGCCCAGCGCCTGCTGGCCATCGGCGGCCTCCACCACGTCGTAGCCGGCGCCCTTCAGCGTGAAGGAGACCATGTCCCGCATGGTCCGCGAATCGTCGACGGTGAGTACCTTCTTCTTCACGCTTGGCTCCATTGCTTCAACCAGCCGTCCAGCCCCAGATCCTCGCAGGCTTCCGCCAGGACCTCGGACGGCTGGGCGATGGCGAACGTACGGTTCTGTTCGGCGGCGTGCCGGGAGGCGACCAGAAGTGCCTGGACGCAGGCGGTGCTGACCCGCTCCACGGCCGCGGCTTCGGCGATGACGGTCTGGGAGGCGGCGAAGCCGGCGCGCAGGCTGTCCAGCAGGGGCTGCGCCATGGCGAGGTCGAGGTCGCTGGGCAGGCCCAGCCGCACCGTTCCCCCCTCATCGCTCCACTTGATCAAAGTCACCGCCCGTCTCCTTGCAACCCGACCGGGCAATGCCCCGTCCGGAAGACTGATCATGTCCGGCATTTGGTAAAAAACCTGCCTGAAACACGTATAAGGATTCGTTAAGGCAACTGGACTGACCTGTGTCAACCGGAGCGCGTTCCAGCGGTGTGGTCCGGTTCTTTCGCGGTTTGATCGTTTTGTGACACGGCTGTTGCCGCGGTCGCCAAAGGAACGGTGAAGGCGAAGGTGGCGCCCTTGCCGGGGGCGCTGTCGACCCGGATGCGGCCGCCGAGATGCTCGACGATGCGCTTGCTGATGGCCAGCCCCAGCCCGGTGCCCTGCGGCTTGTCGGTCATGGTGTCGCCGACCTGCCGGAAGCGGTCGAAGACGATGGCCTGATGCTCCGCGGCGATGCCGGGGCCGCTGTCGGTGACGGACACGCGCAAGGCATCGTCTTCGACCGCGACAGACAGCGACGCCCGGCCGCCCGCCGGGGTGAATTTCGCGGCGTTGGACAGCAGGTTCACCGCCACCTGCACCAGCCGGTCATGGTCGCCGCGCACCGGCGGCAGGCCGTGCGGGATGGTGACGGCCAGCGCGATGCCGCGCTCGTGGAACAGCCGGGCGGTGGCCGCCGCCGCCTGCTCCAGCGCGGCGCCGAGGTCCATCGGGCGGACCTGCCAATCGATCTCCCCCGCCTCGATCTTCGCCATGTCGAGGACTTGGTTGATGAGGCGGGTCAGCCGCTCGCTCTCGGTGATGACGAGGCCGAGAAACTCCTGCCTCTGCTCCAGCTCGATGTCGGGGTTGTCGTGCAGCACCTCGGTCAGGGCGCGGATGGAGGTCAGCGGCGTGCGCAGCTCGTGCGTCACGGTGGACAGGAACTCGTCCTTCAGCCGGTCCAGCTCCGTCAGCCGTTCGTTGGCGGCGCGCAGAGCGGCGGACGCGCGCTGCAGCTCGGCCGTCCTGTGTTCGAGCTGGCGGCTGTATTCGATGACGTGGCTGGTCTCGTCGAGCATCCGCATCAGCTCGGGGTAGCTGACCTCGCCGCCCTCCACCGCGGAGGCCAGCGCCACCCGAGCCGAGGCGGCGCCGATCGCACCGGCGAGCAGCCGCTCGGCGAAGCGCACCAGCTCCGCCCCGGCCCGGCGGTCCGGCTCCAGCGGCCCGTGGCGGCGGGCATGTTGGGCGAAGGCGGCCTCCGCCCGCTGTGGGCCGAGGAAGCGCGCGACGATGCGCTGCAGGTCGCCGACCGTGGCGGTGCCGCGCCACGCGCCCGCGGGCAGGGGAGCGTCGCGGTGCTGGAACACCTCGACGAAGGCGGTGGCCTGCGCCCGCTCGCCCAGGCCGGGCCGGTCGAGCAGGGAGACCACGACGTAGAGGCCGATGTTGAGCAGCATGCTCCAGAACAGCGCGTGGGTCAGCGGGTCCATGCCGTCCAGCCCGAACAGGGCGTAGGGCCGCAGCAGGGCGACGCCCCACGGCCCCTGGTCGATGAAGGAGGCGGGCAGCCAGCCCGACCGCGCGAAGCTGGGCAGCAGCAGCGTGTAGGCCCAGGTCAGGATGCCGGCGCCGAGGCCGGCCAGCGCGCCGCGCCGGGTCGCCCCCGCCCAGTAGACGCCGCCGATCAGCGCCGGGGCGAACTGCGCCACCGCTGTGAAGGAGATCAGGCCGATGGCGCTCAGCGCGTAGGCCGAGCCGGCGATGCGGAAATACAGGTAGCCGAGCAGCAGGATCGCCACGATGGCGGCGCGCCGGATGGTCAGCAGCAGCGGCGACAGGTCGTGCAGCCGCTCCAGCCGGGCGCTGCGGGCG
The DNA here is from genome assembly GCF_058780535.1 of Azospirillum sp. UENF 211521. NCBI lineage: Bacteria > Pseudomonadati > Pseudomonadota > Alphaproteobacteria > Rhodospirillales > Azospirillaceae > Azospirillum > Azospirillum sp. UENF 211521. The sequence goes on from NZ_JBSNCF010000001.1 coordinate 565,968, forward strand.
CGCAGCAGAAGCGGCATCACGATGTCGTTGCACACCATGGTGGACAGCGCGATGGCCTCGACCACGATCATGCCGGTGGCCGCCGACAGCCCGCCGATGAAGGCGAGCAGGGCCAGCCACTCGTTCCCGGCGGCCAGCGGCAGCGCCACCACGAACATGTCGGGGTCCACCGCCTGTTCCGGGAAGCGGATCAGCCCAGCCACCGCCACCGGCAGAACGAACAGGTTGATCAGCAGCATGTAGAGCGGGAACAGCCACAGGGCGCGGGTCAGGTGCCGCTCGTCCACATTCTCGATCACCGTCACCTGGAACTGGCGGGGCAGGCAGAGCACCGCCGCCATCGACAGCAGCGTCATGGTCAGCCACGACCCGTCGGCCAGCGCCGGGGCGGAGGTGTAGAGGGCCTGGATCTCCGGATGCTCGGCGGCCGTGGCGAACAGCTCGGTGGGGCCGTCGTGCAGCCCCCAGACCACCGCCGCGCCGACCGCCAGGAAGGCCACCAGCTTGACCACCGATTCGAAGGCGATGGCCGCCACCATGCCCTCGTGATGCTCCGCCGCGTCGATGTGGCGCGTGCCGAAGATGATGGCGAAGGCCGCCATGACCACCGCGACGTAGAAGGCGTTGTCCAGCACGACGGGCAGGGAGAGGCCGCCGGTGGCGCCGGACGGGTCGGTGCCCCACAGCACGTCGAAGCTGACCGCCACGGCCTTGAGCTGCAGGGCGATGTAGGGCGTTACCCCGATCACCGCGGTCAGCGCCACCAGCCCGCCCAGCCCCTGGCTGCGCCCGTAGCGGGAGGCGAGGAAGTCGGCGATGGAGGTGATGCGCTGCGCCTTGGCGATGCGCAGGATCTTGCGCAGCACCAGCGGCCCCAGCAGCATCAGCAGGGTCGGGCCGAGATAGATCGGCAGGAAGCCGATTCCCAGCGACGCCGCCCGCCCGACCGAGCCGTAAAAGGTCCAGGTGGTGCAGTACACCGCCAGCGAGAGCGCGTACACGTACGGCGACGCGATGACGCTACGCCCGCCGTCGGCCCGCCGGTCCGCCCACCAGGCGATGGCGAAGAGGAGGAGCAGGTAGGCGAAACTGGCGGCGACGATGGTGGGCCAGGGCATCTCAACGCCCCCTGCGTTCCAGAAGCACCGCCGACAGCGCGATCACCCCGCCCCATACCCCCAAGGCGTACACGTACAGCAGCGGCAGGCCGAACAGCGTGTCCCCGGCGCCGAAGACGCGCAGCAGCGGCGGGTTGAATGCGACCACGCCGAACAGGAACAGCGCGATCAGGCGGTCGGCGCCCGCCCGGCGCGGTGGAGGGGGTACGGGTTGCGGGGCGGACCCTCCGGTCAAAAGGCGCGCTCCCGCGCCGCCAGCTCGACGATGATGTTGGCGCCGCGGATGGCGTCGTCGAGCGTGCGGACGTTGCGTTCCTTGAGCATCTCGACCATGCGCAGGAAGACCGCGGCGGTGACGAGGCTGTCGCCCAGCGCCGTGTGGCGGTCCACCACCTCGATCCCCAGCCGTTCGGCGATGCCGTCCAGCGTGTGGTCGCCGCCCTCGCCGAGCAGCATCCGCGACAGCAGCATGGTGTCGAGCACCGGGCTGTCGAAGCGCACGCCCGACGCCTTTTCCTTCATCTTCAGGAATTTCAGGTCGAAGGCGGCGTTGTGGGCGATCAGCACCGCGCCCGACACGAAGCCGCGGAACTGCGGCAGCACCTTGTCGATGGTCGGCTTGTCGGCGACCATCGCGTCGGTGATGCCGTGGAAGGGGATCGACTCCGCGGGGATGCTCCGCTTCGGGTTGACCAGCGTGTTGAAGGTCTCGCCGGTCAGGATGCGCCCGCCGACGACGCGCACGGCGGCGATCTGGATGATCTCGTCGCCGGTGCTGGGGGAGAGGCCGGTCGTCTCGGTGTCGAAGACCACGTAATGGAGCTGGTCGAGCGGCGTGCGGCCAAGCTCGCTGGTGGCCAGCGGCTGGTGCAGCAGGTTGAAGTCGAAGAATTCCGGCCGCGCCCCGCCGCGCGTCGCGGTGTGGGCCGACGGCGGCTTCAGCGCCGGCGGCAGCGGCACGCGCAGGCGCGACAGCAGCTCGCCCTCCGATCCCGGCCCCTTCACCGGCTCGCTCCACATCGTGCTCTTGTGGTGCTGGAGCACGTCGCCGACCGTCAGGCCGCCCAGCGCGTCGGGCAGCGGGTGGTCGAGCCAGCTGTCCACGATGCCGCTGGGCACCGACGGGCCACGCCACGTGATGTCCAGATAGACCCAGCTGTCCCCGGCCTCCACCGACAGGTCGTAGGCGGGGACCCCGGTCAGCGCGTAAACGTATTCGATCAGATAGCCGAACAGGATCACGAGGCTGTAGCTGTCGCCGTGCACCCATTGCGGCAGGCCGGTCAGCGTCACGCCGTACTGGGCGTCCGGCCCGACCCGGTGGCGGATCAGGTTGATGAGGTTGGTGGAGTGGATGTCGCTCATCGGCCAGGAGCCGGTGACGACGCTGCGGTACGCGTTGGTGACGCGGGCCAGCCGCTCCGACAGGGTGTTGGACGAGTCCATCAGCGCGGCCTGGAAGGCGGCGCGCTCCTCCGGCCCCAGCTCCGGCGTGTCGTCCAGCGTCTCCAGCACGGCGCGCAGGTTGGCGATGGGGGCGCAGAAGCCCTCGGTCGCCTCGCGCAGCAGGGCGTCGCGCTGGCCGAGCGCGGCCAACTCGCTGGTCGCGTCGGACAAGGTGATGACGTAGCCGGTGATGGTCGGCGGCTCGTCCGAGCCCTCCGGCGGGTCCTGCAGGATGGCGCTCATCCGCCCGGCCAGCAGGATGTGCCCGTCGGTGGTAGCGCCGACGAACTGGGCGGTGGTGCCGTGCTCGTGGTTGACGTGCCGCCCCTCGCGCACGCGGAGCGTCAGCCGCTCCAGCGTGTGGATGACCGGCTCCGCCACCACGAAATGCAGCAGCGAGCGACCCAGCCCGAGGTCGCCGGCCAGATGCAGGATGTCGAGCGCCGTCTGGTTGTAAAGCAGGATCTGGTGCTTCAGGTTGCAGACCAGGACGCCTTCGTGCAGGTCGCGCAGGACGGCGGCCAGCCGCGTCTTCTGCTCCTCCGCCTTGGCGGTCGACTCCGCGACGGTGCGGGCGGTGTCGCGGCGGGCGGCAGCCAGCTTGTCCGACAGCTCGTTGACCGCCTTGGCCACCGGGGCGAGGTCGCCGTAGCGGGCCAGCGGAATGCGCGCGCCGGTCTTGCCGTCCGCCGTGCCGTGGGCGATCAGCCCGGCCTCGCGGCTCAGCGTTTCCGAGGCGCGCAGCAGCCGCCGGTCGACCAGCCCCCACAAGCCCCAAACCGCGGCGGTGACGGCGGCGGTCATGGTGACCGCGTAGGTGACGAAGGCGTTGGGGTCGTTGTTCGCGCTGAAGCCGACCGCGGCCCCCACCGACAGCAGGGGCAGGCCGACGCCGGCGGCGCGGAAGGCCAGCGGGATGATCCGGCGCGGCTCCGCCGGGGTGGTTGCCGGGGCGGCGGTTCCGGCGCTTTCGGTGGTCGCCGGGGCGCTCAAGGCTGCGGCTCCGTGGCCCCGCCCTGGTTGCCGCCCTGGTCGTTCTCGGGGGTCAGGTACTTGCGGACGGTGGTGACGAGGTCGCGGGTCGAGAAGGGCTTGGTGATGTAGTCGGTGGCGCCCAGCGCCATGCCCTTCTGCCGCTCCACGTCGCGGCTCTTGGCCGTCAGCATGATGATGGGCAGCGACTGGTAGGCGGGGTCGGCGCGCAACGACTGGCAGACGTCGAACCCGTCGCGGCGCGGCATCATAGCGTCCAGCAGGATCAGGTCGGGCGTGCTTTCCGCAACCGATGCAAGGGCTTCCTCGCCGTTGCGGGCGATGCGCACGGCAAAGCCCGCCTTCTGCAGCAGAACCTGCAGGGACAGGACGATGCTGGGTTCGTCGTCGGCGACCAGGATCGTCGGCTTCATACCAGGGTTTCCTCCGGTTCGCCGGTCTGATGCGCCGGCTTCTTGCGGCTGCGCTTGTTCTAATATGCGTGCCTGTTCAATCCCATGTTAGCGGCAAGGAGAAGGACAGATCAAGACGAAGCCCGTCCGCAATACCGAAATTGCGGACGGGCTTTTTCAAAGGAAAGAAGCGGAATAGAGGGGGCGACAGTTTGTCGCGGCGCTGCCGTTGCCTGCGGTCAGCGCGTCGAGACGACAATGGGCTGCGCTTCCACCTTGCCCTTCAGCGACGCGGCGGCCTGACGGGCGGCGGCGGTGTCGGCATAGCCGCCGACGCGGACGACGTGCCAGGACCGCTGCTCGGCGTCGGTCCAGTCCAGCGCGTAGGCGTTGAAGCCGAGACCGCGCAGGCGGCGGACGAGCCCTTCGGCGTTGTCGGCCTGCTGGAAGGACCCGACCTGCACGGTGTAGCGCCCGTCCGGAACGGCGGCGGACGCCGGGGGCGTCAGCACGCCCGACGATGGCGCCGTGACGGGCGGAGTGGACGCGGGCGGGGTGGAAGCCGTCTTGGGCGCCGGCTTGGCGGGCTGCGGCGCCGGGCGGGCCACGGCGGCTTGGCGTTGGGTCGCGGCGGGCGGAGGCGGGGCCGACAGCATGGCCTGAAGCTCCGCCGTTTCCGCGGTCTTCACGGGGGGCGGGGCTTTGGCGGGCTCGGCCGGGGGCGGCGCCATGGCCGATGCCGGCGGATGCGCCGGGGGCTTCGCGCTCTCCGCCGTTTCCACGGGGTGCGGTGCGGGGTGCGGCGCCGGGGCGGGCTCGGCCGGTCTGGCGGCGGCGGGCGACGGCAGGGCCGGCGGCTCCGGAACCTTCAACGCCGGTGGCGGAATCTGCGGCAGCGCCATGGGCGGCGTGGCCACCGTGGGCGCCGGCGCGGCTGGTGCGACGATGGTCTGCGTCTGCATCGGCGTCTGGGCCGGCGCGGCGGGGGCCGGCGCAGCGGCAGGGGCCGCGCGGGTGATCAGCGCTTCCGGTTTCGCCGGAGTCCCGGTGCCGGGCGAGGCGCCGCCGGGGGCCGGGGCGCTGGGGACGGCGGTGATGAGAGGCGCCGGCGGCGCCGGCGGCGCGTCGCCGCCCTGGTCGAGCATCACGACGACCGCGCCGATGCCGATGGCGGCGGCCAGCGCCGCAGCGATCTTGCCGATGGGCAGATGCCGCTCCGTCTTCCGTCCGGAGGCCGGGGACAACGGATCGTCGTCCTCCGCCGGGTCGGCCTTCAAATCGTCGTTGAGGGCGCGCAGAAGGCGGGCGATGTCGTCCCGGGCCTCCACGCCATCGTCGGCGGGGGCATCGGCCATCGGGGACGGCTTGTGTTCCGCCTTCTGGCCGGCGGCCTTCATCTCATCCTTGAACGTCACGGCGGCGTGCGCACCCAGTTGAAGATCGCAAGGAGTCGGAAGTCACGGAGACGCGGCCCCGAAGGGCGACGCCACGATCCAAAGACCTTCTACTGTATTTCGACGTTCGTTCAAACGCCGATGCGACGAATTGGCGTGAGAAAGTTGGGCGCGAAGGCGCATCGAGGGCGCTTTTTCCGGGTTCAGGGCGCCGGCCGGTAGGGGTGTTCGGCCATCCAGTGGCGGGCGATGTCCAGCCGGGTGGCGACCCATGCCTTGTCGTGGCCCCGCACATAGTCGAGGAAGCGGGCCAGCGCCGCGGCGCGCCCTGGCCGCCCGACCAGCCGGCAATGCAGCCCGACCGACATCATCTTCGGCTGGTCTTCGCCTTCGGCGTAGAGCACGTCGAAGCTGTCCTTCAGGTAGGTGAAGAACTGCTCGCCGGTGTTGAAGCCCTGGTTGGTCGCGAAGCGCATGTCGTTGGCGTCGAGCGTGTAGGGCACGATCAGCTGCGGCCGGCCGAAGCGGTCGTCCCAATAGGGCAGGTCGTCGGCGTAGCTGTCGGCGTTGTAGAGGAAGCCGCCCTCCTCCGACACCAGCTTCCAAGTGTTGGGGCTGCACCGCCCGAGATACCAGCCGAGCGGGCGGGAGCCGGTCACGCGGGTGTGAACCTCGATGGCGCGCAGCATGTGCTCGCGCTCCACCGCCTCCGGCAGATGCTGGTAGTCGATCCAGCGGTAGCCGTGGGTGGCGATCTCCCACCCGGAGTCCAGCATGGCGCGGACGGCGTCGGGGTTGCGCTCCAGCGCCATGGCGACGCCGTAGACGGTCACCGGCAGGCCGCGCTCGGTGAACATCCGGTGCAGCCGCCAGAAGCCGGCGCGGGACCCGTACTCGTAGATCGACTCCATGTTCATGTGGCGCATGCCGACGATGGGCTGGGCGCCGACGATCTCCGACAGGAAGGCCTCCGACGCGGCGTCGCCATGCAGGACGCAATTCTCCCCGCCCTCCTCGTAGTTGATGACGAACTGCACCGCCACCCGCGCCCCGCCCGGCCAGTAGGGGTGCGGCGGACGGGATCCGTAGCCGATCAGGTCGCGCGGGTAATCCTGGGACATGGTGGGGGCGCTCCGTCAGCGGGGAGGGGGACGGTCAGGAGGCGGAGGTGGAGGACTTTTCGGCCGGCTGCTCCTCCGGCACCTGATGGCGCAGGATCAGCGGGGCCTGCAGGGCGCTGAACAGCAGGGTCAGCGGCATGATGCCGAACACCTTGAAGTTCACCCAGGCGTCGGTGGTCATGGTGCGCCACACCACCTCGTTCAGCGCGGCCAGCAGCAGGAAGAACCACGCCCAGCGGATCGCCAGCGTGCGCCATCCGGCGTCGGACAGGTTCAGCACCGAGCCCAGGACATGCTTCAGCACATTGCGCCGCGTCAGGTGCGCCGCGAACAGGACCGCGGCGAACAGCAGGTTGACCAGCGTCGGCTTGATCTTGATGAACAGGTCGTCCTGGAGCCACAGCGTCAGCCCGCCGAACAGCAGGACGAAGCCCGCCCCGACCACCGGCATCACCGGCACCTTGCGTTCGAACCGCCAGGAGACCAGCACGGAGATGCTGATCGCCACCATGAAGACGGCGGTGCCGATCATGATGCCGGCCTGGGAATTGGCGATGAAGAAGGCCGCCAGCGGGCCGGCTTCGATCAGCAGTCGGGCGTATTGGTTCATGATCCTCACATAGACCGAACCGGGCCTGGGATAAAGTGAATCCCTCTCCCGGGACGGGAGAGGGATTGAAGACCGAGGGAGTATGGAAGCGGTCAGAACCGGTAGGAGGCGCGGATCGAGCCGTAGTTGCTGTAGGATTTCTGCCCCTCGAACTCCGGCGACAGGAAGTTCTGGGCGTAGGAGATGCCGAACGCGCCGTAGCGCAGCGCCACGCCGAGCTGGAAGGCGGCGATGAAGTTGTGCTTGTCCACCGACCGGCTGTCGCGGAAGCTGTTGCCGTCGAGGAAGATGTTGCGGGCGACGGCGCGCCCCTCCGCCCCGGCGTAGACGTACCAGGAGAAGGGCGGGCGCGGCGCTCCCGCGGCCACGCTGTCCTGATAGGGGATGCTGGCGGTCGGACGGAGGATCAGCGCGCCGACCGGCGGCGCCATGTTGCCGCCCAGCCGCATGGTGAAACCCGCCCCGCCGAAGGTCAGGACGTTGCCGACGCTGCCGGCGACGTGGGGGCTGATGTCCGCCTCGAAGGGGCCGATGCGGGCCGGGCGCTCGGCGCGCCAGACATGCTCGTAGCTGAGGATGATGCCCGGCTCGTTCTTGAGCTGGTAGTTCCAGCCCTCCGGCCAGCGGGCTCCGGGGACGATGCGGTGCACCGCCTTCTGGGTCTGCTCCGCCAGCGAGGCCGGGCCGACCATGCCGAGGTCCAGGTCGATGCGGTCGACCTGCCGCGTCTCCTCCGAGATCACCGACAGGCGGCCGTACAGCCAGCCGGCGTAGGGGCGGTCGGTGGGGTCGGGGATCGGCTTGGTGATGTCGCTCGGGGTGTACATGTTCTGGCCGAAGGCGATGCCGTAGCGCCGCACCCCATGCTCCCCGATCCAGGGGACGAGGTTGGCCAGCCAGTCGATGTTGCCGTAGGTCGGGCGCTCGCCGGAGATGTAGTAGAACTGGACACCGTTCGTGTAGTAACGGTCCGTCCCGCCACCGAACAGGTCGTTGTCGACCCAGGCGCCGATGGACGGTCCGGACCGGGGAGCGGTGTCCGGCGGCGGAGCGGTGTTCGTGTTTGGAACATTGTCCGCCTCTGGTGCGCTTTGGGCCAGCACCGGCCCCGTCGCCAGCCCGAGAGAGAGGGCGGCGATCACGCTCCAACCTGCACGCACGGCCATAATGGTCCAATTCCCTTCGTTGCCGAGCACCCTAAGATAAGACGCAGGCGCCCTTTGGCGCCTGCACTTTCGGGTGAGGCAAAATAGTTTGCGGAGGGTGGCTTACTGGAAGGCCGCCTCGGCGAAGCTGCGCAGCTTGCGGGAATGCAGCGTCTCCATGCCGTGCTCGCGCAGAAGCTCCATGGCGAGCACGCCGATCTTCAAATGCTGGTCGACCCGCTCGCGGTAGAAGCGGTCGGCCATGCCCGGCAGCTTCAACTGGCCGTGCATCGGCTTGTCGGACACGCAGAGCAGCGTGCCGTAGGGAACGCGGAAGCGGAAGCCGTTGGCGGCGATGGTGGCGCTTTCCATGTCCAGCGCGACGGCGCGGCTCTGGCTGAAGCGCATCAGCGGCTCGCGGTGGTCGCGCAGTTCCCAATTGCGATTGTCGATGGTCGCCACCGTGCCGGTGCGCATGATGCTTTTCAGCGCGTAGCCGGACAGGCCGGTCACCCGCTCCACCGCTGTCTCCAGGGCGCGCTGCACCTCGGCCAGCGCCGGGACGGGCACCCAGGTCGGCAGGTCGGCGTCCAGCACATGGTCGTCGCGGACATAGCCGTGGGCCAGCACATAGTCGCCCAGCCGCTGCGTGCTGCGCAGGCCGGCGCAGTGGCCCAGCATGATCCAGGCGTGCGGGCGCAGCACGGCGATGTGGTCGGTGATCGTCTTGGCGTTGGACGGGCCGACGCCGATGTTGACCAGGGTGATGCCGTTGCCGTCCGGGCGGGTCAGGTGGTAGGCGGGCATCTGCGGCAGGCGGAGCAGCCGCGCGCCATTCGTCGGCGCCTCGCCGGGGTTGCCCCCCAGATTGGCGTTCTGGACGATGACGCCGCCGGGCTCGACGAAGCGGTCGTACTGGCTGCGGTAGGCGGCCAGCTCGGGATCGGCGGCTGGCTCCATGATCTCGCGGGCCATGCGGATGAACTCGTCCACATAGAACTGGTAGTTCGTGAACAGGACGAAGTTCTGGAAATCCTCCGGCGCCGTCGCCGTGTAGTGGCGCAGCCGGTGCAGAGAGAAATCCACCCGCGGCGCGGTGAACAGGGCCAGCGGCTTCACCGCGTCCAGCGACTCCTCGTAGGTGCCGTTGACGATGGTGTCGTCCATGCGGGCGAGGTCGGGCAGGTCGAACAGGTCGGGCAGCCCGGCCAGCCGCTCCGGCGTCAGGTCGCCCTCGACATGCATGCCCTGGGGGAAGGCGAAATGGATGGGGATCGCCTCGTCGCTGACCCCGACCTCCAGCGGAACATGGTGGTTGCGCAGCAGGAGCGAGAGCTGTTCGCGGTAATAGCGGTCGAACAGGTCGGGGCGGGTCAGCGTCGTGGAGTAGGTGCCCGGCCCCTCGACGAAGCCGTAGGCCAGCCGCGTGTCCACCGTGGCCGCCGAGGCGGTGGAGAGCCGGACGTAGGGGTAATGGGCCTGCTCCCGCCGTCCGCCGTCCTCGCCGCGGGTGAAGGCGGCGAAGCGGTCGCGCAGATAGGCGGTGTTGCGGTCGTAGAGGTCCCGGACGAGGGCCAGGGCGGCGTCCGCGTCGGTGAAGCGCTCGACAGGACCGGGAGGAACGGGGGAGGGGGAGGTCTTGGCAGCCGTCATAGTCTTCAGATAGGGCTTGGGCGTGGCGGCCGGAAGCCCTTTTCTCGTCCTGCCCGACTGCCCGACTGCCCGACTGCCCGACTGCCCGCCGCCGGCCCGCGCCGGGGCGCCGTTACTGGGACGGCAGCCCCATCAGCGACTTGGCGAACTGGTCGGCGTCGAAGGGGCGGAGGTCGTAAACGCCCTCGCCGATGCCGATGGCGTGCACCGGCAGCTTGAACCGCTCGGCCAGCGAGACCAGGACGCCGCCGCGCGCCGACCCGTCCAGCTTGGTCAGGATCAGGCCGGAGACGTTCACCATGTCGCGGAACACCTCGACCTGATTGTGCGCGTTCTGGCCGGTGGTGGCGTCGAGCGTCAGCAGGGTGGTGTGCGGGGCGCTCTCGTCCACCTTCTTGATGACGCGGACGATCTTGCGCAGCTCCTCCATCAGGCCGGCCTTGTTCTGCAGGCGGCCGGCGGTGTCGATCAGCAGGATGTCCACGCCCTGGCGCCGCGCCTCCTCCAGCGCGTCGAAGGCGAGGCCGGCGGCGTCGGCCCCGGTGTCGCGGGCGATCACCGGGCAGCCGGTGCGCTCGCCCCAGATCTTCAGCTGGCTGACCGCGGCGGCGCGGAAGGTGTCGCCGGCGGCCAGCATGACCGTCTTGCCCTCGGCGCGGAACTGGCGGGCCAGCTTGCCGATGGTCGTCGTTTTGCCGGTGCCGTTGACGCCGACCACCAGGATGACGTGCGGCTTCAGCGCGGCGTCGATGACCAGCGGCTTGGCGACCGGGCCGACGATCTTCGCCACCTCGGCGGCCAGCGTGGCCTTGACCTCCTCCGGGCTGACCTCCTTGCCGAAGCGGGTGCGCGCCAGCTCCGCCGTCACCTTGGCCGCCGTGGTCGGGCCGAGGTCGGCGGTGATGAGCAGCTCCTCCAGCTCCTCCAGCGCCTCGTCGTCGAGCTTGCGCTTGGTGAAGATGCCGGAGATGCCCTCGGTCAGCTTGGACGAGGATTTGGACAGGCCGTCCTTCAACCGGGCGAACCAGCCCTTCTTGGGCTTCTCCTCCTCAGCCGTCAGGGCCGCGGGAAGGTCGTCGCGGACGATCTCCGGCGTGTCCTCGCGCTCCTCCGGCCCGGACGGCGGAGCGATGGGCGGCGGGGGCGGGGTCTCGACCGCGGGCGGCGGCGGGAGTTCGGGTTCCGGCACCGGTTCGGGCTCCGGGGCCGGCGGCTCCTCGGCGACCGGCTCCGCGGGCGCCGGCTCGGCGGGGACCGCTTCCGGGAGCGGGGCGGTCGTCTCGTCCTTGCGGGCTTGCTCTTCGGGCTTCTTGCGGCCGAACCAACGCAGGATCATGGCGTGTCCACTGTTCTCAAAGGGGGGTGCCGGTCAGCGCGCCGCCGGCCACGCCGGTGACTGTGGCGCGCAGGACGGAGCCGGGGGGCCGGGGCGTGCCCAGGCGGATTTCGGCGAAATGCTGGGTGCGGCCGAGATCGTCCTTCTCGACCAGAACGGACACCTCGCGACCGACCAGCGAGGCCAGGGTGCGGGCCTCCGCCTCGGCGCCGCGCGCGCGCAGACGGGCCGCGCGCTCCTTGCGCAGGCCGCCGTCGACCTGCGGCATGCGGGCGGCCGGGGTGCCGGGGCGCGGGCTGTAGGGGAAGACGTGCAGCCAGGTCAGGCCGCACTCCTCGACCAGCCGCAGCGTGTTCTCGAACATCTCGTCGGTCTCGGTCGGGAAGCCGGCGATGAAGTCGGCGCCGAACACCATGTCGGGGCGCAGGGAGCGCACGCGCTCGCAGAAGGCGATGGCGTCGGCGCGGCTGTGCCGGCGCTTCATGCGCTTCAGGATCATGTCGTCGCCGGCCTGGAGCGACAGGTGGAGGTGCGGCATCAGCCGCGGCTCCGTCTCGATCAGGCGCCACAGGTCGTCGTCGATCTCGATGCAGTCGAGCGAGGACAGGCGCAGCCGCGGCAGCTCCGGCACCAGCGCCAGCAGGCGGCGCACCATCTGCCCCAGCGTCGGCGTGCCCGGCAGGTCGGGGCCGAAGCTGGTGATGTCCACGCCGGACAGCACGACCTCGTTGTAGCCAGCCTTCACCAGCGCCTGCACCTGCTCCACCACCGCGCCGATCGGGACGGAGCGCGAGGGGCCGCGGCCATAGGGGATGATGCAGAAGGTGCAGCGGTGGTCACAGCCCTGCTGGACCTGGACGAAGGCGCGCGCGCGGTCCTCGAACCCGCCGATCAGGTGGCCGGCGGTCTCCTTGACCGACATGATGTCGTTGACCAGCACCTTCTCCGCCGGGGCCAGGCCCCAGCTTTCAGGCTGCAGCTTCTCCTGGTTGCCCAGGACCTGATCGACCTCCGGCATGGCGCCGTAGCGCTGCGGGTCGATCTGGGCGGCACAGCCGGTCACCACGATGCGGGCGTTCGGGCGCTCGCGGCGCAGCTTGCGGATGGTCTGGCGGGCCTGCCGTTCCGCCTCCGAGGTCACCGCGCAGGTGTTGACGATGACGACGTCCCCCAGCCCGGCGTTGCGGGCGTGGGTGCGCATCACCTCGGATTCATAGGTGTTCAGGCGGCAGCCGAAGGTGACGATCTCCGGCTCGTTGGTCACAGTGTCGCTCATGCTCTTTCAGCCTAACGGGCGGCCATTCATTCAGGCGGCTGCCAACTCCGCAGACAGCCGCCCGGTGTAGCTGAGGGCGACCGGGCCGGTCATCAGGACGCGGCCGTCCTCACGCCATTCGATGGTCAGGGTGCCGCCGTCCAGGATCACGTCGACCTTGCGGTTGGTCAGCCCGCGGCGGATCGCGGCGACCGCGGTGGCGCAGGCGCCGGTCCCGCAGGCCTGGGTGATGCCGGCCCCGCGCTCCCACACCCGCATGCGGACGGTGGTGGGGGACAGCACCTGGACGAACTCGACGTTGGTGCGCTGGGGGAAGGCCGGGTGATTCTCGAACACCGGACCGACCTCGGCCAGCGGCACCGCCTCGGCGTCGTCCACGAAGAAGACGGCGTGCGGGTTGCCCATGCTGACCGCGGTGGGGCCGGCGAAGCCGCCGTGCGACACCGCGTCGAGGCGCAGCGTGTCGGCCGGTTCCGCCAGCGGGATCTGCGTCCAGTCCAGATTGGCCGGGCCCATGTCCACGGTGATCCGCCCGTTGTCGGCGCGGCTGGCCTGCAGGATGCCGGCGTTGGTCTCGAAGGCGACGCGCTCCGCCCCCGCCTCCTCCATCAGCAGCCAGCCGACGCAGCGCGAGGCGTTGCCGCAGGCCGACACCTCGCCGCCGTCGGCGTTGCGGATGCGCATGAAGCCCGCCGTGCCGTCGGTTTTCGCCGGTTCGATCACGATGAACTGGTCGCAGCCCACCCCGGTCTTGCGGTCGGCGATGGCCCGCACCTCGGCCTCGGCCGGCGAGTACGGCGTTTTGCGGGCGTCGATCACGACAAAGTCGTTGCCGAGCCCGTGCATCTTCAGGAATTCGCGCGTCATGACCGCCGTTATATGGCGACCGGGCCCGCGGAGTCCATGGCCGCACGGGGGGACCGTGGCAAACAGTTCATGGGATCGCCGGAGGGATCAGTGGGTTTCGGCCCCGCCGGTGTCCGCCGTGTCGCCGTCGGTCAAGGTGGCGGGCAGGGTGGCGCCCGTCGCCGGGGGGATGCCCTCCAGCAGGTCGAGCATCCGGGCGAGCATGTCCTCCGACTCGGGCCGCGGCGGCGTTCCGCCGGTCCGCTCCCACGCCTCGTAGTCCCAGCCCGCAGCGCCCATCGCCATGTCGGGCAGCGTGAAATGCCCGTCCATGGTGTGGGTCTGCGGTCCGTCCGCGCGGGACAGCCCGACCAGCAGGGCGATGGACAGGGCAACTCCGGCCACCCAGGCCCACAGCACGTCGCTGTTGTTCATGGCTCCCTCCCGGCTCTTCGCCAAGGCAGGTCGGTGTCGGGGCCGTTCCCGTTGGATGCGCCCCCTTCCATGGACTTCGGGTGTCCGCGGCGGCGCACAATAAGACTTCCGGAGATACCCGGAAGGAGGGAGGCGCCTTCAGTGCTCCGGGGATCAGGCGCCCTTGAAGACCAGATGCTTGGAGGCGGCGAAGTTCAGGAGCATGCCGGACAGCGAGCCGGCGGCGACGGCCAGCACTGGGTGGGCCTCGGCGATCGGCAGGGCGGCCTCCAGCCCGACCGAGACGCCGTAATTCACCACACCGCCGAAGGCGTTGGCGGCCAGGAAGGTGGCCCATTGCCGGTAGAGCGGCGCGTCGGCCGCCCCGCGGAAGGTGAAGGCGCGGTTCAGCGCGAAGGTCGTGGTGGCGGCGGCCAGATAGGCCGGGATGCGGGCGGCGAAGAACTCCAGCCCGGCGCCGAAGACAAGCGCGTAGACCACCGCCGTGTCCACCACCAGACCGACGATGCCGACCAGGCCGAACTTGCCGAACTGCACGGCCAGCCGTCCCAGCCGGCTGTCGGGAAGGGCATCGATGGGGTTGCCCATGGTCAGGACCCGGCCGCCTTGCGGGCCGGATGGACGCCCGGCGCGGGGATGGAGAGGTAGCGCATGCGCTTGGCCTCGCGGCGGCCCAGCGTGACCGTGTCGAGGATCAGCCCGCAGGTCAGGCTGAGGAAGCCCAGCAGCATCAGCCCGGTGGACAGCACGGCGGTGGGCAGGCGCGGCACCAGCCCGGTCTGCAGGTAGGTCGCCACCACCGGCCAGGCGAGGATCACCGACGCCGCGGCGAGGGCGGCGAAGATGGCGAAGAAGAAGGGCAGGGGGCGCTCCTCCTTCACCAGATTGACGATGGTGCGCAGGATGCGGACGCCGTCGCGGATGGTGTTCAGCTTGCTGTGCGAGCCCGGCGGGCGGTCCTTGTAGGGCGCCTTGATCTCGGCGATGGGCATGTTCAGCTCCAGCGCGTGGACGGTCAGCTCCGTCTCCGTCTCGAAGCCGCTGGCCAGCGCCGGGAAGGACTTGATGAAGCGCCGCGAGAAGACGCGGTAGCCCGACAGCATGTCGTGGATGCGGTTGCCGAAGATCAGCGCGACCATGCCGGTCAGCAGCTTGTTGCCGAAGCGGTGGCCGGGCCGGTAGGCCTTGACGATCTCGGTGACGCGGGCGCCGTTGACCATGTCGAGCTGGTCCTCCCACAGCCGCTTGACCATCAGCGGCGCGGAGGGCGCGTGGTAGGTGTCGTCGCCGTCGACCAGCACATAGACGTCGGCCTCGATGTCGGAGAACATCCGGCGCATGACGTTGCCCTTGCCCTGCAACGGCTCGCGCCGGACCACGGCGCCGGCGGCCTTCGCCACCTCCACCGTGCGGTCGGACGAGTTGTTGTCGTAGACGTAGACGGTCGCGTCGGGCAGCGCCCTGCGGAAGTCCTGCACGACGGCGGCGATGGCCGCCTCCTCGTTGTAGCAGGGGATCAGCACCGCCACCACGGGCGCCATGGCGGGCCCTGTGTCCATATCCGTGTCCGGCTCGGTGGTTGGGGCGGCGTACGCCGCAGGGCGGTCGTTGGCAGAGTGGTCGGGGGCAGAGTGGTCAGTGGCAGGGCGGTCGATGGTGGAGACGGTCATGGCGATGCGCTTCGAAACGGTGCCGGTGTAAGGTTAAACAGCACACTCGCCTGATTTAATCCACCGACCTTTCATGGTCCGCCATTCGTTGCACGGCGCAGAGGTTCAGCGGCTCGCCCAGGTTGTTGGGGATGGCGCGGCAGTTGTCCTGCTCGACCCGCAGACCCAGCAGGGCGGCGGCCCTGGCGGCGCCGGGCGTGTCGGGGATGGTGCTGAGCATCAGGAAGCGCCCGCGGTGCGCCCCCACCTTGTCCTGCATCAGGGCGAGGTAGCCGTTGCCGACCGAGTCCGGCTGGAGGAAGTTGGACTGGATGCGCACGAAGGGGATGCGCGGCGGGAAGGCCGGAATGACGTGGGAGATCGCCCAGTAGCCGGCCATCAGCACCATGGTGTCGTCGGGGTCCTCGATGGGCGGCACCGCGGCCTCCACCCAACGGTCGCTCCACGGCACGCGGCCCCAGTCGGCGGGGCGGGCGGTGGCCTGGGCCAGCAGCAGGAGCGCCGCCGCCAGGACGAGCGCCGCCCGGCGCGGCACCGGCAGCAGGCCCGCCGCCACGACGATGGCCAGCGGCGCCAGCATTTCCAGCGGCACCAGATAACGGTAGATGCAGAACATCCCGACCCACAGCGCGTAGGTCACCGCCATGGCGGTCAGCAGGTAGCGGGTGGCGGCGGTGTCGGCCAGTCCCGCAGAGGGATGGCGGAAGGCCCGCCCGAGCAGCGCCAGCGCGGCGGCGGCGGGCACGAGGACGAACAGCACCAGGACGCGCAGGTCGAGGAAGGGCACCTCGCCGACCTTCAGCGGCGCGAAGGGGAAGACCAGCGGAAAGAACAGCCGCTCCAGCCGCGAGTCCGGGAAGAAGCTGACGTTGACGTAGCCGGACAGGGCGGCGAAGGGCGACTTGAAGATCTGGTTCATGTGCGGGAAGACGGGGTTCCCGTACTCCACCCACAGATGGGCCATCCAGAAGCCGCCGCACAGCGCCAGCCCGCCGAGCACCCCGATGCCGAAGGCGAAGGCCAGCCACAGCCGCCGCCAGGGCCGCGCCGGCAGCGCCAGGAAGGCGAGGCAGAGCCCGACCGCGTAGATCACCGTCGGGTTCTTCATCCCCATCGCCGCCCCGGCCAGCAGCCCCGCCGCGGCCGCCCGCGCGAGGGCGCCCGGCGCCGGCCCGTCGACCAGCCGCGGCAGCGTCCCCGCCACCACGACCAGCGCGCCGAGGATGCCTAGGCTGACCATGTTGTCGTGGAAGGTGGTGCCGAGCAGCCCCAGCGTGCCGCCCCCGAAGCCGGCCATCACCGCCAGCAGCGCGGCCAGGGCCACCCGCTGCCCCGTGCCGCCGACGCGCAGCGTGGCGTGGGCCAGCAGGAAGAGCAGCGCCAGGTTCAGCCCATGCAGCGTCCCCCACACGAAGCCCGCCGCGCGCGCCGGCAGATGGCTGGCGAGCAGATAGAAGGGCACGTCCAGCAGGGGGTTGTAGAAGCTGGGCATCTGGGCCGGCAGCATGTCCATGCCCAGCCGCCCGGTCAGCAGGGCGTAGGCGTTGTACCAATGGTAGTTCCGCAGGTCCCAGTTGGCGTCCATGCCGAGCGCCAGCCCGAGCAGGCCGTAGAGCGGCGGGGCCAGCAGCAGAAAGGCGAGCGCCGCGGTGCGCGGGCGGGGAGCGGTGGGGAGCAAGGTCATGGAGGTCGGGGAACCCAGGGAAGCGTCGGCCCCTTGGTAGGCGAGGGGACGCCCCACAGCAAGGACGCGATGCCGGTCCTGGGGCGGGAGCGGGAATTCGGGAGCAATTTCGTTGCGTCCGGCTGTGTTCCGGGATGCGGAATCGCGCGCCGCGAGCGGCATTTGCGGCAAGCTTCCTCTGGCAATGGCGGGACGGGTCTGCTATTCACCGAACTCCGCATGCACACGCTTGCGCCTCTTTTGCGCGACAGGATTCTGGCGATGGAAAAGTTTACGGTTCTCACCGGTGTTGCGGCGCCGCTGCCGATGATCAACGTCGACACCGACATGATCATTCCCAAGCAATTCCTGAAGACCATCAAGCGGACCGGGCTGGGCAAGCATCTTTTCGACGAGATGCGCTACACCCCCGAAGGCGCCGAGGTCGCGGAATTCGTCCTCAACAAGCCGGCCTACCGCAGCGCCAAGATCCTCGTGTCGGGTGACAATTTCGGCTGCGGCTCCTCGCGCGAGCATGCGCCGTGGGCGCTGGCCGATTTCGGCATCCGCTGCATCATCGCGCCCAGCTTCGCGGACATCTTCTTCAACAACTGCTTCAAGAACGGCATCCTGCCGATCAAGCTGCCGAAGGAACAGGTGGACCTGCTGCTCGACGACGCGTCGCGCGGGTCGAACGCCATCGTTTCGGTGGATCTGGAGAAACAGGAGATCACCGGTCCGGACGGCGGCAAGATCAGCTTCGAGGTCGATCCCTTCCGCAAGCATTGCCTGCTGAACGGGCTGGACGACATCGGCCTGACCATGCAGCAGGCCGCCTTCATCGACCAGTATGAAGGCAAGCAGCGCGGCGGCCAGCCGTGGCTGTGGGGCTGATCCGGCCCGGCTGTGGGGGCCAATCGATAAGCGGTCCCACGGCGTCTGGCCGTGGCGGCCTTGCGGACCGGCGGAGCGGGACCCACCTTCCGGCCTGTCGGTCCGCGGATTAGACAACACTGATAAAGTCTCCAATGGGAGTGCGTGCGCCATGCCCGCCAACAAGAAGCTTCTGTTTTTGCCCGGCGACGGGATCGGTCCGGAGGTCATGCGCCAGGTGCGCCGGGTCATCGACTGGCTCGACCGCAAGCGCAACGTCACCTTCGACGTCACCGAGGGGCTGGTCGGCGGCGCGGCCATCGACGCCTACGGTGTTCCCCTGAAGGACGAGACGCTGGCCGACGCGCTGGCGGCGGACGCGGTGATGCTGGGCGCCGTCGGCGGCCCGAAGTGGGACAACCCCACCGACTACACCAAGCGTCCGGAAGCCGGCCTGCTGTCGCTCCGCAAGGAGCTGAACCTGTTCGCCAACCTGCGCCCGGCGGTGGTGTTCGACGCCCTGGTCGACGCCTCGACCCTCAAGGCCGACGTCATCAAGGGCCTGGACATCCTGATCGTCCGCGAGCTGACCGGCGGCGTCTATTTCGGTGAGCCGCGCGGCATCACCGACATCGGCAACGGCGAGCGCCGCGGCGTCAACACCCAGGTCTACACGACCAGCGAGATCCGCCGCGTCGCCCGCGTCGCCTTCGAGCTGGCGCGCAAGCGCGGCAACAAGCTCCACTCGATGGAGAAGGCCAACGTGATGGAATCGGGCCTCCTGTGGCGCCAGGAAGTCACGAAGCTCCATCAGGAGGAATTCTCCGACGTCACGCTGGAGCACATGTACGCCGACAACGGCGCCATGCAGCTGCTGAAGAACCCGAAGCAGTTCGACGTGATCGTCACCGACAACCTGTTCGGCGACATCCTGTCGGACGAGGCGGCGATGATGACCGGCTCGCTCGGCATGCTGCCGTCGGCCTCGCTCGGCGCCCCGGACGCCAACGGCCAGCGCAAGGCTCTGTACGAGCCGGTGCACGGCTCCGCCCCGGACATCGCCGGCCGCGACCTCGCCAATCCCTGCGCGACGCTGCTGTCCTTCGCCATGTGCCTGCGCTACTCGTTCAACATGGACGAGGAGGCGAAGATGCTGGAGAAGGCCGTGCAGAACGTGCTGTCGGGCGGCATGCGCACGGCGGACATCATGGCGCCGGGCATGGCCCGCTGCTCCACGACCGTCATGGGCGACTCGATCCTGCGCGAGCTGGACAAGCTGGCCTCCTGACCGGTTGCGGTCCCGGCCTTACGGGTCGGAGGCCGCCAACCAGCGGACGACGAAAAGAAGGCCCCTCTCCGGTTCCGGAGAGGGGCTTTTTCGTTGGTGCCGTCAGTCGCCTTCGCCCGGGCGTATGGCGGCCCCGCGTCCGCCATGGCTCGCCTGTCCGCCCTTCCGCCCCGCTTCGGCGGCCAGGGATGGGTTCTTGGAGAAGCTGCGGGAGGACGCCGGTACGCTCCGGCCTCCCTTCCGCCCCGCCTCCGCGGCGAGTTCCGGGTTCTTGGAAAAGCTGCGCTTGTCGGCTGGCACGCTTTCCCCGCCCTTGCTGGCGATCTGGCGCTGCCGGTCACGGTCCATCGACGCGAAGCCGCGGTTCGATGTGCGACCGCTCCCGGATTGGACTTCGTCTTGGCCGTTGTCTTTCGAGGCCATCTTCAACCTCCACCTCTGCCACATGTCGGAAAACCAATGGGGGGCGACTTGGTTCCGGAGAGGTCGTGATTCTGATTCCTTTGGCACCCGTAAGTGGCAGGGGACCACATCGGACAGCACCGGGGAACGCTTCGCTTCCCGATCGGTTGACCGGAGAGGGGTAAGCCGAAGCGGGACCACAAAGCAGAAAGGTTCAACGATGGGAGTCGAACTCACGGCCGAACGACGGCTGTTGTCCGAGAAGGAATTCGAACAGGTCCGCCGCAGCCATTACCCGGAGCTGGAGTCCCTGGAACGGGACGAGACCTTGACACTCGCCCGCTGGTTGCGTGGGGAGCGTGACCGGGCGCGCGACATCATCGCCTCGCGCCGCCGTGGACGGCGGGGCAAGGCCAGCGGCGCCGGCCAGCAATCGGCCGACGCCAGCGAGCGTGGCCTGTCCGCCAAGAAGCAGGTCTACGCGCGGGCCCTGAAGCGGGTGAACGGGCGGCTGGAGCGGTTCCGCGCCGAGCGGCGGCGTGAGATCGTCCAGGCCAACCTTAAGGACGCCCTGAAGCGCAAGAAGGAGGCGGAGCCCCAGCATCCGTCGCCCGGACGCACCCCGCGCAAGGGCATGCGTCCAATCCCCAGCGGGCGCCGGACGGTCGAGACCGATCCGCGGGAGATCGGGCGCGTCTCGCAGTTCGTGAAGGACGCCCAGGCACGTCGCGATTCCTGATCCAGTGCCGCGAAGCCGGAGCGGCGGGCGTTAGCCCGCCGCCTCCAGCGCCCGGATCGCCTCGGCCATCGCGACGAGGCGCCGGGCGTTTTCGACATGCAGGTTCTCGACCAGCCGCCCGTCCACCAGCACCACGCCCTTGCCTTGCGCGACGGCCTCGGTGTGGGCCTGGATGATTCGGTGGGCCTGGGCGACCTCGTCCTCGCTCGGGGCGAAGGCAGCGTTGCAAGCGGCGATGGTCTTGGGATGGATCAGCGTCTTGCCGTCGAAGCCAAGCTCCCGCCCCTGGACGCAGGACCCGGCGAAGCCCGCGTCGTCGTTCAGGTCGAGATGCACCCCGTCCAGGATGGCGAGGCCGTAGGCCCGCGCCGCCAGCAGGCAGAGGCCCAGGCTGGTCAGCATCGGCAAACGGTCGCGCGTGTGCGCGGCGTGCAGGTCCTTGGCGAGGTCGGAGGTGCCCATCACCAGCCCGCCCAGCTTCGGGCTGGCCCCGGCGATCTCCCTGGCGTTGAGCATGCCGAGCGGCGTCTCCATCATGCACCAGATGGTCTGTCCGTCGGGCGAGCCGTTGGCGCGCAGCACCGTCTCGGCCTGACGGACCATGTCGGGGCTCTCCACCTTCGGCAGCAGCACCGCGTCGGCTCCGCTGGAGGCCGCCATCACGAGGTCGTCGTAGCCCCAGGGCGTGTTCAGCCCGTTGGTGCGGACCACCAGCTCCCGCCCGCCATAGCCGCCGGCGGCGATGGACGCCTTGATGGTGGCGCGGGCCTCCGCCTTGGCGTCGGGGGCGACGGCGTCCTCCAGGTCGAGGATCAGCCCGTCGGCGGGCAGGCTGCGCCCCTTCTCCAGGGCGCGGGCGTTGGAGCCGGGCATGTAGAGCACGCTGCGGCGCGGGCGGGCGGTGGCGGCCATGGCATTCCCTCAGGCGATCTTGTGTCGTTGCCGCAGGATTAGCCGCCGGAGCGCGCGCTGTCCATGCGGTGCGTAGGGCTGGTCTGCATGGAAACATCCCCAGCGTGTGGCGCGGAGGGTTTAGGATGCGCGCCCAACCTTTCGGATCGTCCGCCCATGAAGACCGTCATTTCGATCCAGTCCCACGTCGCTTACGGCTATGTCGGCAACCGGGCCGCGGTGTTCCCGCTGCAGCGGCTGGGCTGCGACGCCATCGCGGTGAACACGGTGCAGTTCTCCAACCACACCGGTTACGGCGAATGGACCGGGCAGGTCTTCACGGCGGAGCATGTGGCCGACCTGATGGACGGCGTCGCCGCCCGCGGCGTCCTGCCGACCTGCGACGCGCTGCTCTCCGGCTACATGGGCGACGTCGGGCTGGGCCGGGTGATCGTCGAGACGGCGGCCCGGCTGAAGGCGGCCAACCCGCGCGCCGTCTACGCCTGCGACCCGGTGATGGGCGACGTCGGGCGCGGCTTCTTCGTGCGCCCCGGCCTGCCGGAGTTCATCCGCGACCACGCCGTCCCCGCCGCCGACCTGATGACCCCCAACCAGTTCGAGCTGGAGTATCTGACCGGCCGGACGGTGGAGACGCTGGACGACGCGCTGGCCGCCACCGCCGCCCTGCGGGAGCGCGGGCCGCGGCTGGTCCTGGTGACCAGCCTGACCCGCAAGGACGCCGACCCCGGCCACATCGAGATGCTGGCCGACGACCGGGACGGCGCGTGGCTGGTCTCCACCCCGCGCCTGCCGCTGGACCCGTCGCCCAACGGGTCGGGCGACGCGGTGGCCGCCCTGTTCCTGGCCCATTACCTGAAGGCCTTCGACCCCGCCGACGCGCTGGAGCGGGCGGCGGCGGCGATCTACGCCATCTTCCAGACCACCCGCCGGATGGGCACGCGGGAGCTGCAGCTGATCGCGGCGCAGGACGAGTTCGTGAACCCCGGCCAGCGCTTCACGGCCACCCGCGTCCGGTAAGCCACCTATTGCGACACGCGTCCGAGAGACGGCGCGAACAGAGGAACGACATGCGGATTTGCGTCTACGCCGGGTCCAACCCCGGCACCAACCCGGCCTATGGCGAGGCCGCGGAGCAGCTTGGCCGCCAGATGGCGGAACGTGGCATCGGCCTCGTCTACGGCGGCGGGCGGACCGGCCTGATGGGGCGGATCGCCGACTCGGTCCTGGCGGCCGGCGGCACCGTCACCGGCATTATCCCGCAATTCCTGATGGACAAGGAAGTCGGCCACCAGGGCCTTCAGGAGCTGCGGATCGTCGCCACCATGCACGAGCGCAAGGCGCTGATGGCCGAGCTGTCGGACGGTTTCATCGCGCTGCCCGGCGGCATCGGCACGCTGGAGGAGCTGTTCGAGGTGTGGACCTGGGCGCAGCTCGGCCGCCACGACAAGCCCTGCGGCCTGCTCAACGCCGCCGGCTTCTACGACGGGCTGGCCGGCTTCCTCGACCATGTGGCGGGGGAGCGCTTCATGCAGCCCAAGCATCGCGAGATGCTGATCGTCCGGGACACCGCGCCGGGCATCCTGGACGCCTTCGCCGCCTACGAGCCGCCCGCGGTGCGCAAGTGGTTGGACGAGGCCCGCACCTGACGCGGCCAGTCCTCAGGGTTCGAAGAGCTTCTTCATCAGGGCGTTCCAGTCGCGCTTGAACTGGGTGCCGAAATCCGCCTCGGCGACCGCGTTGTTGCGGCCGGCGGGGCGGACGATGGCGGCCGCCTGGGAATCGGGCTGGGCCTTCGCCTTGCGTTGGACGGTGACGACCCGCTTCTTCGGAGGCGGCTCGGGCTTGTGGGCGGGCAGGGGCGCCGCGGTGACCGTGACCGCGGGCGCCGCCCCTGTCTGGGAGTTCCGGGAAAAGGCATCCTTGCACCAGCCGCTGTTGCGCGCCTGGGTCAGCGCGTCGCCGTCGAGCAGCCAGCAGTCGACGCTGCCCGCCCCGGCGGCGGGGGCGGGCTGGATCGGTGCTGTCAGAACAAGCGCCAGCGTCAGTGCACCGCACCGGGACCGCCAAGGCATGCTTCGCCCTCTCCCTCGCCGTTGGACCGACGTTCAGCAATACAACGTCGGGCGCCCCTTTATCTGCGGCGCGAAACGGGAGTAGGGCGGCATCGCCGTGGTAACACGGGCGGAGGCGCGGCGCCCCGGCCCTTCAGGTCAGGTGCTGCTGGCGCAGGTAGTCCTCGGACTGCATCTCCATCAGGCGGCTGACCGTGCGCTCGAATTCGAAGGCGTGGGTGCCCTCGGGGTACAGCCGTTCCGGCGGGCCTTCGGCGGCGACCACGAGGTTGACCTTGTGCTCGTAGAGCGCGTCGATCAGCGTCATGAAGCGCTTGGCCTCGTTGCGCAGCTCGTCCTTCATCGTCGGCACGCCGTGGATCAGCACGGTGTGGAAGTGCGTGGCGATGGCGATGTAGTCGGCCGCCCCCAGCGGCTTGCCGCACAGGCTCCAGAAATCCACCAGGGCGACGCATTTGGCGGCGCAGGCGATCTCCACCTTCCGGCCCTGGACCGACAGATGGGTCGGTTCGCCCCGGGCGCCGTCGGTCAGCGTCGCGAAGGTCTGGCGGATCCTGGCGTCGCTCTCCGGGCCGAGCGGCCAGAAATAGACGGGCTTGCCCTGGAGCCGGTCCAACCGGTAGTCGGTCGGCCCCTCCAGCGCCAGGACGTCGAGCTTTTCCTTGAGCAGGGCGATGAAGGGCAGGAACAGCTCGCGCTGCAGGCCGTCCTTGTAGAGCATGTCCGGCGGCCAGTTGGAGGTCGCGACCACCACCACGCCGAGGTCGAACAGGCTGGTGAACAGCCGGCCCAAAATCATCGCGTCGACGACGTTGGTGACGTGGAACTCGTCGAAGCAGAGCAGCCACGCCTCGTCGGCCAGCGCGCGGGCCAGTTCGGGCAGCGCGTCGTCGGCGTCCTTGCCCTTGCTCTTGCCCGACTGGCGGTGCTGGTGGATGCGCTCGTGCACCTCCAGCATGAATTCGTGGAAATGGACGCGGCGCTTCTTCTCCACCGGGGCGGTGTCGAAGAACAGGTCCATCAGCATCGACTTGCCGCGCCCGACGCCGCCGTACATGTAGAGGCCCTGCGGCGCCTCCACCGGTTCGGAGCGCGGGCGGCCCAGCCCGAACCGCTCCAGCCAGCCGGCCTTCGCCCCGCCGGCCTTTTCGGCGGGCTGCGGGCTGTAGCCCTTCAGCGCCTTGTAGAGGCTCTGGAGCTTCTCGGCGGCCAGCTCCTGGTCGGGGTCGGGGCGCAGCGTTCCGGTGCCGCGGCGGGCCCGGTAGAGCGAAAGCGGTCCGTCAGACATGGAATTCGCGGGTCTCGGCTGGGGAAGGTCCCTGGGGAGAATTCTAGGTAGCCGATGCGTCCCCGCGGGGCAACGCCCGATCCCGGGATGCAGGTGCGCTCAGGCAACCTCTGCTCAGGCAATCACCCTTCAGGCAATCACCACACGGTTGCGGCCCTGGCGCTTGGCCTCGTAGAGCGCGGCGTCGGCCCGGCGGACGGTGTGTTCGTAGTCCGGGTGCCCCTCGTGCAGCGCCGCCCCGATCGAGGCGGTGACCCGCAGCCCGTTCCCGGCGCCCCCAGCGCCATGGAACCGGTGCTCCTCGACCGTCCGGCGCAGCTGGTCGGCCTTCACGCGCAGCGCCGCCTCATCCATCTCGGTCAGCAGGATGAGGAACTCCTCCCCGCCGTAGCGGAAGACGAAGTCGCCGGCCCGGACGTGGGTGTGCAGCAGCTCCGCCATGTCCGAGAGGACGGAGTCGCCCGCCTGATGGCCCAGCGTGTCGTTGATCGTCTTGAAATGGTCGGCGTCCATCAGCAGCACGGCGAAGGGTTTGCCGTGACGCAGGCTGATCGCGACCTCGCGCTGGAAGATCGCCGGCATGAAGCGCCGCGTCAGCAGGCGGGTCAGCGGGTCGCGCCCGCTTTCGATCTCCATCGCCTTCTCGATGATGGTGCCGAGGATGTAGGCGATCTCGGTGACGTCGTTGTTCAGCTCCTTGACGAAGGCGGGCGTGATCCAGCCGCCCTCCACGGCCGCGGACACCTTGGCGCTGATGCGGTTGGTGCGGTCGCGGATGAGGTCCAGCTCGGTCACCCGGCCGAAGGTCAGCTCCGCCTTGTGGTTCAGCCACAGGCCGAAATCGGAGGATTCGATGGCGGGCGGGCTGGCGTGGTTGCTGTCCTCATGGGCGTAGAAGGACACCACCGTGTTGCGCAGCCAGTCGAACAGCGACGACTTCAGCCGCTCGCCCTCCAGCGCCAGGTTGGGGCCGCTCATGAACATCTTCAGCGATTGCTGGTGGCGGACGTTGCCCAGCAGGTCGCCCAGATAGGCCTCGTGCATGTTGTCCAGCACGGTGTCCAGCAGTTCGCCGACGAACAGGATGGCGGACGCGGTCTGGGCGCGGCTGAGGTCGGCGGCCAGCAGGCGGGTGGACAGCTCCTTCTTGACGATCCGCATCCCGGCGTTGACCAGAGTCAGCGGGATGTTGATGCGGGCGTGGATCAGCCCGACCTGGTAATTCTGCTCCAGAACCGCCGCGATGGCCTCGTCGGTGGAGGCGGTGAAGAGCGCGGCGATCCAGCGCGCCAGCGACGGGCGCAGCCGTTCCTGGACCAGCGTGTGGCTGAGGAAGCTGTTGCTGTCCGGCCGGTCCAGCAGGATCGTGTAGAAGACGCCGGAGATCGCCTCGGCCTCGGCGAGCGCAATGGCCGTCACGCGCTCGCGCACGGCGGGCTCGGTGTCGGTCCACAGCGACGACAGCGTGGCGGCAAGGATCGCGGCCTTGCGGTCTTTCTGGCTGTCCATCGTCCCCGTTCCTTTGCGCAACCGTCGCCGATTCCCCCGAAGTCTTAACGCCCGGAGAGCGTCAGGCAAAGCGGCAATCGCGCATCCGGACAATCGGCTTCATTGATGCATTAAGGTTAAACTTCCATTATGGTTTTCGCGCGAGATTGACGGTGGCCGGGGACGGTACCGTCTTGCGTTGGGCAATGCCACGCGGGCGGTCCACCAGAGGCCCCGTTTGGACGGCGTGCGGAGAGTTGTTCACAGCCATGGCCAGCCGCAAACCGGTTCGCGACGCGAACCTGCCGCCCTCTGGAATGGGCCCCACCGGAATAGGAGAGCGGCTGTTCGAGGTGCTGGGGTCGGTGCGCTTCCTGATGCGGGCGTCCGGCGTGGCCTTCATCGTCGTGGTCAACGCGATGATCGGCTACGGCGTCTGGCAGCGCCACAGCGAGGCGGTGCAGGGAGCCGAGCGTTCGACCCGCAACCTTGCCCGCATCCTGGAGGAGCAGGCCGTCCGCACGGTGTTCAGCGTGGACCTGCTGCTGTCCGATCTGGTCACCGTCCTCGACACCCACCCGCAGGCCCGCACCGTGGCGGCGCCGTCGGTGAACGCCCTTCTGCGCAACCGGCGCGACGCCATCGGCCCGATCTCCGGGCTGGTTGTGGTGGACGAGCAGGGCCGCGTCCTGCACCACTCCGCCGACAGCAGCCCGCCGGCCTTCGACCTGACCAACCGGCCCTATTTCGCGGTCCACCGGGACGAGGGCGCGTCGGACGGCGGGCTTCACGTCGGCGCGCCGATCGCCAGCATCGCTTTTCCCGGCACCTACGTCATCCCGATGAGCCGCCGCTGGTCCCACCCGGACGGGAGCTTCGCCGGGGTGGTGGTCGCCATGATCAACCCGCTGCGGCTGGGGGCCGGCTTCGAGGGGCTGCGGCTGGGGCTGGAGGGTACGGTCACCCTGGCGCTGGCCGACGGCACGGTGCTGATCCACCGCCCCTGGGACGAGGGCCGGCAGCGCCTCGCCACGCTGGCCGACTGGCCGGACGTCGACGCCGCGCTGCGCACGCGGGACGCGGCGACGCTGGACAGCGTGCTGCCCACCGACGGGCGCCCCAGCATCGCCAGCGTCCGCCGCGTCGCCGACTATCCCTTCACCGTCGCCGCCACCCTGCCGAAGGCCGAGGCGCTGGGCGAATGGAAGCGCGACAGCGCGGTGTGGATCGCCATGGGCCTGTCCATGTCCATGGTGATCGCCCTGCTGACCTGGTACGTGGAGCGGCAGCAATCCCGGCGGGAGGAGGACCAGAACCGTCTGGAGCGCGCCTCACGCCGCATCCGCGGCATCCTGGAATCCATGGTGGACGCGGTGGTCACCATCGATTCCCACGGCACCATCGAGACCTTCAACCCCGCGGCGGAGCGCATGTTCGGCTACGCCGAGGCGGAGGTGGTGGGGCAGAGCGTCAACATCCTGGTGCCGGAGGGTTTCCGCGCCAGCCACGACCGCTCGATGGCCGATTACCGCCCCAACACCGGCTCGCGCATCATCGGCAACGACCGCGAGGTCCTGGCGCTGCGGCGGGACGGCAGCACCTTTCCGATCAACTTGGCGGTCAGCGCGCTGCGGCTCGGCGGGCCGGAGGGGGAGGGCGGGCCGAGCGACGCGGGCGGCGCGGCGCGGCGCGTCTTCGTCGGCGTCATCCGCGACGTCACCAAGCGCCGCCAGCAGGAGGCCGAGCTGCTCGCCTCCAAGAGCCAGGCGGAGATGGCCAACCGCGCCAAGTCCGAATTCCTGGCCAACATGAGCCACGAGCTGCGCACGCCGCTGAACGCCATCATCGGCTTCTCGGAAATCCTCGACAGCGAGTTCTTCGGCGCGCTGAACGAACGCCAGAAGTCCTGCGCCAAGGACATCCATGACAGCGGCAAGCATCTTCTGGACATCGTCAACGCCGTGCTCGACATGTCGAAGATCGAGGCTGGGCGCTATGAGCTGTCCGAGGAGATGATCGACCCCTGCGAGGCGGTGGCCCAGTGCCTGACCATGGTCCGCGACCGCGCCGCCGACAACGGGGTGGACCTGCGCAACGGTGTGACCGGCGGCCTTCCCGCCATCTGGGTCGACCGCCGCGCCTTCAAGCAGGTGCTGCTGAACCTGCTGTCCAACGCCGTGAAGTTCACGCCCGAGGGCGGCAGCGTCACCCTGGCCGCCCGCGTCGAGGAGGATGGCGCCCTCGCCCTGTCGGTGGCCGACACCGGGGTCGGCATCCCGAAGGCGTTCATGGAGCATCTGTTCCAGCCCTTCCGTCAGGCCGACAACTCCGCCAGCCGCCAGTTCGAGGGCACCGGGCTGGGGCTGTCGATCTCCAAGAACTTCATGGAGTTGCACGGCGGCTCGCTGACCTGCGACAGCACGCTCGGCGCCGGGACCGTCATGACCTTGCGCCTGCCCGCCGAGCGGGTGATGAAGCCGGAGGACACCGCCGCCCGGATCGCCGCCGCGCTGGTGTGAGTCCTGTGAAAGCGGGCATCCGGTCGGCAAAGAAAAAGGCGCCCCCACACAGTCTGGTGCGGCGCCTTTTTTTAGGTTCCGGTGGCTTTCGCCCCCGGCGCTCGGGTTGCGGGAGGACATCGCCTCCCGCATTCCCTTTGTCGGAATCTCAGACGTCCAGCAGCAGGCGCCGCGGGTCCTCGATGTTCTCCTTAATGCGGACGAGGAAGGTCACCGCCTCCTTGCCGTCGATGATGCGGTGGTCGTAGGACAGGGCCAGATACATCATCGGGCGGATCTCGATCTTCCCATTCACGACGACCGGACGCTCCTGGGTCTTGTGCATGCCCAGGATGGCCGACTGCGGCGGGTTGATGATCGGGGTCGACATCAGCGAGCCGTAGACGCCGCCGTTGGAGATGGTGAAGGTGCCGCCGGTCAGCTCGTCCATCGACAGCTTGCCGTCGCGGCCCTTCTTGCCCAGCTCGCCGATCTTGCCCTCGATCTGGGCGAAGCCGAGCTTGTCGGCGTCGCGGACGATCGGAACCACCAGACCCTGCGGCGTGCCGACGGCGACGCCGATGTCGTAGTAGTTCTTGTAGACGAGGTCGGTGCCGTCGATCTCGGCGTTGACCGCCGGGATCTCCTTCAGCGCCTGGATGGCGGCCTTCACGAAGAAGGACATGAAGCCGAGACGCACCTTGTGGCGTTTCTCGAAGAAGTCCTTGTACTCGTTGCGCAGCGCCATGACGTTGGTCATGTCCACCTCGTTGAAGGTGGTCAGCATGGCGGCGCTGTTCTGGGCCTCCTTCAGACGCTCGGCGATGCGCTGGCGCAGGCGGGTCATGCGGACCCGCTCCTCCTGCGCGGCGCGCGGGCGGTCGCCCGCGGTGCCGGCGGTCCACTGGTACTTCTGCGGCGCGGCGGCCGGAGCGGCGGCGGGGGCCGCGGCCGGCTTGGCGGCGTGGTCGATCACGTCGCCCTTGGTGATGCGGCCGTCCTTGCCCGTGCCGGCGATCTGCGCGGCGTCGAGGCCCTTCTCGGCGACCAGCTTGCGGGCGGCCGGGCCGGCGTCGGCCAGGGCGGCGGTGCCCGCCGGGGCCGGAGCGGCGGCGGGGGCGGCGGCCGGAGCCGGCGCGGCGGCGGGAGCGGCGGCCTTGGCCGGGGCGGCCACGGCGGCGCCGGCCTCGCCCAGCACGCCCAGCAGGGCGCCGACGCCGACGTTGGCGCCGTCGGCGGCGACGATCTCCGCCAGCGTGCCGGCGGACGGGGCGTTCACCTCAAGCGTGACCTTGTCGGTCTCCAACTCGACCAGCGCCTCGTCGGCGGCGACCGCGTCGCCGACCTTCTTCAGCCAGCGGGCAACGGTCGCCTCGGAGACGGACTCGCCCAGGGTGGGGACCTTGATTTCGGTAGCCATAAGTTCCTCTCGTACTTTCTTGTTCTACGCCTGGGCGTCGAGTCAGCGGATGACGAGCGCGTCTTCCAGAAGCTTCGCCTGCTCCTGGTTGTGACGCTTGAGCAGGCCGGTGGCCGGCGACGCGGAGGCCGGACGGCCGACGTAGCTGGGGCGCGAGGCCTTGTGCTCGATCGAGGTAAGGGCGCCTTCCAGACGGCGGTCGACGAAGGCCCAGTAGCCCTGGTTCTCCGGCTCCTCCTGGCACCACACCACCTCGGCGTTCGGGTAACGGGCGAACTCCTCGGTCAGGGCGGAGCGGGGGAACGGGTAGAGCTGCTCCAGCCGGACCAGCGCCACGTCCTTGATGCCGCGCGCGGTGCGCTCCTGCAGCAGGTCGTAATAGACCTTGCCGGTGCAGACCACGATGCGGCGGATCTGCTCGTTCGGCAGCAGGTCCGTCGCCGTCTCGCCGAGCACGCGGCGGAAGTTCGTGCCCTCGGCCAGTTCCGACAGGCTGGAGACGCACAGCTTGTGGCGCAGCAGCGACTTCGGCGTGAACAGCACCAGCGGCTTGCGGAAGGGCCGGCGCATCTGGCGGCGGAAGGCGTGGAACAGGTTCGCCGGGGTCGTCAGGTTGCAGATCTGCCAGTTGTCCTCGGCGGACATCTGCAGGAAGCGCTCCGGACGGGCCGAGGAGTGCTCCGGCCCCTGGCCCTCGTAGCCGTGCGGCAGGAGGAGCACGAGGCCGGACATGCGCAGCCACTTCGACTCGCCCGACGAGAGGAACTGGTCGATGATGGTCTGGGCGGTGTTGGCGAAGTCGCCGAACTGCGCTTCCCACAGGGTCAGGCTGTGCGGCTCGGCCAGCGAGTAGCCGTATTCGAAGCCGACGACGGCCGCCTCGGACAGTGGGCTGTCATGCACCTCGAACGGGCCCTGGTCGGGGCGCAGGTGGTTCAGCGGGATGTACTTGTTCTCGTTGTTCTGGTCGTACATCACCGCGTGGCGGTGCGAGAAGGTGCCGCGGCCGGAGTCCTGGCCCGACAGGCGGACGCCGTTGCCCTCGACCAGCAGCGTGCCGTAGGCCAGCGCTTCCGCCGTCGCCCAGTCGATGCCCTCGCCGGTCTCCAGCGACTTCTTCTTGGCCTCGAGCTGGCGGGCGATCTTCGAGTTGATCGCGAAGTCCTTCGGATACTCGCAGAGCTTGTTGCCGACCTCGCGCAGCACGTCGATCGCCACGCCGGTGTTGCCCTTGCGCTCGTCGTCGGTCTTCGCGGCCTCCAGGCCCGACCACTTGCCTTCCAGCCAGTCGGCCTTGTTCGGCTTGAAGGAGTTGGCGGCCTCGAACTCACCCTCCAGCTTCTTCATGAAGTCCTGGATCATCTGATCGGACTCGGCCTGGGTGAGGACGTTCTCCTCGACGAGCTGCTTGCCGTACAGCTCCCGCGTGGTGCCGTGGGCGCGGATCTTCTTGTACATCAGCGGCTGGGTGAAGCCCGGCTCGTCGCCCTCGTTGTGGCCGTGGCGGCGGTAGCAGACCATGTCGATCACCACGTCCCGCTTGAACTTCTGGCGGAACTCGGCGGCGATGCGGCTGATGTGGACGACGGACTCGGGGTCGTCGCCGTTGACGTGGAAGATCGGCGCCTGGACCATCTTCGCCATGTCCGAGCAGTAGACGCCGGACCGCGAATAGGTCGGGTTCGTGGTGAAGCCGATCTGATTGTTGATGATGAAATGCACGGTGCCGCCGGTGCGGTAGCCGCGCAGCTCCGACAGGCCCAGCGTCTCGGCCACGATGCCCTGGCCGGCGAAGGCGGCGTCGCCGTGGATCAGCACGCCCATGACCTGCTCGCGCTCCAGGTCGTTGCGCTGCGCCTGCTTGGCGCGCACCTTGCCCAGAACGACCGGGTTGACCCATTCCAGGTGGGACGGGTTGGCGGTCAGCGACAGGTGGACGATGTTGCCGTTGAAGTCGCGGTCCGACGAGGTGCCGAGATGGTACTTCACGTCGCCCGAGCCCTGCACGTCCTGCGGGCTGGACGGGTTGCCCTGGAACTCCGAGAAGACCGCGGCGAAGGGCTTGCCCATGAAGTTGGTCAGCATGTTCAGCCGGCCGCGGTGGGCCATGCCGACGACGACCTCCTTGAGGCCGAGCTGGCCGCCGCGCTTCAGGATCTGCTCCAGCGCGGGGATCATCGACTCGCCGCCCTCAAGGCCGAAGCGCTTGGTGCCGGTGTACTTGAGCTGCAGGAACTTCTCGAAGCCCTCGGCGGCGATCAGGCGCTCGTAGATGGCGCGCTTGCCGTTCACCGTGAATTCGGTGTGGTTGCGGCCGCCCTCGATGCGCTCCTGGATCCAGGCCTTCTCTTCGGGGTCCTGGATGTGCATGAACTCGACGCCGATGTTCCCGCAGTAGGTCTTTTGCAGGATCTCCAGGATCTGGCGCAGCGACGCCGTCTCCAGGCCCAGCGAGTAGTTCAGGAAGATCGGGCGGTCCATGTCGCCCGGGCCGAAGCCGTAGGTCGCCGGATCGAGTTCCGGGTGCGGCTCGCGCTTCTCAAGACCCAGCGGGTCGAAATGCGCGTTCATGTGGCCGCGCACGCGGTAGACGCGGATGAGCATCAGCGCGCGGATGCTGTCGAGCGTCGCGGCGCGCAGCTGCTGGTGGCTGATGCCGCCATAGACCTGCTGGGCGTGGGCGACGAGGCCGGCGTTGCCGTTGGTCGCGGCCGGAGCGCCGATGCTGTCCAGCGAGGCGGCGATGGGGTCGAGCGCGCCGTTGGCGAGCGTGCCCTCCTCCAGGCTCCAGGACGGGCCGTTCAGCTCGTTCAGGACGGCGCGGGAGTCGTCGTCCAGCTCCCTGAAGAAGCCGTTCCAGCTCGAATCCACCGAGGAGGGGTCCTTCAGGAAGCGCGCGTACAACTCCGCGACATATTCGGCGTTCGAGCCGAACAGGAACGAGGTCTTCTCCAGATTAGCGGACATATGTTTGCCTCGGGCGTTTGCCCGGTTCCCTCAGAGAGTTTTTTTGCTTGTCGCGGGGCTCCGGGCGGCCCCGCATCTCCGGGAGGAGACACGGGGCCGCCGGTCCTTCGGCAGTGGGCGGGAATATGGGGTCCCGCCCGCCGCTTTATCAGCCCTTGAAGACCTTGAGCATGGTGGAACCCAGGCTCGCGGGGCTGTCGGCGACGGCGATGCCGACGGACTTCATGAACTCGATCTTGAAGTCCGCGGTGTCGTTGCCGCCGGAGATCACCGCACCGGCGTGGCCCATGCGGCGGCCCGGAGGCGCGGTGCGTCCGGCGATGAAGCCGACGACCGGCTTCTTGGTCCCGGAGTCGCGGATGAACTCCGCGCCCTTGACCTCGGCGTCGCCGCCGATCTCGCCGATCATGATGATGCCCTCGGTCTCCGGGTCCTTCAGGAACAGCTCCAGGCTGTCCACGAAGTTCGTCCCGTTCACCGGGTCGCCGCCGATGCCGATGCAGGTCGTCTGGCCCAGACCCGCCGCGGTGGTCTGCGCCACCGCCTCGTAGGTCAGCGTGCCCGAGCGCGAGACGATGCCGATCTTGCCGCGCTTGTGGATGTGGCCCGGCATGATGCCGATCTTGCACTCGTCGGGCGTGATGATGCCCGGGCAGTTCGGCCCGATCAGACGGGTCTTGGAGTTGCCCAGCGCCCGCTTGACGCGCACCATGTCGAGCACCGGGATGCCCTCGGTGATGCACACCACCAGCGGGATCTCGGCGTCGATCGCCTCCAGGATGGCGTCGGCGGCGAACGGCGGCGGCACGTAGATGACGCTGGCGTTGGCGCCGGTCTTCTCGACCGCGTCGGCCACCGTGTCGAAGACCGGCAGGTCGAGGTGCTTGGTGCCGCCCTTGCCCGGGGTGACGCCGCCGACCATCTT
The DNA here is from genome assembly GCF_058780535.1 of Azospirillum sp. UENF 211521. NCBI lineage: Bacteria > Pseudomonadati > Pseudomonadota > Alphaproteobacteria > Rhodospirillales > Azospirillaceae > Azospirillum > Azospirillum sp. UENF 211521. The sequence goes on from NZ_JBSNCF010000001.1 coordinate 599,938, forward strand.
GGTGCCGTAGGCGATCGCCTGCTCGGAATGGAAGGTGCCCTGGGCTCCGGTGAAGCCCTGGCAGATCACCTTCGTGTTCTTATCGACGAGAACAGCCATCTTACGCGGCCTCCTTCACGGCCTTGACCACCTTGTCGGCGGCGTCGGCGAGGTTGTCGGCCGAGAGGATCGGCAGACCGGACTCGCTGAGGATCTTCTTGCCCAGCTCGACGTTCGTGCCTTCCAGACGGACGACCAGCGGAACGTGCAGGTGCACCTCGCGGGCGGCCGCGACCACGCCTTCGGCGATGACGTCGCAGCGCATGATGCCGCCGAAGATGTTGACCAGGATGCCTTCGACGTTCGGGTCGGAGAGGATCAGCTTGAAGGCCGCGGTGACGCGCTCCTTGGTGGCGCCGCCGCCGACATCGAGGAAGTTGGCCGGCTCGCCGCCGTACAGCTTGATGATGTCCATGGTCGCCATCGCCAGACCGGCGCCGTTGACCATGCAGCCGATGTTGCCGTCCAGCTTGACGTAGTTGAGGCTGTGCTTGGCGGCCTCAATCTCGGCCGGGTCTTCCTCGGCCTCGTCGCGCAGCTCTTCCACATCCTTGTGGCGGAACAGGGCGTTGTCGTCGAAGCTCATCTTGGCGTCGAGCGCCAGGATCTCGCCCGAGCCGGTGACGATCAGCGGGTTGATCTCGACGATCGCGCAGTCCAGGTCCACGAAGGCCTGGTAGGCGGCGACGATGAACTTGGCGGCGGCGGAAACCTGCTTGCCTTCGAGGCCGAGGGCGAAGGCGACCTTGCGGGTGTGGTAGCCCTGGATGCCGGTGGCCGGGTCGATGGCGACCTTGACGATCTTCTCCGGCGTGTTGTGGGCGACCTCCTCGATCTCCATGCCGCCCTCGGTGGACGCCATGATGGTGACGCGGCCGGTGGCGCGGTCGGTCAGCATGCCGAGATACAGCTCGCGCTTGATGTCGGCGCCTTCCTCGACATAGAGGCGCTTGACCTCGCGGCCTTCCGCACCGGTCTGCTTGGTGACCAGCACGTGGTTCAGCATCTCGGCGGCGTTCTTGCCGACCTCCTCGATTGACTTGACGACGCGGACGCCGCCCTTGCCCTCGGGGTTGTCCTTGAAGCGGCCGGCGCCGCGGCCACCCGCGTGGATCTGCGACTTCACGACCCACACCGGGCCGCCCAGCTCGCGGGCGACGGTCTCGGCTTCCTGCGGGGTGTAGGCGACGCCGCCGCGGGGCACCGCGACGCCGTACTTCTTCAGCAGGCCTTTGGCCTGATACTCATGGATGTTCATCGGGCGTCCATCTGTTTTTATGGTCGGCTGACGGATTTCGGGTCGGCTGACGATGGGCGAAGATCGGGCAGGCGTTTCCTGCTGGCGGACGCGCCAGGGCGCAAGTCTTCAGGGGAGCTCAGTCCTTCAGGAAGCCTTACGCCGGCTGGCGCGAACAACCGCGGTTACTGTACCACCGGAAGCGGACGGTTCAACCGTCCGCCCCGGAGCGACAGGCCGCAGGCCGCCGCGCAGGCAAAAAACAGGCCGCCTTAGGAGGCGGCCTTATCAGCCTGCTGCTTCTTGACCACCTCGACGAGCTGCTTCACAGCGTCGACCGAGTGATCGAACATCTTCTTCTCTTCCGCGGAGAGTTCGATCTCGATGATCTTCTCGACGCCACCGGCGCCGATGATCGTCGGGACGCCGACGTAGAGGTCGTTCTGGCCGTACTGGCCGGTCAGGTAGGCGGCGACCGGAACGACGCGCTTCTGGTCCTTCAGGTAGAACTCGGCCATCTGGATGGCGGAGGCGGCCGGGGCGTAGAAGGCCGAGCCGGTCTTCAGGAGCTTGACGATCTCGGCGCCGCCGTCGCGGGTGCGCTGCACGATGGCGTCCAGCTTCTCCTGCGTGGTCCAGCCCATCTTGACCAGATCCGGCAGCGGGATGCCGGCGACGGTCGAGTAGCGGACGAGCGGGACCATGGTGTCGCCGTGGCCGCCCAGCACGAAGGCGGTGACGTCCTCGACCGACACCTTGAACTCGTCGGCCAGGAAGTAGCGGAAGCGGGCCGAGTTCGAGCACGCCGGCCATGCCGACGACGCGCTCCGGCGGGAGGCCCGAGGCCTGCTGGAGCACCCACACCATCACGTCCAGCGGGTTCGTGATGACGATGACGAAGGCGTTCGGGGCGTACTTCTTGATGTTCTCGCCGACGGTCTGGCAGACGCCGGTGTTGATGCCGATCAGGTCGTCGCGGCTCATGCCCGGCTTGCGCGGCACGCCGGCGGTGACGATCACCACGTCGGCGCCTTCGATGACCGAATAGTCGTTGCCGCCGCTGAGCTTGGCGTTGAAGCCTTCGACCGGCGAGGTCTCAGCCAGGTCGAGGGCCTTGCCCTCCGGCATGCCTTCGGCGATGTCGAACAGCACGACGTCGCCGAGTTCCTTCTGGGCAGCGAGCAGAGCCAGCGTGCCGCCAATCTGGCCGGCGCCGACGAGCGCAATCTTCTTGCGAGCCATGGAGCGTTTCCCTAAGCGTGAGCGTCCCCCATTCAGCGGAGGACAGAACCGATTGAGTGTAGCGTCCTAGGGGTCCAGCGCCCTGAGATTTCGAGGGCGGTTCCTAGCGCGATTCCGGCCCGAGGGCAAGCGTGACCGCAAGCACGGGACACGGAACTGTGCAATCGATTACGGCGAATGGCCGGAACGGCAAACAGGAATTTGGCGTTGCGGGTGCGGCGCACTATTCTTTGGATAGGTTTTCACGGCCGTTCGGCTTGGGGGGAAGAACCATGATTCGCTTTGCACCGGCATTCTGCCTGACCGCGACCCTGGCGCTGGGAAGCGGCGGCGCGGCCTTGGGACAAACCGTCGCAGACTACGAGGCCGCTCTGGCCAAGGCCCCGTTGAACACGGCGGCGGCCACCACGCCGGCGGCCGCTTCGGCGAGCATGGCAGCGGACACCCCGTCGGCCACCGACGTGCTCTATTGCCGGCCGGTGTCGAACTATGTGTACACCTCCGTTCCCCCGGGGGAGCGCAGCGGGATCGTGGTGCCCTTCGTCGCCTTCGACGGGCCGAGCGACCCGGAAACCCTGCGCAAGCGCGCCCTGTGCGAGACGGTGCGCCAGATGGCGGTGATCCAGTTCGATTCCGGGTCGGGCGAGGAGATCGTCACCCCGCCGCAGCTGATCGACACCGACCCGTCGCGCCCGCTCTACCAGAGTGATCCGGCGCTGGCCCCCGACGCGCGCCGGGCGCCGGCCCGCCGCCCCCTGGAAATCCAGTAACGGTCAATCCAGTAACGGCCAGTCCAGCGGCCGGAAGCCTGGGAGCGGCGCTCTACGGCGTCAGGAGCGGACGCCGTAGAGCGCCAGGTGACGGGCCATGTCCGCCGCGGGCATCGGGTAATCGGTGCCCTGCCGGGCGTTCAGCACGGCGCGCGGCGGGATGCCGGCGGCGCGGATCTGCACCCGCATGGCGCAGCGCATCGAATAGCCCGCCCGCCAGACCAGCGCGGTGACCGCGCGGGGGTCGCCGGAGCGCAGGATGTCGTCCACGATCCCCGGATGGACGGCGGCGCGCAGGGCCAGGGCGGCGCGGACGAAGTCCATCTCCTCCCAGGACAGGGCGTCGCCCAGCGCCGTCTCGTCCAGGGCACCCTGGCGGTGCAGGCGCACGGCGCGGCGCCCCGGCGACTCGGCGGGATCGCGCCCTTCGGCCCAGGCGACGCGGCGGCGGGTCACGGCGGCGACCTCCGCCGCGGTCGCCGCGTCCAGGTCGGTGCGGCGGCGCAGCAGGTCGGCCACCGAGTCGTCGACGAACTCCGCAAGCCGCAGGGCCAGCCGCTGCGGCAGGGCGGAACGGCCGGCCAGCTTGGCCTGCCAGTCGGGATGGCCGCCCGACCGCTCCACCAGATCCTCCAGCCGGTCGTCCGGAATGACCGCGCCGTCGTTGTCCAGCAGGACGCCCGTGGCCTCCACGTCGCCCGTGTCGACGATGGCGCAGGACAGCGGCGCGCTGACCGCCGGCCGCCGCGCGATGGCCGCCAGCGCCCAGCCCGCCGGGTGGGCGGCGATGACCTCCAGCAGGTCCTCGTCGGTCAGGGTGGTGCAGCAATGCAGGATCGGCTCCGCCACCGAGCGCTCGACGTCGCGGGCCAGCGTGCGCGCCACGGCGGGAGGCGCGCAAGCGACGTCCTTCAGCGCCCCGGCCAGCGCCGTCCGCACATGGGTCGCGTGATCGCGGGCCAGCCGCTCCAGCGTGCGCAAGGCGGCGGCGGTGGCCTTGTCCCGGCGGTCCGGAGGCAGGTCGGGCAGCAGCCGGCACAGCTTGCGCGCCAGCAGCGTGCGCACCCCGGCATCGGCCATGCCGGCCCGCCGCGATTCCACAAGCGCTGTGCCGACGCGGCGGCGGGCCGGTTCCGGCGCAGGAGGAGCGGGGGAGAATCGTCGAACAGATAGCCGAGCAGTTCGGGATCGATTCCCTCATCCCTGGGGGTGCCCGTTCGCGGCGCCGGGCGGGCCGCGCCGGGGCGGTCGTCGTCTTGGTCGGCGTCTTGATCGGCGTGGGAGGGCTGACGTGGCTGCATCCGGATATCCAACGACGGCGCGGTTAACGGGCCGCTAATGGCGCCGAACTTGTCATTGAACCCTTCATCGGCGCCCGTCGTGCGCAACCGTACCCTGTACCAGCGGTCACGCCTCCAGTCACGCCAGCGGCCGGCGATGTGAAAGCGGCGAAAAATGCGGGCTGAAAAGAAAAAGGGCCGCAACCCCGATGGGGCGCGGCCTTGAAGAGTTTAGGGAGGAAACGCACTGCAAAAGCAGTAACGAGGCGGATCATAGGCTCTGACCTTGGCGGATGGTAATACCAAGTTGGTATTGGTGCGGTGCGGTGTGCGCATGGCGATGCGGGAATAAAATGTTGTTTGCCCAGCGGGTGAGCAGGATTTCGACCGTTTGCACACATTCGAGCCGGACGAGCGGATGATGGAAACACAAACGATCGGGCCGGGAATATTGTTTGTGACCAGAACGATGGCGCGCGATGTCTCGCCGAATGCTGGCGTGATCCATCCGAGCACGCCCGTGGTCACCGCCTTCCCTGGATGCGGTTTGCGCGTTCGGCGAAATGGTCGAGGGGTGCTCCGGTCCGCTGGGAAAACCCTCCCCCGCGGCGGTCCGGCGGCGCGGGGGAGGGGAAAGGAGACGACGCTCAGGCGGCCAGCTTCTCGCGGATCAGCGCCTTGGTCTCGTCCAGGCCGTAGAGCTGGATGAAGGAGCCCATGCGCGGGCCGGTGGTCTGGCCGAGCAGCACCTCGTAGAGCGCCTGGAACCACGCGCGCAGCTCGGTGAAGCCGTGCTCCTTGCCGACGGCGAAGACCTCGTTCTGGATGACGTCGCCCGCCGCGTCGGCGGGGATGCCGCCCAGACGCGTCAGCAGATCCTCCAGCGCGGCGCGCTCGGCGTCGGTGGGGGCGCGGAAGCGCTTCGTCGGCTTGACCTGATCCTGGTAGTAGCGGACGGCGTAGCCGACCAGCTTGTCCAGGAAGGGGCTGTTCTCCGGCGTCGCCTCGGGCGCGTAGCGGCTGATGAAGCCCCACATGACGTCCTTGGTCTCGGCGTTCGCCGCCCCGGCGAGGTTCAGCAGCAGGTTGAAGGACACGTCCGAGCGCACCGCCGGCGCCGTGCCGTTGTGGATGTGCCAAGCCGGGTTCTCCAGCGCCTTGGCCGGCTCCTCCACCGGCAGCTTGGCGACGAAGGCCAGATACTCGTCCACCGCCCGCGGGATCACGTCGAAATACAGGCGCTTGGCCGACTTCGGCTTCTGGAACATGTAGAGGGCGAGGCTCTCCGGCGGGGCGTAGGCCAGCCACTCCTCCATGGTCAGGCCGTTGCCCTTGGACTTGGAGATCTTCTGGCCCTTGTCGTCCAGGAACAGCTCATAGTTGAAGCCCTGCGGCGGGGTGCCGCCGAGGATGTTGACGATCTTCCCGGCCAGTTCGGCCGACGGGATCAGGTCCTTGCCGTACATCTCGTAATCGACGCCCAGCGCGTACCAGCGCATGCCCCAGTCGGGCTTCCACTGGAGCTTCACATGGCCGCCGGTGACCGGGACCTCGACCTTCTTCCCATCCTCGTCCTGGAAGACGATGGTGCCGGCGTCCACGTCGCGCTCCAGAACCGGGACCTGCAGGACGCGCCCCGTGGAGGGGGAGACGGGCAGGAAGGGACTGTAGGTCTGCTGGCGCTCCTCGCCCAGCGTCGGCAGCATGACGGCCATGATCTCGTCGTAATGCCGCAGCACGCCGAGCAGCGCCTCGTCGAAGCGGCCCGACTTGTACCAGTCGGTGGAGGACTGGAACTCGTACTCGAAGCCGAAGCTGTCGAGGAAGGCGCGCAGCCGCGCGTTGTTGTGCGCGCCGAAGCTGTCGTGCGTGCCGAACGGGTCCGGGACCTGGGTCAGCGGCTTGCCGAGGCTGGCGGCGACCAGCTCCTTGTTCGGGATGTTGTCCGGAACCTTGCGCAGCCCGTCCATGTCGTCGGAGAAGCAGAACAGCTTCGTCGGGATGTCGCTCATCCGCTGGAAGGCCTGACGGACCATGGTGGTGCGCGCCACCTCGCCGAAGGTGCCGATGTGCGGCAGGCCCGACGGACCGTAGCCGGTCTCGAACAGGACGTAGCCTTTGGCCGGCGGCTCTTTCGCGAAGCGCGCGACCAGTTTGCGCGCCTCCTCGAACGGCCACGCCTTCGCCTGCAACGCCAATTCCCGCTCGCCGGTCATGGTAGAGCCCCTTCAAAACTCGACGGAAGTGTAGAAAGGCAGCGACCCTAGGGCGCAGCGCGCCGTCCGTCAACGGGCGCCGCTTGTCCGTTTCACGGTTCGGGCGCATGTCTGGATGTGGATCACCCGCCGAGGACCCGCATGAGCTGGCTGTTTCTGTCCGTCGCCATCGCCTTCGAGATCGTGGGCACCGTCGCCATGAAGATGTCCGACGGCATGACCCGCCTGTGGCCCAGCCTGGCGGTGGTGGCCTGCTATCTGGTGGCCTTCGCGATGCTGGCCCAGGCGCTGCGCGAGATCGAGGTCGGCGTGGCCTACGCCATCTGGTCCGCGGTGGGCACGGCGGCCATCGCGGCGATCGGGATTTGGGTCTTCGGCGAGTCGCTGAACTTCCTGAAGCTGGCGGGGATTCTGCTGATCGTTGCGGGGGTGGTGAGTTTGCGGATGTCGGGGGGCGGGGCGTAGTCGTTTTTAAGAAAAGGTGATGGCTTGCATAGCATTGCCCCCTCCCTAACCCTCCCCCGCTTCGCAGGGGAGGGAGCAGGCGCCGGTTTCGCAGAAATCTCCCTCCCCTGCGTCAGCGGGGGAGGGCCGGGGAGGGGGCAAAGCAGGCGCCAATGTACCCTTCAAAGAAAAGGAGCATTCTACTTCGCGCAATCGGCCAGCCCGTCCCGTTCCACCACCGCCATGCGGCGCTCGATGACGCCGGCCCGTCGCGCCACGTAGGCGCCGGGCGGGTTCGGGGACCAGTTGCGCGGGTTGGGCAGGACGACGGCCAGCAGGGCAGCCTCGCGGCGGGTCAGGGCCGATGCCGGCTTCTTGAAATGGTGGCGGGCGGCGGCCTCGGCGCCGTAGACGCCGTCGTCCCACTCCACGATGTTCAGATAGACCTCCAGGATGCGGCTCTTCGGCCACAGCGTCTCGATCAGCAGGGTGAACCACGCCTCGATGCCCTTGCGGGTCCAGCTGCGGTCCGGCCAGAGGAAGGCGTTCTTGGCGGTCTGCTGGCTGATCGTGCTGCCGCCGCGCAGGCGCCGGCCCTCCTCGTTGTCCTCGAAGGCGCCCTCGATGGCCGCCCAGTCGAAGCCGCCATGGCCGCAGAACAGCGTGTCCTCCGACGCGATGACCGCGCGGGCGAGGTGGGGGGAGATGTGCGACAGGGGCACCCAGTCGTGCGCCAGCCCGGAGCCTCCGGCGGCGCGGATCAGCATCAGGGGCGTGGCCGGCACCGGCACCACGCGGTAGAGCGCCGCCCAGCCGACGCTGAAGGCCACCAGGGCGACGGCCAGGGCCATCAGGAGTCTCAGCAGACGCCGGACCGGAAACCGCATGCGCTCGACCTCTCCTCTGCGACGCTCAAGGACGGGGGGAGCACTTTCGAGGGGGCGGGCCGATCGGTCAACACGGGTTTGCTCGCATTGCGGCGGCGGGCGCCTTTATACTGCGCGCCATGGATCTGACCTCGGCGCCCTCCCTCCCGTCCTTCAGCCTCGATGACGCGCCGGCCCTGGTCGCCGGCGCGCGGCGCGTGGTCCTGCTGACCGGCGACGGGGAGGTGGAGGAACTGGCCCCCGCCGCCGCGGCGAAGCGGGTGCGCCGCCAGCCACCGCTCGTTTGCCATGCGCGGGCGATGGCGCGGCGGCTGGGGAGCGAGCCCTTCGCCGCCTTCGACCTGCTGGAGCTGTTCGCCTTCGTCCTGCCCGCCCGCTTCTGCGTGCCGACCCCGCGCGGGCTGGCCGAGGCGCTGGACCTGCCGATCCCCGACGGGCTGGAGGACGACGCGCTGGCGCTGCACCGGGCGGTGCGCAAGCTGCTGGGTTTGCTCGGCACGCCGGGGCGGGAGGAGGCGTCCGACCCGGTGGCCTTCGCCTGGGAGATGGGGCGCGCCGGCTGGCTGTGGGCGCCCGCCGTTCTGGCCGCGCTCGGCAAGCCGGATGGGCCGGAGAAGGGGGCCGCCCGCGCCGGCCTGCGCGTCTGGACCCGCATCAAGGAATGGCAGGACGGTCCGCCCGAGCCGCCGCCCGCCCATCACCCGGTAGAGCCGGACGAGGCGCGCCGCCGGCTGTCGGTGATGCTGTCGGCCAGCGTGCCCGGCAAGGTGGCCGAGCCGCGCCCGCAGCAGGCCGACTACGCCAGCGCGGTGTCCGCCGCCTTCGCCCCGCGCCCCGCCCCCGACACGCCGAACGTCGTGCTGGCGGAGGCCGGAACGGGCGTCGGCAAGACGCTCGGCTACTTGGCGCCGTCCACGGTGTGGGCGGAGAAGAACGGCGGCACGGTGTGGATCTCCACCTACACCCGCAACCTCCAGCACCAGATCGACGCGGAGCTGGACCGCCTCTACCCCGAACCGGCGACCAAGGCGCGCAAGGTCGTGCTGCGCAAGGGCCGGGAAAACTACCTGTGCCTGCTGAACCTGGAGGAGGCGGTGCGCGGCATGCCGATGCAGCCGCACCACGCCATCGGGGTGGGGCTGATGGCGCGCTGGGCCGCGGCGACGCGCGACGGCGACCTGACCGGCGGCGACTTTCCCGGCTGGCTGGTCGACATCGCCGGGCGTGGGCGGACGCTGGGCCTCGCCGACCGGCGGGGCGAGTGCATCTACTCCGCCTGCGACCATTACGCCCGCTGCTACATCGAGAAGAGCGTGCGCCGCGCCCGCAAGGCCGACGTGGTGATCGCCAACCACGCGCTGGTCATGGTGCAGGCGGCCCTCGGCGGCGGCGAGGAGCCGACACTGCCCACCCGCTACGTCTTCGACGAGGGGCACCATGTCTTCGACGCGGCGGACAGCGCCTTCGCCGGGCATCTGACCGGGCGCGAGACGCAGGAGCTGCGGCGCTGGCTGCTGGGCGCCGAGGAGACGGGGCGCAGCCGCGCCCGCGGGCTGAAGCGCCGCATCGAGGATCTGGTCGCCAGCGACGAACAGGCGCAGGAGCTGATGGACGCGGTGATGCTGGGCGCCCGCGTCCTGCCGGCGGAGGGCTGGGCGGCGCGGCTGTCCGCCGACAATCCGCAGGGACCGACCGAGGCCTTTCTGCTCGCCGCGCGGCGGCAGGTCTATTCGCGGACGGCGGGGCAGGGCGGCCCCTACAGCCTGGAGGCCGACAAGGCCTATCCGGTGGACGGGCTGCTCGACGCGGCGGTGGCATTGGAGGCGGCGTTGGTCCGGCTGGCGGAACCGCTGGCCGGGCTGGCCAAGCGGCTGGCCGCAAGGCTGGAGGACGAGACGGCGGAGCTGGACAGCGACCAGCGGCGGCGCATCGACGCCATGGCGCGCAGCCTGACCCGGCGCGGCGTGCTGACCGTCGAGGCGTGGCGGGCCATGCTGAAGACGCTGCCGGTGGAGACCCCGGCGCAGTTCGTCGACTGGTTCGCGGTGGAACGGATCGACGGGCGCGACGTCGACGTCGGGCTCTACCGCCACTGGATCAACCCGACCGTTCCCTTCGCCGAGGCGCTGGCCGGGCCGGCGCACGGCATGGTGGTCACCTCCGCCACGCTGACCGACGGCACCGGCGACACCGCCATGGACTGGCAGGCGGCGGAGGACCGCTGCGGCGCCAGCCACCTGCCCAAGCCGGCGCTGCGCGCCCAGGTGCCCTCGCCCTTCGACTATCCCAACCGCACGCGGGTGATGGTGGTCACCGATGTGCGCAAGGACGATCTGGGGCAGGTGGCCTCGGCCTACCGCACGCTGTTCCAGGCGGCGGGCGGCGGGGGCCTGGGGCTGTTCACGGCGATCAGCCGGCTGCGCGCCGTCTACGACCGCATCGTCGAGCCGCTGGACGCCACCGGCGTCCCGCTCTACGCCCAGCATGTCGACCCGCTGGACGTGGCGACCCTGATCGACATCTTCCGGGGGGAGGAGCACGCCTGCCTGCTCGGCACCGACGCGGTGCGCGACGGGGTGGACGTGCCGGGCCGCAGCTTGCGGCTGATCGTGTTCGACCGGGTGCCCTGGCCGCGGCCCGACATCCTGCACCGCGCCCGCCGCGACGCCTTCGGGCGGCGCCGCTACGAGGACATGATCGCGCGGCTGAGGCTGAAGCAGGCCTTCGGCCGGCTGGTGCGCCGGGCCGACGACACCGGGGTGTTCGTTCTGCTCGACCCGATGATGCCGAGCCGCCTGTTCGGCGCCTTCCCCGAGGGGGTGGAGGTGCGCCGCGTCGGCATCAAGGAGGCGGTGGAGGCGACGGCGGAGTTCCTGCGGGGCTGGTGAGGCCCCGCAGGAGCCGGACAGCGCCTCAGGCGGCGCGGATCGCCGCCAGGAAGCTCTCCACGTCGCGGCGCAGGTTCTCCGCCTGCGAGGCCAGCCCGCCGGCCGCACCCAGCACCTGATGGGCGGCGGCCCCGGTGGTGCCGGCGGCCTCGGTCACCTGCGCGATGTTGCTGGACACCTCGCGCGTGCCGATCGCCGCCTGCTGGACGTTGCGCGAGATCTCGTTGGTCGCGGCGGACTGCTCCTCGATCGCGGCGGCGATGGAGGTGGAGATCTCGTTGATCGCCGCGATGGTGCGGCCGATCCCCTCGATGGCGCCGACCGAGCCGGCGGTGGCCTCCTGGATCGCCTGGATCTGAGAGGCGATCTCGTCCGTCGCGCGGGCGGTCTGGTTGGCGAGCTGCTTCACCTCCGACGCGACGACGGCGAAGCCCTTGCCGGCCTCACCGGCGCGGGCCGCCTCGATGGTGGCGTTGAGCGCCAGCAGGTTGGTCTGGCCGGCGATGTTGGTGATCAGCTGCACCACGGCGCCGATGCGGTGCGCGGCGTCGGCGAGCCCGCGCACGGAGTCGGTGGTGCGCCCGGCCTCCTGCACCGCCTGTCCGGCGATGCCGGTGGAGCGGGTGACCTGCGAGCCGATTTCCCCGATGGAGCTGGACATCTCCTCCGCGGCGCTGGCCACCGTCTGCACGTTGGCGCTGGTCTGCTCCGCGGCGGCGGCGGCGTTGGCCGCCTGGTCGTTGGTCTGGCGGGCGGTGACCGCCATGCTCTGGGCGGTAGTGTCCAGCTCGGTCGCGGCGGCGGCGACGTTGCGCAGCGCGTCGGCGACCTGCTCCTCGAAGGAGGCGATCAACCGCTCGACCGCCTCGGTCCGCCGCAGCTTGGCGGCCTGCTCGGCGGCCTGTTCGGCGGCCAGCCGCTCGGCCTCGATCAGCCCGTCCTTGAAGACCTGGACGGCGGTAGCCATGGCGCCGATCTCGTCGCCGCGGCTGGCGAAGGGGATCGCCGTCGTCTTGTCGCCGCCGGCCAGCCGGCGCATCGCCTCGGTCATCGCGCCGATCGGGGAGGAGACGCCGCGGATCATCATCAGCGCGCCGCCCAGGCAGACGGCGACGCCGATGAGCAGCGCGACGATGAGCATCGTGCTGGATTGGGCGTAGACGGCGTCGGCGTCGTCGCTCGCCTTGGCGGCCCCGCGGTTGTTGTGGTCGATCATGGAGTCGAGCGTCCGCCCGACCTCCTGGAAGCTCTTGTCGGCCGCGTCGCGGAACAGGGCGTTGGCGGCGGCGTTCTCGCTGCGGCGCGACAGGGCGACGATCTGGCGGTGCAGGGTGAGATACTGCCCCCACTGCTGTTCGAATTGGGCGAACAGCCCGCGCCCCTCGGCGGTGCGCAGCGTCGCCTCGTAGGTCCGGCGGGCGTTGACGATGCTGGCTTCCATATCGTCCATCCGCTTCTCCACCGCGGCCATCTCCGTCTCGGTGGCGCTGAGGATGTGGGCGCCCTGCAGGATGCGGAAGTTCGACACGGCGTCGTTCACGGTGTTGACCTGAACGACCCGCGGCATCCAGAAGCTGGCGATTTCCGTCGATCTGTCGTTGACCACCGACAAACGGTTGATTCCCAAGGCGCCGATACCAGCGAGAAGCAGGGATAGAAACGCAAAAACAGCGAACGTTTTTGTTCTGACGCTGATGTCATTCATGACGTTTTTCACTTTTCTGTTGTTTTGGTGGTCGGTTTCCTCGCGTGCTCACCAAAGAACGATTTTTATTTTTCTTGTCTTCGTCGAGAATTACGATTCTTGCAATGAACCGGTTGCGGCAAAATTGTTCATTGTGTGACAGTGAGGCGATGCCTCACACGCTCCGCGCGGCCGGCCGCATGGGCGCGCGGATGGGCAATGCAAAAGCCCATATGTTCTGCGATAAGTTGAAGAATTGGTCGGCGGCCATGGGGCGACCATGCGGAGGGATTCGCGGGACGCTTCCGAAGATGTCGGTCCGGAAGGAATTGGCGTCCCACAGTCATCATGGCCGCCGTGCTCCCGCGGGCGGTGAAGGAGACTTCGCTACTCTACCGATGCAGAACCTGAACGCCTTTCGGGCATACACGGTTTCTAGTGTCGCGTGCAGGCGCTGACCGGCGGCCCCGCGGAGCCCGGACCAAAGGTGGAATGAATGGAGCGCACACCGAGAATGGCCATGTCGTATCCATGCGTAAAAGTGCTGCGCACCGCGTATCCCAGTGTTTTCTACACGATAATACGTATCGTCGCAACATGAGAAAACGTGCAACCGACGATCGGCCTCGTCGCGAGCGGGGCGCCGTGGGAAGCAAATTCACCTTGGAAATGGAGGCTTCCTCTCCAGGCCTGGGAGAAACCGGCGTGGTGCAGCTTGGGGATCGGCTCAAAACCGTGCGCGAATTTCTTGGTGAGACACAAAAAACAATGTCTCGCCGATTCCGTCTCGGGGAGAACACATGGCAGTCCTATGAGTTGAACGGCAAGCTGCCGAAGGGGGAGACCCTGTCGGAACTGGCCGCCCTCGGCATCGACATGAACTGGCTGCTGACAGGACGGGGCAACATGCGGACGGCGGCCGGCCGGCCGGAGTCCGGCGATGGTGACCCTCCGTCACCGCCGCGGGAGGCCGCCGCCTCCCGGCCGGTGCTCGATCTCGCGCTGCTGAGCGAGGCGACCGCCCTTGTCGAGCAGGGACTGGCCGACCGGGGGCGCCGGCTGTCACCCCGCGCCAAGGGCCATCTGGTGGCGGCCCTGTACGGCCTGACGGTGGAGAGTGGGGGCGGTTCCCGTCCGGCCGGTGTCAGCCCGGCCGCGGCGGCTCATCTGCTCTGGCTCGCCCTGCAGATGGAGGATGGGGCGCAACAGGCGCTGAGCGGCGATGGGGCGGTCAGGCCGCCGTGATGGCGGCCGGCCGGTCCGCGCCGATGCGCGAGAGGTCGAAGGGCGTCGTCTGGTAGATCTGGTTGATCCAGTTGGCGAACAGCAGATGGGCGTGGCTCCGCCACCGGTTCTCGGGTGGGCGGCTCGGGTCGTCGTCGGGGAAATAGCCCTGGGGAACCGGCGTGGCCGCGTCCTTGGCGACGTCCCGGACATACTCGTTGCGCAGGGTATCCGTGTCGTACTCGATGTGGTTGAACATGTGCAGCGAGCGGTGGGCGGCATCCTCCAGCAGGCAGGGGCCGGTCTCCGGGGAATCCAGGAGCACGCGCAGGCCGCTTTCGGGGGGGATGTCCTCCTCGCGCACCTCGGTCCAGCGCGAGACCGGGATGGGCACGCCGTCGGACAGGCCGCACAGGTAGGGCGAGGCGGGGGCACGGTTGCGGTGCCGGTACACGCCGGATGCCTTGCGCGACAGAAGATGCTTCGGCACGCCGTGGAAATGATGGACGGCGGCCTGCGCCGCCCAGCAGATGTTCAGGCAGGCATGGACGTGGCTCTGCGTCCAGTCGAAGACCGAACACAGCTCGTCCCAGTAGGAGACCTCCTCGAAGGGCATCGTCTCGACCGGGGCGCCGGTGATGATGAAGCCGTCGAACGTCTCACGGCGCGCGTCCTCCCACGACCGGTAGAAGGCGCTCATGTGGTCCGCCGCGGTGTTGCGCGGCACATGGTTGGTGATCCGGATCAGCGACAGTTCGACCTGGAGCGGGGTGTTGCCCAGCAGGCGGGCGATCTGCGTCTCGGTCCGGATCTTGTCGGGCATCAGGTTGAGCAGGCCGAAGCGCAGGGGCCGGATGTCCTGCCGGATGGCGTCGGCCTCCTGCATGACCATGACGCCCTCGGACTGGAGGGCGGTGAAGGCGGGAAGATCGTTGGGGATCCTGATGGGCATGACTCGTCCGGCTCCGCTGTCGGTGCATCGGTCGGAACAGACGTCATGGCGAACCCCGTTTGATTGCCGGTCCGGCCACATCCCCCTTCGGGACGCCACCTTGCTCGGGTAAGCAGGTTGGCGTTGAGCGTCCGCTCAACTCTTGATGCGCGGTGCACATTATACGGGCAGCGGCGGCTTGGCAACAGCGGCGGGTCCGTGGTGACGGGGCCGCGGTTCCGTCAGGCGGGAGGGGCCGGGTAGAACCACGTGTTGAGCAGGAGCAGGAACGCCCAGAAGCCGATCTCCAGCGTCTCGGTGATCGGCTGGATGCGCCGTATGGCGCCGTAGACATGGACCGCCAGCATCAGCCCGAACACGGCGAACAGGACGTCGAAGGCGTAGGCGGTCGCTTCCACCGTCGTCGCGCCGCGCAGCATCAGGAACTCGACGATCAGGATGAACGCCCCGAGGCAGCGGCCGAAATAGACGGCGAGGTCGGTGTCCTGCGGGATGCGCCACAGCATCAGTCGTGCCCAGGCGAGCGGCGCGATGAAAATCGGCAGGGCAAAGAAAAGCGTCGTGCTTGTCATCAGGACAAGCAAATAGGTCTGCGCGTGCTGCGCGTAGAGGCCCAGCATGGCGACTCCTCCATTTTGTACTTTTGATGAGACAGTGACCGGTGACGGCCATGGAGTGCCGGGACAGCCGCCGGTTGTCAAACCGATTGCCGCGCGCTTCTTCGAAAGTATGAGGGGACGCGGGATGCCGTAGCCCATGCCGCGGCGGGGCTGCCGGTGGACGGTCCCGCGACCGCCCACCGGTCCTGTCTTGCGGCCCTCAGGCAGCCTTGATGGCGACGAGGAAGTTTTCCACCTCGCTCTTCAGGCGCATCGCCCCCTGGTTCAGGTCGCCGGAGGCCGACATCACCTGGCTCGCGGCGCTGCCGGTCTCGGTCGCGGCCTGCGACACGCGGCCGATGTTGCTGGTCACCTCCTGGGTGCTCTGCGCCGCCTGCTGGACGTTGCGGCTGATCTCCTGGGTCGCCGCACCCTGCTCCTCGATGGCGGCGGCGATGGAGGAGGAGATGTCGTTGATCGAGGAGATGGTCGCCCCGATCCCGCGGATGGCGCCGACCGCCCCGCCGGTGGCCGCCTGGATGGCGCCGATCTGCTGGGCGATCTCCTCCGTCGCCTTGGAGGTCTGGTTGGCGAGGCTCTTGACCTCGCTCGCCACGACGGCGAAGCCCTTGCCGGCCTCGCCGGCGCGGGCGGCCTCGATGGTGGCGTTCAGCGCCAGCAGGTTGGTCTGGGCGGCGATGTTCTGGATCAGGTCCACCACGTCGCCGATGCGCTGGGCCGCTTCCGACAACCCCTGCACGGTGGCGTTGGTGCGGTCGGCCTCGTCCACGGCCTTGCCGGCGATGTTGGCCGACTGGGACACCTGCTGGGAGATTTCGGTGATTGAGGCGGCCATCTCCTCCGACGCGGCGGCGACGGTCTGCACGTTGGCGGAGGTCAGTTCGGCCGCCGACGCCGCGCTGCCGGCCTCGGCCCGCGTGTGCTCGGCGATGTCGGTCATGCTGCGGGCGGTGGTGTCGAGCTGTGACGCCGCGGCGCCCACGGTCTGCAGGACGCTGTGCACCGCGCCGTCGAAGTTGCGGATCAGCGAATCGATCCGCTCAGTGCGGCGGCGCTTGTTCTCCTCCTCCGCGGCCTGGGCGGCGGTCAGACGCTCCGCCTCGATCAGCCCGTCCTTGAAGACCTGCACCGCGCGGGCCATGGCTCCGATCTCGTCCTGGCGGTCCCCGCCCTCCACGGCGACGCCGAGGTCGCGCTTGGCCAAGCGGTCCATGATGGCGGTCAGGGCGACGATGGGCCGGGCGACCGACTTGGTCATGGCGATGCCGGCGAACAGGCAGAGGACCGCGACGAAGGCGATGGCACCGAGGATCCAGCTCTGCGCCCCGACGTAGGTGGCCCGCCCCGAGTCCGCCGCCTTCGTCGCGTTCTCGACGTTGGATGCGGTCAGCTCGTTGACGAGCGCGCTGCTCTCCTCATAGGCCTTGCGCGACTGCTCCCGGTAGATGCCGGTGGCCTTCTCGTTCTCGTTGGCGCGGGACGGGGGAAGAAGCGTGTCCCGGCTGATCGTCATGTAGCGGTCCCACGAGGCTTCCCAGCGCTTGAAGGTCTGGGTTTCCCAGCCGGTGGTCAGCAGAGGCGCGTACTTCCGCTTGGCCTCCGCCAGCCGATTCTGGACGGCCGCCATCTCCTTTTCGACCTCGGCCATCTCCGCGGGGTAGAGGGCCAGGATGTGGGAGGCCTCCAGGATGCGGTAGTCGCTCATCGCGCCGTCGATCTCGCCGATGGCGGTGACGCTGGGCAGCCAGTTGGAGCGGATGTCCTCGGCGGCCCGGTTGACGGTGCTCAGCCGGTCGACGGCGAACAGTCCCAAGGCGATCGACATCAGCAGGACCGCAACGGTGGCGGCGACCACCTTGGTCCGGATGGTCATGGAACTCAGCATGGACATGGCGCGTATCTCTTTCCCCCGAAACGATGCGGCGGCGATTGATTGTTTTGAGTCTGAACGAAAGGAAGCGGCAGACCAGCCGCCCGTGCGGTGGGCGTTGGATTTGCCGTGATCAAATGATTGAACAACAGATATTAAGAAAGACGCAAGAATGACGCAGGGAGGGCTGCCCCCCGCTTTTCAAATGGTTTCTTTCTTTTAAGAAAGATGAATGTCTGAAGAGGCGAATGCGACCGGACGACCGCAAGCCAAGGTTCAGAGGGGCGGCGCGTAGGTGGCCAGCAGGAAGGACAGGGTGACCACGCTGGCGATGGTGGACATCAGGATCGCTGTGGAGGTGCGCTCCACATAGATGCGGTACTGGCTGGCCACCACGAAGGTCAGGGCGCCGGTGGGCAGGCCGGCGAGGATGATGGCCGACCCGGCCCAGAAGGGGTCCAGCGGGAACAGGGTCTGGATGAGGAACCAGGCCAGCGCCGGCTGCACCACCAGCTTGCACGCGCTGATCCAGCCGGCCTCCATCAGGTTGGCCTTCAGGCTCTGGGTCGCCAGGAACAGGCCGATGGCGAACAGGGCGCAGGGACCGGCGGAGGCGCCCATCAGGTCGCAGTAGATGGCGATCGGGCGTGGCACCGGCACGCCGGACAGGAAGACCGACCAGGCGAGCCCCAGGGCTGTGGAGATGATCAGCGGGTTCTTGACCAGCGCCCGGCCGACGTCGCGCAGCGCCTTGCCGAGGCCGCCGCCCTGGCTGTTGGCGAATTCCAGCCAGATCACGGCGATGCCGACCATGATCGCGCTCATGATGACGGTGGCGAGGATCGCCGGGGCCAGACGGTCCGGGCCGAAGGCCGCCAGGAACAGCGGGATGCCCATGTAGCCGGTGTTGGAGAAGCAGGCGTTCAGCCCCTGCATGCACTGGATCTGCGTGCGCTCGCGGTGGATCAGCCAGCCGAGCAGGGCGCCCAGCGCGTAGACCGCCAGCATCGAGCCGAGGAAGGCGCCGATGAAGGGGCCGTTGAAGATCTCCGGCAGCGAGCGCTTCGCGGTGCCGAGGAACAGCACCGGCGGCAGGGCCATCCAGTAGACGAACTTGTTCAGCGCCTCCGACGAGGCGGGACCGAGAAGCTTCGCCTTACCGGAAAGGACGCCCGCCAGGATGATGGCGAAGACCGGGAGCGCCACATTGAAGACCACCGACATGGGGGCCGACCTTAAGGGGCAACCCGTCCCCTGTCGAGGGACCCACCCGTCCGCCCCGGGCATAGCTCCCTTGACGGCGCTCCCTCCCTTGACGGCGCGCGGGGGGCGGGCAAGATTGGGCGGGGCCCTTTTTCCGCAGGAGTTTCGATGATCAACCATCACAGCGCGCTCATCTACGTCATGGTGCTGGTGTCGGCGTGCGACGGCGACATGACGGACGCGGAGCTTGAGGCCATCGGCGAGAACGTCCGCTATCTGCCGATCTTCAAGGATTTCGACATCGACCGGCTGACCGACGTGACCCGCGAATGCTCCGGCCTGCTGGCCGACGCTGACGGGCTGGAGACGACGCTCCAGATCGTCAAGGAGGCGATTCCGTCCAAGCTGTCCGAGACCGCCTACGCGCTCGCCTGCGACATCGCCGCGGCGGACCCCGCGGCCTCGCAGGAGGAACTGCGGATGCTGGAGCTGATCCGGCACAAGCTGGGCGTGGACCGGCTGTGCGCCGCCGCCATCGAACGCGGCGCGCGGGCGCGCCACACCCGCCTGTGACGGCCGGTGACATGACCGGACAGACAGGTCTGGCGGGGCGGACGGTCGGCGTCATCGGGCTGGGCCTGATGGGCCGGCCGATGGCCCGCAATCTGGCGAAGGCCGGTGCTGCCCTGGTGATCAGCAGCCGCAGTCCCGGCCCGGTCGAGGAACTGGCGGCCGAGGGCATGAGCCCGGCCGCCAACCCCGCCGAGGTCGCGGCCCGCGCCGATTCCATCGTTCTGATGCTGTCGGACACGGTGGCGGTGGAGGCGGTGGCCACCGCGCTGATCGACGCGCTGCGGCCCGGCCATCTCGTCATCGACATGGGCACCACGGCGGTCGGGGCGACCCGCAAGCTGGCCGAGGCCGTCCGCGCCAAGGGTGCCGACTGGGTCGACGCCCCGGTGTCGGGCGGCACGGTGGCGGCGGAGGCCGGCACCCTGACCATCATGGCCGGCGGCACGGAGGAAGCCTTCGCCCGCGCCCTGCCGCTGTTCCAGGCGATGGGCCAGCGCATCACCCATGTCGGCGACAGCGGGGCTGGGCAGGTCGCCAAGATGGCCAATCAGGTGATCGTCGCGCTGAGCATCGGCGCGGTGGCCGAGGCGCTGGCGCTGGCCAAGGCGGCGGGGGTGGAGCCGGGCAAGGTCCGCGACGCCATCCGCGGCGGCTTCGCCGAGTCGCGCATCCTGGAGCTGCACGGCCAGCGCATGGTCTCCGGCGACTTCACGCCGGGCGGCCGCGTGGTCACCCAGATCAAGGATCTGAAGCAGGCGGAGGAGTTGGCGGAGCAGTCCGGCATGCAGCTTC
Source organism: Azospirillum sp. UENF 211521 (assembly GCF_058780535.1). Taxonomy (NCBI): domain Bacteria; kingdom Pseudomonadati; phylum Pseudomonadota; class Alphaproteobacteria; order Rhodospirillales; family Azospirillaceae; genus Azospirillum; species Azospirillum sp. UENF 211521. Next base: position 619,859 of record NZ_JBSNCF010000001.1, read on the forward strand.
CCGCGCTGGGCCTCAGCCTGGAGCTGTTCGAACTGCTGGCCGAGCAGGGCGACGGTGGGCTGGACCACTCCGCCTTGTACCGGCTGTTCGTCAAGTAAGCCCTTCAGGCGCCGGTCGGGTCGCCTTGGCCGGCGCCATCGAGGGCCAGATGCAGCAAGGGGAACGGGCGGCCGCTGTCGTCCAGCGCGGAGCGCCCGACATCCCGGAAGCCGAGGCGCCGATAGAAGGCCCGGGCGGCGTTGTTCTGCTCGTTCACGTCGACCGTCAGCTCCGGCCCGCCCTCCAGGGCGCGGGCGACCAGGGCGCGGCCGATCCCCCGGCCGTGCCACGCCGGATCGACGAACAGCGTGTCGATCTTGGACCCGGTCATGCCCAGGAAGCCGACCGGCCGGTCGTCGCCGTCCACCGCGACCAGCAGCGCCGCCGCCGGAAGATACTGGTCGCGCAAGAGGCCGGCGTAGAAGCCGATGTCCTCCTCGTTCAGGAAGTCGTGCGTGCTGCGCACCGCGGCGAGCCAGACCTCAAAGAGGACCGGGGCGTCGTCCGGGCGGGAGGGACGAAGCGGGATCACGCGTCCAGATACTCCTTCACCAGCAGCTCGGCGATCTGCACGGCGTTGAGCGCGGCGCCCTTGCGCAGGTTGTCGGTGGCGGCCCAGAAGGACAGGCCGTTGTCCACCGTGTAGTCCTCGCGGATGCGGCTGACGAAGACCGGGTCGTCGCCGGCGACCTCGACCGGGGTGATGTAGCCGTCGTTCTCCTGCTGGTCGATCACCTGCATGCCCGGCGCCTTGCGCAGGATGCGGCGGGCCTCCTCGGCGGTCACCGGCTCCACGCATTCGACGGTGATCGCGGCGGAGTGACCGATGAAGACGGGGACGCGGACGCAGGTCGCGCTCACCTTGATCTTGGGGTCGAGGATCTTTTTCGTCTCGACGTTCAGCGCCCATTCGTCCCGCGTCGTGCCGTCCTCCATGAAGGGGCCGACGTGGGGAATGACGTTGAAGGCGATCTGCTTGGAGAAGACGGACTTCTGCACCGGATCGTTCACGTAGATGGCGCGGGTCTGGCCGAACAGCTCGTCCATACCCTCCTTGCCGGCGTCCGAAGCCGCCTGGTAGGTGGAGACGACGACGCGGCTCACCGTGACCTGCCCGTGCAGGGGCTTCAGCGCCATGGCCAGCAGGATGGCGGCGCCGCCGGGGCTGGCGACGATGTTCTTCTTCGCGTAGCCGGCGAGCGCGTCGCCGTTGACCTCGGGAATCACCAGCGGGACGTCGGGGTCCATGCGGAACTGCGGGCTGGCGTCGATCACCACGGCGCCCGCGGCGGCGGCGCGAGGCGCATGGGCCGCCGAAACCTTGGCGTCCGCGGCGAACAGCGCGATGTCCACGCCCTTGAAGTCGAAGCGGCCGACGTCCTCGACCTTCAGCACCGCGTCCTCGCCGAAGGACACCTCCTTGCCGACCGCGCTGTCGGCGGCCAGGGCGATCACCGCGTCGGCCGGGAACCGGCGGTCGGCGAGGGTGGTCAGCATTTCCCGTCCGACGTTGCCGGTGGCGCCGACGACCGCGACTGTGTAGCCCATGGCGGTTAATCCCTGTGATCTGCGGTGCGAAGAGGGCTTGAGGTATGCGGTTCCCATTGGAATTGCAACAGCGCCCGCGTTGTGACACCGTGTCCGCCCTATCACGAACGACCGCGACCGGCACACCGGGGCATGGCCACTCCGCTCGAAGACATCATCGCCAAGGCGATCAAGGACGCGGACAAGTCCTTCTTCAACGAGGACTACACCAAGCAGGCCCGTTCGGTGATGAACGCGCTGAAGAAGGCCGGCTACGAGGTCGCGCCGGTCCGCCCGCCCGAGGGGCTGGTGGAGTGGGCCAAGGAGAACATCCCCTTCGGCCGGCTGCGTCCGGCGGAGCTGATTACCCAGATGTATTCGATGATGGTGGAGAATGTTCGCCGCTTCGACAAGTAATAGGCTGAACGGCAAAACCGCGTTTTGGCCCTGGTAATACCAGCTGCAGCAAAGCCCGTTAGTTTTCAGGCACTTCCCGCGGTGCGCCATTTTGGCCACGGCCAAGTCCCTGCCGTTGACTCGTGTGCGGTAGAGGCGTAATTCAATCGCCAAACACAGCAGGGCTTAAAACTTTCGGTCTCGCATCACCCGCCGTCGCGGCAACAGCCCTCCTTGCCGCGACCGGTCGCCGAACTGAGGACGACGCAATGGCAAACGGCAGCGGTCGGCCGCTCTCTCCGCATCTGCAAGTCTACAAACTCCCCAGGACCGCGCTCCTGTCCATCACGCACCGCATCACGGGCGTGGGGCTGGCCGTCGGGACCCTTCTGCTGACCTGGTGGCTGGTCGCCGCCGCCACCAGCCCCGCCGCGTACGAACGCGCGCAGCACTTCATCGGCTCGTTCTTCGGGCTGCTGCTGATGTTCGGCTGGTCGCTGGCGCTCTACTATCACCTGTGCAACGGCATCCGGCACCTGGTGTGGGACGCCGGCAAGGCGTTCGAGCTGAGCGAGGCCGACCGCGGCAACCAGATCGTCATCGGTGCGGCGGCCGTGCTGACCGTGCTGACCTGGGTCATCGGCCTGGCCGTGTGGTGAGGAGAGAAGACATGGCGTCCAACAGCAAGACCCTCCGCTCGCCGCTGCAGATCGCGCGCGGCCTGGGCTCCGCCAAGCACGGCACCGAGCATTGGTGGCACCAGCGCGTCACCGCCATCGCCCTGGTTCCGCTGACCATCTGGTTCGTCTTCGGGGTGATCCGCCATCTGGGCGCCGACCACGCGGCCTTCGTCGCGTGGCTGCAGTCGCCCTTCTCGGCGCTGATGATGGTGCTGACCGCCGTGGTCACCTTCCACCACGCCCAGGCCGGGCTGCAGGTGGTGATCGAGGACTACGTGCACAACGAGATGGCGAAGATCCTGAGCATCCTGGCCGTGAAAGCCCTGTGCTTCGTGCTGGGTGCCGCCTGCGTCATCGCCGTCCTCAAGATTTCGTTCGGAGCCTGACGAGCCATGGCCGCCTACGATATTATCGATCATTCCTATGACGTCGTCGTCGTCGGTGCCGGCGGTGCGGGCCTGCGCGCCACCTTCGGCATGGCCGAGAAGGGCCTGAAGACGGCGTGCATCACCAAGGTCTTCCCGACCCGCTCGCACACCGTGGCCGCCCAGGGCGGCATCTCGGCGGCGCTCGGCAACATGAGCGAGGACGACTGGCGCTTCCACATGTACGACACTGTCAAGGGGTCGGACTGGCTGGGCGACCAGGACGCCATCGAGTACATGTGCCGCGAGGCCATCCCGGCGATCATCGAGCTGGAGCACTACGGCGTGCCCTTCTCGCGCACGCCGGAAGGCAAGATCTACCAGCGCGCCTTCGGCGGCATGACCGCCCATTACGGCAAGCAGCAGGCTTATCGTACCTGCGCCGCCGCCGACCGCACCGGCCACGCCATCCTGCACACCCTCTACCAGCAGTCGCTGAAGCACGAGGCGGAATTCTTCGTCGAATATTTCGCGCTCGACCTCATCATGGAGGACGGCGTCTGCAAGGGCGTGGTGGCCTGGAACCTCGACGACGGCACCATCCACCGCTTCCGCGCCCAGCTCGTCGTTCTGGCGACGGGCGGCTACGGCCGCGCCTACTTCTCCGCCACCTCGGCCCACACCTGCACGGGCGACGGCGGCGGCATGGTGCTGCGCGCCGGCCTGCCGCTGCAGGACATGGAGTTCGTGCAGTTCCACCCGACCGGCATCTACGGCTCCGGCTGCCTCATCACCGAGGGCGTGCGCGGCGAGGGCGGCTACCTCACCAACTCCAACGGCGAGCGCTTCATGGAGCGCTACGCGCCGTCGGCCAAGGACCTCGCCTCGCGCGACGTGGTGTCCCGCTCGATGACCATCGAGATCCGCGAGGGCCGCGGCGTCGGTGAGCACAAGGACCACATCCACCTGCACCTGGAGCATCTCCCGCCGGAGATCATCCATCAGCGCCTGCCCGGCATCGCCGAGACGGCCAAGATCTTCGCAGGCGTGGACGTCACCAAGGAACCGATCCCGGTTCTACCGACGGTGCACTACAACATGGGCGGCATCCCCACCAACTTCCGTTGCGAGGTGGTCAACCCGACCGCCGAGGACCCGGATCGCGTGGTGCCCGGCCTGATGGCCATCGGCGAGGCGGCCTGCGTGTCGGTGCACGGCGCGAACCGCCTGGGCTCCAACTCGCTGCTCGACCTCGTGGTGTTCGGCCGTTCGGCGGCCATCCGCGCCGCCGAGATCGTCGAGAAGGGCAAGTCGGTGTCGTCGTCCGCCGCCGCGACCGACGTCGCCCTGGAGCGCTTCGACCGCATCCGCAACGCCAAGGGCTCCATCAAGTCGTCGGAGCTTCGCCTGGAGATGCAGCGGACCATGCAGAACAACTGCGCGGTCTTCCGCACCGGCGAGGTGCTGGAGGAGGGCGTCAAGCTCATCGACCAGACCTTCGCCAAGAAGAGCGACATGGCGATCAGCGACCGTTCGTTGGTCTGGAACTCCGACCTCGTCGAAGCCATCGAGCTGGACAACCTGCTGTACCAGGCGGTCGCCACGCTCCACTCGGCGAAGAACCGGCCGGAGAGCCGCGGCGCCCACGCCCGCGAGGATTATCCGGACCGCGACGACGAGAACTGGATGAAGCACACCGTCATCGAGGTGTCGGACAAGGGCGAGACGAAGATCGGGTACCGCCCGGTCCATCTCTACACCCTGACCGACGAGGTGCAGGTGTTCCCGCCCAAGGCCCGCGTCTACTAAGGCGGCAAGAGCAAGGCAAGGATACGAACCATGGTCGAATTCAACCTGCCCGCCAATTCCAAGGTCGGCGTCGGCAAGACCATCAACGCCGCCAGCGGCGCCAAGCGGGCGAAGACCTTCAAGATCTACCGCTGGTCGCCGGATGACGGGCAGAACCCGCGGGTCGACACCTACGTCGTCGACCTCGACAAGTTCGGCCCGATGATCCTGGACGCGATCATCTACATCAAGAACAACATCGACTCGACCCTGACCTTCCGGCGGAGCTGCCGCGAGGGCATCTGCGGGTCCTGCGCGATGAACATCGACGGCACCAACACGCTGGCCTGCCTGAAGGCCATCGAGGAGGTGAAGGGCGACGTCAAGATCTACCCGCTGCCGCACATGCCGGTGGTCAAGGATCTCGTCCCCGACCTGAAGCACATCTACGCCCAGCTCGCCTCGATCAAGCCGTGGCTGCAGTCGCAGTCGCCGGCCCCGAGCCGCGAGCGCCTGCAGTCGCCGGAGGACCGCGCCAAGCTGGACGGCCTCTACGAGTGCATCCTGTGCTTCTGCTGCTCGACCTCCTGCCCCAGCTACTGGTGGAACGGCGACCGCTACCTCGGCCCGTCGATCCTGCTCCAGGCCTACCGCTGGATCGTGGACAGCCGCGACGAGATGACGGGCGAGCGCCTCGACAACCTCGAGGACCCGTTCCGCCTCTACCGCTGCCACACCATCATGAACTGCACCAAGGCGTGCCCGAAGGGCCTCAACCCGGCCAAGGCCATCGCCGAGATCAAGAAGCTGATGGTTCAGCGCCGCTGATCCGTCCGTTTCGGTTCACCGATGAAGAACGGGGCGCCTCCGCAAGGGGGCGCCCCGTTTTCTTTGGCCGTTCGGCGGCGTCGCGGCTCAGGCGAAGTCCGGGTCGGTGGGCCGGGACGGCGGCAGGTCGTCGTTGGGCAGGGGGGAGGGCATGTCCTCCTGCGGGCCGGGGGTCGGCAGGTCCGGGTTGTCGGTCAGGGGGCCCGGGGTGGGAACGTCCTGGCCCGGCGGCGGGAAGGGCGGGGCCGCGCGCAGCGGCTGCGGAAAGGCGCTCGAATAGGTCCAGCCCATGGGTCGGTCGCTCCCGGTGTGGTGAGGGTGTCCTGCATCAACCGTCCGGCTGGCCCGTCTGCGCAGGTTGACCGGCGGCGATGAGGGGGTATGCTTTTCGAGGGAGCGAACCATCCGGATAGAACCAACCCGAAGCCGAAAAGGGAGAAGATCATGGGCAGCACGGCCGGTCAGGCGTTGAGCTACATCCAGGGCGAATGGATCGCGGGCAACCCCGCCATCGTCGGCCCGATGACTCACGCGCTCTGGCTGTCTTCGGTCGTTTTCGACGGCGCCCGCGCCTTCCAGGGCGTGGCCCCCGACCTCGACCGCCACTGCGCCCGCGTCGTGCGCTCCGCCCAGGTGATGGGCCTCGCCCCCATGCTGACCGCCGGGGAGATCGAAGAGCTGTGCTGGGACGGCATCCGCCGCTTCCCCAAGGAGGCCGAGCTGTACATTCGGCCGATGTTCTACGCGGAGGAGGGCTTCGTCGCGCCCGATGCCGAGAGCACGCGCTTCGTCCTGTCGGTCTACGAGGCGCCGCTGCCCAGCGCCGCGGGCTTCACCGCCGGACTGTCCAGCCGCCGCCGCCCGGTGCCGGACATGGCGCCGACCGAGGCCAAGGCCGCCTGCCTCTACCCCAACGCCGGGCTGGCGCTGAAGGAGGCGCGGGAGCGCGGTTTCGACAACGCCATCATGCTCGACCCCATCGGCAACGTGGCGGAGTTCGCGACGGCCAACCTGTTCATCGCCAAGGACGGGGTGGTGCGCACGCCGGTGCACAACGGCACCTTCCTCAACGGCATCACCCGCCAGCGCGTGATCGCCCTGCTGCGCGACGACGGCGTGGCGGTGGAGGAGGCTAGCCTAAGCCCCCGCGACGTGCTGGAGGCGGACGAGGTGTTCTCGACCGGCAACTACGCGAAGGTGGTGCCGGTCACCCGCGTCGAGAAGCGTACTCTGCAGCCCGGTCCCCTGGCGGCGCGGGCGCGGGCGCTCTATTGGGAGTTCGCCTTCCGCTGATCCGCTTCGGATAACCCGGAAAGCCGGTTTTTGGGCGGTATGCGGCCCGAAAACCGGCTTGATAGGCGGTCCGTTCCGCGGCATGATTCCTTCGAAACGGTGAATCGGTCCATCGAAGGACTCATGTTGAGGGGGGAGATGATGCAATTCCGCGAACGGCGCCGCGTGATCCAGGTGATCCGCACCGTCTACGATCCGGAGCTGAAGCGCGGCCGCTCGGAGCTGGTCGGGAAGATCGACAAGGCCGCGCCCGCGGTCACCGACAAGCTTCAGAAAAGCTGCACGCCGGAGGAGCTGTCGGACATCCTCACCTATCTGGACGAGCGCCACAACCGCCTGCGCAACGAGGCGGTGCGCGCCGGGGCGGAAACCCTGCCAGCCCAGATGCGCGCGGCGGCGGAGTATTTCCGCACCCACCGCGACGGCGACGCGCGGGCCTTCGCCACGGACATTCGCTTGGCGTGGGAAGAGTTGAAGACGGCCCTGCGCGAGGCCGGCTTTTCAAAGGGCAAGGTGCTGAAGAAGGCCGCGGAGCGGGCGGAGACGCCGGCACCCTCCGAGTCTTTGGCCGCGGAGGACACGCCTGCGCTGGCGGTGTCCCCGTCTGCCGCTGCACCGGTTCGCAAGCCGCGCGCGAGGAAGGCGCGAACCGCGCCCGCCGCCATGGAGGGCGCCGTGGACGGGGCGGTCTCGGCTCCCGGCGGGACCGGCACTCCTCCGGCGACCTGAGAGCCGCGCCACCGGTTCACCCCAGGCTCAACCGCCGTCGCGGACCAGCGCGCTGGCGGCGTTGCGGTGATGGGTCAGCGACGCGGCGAGGCGGGCCAGCCAGACGTCGCTGGCGGTCCGGCCGGCGGGCAGGGTGCGGCGGCGTTGTGCCGTGCCGCGGCGGGCCTCCGCGGCCAGACGGTCGTGCAGGCGAAGCGCGGCGGCGTGGGTCAGCGTGGCGCAGCGCTCCACCCCATCGAGAACCGCCGTCCGCAGCGCGCCACGGGGCGGTGCGTCGTCGTGACGGCGTTCAAGCTCTTCCAGAAGCGACGGGAGGGGGTGTGATCTTGCGATTCCGGTCATGGCCGGACGCTAAACCCTTCCGCCGATGCTGTAAAGGAAAAATATCCTAGGACGGTGTGCCGCGCGGCTGGTTCTTACTGGCTCGCCCAGACGATGCGGGCCATCCAGGCGACCTCGGCGCGCGGGATGCTGCGGTCCGGATGGGCGCGGTTGATGGAGATCAGCTCGATCTTCGTGGCGGTTTCGCGGACGAGTTGCTTCGCCATCACCTCGCCGCCCTTGGTGCGGACGACGACGCGGTCGTTGCGCCGGATCTGTGCGGCGGGCGAGACGATGATGGTGTCGCCGTCGCGGTAGACGGGGTCCATGCTGTCCCCGGCGATCTCCAGCGCGTAGGCGTGCGGATCGCCGATGCTGGGGAACAGAAGCTCGTCCCAGCCCACCCCCGAGGGGAAGCCGGCGTCGTCGAAGAAGCCGGCGTTGCCCGCCTGCGCGTAGCCGATGACCGGCACCCGCTGCAGCGAACCCGCGCCGGCGGAATCGCCGACCAGGCTGACGAATTCCGACAGCGACGCGCCGGTCGCCTCCAGAACCTTGGACACGCTCTCCGTCGAGGGCCAGCGGAGCTTGCCGTCGCCGGTGGTCCGCTTGCTCTTGTTGAAGGTCGTCGGGTCCAGCCCCGCGCGCCGCGCGAGCCCGGAGGCCGACAGCCCGTGCTGGGCCGCGAGGCGGTCGATCGCCCGCCAGATGTCCGCATGTTTCAGCATGGGAGGATAATCACATAATCACGGAAAGCCGTCCCTAGGAACCTATTCATATTTTCCTTGACGAAGGACTTCAATCAGTACATAACGTGAACATGTGTTCGCCAGCCGCGCGCGCCGCGGCCCATCCGGCGCTCCGCCCGAGAGCGAAGCTGCGCCCGCGAACGCAAAAGCTGCAATTCCGAGGGAGGCCCGCGCATGGTCCAACGCCGCAACATGTCCATGGTCCTGTCCGACGCCGTCGGGGAACCGTTCGGCAGCGCGGAGGAGGCGTGGTTCTGGTCGGTCCAGGCGCAGGACGCCAAGGCCGCCGGCGCGCGCATCGCCGCCGGGAAGGGGCTGGTCCAGCGCCCGTGCGAGCCCGGCGACGTGCTGAGCGCGGTGGACCGGCTGTACCGCCGCCGCCTGCTGATCCGCGATCACCTGCATGTGCTGGTCCATTACGGGCGCCGCCTGATGGCGCCGGACCCGGCGCGGTATCGCGAACAGCGCGCCCACACCCTGTGGCGGGAGGCGTTCGAGCGGCTCCACCCGGTGCTGCGCGAGAAGGGCATCGTCCAGTGAGCACGCCGATGCCGCCGTCGTGCCATATGGGGCCCTGCCGGACGCAAGGGGACTCGCCGCGCGCCTGGGTGGTCTTCCGTGGCGAGGCGGAGCTGTGGTGGCTGCGCCTTCTGAAACCGGGATTCCGCCACTGCTTCGCGCTGCTGCACGACGGGCGCCGCTGGGTGATCGTCGATCCGCTGTCGCCCTTCACCGACGTGTCGGTCCTCGACCTCCCCGCCGCCTTCGACCTGCCGGGCTGGTACCGCGGGCTGGGCATGGCGGTGACCCCGGCGCCGGTGCGGCGCGGCCTGACCCGCCCGGCCCCCTGGGGGCCCTTCACCTGCGTTGAGGCGGTCAAGCGCCTGCTGGGTCTCCACGCACCCGGCGTCCTGACGCCCTGGCAGCTCTACCGGCGGCTGACACGGCCCGCCGCATCCTGATCCGCGCCGCCGCGTCCTGCTTCCCGCCGCCCCGTCCCGTCACGACCGAGGAACCCCCGCCCATGGCGAACCTGTTCAAGGCGCCGCGGCCATCCGCGCCGTCCGCCCCCGCTCCGGAGCCCGCTCCCGTCGTCGCCGCTCCACCCCCGCCGGCGCCCGCCCCCGAGCCCGCACCGACCCCGGCCCCGCCTCCCGTGGAGACGCCGGCGCCCGTCACGACGCCCTGGTGGAACACGGCTCCGCTTCCCGAACCCGCCGCCCCGGTGGCGGAAGTGCCCGCCCCCCCGCCGCCCCCCGTCGTCGAGCCGGCCGACCCGGCTCCGGCGACGGAGGAGGAAAAGGACCCGGCCAAGGCCGCCGAGGCGATGATCCAGCGGCGCAACCGAGGACGGGCGGGGACGGTCCAGACCTCCTGGCGGGGCGCGCTCGACGTCGGCGCGCTGGTCCCGCTGCGCAAGCGCCTGCTGGGGGAGTGATGGGATGAGCGACACCCTGAATGACAGTGTGAGCGGCCGGCGGCGCGGCAAGGCCTCCGCCCCGCCGAACGGGCCGGAGCGGTTGCTGGAGCGCTACCGGGCGGCGCGGGAGCGCCGGTCGGTCTGGGAAAGCCACTGGCAGGATTGCTACGACCACGCCCTGCCCAACGGGCAGCCCTTCCGCGGCGGCGGTACCCCCGGCGAGCGGCGGGTGGACCGGCTGTTCGACGGGACCGCGCCGGACGCCGTGGAGCAGCTCGCCGCCAGCCTGCTGGCCGAGCTGACCCCGCCCTGGTCGCGCTGGTTCGGGCTGCAGCCCGGCCCGTCGCTGCCGGACGGGGAGCGCGACCGCGTGGCCCCGATGCTCGACCGCGCCGCCGGCATCCTGCAGGCGCATGTCGACCGCTCCAACTTCGCCGTCGAAATCCATCAAGCCTTCCTCGATCTGGTGACGGTGGGCACCGCCTGCCTGCTGATGGAGGAGGCGCCGCCCGGCGGTGCGTCCAGCCTGCGCTTCACCGCGGTGCCGCTGGCCGAGGCGGTGCTGGAGGAGGGGGCGGACGGGCGGCTGGACGGCACCTTCCGGCGCAGCGAGGCGACGCTGGCCCAGATCGAACGCCGCTTTCCCGGCGCCGCCCTGTCGGACGCGGTGCGGGAACGCGGCGCCGCGGAGCCGGACAGCCGCTTTCCGCTCGTCGAGGCGGTGCTGCCGGACGGGCTGGCCTACCGCTGGACGGTGGTGCTGGACAGCGGGCTGGCCGATCCCGCCACGCTGGCCGAGGGGCGCTTCGCGCAATCGCCGTTCATCAACTTCCGTTGGTTGAAGGCACCGGGGGAAACCTATGGCCGGTCGCCGGTGATGAAGGCGCTGCCCGACATCAAGACCGCCAACAAAGTGGTCGAGCTGGTGCTGAAGAACGCCTCGGTCGCCGTCACCGGCATCTGGCAGGCCGACGACGACGGGGTGCTGAACCCCGCCACCATCCGGCTGGTGCCGGGGACGATCATCCCCAAGGCGGTGGGCTCGGCCGGGCTGACGCCGCTCGCCAACCCCGGGCGGTTCGATGTGTCGCAGCTCGTGCTCGACGACTTGCGGGCGCGCATCCGCCACGCGCTGCTCACCGACCGGCTGGGGCCGCTGGACCAGCCGCGGATGACCGCCACGGAGGTCGTCGAACGCTCCGCCGAGATGGCCCGGCTGCTCGGCGCGACCTACGGGCGGCTGCAGGCGGAGCTGCTGACCCCGCTGGTGCTGCGCGCCGTCGGCATTCTGCGCCGCCGTGGCGAAATCCCGGACATCGCCGTCGATGGGCGCACGGTCGCGCTGCAGCACCGCTCCCCGCTGGCCCAGGCGCAGGCGCAGCGGGACGTCCAGGCGACGCTGCGCTGGCTGGACACCGCGCGGCAGCTCGGTCCGGAGGCGCTGTCCACCGTCGACGTCGCGGCGACCGCGCGCTGGCTGGGCGAGGCCTTCGGCGTGCCCGCCAAGCTGGTGCGGGCGGAGGCGTCCCATGGCTGATCCGGCGGACTGGAACACCGGCGGGTGGGGCTGGCTGGAGGGCGTGCCGCCCGCCGGGGCCGTCCCGGCCGGCGACCCGGCGCCCAGCTTCGCCCGCTGCTTCGCCGGGCCGGACGGGGCGCGGGTGCTGGACACGCTGAAAGCCATGACGCTGGACCGCACGCTCGGCCCCGACGCCTCCGACGCCGCGCTGCGCGACCTGGAGGGCCAGCGCCGTCTGGTCGCCCTGATCCTCGCCCTGGCCGCCCGCGGGCAGGGCGCCTGAGTCTTTCATCGATAAGGAGCTATCCATGGCCGACAATTTGCTGACCTCGCCCGTTCCCGGCGCCTTACCCGCCGCTCCGGCGGTGCCTGAGAAGTTCCGCGATCCGGGGACCGGTGCGGTGCGCGTCGAAGCGCTTCTGAAGTCTTATCTGGAGCTGGAGCGCAAGCTGTCCGCCCCCGCTTCCGGTGATGACGAGCGGCCCGACCTGCTGAGGGCGCCGGGCGTGCCGGATGGGCCGGAGGGTTATTGCATCGCCTGCGACCACGGGCTGTTCGAGCCGGATCCGGCGATCAACGGCCGCCTGCATGGCGCCGGCTTCACGCCGGAGCAGGCGCAGCTCGTCTACGACCTCGCCGCCGAGCGGCTGGTCCCGCTGATCCAGGAACTGGCCGCCGAGTTCCAGGCGGAGCGCGAGGTCGAACGGCTGTCCGCCCAGTTCGGCGGAGCCGAGCGTTGGCGGGAGGTGTCGCGGCAGCTCCACGCCTGGGCGGTGAAGAACCTGCCGCCGGCCGCGGTGGAGGGGCTGTCGACCACCTATGAGGGGGTGATGGCGCTGCACCGGATGATGACCGGCGGCGAGCCCGCCGCCCTGTCCATGCCGGCCGGCGCACCCTCCGCCGGCGGGGAGGCGGAACTGCAGGCGCTGATGCGGGACCCCCGCTATTGGCGTGACCGCGATCCGGCGGTGGTGTCGCGGGTGACCGACGGGTTCCGGCGTTTGTATCCGACGGCCTGATTGTTGGGCCGGCGGCGCGGCGTGGCTTCGCGGAAGGACCGTCGAGGCCATGCCGCGTCGGATGGGCGAAATGTCGCAGCCGGTTTCAAACTGGTCGGGGAGGGCGGGGACGGCCAACTTGGACGTTGCGTGTTTGAAATAAAAAAGCGACGCTTTCGCGCAGAATGACCGCCGCCCGGAAGAAGCCGGGTGCGACGACTGCCGCCGGGACCGTGATGACGCTGCGCCGCAAGATCCGCTGGCTGACCTGGATCGGCCTGATCGGCTGCCTCATGGCGGCAATACCGGCGCTTTACCTGCTGCGCAGCGGTTTGATCACGGAGCGGGAACGGCTGACCCACGCGCTGGTCGGGTCGGCGCACGCCATGCTTGGCGAGATCAACGCGTCCATCGAGGCCGGTGCCCTGGCGCGGGACGAGGGGCAGGGACAGGCGCGGCTGGCGCTGCGGGCGCTGGGGCGCGATCCCTTCCATGTCAGCGTGTTCACCGACGGGCGCGTGCCCGAGGGGTGGATGGGCGAGGGCCGTTCGGTCCGCGCCAGCCTGGCCTTCGAGCCCTGGGGCTGGACCATCGCGGCGGTCAGCGGGACCGACGACCTCGATCGCGAGTTCGCCATGGAGGCCCTGGCCTTCATGCTGTTCATCGCCGTCCTTCTGGTGCTGAGCTGGCCGCTCTCGGTGTTCCTGTCGCAGCATGTGCTGGGTCCCATCGAGGCGCTGTCAGAGCGGATGGAGCGGCTGACCGAAGGGCAGACCGGCATCGACATCCCCGGCCGCGACCGCAAGGACGAGTTCGGCGCGATGGCCCGCGCCATGGACTATTTCCGGCAGGCCGCCGAGGCGTTGATCGTGCGCGACGAGCGGCTGTTCGGCATCATGAACAACATCGGCGAAGCCATCGTGCTGGTCGGCGAGGACGGTCTGGTCGAGGAGCACAACCCCGCCGCCGTCGCGCTGTTCGGCGTGCCCGCGGAGCGGCTCGACGGCCATCGCTTCGCCGACCTGTTCGCCGAGGAGGACCGCGAGCGCGTCGCCCGGCTGCTGGGGTTGGGGGCACCGGCCGACGGTGCCGTCGCGGGGGTGGGAACCGGCGGCCGCAGGGAACGTGCCGAGGAGCTGGTGATCGAGCGGGCGGACGGGCGGATCGACGCCTCGCTCTCCCTGTCCTGCCTGGACGTGCAGGGGCGGCGCAGCTACGTCTGCGCGCTGGCCGACATGACGGAGCGGCTGCGCCACGAGCGGGAACTGCTGCGGCTGGCCACGCGCGACCGGCTGACCGGCCTGCCGAACCGCGCCCTCATCGAATCGCTGCTCGACACCTCGATCGAGCGGGCGCGGCGCCACGGCCGCCGCTTCGCGGTGCTGTGCCTGGACCTGTCGCGCTTCAAGCTGATCACCGACACGCTGGGCCACCACGCCGGGGACCTGCTGCTGCAGGAGGTCGCCTCGCGGATCGTCCTCACGGTCCGGGCGAGCGACACGGTGGGGCGCATCGGCACCGACGACTTCGCGGTGATCCTCGACGAGGTCGGCGAGGCGCAGGAGGTGGAGATCGCCGCCCAGCGGATCCTGGCCGCCTTCGACGAGCCGGTGCTGCTGATGGGGACCGAGCATTACGTCCGCCCGTCGATCGGCATCGCCCTTTTCCCCGACCACGCCGACAGCGCGCAGGAGCTGGTCCGCTCCGCCGACACGGCGCTCTACGCGGCCAAGCGGGCCGGCGGCAAGCGCCACGCCTTCTTCCGCAAGGAGCTGGCCGACCAGGCGCACCGCCATCTGGCGCTGGACCGCGACCTGCGCGCGGCGCTGGCGCGCGGCGAGTTCCAGCTTCACTACCAGCCCAAGGTGTCGCTGATCGACCAGTCGCTGGAGGGGTTCGAGGCGCTGCTGCGCTGGGACAAGCCCGGCTTCGGCATGATCCCGCCCGGCGAGTTCATCCCGGTCGCCGAGGACACCGGCTTCATCGTGCCGCTCGGTGACTGGGTTCTGGACGAGGCGTGCCGACAGTTGCGGGAATGGATCGACCATGGGCTGGAGCCCGTGCCGGTGGCCGTCAACATCTCGCCGCGCCACCTGCGCCAGCGCTCCGCCGAGGACTTCCGCCGCATCATCGACCGTCACCGCCTGTCGCCCGATCTGGTCGAGCTGGAAATCACCGAGGGTGCGGTGATGCAGGACATGGACCACGCCCTGTCCGTCCTGGCGGCGCTGAAGGCCATGGGCATCCGCGTGGCGGTGGACGATTTCGGCACCGGCCATTCCTCGCTGAGCTACCTGAAGCGGCTGCCGGTGACGACTCTGAAGATCGACCGCTCCTTCGTGAACGGCGTGCCGAGCGCGCGGGAGGACAACGGCATCGTCTCCACCATCATCGCCATGGCCGATATGCTGGGGCTCGACGTGGTGGCGGAGGGGGTGGAGAAGCAGGAACAGGCCAATTTCCTGCGCCACCACAATTGCACCCTGGTCCAGGGCTGGCTGACCGGGCGTCCGGTCCCCGCCGGGCAGGCCGCGGACCTGCTGGCCATGCGCCTGCGCCGGACGGCGTGAGATTCAAAAGGTCCGGGGGCCGTCGCCCCCGGACCGTCCCGATCCAGGCGTCAGCGCAGCGCGCCCTTGACGTCCTCGTACTTGTCCTTCTGCCAGGACTCCAGACCCTTAAGGTCGTTCTCCGTCATGTCGACGGTCAGGCGCTTGCCCTTCATGTGCAGCCGCTCCAGCGGCAGGACGACGTCCTTGTCGCTCATGTCGGCGATGTGGTCGACGTCGATCACCGCGAAGGTCTGGCCGCCCTTGCGGACGATGCCCTCGATCTCGGCGATGTCCTTGCCGTCGCTGCCGTAGACGTCCTTGCCCTTGAGCTGGGCCGCGGTCATCTTCGCGACCGCCGGGTCGAGCGAGCCGTGGGTGGCCGCGACCTGCCCGGTCGCCTTGTTGCTCGGGACCTCCTTGGCGGTTCCGGACATGCTTTCGGCCATGGCGGGCGTGGCGAGCAGAAGCGCGGCGACGCCACAGGCGGTGATGATCGTCTTCATGAAGCGTATTCCTTTTTTATGCCGTGTTTTCGGGCCGTTGAGGCCAACCGTTCAACAGCGCGGTTCCGGGGAATATTCCCTGCCACAAGGGAGTACCGCGCCTAGGGGATGGCTCCGGCATAAAGGAAAATATTCTTGACATGAGAGGCCGGATGTCCTAGAAACGGTCTTGCCAACGCCCGTTCTGCGTCCCCTCACAGGATGGGCCGCGGCATCCCGAACCTCCCCTCCATGCCTGTCCTGAAAGAGGCTGGCCGGACAACCGAAAGGCCCGGCCAGCCTCTTTCTTTTTCGCGCTTCGCCCGCGGCCGGGCGCGCGTCCCCCCGTCCTGTCCGGGGATCGGGCGCGCCTGACAACCGGGTGGCGGAATGCTTCCCGCCGGACGGGACCCCGCAGAACGCGAAAGGAAAACAGTCCGATGTCCACCTCGGTCGCCCAGGCTTTCGTCAAGCAGTTCGAGCGCGAAGTGCACGACGCCTACCAGCGCATGGGCTCCAAGTTGCGCAACACGGTGCGCACCAAGAACAACGTCCAGGGCGCCTCCACCGTCTTCCAGAAGGTCGGCAAGGGCACCGCCTCGACCAAGGCGCGCCACGGCGCCGTTCCGGTGATGAACCTGGACCACACGCCGGTCGAATGCACCCTCTACGACTTCTACGCCGGCGACTGGGTCGACCGGCTGGACGAGCTGAAGACCAACATCGACGAGCGGCAGATCATCGCCAGCGCCGGCGCCTACGCGCTGGGCCGCAAGACCGACGAGCTCATCCTCGGTGAGCTGAACAAATCCACCAATTACGCGGGTGGCCCCGGCGACGGGCTGACCAAGGCAAAGGTGCTGGCGGCCTTCGAGAAGCTGGGCGAGTCCGACGTGCCGGACGACGGCCAGCGCTACGCCGTCGTCGGCTGGAAGCAGTGGAGCCAGCTCCTCGGCATCGACGAGTTCGCCAGCACCGAATATGTCGGCGCCGACGAGCTGCCCTGGCGCGGCACCCAGGCCAAGCGCTGGCTGGGCACGCTGTGGATGCCCCATTCCGGCCTGAAGGCGGAGGGCGGCGTGCGGCTGTGCCACTGGTACCACAAGACGGCCGTCGGCCACGCCTCCGGCGCCGACGTGAAGACGGACATCTCGTGGCACGGCGACCGTGCCGCGCACTTCGTCAACAACATGATGTCGCAGGGCGCCGGCCTGATCGACGCGGCGGGCGTCGTGACCATGCGCTGCCTGGAAGCCTGACCCCGGACACCTGACGCTCCCCGCCGACGACCGATCTGGAGTTTTCCCCATGCCCTATCTTCCGAAGGACCTGAGCGTCCTCGCCTACGCCAACGGCTTCACCCTGTGGCACTACACGACGCCGGACGCCGCCACGCTGGTGGACAACAGCGGCTATTTCAACGGCGCGTCCGACCTGCTGCGCAGCGGCGACATGATCCTGGCCAACACCGGCACCGCCGGGGCGCCCGCCGCCGGCGTCCTCGTCGTCGCCGCCAACGCGGCGGGGGTGGTGGACGTCGCCAACCTGTCGCCCTTCGGCGCGTCCAACACCGACTGACGATCCCTTTCCCACCCACATTCTGGAGACAGCATCATGACCGTTTCCTCCGGTTGCTCCTGGCTGGTTCCCACCGGCGCCGTTCTCGCGTTCGGCGGCGCCAGCGCCCCCGACGGCTATCTGTTCTGCGACGGCAGCCTGCTCGACGACGCCAGCCACCCCGCCCTTGCGGCGATCCTGGGCCGGGCGTTCAGCAACGCCTCCGACGCCACCGGCACCTTTCGTGTTCCCGACCTGCGCGGCCGCGTGCCCGCCGGCCTGGACAGCATGGGCGGCACCGCGGCCAACCGTGTGACTTCCGCCGGAGCCGGCATCGACGGCACGACCCTCGGTGCGGCGGGCGGCGAGCAGGTCCACACCCTGACCATCGAGGAGATGCCGAACCACAGCCACGATGTGATGTGGTTCAAGATGGGAAACAACTTCGCGGGCGGCAACGGCGCCATTCCCCAGCGTCAGCAAACCTCGAGCGTCGGCGGCGGCCAGCCGCACAACACCGTGCAGCCGACCCTGATCCTGAATTACGTCATCAAGACCTGATCACGGCTCACGCCAAGCCGGGGCGTTCAGGCGCCCCGGCATCCTTCCTCTGTTTCGAAGGATCGAACCCATGGCATTGACGGCCATCGGGCTGTGCAGCCGCGCGCTCCTCAAGATTGGGGCGACGGCGATCACCGCCTTCGACGAGGGCACCGCCGAGGCGGAGGTCGCGGCGGGCCTCTACGAACCGGCGCGCGACGCGCTGCTCTCCGCCAACGCCTGGAGCTTCGCCACCCGGCAGGCCCGGCTGGCGCGGCTGGCCGACGACCCGGTCGCCGATTACGGCGTGGCCTTCCAGCTTCCCGCCGATTTCCTGCGCGCGCTCGGCGCCGGGGCGGGCGGGCGGGGCCGCGGGCTGGACTATCGCATCGCCGGACGGGCGCTGCAGGCGGCGTCCGACGCGGTGGTGCTGACCTATGTCGGGCGCCCGGCGGAGGAGGACTTCCCGGCCTTCTTCGATCAGGCGCTGATCGCCCGGCTGGCCGCGGAGTTCTGCATTCCGCTGACCGAGAGCACGAGCCGGGCGGAGCTTCTGCAGCGGCTGGCCGAGAGCGAGTTCCGCCGCGCCCGCCAGATCGACGCCCTGCAGGACAGCCAGCCGGGCTTCGAGGATTTCACCCTGATCGACGCGAGGGGCTGATGGCGCGGATTCGTCAGGTGAAGACCAACTTCACGGCGGGGGAGATTTCCCGCCGGCTGCTCGGGCGCGGCGACCTGCGCGCCTACGACAACGGGGCGCTGGCGCTGCGCAACCTGTTCATCCACCCGACCGGCGGGGTGACGCGCCGCTCCGGCCTCGCCTTCGTCGATCCGGCCCGCGGCGACGGGCGGCTGGTCGCCTTCGAGTTCAACACCGAGCAGACCTATCTGCTGGTCTTTTCCGACGGCCGGATCGACGTCTACGGCGACGACGCGCCCATCGCCAGCGTCGCGGCGCCCTGGACCGCCGCCCAGCTTTCCCAGATCACCTGGACGCAGAGCGCCGACACGCTGCTGGTCTGCCACCCCGACGTGCCGCCGCGCAAGCTGACCCGCAGCGGCGCCGACGCCTGGGCGCTGAGCGGCTGGAGCTACGTTGCGGAGGGGGAGCGGGTGGCGATGCCCTTCTACCGCTTCGCCGATCCCGCTGTGACGCTGACCCCGTCGGGCACGGACGGGCTGGTGACAGTGACGGCCTCCGCCGCGGTCTTCGACCCGAAGCAGGAGGGCACGCGTCTGCGCATCCAGGGCAAGCAGCTCCGCGTCGAGGGGGTGGTGTCGGGGACGCAGGTCACCGCGACGGTGCTGGAGACGCTGGCCGGCACCGCCGCCACGACGGCCTGGGACGAGCAGTCCTTCTCGCCGCTGCGCGGCTGGCCGGTGTCGGCGGCCTTCCACCAGGACCGGCTGGTCATCGGCGGCTCGCGCGATCTGCCCAACCGGCTGTGGCTGTCGCGCTCCGCCGACCTGTGGAACTTCGACCTCGGCACCGGGCAGGACGACGAGGCCATCGAGTTCGGCATCCTGTCCGATCAGGTGAACGCGGTGCGCGCCGTCTTCTCCGGGCGGCATCTCCAGGTCTTCACCTCTGGCGCGGAGTACATGGTGTCGGGCGACCCGCTGACCCCGCAGAACATCCAGGTCCACCGGCAGACCCGCATCGGCTCTCCCGTCGACCGCTCCGTCCCGCCGCGCGACGTGGACGGGGCCACCCTGTTCGTGTCGCGCAACGGGCGGGAAATCCGCGAATTCCTCTACACCGACACCGAGGCCGCCTATCAGGCCAACGATCTGGCGCTGCTCGCCCGCCATCTGGTGGTGAAGCCGCGCGACCAGGATTACGACCAGGGCCGCCGGCTGATGTTCGTGGTTATGGAGGACGGCGCGCTGTGCGCCCTGACCGTCTACCGGCTGGAGCAGGTGACCGCCTGGACCCGGCTGGAGACCGACGGGGCGGTGCGCTCCGTCGCGGTGGTCGGGGACGAGGTCTACGCGCTGGTCGACCGCGCCGGGCGGTGGAGCGTGGAGCGCTTCGACGACGCCCTGAACCTCGACGCCGCCCTGGTCGGCGACCACGACTCCCCGACCGCGGTGTGGAGCGGGCTGGATCATCTGGAGGGGCGGACCCTCGCGGTGGTCGCCGACGGCAGGGTCCGCGCCGACGCCACCGTCGCCGCCGGCAAGATCGTGCTCGACCCGCCGGCCCGCCATGTCGAGGCCGGGCTGCCCTACAGCCACCGCATCGACCCGCTGCCGGTCAGCCTGCTCGGCCAGGCGGGCGGAACCGACGCGGTGCGGCTGGTGTCCGTCGGCTTCCGGCTGGAGGAGACGGCAGCGCTCCACGCCGACCTGGGGCGCGGCCTTCAGGAACTGCCGCTGCACCGGACGGGGCCGCAGCCCGTGGGCGGCGTCCCGGCGCTGGTCTCCGGCGACCGCAGGCTGCGGGCACTGGGCTGGCGGCGCGACAGCGACCGGCCGCTGTGGAGCATCCGGCAGGACGCACCGCTGCCCTTCACGCTTTTGTCCGTAACCATGGAATTGAGGGTGAACGACTGATGGGCGGAATCACGACCCTGGCCACCACGGCGTTGCCGCTGGTCAACTCCGTCGCCGACACGGTGGACCGCGTCTCCGGCACCTCGGACAGCGCGCGCCGGCAGCAGGCCGCCGACGAGCGCCGCTACGCCCAGCAGGCGGAGCAGCAGCGGCTGCAATGGCAGCGCGAGGACGAGCTGCGCCGCCAGGACCAGGAGCTTCAGCGCCAGAAGGACGAGCAGGCCCGCATCGAGGCGGAGCGGCAGCGCGCCCGCGAGATGGACTGGCTGGCGCAGAGCCAGAATCTGGCCGCCGGGCAGCTCCGCGCCGGGCAGGCCGCCACGCTGGCGGACAAGGAGGGGGACGCCCGCACACGGCTGGCCCAGATCTCGGCCGCCGCGCAGTCCGACGAGCGGCGGCGGGTGGACGCCCTGCGCCGCACCGTGGCGCGCACCCGCGCGACGCTCGGCTCCAACGGGGTCAGCGCGGCGGATGGGTCCGGCGAGGCGATCCTGCTCGGCGTCGTCAAGGACAGCGCCGCGGAGCGCGGGGAGGCCGAAGGCACCGACCGGCTGAAGCGCGAGGCCATCCAGCAGGAGGTCGACAGCGTGCGCCGCCGCAACCTGCTGGAGCAGGCGCAGCTCGCCGAGCGGCAACGGCTGGAGTTCATGAGCCGCTTTTACTGACACCCCCGGTCAACCCACGCAGGAGAAGGGGCGCCCCCCAATGCCCAGCGCATTCGACGTTCCGCGCGGCAACCCGCGCGTCCAGTATCTTGCCGACGGCGTGCAGACCGACTTCGTTTATCCGTTTCCGATCTTCGAGGACGGCGACCTTCAGATCTTCCTGGGCGCGGCGCGGCAGACCACCGGCTACGCGGTGACCGGCGCCGGGGAGACGGCGGGCGGCACGGTGGCCTTCGCAACACCGCCGGAGGCCGGGACGCCCGTCCTGCTGCGCCGCCGCCTGCCCATCGAGCGGATGAGCGATTTCCTGGAGAGCGGGCCGCTCCCGGCCGCCAGCCTGAACCGCGAATTCGACCAGCTCACCGCCGCGCTCCAGCAGGTGGCCGGGGATCAGGAACTGATGCTGCGCTACACCGACACCGACCTGCCGGCCTCCAACCGCTTGCCGGAACGGACGGTGCGGGCCGGCCAGCTCCTCGCCTTCGATACGGTGGGAAACCCGATCGCCCGCAAGCCGGTGGACGAGGAGGCGCTGTCCACCTTCGTCGCCCCCGGCGCCGGCGCGGTGCGCCGCCCGGTGCGCGAGAAGCTGGCCGACGCCCTGTCGGTGAGGGATTTCGGTGCGGTCGGCGACGGCGTCGTCGACGACACGCGGGCGATCCAGGCCGCGCTGACCAGCGCGGACGCCGTCCATGTGCCGCCGGGCACCTACCGGATCACCAACACGCTGACCGTCGGCTACGGCCAGACTCTGTATGGCGCCGGGCAGAGGTCGGTCATCGCCGGCGCCTCGGCCGCGTTCGACCTGATCCATCTGCCGGACGGCTACGCCACGGTGAGCGGCCTGCGGCTGGAGCGGGGCGACGCCGCGGTGAGGCTGTTCGGGCGGGACGGACCCTGCGTGCACAACACGCTGAGCGACCTGACCATCTGGGACCCGCGGGTCGGGCTGCTGTTCGACGGCTACGCCGACCCCAATTGGCCCTGCTACTGGAACATGGTGTCGCGCGTGCTGGTGGCCCGCCCGTCGCTGCACGGGGTGTGGCTGACCCGGACGGGGGAGGGCGACACGCCCAACGCCAACCGCTTCTCCATGGTGCGCGTCTATTCCCTGTCGGCGCCGATCGCCGGCTGCGGCTTCTTCGTGGAGCAGGGCAAGTACAACAACAGTTTCCAGGACTGCGAGGCCAACCTGTCGACGATGGCTCTGGCCTGCTTCCGCGTCGGCGCCAACACCGACAAGACGCTGATCCTGAACTTCTACGCGGAATCCTTGGGCGGCGTGCCCAACGTGCAGCTCGACGCCGGGTCGGTCGAGACGGCCATCGTCAATCTGCTGTCGATGTCCGCCGGGCCGGCCATCTACGACCAGTCCGGGGGCCGCTACACGGCGGTGAACGCCGGCTATCCGGAAAAGAACCGGCTGGCGCGCAGCCGCGTCTCCGAGCTGGTCGTCGAGGCCCTGCGCTACGACACCGAATATGTGGAGCCGCAGGCCGGTGGGGTGGTCGCGCTGGACCTGACCAGCTCCGTCTATCTGGCGAGTGCCTACAGCGGCGACGTGGAGCTTCGGCTGCCGGCGGCGGAGGCGGCCAACGGCCACGCGGTGACGGTGAAGCGGACCGACGCCTCCCTCCACCGCCTGACCATTACCGAGGAGGGCGGGCCGGGGCCGGACGGCCGGACGGCGGCGCTGGGCAACCGCTACGACTTCGTGACCGTCGTGTCGAACGGGGCCGGCTGGTGGGTGGTGGCCGGCAACAACCGGCCGGACAACGCCCATTTCCACGACCAGCCGGGCCTGTTCGAGCCGGACCTGAACCAGGCGCTGTATCTGGTGAGCGCCTTCAGTGGTGCCGTCACGGTGCGGCTGCCACCGCCGGGGGCGCTGCACGCGGTCGGGCGCACGGTGACGGTCAAGAAGGCCGATGTCTCGGGCAACCCGATCACCGTCACCGTGCAGGGCGGCGGCGGGCCGGACAACGCCCCGGTGACCCTGGCCGCCACCGGCAGCGCGGTCACGGCGATGTCCAACGGCGCCGGCTGGCACATCCTGGGGCGGGTGGCGTGATGGAGGCGGCGGACACGCGCAAGAAGGGCTTCTTCGCCTTCGTCCAGGACTGGAACCGGCAATCGGATCTGACCACCCCGCGCCACCATCTCCAGATCGCCGCGTGGCTGGAGCGGCAGGCGGCCGGCGTCGGGCCCTTCGGCATCGGGTCCTTTGGAATGGGGCCGCGCCTGCTGCTGATGGCCTTCCGCGGGGCGGGCAAGTCGTCCATCGTCGGGCTGTTCGCAGCCTGGATGCTCTACCAGGACCCCAACCGGCGGCTGCTCGTCCTGGCGGCGGACCTGAAGCTGGCCAAGAAGATGGTGCGCAACGTCAAGCGCATCATCGAGCGCCACCCCGACACCCTCGGCCTGAAGCCCCCGGCGAAGGAGCGTGACCAGTGGGCCGCCGACCAGTTCACCGTGGTCCGCGCGCAGGAGTTGCGCGACCCCTCCATGGTGGCGGCGGGTGTCGGCGGCAACATCACGGGTAGCCGCGCCGACGTGGTGATCTGCGACGACGTCGAGGTGCCGCGCACCTCCGGCAGTCCGGGCAAGCGCGCCGACCTGCGCGAGAGGCTGGCGGAGATCGACTATCTGCTGGTGCCGGGCGGGGTGCAGCTCTATGTCGGGACGCCGCACAGCTACTACTCCATCTACGCGGAGGAGCCGCGGACGGAGGCGGGGGAAACGCGGCCCTTTCTGGACGGTTTCGCGCGGCTGGTTTTGCCCGTCTACACCGACGGCCCGGACGGCCGGCGCCGCTACGCCTGGCCGCAGCGCTTCGGCGAGGCCCACGTCAACCGCATCCGCAAGGCGACCGGCCCCAACAAATTCACCAGCCAGATGCTGCTCCAGCCGGTCAACGAGGCGGAGGGCTTCCTCGACCCCGACCGGCTGGGCCGCTACGACGGCGAACTGGACTACCGGGAGTCGGCGGGGCGGGCGGTGCTGACGCTGAACGGCCTGCGCATGGCCTCGGCCTCCTGCTGGTGGGACCCGGCCTTCGCGCGGCCGGCGGCGGAGGGCGGCAAGCCCGGCGATTCCAGCGTCGTCGCCGCCCTGTTCGGCGGGGCGGATGGGCGTTTCTACCTGCACCGCGTGCTCTACCTGTCGGTGGACCCCGGCGATCCGGACACCGAGGCGGAGCAGCAGTGCCTCCAGGTCGCCCGCTTCCTGGAGCGGCACCATCTGCCGGCGGTCCATGTGGAGATCAACGGCATCGGGCGCTTCCTGCCCGGCCTGCTGCGCAAGGCGCTGCGCACGGAGAAGGTCGGCGCCGCCGTGGTCGAGGAGGCGAGCCGCCGCGCCAAGGCGCTGCGCATCCGCGAGGCGTTCGACGCCCTGCTGGCCGACCGCCGTCTGCTGGCCCACGCCACGGTGTGGGAGACGCCCTTCATCCGCGAAATGCGCGAATGGTCGCCGGACGGGCGCTACACGGGCCGCGACGACGGGCTGGACGCGGTGGCCGGCGCGCTGTCCTGCGAGCCGTTCCGCTTCGACCGCCAGCCGGCGCCGGGGCGGAAGCCGGACTGGCGCGCCGCGACGGCGCCGACCCCGGTGGAGGATTGGGGCGTGTGATCCGGTCCGCAAAGCCTCTTGGTCCCTCGGGCCGCCATCCCTGACCGGATGGCGGCCTTTTCTTTTGCCTTTTTCCTTGGAGAACGGAGATGCAGGAGTCCATCGACCTGTCCTGGTGGATCACGGCGGTCGAACTGCCGGTGATGGGCGGGCTGTTCTGGCTGATCGCCCGGCTGCGCCGGGACGCCGAGTCCGCGCTGGAAACGGTGCGGGCCCGCGCCGAGACCGCCCAGGCGCAGGTGCGCGAGAGCCTGGCCGCCTACAAGCTGGAGGTCGCCAAGACCTACGTCTCGGTGGCGACGCTGAAGGATGTGGAGCGGCGGCTGACCGACCATCTGCTGCGCATCGAGACCAAGCTGGAGAACGGCTGCGCGCCGTTCGCCCCGCCCTACGGCGACGGAGGCCGCCGATGAGAACGTCGACAAGAACCCCGGCAAGAGCGCCGATGAGAACGCGCGTCCTCAAGCCGGAGCCGGGACCGGGCGTTCCGCCGCTGGGTCCGTCCGCCGATGGTTCCGGCCAAGCCGTCGACACGCTCGCCCGCACCCTGTGGGGGGAGGCGCGCGGCGAATTGGTTCGGGCCATGGAGGCGGTGGCGGCGGTCGTGATGAACCGCGTCGACCGGGCGCACAACCAGGGAGGGTGTTGGTGGGGCGGCGACGTGGTCGCCGTCTGCCGTCTGCCGGGACAGTTCCCCTGCTGGGACCCGGACGCGCCGGGACGGCTGGGGCTGCTGTCGGTGACCGCCGCGGACCCGGTCTTCGCCGCCGCTCAACGGATCGCCCGCCGCGCGGTGGCCGGCCTGCTCGACGACCCGACCAGCGGTGCGACCCACCTGCACCGGGCGGGGGAAAACCCGCAATGGGCGCAAGGGCGCAGCGTCTGTGCCGAGATCGGCGGGTTCCAGTTCTACAACGACGTCGAATGACGCCGCGTCACGCACCGGCACCTCCCTGCGGCGTTCCGGCGGGCCGGACATCCGCATCCGGTCCGCCGCCGCGGAAGGAGAGGGTGGAACGGACCGGTCAGGCGGCTTCCTTGATCATCGCCAGGTAGATCTTCCAGGCGGTCTCGACCGAGACGCCGCCGGCGCGCGACCCGGCGGCCAGCATCGCCGCCGAGGGCTTCAGCGGGACGGGCGTGCTGCTGGGCTCCGCCAGGGCGGCCAGGGGGGCGCTGTCCACGCTGGACACGATCACCCCATGGATGCGCGAGTCGAGCGCGTGTTCCACCGGGTGCCGTTCCTTCACAACATTCATCGCAATCGCGTTCATGGGGCATCTCCTTGCTTGCCCTTCTCTCAGCAATCCCGATGCCAATTCCGATTGGTTGCCGCCGAGACGGCGGGCGCCCTTGGGAATCCTTGATTCTGCGGCTTTTCCGTGTGGTCGGCGGGGGGCGGCCCGGCGGAACGGCGAATTTTCCTTCTGCAAAATGCCGCGGGATTCCCAAAGCCACATTTGCAAATTGCGAAGCAAACAGCGCAACGTCCCATTCTGAAGTTATCAACGGTCCGCCGATCCTCCCAAATTTGCCACGGCTGGCTTTGGCGGGCGGCTTTGCGCTAAGGTCCCGTGCCATGACTGAACGGATCATCTTTCATATGTGCCGCGCCGCGGAGTGGGAGAAGGCGCTCGCCGCCGGGGCCTACCACGGCTCGTCGCAGGACGCGGCGGACGGCTTCATCCACTTCTCCACCGGCGCCCAGGTCGAGGAAAGTGCCGCCAAGCACCGCGCCGGGCAGGACGGCCTCGTCCTGCTGACGGTGGACGGCGCCGCGCTGGGTGACGCGCTCCGCTGGGAGCCGTCGCGCGGCGGCCAGCTCTTTCCCCATCTCTACGGCCCGCTGCCGCCCGCGGCGGTGCTGCGCGCCGACCCGCTGCCGCTGGGGCCGGACGGCCGCCACCTCTTCCCGGCGACCTTCCGGGATGCCGCCCTCTCTTGAGTCTCTGAGGATACCACGCCGTGATCGACCTCTTTCCCATCGTCGGCCCCGTCCTGCGCAGCTTCGATCCGGAGACCGCGCACGGGCTGACCATCAAGGCCCTGTCGAGCGGGCTGATGCCGCCGGTGCGGGAGAAGGACGATCCCATCCTGCGGACCACGGTGTTCGGCCTGGAGTTCGCCAACCCGGTCGGCCTCGCCGCCGGCTTCGACAAGAACGCCGAGGTGGTCGACGCCATGCTGCGGCTGGGCTTCGGCTTCGTGGAGGCCGGCAGCGTCACGCCCCGGCCGCAGCCCGGCAACCCCAGGCCGCGCCTGTTCCGCGCCCCGGAGCAGGGAGCCGTCATCAACCGCATGGGCTTCAACAACGCGGGGCTGGAGCCCTTCGCCCAAAGACTGGAGCGACGCCTGTCCGGCGGGCACAAGGCGCCGGGACTCGTCGGCGCCAACCTCGGCAAGAACAAGGACACGGTGGAGGCGGCGGACGATTACGTCCTCGGCGTCACCCGGGTGGCCGCCCTGGCCGACTATCTGGTCGTCAACGTTTCCTCCCCCAACACGCCGGGCCTGCGCGCGCTCCAGGGGCGCGAGCCGCTGCGCACCCTGCTGGGCCGCGTTCTGGACGCCCGGTCCGCCTGCCGGCTGGCCAAGGCGCCGCCGGTCCTGCTGAAGATCGCGCCCGACCTGACCGACGAGGACAAGGCGGACATCGCCGCGGTCGCGCTCGAGTCGGGCATCGACGGGCTGATCGTGTCCAACACCACCATCGCCCGGCCCGCGGACATCCCCGAGCCGCTGCGCGCGGAGGCCGGCGGCCTGTCCGGCAAGCCGCTGTTCGCGCCCTCGACCGCCGTCCTGGGCGAGATGTACCGGCTGACCGGCGGCAAAATGCCGCTGGTCGGAGTCGGCGGCATCGCGTCGGGCGCCGATGCCTACGCCAAGATCCGCGCCGGCGCGTCGCTGGTGCAGCTCTATTCCGCGCTGGTCTACGCCGGGCCGGCGCTGGTGCTGGCGATCCGGCGCGACCTCGCCGCCCTGCTGCGCCGCGACGGCTTCGCCTCGCTGAGCGACGCGGTGGGGGCGGATCACCGCTGAGCGGGCGCATGGCGGCCCTGGCGGCCTTCCTTCACGGGCTGGCCGTCGCCGCGGCGGCGGTCTCGGTCGCCCT
This sequence comes from Azospirillum sp. UENF 211521, assembly GCF_058780535.1. Taxonomy (NCBI): domain Bacteria; kingdom Pseudomonadati; phylum Pseudomonadota; class Alphaproteobacteria; order Rhodospirillales; family Azospirillaceae; genus Azospirillum; species Azospirillum sp. UENF 211521. Next base: position 647,605 of record NZ_JBSNCF010000001.1, read on the forward strand.
CGGCCTGCCGGAACTGCGGCCCGGCACCGACCCGGCGATGGGCTGGATCGGCGGCGGTCTGATCCTTCTGGCCGGCGCCGCCGTGGACCTGCACCGCCGGCTGGCCCGCCGGCAGCGCGACACCCTGGAGCGCCTGGACCGTCTGCAGAAGAGTGTGGACGCGCTGGCCGAACGGCTGGAGCCGCGCGTCGCACCGGAGGCGGAGGCCGGCGACGCCGATCGCTCCGCGGCCACCCACGAGGCCGTCCTTCAGGAGGTCAGGCTCCTCCACGCGCTGGTCGCGCGGCTCGGCGAAGTCCGGCCGGCGGAGGAACGCGAAGCGCCGCCGCCATCCGGCCCGGGGCCGGCCTTCCCGGACTCGCGCCGTCCGGACCCGCAGCCTGCGGCCAAAGCCGAAGCCCGGCCGATGGACGGGGCCGGCGTTCTGGAGGTGGTGCGCGACGCGCTGGCCGCCGACCGGATCGACGTCCACCTCCAGCCGATCGTCAGCCTGCCCCAGCGCAAGCACCGCTTCTTCGAAGTGTTCTCGCGGGTGCGCGCCGCCGACGGGGCGCTGATCCTGCCCGACCGCTATCTGGAGATCGCGGAGCGCGCCGGGCTGATGGCCACCATCGACAATCTGCTGCTGGTCCGCTGCATCCAGCTGATCCGTGAGACGGAGCGGCGCCAGCACGCCATCGGCTTCTTCTGCAACATGTCCGCCGCCACGCTCAGCGACGCGGCCTTCATGCGGCAGTTCCTGGACCTGATGGTGCGCAACCAGACGCTGGTGCCCAAGCTGGCCTTCGAGTTGAGCCAGCAGGAGCTGCGGGCGGGCGGGGCGGTGACGATGGGCATCCTGTCGCAGCTCGCCCGCATCGGCTTCCGCTTCTCCATGGACCGGGTGACCGACCTGGACATCGACGTGAACGCGCTGCTGCGGCACGAGATCCGCTATGTGAAGCTGGATTGCGGCCTGCTGCTCGACCCGGTCCTGGCGCCCCGCATCGAGGATCTGCGCCGCCGCCTGGACGGCACGGGCATTGACCTCATCGCCGAGAAGATCGAGACGGAGGCGCAGCTCGACGCGATCCAGCGCAGCGGCATCGATTTCGGCCAGGGCTACCTGTTCGGCGAGCCCCGCCCGGCGCGCAAACCGTCCTGAGATCATTTTGCCGTGAATTCATTTTGCAAGAAAATTCGCCGTTCGGGCGGCGGATTCGCGCCGGAAATGCCCCCGGCGCCCTTGACAGAAAGCCCGCCCGCATTAGAGATTTCGCCTCCCGGCATCCGCCGGGTGCGATGCAAACAGTCAAATGGTGACTTCGGTGACGTCCAACATCGCCATCACGCTGCCCGACGGCAGCGTGCGGGAGTTCGACCGGCCGGTGACGGGGCTTGAGATTGCCCAGTCGATCGGACCGCGCCTTGCCAAGGATGCGCTTGCCGTCAAGCTCGACGGCGAGGTGAAGGACCTCACCACCACCGTCACCACCAACGCCAAGATCGAGATCGTCACGCGCAGTCATCCGGACGCGCTCGAGGTCATCCGTCACGACGCCGCCCACGTCCTCGCCGACGCCGTGCAGAAGCTCTATCCGGGCACGCAGGTGACCATCGGTCCGGCGATCGCCAACGGCTTCTATTACGACTTTGCGCGCGAGGAGCCCTTCACGCCCGACGATCTGGCGAAGATCGAGGCGAAGATGCGCGAGATCGTCGCCAAGGACGTTCCCATCGTGCGCGAGGTCTGGACCCGCGACGATGCGGTCGCCTACTTCAAGACGCTCGGCGAGCATTACAAGGCCGAGCTGATCGAGGCGATCCCGGCGGACCAGGACATCAGCGTCTACCGCCAGGACGACTGGCTGGACCTGTGCCGCGGTCCGCACGCCCCGACGACGGGCAAGGTCGGCAACGGCTTCAAGCTGATGAAGGTGGCCGGCGCTTATTGGCGCGGCGACAGCCGCAACCCGATGCTCCAGCGCATCTACGGCACCGCTTGGCGCGACGAGAAGGAGCTGAAGGCCTACCTGCACCAACTGGAGGAGGCGGAGAAGCGCGACCACCGCCGGCTGGGCAAGGAGCTGGACCTGTTCCACGTGCAGGAGGAGGCCGTCGGCTCGGTCTTCTGGCACCCGAAGGGCTGGACGCTGTTCCGCACGCTGGAGACCTACATCCGCACCAAGCTGAGCCAGGCGGACTATGTCGAGGTCAAGACGCCGCAGCTCATCGACAGCTCGCTGTTCAAGGCGTCGGGCCACTGGGACATGTATGGCGACAACATGTTCAAGGTCTCGGCCGACGACGGCGAGAAGATGCTCGGCATCAAGCCGATGAACTGTCCGGGCCATGTGCAGATCTTCAAGCACGGCTTGCGCTCCTACCGCGACCTGCCGATCCGCATGGCGGAGTTCGGGGCCTGCCACCGCAACGAGCCGTCGGGCGCGCTGCACGGCATCCTGCGCGTGCGCGCCTTCACCCAGGACGACGCCCACATCTTCTGCACGGAAGATCAGGTGCCGACCGAGGCGGCGGACTATTTCAAGCTCCAGCTCGGCGTCTACCGGGACCTCGGCTTCGACAAGATCGCGGTGAAGCTGGCCCTGCGCCCCGACGTGCGCGCCGGCAACGACGCGGTGTGGGACCGCGCGGAGGAGGGGCTGCGCACCGCGCTGCGCTCCGCCGGCCTGGAGTTCGAGGAGCTGCCGGGCGAGGGCGCCTTCTACGGCCCGAAGGTGGAGTTCCACCTGACCGACGCCATCGGGCGCACCTGGCAGTGCGGCACGCTGCAGCTCGATTTCGTGCTGCCCGAGCGGCTCGACGCCTCCTACATCGGCGAGGACGGCGCCCGCCACCGTCCGGTGATGCTGCACCGGGCCATCCTGGGCTCGCTGGAACGCTTCATCGGCATGCTGATCGAGCATTACGCCGGCAAGTTCCCGATGTGGCTCTCCCCGGTCCAGGCGGTGGTCTGCACCATCACCAACGAGGCCGACGGCTATGGGCAGGAGGTCGTCAGCCTGCTGAAGCGCCGCGGCATCCGTGCCGAACTCGACACCCGGAACGAGAAGATCAACCTGAAGGTCCGCGAACACAGCCTTCAGAAGGTTCCCGTCCTGGTGGTTGTGGGCAAGCGCGAGGCGGAGGAGCGGACGGTCGCGCTGCGTACCCTCGGTGGTAAGGACCAGGAAGTTCTTGCCCTCGACGCCGCTCTCAATAAACTGAGTGAGGAGGCGCGGTCCCCCGCGGGCGTCGCCGCCTTCGATTCGCCGTTCTAACCGACCGCACCGGCCGGGCGGGCCTTCCTCCGGGAGGTCGCGCCCCGGTGGGTTTCCAGTCATGGAGAAGCGTCCATAGCCAGGATACCGTCCGAAGCCGCTCCGACCCGCGATGGACCGCGGGTTAACCGGGAGATCACGGCTCGCTCGATCCGTCTCGTCGGTGCCGACGGCGAGATGGTGGGCGTCGTTTCGCTGCGCGATGCGCTGCTGGCCGCTGAGGATGCGGGCCTCGACCTCGTCGAGATCGCTCCTCAGGCAGAGCCTCCTGTCTGCAAGATTCTCGACTATGGCAAGTACAAGTACGAGGCGCAGAAGAAGGCCGCCGAGGCGCGCAAGAAGCAGAAGATCATCGAGGTGAAGGAGATCAAGCTCCGACCCAACATCGATGACAACGACTACGACGTGAAGATGCGCTCGGCCCGCCGCTTCCTTGAGGAGGGCGACAAGGTCAAGGTGACCATGCGCTTCCGCGGGCGCGAGATGGCGCACCAGGATCTTGGCATGAACGTGCTGGTCCGCGTGCGCAACGAGTTGGACGAGTTGGCAAAGGTCGAACAGATGCCGAAGCTCGAAGGCCGCCAGATGGTCATGGTCCTGGCGCCGAGGTGACCCTTCGGCGCGAAGGCCCGGCCGCCTTCGGCAGAGCACACGCGTCCCCCCAAAAGGCCCGCCGGTTCCGGCGGGCTTTTTTGTTGAACGGCAGGGCCGTTTTGCAATTACGGGGTAGCGGCATTGCGCAAGCGGGGCGGCGCGCCGACGTGAGGCTCGTTCCGCCTCCACCATACGGCCGATGCCCCGACCCTCCCTGTTCCGCCGCGCCGCCCTGGCTGTGACGCTCGCGCTGCCGCTGCTGTCCGGCCTGTCCGCCCCGCCCTCCGCCAGGGCCATGGACCTGTTCGGGGACGAATTCCGCACCGTCGACGACGTGCTGTCCTACAACCGCGGCCACGGCGTGCGCTTCCTCGACCGCCAGGGACGCTTCATCGGGTCGATCGGCGAGACGTACGGCGACACGCTGACCCTGGAGAAGCTGCCGAAGCACCTGATCCAGGCGCTGATCGCCAAGGAGGACCGGCGCTATCTGGAGCATGACGGAATCGACTTCCAGGGGTTGGCCCGCGCGCTGGCCGTGGCGGTGACCTCCGGCCGCTTCAGCCAGGGTGGCAGCACGCTGACCCAGCAGACGATGAAGCTGATCTTTCTCAACCGCTACAACCGCTGGTCCCGCAAGGCGTACGAGCTGTACAGCGCCAGCGACTTCGAGGAGCAGCTCGGCAAGAAGAACGTGCTGTACCTGTACCTCAACCGCGCCTATTTCGGTTTCGGCGCGTACGGCGTGGACGCCGCGGCCCGCGTCTTCTTCGGCAAGCCGGCGGGCAAGCTGTCGCTGAAGGAATCGGCGATGCTCATCGGCGCGCTGCCCGCCCCCTCCCGCCTGAACCCCTTCGCCGACCTGGAGAAGGCGGAGGCGAAGGCCGCCCTGGTGCTCGACGCCATGGCCGACGCCGGCTTCATCACCGAGCGCACGGCGGAGCAGACCAAGCGCCAGCGCCCGATGCTGGCCGCCGCCAACAAGGCGGCGGTCCTGTCCACCGGCCATTTCCGCGAGACGGCCAAGGCCCGCTTCGACCGCTTCGCCGCCGACCGCTACGGCGGCGACCTTCCAGGGCCGACCTTCACCGCGCGGACCACGCTCGACCGCGACCTTCAGGCGGCCGCATTGCGCAGCGTGGAGACCACCCTGACGCGCCACGCCAAGAGCCTGGGCGACGCTGAGGTCGCGCTGGTCGCTCTGGACGGCGACGGCGCCATCCTGGCGATGATCGGCGGGCGCGACGCGGCGGCCCGACGCGACCATTTCAACCGCGCGCTCCAGGCGCGCCGTCAGCCCGGTTCCGCCTTCAAGCTGTTCGTCTTCCTCGCGGCGCTGGAGCGCGGGTTGACTCCGGCGTCGCTGGTGGACGGCTCGCGCATGGAGTTCACCGACGGGCGGGCCATCCGCAACTTCGACAACCGCTACCCGTCGTCGCTGACTCTGGCCGAGGCCTTCGCCCATTCGACCAACACGGCGTCGGCCCGGCTGACCCGCGGCCACGCCGAGGAGGTCGCCGAGGCCGCCCGCCGTCTCGGCGTCGAGTCGCCGCTGGAGCCGGATCTCGGCCTCGCGCTGGGGGTCAGCGAGGTGTCGCTGCTGGAGATCACCCAGGCCTACGCCGTGGTCGCCAACGGCGGCAGCAAAGTCAGCGGCCACCTGTTCCAGCGCATCGGCGATCCTGCCGGGCGGACCATTTACAGCTATACCCCGCCGAAGGCGGACCGGGTGATCGATCCGCAGACCGCCGCCACCCTGAAAGCCATGCTGGGCGAGGTGATGCGGGACGGCACCGGCAGGACGGCCCGCCTGCCGGCGGCGCTCGCCAAGCGCGGGACCGGGGGCAAGACCGGCACCACCAACGACTACCGGGACGCTTGGTTCATCGGCTTCGCCGACGGCGTGGCCGGGCGTGCGCTGACGGTGGGGGTATGGGTCGGCAATGACGGCAACACGCCGATGAAGGGGGTGACCGGCGGTTCCGTCCCGGCGGAAATCTGGCGCCGCTTCATGGTCGAGGCGGCGCGGGTGAAAGGCTAACGGCCCTTCGCCCCGGCGAGCAGGGACGCGCCGACGAAGCCCAGCGACCGCCCGTTCCGCCCGACCTCGTACCAGGACCCGAAGGCGGCCATCACGGTGACCGTCTCTCCTTTTTCCAGGACGTCCGCCACCTTGGCGTCGCAGAAGGGGGCGACGCGCAGGTTCGCGGCGGCGCGGATGCGCACCCTTGTCCCCGCGGCGATGGCCGGGCGGCGCGTGTCGGCGCCGCGTTCTTCGGTGATATGGCCGGGCAGGGCGCAGCCGCGGTCCTCCTTCGACGCCTTGGCGTAGCCGCCCTTGAAGCGGTTCGCAGGCGCGCTTTCCGCGACTGCCGGGAGGGTGGGGGCGGGGGCAGCTGGCTTGCGGGCAGGCAGAGGGGCGGCGATGGGGGCGGGGGCGGTCGGCACCAGAGGCTCCGCCGCGGGAGCGGCGGCGGTGGCCGGTTCCGCCGTTGCTGCCGCCGGCGTCGCTGTTGACGGCGCGGGCGCGGTCAGCGCCGGTACGGGAAGCAACGGCGCCAGCCCCTGCGGCGCCGCTTTCCCCACCATTCCCAAAGGGGTCAACCGGGGCAGCACGGCGGTCGGCGGCGAGCGCGGCGTGACGGTCGGTTCGGCCTCGTCCGCCCGCGCCGAAGGGCCGCCGAACAGCGCCAGCAGGCCGAGGAGGCAAAGGACGATCCGGCGCATCCGCCGCCTCAATCCACGACGACGCGGGCGACGAGCGCGGGCAGGGTCTGGCAGCGGAACAGCCCGTCCAGGGTCTGCTGCTCGGTCAGGCGCAGCGACAGGGCGCAGCCGTAGGCGTTCACCGTCAGGGTGGTCTGGGCCAGCGCGCCAATGGCGGCGGAGGGCTTGGCGATGCTGTAGCCGGGGGCGCCCAGCCGCCCGGCGAACGCGCCGTTGACCGGATTGACGGAATCGATCTCCAGCGTCAGCGGACCCAGGTTGTTCAGCACCGTTTCCGAATGCGGGTCCTCCTTCGTCGCGTAGAGCTGCACCGGCACCGCCTTGCTGCGGGCGATCCAGTCCTTCAGCGCCAGATTGCCCAGCACCGGGTCGCGGCTCTGCAGCGCCGCTTCCAGGGCGATCTGGCGCAGCGACGGGTCGTTGCCGCCCAGCGCGGCTTCGAAGGCGGCGATCCGCGCCGGGCGGTCGGGGCCGGCGATCCGGGCGCGCAGCCCGGCGATCCGCGCGGCGCGCGCCTCCTCCTGCCGCCGTTCGGCGGCGGCGCGCTCCTCCTCGACCTTGGTCGCGGCGGCCTGCCGGGCGAGCAGATCCTCCTCGCGGCGGCGGCGGGCGTCCTCTTCGGCGCCGCGGGCCTCGGCGTCGCGGGCGATCTGCTCGCGCAGGCGGTTGGCCTCGGCGGAGCCGGCCAGCACCGGGCGGCCGGGAAGCTCCTCCAGCGGCTGGCCGATGCCCTCCAGCACCTCCGGGTTGCGCAGCTCGATGCGCGCGCTCCAGCCGTTGGGGCCGAGCGTGGCGAGCGCGGTGGCGGCGAGCGTCTTCTCCAGCCCGGCCTCGGCGACGGGGCGGATGAAGGTCACGGCGCCGTCGCGGCTTTCCACAGCGTAGGTCGGCTGGGCGAGCCGCAGCTTGGCCGCGATGCGGACGGCGGCGCGCGAGTCGGCGGATTTCGTGGCGGTCTTGCCGTCGAGGGCTTTACCGTCGAGGGACTTGCCGTCCGGGGCCGGGGCGGGAACCGGCTCCGCCGTCACGTCCTCGACGGTCCAGAGCGGCGGGACGAGGCGCGACACCTCGGCGCGGATGCGGTCGATCGGCAGGTCGGACGCGCGGGCGGCCGGAACGGGAGCCAACACGGGCGCCAGCCCGAACATCAGCGTCGCCGCGATCCCCCATGCCGCCGGTCGCACCATCGCTCGTTCTCCACCGGAAGTGACCACCACTGCTTGTGCCGGTTCGTCCAGGCACTGGTACAGCGAAGCCGGCGACGAAGGGAAGCGGCTTTTGCCCCGGCCGGCGCCGCGCGCGATGGCAGGAACGGTGAACCCCGAACCGGGATCGCGACCCCCGGTCGAAATTGGCTTTGTGCCCACACGCCGCTTGCAATATCATCATACAAGTGAATGTATATTCGCCGGAAACGCGAGCGCCTTTCCGCAACGGCAGGGGACCAGGGCAACGATATGGCGGGCAGACAGGGGAACAAGGAAGGGCCGGTCCTGGTCTGTCGCAACGTCAAGGTTTCCGGCCGACGCACCAGTCTTCGGATGGAGCCCTATATTTGGGACTCCTTGAAGGAAATCTGCGAACGTGAGGGGCTGTCGCTCAACGACATCTGCACGCAGATTGATCAAAGGCGCGGCGAAGCGAACCTGACCGCCTCCATCCGCGTCTTCATTGTCAGCTATTTCCGCAACGCCATCGGAAGCCGCGGTTTTTCCGAGGACGGACCGTCCAGCATCCTGCGCAAGGCGATGGACGACGCGATCCCGCCATTCGACTGAGAGGCGGGTGGCGCTCGCCCCCGCTCACCAGCGCAGGCTGGGGAGGGCGTAGGTCGGCCGGTGGCCGGACGCGGCGGCCGCCGCGGCCAGCTTGGCCGGGTCGACGGCATCGCCCCAGGCGCCGCCCAGCTCTTCCCGATGGATGCCGAAGGTGACCAGCGCCACGTCGATCCCGGCGGCGTTGGCTCCGGCCACGTCGGTGCGCAGGCTGTCGCCCACCGCCAGGATGCGCCGCTTGTCCTCGACGCCCATCAGCGACAGGCAGCGGTCGTAGACCGGGGCGTGCGGCTTGCCGTGCCAGAACACGTCGCCGCCCATCTCCTCGTAGCGCTGGGCCAGCGTGCCGGCGCAGATGACCATCTGCTCGCCGACCATCACGATCAGGTCGGGGTTGGCGCAGACCATCGGCAGGTTGCGGCGGCGGCAGGCCTCCAGCGCCGGCTCGTAGACCGCCAGCGATTCCCCGAAATCGACGATGCCGGTGTTCACCACGAAATCGGCCTCGTCCGGCGACGCGACGGGCGTGTAGTCCAGCCCCTCATACACGTCCATGTCGCGGTCCGGGCCGATGTGGTGCAGCCGCCGGCCCAGCGCTGCGTGCCACGGGTCCTCGCGGTCGCGCAGCGCCTCGTAGGTGGCCTCGCCCGAGGTCATGACGTGGTGATAGCGCTCGCGCCCGATCCCCATGCCCTCCAGCTTGGCGATGGCGCCGCCGGTGCGGCGCGGCGCGTTGGACAGCAGACAGATCACCTTGCCCGCCGCGCGCAGCCGGTCCAGACACTCCGGCACGCCGGGATAGGGCCGCTCGCCGTCGTGCAGGACGCCCCACAGGTCGAGGATGACCCCGTCGTAACGGTCGATGACGGGGGCGATGCCGGAAAGCTGGACGATGTCGGTCATGGGGTCCGGTGGTGTGTCGGGCGGGGAAGGCGGGGCGGCGGCTCAGCGGCCTTGCGGGCCGCGCCCGGGCCCAGCGTGTTTGGGCTCGGCGAGAAGCTCCGCGTAGACGGCCAGCGTGTCGGCGCACATGCGCTGCTTGGTGTAGCGCTCGGCGACGAAGGCGCGGGCGCGGGCGCCGATGGCGTCGCGCTGCTCCGTCGTCAGGGACAGTGCCTCGTCCAGCGCCTTGGCCAGCGCGTCGGGATCGGCGGGCGGCACCACCCAGGCGGTCTCGCCGGGAATCACCGTCTCCTGGTAGGCGCCGATGGCGGAGACGATCACCGGGCGGCCCATGGCCTGGGCTTCGACGATCACCCGCCCGAAGGCTTCCGGCTCCTGCGAGGCGGAGACGACGACGGTCGACAGCCGGTAGGCGGCGGCCATGTCGTTGCAATGGTCGGTCATCGTGACGACGCCTTCCAACCCGGCGCGGCGCACCTGCTCCTCCAACTCCTGCCGGTAGCCGGTGCGACCCTGGTCGGACCCGACGAGCAGTGCGCAGACGTCCTTGCGCCCCAGCTTCGCCAGCGCGTCGATCAGCACCGTCTGGCCCTTCCAGCGGGTCAGGCGGCCGGGCAGCAGGATCACCGGCTTGTCGTCGGGCAGCCGCCATTTCTGGGCGAGCTGGATCATGCGGGCGGAGCTGACCCGCTCCGGCGCGAAGGACAGCGGGTCGATGCCGCGGTGGATGGTGCGGATGACCGCCGGATCGACCGCGTAATTCTCCAGGATGTGGCGGCGGATGAAGCCGGAGATGGCGATGATCCGCTCGCCCCGCGCCATCACCGAATTGTACCAGCGCTTCAGCCCGTTCTTGTAATTGTACGGGGCGTGGAAGGTGGTCATGTAGCGCGTGCCGGTCGCCTGGCAGGCCAGCCAGGCGCTCCAGGCCGGGGCGCGGGAGCGGGCGTGCACGATGTCCACGCCGTTCTCCCGGATGATCGCCTCCAGCTTGCGCGCGTTGCGGCGGATGACCAGCGGGTTCTTGGAGGCCAGCGGCAGGGTGATGTGGCGGATGCCGGCGCGGTCCAGCTCCGCGGCCATCGGCCCGCCTTCGGACGCCACCAGCGGCAGCGCGCCGGCCTGGGCCAGCGCCAGCGCCACGTCGATGCAGCCGCGCTCGGCCCCGCCGGTGACCAGCGCCGGCAGCACCTGGAGAACGACGGGCCGGCGTCCGGCGGCCGCGAAGGCGCCCTTCGCGAAGGCGTCGGCCGGGTTGCGCGGGTCCTCGCCGGTGCTAAGCTGGGATTCGACGTCCATAGTCACAGATTCCTAAAGTCCTGGCCCACAGAGGTGTCCGAAATGACCGAACCCGCAGCCGGCCCCGTCCCGTTGCCGGGCGGCGCGCACCATAGCCTGAAGCGCGGCGCCGCGACCATAGCCTATCGTCACACCCCCGGTCGCGACCCGGAAGGTCTGGCCCCCGGCGTGATGTTCCTCGGCGGCTTCATGTCGGACATGACCGGCACCAAGGCGCTCGCCCTGGAGGAATGGGCGGCGGGCGAGGGGCTGTCCTTCACCCGCTTCGACTACCAGGGCCACGGCGCCTCCAGCGGGCGGTTCGACGAGGGCACCATCGGGCTGTGGGCCGACGACGCGCTGGCCGTCCTGGACCGCGTCACGGTGGGGCCGCAGATCCTCGTCGGCTCCTCGATGGGCGGCTGGATGATGCTGCTGACCGCGCTGCGCCGCCCGGAGCGGGTGGCCGGGCTGGTCGGCATCGCCGCCGCCCCGGACTTCACCGAGGACCTGATGTGGGACCTCTTCGACGAGTCCGTCCGCCGCGAGATCCTGGAGACGGGCCGCTGGCTGCGCCCCTCCGACTACGGGCCGGAGCCGCAGCCGATCACCCGCGCCCTGATCGAGGACGGGCGCGACCACCTGCTGCTGCGCCAGCCGATCGCCTTCGACAAGCCGGTGCGCCTGCTGCATGGCATGGCCGATCCCGACGTGCCCTGGCAGGTCAGCCTGACGCTCGCCGACCGTCTGAGCAGCGCGGACGTGCGGGTGACGTTGGTGAAGGACGGCGACCATCGCCTGTCGCGCAACCAGGACATCGATCTGCTGTGCCGTACGGTGGCCGATCTGGTCCGCAGTCTCGGCTGAGTGCGGTCTCGGCTGAGAGGGGAGGTTTCGCTCCGCCCGGCGGATCATCCATAAGGCGGTGCAAGATTTTTCCAAAAAGTGATTTCAGGGGCTTGCGCACCGCCTTCGGGCTGGATATAAACGCGGCCTCTGCGGAGGGGTGGCCGAGTGGTCGAAGGCGCACGCCTGGAAAGTGTGTATACCCCAAAAGGGTATCGAGGGTTCGAATCCCTCTCCCTCCGCCAGTTTTTCCTGCTGACTTTTCTGTGGCGTCAGCAGAAGCGAGATACCGCCGTACTTCCGGGCGGTTAGCCTTATACTTTCCCAGACATCGACCCTGTAATGGGCCATAAGCCGCGCTGTTTGGCCGGTCTGTGCCCGTTTTTCTCCGCCGGTCCGGGATCGACTTCCCTTTCGGGCGCGAAAGGTTACTCGCCTGCCGTGGCGCTGTCTCCCGGTTTGGGGAAGCTCCGCGCATGACCGGAGCCGCCGCGTTCCCGCCAAGACCACGATAGCCCGACAGCGCCGCCCAAGGTTTGGGTGAGTGGCACTGACGAAAGAGCGCGGCGCCCCGAGGGGACGCCGCGCTCTTTCCCGGATCGGGAAACGATCAGCGGGAAGGGAAGCCGAGGAGCCGGCACTGCTCGTTCCAGGCCAGCGGGATGTCGGTTTCCAGCATCGTGGCCAGGGTGAGGCGGAGCGGCTGCTCCCCGCGCAGGATGGCGTCGACGAGGTCGGGGGCGAGAAAGGCCAGCCTCAGGATCTGGCGGATGTAGGCCTTGGTGCGGCCGGCTTCGGTGGCCAGATCCGACACCGACGCCACCTGCCCCGAGGCGAGTCGCCGGCACCAGCGATGCGCCCGGGCCAGCGCCTTGACCAGCGCCTCGTCGACACGCGGCCGGGCGGTCAGGTCCTGGCCGTCGGGACCGACGATCACCCGAACACCTCGATAGACTGCTCCTGAGCGCGGGTTGATGCCGATGAAAGAGCCGCACGGACGGGAAGGCGGCGTTCTTTGGGGGGGCTGAACTGTGGATTTTGGCTGAAAAGGCGGAAATATGCGGCGGTTTTGCCGCTATCCGGGCGCAGTTCGCCCCTCAGGCCGATCAGACGCCGGAAGTTGTAGGCGAGGGTGGCGAGACCGATCTTCACCGTCGCGCGACCCAGGCCGATGGTGCGGATGAACAGCGCCATGCGCACCTTCCGGTCGGCGAACACGTGCTCGACGGCCGAGCGCACCGCCGAGCGGGCACGGTTGGCACGCTGGTGTGGCTCCGGCATCGGTCGGCCCTTCGGCTTGTGGAAATGCACCATGCTGCGGCGCCCCGCCGCCGCGATGGCCGCCTCGTTGGCCTTCGAGCGGTAGGCGCTGTCCGCCCACACCCGGCTGTCGAAGGCGTCGGGGTTGAGCCGGCCCGGCAACTGCGCGCCGTCGTGCCGCGCCGCGCCGGTGACGATGAAGCGCCGGATCAGACCGAACCGGCAGTCGATGGCGATGTGCGACTTGTAGCCAAACGCCAGGATCAGAAGCCCCTCCACCACGCGCGCCTGCGTGTCCTTCTGGCGCGCCTTCCGGCGGCCAGGGTAAGGGGGCTCACCGTCACGGATCTGGCGCTTCTCCTCCCGGTTCAGCCGCTGCCGGGGCGCTTCCACGATGGAGGCGTCGATGATCTGGCCATGCTCCCTCCAGATCCCACTTCAAACCAAGGGAATCACGGGAACACCGACAGCGCTACTGTTTTTCGAGGCGTCCAGCGGGGTGTTGTCAGGTTGGTGGTGAACGGTCCGGCATGGCAGGGTGTTGGGCATGTCCACCACCCCGTACCGCGGTGTCCGTTTTCCCGCTGGGATCATCGGCGAGGCGGTCTGGGTGTCCCGTTGCTCCAACCTGAGCCTACCGAGGTCGCACTGATCCGTGCGACGCCCGGCATCCTGATCGGCGACGAGGCCATCGCGGAACGGGGGCTACACTTTGGCCGTCCGTCCGCCGGCGCGCTCAGGCGCCTCGGGTGTACGCCCGGCGCCGGTGCGACAAGCGGGCCACGTGCGCCGACACGCAACCAGCTCAGGACGTACGATGTCGAGCCCGTCCAGGTCACCACCGAAACGCTGCGGTCCAATGGAGCGGCTTTCTGTCGGCAAGGCTGATTCATCGCAGTTTGGCGGTCAAAGAAAAAATCACGGGGTCTTAAGCGAAGCCAAGCAGTGGATTTACTTCGCAGATGCAAATTCGCAATCGCAAAATAAACGCCTTCACGCATAGGCCTTTTCTCTAATTCGATCAAATTCATTGGCCGAGATACCGTAACACCAGCCAATTTTCATGGCGGCATCGGTCCTTCCCGTATCGCCAGGATCCTATAAAACGCCGCAGCCGATGCAGTGGCGATGCGGAAACCGTATCGAACTTATGTAACGGCTCGCCAATCCGTCAAGCTTGGGACTTCCGTTCCTGGTCCCCATTCCTTCAACGGCATTCAACGAATGTGACCAATGAACGCTGGAGCGGAAGATGCCCCACCTCATCGCCTCGCCTCATTGGAGGGAATCCTGACGGCAGGGAGACGAGGATAGCGGAGAGACGGCGATGACGACGGCTGACGTGAACGATCTCGTGTCGGTGAAAAACGCTGGCGTGGCGCAGACCCAGAAGTCGGACAAGCTGACCTTGCTCCCACTCGTTGCGCTCGTTGTCGGCTCGATGATCGGCGGCGGCGTTTTCAATCTTCCATCGGACATGTCCAAGGGAGCGTCGCCCGGCGCCATCCTGATCGGCTGGATGATCACCGGCATCGGCATGATGATGCTCGCCTTCGTGTACCAAAACCTCGCCGTGCGCAAACCGAACCTGAACGCAGGCCCCTATGCCTATGCCAAGGCCGGCTTCGGACCGTTCGTCGGCTTCAACAGCGCCTGGGGCTATTGGCTGAGCGCCTTTCTTGGAAACGTGGCCTATGCGGTGGCCATCTTCTCGGCCCTGTCCCACTTCTTCCCCATCTTCGGCGACGGCAACAACCTGCCGTCCATCGTCGGCGCGTCGCTGTGCCTGTGGCTGATCCACGCGCTCGTGCTCAGCGGCATCAAACAGGCGGCCTTCGTGAACGTCGTCACCTCGATCGCCAAGCTGGTGCCGCTGTTCCTGTTCGTCCTGGTGGCCATCGTCGGCTTCCATTGGGATCGCTTCACGGTGGATTTCTGGGGAACCGGCGCCGGATCCGGCACGGGTGGCCTCGGCTCGGTCATGGAGCAGGTGAAGAGCACCATGCTGGTGACTCTGTGGGTGTTCATTGGCATCGAAGGCGCCAGCGTCTATTCCGCCCGCGCGGCCCGCCGCTCCGACGTCGGGCGGGCGACCGTGATCGGCTTTGTCGGCGCGTTGGGAATCTACGTGCTGGTCTCGCTGCTGGCGACGGGCATCCTGCGGCAACCCGAACTCGCCGACCTCAAGGTGCCGTCCATGGCGGGCGTGTTCGAGTCCCTCGTCGGCCCGTGGGGCGCCGCCCTGATCAACATCGGCTTGGTGATCTCGGTCGGCGGCGCCTTCCTCTCCTGGACGCTGCTGTGCGCGGAGATCCCCTACACCTGCGGCCGCGACGGGACTTTCCCGAAATGGTTCGCCGCGGAGAACGCCAACGGGTCGCCCGTGAACGCGCTGTGGGCAACCAATCTCCTGATCCAGTTCTTCCTCGCGCTCAGCTTCTTTTCGCGCAGCGCGTACCAGTTCTTCTACTTCATCGCCTCGGTCGCGATTCTTCCCCCTACGTCCTGTCCGGCGCCTACGCGTTGAAACTGGCCCTGACCGGCGAGGGCTACGGTGCCGAATCGCGGACGAAGGGCATCCTGGTCGGTGCCTTGGCGACGGCCTACGGCCTCTGGCTCGTCTACGCGGCCGGCCTTCAGTACCTGCTGATGTGCGCGGTCCTCTTCGCGCCGGGAATTCTCGTCTATGTCCGGGCCCGACGCGAGCACGGGGAGCCCGCCTTCACCGGCGTGGAGGTGGCCATCGCGGCGGTCATCGCCCTCCTCGCCGTCCTCGCCGCCTGGCTCATGTGGACCGGCACGATCAGCCCGCTGTGACGGCCGCCGCGCCGTCACAAGACAAGCCGTCACGAGACAAGCCGTCACGAGACAACAAGGGCCCGCGCGCAATCCCGGGCCATCGAAGCAGGGAGATGCGTCATGTCTGAAGTCGGCGTGCATTCGGAAGTCGGCAAGCTGCGGACCGTCCTGGTTTGCCGGCCGTCTCTGGCGCACCAGCGCCTCACCCCCGGCAACTGCCGCGACCTTCTGTTCGATGACGTCATCTGGGTGCACGAGGCGCAGAAGGACCACCACGACCTCGTGCTGAAGATGGAGGAGCGCGGGGTCGAGGTGCTGGACCTGCACGACCTGCTGGCGCAAACGCTCGACGATCCTGAGGCGCGCAGGTTCGTGCTCGACCGCCGCGTCACCGCCAACACCGTCGGGGTCGCCGCCGTGGAGGTCATGCGCCCCTGGCTGGACGAGATGCCGTCCAGGGACCTCGCCGTCCACCTCATCGGCGGCATCGCCATATCGGACCTGCCGGACAACACCGTGAGCGTGCTGTTGAACGAGGCGTTCGGCGGCACCGATTTCGTGCTGCCGCCGATCCCCAACACGCTGTTCCAGCGGGACCCGTCCTGCTGGATCTACAACGGCGTGACCTGCAACCCGATGTTCTGGCCGGCCCGCAAGCCGGAGACGCTGCTGCAGCGGGCGGTCTACAAGTTCCATCCCCGCTTCCGGGACGGCGGCTTCACGATCTGGTGGGGCGACTCCGACGAGGACTTCACCGGCGCCTCCCTGGAGGGCGGCGACGTGATGCCGATCGGCAAGGGCATCGTCCTCATCGGCATGGGGGAGCGCACCAACCGCCAAGCGGTCGGCCAAGTGACCCGCGCGCTGTTCCGCAACAACGCGGCGTCGCGGGTCATCGCCTGCCTGATGCCGAAAAGCCGCGCGGCCATGCATCTGGACACGGTGTTTTCGTTCTGCGACCGCGATCTGGTGACGGTCTTCCGGGAAGTCGTCGACCAGATCCGCTGCTACAGCGCCTACCCCCTGGACGACGAGGGGCGCTTCGAGGTGCGGCCCGAGGCGAGGCCGCTGCTGGAGGTCGTGGCCGATGCGCTGGGCTACTCCAGGCTCCGCGTCGTCGGAACCGGCGGAAACGCCTACGAGGCGGAGCGCGAGCAGTGGGACGACGGCAACAACGTCGTCGCCCTCGAACCCGGCGTGGTCGTGGCCTACGACCGCAACACCTACACCAACACGCTGCTGCGCAAGGCCGGCGTCGAGGTCATCACCGTCCGCGGGGCCGAACTCGGCCGCGGACGGGGCGGCGGCCACTGCATGACCTGCCCGATCTGGCGGGAGCCCGCCTACTGACGACCCGCCGCGGACAACGAACCCGGAGGGAACCCCAGGAGGAAAAGATGAGCTTCAATCTGCGCAACCGGTCGCTGCTCACCGTCCAGGATTACACGCCGCGGGAATTCCGCTATGTGCTCGACCTCGCGCGCGACCTCAAGCGTGCCAAGTACGCCAGGACCGAGCAGCAGCACCTGCGCGGCAAGGAGATCTGCCTGATCTTCGAAAAGACGTCGACGCGGACCCGCTGCGCCTTCGAGGTCGCCTGCCACGACCAGGGCGCCAACGTCACCTACCTCGATCCCGCCGGCTCGCAGATCGGCCATAAGGAATCCTTCAAGGACACCGCGCGCGTCCTCGGCCGGATGTACGACGCCATCGAATACCGCGGCGCCGCGCAGGGCGGCGTGGAGCAGTTGGCGAAGTACGCGGGTGTACCGGTCTACAACGGCCTCACCGACGAATACCACCCGACCCAGATGCTCGCCGACGTCATGACGATGCGCGAGCACAGCGACAAGCCGATCACCGACATCACGTACGCCTATGTCGGTGACACCCGGTCCAACATGGGCCATTCGCTGATGATCGTCGGCTGCCTGATGGGCATGGACGTACGCATCTGCGGGCCGCAGAGCCTGTGGCCGTCGGAGGAGTACACCGCCATCGCCCGGAAGCTGGCGGCGGCCTCGGGCGCACGGCTGACCATCACCGACAACACCGCCGAAGCGGTGGCCGGGGTCGATTTCATCCACACCGACGTTTGGGTTTCGATGGGCGAGCCCAAGGATGTCTGGCGGGAGCGGATCGCGTTGCTCAAGCCCTATCAGGTCAACCCGAAGCTGATGGCGGCAAGCGGCAACCCGCAGGTCAAGTTCATGCACTGCCTGCCGGCCTTCCACGACAGCGAGACGACGCTCGGCCGGCAGATCGCCGAGGACTACGGGATGCCCAACGGGCTCGAGGTGACCAACGAGGTCTTTGAATCGGAGGCGAACATCGCCTTCGAACAGGCGGAGAACCGCATGCACACGATCAAGGCGCTTCTCGTCGCCACGTTGGGGGAATGAGGGGGAGAATGAGACCATGCGCGTCGTCGTCGCTTTGGGAGGCAACGCTCTGTTGAAACGCGGCGAGCCGATGACCGCCGACGTGCAGCGCCGCAACATCCGCGTCGCCGCCGAGGCCATGGCCCCGGTCGCCCGGGAGCATCAGCTCGTGATCAGCCACGGCAACGGGCCGCAGGTCGGGCTTCTGGCGCTCCAGGGCGCCGCTTACCGGCCGGACGAAGCCTATCCGCTGGACGTCCTGGGGGCCGAGACCGAGGGCATGATCGGCTACATGATCGAGCAGGAGCTGGGCAACCTCCTGCCGTTCGAAGTGCCCTTCGCCACGCTGCTGACCATGGTGGAGGTCGACGGCGACGACCCGGCCTTCAACGATCCGACCAAGTTTGTGGGGCCGGTCTACGGAGCCGCCGAGGCCGAGCGCATCGCGGCCGAGAAGGGGTGGGTGTTCAAGCCGGACGGCGCATCCTGGCGGCGGGTCGTGCCGTCGCCGGCCCCCAAGCGCATCTTTGAGATCCGGCCGATCCGCTGGCTGCTGGACCAGGGAACCATCGTGATCTGCGCCGGCGGCGGCGGGATACCCACCATGTACCAGCCGGCCATGCACCAGCCGGCCACGCACCAGCCGGGCAAGGAACGCACGCTGGTCGGCGTCGAGGCGGTGATCGACAAGGACCTCTGCTCGGAGCTGCTGGCGCGCGAGCTGGGTGCCGACCTTCTCATCATGGCGACCGACGCCGAGGCCGTGTTCCTCGGCTGGGGAACGCCGGACGCGCGGGCCATCCACCGCGCGAGCCCCGAGGCGATGGGCCGGTACAGCTTCCCGGCCGGGTCCATGGGGCCGAAGGTGGACGCCGCCTGCCGGTTCGCGACGGCGACGGGGCGAACCGCGGCTATCGGGGCGCTCGCCGACATTCCGGCGATCGTGCGCGGCGAGAAGGGCACGCTGATCGACACCGCCTTCACGACGACGAGTTGGCACGGGTAGGCGGCCTGATTGGGGCGGCGATCCGGAAAAGGAGGCTGCGGCCATGGCGAACCACGTTTCGATGCCGGCTGGGGAAAAGCGGGAGGCGCGTCGGCCCACCCTGCTTGACGCCCTGCTTCCGATGATCGTCCTCATCGCCCTGCTCGCGCTGTCCTACCTCCTGTTCGGCAAGGACGCTTCCGCAGGGCCGAACCAGGTGGCGCTGCTGTTCTCCGGGATCATCGCGGCGGGGATCGCCTACAAGAACGGGATGCCCTGGGACGGGGTGCGCCAGGCTGTGGTCGACGGCATCTCCACCGGGCTTGCGGCCATCATGATCCTGCTGGCGGTGGGCGCGCTGATCGGCACCTGGGCGCTCAGCGGCACCATCGTGGCGATGGTCTATTACGGCCTCCAGATCCTCAGCCCCCACTATTTCTACGCGACGACCGCGATCATCTGCGCCCTGGTCGGCTTCAGCATCGGAAGCTCCTGGACCGTTGCGGGGACCATCGGCATCGGCCTGATGGGCGTGGCGGCCAGCATGAACCTGTCGCCGGAAATCACGGCCGGCGCGGTGATCTCCGGCGCCTATTTCGGCGACAAGGCCTCCCCGCTGTCCGACACCGCCAATCTGGCGACCGCGGTGACGGGGTCCGGGATCTACGAGCACATCCGGGAATCGCTGTTCACCTCGGTCCCGGCCCTGCTCGTCGCCATCCTTCTCTTCGGGATGCTGGGGGCGCCCGGCGATTTCGACGCCACCGCCATGATGTCCGGCATCGAAAGCCACTTCACGGTGTCGCTCTGGGCCTTCACGCCGCTGCTGCTGGTCCTCGGCCTGTCGATCGCCCGGTTTCCGCCCTTCATCACGATCTTCTTCGGCGCCCTGGCGGGCGGGCTTCTGGCGGTTGTCCTGGAGCCGGGGCGTGTCGCCGCCTTCGCCGCCGCACCGGAGCTGCCGGCCGCCGTCACCATGCTGAAGGGTGTGTGGATGGCGCTCGCCAACGGCTACGTCGCGCACAGCGGCAACGAGTCCCTCGACGTCATCCTGACGCGGGGCGGCATGTCCAGCATGATGAACACGGTGTGGCTGATCATCACCGCGCTGTCGTTCGGCGCGACGGTGGAGCATGCCGGGCTCCTCAATCGCCTGATCGACCCGGTGATCCATCGGATGAGGTCCGTCGGCGGGCTCGTGGCGACCGTGGTCGCCACCTGCATCGGCGCCAACATCGTCACCTCGGACCAGTATATCTCGATCGCCCTGCCGGGCCGGTTGTTCAAGGCGGAATTCGCGAAGAGGGGTCTCGCCCCCGTGCTGCTGTCGCGCGTCGTCGGCGATTCGGCGACGGTGACCTCACCGCTGATCCCCTGGAACAGTTGCGGGGCCTACATGGCGGCGGCGCTCGGCGTGTCGGCGACCGGCTTCGCCATGTACTGCTTCTTCAACATTCTCAATCCCTTGGTGACGATTTTCTTCGCCGTCTCCGGTCTGCGGGTGTGGAGAAGGACCATCGACACGCCTCCGGGCAACGCACCGCCGCTGCAAGGCTGACGAGCCCTGCACACGGTGTCGGCCGCTGCGTGGCGCGGATCGGAGCAGTTCCGTCTTTTGGCTCAACGTGTGGAGTGATCACTGCCAGGATGGAGGGGACGATCATGAACCGCTGTTTTCTGGCGGGCTGCGCTGCCGCTGCTCTGGCAATGGGCGCCGGGAAAGCCAACGCCCAGGCCAAGTACGAGATAAAAATCGGTGGCGATGCCTTCTTCGAAGCGGGCTTCGTCAATCAGGACCTTGACTCAGGCCTGCGTTCGACCGAGTTCCGCAACCGCTTCCGCGTGCACATCACGCCGGTTGCCAAAGCGGACAACGGCCTGGAGTATGGTGGGCGCATCCGCATCCGCGCCTCCGGTTCCGACACCGGCGTCAACGCCGATCGTGCCTTCATCTTTGCACAGGGCCGGTTCGGCGAGGTGCGCCTCGGCGTGTCCAATTCCTTCAACGATGAGACCTTCATCTCGACGCCGGGCGACTATCTGCCGACCAGCATCATCGATCTCGATCAGGTGACGAACTGGGTCGGCCCAACGACGGCCGGGCAGTCCGTCAACCCGGCGAATGGCCGGTATCAGGGCTCCGACGTCCTCGGTGGGGTCGCCGAAGCCGTCAACGCCGCCAGCATCCTGTGGCCATCGCTGACACCGGACGCCAACGCAACGAAGATCGTCTACTTCTCCCCACGTTTCGCCGGCGTGCAGTTCGGTGCCAGCTACACCCCGCGCAACGACTCCTTCAATCAGGACGTCAACCGGTCGAAGGCGTCTTCGGCGATCGCCAACCAGGGCGTCACCAACTCCTTCGCCAATCTGGTCGAGGTCGGCGCGAACTATGACGGCAACGTCTTCGGCTTCGACGTCAAGGCCAGCGCCGGCTATTTCTGGGGCACGTCCTCGGACAGCACGGTGGCTGCGGACTCCTTCCGCGACCTGAACGCTTGGCAGGTTGGCGCGCAGCTCGGTTATGCCGGCTTCGCCGTCGGTGGCAGTTACACCAGCTTCGGCAAGTCGGGCCAGAACAAGCGTCCCGGTTTCTTCGCGGACGATATGTACAACTGGACCGCGGGTGTGCAGTACACCGCCGGGGCCATCGTGGTGGGTGCGAATTACAAGTACGGTGTCGACCCCGGTTCCATGCTCGACCCGGGCAGCCGGCGGGTGACGGCCTACGAAGTTGGGGCCGGTTACACGGTCGCTTCGGGCCTGACCGTGAACGCCCAGTACGACTATGTGCTCTCCAACAGCGATCGCCCCGAGACCGCGGCCACGGGCTCGCCGGATGACAAGGCGCACGTCATCGTGCTTCGCACGGTCCTGGCGTTCTGATCGTCAAGGGAGCGGAAAAGCTGATCCGGCGTGGAGCGTTGAACCGAAAAGCGCCGGAATGCGGGACATCGTCAACGTTCCCATGGAAGCCACGGCAAGGAAGGGAACCATGGCAAAAACGATGAAAGCGGCGGTGGTCCGCCAATTCAAAATGCCGCTGTCGATCGAAGAGGTTCCGGTGCCGGAGGTCGACAACAGGTGGTTTCCAGCATGCAGACCCGCGTCCGTGATGGGACGCTCCGTTCCGTGACGCCTGCCGCGGCCGGGCCATCGCGCTTGCCGGCGGGATCCGGCGGAGGCCCGGATCGCGGTGGCGCCGGAACCCGGACCGGCTCGTTTGATCGCGGCAGCTTTGGTGGAGGCAGGCTGGGTGGCGGTCGGTCGGGTGGTCGGCGTGAGCGGCATGGATCAACCGGACTTCGGCGTTCGCAGATCAGGAAAAACTGCGAACGTCCGGGCGCCTCGCATTCCGAAAAAACACTCGATTCTCTCGGGACAATGAACATGATGCACAGCCGCAGGAAGAAAATGGAAAAATCCCAATATAAGTACGTTATCATCCTGATAGCAAAAACGGCTATTGTTGTTGTGGCAATAGCCATCGCAGGATATCTGATTTTTGGCCATAATAGTGATGTTCACCCGCTCGAAAACAAACCAATGATCGTTCCGCTTCTGCGATAGAGAAATATTTTCATGAATATTGATTTTTGGTTCTTGCCATCGCGTTCTTGAAGACACTTGACCAGCTTCCCTCTGCACGGAAAACGGGGATGGTCAAACTTCATTTGGCCCTTGCAGCGCGGGAAAGCCGGAGCGGATGCTCACCCGGAGCGGTTCGCCTTTCGCACCCCCCTCAAATGGGGCGCCACGAGCTTTTCGTAGGCAAACTTGACCTGCCGGTACTCCTCTTCGCACAGTTCGGCCCGTTCGGCCGGCAGATAGCCCTTCTCCACGAAATCGCCGAAGCTCTTCCGGTCGGAGCCATAGCTGATGCACATCAGGTTGTAGAAACGTTGGGCCGGCAAGCTGTGCTCGTTCGCGAAGTCCTTCAATTCCGTCGGCGCTTCCTTCGCCTCGCTCGCGTACATCACGGCAACGCTGGCGATCACCCGGCGGGCCTCGTCCTTGCCCAACTGCAGCAACGTGTAGGCGGCGATCTGGTCGGCGGCATCCTCCTCGCGGCCCAGGATCGGCACTTTCTTCAGATCAAAAATGGCGTGGGCGAGTTCGTGAAGCACGACCTCCAGAAAGGGTCCGACGATGTAGTTCGCAGGCGTCAGCCCCTCGCTGACACCAGCCGGTGGGATGTTTTGTCCGAGTTCCTGGATGTAGGCGAGATACTCGTAGCAGATGCTCAGTGTGGCGTCGGAGGTTTCATAGGAGGCATTGATCTCACCGTCGCACCCTTCGGTCCTGATGGTCAGCACGCGCGGCAGGTCGATTCCCTCGACGCGGCCGCGGATGCGTTCCAGCACGCGCTTGTCCTGCAACGTCCGGTAAATCGCCTCGTGCGAAGGGTTTTTCGGTACGGCGTAGACGATCCGCACATCGCCTGGACGGGCGTCCGCCGGGCAAGCGATGGCAACGGTCGCCAGTGCGATCAGAAGAACGCCGCAAAACCTGTGAGCGAAACGGGTGCAACGTGAATGAGCACGCATGGGCCGCGCTCCTCTGTCGGCCAAGGGGACGTTAATCGGTCCCACAGACATCATCCAACATGATCTTTTCCGGCCCGCTCGTCACACCAGGGTGGCAAGCGCTTCCTTGGTGAAATCGCGCAACGCCTCCATGCGCCCTTCCCGAACCTTCCGGACCCATTGTGGGTCGGAGAGCAGGGCCCGGCCGACGGCGACGAGGTCGAAGTCACCGCGCTCGAAGCGGCGCAGCAACTCATCCAGAGGGCTGGGCTGCGAACTTTCGCCCTGGAAGGCGGCGATGAACTCGCCCGACAGGCCGACGGAACCAACGGTGATCGTGGCCTTGCCGGTCAGTTTCTTGGCCCAGCCGGCAAAGTTCAGGTCCGAGCCCTCGAATTCCGGCTGCCAGAAGCGCCGCTGCGAACAGTGGAAGATGTCGACGCCCGCGTCGGCCAGCGGAGCCAGCCACGCTTCCATCTCCTCCGGCGTCTTGGCGAGGCGCACCGCGAAATCCTGCTGCTTCCACTGCGAGAGGCGGAGGAGCACGGCGAAGTTCTCGCCGACCGCCGCACGCACCGCCTTGACCACCTCGACCGCGAAGCGGCTGCGTTCCGGCAGGGTGGAGCCGCCGAAGGCGTCGGTCCGCTTGTTCATTCCGGCCCAGAAGAACTGATCGATCAGGTAGCCGTGGGCACCGTGGATCTCGACCGCATCGAAGCCCAGCCGCTTCGCATCCGCCGCGGCGCGGCCGAAGGCGGCGATGGTGTCCGCGATGTCCTGCTCGCTCATGCCGTTGCCGCCGGGCTTGCCCGGCACGACGAGGCCCGAGGGGCCTTCGAATGGCTGCGCCGGCGTCCAGCCGGACAGGTGCGGGGCCATCACGCCCATGTGCCAGATCTGCGGCGCCATTGCGCCCCCCGCCCCGTGCACGCCGTCGATGACCCTCTTCCATCCGGCCAGCGCATCCTCTCCATGGAAGCGCGGAACGTTGGGATCGTTCGAGGAGGTGGGCCGGTCGATGACGGTGCCCTCGGACAGGATCAGGCCGACCTCGTTCTCCGCCCGGCGGCGGTAATAGGCGGCCACATCGTCCGTCGGCACGCCGCCCGGCGAGAAGGACCGGGTCATCGGGGCCATGACGACCCGGTTCTTCAGATTCAGCGACTTCAGGGCAAACGGGCGGAAGAGGATGTCCACGCTCATGGTGACGGTCGCCTCTGCAATGGTTTGTGAAAGAGGACGTGGAAGCCAGGGCACGGTCTTTCTCTGCGCCGGTTGTCTTCGCCAACAGAGCGCCGCGACGCTTGTTGCCCAGGCGATGTCGTGCAGGATCGGCAATCGCCCATTTCGCCCCGCCGTCCGCCGAGGCTGAGCGAGCGCAGAAGCAGGTCGGACAGGGTCTGGGCCACCAAGTCCGACGGCATGGCGGGTCTTCTCTCAAAATGTCTATAAAGAAAGCCTGAATATTTCTATGAATGTGTTTAAAGCATACAAACAACTAAATCTAAATGTTAATAATAGGTGTGGTTGTCCGTTGCCATGCCAGCGTTCGGGGACGTACCGCCGCCGTGTATCCGCTGATCAGCTTGCGGACGGCAGCAGCACGGATGGCAGGGACGCCGCCAGCATGGCGATCACCTGCCCGGTCAGGGCACCGAACACCGTCAGGATGGCGGCGGTCCGAGGGTCGAGTCCCCAGGCCCGGAAGGACATGGCCACCATCCCGAAGGCGAACCCTGACAGGCTTTGAACGAACCCGGCCACGGCTGCGCCCAGCGCGACGATCCACAACGACGCTTCCATCACCGCTCCCGAAGTCCCTCGCCGCCCGGTGGCCCGGCCGGACGCCCGTGCCAAGCCGCCGCTTGCGGGAGAGGCGTGGGGACCCGGACCCATCAAGAGGCTTTCCCGGGCGCGGAGACCGCGATCCCGGGCAGTGTTGCGATGGGAACACCCTTGGTCCGCCCAGAGCACGGAACGGACCCGCCGTCTTGTCGGAAACCTACTCAGCGTTTGCGTTTGCGCCAGCACCACACCGTGGTGAGCACGGGGACCGACAGCGCGGCCCAGGACACGGCGTCCACGACGCCGTCATCCAGCAAAGCGGCAACCAGCCCGACGGCGGTGACGAGCGCGATCACCGTCGGAATGCCGAAGACCGCCAAGGGTCGGAAGGGAGCGCGCGGCGTCATTCCGCGGCCTCCCCGGCGGCATGATCCTGGAGACGGCGATCCTGGACATGGTTGTCCTGGGCACGGCGATTCTGGACAAGGCGGCGGCGGGCGATCCACAAATACAGGCCGCTGCCGAGGATGACGATGGTCAGCAGGTCCAGCACCGCCCACAGGACCTTCATCGGCAGCCCGCCGTAATCGCCGAAATGCAGCGGCTGCGACAACCGCAGCGCCAGCATGTACCAGGGCATGGAGCGCATGTCGGTGAAGGCCCCCGTCTCGGCGTCGATCAGGGCGGGGGTCAGGATGCGGTTGGTGGCCGGCGTGGCTCCCTTCAGCCACACCGCGTAATGGTGGTTGCTGGAAAAGCGCACGCCGGGGAAGGCGACGAATTGCGGCCGCATGCCGGGAGCGGCCGCCATGGCGGTGCGGACCGCCGCGTCGACCGAGGCGAAGCGCTCCGGAACCGGCTTGCCCTCGTAGGGGGCGATCATCGCCGCCAGCTCGTTGGCGCGCCAGTAGGCGACGAGCGGCACGGACAGGGTGTTGATGACGCCGGTCAGCCCGACCACCACCACCCACATCAGCGTGACGATGCCCAGCATGTTGTGCAGGTCGA
Organism: Azospirillum sp. UENF 211521; assembly: GCF_058780535.1. Taxonomy (NCBI): domain Bacteria; kingdom Pseudomonadati; phylum Pseudomonadota; class Alphaproteobacteria; order Rhodospirillales; family Azospirillaceae; genus Azospirillum; species Azospirillum sp. UENF 211521. The sequence goes on from NZ_JBSNCF010000001.1 coordinate 673,732, forward strand.
GCCACTTCAGCCGCCGGCCGCGCCCGGCCCGCACCGTGCCGAAGGACAGCTTGCGCATGAAGGGGGCGTAGATCACCACGCCCGACAGGGTGGCCAGGACCAGCAGGAAGCCCATGAAGCCGAGGAACAGCTCGCCGGGCAGCCCGGCGAACAGGTCCACATGCAGGCGCAGCATCACATGCATGAACCCGCCGTCCTCGTTCAGGTCGGCGAGGATCCGCGTGGTGCGCAGGTCGATGGCCGAGATGTGCATCTGCGACACCGGAGGACGGGCCCCCGGTCCGGTGGTGACGTTCACCACCGGCCGGTCCACGTCGAAGCTGAGGAACAGCGGCCGCTCGCCGGGGTAGGTCGCCAGCGCCGAGGCCACAGCCTCGTCCAGCGATTTCAACGGCGTTTCGGCCGGCATCGGCGGGAGGGTATCCTCGGCCGTCAGCGCCTCGATCTCGTCATGGAAGATCAGCGGCAGGCCGGTCAGGCACAGCAGCAGCATGAAGATCGTGCAGATCAGGCTGGTCCATTTGTGGATCGCAGTCCAGATCCGGATGGTTCGGTTGGTCATCGGGGCCCCCTCATGCCGCCGTCACAGCTTCGCCGGTCGGGCATCCACCTCCAGAAATCCGCCGTCAGAAGTCCACCGACACCGACAGCTTGGCCGTCAGCGGGTTGCCCTGGCTGAGGTAGCCGCCGGAGGCCGACGCCCAATAGGCCTTGTCGGTCACGTTCTCGACCGCCGCCCGGATGGTCACCGGACGGTTCTGGACCTCGGTGATCATCCGCGCGCCGACGTCGAAGCGGGTCCAGCTGGGAATCTTCAGCGTATTGGCGGCGTTGAGATACTGCGATCCGGTGTGGATCACGCGCCCGGTCAGCGTCACGGTGGGGACGGATGCGGGGAGGAAGGGCAGGTCCCATTCGACGTTGGCGTTGAATTGGTGGCGCGGCACGCCGACGGCGTCCTTGCCCTCGGTTGCGGCGCTGCCGGTGTCGCTCAGTTCCGGATCGATGACAGTGGCGCCGCCCAGAAGCCGGACGCCCGGCACCGGCTCGCCGTACAGCATCAGCTCGATGCCGCGGTTGCGCTGTTCGCCGGACACGCTGTAGACGCGGGTGAACGGGTCGGTGACGCCGCTGGGCTGGGTGGTCTGGAACAGCGACAGCGAGCCGCCGAAGCTGCCGAAGTCCAGCTTGCCGCCGACCTCGTACTGGACCGACCGGTAGGGCGCGAAGATCTCGCCGGAGTTGGCCGCGGTGGACGGGGCGGTCGGCCCCTGCGCCAGCCCTTCGATCCGGTTGGCGTAGAGCGACAGCGTCTCGACCGGCTTCACCACCAGCCCGACCACCGGCGTCAGCGCCGACTGGTCGTAATCGGAGGTGCGGGCGCCGTTGGCCCGGTTGTAGCCGCGCACCTGGATGTTCTGCTGGCGCAGGCCGGCGGTGACCATCACCCGGTCGTTCAGGATCGACACCGTGTCCGACGCGTAGACGCTGCGCAGCACCGACTCGCTGACCTTCGGCAGGTCGCCGACCATGCCGCTGGCCGAGGTCGTCGCCGGGCGCGGCAGGCCGACCATGGTGTAGAGGTTGATGGTCGAGGTCGTGCCGAACTCGAAGCCGTTGTTGTTGGTCGTCCGCAGCGCGGAGGCGCCGGCGTTCAACTGGTGCCGGAACGGGCCGGTTTGCAGATCGGCCCGGACGCCGCCCTGGCCGGTGACGGTGTCGTCCTCGCGCGGGACGGTCAGGCGCCGGACCGTGCCGGTGCCGTCGGGCCGCGTGATGGTGGGAGAGGCGTAGTCGCCGTCCTCGCGCATGCTGCGCAGGCCGAAGGCGCCGTAGGCGGTCAGGGTGGGCAGGATGTCGTACTCGGCGCGGATCTGGCCGAAGGTGTCGCGCATCCGCGAATAGCTCCAGGGCTGCGCGTAGTTCTGCGAAGCCGACGGCACCGCCGGGACGAAGCTGCCGACATAGACCACGGGTCGGCCCTGATCCACCCGCTGGGTCTGGGTGCCGACGTCGAGCGCCACGCGGGCGCGCTCGCCGCGGTAGTCCAGGGCCAGGGAGCCGAGCGTCAGCCTCCGCTCCTCGTCGTCGATGGCGGTGTCGCCGCCGCGGATCGCGGCGTTGGCGCGCACGCCGAACTGCTTGGCGTCGCCGAACCGGCGGCCGACATCGGCCGCCAAACCGAGGCGGCTGTCCATGGCGTAGCTGGCGGTCAGCCGGGTCAGCGGATCGTCCTCCGCCCGCTTGGGCACGAGGTTCACGCCGCCGCCGATGCCGGACCCGCTGGGGGCCGCGCCGTTGAGGAAGGCGTTGGCGCCCTTCAGCACTTCCACCCGTTCGAACATGTTGGTGGCGACGATCTGGCGCGGAGCGGTGCCGTAGAGGCCGTCGACCGACAGGTCCTCCCCGGCCAGCGGGAAGCCGCGGATGACGAAGCTCTCGGAGAAATTGCCGTAGCCGAGGCTGCTGCGCACGGCCGGGTCGTTGGCCAGCACGTCGGCGATGGTGTCCGCCTGCTGGTTGCGGATGGTTTCGGCGGTGTAGCTGGTGACGGAGAAGGGAACGTCCATCGCGTCCTGGTTGCCCAGCGCGCCGATGCGCCCGCCGCGCGCCACCTGACCGCCGGCATAGGCCGGGGGCAGGGCGCCGGGGCCGGTGGCGCCCCGGCTTCCCTCGACCTGCAGCGGGTCGAGCAGGACGGCGTCGCCGGCGGACACGCGCTCGACCGTCACGGTGTCGGCGTTGAGGAAGCGGGCGGCCAGCCCGGTGCCGGACAGCAGGCGGTTCAGCCCTTCGCGCGCGGTCATCGATCCGCTGACGCCGGGAGAATTGACGCCCTGGGTCACGGCGCCGGGGCTCAGCACCTGGATGCGGGTGGCGGTGGAGAAGGCGACGAGCGCCCCGTCCACCGACTGCGGCGCGATGGCGAAGGTCACCGGGCCGGCCGTGATCGACTCCTGGGTCGACTGCGCCAGTGCCGCGGCGACGCCGGACAGGAGAAGGCCCGGCACGATCAGCATCGTCGTCGCCAGAAGGCGCCCCATGAACCGGGCTTTGGACCGGACTTTGAACCGGCTTGGGACCCCGTGCCCCAGCCGCCCGCCCAGAACACCGTCCCGGCACCCGTTCGTCACACCCGTCGCTTCACACATCACCGATGTCATCGCTCGCCTCTGTCGTCCGGTGAGAGAGCGCGCCGCTTTCTGCGATTGCGTCTCATTCTCTCCTTTCCCGAACATGACGACGGGCGCACGGAGAACCCTGGGAAGTTTTTTCAGGCCCCGCGTTTTTTTCAGCGGAGCAGGGTCAGGTAGGGAGTGATGCGGGTGGCGCGCACGCCGAGACCGCGCTCCAGCGCGTCGATCACGGCGTCCGGCCGGTCGAGCGCGAAGACACCCGACACGACGCGCTCCGCCGCCTCGTCGTTCAGCAGGACCACCCGGCCCGGCCATTGCCGGTTCAGCGCCGCGATGACCGAGGCGAGCGGCTGCTGGCGGAAGACAATCTGGCCCTGGCGCCACGCGAAGGCGACGGCGGGGTCAACCGCCCGTGGCCCGGTCACGCCGTGGGCATCGGCCTCCGCGCTCTCGCCGGGGCGCAGGCGGACGCTGTCGGGCCAGGGGGCGTTGCCATCGGCGTTCCGATGGGCGACGACCTCCACCAGCCCTTCGCCCACGGTGACCGTCGTGCGGTCGGTCTCGCGCCGGACGCTGAACTGGGTTCCCAACACGCGGGCGGCGCCCGCCCCGCCATCGACGACGAAGGGATGGTCGGGATCGCGCGTGACGTGGAACCACGCCTCGCCGCGCAGAAGCCTGACGCGCCGCTCGCCGTCCCGGTCATCGAACGCCAGCGCGGTGTCGCCGTTCATCTCGACCGTGGAGCCGTCCGGCAGCGTTAGGGTCCGGCGCTGGCCGGTCGAAGTCACCTGATCCGCGACGGCGTTCTGGTACAGCGTCGGTCCGTGCCAGACGCCGACGCCGCCGACCGCCAGCAGGATGGTCAGCGCCGCGGCGAGGCGCCGGATGCCGGCCGCCGCCGGGCGGCGCGGCGGCGCGACGCGGGACTCGGCGTAGGCGGCGCGGGCGGGTTCCTTCAGGTCGTGAAGGAGGGTCTGCAAGCCGGTCCAGGCGCCCGAATGGGCCGGGCTGCGGGCCAGCCACTCGGCGAAGGCGGCGCGCTCCGCCGGCCGGACATCGTCGGACTGCAGACGGAAGTGCCACGCGTTGGCTTCCGAGAACAGCCGGTCCTCGTCCGGTCCGCCTTCCACTGGTCCGCCTTCCGCCGGCTCGCTGCGCTGTCCGTCCTGATGATCCATCGCGTCCCGCTGAGCGCTCCTGCTGTGCCGTGTTTGGGGTGTCTCGTGTTTGGATAGACGGTCGAGGGCGGCCGATCCCTCAAAGAAAATGGCCGGCCGGGACCCAGGCCCTGCCCATCATCGCGGCGGGCGCCGCTTCATGCGGGCGCGGCACTGCTCCAGCGCCGTGCGCAGATGGTACTCGACCGTGCGGGGGGAGATGCCAAGCCGTTCGCCGATGGCGCGGTAGGACAAGCCTTCGACATGGTAGAGAAGGAAGACGTCGCGGGTCTTGGGCGGCAGGGAGTCGATGGCGCCGCGCAGCCGGGCCATGGTCTGGTTCCGCTCCACCACCGCATCGGCCGCGGGGCCGGAGGAGGGCAGGTCCTCGTCGGGCGGACCGGCCTCGCGCTGGCGCTGGCGCTTGGCCGCCCGGCAATGGTCCAGCGCCACGCGGTCGGCCACCACATACAGCAGCCCGGCCGGGTTCTGGACCGCCTCGCCATCGGGCAGGCGGGCCAGCCGCAGGAAGGCGTCCTGCGCGAGATCGCCCGCTGTTTGCGGATCGCCGGTCCGCCGCGCGATGGCACGCTCCACGCGCAGGCGATGGGCGTCGAACAACTCCGCGATCTTGCGCGCCCAGGCGCCCATGGCGCCCGTCATCGGGCGCTCCGGGACCGGGTGTCGTCGGGCAGCGGTGGGCAAAGGATGTCGGGCACAGACGCGCGGAATGACGGATGCGAGGACACCGGCGCCCGTGGGGTCATGGCCAAGGAGGCCGGTCGCACCCGTATAGCCGCATCACGCTTGGAATGCGAACTATTCTTATTATCAAGGCTCGCGGCGGACCGGTGGTCCCGGCGTGCGCTTGGACGGGTCCGGCGTTTTCGCCCTTTGCCGCGAGCTCAGGATCTGCTCGATGGTGACCGGGCGGAAATCCCACACATCCACGCCGACGTCGAACTGCCGGGGCATGCCCTTCAACTGGCCGTGGCTGTGGCCGTGCAGGTTCAGGGCGCCCTTGTACATGCCGTTCCAGGTGCGGAAGGCGTAATGGCACAGCACCAGCCGCCGCTCGTCCAGCAGCAGTTCCGCGTAAGGCTGCACGCTCGTCCAGCCGGGCAGGGCCAGGGTGGCGGGGCCGTCGTTGTTGCCGGTGATGAGGTGCTTGGTGCCGTGCAGGCGCTCCAGCAGCACCACCATGGCGTCCGGCTTGCGGTGCAGGGCGAAGTCGCCGAGGTGCCAGACCGTGTCGTCCGGGCTGACCGTGGCGTTCCAGCTGGCCACCATGGCCTCGTCCATGTCCGCGACCGAGGCGAAGGGCCGGCGGAAGCGGCTGATCGCGCCGGCGTGGCCGAAATGCGTGTCGCTGGTGAAGAAGACCGCCATCGGGAGGCCTCAACACAGCGGCGGCGCGGAGGGTTCCCCGCGCCGCCGGCTGATGACGCCGTCCGTCAACCGTGCTTGTGCCCGTCCGCCGACGGATCGAGCAGCCGGTGCAGATGCACGATGAAGTAGCGGGTGTGGGCGTCGTCGATGGTCATCCCGGTGGCGCCGCGCCACGCCTTGTACGCCTCGTCGTAGTTGGGGAAGATGCCGACGATGTGGACCTTCGTCGGGTCGACGAACTGGTCGGAATCGGGACGGACGAGTTCGCCGCCGAAGACGAGGTGGAGAAGCTGCTTGTCGGGCATGACGCGGGCATCCTTGTTGGGCGGGGTTGGGATGGGAGTGGAACGGGGTGCGCCGGTTTTTTGAGTACGTCATATCCGCCGTCCACCCGCTTCTTCAAGTGCAATGACAGTTCTGTGGTGCCCGGTTACCCCCCGATTGTCGCTTTTTTCCCGAAAGCTGGGCAAAAGGCACCGCCTTGGGGCATAGTCTAAGGAAGAACAGAAGAAGCGAGGGGTGATTCATGGTTGTTGGTAATACCACAAATCGGGCGAAAGGCCGGCGCGAGGTGGCGGTCTGGGACTTGCCGACGCGCCTGTTTCATTGGGGTCTGGTCCTTCTGGTGACGGTCGCGGTGGTCTCTGCCAAGACCGACCGCATGACCATCCACATGCTGGCGGGGGAGGCGATCCTGGCGCTCCTGCTGTTCCGGCTCGTCTGGGGGCTGATCGGCAGCCAGACGGCGCGGTTCAGCCATTTCGTGAAGGGGCCGCGGGCCGTCCTCGCCTACGCCTGCGGGATGCTCCGCGCCAAGCGCGGCGGCCAGGAGGCGGTGCCGGTCGTCGGACACAACCCGATGGGGGGGCTGATGGTGCTGGCGCTGCTCGGGGCACTGACGCTCCAGGCGGTGGCCGGCCTCTTCACCTCCGACGACATCCTGGTGGACGGGCCGCTGGTGCCTCTGGCGTCGGGGGGCGTGGTGGCGGGCTTCAGCACGCTGCACCGCATCCTGGCCGACGGAATCCTGATCCTGATCGGCGTGCATGTGCTGGCCGTGCTGGCCTATCTGGTCGTCAAGCGGGACAATCTGATCCGTCCGATGGTCACGGGGCGGAAGGCGATCCCGGCGGATGCGCCGGTCGATTCGCCGAAGCGCCGTCCGGCCACTCTGGCCCTGGCGGTGCTGGCCGCGGCGGCCGGGCTGGTCGCGGCGGTGGTGCAGGCGGGCTGAGGCTCGCCGCAAGGGTCCTTCCCCGCGACCGGCGGGGAAGGACAGGCTCGTGAACCGGCCGGATCAGTCGGCGCGGTAGCGCTCGTGGCAGGCCTTGCAGGCGCCGCCCACGGCGGCGAACTGCTTGGCGGTGGCGGCCTTGTCGCCGGACGCCGCAGCGGCTTCCAGCCCCTTGGCGGCCGCCTCGTAGGCCTGGGCCTTGGCGGCGAAGTCGGCGTTGTTCGCCCAGATGTCGGCCTTGGCCTTGGTGTCGCCCTTGTCGCTGCCCGCCGGGAACAGGGTGGGGATCTGGGCGGCGAAGGCGCTCATGCGCTGGGCGGCCGGGCCGACCTGGGCGACCTTGTCGCTCCCCAGCAGGTCCTTGATCTCGGCCATCGCGTTCTTGCTGGTCTGGAAACCGTCCTTGCGCGCCTTGATCGAATCCTGGGCCATCGCCGTGCCGCCGACGAGGAGCAGGGCGGCCGTGGCGGCCAGCGTGACGCGGGTGAGCATGCAGATCCTCCGGATGATGGGTTTGCTTAGAAAGAGGTACGATACCCCGTCCGCGGCGCGGGCTGTCAAGCCGGGCCTGTGCGGTGCAGCATCCGGCCTTTGGGCCGAACGGTGCGTCCGTCTGCCGGGAAACCGCCCCGCTCGGGGAGTGATCGGCTTGCAAGAGCAATAAGGCGGAAGTAAGGTCCCGCGTCGCGTTCGCGCGGTCATACCAAGTTCTCACCCGAACCTTCCGCCACCTTCGTCATAGGGGCCAGTACGCCATGTCGATCATCGCGTCCCGTCTGTCGCGCATCAAGCCCTCGCCGACCATCGCCGTCACCCAGAAAGCCCGCGAGCTTGCGGCGGCCGGTCGCGACGTCATCGGCCTCGGCGCCGGCGAGCCGGACTTCGACACCCCCGACAACATCAAGGACGCCGCCATCAAGGCCATCCAGGCCGGCGACACCAAGTACACCGCCGTGGACGGCACGCCCGCGCTGAAGAAGGCGATCTCCGCCAAGTTCGAGCGCGAGAACGGCCTGAAATACGCCCCCGACCAGATCACGGTCGGCGTCGGCGGCAAGCAGGTGCTGTACAACGCCCTGATGGCGACGCTGAACCCCGGCGACGAGGTCATCATCCCGGCCCCCTACTGGGTGTCCTACCCGGACATGGTGGAGCTGGCCGAAGGCACGCCGGTCTTCGTCTCCTGCCCGGCCGAGCAGGGCTTCAAGCTGCAGCCCGCCGACCTGGAGAAGGCGATCACGCCGAAGACCAAGTGGCTGATCCTGAACTCCCCGTCCAACCCGTCGGGCGCCGCCTACACGCGCGACGAGATGAAGGCCCTGACCGACGTGCTGGTGAAGCACCCGCAGGTCTGGGTCATGACCGACGACATGTACGAGCACCTGCTCTACGACGGCATCGAGTTCGTGACCCCGGCCCAGGTCGAGCCGGCGCTGTACGACCGCACGCTGACCGTCAACGGCGTGTCGAAGTCCTACGCCATGACCGGCTGGCGCATCGGCTACGCCGGTGGCCCGAAGGCGCTGATCAAGGCGATGGGCGTGATCCAGAGCCAGTCGACCTCCAACCCGACCTCGATCGCCCAGGCTGCCGCCGTCGAGGCGCTGAACGGTCCGCAGGACTTCATCAAGGAGCGCGCGGCGGTGTTCGCCCAGCGCCGCGATCTGGTGGTGTCGATGCTGAACCAGGCCAAGGGCATCTCCTGCCCGAAGCCGGAAGGCGCCTTTTACGTCTACCCGTCCTGCGCCGGCACCATCGGCAAGACGACGCCGGACGGCAAGGTGATCGAGACCGACGAGGATTTCGTCACCTACCTGCTGGAGTCGGAAGGTGTCGCGGTCGTCCAGGGTTCGGCCTTCGGCCTGGCCCCGCACTTCCGCATCTCCTACGCGACCAGCACCGAGGCTCTGGAAGAGGCCTGCAAGCGCATCCAGCGCGCCTGCGGCAATCTGAAGGACTGATCTCCGGCATTTGCGACCGGTGAAAAAGGAAGAGGGGGCCGGAAGGCCCCCTCTTTTCGTTTGTGCGCTTTTGCTTTACGCGCCGCGGTCGGCGCCCGCAGCCTGCAGGGCCGAGGGAGCGTCCTTGGCCGACACCAGCCGCAGGACCACGGCACCCGCCGTCGCCGACAAGATCGAGCCGGCGAAGACGCCCACCTTCACCGCGTCGCCCAGCTCCGGCGAGGTCGGGAAGGCCAGCGCGCCGATGAACAGGCTCATGGTGAAGCCGATGCCGCACAGCAGGGCGACGCCGTAGAGCTGCGCGGTGTTGGCGCCGGCCGGCATGTTGGCGAAGCCGAGCCGGATGGTCAGCCAGGCGGTGCCGAACACGCCGACCATCTTGCCGAGGAAGAGGCCGAGCGCGATGCCCAGCGGCAGCGAGCCGGTGAGAATCGAGGGGCTCATGCCGGCGAAGGACACGCCCGCGTTGGCAAAGCCGAAGACCGGGACGATCAGGAAGGCCACCCAGGGGTGGATGCCGTGCTCCAGCCGGAGCAGCGGCGCGTGGGGGTCGGCCGCTTCGCCGGAAGAGGGACGCAGCGGGATGGTCAGGGCCAGGGTCACGCCGGCCAGCGTCGCGTGAACGCCCGACAGCAGAACCGCGCCCCACAGCCCCGCACCCAGAACCAGATAGGGCAGGAGGGTGCGCACGCCGAACCGGTTGAGGCCGATCAGCGCCGCCAGGATCAGCGCCGCCACGCCGAGCGCGGGCAGGGACAGATCGGCGGTGTAGAACAGGGCGATGATGATGACCGCACCCAGATCGTCGATGATCGCCAGGGCGGTCAGGAAGATCTTCAGCGAGACCGGAACGCGCGGCCCGAGCAGAGACAGCACGCCGAGCGCGAAGGCGATGTCGGTGGCCGCCGGGATCGCCCAGCCGTTGACCGTCGCCGGGTTGCCGGCGTTGAAGGCGAGATAGACCAGCGCCGGCACCAGCATGCCGCCCGCCGCGGCGACGCCCGGCAGGATGCGGCACGACCAAGTGGAAAGCTGGCCGTCCAGCATCTCCCGCTTGATCTCCAGCCCGACCAGCAGGAAGAAGATCGCCATCAGACCATCGTTGATCCAATGGCCGATGCTGAGCCCCAGGACGTAGGTGTGCAGCGTGTCGAAGTAAGCGGTGGACAGGGGGGAATTCGCCACCACCAGGGCCAGCGCCGCGGCGACCATCAGCAGGATGCCGCCCGACGCCTCGTTGCTCATGAAGTCCCGGATGAAAGCAGCCGGGCGCCGGCCGGCGGGTTGCCTGTGAGCATCCATGGCGCTTGTTTCCTTTTCTGATTTGGTCGGAGGAGCGGGATTGCCGGAGGAGTTGTGAGGACGCAATTTGTGAAAAGAATGTGGCGTCATGGCGGATTCGCCATGACGCCCACGCAAGTTTCTTATCCGTCGCGCATCATTTTCAGCCGCGCGTCGTCACATGATGAAATTCGTGACGAGGACGTAGAGCGTCAAGCCGACCAGGCTGATCGTTCCGCCCCAGGCCCAGGCGAACTGGACCTTGCTCGGCAGCAGGTCGCGCTCGAAATCGCTGGTGAAGTTGTCCTTGACCGCCTTGATGGTCAGCCAGAACAGGACCGGTGAGAAGACCAGGGCCATCACGGAAGCGAGCTGGACCACGAAGATCGGCTCCGGCAGGCCGAAGACCACCGCGATGCCGGCGATCAGCCACACCACCTGCATGCCACGGTAGAGCAGCTTGCGGATCGCCGCGGTGTCCCAGTCGCGCTTCAGACGGACCACGCATTCCTCGAACAGGCGGGCCTGTCCGTCGAAGTAGGTGAAGACGGTGGAGAACAGAGCGGCCACGCCGCCGGCGATGATGACCGGGAAGATCCACGCGCCGAAGGTGTCGGTGTAGATGCTGGCGATGGTCACGCCCATCTCCGAACCCTTGGGCACCAGACCCTGCGGGTGCAGCACCACGGCGCCGACGATCAGGAAGATCATGCCCGACAGCATCGAGATGACGTAGCTGATGTTCATGTCGCGCTTGAACAGGATCAGGCTGTTCTTCATGTAGTTGGGGTCGAGCTGCACGGTGTGCCCCTGGGCGCGCATCTCGTTGACCTTGACCATGCCGGCCTTCTTGTCGACGGCCCAGTTCGACTGCATGGGCGCGACTTCCAGCGTGGTCGGGAAGTAGCCGAACATGGCGCCGAACAGCATCATCGAGCCGATCGGCGGCAGGGTCGGCAGCAGGCGCGACAGATACTCGCCCGGCGGCGGGGCCTGGAGCGCGAAGGCCACGAAGCAGGACACGGCGAAGACGATGATGAGGATCTTGCAGATGCCCTCGACCGCCTTGTAGCTGCCCATCCACAGGATGCCGACGGTCAGCAGCAGGATGGCCACCGCCCAGAGCTGCATCGACATGAAGGGGAAGGCCGCCCACATCAGCGCCGCGCAGCCGAGCGCGCGGCCGGCGATGCCCACGGTGTTGGCGAAGCCCTGGAAGATCATGAACCACAGCGGCCAGGTGCCGACGCGGTGGTAGGCGTTGATGATGGATTCGCCCTTCACCATCGTGTAGCGGTGGGCGAATTCGAAGGCGCAGTATTTGATGATGTAGGCGGCCAGGATCACCCACAGCAGATCGTAGCCGTAGAGCGCGCCGGCGGTCGGCGCGTGCATGATGTGGCTGGCGCCGATGCCGGTCATCGCCGCGGCGATGCCGGGGCCCATGGCCTTCCAGGTGTCCATGAAGCCGGTGCCGGGGGCTTCCAACCGGATGACCTTCTTGGCGCTGCCGTCCGCGGCGGCGCCGTATGGGCCATCGGCGTCGATGGCCGCGCTGTTCGTCGAGCTGACGCTCATTCCCGTTCCTCCCTAGGATTGGCCTGTCGATTGGCGTCGGGCCGTTCGAGACATTTTTGGCCCGGTTCCGTCCGGCTCCTTTTCCGATCCGTGCTTTGCTGCAGGGGCTGGTGTCCTGCACGCCATAGTTTGGTATGCCAAATATCAGCGGAACGTAGGAAAAAAAATCTGGGAGAACGGGACGTTTTTCGGACTCAGGGAAAAGGAAAAAATCAGGGACTAAAAACCGGTCATACCCATATTGTATATGATCATGGCGTCAATGATGAAAAGCAGTTCATGTTGAATTCCGATGGTTGTTCAGTGAATGGTGGGATCACATATCTTAATGGACTCAGTAAGCTTGGGCCGCAAGCTGCGTCACCTCCCTAAAGGCTGTCCCTGTTGAGTCAGGGGCAGCCTTTTGTCATTCTGATATTTCGGATGTGTGAGGATAAACCGCGATCCCAGGGATAAAAACTGGCCAGCTTTCTGGTCGAGCGTCACCGGTGCCGTGTGATTGGAGACGTATGGATTAGGTTTTTAATCCATTGACCGGCGCATTTTGCAAAGGCCACCAAGCGGCAGCGGAGCGTGCGGCTCGGCATGACGTGCCGCCCTGTGAAAAACGCGCAGGTCCTGGGGGACGGGGCGTGGCTATGCTGAGGGGTAAGGAGGGGCGGAACGCCGTGCAACGCCCGCCGGTCGGCCTGTTGTCGGAGTGTCGCCTCGATGGATGCGCCGTCCGGAACCGGCGCCCCGATTTGTCCGTGCGGGAGTTTCCATGGTTCTGGAACCGATCTCACTCGCCGTGGCGCTGTGCCTCGCCACCTTTGCCGCGACCGCCGTCGCGTCCCTGCTCACCACGCTGTGGGGAACCCACCGGAACCCCGGCGCCTTTCTCACCTCCAACCGGCCCTGCGGGCGTCCGGCCAACATGAACCGGCCGCCGCGCGGGGCGCGCCGCCATTTGCGGATCGCCGCGGAAGCGCGCGACTGAGGGGGGCGGTCAGGGCGCGCGCTCGGATGGGGCTGGAATCAGAAAGGGCCGCGACTGGATCGCGGCCCTTTCGTCGTCCGGTGTCGTCCGGCTGCCGGCGAGGCATGCTCACAGGACGCCGTACAGACGGGACTTCTCGCACCAAGCGTTCATGAAAGACGCGAAGGCCGCCAGGAAAGTCGAGCGCTTCGTGCCGTTTTGGTTGGCATGCAGATGGGTCACAGTCGCATAGGTCATGATCATCTCCGTCGTTCGATGAAGACACTGTGCTCTGGTATACCAAATACCAAAAGTGCAATCGCTGCATCGCTCGCTTGCCCTCATCACATGGCGGGTTATGTAAGAATTACTTGTTGCTTGTGGCGCTGATTTATTGTTGAGCAGATTTTCTTTCTTCGGTCTTGCTTCCGGCCATGAGAAAGGGGCCGGAGGACGCTCCCCCGGCCCCGCGCTCCCACACTTCCAGCGCTACTGCGCCGCCAGCGTCTCCTTGCGGATCTCCACCGCCTTGTCGGCGGCCTTGCCGGTCAGCTCCTGCAACCGCTCGAAGCTCCAGGTGAAGGTGCCGACGCCGAGCGACAGGGAGCGCAGCTCGACGATCAGGTCGTGCATCTCGGCCTGCGGCAGATAGGCCTTCACCTCGTCCCAGCCCTGCCAGCCGGGGCGCGCGTCGTAACCGAGGATCTGCCCGCGCCGCCCGCTGACCAGCCGCTGCACCTTCGACGTGAAGTCGCTGGGCACGGCGATGGAGACGGTCAGGATCGGTTCCAGCAGCACCGGCTCGCAGGCCGGCAGCGCCTCGGTCATCGCCTGCCGCGCCACCGTCTTGAAAGCCATCTCGGAGCTGTCCACGGCGTGGAACTGGCCGCCGGTCAGCTTCACCGCGAAGTCGACCACGGGGAAGCCCAGCGGCCCGCGCACCGCGTAGTCGCGCACGCCGGTCTCCACCGCCGGGATGAACTGGCGCGGCACGACGCCGCCGACGACGCCGTCCTCGAACTGGAAGCCGGTGCCGCGGGGCAGCGGCTTGACCTCCACATGGATGTCGGCGAACTGGCCGTGGCCGCCGGTCTGCCGCTTGTAGCGGGCGTGGTGGGACGTGCCCTTGCGGATCGATTCACGGTAGGGCACCTGCGGCGGCACCCCCTTGACCGAGACGTTGAACTTGTTGCGCAGCCGGTCCATGGCGATCTGGAGATGGATGTCGCCCTGGCCCCACAGCACCAACTCGCCGGTGTCGGTGGACTGGTCCAGCTTCAGCGACGGGTCCTCCTCGACCAGCTTCTGGATGGCCGCGGTCAGCTTCACCTCGTCGTTGCGGTTCTGGGCGTGCAGGGCGAGGCCGAAGACGGGCGGCGGCAGCTCCGGCCACGGCGCCGACCGGCCGGCGTTGCCCTTGTCGGTCAGCAGGTCGCCGGTCGCCGCCTTGTCGAGCCGGCCGAGCGCCACCACCTCGCCGGCCGCCGCCTGGGACAACTTTTCCTGGTTGTGGCCCATCATGCGGAAGACGCCGGACACCCGCTCCCCGCCCAGCGTCATGCCGTCGCTGACGGTGCCCCGCCAGACGCGGACGAGGCTGATCTTGCCGGCGTGGGAGCCGTTCAGCGTCTTGAAGACCTGGGCGGCCACCGTGGCCTCCGCCGGGATGCCGGCGCGCTCCGCCGAGGTGGCGACGTCCGGCCCCTCGTGGCGCAGCGCCTTCAGCAGGCGGCGGATGCCGTTGTCGTTCTCGGCCGAGCCGAAGAAGACCGGGACGATCAGGTCGTCGGCCAGCTCGCTGGCCAGCCGGTCGTAGACCTCCTGCGTGTCGGGGGCGACGTCCTCCAGCAGCTTCTCCAGAAGCGCGTCGTCATAGTCGGCCACCGCCTCCAGCATCTCCTGCCGCGCCTCGTGCTCGCGGTCCTTCAGGCTGTCGGGGATCTGGACGAGGTTGGACGGCTTGTGCGGGTTGAAGTGCCAGGCGCGCTCGCTGACCAGATCGACGAAGCCGGTGATCTTGCCGCCCTCGCGGATCGGCACCTCGCGCAGCACCAGCTTGCGCGCCGACACCGCCTGATAGGCCTGCACCACGTCGCGCACCCTGAGGTCGCCCAGGCTGTCGACCTTGTTGATGAACAGCAGGTGGGGGATGCGGTTGTCGTCGAGGAACTTGAACAGGGGGGCGAGCAGCACGGCCTTTTCCGGGGCCGCCTCGGCCACGATCACCGCGACGTCCGCCACCATCAGGGCGCTCTGCGTCTCGCAGGCCAGCTCCACCGAGCCGGGGCAGTCGAGCACGCTCCAGCGTTCGCCCAGGAACTCGAAGGAGGCGACGTTGACCTCGACGCTCATCTGCCGGGCCTTGGCCTCGGGGGAGCTGTCGCCGACCGCGTTGCCGTCGCGGACGCTGCCCTTGCGCGTGGTCGCCCCGGCGGCGGACAACAGGCTTTCCAGAAGCGATGTCTTGCCGCTGAGATAGGGGCCGACCAGCGCAGCGCAGCGGGCCGTCTGGATCTGTGAATGGGGCATGCACACCTCCCGTATGGCGTCTTCCCGTGTGGGCATCGGCCGGAACGCCGGGTGGCCTGGGTGGGCCGGGTGGGACGCTGTGGCCGGAAGCACCGGCGGCGCGCATGGCCCTGACAGGGTGCCGGACTGGTCCGGTGCTTTGAAAACAGTGCCTTTTCAAGGTTATGGTCCACCCGTGGCGGGGGACCTGTCGATGGAAAAAAGGGGCGGCATGACGTCACGCCGCCCCTGGTGGGGTGTCCTGCCCTAGGGCGGGCTGTTTGAAGGGGCACCATCGGCGTAGGGCGCCAGGGCCGCCGCGATCACCCGGTGGACGGGCGTCGGCACCCCCAGCTCCGAGCCGAGTTGCACCACCGCCCCGGACAGCCAGGGCAGTTCCAGCCGCCCGCCCCGCGTCAGGTCGTTCAGCATGGACGAGGTCATGACGGGCGGCACGCCGTCGAGCAGGGCCTCGACGCGGGCGACGATGCCGGTGCCCAGATCGACGTCGCGGGCGCGGGCCAGCCGGGCGACCTCGGCCACCGCGTCGAGGAACAGGGCGCGGCTCTCCGGAACGCGGCGGATCACCCCGGCGGGCTGGCGGGTCAGGGCGGTGACGCCGCTGAAGGGCGTCAGGAAGGCGAACTTCTCCCACTGCGCGCGCAGGATCGCCGCGGACAGCACCCCCTCGAAGCCGGCCGTCTCGGCCAGCGCGTGGAAGGCGGTCAGCCGGGGCGAGGGGCGCCCGTCCAGCTCCCCGTAGGTCAGGCGGGCCAGCGTTCCGGTGTGGCGGATCACGCCGGGGGCGGCGATGGTGGCGCCGATGTGGGCGACGCCGCCCGCCACATGCTCCCGCCCCAGGATCTGGCACAGCGTGTCCATCCCGGTGACGCCGTTCTGCACGGTGACGACCACCGTGCCCGGCTTCACCAGCGGGCGGCAGGCCTCCGCCGCTCGGTCGGTGTCCCACAGCTTGACGGCGAACAGCACGAGGTCCACCGGCCCGACCTCCGCCGGGTCGTCGGTCGCGCGGACGTCGGTCAGGTGCAGGGGGGCGGCCTCGCTCTCGATGCGCAGGCCGTCGCGGCGGATGGCCTCCAGATGCGGCCCGCGGGCGATGAAATGCACCTCGGCTCCCTGGGCCGCCGCGAGGCGCGCCCCGAAATAGCCGCCGACCGCGCCCGCCCCCATGATTGCGATGCGCATGCGTTGCTCCTCCCAAATGCGGTCCGGGCCGGCGCGCTCCGTTAAATGGTGCCGATCGATCGGCGGAGGCCGGGCGGGCCTTTGGTGCCGGACGCTGGGGGACAGTGTGGCGCGCGCGGAACTTTGCGGCAATAGGCCGCAGGATTGCGGATTGCCGGAGACCGACTTTCTTTCGACAGTGGGCGGACCGATCGGCGCCCCGTCTCCGCATGACGCTTCCGCTTTGGCCGGTCCGGGGGATTTGCCATGAGATCTGTCATGAGCGCCTTTGTCCGAACGCCGCGGCGCCGCGTCCTGTGGGTCCTGCTGGCCGTCCTCCTGCTCGCGCCGTTGCAGCCGGCGGGCCTCCGCGCCCAGCCCGGCGATCCGGAGCGCGAGCAGGTCCGCGCCGTCGCGCTGAAGGCGGCGGAGCTGATCGCCACGCGGGGCCTGGAGGAGGCGGCGACGGTGTTCAACCGCGACGGCGAGTTCCGGCACGGCGCGCTCTACGTCACCGTCATCGACTTCGCCGGGGTGTGGAAGGTCTATCCGCCGCGGCCCGCCGGAGTCGGGATGAGCGTCATCAATGTGAAGGACCCGGACGGGCGCGACATCGTCCGCGATATCCTGTCGGTGGCGCGGGACGGGGGCGAAGGCTGGGTGGACTACCGCTGGCTGAATCCGGCCAACAACCGGATCGAGCCCAAGACCACCTTCGTGAAGCGCGTGCCGGGCCAGGAGCTGGTCGCCTATGTCGGCCTTTATCACTGACGGCGTGGGGCCGCGTCTTCGGAGCGCCCGATACGGACGCTTGATACGCATGCTGTTGCGGCGCACATCTTGATCCGCACCGGGCGCGCCCAAGCTTGTCGGGGTGGCCTTCACGGCATGCCGGGGCATGCGGATCGCGCAGGGCTGCTGTTTAGAAACTTTCTAAAGTAGGGACTTTACCCGGGGTGCAGCGGGGCGTAGCCTCGATTGCAGCCAAGAATGGAAGACAACCCCTCGGAGGATTGAGAAACCATGCAGATCGACATCGGGATCGCGGAAGCCGACCGCAAGGCCATCGCCGAAGGCCTGAACAACGTGCTCGCCGACACCTTCGCCCTGTATCTGAAGACGCATTCCTTCCACTGGAACGTCACGGGGCCGATGTTCAACACGCTCCACACCATGTTCATGACCCAGTACACGGAGCTGTGGACCGCCCTGGACGAGGTGGCGGAGCGCATCCGCGCCCTCGGCTATCCGGCGCCGGGCAGCTTCTCGCAGTTCACCAAGCTCGCCTCGATCAAGGAGGAGCAGGGCGTTCCGAACGCCCAGGAGATGCTGCGCCAGCTCGTCGAGGGGCATGAGGCCGTCGCCCGCACCGCCCGGAAGGTCTTCCCGACCGCCGAGGAGGCCAACGACCAGCCGACCGCCGACCTGCTGACCCAGCGCCTGCAGATCCACGAGAAGACCGCCTGGATGCTGCGCTCCATGCTGGAGTAGTCGGCAGCGCCGCCGGGCGGCGCAGCGCGGCCCGCGAATTGATGGGGCGCCGTCCTTCGGGTCGGCGCCCCGTCCTTTTGGGGCCAAAGAAAACAACAGGGGCGCAACAAGAGGCGGGGCCGCGCGTTCTCCAGGGAATGTCCGATGGACGCGGGAGAGGGCGCCATGGCCTCCTACGACTACGACCGGGTGCGGGGAGCGGACCGTGCGGCGACGGGCGGGCAGGATGCCCTGCTGCTGGCCGCGCGGCTGCTGATCGGGGCGATCTTCGTGCAGAGCGGATTCGGCAAGCTGATGGACCTCGGCGCGTTCGCCGGGAGCCTGGAAGGGCAGGGGTTGCCCATGCCGATGCTGCTGGCGGCGCTGGGCGGTGCGGTGGAGTGCTTCGGCGGTCTGGCCGTGGTGCTGGGGGCCTGGACGCGGCTGGCCGCGGCGGCGGTGGTGCTCTTCACCATCATGGCGACGCTGATCGCCCACCGCTACTGGACCTACCCGCCGGAGGCCCAGGGGATGCAGCGCATCCAGTTCATGAAGAACCTCGCCATCATCGGCGGCTTCCTCGCGCTGATCGCCGCCGGGGCCGGGCGGTTCAGCGTCGACGGGCTGATGAAGCGGCGGTAGGAGGGGGCCGGTCGCCCGGCCCCCGCCATAAAAAGCCTTACCAGTTGCCCGCCGGGCTCGGCTCGCCCTCGTGGTGGGCCAGCCAGCGCTCGGCCTCCAGGGCGGCCATGCAGCCCATGCCAGCGGCGGTGACGGCCTGCCGGTAAATCTTGTCCTTCACGTCGCCCGCCGCGAAGACGCCCGGCACGTTGGTGGCCGTCGAATCGGGGGCGGTGACGATGTAGCCCTCGGAGTCGGTCTCCACCTTGCCCTGGAAGACGGCGGTGGCCGGGACATGGCCGATGGCGACGAAGACGCCGGCGACCGGGATGACCCGCTCCTCGCCCGACTTCACGTTCTTCACGCGCACGCCGGTGACGCCGCGCGGGTTGCCCAGCGAGCCGTCGCCCTCGCCGACGATCTCCTCGACCACGCTGTCCCAGACCACCTCGATCTTGGGGTTGCGGAACAGCCGGTCCTGCATGATCCGCTCGGCGCGGAAGCTGTCGCGGCGGTGGATGACCGTCACCTTGGAGGCGTGGTTGGTGAGGTACAGCGCCTCCTCCACCGCGGAGTTGCCGCCGCCGATCACCGCGATCTCCTTGCCGCGGAAGAAGAAGCCGTCGCAGGTGGCGCAGGCCGACACGCCGAAGCCGCGGTAGATCTCCTCGCTGGAGATGCCCAGCCAGCGGGCCTGCGCGCCGGTGGCGATGATGACGCTGTCGGCGGTGTAGGTGTCGCCCGAGTCGCCCTTGCAGACGAAGGGGCGCTGGCTGAAGTCGACGTCGGTGATCAGGTCGAAGACCATCTTGGTCCCGACATGCTCCGCCTGCTTCTGCATCTGCTCCATCAGCCACGGCCCCTGGATGGGGTCGGCGAAGCCGGGATAGTTCTCGACGTCGGTGGTGATCATGAGCTGGCCGCCCGGCTGCATCCCCTGCACCATCAGCGGCTGCAGGTTGGCGCGCGCCGCGTAGATGGCCGCGGTGTAGCCGGCAGGACCGGCGCCGATGATGAGAACCTTGGTGTGGTGGGTGCTGGGCATCGCTCTGTCCGTCACGATCTGGTCTGGTGCGGACCATAGGGCCGCGCCGAACATATGGTCCAGATCGGGCGCGCTGTCATCGGAAAGCCTGCCATGCCGCCCCCTCATGGGGACGATGTTTCACCCCGGCCGGCCCGGGGATCGTCCCTCACGGGTGGGCCGGGGCCGGGGCCTTGCGGTTCTTCAGCCAGGCGCCGACGCGGTGGCGCCACTGCTCGTGCCAGATGTAGACGCTGTTGCGGACCCAGTTCATCTGCACGGCGCGGCGCCGGCCCTCGAAGGAGTGGTGCCCGTGCCAGGAGGTGTCGCAGCGGCGGAAGCACAGCAGCGTCCCCTCGTCCGGCGGCACCTCGGCGGCGTAATCCTCCAGGTTCGGGCTGCGCAGGACGCGCAGGCGCCCGCCCGACGCCTCCCAGGGTGGGTTCATGTAGATCAGGACGGTGACGATCTTGCTGGCCGAATCGGGGTGGATCTTGCCGTCCGTCGCCCGGCACATGCCGCGGGCGGTGAACATGGTCGGGTAGCGCGACAGGTCCAGCCCGAACTTCTCCGAGAAGGCCTGGCAGACCGCCTCGCCGCGCAGCTCCTCGATCAGGGCGTCGAAGGCCGGGCCCTGCGGGAAAACGCCCAACGGGATCGAGCCGGGTTTGTCCACCCTGGGGTAGTCGCGGTGCAGAGCCTCCAGATGCTCCCGCTTCACGAAGCCGGGGACGCAGAGGAAGTCGAACGGCTCGTGCTGCAGCGGGGTGGCGCGGAAGCGGTCCAGATCCAGCATGGAGAAGGGCGTGGACATGGGGCGGTCTCCAGACGGCAACAATTCAGGCCACGGCAATTCAGGCGACAGGCGTGTCGGGGAAGGCCAGCTCGTGGCGCGCGCGCCATTCAGGGCCGACGTAGTTCACGATGATCGACTTGCGGACGCCGCGGATCGGGCGCGGGGCGAAGCCATGCCACGTGTTCGTCCCGGGAACGAAGACCAGTCCCCCGTTGAAGGCGTAGGGCGCGCGGGTGACGACGGTGCGGGTGGCGTCCAGCACGTCGGTGCCCCAGCCGGCGCAGTCCGGCCCCTTGGAGAGATAGATCAGCATCGTGAACTTCTTGACGCCGATGTCGGTGTGCGGCTCCAGCCAGAAGCCGTCGGTGTCCTGGCAATATTCTATGCGCAGCGAGGTGCCGGCCAGATCGACGCCGCAGGTGCGCCCGATCGCCTCCGTCACCGCCCGCTGCTGGAAGGCCGTGGCGACCGCGTCGCAGACGGGATGCTCGGCCCGGCTGCGGGCGCAGAAATAGCTGCGGGTGGCGTTGTTGGTGTCGCGCTTGCCCATGGTGTCGCCGACCGGCGGCGGCGCCCAGGGCAGGGCGGCGATGCCGTCCGCGGCCTCGTCGGTGAGCGCGCGCGACAGCAGCCAGTGGCGATAGGGCTCATCCTTGATCGGGGCGTTGTCCAGGCAGCGGATGAAGGCATCCTGGACCGCGTCGGGCGTGACCATGCGAAGAAATCCAATGCGTCCCAGCGGTAAAAGCGAATTATCACGCGCCGGGACACGCGCTAAATGAATTAGCGTTCATGAAGCGTTTGACAGGAATCTCCTCTGATGAGGGCAAGCAAACAACGATGCATCGCGGCAACGCGGGGCGCGCGGCGCCCCGGATTTCAAGCGCCATGCTTGGCGCGATGGGCGAGAAGACGGTGCCGCAACTCTTCGGCGACTTGCCGGGTGTCGTCCAACGTTGGGTAGGTCCACTGTTCCAAGGCGCCGGTGAAGGGCCGGGTGATGCCTTCCTTGTAGAGTTCTTCGTGGAAGCTGCGGAACTTGGGCGAGCCGCCCTCCAGCTCGATCACGTAGACCGGCTTTCCGGTGGAGCAGGCTTCCGAGGTCATGGACACGCTGTCGCAGGTCACCACCACGGCGTCGGCCAGCCCGAGATAGGCGAAATAGGGGTTCTCGCCGGTGCCGTCCCACACCTCCGCCGGCAGGCCGTTCAGGCGGGCGCGCAGGATCGCCTCGTTGTCGGCGCCGGTGCGGCGCGACGGGGTGACCATCAGCCCGGCCCCCTTGCCGCGGGCCAGCTCCGACAGCTTCTCCGCGACGTCGCCCATGATGGTCGGGGTCAGGGCGTAGACGCCGTTGGTGCCGCCGATCAGAACGGCGACGCGCGGGTGCGGCAGGTCGGCGAGCCGCGGGGCGTGGCGCTGCGCCGCCTCGGCCAGCAGCTTGGGCGTCACACGGTGCAGGGCGCCGCGGGTGGCCATGACGTTGGGGCCGCGCAGCCGGTCGTGGCGGGGCACCACGACGAGGCCGAAATGGCGCGGGTTGATCTGGGGGTCCTGGATGTAGACGGTGAAGGTCCGGCCGCGCGACTGCTTGCTGGCGGCCAGCAGCGGCGCGATGGCCTGACGCCCCGACCCGATCATCAGGTCGGGCCAGGGCGCGCGGATGGGATCGCCCTCCGGCCCGGCGGCGAAGCGGTTGCCCAGCCGCAGGAACGGGCTGAGCTGGCGCCACGGGCTGCGCAGCCGCACCCGCTTCACGACGGGGGTGAGGCCCAGCGCCTCGGCGAGGCCGATGCACTGGTTTTCCATGCCGGGCTTGCCGTCCGAGACGACCCAACAGGTGAGGGAACCGGGAAGGGAGGACTGCATCGTCACACGAATGGTTTTGAGGGTGCGGCGGGTTGTCGCGCCCAGGTGGGCGTCGGAGCTGGATACATCGATAGAAAGTTTTTCCACCGACGCCGATACGGGTTTCTTGCTTGGCGTGGATGGCTGCGCCGTGTAATATCCTTTCTTCAAATCACCCCCGGAGCGACCGAGCAAACCATGCGGCGGGTCAAACTCGACCGAATTGACCGGCGGATTTTGCGCGACCTGCAAAATGACGGCCGGATGACCAACGTAGAACTCGCGAGGCGTGCCGGCATCTCTGCCCCTCCGTGTTTGCGGCGTGTCCGCGCCTTGGAAGAGGCGGGCTTCATCCGCGGCTATCACGCCGACATCAATCCCGACGCGCTCGGGTTCGGTGTCACCGTGTTCGCCCAGGTCGGCCTGTCCAGCCAAGCTGAAGTGGACCTAAAGAAATTCGAGGAACTCGTCAACTCCTGGCCCATGGTGCGTGAATGCAACATGCTGGCGGGCGAGTATGATTTCCTGCTGAAGATCGTTGCGGAGGACTGGGACGACTACCAGCGCTTCCTGACCACGAAGCTGACGGCGGCGCCCAACGTGGCGCACGTCAAGTCGGCCCTGTCGATCCGCACGTCGAAGCACACGCCCGGTGTGCCGATCGATGTGGACTCGCCGGACATCCCCGACTCGCTGGAGGATGACGACGAGGAGGACGAGGGCGAGTCCTCGACCCGTCTGGCGCGCCGCTGACGCGGCACCGCACCGACGCTTAACCAGTCACGGCCAGCCGGCATCGCACCCACCCTGTGGGCGGCGTCGCCGGCTGTTCGCGTTTCGGGAACGCGGCCCCTGCGCAATTTTGTGACGGCGAGCCTTTCCGAAAATGGTTCCCTGCCCGTCTTCGCACATGCGATGTTTTTCGCGGCGAAGGTGCTAAACTTGCGCGACACCGACTTCGCCGCTTTTGCCCGTGATGATTTTGTCCGTGATCGGGAGACGATGATGGCCTCACCCCGCCGCCGTGCCCTTCCGCCGCGCCTCCTCCTGCCGACGCTGACTCTCGCCGCCGTCCTGGCCCTGCCGCCCCTGCTCGGCCCCGCGCCGGCCGTGGCGGCGACGCCCGGAGTCCATGCGGAGGAGATCGTCCGCTTCCCCTCGCTCGACGCCGACCTGACCAGCGGCGCCCCGACGCCGCTGACCGGGCGCTTCCTGCGGCCCAAGGCCGACGGTCCCTACGCCACGGTCGTCCTGCTGCACGGCTGCAGCGGCCTCTACGCCAAGACCGGGCGGGTGGCGGCCCGGCACATCGACTGGGCGCTGACGCTGCGCGAGCAGGGCTACGCGGTGCTGATGGTGGACAGCTTCGGCCCGCGCGGCGTGGCCGAGGTCTGCACGGTCAAGGAGCGCCCCGTCCGGGCGACCGAGGAGCGCAAGCGCGACGCCTGGGCAGCGCTGGCCTATCTGCGCGCGCGCAGCGACGTGGACGGCGAGCGGATCGCCCTGATGGGCTGGTCGCAGGGAGCCGGCACGGTGCTGGCCGCCTATGGGCCGGGCGGTCCGGGCGGCGGCTTCCGCGCCGCCGTCGCCTTCTACCCCGGCTGCCGGACGCCGCTGAGCGACGCCGATTGGCAGCCCGAGGGTCCGCTGCTGATGCTGCTGGGCGGCAAGGACGAGTGGACCCCGGCGGAGCGCTGCCTGGAACTGGCGAACCGCGAGCCGGTGAAGGAGCGCACCGAGGTCGTGGTCTACCCCGACGCCCATCACGGCTTCGACTCCCCCCATGCGCCTTTGCGCAAGCGCCGCAATCTGGCGACCGCCCCGGCGGGCGAGGCGACGGTCGGCACCGACGAGTCCGCCCGCAAGGACGCCATCGAGCGGGTCAGCGCCTTCCTGGCGGAACGGCTGCGGGGGTAGGGGGCGCGCCACGGCTGAAAAACAAAGCGCCCCGCACCGGTTGTCGGTGCGGGGCGTTTCGTTTCGCGGTCGGTGGCGGGGCCGATCTTGCGAACCGGCCCCTGAAGCGTGAACCCGCGCTTACTTGAAGGCGACGGTGACGATCTCGTAGACCTTGGAGCCGCCCGGCGTGGAGACTTCCACGCTGTCGCCGACCGACTTGTTGATCAGCGCGCGGGCCAGCGGCGCCTGGATGGACAGCATGCCGTTCTTGATGTCGCTCTCGTCCTGGCCGACGATCTGGTAGGTGATCTCTTCGTCGGTGTCCTCGTCCGCGAGCGTGACGGTGGCGCCGAACTTCACCGCACTGCCGGACAGCTTGGTCGGGTCGATGACCTCGGCGCGGCTGATCTTGTCCTCCAGCTCGGCGACGCGGCCCTCGATGAAGCTCTGGCGTTCACGCGCGGCGGTGTATTCGGCGTTTTCCGACAAGTCCCCGTGCTCACGCGCCTCGGCGATCGCCTTGATGACGTTGGGCCGTTCGACAGTCTTGAGGTGCTTCAACTCCTCTTGCAGGCGGTTGTATCCCGCCGCAGTCATTGGAACTTTTTCCATCGTTCAATCCATCACCATGCCGACGCAGCGCCCTGGGAAAGCTACGGCGCGGCGGAGGAGGTCCGCCGCGCCGTAAACCGTCCTAATAGGAACCGCTAAGGTACGACTGCAACGGCGCGACTTCAAGGCTGCCGTTCCGGAGTGCGGCAATCGCTTCCACCGCCGCGCGTGCACCGGCCATGGTGGTGTAATAAGGCAGGTTGTAGGTCAGCGCCGTGCGCCGCAGGCTGAAGCTGTCGGACAGGGCCTGCGCGCCGTCCGTGGTGTTGATGACCAGATGCACCTCGCCGTTGATCATCGCGTCGACGATGTGCGGCTGGCCTTCCACCACCTTGTTGATCGACTCCGCCGGGACGCCGGCCTGGCGCAGCGCCGCCGCGGTGCCGGTGGTCGCCAGGACGCGGAAGCCCATGGCGTGCAGCTTCTGCCCGATCTGCACGGCCGACGGCTTGTCGCGCTCCTTCACCGAGATGAAGACCGTGCCCTGGACCGGCAGGGTGACGCCGGCGCCGAGCTGCGACTTGGCGAAGGCCAGCGCGAAGTTGTGGTCGAGGCCCATCACCTCGCCCGTCGACTTCATCTCCGGGCCGAGCACGATGTCGACGCCGGGGAAGCGGGCGAAGGGGAACACGGCCTCCTTCACGGCGGTGTGCGGCGGGGTTGGGCCGTTCAGCGTGAAGTCGGCCAGCTTCTCGCCGGCCATGACGCGGGCGGCGACCTTGGCGATGGCGGTGCCGGTGGCCTTGGCGACGAAGGGCACCGTGCGGCTGGCGCGCGGGTTGACCTCCAGGATGTAGACCGTGCCGTCCTTCACCGCGAACTGGACGTTCATCAGCCCGACGACGTGCAGGGCACGGGCCAGCGCCTCGCCCTGGCGGCCAATCTCGGCGATGGTCTCGGCGGGCAGCGAGTAGGGCGGGAGCGCACAGGCCGAGTCGCCGGAATGGATGCCGGCCTCCTCGATGTGCTCCATGATGCCGGCGATGTAGACCTGGCCGGTGGCGTCGGCCACCACGTCCACGTCCACCTCGATGGCGTCCTGCAGGTAGCTGTCGATCAGCACCGGGTTCTTGCCCGACACCTTCACGGCGTTGCCCATGTAGCGCTTGAGCCCGGCCATGTCGTGGACGATCTCCATCGCGCGGCCGCCCAGCACGTAGGACGGACGGATGACGACGGGGAAGCCGATCCGCGCGGCAACCGTCTCCGCCTCCTCCAGCGACCGGGCGAGGCCGTTGGCCGGCTGCAGCAGGTCGAGCTGGTGCAGCAGCTTCTGGAAGCGCTCGCGGTCCTCGGCGAGGTCGATGGCGTCCGGCGAGGTGCCGAGGATCGGGATGCCGGCCTTCTCCAGCGCGTCGGCCAGCTTCAGCGGGGTCTGGCCGCCGAACTGCACGATGCAGCCGAGAACCGTGCCGTTGCGCTGCTCGACGCGGACCAGCTCGATCACGTCCTCGGCGGTCAGCGGCTCGAAATACAGGCGGTCGGCGGTGTCGTAGTCGGTGGACACCGTCTCCGGGTTGCAGTTGACCATGATGGTCTCGATGCCGGCCTCGCGCAGGGCGTAGACGGCGTGGACGCAGCAATAGTCGAACTCGATGCCCTGGCCGATGCGGTTCGGCCCGCCGCCCAGGATGACGACCTTCCGCTGAGCGGTCGGGTCCGATTCGCACTCGGCGGCGCCGGTGCCGTCGGTTTCGTAGGTGGAGTACATGTAGGGCGTGCGCGAGGCGAACTCGGCCGCGCAGGTGTCGATGCGCTTGAAGACCGGCGTGACCCCGGCGGCGCGGCGGGCCTCGGCGACCTCGGCCTCGCTTTTGCCGGCCAGCTCGGCCAGACGGGCGTCGGAGAAGCCCATCTGCTTCAGCGCCTGCCAGCCGGCCTTGTCGGTCGGCAGGCCGCCGCTGCGGATCGCCTGCTCGCGGTCCACGATGGCCTTGATCTGCTCCAGGAACCACGGGTCGTACTTGGAGACCTGCTGGACCTCGGCGACGGTGAAGCCGTGGCGGAAGGCCTGGGCGATGACCAGCAGGCGGTCCGGCGTCGGCCGGGCCAGCGCGCCGCGGATGGCCGAGGCGTCCGGCGTGTCGCTGTCGCCGATGCGCACCTCGTTGAAGCCGGTCAGGCCGGTCTCCATGGAGCGCAGCGCCTTCTGCACCGACTCCTGGAAGGTGCGGCCGATCGACATGGCCTCGCCCACCGACTTCATCGAGGTGGTCAGCAGCGGCTCGGTGCCGGCGAACTTCTCGAAGGTGAAGCGCGGCATCTTGGTGACGACGTAGTCGATCGTCGGCTCGAAGCTGGCCGGGGTGGTGCCGGTGATGTCGTTGGTCAGCTCGTCCAGCGTGTAGCCGATGGCCAGCTTCGCGGCGATCTTGGCGATCGGGAAGCCGGTGGCCTTCGAGGCCAGCGCCGAGGAGCGCGACACGCGCGGGTTCATCTCGATGACGATCAGCCGGCCGTCCGCCGGGTTCACCGCGAACTGGACGTTGGACCCGCCGGTCTCCACCCCGATCTCGCGCAGCACCGCGATCGAGGCGTTGCGCATGATCTGGTATTCCTTGTCCGTCAGCGTCAGCGACGGGGCGACGGTGATCGAATCGCCGGTGTGGACGCCCATCGGGTCGATGTTCTCGATGGCGCAGACGATGATGCAGTTGTCCGCTTTGTCGCGGACGACCTCCATCTCATACTCCTTCCAGCCCAGCACCGACTCCTCGATCAGCACCTCGCCGACCGGGCTGGCGCGCAGGCCGCCGCGCACGATGTCCTCGAACTCCTGACGGTTGTAGGCGATGCCGCCGCCGGTGCCGGCCAGCGTGAAGCTGGGGCGGATGATCGCGGGCAGGCCGACGAACTCCAGCGCCTCGGTCGCCTCCTGCATGTTGCGCACGAGGCGCGAGCGCGGCGATTCCAGGCCCAGCTTGTCCATGGCGTCGCGGAACAGGATGCGGTCCTCGGCCTTGGCGATGACGTCGCGCTTGGCGCCGATCATCTCCACGCCGAGCCGTTCGAGGGTCCCGTCGTCGGACAGGGCCATGGCGGTGTTCAGCGCGGTCTGGCCGCCCATGGTCGGCAGCAGGGCGTCGGGGCGCTCCTTCTCCAGGATCTTCGCCACCACGGCCGGGGTGATCGGCTCGATGTAGGTGGCGTCGGCCAGACCCGGATCGGTCATGATGGTGGCCGGGTTGGAGTTCACCAGGATGACGCGGAAGCCTTCCTCGCGCAGCGCCTTGCACGCCTGGACGCCGGAGTAATCGAACTCGCAAGCCTGGCCGATGACGATCGGCCCCGCGCCGATGATGCAGATGGATTTGATATCAGTGCGCTTGGGCATGGGTCCGCTTCTCGACGTTCGTGCAGCAAAAGCCCCCTCGCGCCATTGGCCCCTTTCGGGGCGCGGGTGTGAGAGGGCACGGATCAATATGTCGTTGCGAGGCCCCTTTATAGGGAACAAGGCGGCGCGGGGGAAGGGGTGGGATGATGCGCGGGCCACATGTCTGAAACATCGCCAGCGGGCGGCGAGGCAAGGCTTGAACCCGCGCCGAAAGGGCGTCATCAATCGGGGTGCGCCGGAAACCCGGCGTGTTCCGAATTCGTCCAGCGGGAGAAGCCCGCACACCTGATCCTGATCGCCGCCGGAGTTCGCGCCCAACGATGACCCACGCTTTCGCCAAGGACAGCCGCGCCTGCGCCGCCTGCGTTTCGTGGGGGGGCGACCGCGCCCTGTCGGACGACAACACGCTCGTCCACGTCGACCGCTACAGCGCGGAGGGGGAGTGCCGGACGGCGACCAGCCAGGATTACCGGAAGGTCACGCGCTCCTACCACACCTGCGCGACCTGGGCGCCGCTGCCGATGCTGAAGAAGCACGGCGGCCGGCCGGAGCGCCAGCCGGTCTTCGCCAGCCGCCCGGCGCCCGCCCTTGCCGCCGTCACGCCGGTGCCCGAGGCCGTGGCGGCCGCGCCGGTGCGCGTGGTTGCCACCGCCGCCCCAGCCGTTCCGCCGCCGCCCCCCGCGCCGCCGGTCTGCCGGTCGGAGCCGCTGGACCTCGACCAGATCCCGCAGATCGCCAGCCTGCTCTACGTCCACTGGCGCCGCGTCCTCCGTGGGCGTCCGATGCCGGAGGCGCATGACATCGACACCGCCCAGATCCGCGAATGCGTGCCGCGCCTGTGCCTGATGGAGCCGCTGCGCGGCGGCGAGGACTTCCTCTACCGGGCCTGCGGGCGGGCGGTGCAGCGGCGGATCGGGCAGCGCGTGGTGCCGCGCCCGGTCAGCGACTGCCACCCCGCCGAGGCGGCGGCGCGCTTCAACGCCGACCTGCGCGCCTGTCTGGAGACGGGGGAGCCGCGCGGCCTCCTGGTGCGCGACGACCCGATGCTGCCGGGCGCGCGCTTCGTCGAACTGCTGCTGCCGCTGTCCGACGAGGACGGCCGCCCGGCCCGCGTGCTGGCTTTCCGGCACGTGCCGGGGGGCTGACGGGAGGCGGCGGTGCCCTGGAGCGCCCAGCCCCCGCCGGGATCTCCGATGCCGTCGCCCGGCGACGGCAAGCCGGTCGGCGGCGCCGATATGGTGGGGGTTTGGCCCTCCGCCGTGTGGATCGTTGTCGGCACGCTCTTCTATCTGGAGAACCCGCAGAGCTTCGCCGGCTGGAAGGGCGCGCTCTATTACGTGGTCGGCACCGCCGCCGTGGCGCTGGTGATCGGGCTGGTCAGCCTGAACCTGCGCCGCGCCATCGCCGGCATGCTGGCCGAGGTGTTTCCCCGCCGCGACCGTTTCACCGACCTCGTGAGCCTGATGCTGCGGCTCATGCTGGCGACCGCGGAGGGCATGCTGGTGGCCCTGCTCGCCCGCTGGACGCTCGGCGCGCTGGGGTAGGGCGCGTTGGGTAGGGTGATCCTTCGCTAACCAATCGGCGCTACACTGGGCGTCCCGGGACCGCTCGTTCCGGGGAGGGAGCGTCATGCAGAACCTGTCCGCCTACTGGTCACCGGCTGAACTGGCCGTCAACGGAATCATCCTGCTGCATCTGGTCGGGGCGCTGGGTCTCGGCATCCTGATGGGCTACGAGCGCTCCTTCCACGGGCGGGCGGCGGGGATGCGGACCTACGCGCTGGTCTGCCTCGCCTCGACGGCGCTGACCGTGGTCAACGCCTATCCGGGGCTGTGGTACGGCGGCATCGGGAGCGGAAACGGCGGGGGCGGCGACCCGACGCGGGTCGTTCAGGGCATCGTGACCGGCATCGGCTTTCTCGGCGCCGGGGTCATCATGCGGGAGGGCTTCTCCATCCGCGGCCTGTCCACCGCGGCGTCGATCTGGACGGCGGCGGCGGTCGGGGTGACAATCGGGCTCGGCTTCTACGCCGCGGCCATCGGCGCGGCCTTCCTGGTCATCCTGGTGATGAGCGCCTTCCGCCGGCTGGAGGCGGTGCTGCCCCACCACACGGTGGTCCAGGTGATGCTGGTGTTCGAGCGCGATCAGGCGCCCCCGGCGGAGGTGCTCCGCGTCAAGGCGCTGGAGCACGGCTACGAGATCGTGTCCTGGGCATTCCACCTGCGCAACGGCAGCGGTCACCTGGAGTATCAGCTCACGCTCCAGGCCAACGGCACGCCGGACCCGATGGAGCTGATCGACAAGCTGGCCCGCACCAGCCGGGTGGTGGAGTTCCGCCTGTCGCCGTCGCGCATGTGAGAGACCGGCGGGGCTACTTGTCCAGCAGGAAATAGGCGAGGTCGATGCTGGGCGCGGCCAGCCCGAACTGCGTCAGCAGGGTGTGCACCTGCCCGCGATGATGGGTCTGGTGGTTGAACACATGGGCCAGCACCGCGGAGAAGGGCATGGTGAAGGCCTGCCCGGCCAGCGAGTGGTAGTGGAGGTCGGTGGCGAAGCGGGCCTCCTCCTGCGCCGCCACGACGCGGATGAGGCGCTCGTCCTCCGCCTCGCGGGCGGCGCGCAGATCGTCGAAGCCGTCATAAAGGATCTCGTCGAGGGCGAAGGGCGTCGGCCCGTCCCCCTCGATGCGGCGCAGCCACACCCGGTCGGCCACCAGGATGTGGTTCAGCGTGCCCCGCACCGAGCGGAAGAAGGCGCTGCGGTCCTCGCGGTACTGGGCGTCCGACAGCTCGGCCGCCACCGCGTAGAGGCGGCGGTTGGCCCAGCGGTTGTAGCGCGCGAACCGTTCGAAATGCGCCCTCATCGCCCTCTCTCCCTTCCCTAGACCCCGGCGCGCTTGGCCGACAGGCCGGCGGGGGACAGCAGCACCTCGCGCTTGCCCTGGTGGTTGGCTTGGCCGACCACGCGCTCCGTCTCCATCCGCTCGACCAGACGGGCGGCGCGGTTGTAGCCGATCTGGAGCTGGCGCTGGATGAAGCTGACCGACACCTTGCCCTCGCGCACCACCAAGTTGACGGCCTGCATGTAGAGGTCGTCGCCGGAGTTGCTACCGCCGCTCTCGTCGTCCTCGTCGGCGACCGCCTCATCCTCTTCCTCGGTGATGGCGGTGACGTAGTTGGGGGCGCCCTGCGACTTGATGAACTGCACGATCTCCTCGACCTCCGAATCGGAGACGAAGGGGCCGTGGACGCGGGTGATGCGGCCGCCGCCGGCCATGTAGAGCATGTCGCCCTGGCCGAGGAGCTGCTCCGCCCCGGCCTCGCCGAGAATGGTGCGGCTGTCGATCTTGGAGGTGACCTGGAAGCTGATGCGGGTCGGGAAGTTGGCCTTGATGGTGCCGGTGATTACGTCGACCGACGGGCGCTGCGTCGCCATGATCAGGTGGATGCCGGCGGCCCGCGCCATCTGGGCGAGGCGCTGGATCGCCGCCTCGATCTCCTTGCCGGCGACCAGCATCAGGTCGGCCATCTCGTCGACAATCACGACGATGTAGGGGAGCGGCGTCGGCTCCTGCGGGGTCAGGTCGAAGACGGTCTCGGCCTCGCCGGGAACATGGCGGCGGGGCATCGGCTCGCCGTTGGCGATCATCTCGGCGATGCGGGCGTTGTAGCCCTCGATGTTGCGCACGCCGAGCTTGGACATCGCCTCGTAGCGGCTCTCCATCTCGCGCACGGCCCAGCGCAGCGCGATGACGGCCTTCTTCGGGTCGGTGACGACCGGGGTCAGCAGGTGCGGGATGCCGTCATACACCGACAGCTCCAGCATCTTCGGGTCCACCATGATGAAGCGGCAGCGCTCCGGCGGCAGCCGGTAGAGCAGCGACAGGATCATCGTGTTGATGGCGACCGACTTGCCCGACCCGGTGGTGCCGGCGACCAGCAGGTGCGGCATGCGGGCGAGGTCGGCGACCACCGGTTCCCCACTGATGTCCTTGCCGAGCGCGATGGCGAGGTGGGCCTGCGATTCGGCGAAGGCCGCGTGGTCGAACATCTCGCGCAGATAGACCATCTCGCGCACCGGATTCGGCAGCTCGACGCCGATCACGCTACGGCCCGGCACGATGGCGATGCGGGCGGTGACCACGCTCATGGAGCGGGCGATGTCGTCGGTCAGGTTGATGACCGTCGCCGACTTGGTGCCCGGCGCCGGCTCGAACTCGTAGAGCGTGACGACGGGGCCGGGGCGCACGTCCATGATCTCGCCGCGGACGCGGAAGTTCCGCAGCACCGTCTCCAGCATCCGCGCGTTGCGGGCCAGGACCGTCTCGTCATGCTGCTGCGGCGGGCGCGGCGGCGGGTTCTGGAGGAGCGTGGTGCCGGGCAGCGCGTAGGGGTCGTCTTCCCCGGTGGGCTCGCCGTACGCCGCGTCGTCCTCGTCCGCGCTCTCCTCGTCGGCGTTGTCCTCATCGGTGCCATCCAGCGCGACGGAGTCGTCGGCGTACGCGCCCTCCTCGTCATCGCAGGCGAGGGCATCGTCCGCCGCGTCCTCGGACGTCTCGTCCTCGGGCAGATCCTCGGCGTCGGGAATGAGGACGTCCTCGACCTCCGCCGGCGCGTCCACGGCCGCATCCGACACCAGGACCGGGGCCGCCTCCGCGGGTCGCGCCTCATAGGCCCATTCGACGCCGGACAGGAACGCGAAGCCGGCG
Organism: Azospirillum sp. UENF 211521; assembly: GCF_058780535.1. Lineage (NCBI taxonomy): Bacteria > Pseudomonadati > Pseudomonadota > Alphaproteobacteria > Rhodospirillales > Azospirillaceae > Azospirillum > Azospirillum sp. UENF 211521. The sequence goes on from NZ_JBSNCF010000001.1 coordinate 706,435, forward strand.
ACCACCGCCAGCGCCTCGTCGCCGAGGTTGGTCGAATAGACCGTGCCGGCCCGCGGGGTTCCGGGCAGCACCTCCACATCCCACAGCAACCGCCCGTCCGGGCGCGCGTTGGGAATCAGGTTGAAGGGGCGGCCGTTCAGCGCGCACCACAGATTGAACTCGTCGGCGGTGACGACTCCCGACTGGGTCGCGGGCGCGGTCAGGTGGGGCGTGCGCGGCGTCATGCCGGGGCTCCCGGTTTCTGTTCGGTGGAGAAGGACTCGCCGTCTTCGGCGTCGTCGTGGGTGTCGTCGGTCTCGGTCTCGGTCTCGGTCTCGGTCTCGGCGTCCGCGATCCCGTCCGTTTCGGCGTCTTCGTCCGCAAGAGCCTCGGGGGCGGGGGCCGCCGTGCCGTCCGCATCCGGTTCATCGTCATCCGGCGCGTCGACGTCCAGCTCGGCCTCGTCATCCGTCTCCTCGTCCGCCGCGGCGGGAATGAGCGCGGCGCAGGGCGGTTCGTCCGGCGGCTGTTCGTAGGCGGCGACCAGGATCTTGTCGATGGTCTCGCCGTCGCTGGACATCGGCAGGGCCAGCCGCTCCCAGGTCCGCATGACGCCGCTGAAGTCGGCGGTGTAGACGCGGGCGACCGGCAGCCGTTCGCGCAGGAGCGAGGCGTATTCGGGGCGCAGGATGGCCCGCTGCTCCTCCGGAAGATCGTCCAGCGTGGCGCCCAGGCGCGAATGCCCGAAGGCGGCGGCGAGCGACTGGCCGTAATAGGAGTAAACGAAGTCGTCGTCGCCGATGACTTCGAAAATCACAATATTATCCTTCCACGGCCGCAGGTCTGCCGGGGCGATGCTGCTGGACACCGGCGGCCTTCCGCCGATGCATTTGGTGAGCCAGAAGTCAAGCAGGCCGCTCAGGTGCGGCGTCGCCAGCTCGGTTCTTTCCTTGATCATGGATTGGGCGCGGAATGTCTCGGGCGGCGCCCCGCGGGGCTACCCCCTGGAGCTTTCATGGACCGCCGGAACCATACCCGGAAGGGGCGGGCAGGCGCAACCGCAAGGGCGACGTTGCCCAAGGGCCGGACATGGATTCCCGGGCGGGTGTGTCCGTGGCTCCCGTCCGGTCCCGCGCGGGCGCGCCGGACGGCAAAACCTTGAAGCAAAGGGTCTTTTCACGATCAATCGATAATTCACATTCGAAGCATATCTTAAGGAATCACACGCTTATGTGCAGAACAATAATAATAAATAATCAGGCATGATAATGATCCATCATGCAGTTGTACTCTTTATAAAAAAGACTCTTAGTGGTTGATTGCTTTCTGATGTGGTGCTACAAGATGTTTGTCGCGATTGAAGTGCTGACGTTTGAACACAAAATAAAGGAGGAAACTGTGACGACATTTCTTGATCTGCAAAATGGCTTCTACAACGGGCTCTGCCAGGGCCTCGGCCTGTCGCCGAGCTCGTTCCAAATTCTGCAGCCGTCGCCGCCGCTTGTGGCCAACAACAACACGCTGTTGTGGGATTACTTCAACAACATCCCGCCGCAGTCGCTGACGCAGAACTACATCGCGAGCGGCGGCAACCAGTTCTTCTCCAACTACAAGGGCATCATCAGTTCGCTGGTCGCACCGCCGAACACCTTCGAGGCGGACATCGGGCCGGACAACTACAAGGCCTGGAAGAGCTACATCGCCGGCATCGTGCCCACGCCGGCGGCCAACCAGCTCCCCAGCACCTTCTTCCAGTGGGGCATGATCAACGCGCCGACCGTGGCGAACATCGGTGCGCAGGACCTGTCGGCGATGCTGCTCGAGACCGTCAGCGCCGCCAGCCTGGCGCTGATGCCCTACACCAGCGTGCCCTTCCAGACGCCGCCGGCCCCGCCGCCGGATTGGAACGCCGGCTATGCGGTGCTTGCCCAGCAGCTGTCGCAGGCGCCGTCCCGCTCGTTCACCTTCTCCAGCTCGACCATGAACAGCAACGTGTCGAGCAGCTGGTCGAAGGGCGGCAATTCGGGCTTCTTCGGACTGTGGGGCGGCAGCAGCTCGACGTCCTCCCAGAGCACGAAGTTCGCCTCCAGCAACGTGCAGATCACCAAGGCGACCTTCCGGCACCTGCTGACCTTCGCCGCGTCGCCGGGCAACTGGTACAGCTCGTCGGCGATGGGGCTCGCCTATTCCAGCGCCGATACGCCGCCGTGGAGGACGGGGGCGCTGCCCAGCTGGAAGACGGTGTTCGATCCGTCCACGGGCACGACCACCCGGTTCATGGTCAACCTGATCGTGGCCGACACGATGTACATCGAGGTCACGTCGGACGCCAAGTTCGACGCCAACGACCAGAGCGTCATCAACAACAACAAGTCGTCCGGCCTGTGGCCCTTCTACACCAGCGGGTCGGGCAGCGGCTCCTCGACCTCGGTGTCCTTCAACCAGAACGGCAACATGACCGTCACCATCACCAGCGATCCCGGCGTTCCGATCGTCCTGGGCGGCAACGTCCTGCCGGTCCAGACCTATCTGGGCCATTCGACCGCCGCCCTGAAGTCCGTGTCGCACAAGGCGCCGGCCATGGCCTGAGGGCCGGGGCCGCCGCCCGCTGAAACCGCGGCGAGTGGGGGCCGGCCGTACCCGCGGCCGGTCCCCTTCGCTTCATGACGCTCCGGACGGAAATCGGGAGAACGCGATGTTACGCCAACACGAAGCCGCTGCGGTCACGCCGGGCGGCATGGAAGGGCTTCAGAACCGCTGGTACAATGCCGTCGTCCGATCGCTCAATCTCACGTCCGCCGCGTTCCAACTCCTTCAGCCGTCCTTCGTCGTGCCCCAGACGAATCTGGGGCTGTGGCGTTACGGCCAGGAGATTCCGCAGCGTTCCCTTACGGCGAACGCCTACGACATGAGCCTGGACCGCTTTTTCGACATCTACGCGGCGGTCGTCGGCCAACTGAACTTTCCCGAGTCCTGCTTCAGGGCGGACATCGGCGACGACACCTACGAGGCGTGGACCGCTTATCTTGCGACGCTCCACCCCCAGCCGTCCGCCCAGCAACTGCCATCGCTGTTCCTGGTCTGGGCGATGATCAACGCGCCGACGGTCGCCAACGTGGGGCAGCAGGATCTGGCGGAGATCGCCCTGATCGGCTCGGCCCAGGCGGCGCTGGAGCCGTATGCCGGACCGGACGGGCAGCCTGCGGAGTTCGGGGAAGCTACGCGCAGCTGATCCAGAGCCTGGCCCATGGCATCACCACATCCTTCAGCTTCGACAGCAGGACGGCCAGCGGCGATGTGTCCGGCTCCTGGACCGGCGGCGTCGACACCGTCAGCGACGGGTTGTGGAGCGGCGCGGTTCCGGGCAACCGCCAAAGCCTGCTGTTCTCGCGCAGCCACGTGCAGGCGTCGGTCGGCGTGTCGGGGCTGGTCACCTGGCCGCTCACGCCGGGCCCCTGGTACGATTCCTCGATCTTCGCGACCGCCTACGCCGATCCGGCCACGCCGCCCTGGCCCGACCCGGCCCAACCCGCCTGGGACGCGGTGTTCGGCGCCGACGGCAGCCTGCCGCGGGTCATGGCGTCGCTGGCGGTGGCGAAGGGGATCGACGTGACCGTCACCTCGGACGCGGTTTATTCGCCCCTGGACCAGGCCATCATCGAAACCTTCGCCCCGCTCGGCCTCTGGCCCTTCTACCTGCCGAGCGGCATGGCGCAGACCACGGTCAGTTTCGGACCATCCTCGGGCATGACCATCCGGACCGTCTCGGCGCCGGGAACTCCGGTCGTTCTGGGCGGCAACGTTCAGGCCATCGGCGCCTTCCTGGGAGTCGGGGCGGGGTAGGCGTCCGACCAGCGGGCGCCCCGTCCCCTCTCACCCCGTGCCGGTCACCCGACGCAGCTCACCCCGGTGCCGCCCAGCCCGCAATAGCCTGCGGGATTCTTGGACAGATACTGCTGGTGGTAGTCCTCGGCGTAGTAGAAGGGCGGGGCCTCGCGCAGCTCCGTCGTCACCGGGCCGAAGCCGGCCTGCTGCAGGCGGGCCTGATAGGAACTCGCGGCTGGCCTCGGCGGCGGCGCGCTGGGCCTCGCTGTGGGTGTAGATGGCCGAGCGGTACTGCGTGCCGACGTCGTTGCCCTGACGCATGCCCTGGGTCGGGTCGTGCGCCTCCCAGAAGACGCGCAACAGCTCCTCGAACCCGACCTTGGCCGGGTCGTAGACGACGCGCACCACCTCGGTGTGGCCGGTGCGGCCGGAGCAGACCTCCTCATAGGTCGGGTTGGGGGTGTGGCCGCCCTGATAGCCGACCATGGTCGTCCAGACGCCCGGCACCTTCCAGAACTTGCGCTCCGCCCCCCAGAAACAGCCGAGCCCGACGTCGACGACCTCCAGACCCTCCGGATAGGGCGGGGTCAACGGGTTGCCGTTGACGTGGTGGCGCGGCGGCACGGGAACCGGCGTGTCGCGCCCGGGCAGGGCCTCCGCCGCGCTGGGCAGCGCCAGGGGCTTGCGCATGAACATTCCGAGCATCTCGGCCTCTCCGATGGCGTAGGAATTGGGGATGGGGACTTGGGGATTATGTCGGGTCGCCCCGCCCCGGAGGCAAGTTGCCGCCTTTGCAAGGGAGCCTTCCGCGGCCCCGCCTGTTTACCCTTCGGAATGTTCAGTCCAAGGTGGAACCGCGGGAGAATACGATGACGATCGACGACGCCACCCTCCAGCGCCTGATCGACAAGGGGCGCAAGCACGGCAACCGGCTCGGCATCGAGCAGCTCGGCCAGGACGTGCCGGTGGAGACGATGACCCCGGAGGAGGTCGCCGTCGTGGTGGAGCGGCTGGAGGCCGCGGGCATCGACGTGGAGCTGACCGACGAGCGGCTGAAGCGACCGCGCGGCGGCGGAGATTATGAGCGCGGGGCCGGCGTGGTCACCATCGCCAGCCCGGCGGCGCCCGCGGTGTCAGCCCCCGGCGCCCGCCCGTCCGAACATGGCTGGGCCGACGAGGGGCTGGGCCACGCCCACGGCGCGCATCACGGCTCCCGTCGGGCGCCGACCTGGGACCGCGACGGGGTGGACATGCTGCCCATCGTCTCGGTCCTGGTGGTGGCGCTGGTGCTGATCATCGCCCTGGGCGGCTGACCCGCCAAACCGTCAGCCCGGCTTGGCCAGCGCGTGGATGAGGATCGCCGCGGTCGCCGCGACGTTCAGCGACTGGATGCGGCCGGTGCCGGGCAGGGTCAGGATGTCCTCGCAGGCGGCGAGGGTGGCGGGCGGAAGCCCGTCCTCCTCGTTGCCCAGCACGACGGCGGCAGGCCGGTCCCCGGTGGCGAGGGCCGCCGGGTCGGTGACCACCGCCCGGCCGCGGCCCAGCGCCGTCCCGGCCACCCGGTGGGACTCGCGCAGCCGCTTCAGGACCGCCGGCAGGTTGGCCGCCCGGTACAGTTCCACCCACTCGAAGCCGCCTTCGGCGACGCGGTAGGCGGACTCCGACGGCAGGGCCTGTCCGGGATGGTCCGAGACCACGACGCGCCGCAGGCCGAAGAAGGCGGCGGTGCGCAGGATGGCGCCCAGATTGTGCGGGTTGCCGACCCCGTCGAGGATCAGCAGCGGCTGCCCGTCCGCCGCCCAGCGCTTCGCCGCCTCCACGTCGAAGGCCGGCACCGGGCGCGGCGCGATCAGCGCGACCACCCCGCCGTGCAGCACCGTTCCGGCGACCTTGGCCAGCTCGTCGGCCTCCACCATGCGGTAGGGCCGGCGCGCCGCCGCCATCGCCTTGCAGAAGTCGCCGGTCTTCGCCTTCAGCCGCTCCTCGAAGAACAGCCGCTCCACCCGCGCCGCGTCATGGGCGAACAGGGCGGAGACGGCGGACAGGCCGGCGACGCGGAACAGCTTCCCCGCCTCCCGGCCCGGCTCCTCGCGTAGCCCGTCCCGGCGCGGATCCTTGCCGGCGTGGGGAGGACCCGGACGCGGGGAGCGGGCAGGGGAGGGGACGGGCGGACGGCCGCGCGGGGTCGTCGGCTTCGGCATGATGGACTCGGGGGCTTGGGGAACGGGCCGGCATTCTGGACCAACCCGTTCCCGAACTCAAAGCCCTCAGTGGTTTCCGTTCTTGCTCCGCGCGTAGCCGGCGTAGGCCGCAGCGGCGGCGGCCGCGACCCCGGCGACGAGCAGCGGCGACACCCAGCCGGGCGGCGGGGTGCGGAAGCCGCCGGTGACGCCGCGGCCGCGCTCCACCGGGCTGAACAGGTTCCCGTCGCTCGGCGCGGCGGGCGGAGTCCGGCTGAAATGGCGGTGGGCGCCGTGTCCGGCGATCTTCTCCATCAGGCGCGGCGCCACCGCATGCCCCAGCCGGGTCAGCGGCGTCATCGCCCCGACCATCGCCTGGGCGCGCGGGCGCAGGGCGAGGGACAGCACGGTGTCCGCCACATCCTGCGGGTCGTCGTAGAAGGGGCTTTCCGCGTCCAGCTGGTGGCCGGTGTAGTTGGCGCCGTGCGACATGCCCGGCGTGTCGGTGAAGAACGGGTAGACGCCGCAGACGTGGACGCCCGGCGCGTCGACCAGCTCCGCCCGCAGGCTTTCCAGAAGCCCCTCCAGCCCGAACTTGCTGGCGGCGTAGGCGGCGGCGTAGGGGGCGGGCGCCCAGGCCCCGACCGACACGGTGTTGATGAGCACCCCATGGCCTTGCCGGCGGAACAGCGGCAGCACGGCGTGGGCGGCGTACAAGGGGCCGAACAGGTTGGTCTCGACGACGCGGCGGTGCGCCTCCAGCGGCGTGTCCTCGAACCGCCCGACGGCGCCGACCCCGGCGTTGCTCACCCAGACATCGATGCCGCCGTACAGCTGCATTGCCCGGTTGGCCAGCCGGAGCACCGCCTGGGCGTCGGTGACGTCGGTGGGCACCACCTCGGCCTCGCCGCCCAGCTCCCGGCATTCCTCGGCGACCTCGCCGAGCAGGGCCTCCCGCCGGGCGGCCAGCACCAGCCTGGCCCCCTCCCGCGCGAAGGTCAGGGCGGTGGCCCGCCCGATCCCGCTCGACGCTCCGGTCACGACCACCACGGCTCCGCGCACGCTGTCCATCCATCCTCTCCCGATCAATGCCTTCTGCGGCATCAACAGGACGGGACGGCGGGGCGTCGCGGTGCCGTGGCGACGGCGGGGCGGATCAGATCAGCTTGATCGCCAGGAAGCCGCCGATCAGCGCGACGGCGAAGGCGGTGGTGACCAGGGTCAGCCGCTTTTCAATGAAGGCGCGCACCGGCTCGCCGAACCAGTAGAGCAGGGCGGCGACCAGATAGAAGCGGATGGCCCGCGACAGGATCGAGGCGCCGATGAACACCCAGATGTTCAGCTTCGCCACACCCGCGGTGATGGTCAGCAGCTTGTAGGGGATGGGCGTCATGCCCTTGATGATGAGAATTTCCGCGCCGTATTCGACGAAGGTATGGCGCAGCGTCTCGAACTGGGCTTCCAGGTGGTAGAAGTCGATGACCGCCTTGCCGATGGCCTCGTACAGGAAGAAGCCGATCATGTAGCCGGCGACGCCGCCCACCACCGAGGCCAGCGTGCAGATCGTCGCGATCCGCCACGCGGCCTGCCGGTTGGCGAGCACCATCGGCACCATCAGGATGTCCGGCGGGATCGGGAAGAAGGAGCTTTCCGCGAAGGAAACCCCCGCCAGCCAGGTGGTGGCGTTCTTCGAGGCCGCCTTGGCCATCGTCCAATCGTAAAGGCGCTTCAGCATGCCGGTCGCAGCCCGTGTTGTGCCGGTGAGGGAGCCCCTGTTTTAGCGGGGGACCGGGCCAGCGGCTACGACCAATTCGGGGCGGCCCCGGAAAGGCTACGCCATCGGCCTAGCGGGGCGCGGGCGTGCTCCCGGACTCGGCGGTGTCCGGTTCCGCCTTCTCAGGGTCGGCGCGCGCCACCGGATCGCAGTCGCCGTCGCGGGAACCGCCGGGATGGCCGCCCGGCATGCCGCGGTAGCGCGTGTCCGGGTTGGACCCGCCGCCGCCGCTCTGCTCGTCGCACAGCCGCCCGATGTCGGTCTTGCGGATGGGCTCCTTGGGCTCGCTGGTCGTCTGCCCGGTGTGGTCGTCGGTCATGGCCGGTCTCCGGCTGCGGTGTGGGAAACCGGGCAACAGGCCAGCGCCGCCGCGGTTCCCGTTCCGCCCAGCTTCCGCTCCACCGGCGCTCACTTCGTCGCGGATTCCAGATAGGCGATCAGGTCGGCCCGGTCCTCCGGCTTCGCCACCCCGGCGAAGGCCATGCGGCTGTCGGCGATGACCGCCTTCGGGTTGGCGAGATAGGGGTCGAGCGTCTTGGCGTCCCACGCGATGCCGGAGGCCTTCAGCCCCTCGGAGTAGTTGGCGTAGCTCTCCACGGTGCCGGCCTTGCGCCCGAACAGCCCGTGCAGCGTCGGGCCGACGCGGTTCTTGCCCGCCTCCACCGTGTGGCAGGCCTTGCACTGGCGGAACAGCTTCTCGCCGTTCGCCGGATCGCCGTCGGCCAGGGCCGGGAGCGGCGCCGCGGCGAGAAGGACCAGGGCGGCCAAGGCAGTACGGGCGGCGGTGGGGGCGGCGGTGCGCATGGGTCGTGGGCCTCCTTCGTTTCGCCGCGGCGGAAGGTCGCGGCGTCGAGGGAGACTTTACGGATCGCCGGAGTCCGGGCCATTGGACTTTGGATCAGCGGAGTCCGCGCCTTTTTCGGACGCCGCCTCCGGTTTCAGCGCCTCGTCCAGCCAGGCGAGGTGGGGCGCGGCGGCGCGGCGGGCCTCCTCCTCCATGCAGCGGTAACGGGCGATCACCTCCTGTCCGAAGGCGGTCAGGCCGGTCCCGCCGCCCTCCCGCCCGCCGACGTTGGTGCGCACCACCGGCTCGCGGAAGGCGGAGTTCATGGTTTCCACCAGGAACCACGCGCGGCGGAAGGACATGCCGAGCGCCCGCGCCGCCGCGGAGATCGAGCCGGTGCGGTTGATCTCCTCCAGCAGGGACACCTTGCCGGGTCCGATGGCGCCGGAGGGGTGGAGGAAGCGCAGCCGGATGTCGGTCGTCATGGCCTGAAGTCTCGCCGGGAAACGGATGGGTCTCCGCCCAAGGTATCATCGGACGGGCGGTGGTCGGTCCCGAATCTGGGGCTGGTCGCGTCTGCAACCAAAGTCGAATTTACCGGCCTTCCCCGAAACCGCGATAACGGCGGGGCGCTGTGACGGATACCGATCATCGGACGAACGGACACAGGGCGCACAACCCGCCAAACGTCATTCCACGACATTCAGTTCGGGCAATCCGCTTCGGGAGGAAACCGCCGTGATCCATCAGGCCCTGGAAACGCTCAGCAAGCAGGTCGCCATCCGGCCGCGCTACGACAACTTCATCGGCGGCCAGTGGGTGGCGCCGACGAAGGGCCAGTATTTCACCAACCTGACCCCGATCACCGGCAAAGTGCTGTGCGAGGTCGCCCGCTCCACCGCGGAAGACATCGAGAAGGCGCTGGACGCCGCCCACAAGGCCAAGGACGCCTGGGGCCGCACCTCCCCGGCGGAGCGCGCGCGCATCCTCAACAAGATCGCCGACCGCATGGAAGAGCGTCTGGACGTCCTGGCGCTGGCCGAGACGCTGGACAACGGCAAGCCGATCCGCGAGACGACCCACGCCGACCTGCCGCTCGCCATCGACCATTTCCGCTACTTCGCCGGCTGCGTCCGCGCCCAGGAAGGCACCATCGCGGAAATCGACCACACCACCTACGCCTACCATTTCCATGAGCCGCTGGGCGTCGTCGGCCAGATCATCCCGTGGAACTTCCCGCTGCTGATGGCCGTGTGGAAGCTGGCCCCGGCGCTGGCCGCCGGCAACTGCGTCGTGCTGAAGCCCGCCGAGCAGACCCCGATGGCCATCATGGTGCTGATGGAGATCATCGGCGACCTGCTGCCCGACGGCGTCCTCAACGTCGTCAACGGCTTCGGCATCGAGGCCGGCAAGCCGCTGGCCCAGAGCCCGCGCATCGCCAAGATCGCCTTCACCGGCGAGACGACGACCGGCCGCCTGATCATGCAGTACGCGGCGGAGAACATCATTCCGGTCACGCTGGAGCTGGGCGGCAAGTCGCCGAACATCTTCTTCAACGACGTGATGGCCGACGACGACGAGTTCCTGGACAAGGCGCTGGAAGGCTTCGCCATGTTCGCGCTGAACCAGGGCGAGGTCTGCACCTGCCCGTCGCGCGTCCTGGTGCAGGAGAAGATCTACGACAAGTTCATGGAGAAGGCCGTCGCCCGCGTCGCCGCCGTCAAGCAGGGCAGCCCGCTCGACCCCGCGACGATGATCGGCGCCCAGGCGTCCATCGACCAGCTCGAGAAGATCCTCTCCTACATCGACATCGGCAAGGCCGAGGGCGCCAAGGTGCTGATCGGCGGCGAGCGCGCCCATCTCGGTGGCGAGCTGGAGAGCGGCTACTATGTCCAGCCGACGGTCTTCGAAGGCCACAACAAGATGCGCGTCTTCCAGGAGGAGATCTTCGGGCCGGTCGTGTCCGTGACCACCTTCAAGACCGAGGAAGAAGCCCTCGCCATCGCCAACGACACGCTCTACGGCCTGGGCGCCGGCGTGTGGAGCCGCGACGGCAACCGTGCCTTCCGCATGGGCCGGGCCATCCAGGCCGGCCGCGTGTGGACCAACTGCTACCACCTCTACCCGGCCCACGCGGCCTTCGGCGGCTACAAGCAGTCGGGCATCGGCCGTGAGACGCACAAGATGATGCTCGACCACTACCAGCAGACCAAGAACCTGCTGGTCAGCTACAGCCCGAAGGCCCTGGGCTTCTTCTAAGCGTTTTGTCTCCTCCCTGACGACCTTTGGGCCGGCGGCCATTCGGCCTCCGGCCCTTTTTCTCATCCGACGGGCCATTCACTCGGGAGTGTCCGCCCATGGTCGAACGAGTCGTCGCCACACCGGCGGCCCTGGCGCTGATCGAAAAGCTGCGCGGGCTCTACGGGCCGCTGTTCTTCCACCAGTCCGGCGGCTGCTGCGACGGCAGCGCGCCGATGTGCTTCATGGACGGGGAGTTCCGCCCCGGCGGGCAGGACGTCCGGCTGGGCGAGATCGGCGGCTGCCCCTTCTACATGGGGGCGGCGCAGTTCGAATACTGGTCGCACACCCAGCTCATCATCGACGTGGTGCCGGGCCGCGGCGCCAGCTTCTCGCTGGAGGCGCCGGAGGGCGTGCGCTTTCTCACCCGGTCCCGCCTGTTCTCCGATGGCGAGGTGGAGGCGCTGCGCTCCGATCGCGGCGATATGATGAAAAAGACATAGCGCTGTTCCGTGGAATGCGGTATTCAGAATTCGACTTTGGGATTTTCCCCAGTCGGCACGGCCTCCGGGCGGTCTGATCCGTGTTCAGACCGGCTCCCCCGCGTGGTGGTGCATATGGAACCGAACTCAGGCGCCTTCCGCGACGGCGGAAGGCGCCTTTTTCGTTGCGTGGGAAAGACGCGGTCCGTTGGACCTTTGGAGGAGCGAAGGCCGCGGTTCCGTCCGCGGCCCCCTCTTATCCGATGACCGCCGGCGTGGCGCTCAGGCGCGCTTCCAGGTCGTGCCCTGCGGGCCGTCCTCGAGAATGATGCCGAGGTCGGCCAGCTCCTTGCGGATGCGGTCGGCCTCCGCGTAGTTCTTGGCCTTGCGGGCGGCCAGACGGTCTTCGATGCGCTGCTGGATGTCGGCGTCGGACAGGGCGGCGGCCCCCTTCGGCGCCCAGCGGAACCACGCCTCCGGGTCCTGCTGGAGCAGGCCCAGCGCCTCTCCGGCGGCGCGCAGGGCGCCCTTGGCGGCGGCCTTCTCCGCCTCGCCCGCCGCCTTGTTCACCGCCGAGGCCAGCTCGTGCAAGTGGGAGATGGCGAGCGGGCTGTTGAGGTCGTCTTCCAGAGCGGCCAAGACATCGAAGGGCAGTTCGGCGTCCGCCGCGGCCGGCTCGCCGCGCAGCGCCTGATACCAGCGGTCGAGTGTCGCCTTGGACTGCTTCAGCCCCTCGCGGGTGAAGTCCAGCGGCTGGCGGTAATGGGCGCTCAGCAGCGTCAGGCGGATGGCCTCGCCGGGGAACTCGTCCAGCAGGTCGTGCACGGTGAAGAAGTTGCCCAGCGACTTGGACATCTTCTCGCCCTCGACGGTCACGAAGCCGTTGTGGACCCAGTAGCGGGCCAGCGGCTCGCCGCCGTGGGCGCAGCGGCTTTGGGCGATCTCGTTCTCATGGTGCGGGAAGATCAGGTCCAGCCCGCCGCCGTGGATGTCGAAGGTGACGCCCAGATGCTCCTTGGCCATGGCCGAGCATTCGATGTGCCAGCCGGGGCGCCCGCGGCCCCACGGGCTGTCCCAGCCGGGCTGGTCGGCGGCGCTCGGCTTCCACAGCACGAAGTCGGAGGAGTCGCGCTTGTAGGGGGCGACCTCGACCCGCGCGCCGGCGATCATCTCGTCCAGCGAGCGGCGGGAGAGCTGCCCGTACTCCGCCATCGACGGCACGGAGAACAGCACGTGCCCTTCCGCGGCGTAGGCGTGGCCGCGCTCGATCAGCAGGCCGATCAGGGCGACCATGTGCGAGATGTGGTGCGTGGCGCGCGGCTCGATGGTCGGGCGCAGCGCGTTCAGCGCGTCCATGTCGGCGTGGTAGAGGTCGGCGGTGCGTTTGGTCAGCGCCTCGATCGGCTCCCCGCTGTCGCGCGAGCGGTCGATGATCTTGTCGTCGACGTCGGTGATGTTGCGGACATAGGTCACCGCCGGGTACAGCCGCCGCAGCAGCCGGAACAGCAGGTCGAACACCACCACCGGGCGGGCGTTGCCGATGTGCGCGGTGTCGTAGACCGTGGGTCCACACACATACATGCCCACCCGGTCCGGAGTCATCGGCTCGAAGCGTTCCTTGCGGCGGGTCAGCGTGTTGTAGAGGTCCAGCGGCACGGCGCCATGTCTCCTGTATGGGGTCTTCGCGATCTTACGCGGTCTCTCCCGCGAGGCGCTTTTGCGCGCGGGTTCGGCCGATCAGGGGTAGCAGGTTCTTCAATTCCGGTCCATGGTCCCGCCCGGTGAGGGCCCGGCGCAGGGGGAGGAACAAATCCTTGCCCTTCCGACCCGTCTTCGCCTTCACCGCACCCGTCCAGGTGCCCCAGGTGGAGAGGTCCCACGGCTCATCCGGCAGCAGGGCCGCCGCCTCGGCCAGGAAGGCGGGATCGTCCGCCGCCGGGGCGACCGGGGCGTGGGTCACCGCCCACCAGTCGCGGGCCTCCGCGACGCGCGATAGATTGGGGCGCACCGCCTCCCAGAAGGCGGCGTCGGCCTCATCCAGGCCGAGCGCAGCCAGCTCCCCGGCGACCCGCTCGTAGGGCAGCAGATGGAGGATGCGGGCGTTCAGCCGCAACAGCTCCTCCGGGTCGAACTTCGGGGTGGCGCGGGACACCTTGGCGATGTCGAACTCGGCCACCAGCTCGTCCAGCGTCAGCCGCGGCTCGATGGCGTCGGAGGTGCCGAGCTTGGCGAGCAGGCTGGCCAGCGCCATCGGCTCGATCCCCTCCTCCTCGCGCAAGCTGGCCACGGACAGGCTGCCCAGCCGCTTGGACAGGCCCTGTCCCGTCGCGTCGGTCAGCAGCGGCAGATGGGCGAAGACCGGGACGGCCCCCCCAACCGCCTGGAAGATTTGGATTTGCACCGCCGTGTTGGCGACGTGGTCCTCGCCGCGGATGACGTGGGTGATGGCGAGGTCGGCGTCGTCCACCACGCTGGTCAGCGTGTAGAGCGGGCGCCCGTCCTCGCGGATCAGCACGGGATCGCTGAGCGCGGCCCCTTCGAAATGCACCGGGCCGCGCACAAGGTCGGTCCATTCCACCGGTTTGTGCTCCAGCTTGAAGCGCCAGTGCGGCTTGCGCCCCTCCGATTCGAGGCGGGCGCGGTCGGCGTCGCCCAGGCGGAGCGCCGCGCGGTCGTAGATCGGCGGACGGCCCTGCGAGACGAGGCTGGCGCGCTTGAGGTTCAGCTCCTCCGGCGTCTCGTAGCAGGGGTAGAGCCGCCCGCTGGCCTTCAGCGCCGCCGCCACCTCGTCATAGCGGCCATAGCGGTCGCTTTCCCGCGCGAAGCGGTCCCAGGTCAGACCGAGCCAGGTCAGGTCCCGCTCGATCCCCTCCGCGTATTCCGGCTTGGAGCGCTCCTCGTCCGTGTCGTCGAGGCGCAGCAGGAAATTGCCGCCCGCCTTGCGCGCGAACAGCCAGTTGACCAGCGCGAGGCGCACATTGCCGACATGGAGGAGACCGGTCGGGCTAGGGGCGAAGCGGACGGCGACGGACATGCGGGCATCATTCGAAAGTCGGGAACAGGGCGGCAGTCGTAGCACGCCGCGCGCCGGTCCGAAAGACGCCCATCAGGCGCCAAAGGGGGCCTATCGCGTTCGGCATTGAATCCCTCTCCCGCCCCGGGAGAGGGGGCCTGCGAAGCAGGCGGGTGAGGGTCGTGCGAGGATCAAGCCACCGATCCTTGGCGGCACCCTCACCCTTCCCACGCTTCGCGTGGGCCCCTTCCCTCTCCCGGGGCGGGAGAGGGGATATCAAGCGCGGCCTCCACCCCTCCACAATTTCCGGCGCACATGGATTGTTTCGAATGAAACAATTCTTGCGCGGAGCGGTGGCGGAGGCGATGCTGTCCCCCTGTGCGGGTTTTCGGCCCGCGAAACCAATTGGAACGGGAGAGCGGCCATGAAGCTGGCCGAAGCCCTGCTGCGCGCGCTGAAGGATCGCGGCGCACAGGCCATGTTCGGGATTCCGGGCGATTTCGCCTTGCCCTTCTTCAAGGTGGCGGAGGAAACGCAGATCCTGCCGCTCCACACGCTGAGCCACGAGCCGGCGGTGGGCTTCGCGGCGGACGCGGCGGCCCGCTACAGCTCGACGCTGGGGGTGGCGGCGGTCACCTACGGGGCGGGCGCCTTTAACATGGTGAACGCGGTGGCCGGCGCCTACGCCGAGAAGTCGCCGGTCGTCGTCATCTCCGGCGCGCCGGGCACGACGGAGGGCAACGCCGGCCTGCTGCTGCACCACCAGGGCCGCACACTGGACACGCAGTTCCAGGTGTTCAAGGAGATCACCGTCGCCCAGGCCCGACTGGACGACCCGGCCAAGGCCCCGGCGGAGATTGCCCGGGTGCTGGGGGCCGCCCGCGCCCTGTCGCGCCCGGTCTATCTGGAAATCCCCCGCAACATGGTCAACGCCGAGGTCGAGCCGGTGGGCGACGACCCCGCCTGGCCGGTGGACCGTGACGCGCTGGCCGCCTGCGCGGACGAGGTGCTGGCGGCGATGCGCTCGGCCACGTCGCCGGTGCTGATGGTCTGCGTCGAGGTCCGCCGCTACGGGCTGGAGGCCAAGGTGGCGGAGCTGGCGCAGCGGCTGGGTGTGCCGGTGGTCACCACCTTCATGGGGCGCGGCCTGCTGGCCGACGCGCCGACCCCGCCGCTCGGCACCTACATCGGCGTCGCCGGCGACGCGGAGATCACCCGGCTGGTCGAGGAGTCGGACGGGCTGTTCCTGCTCGGCGCGATCCTCAGCGACACCAACTTCGCGGTGTCCCAGCGCAAGATCGACCTGCGCAAGACCATCCACGCCTTCGACCGGGCGGTGACGCTGGGCTATCACACCTACGCCGACATCCCGCTCGCCGGGCTGGTGGACGCGCTGCTGGAGCGGCTGCCGCCGTCCGACCGGACGACGCGCGGCAAGGAGCCCCACGCCTACCCCACCGGCCTGCAGGCGGACGACGAACCGATCACCCCGATGGACATCGCCCGCGCCGTCAACGACCGCGTGCGCGCCGGGCAGGAGCCGCTGCTGATCGCGGCGGACATGGGCGACTGCCTGTTCACCGCCATGGACATGATCGACGCCGGACTGATGGCGCCGGGCTATTACGCGGGCATGGGCTTCGGCGTGCCGGCGGGCATCGGGGCGCAGTGCGTGTCGGGTGGCAAGCGCATCCTGACCGTGGTCGGCGACGGCGCCTTCCAGATGACCGGGTGGGAGCTTGGCAACTGCCGACGGCTGGGCATCGACCCCATCGTGATCCTGTTCAACAACGCCAGTTGGGAGATGCTGCGCACCTTCCAGCCCGAATCGGCCTTCAACAATCTGGACGACTGGCGCTTCGCCGACATGGCGGCGGGCATGGGCGGCGACGGTGTGCGCGTGCGCACGCGGGCGGAGCTGAAGGCGGCGCTGGACAAGGCCTTCGCCACGCGCGGGCGCTTCCAGCTGATCGAGGCGATGATCCCGCGCGGCGTGCTGTCCGACACGCTGGCCCGCTTCGTCCAGGGGCAGAAGCGCCTGCACGCGGCGCCCAGGGAGTAGGCGCGGGGGAAGCCGCGTCCGCAGGCTGGCGGCCAGCCTCCCACTGATCGGGTTGATCCGCTAAGCCGTTGTCGCGCTTGTGCTTGGAGCGAGGTGCCGAAGCGAAATACCCCCTTCGGCACCGCCGCGGCGCAACAATTCGTTAACCATAAAAGCCCACCCTGTCCCTGCTTTCGGGCGCAATTGATTCAGGGACGAGGACGGCGATGACCTGCATTGTTGGCTTGGTGGACGGCGATCGTGTGTGGATGGGCGGTGACAGCGCGGGCGTGAACGGCCTGGACATCACCGTGCGCGCGGACACCAAGGTGTTCCGCAACGCCGACCTGCTGATCGGCTTCACCAGCAGCTTCCGCATGGGCCAGCTTCTGCATTATCGGCTGGAGCCGCCGCACCGCGACCCCGAGGCCGACGTCTTCCGCTACATGGTCGTCGATTTCGTGGACGCCGTGCGCGGCTGCCTGAAGGACGGCGGCTACGCCCACCGCTCCAACGACGTGGAGACCGGCGGCACCTTCATGGTCGGCTACGAGGGGCGGCTCTTCTCGATCCAGTCCGACTATCAGGTGGGCGAGGCGGTGCGCGGCTATCACGCCATCGGCTGCGGGTCCGACTACGCGCTGGGCTCGCTCGCCTCCACGGTCGGCCTGCCGGCGGAGGAGCGGGTGCTGAAGGCGCTGGAATGCGCCGAGCTGTTCAGCGGTGGCGTGCGCGCCCCCTTCACCATCCAGTCGATGGTCCGCCGCCCGCATCTGGCGCTGACCGAAGCGGCATAAGACCACAATAAAACTCAGGACTTCCTGCGCCGTTTTCGCCATCCGGCAAGACGGCGCGAAGTCGTGCCTGCATCATGGCAAACTGTGCTATAGGGACGGCGCTCCGTCCGCCAGAGATGGAGAAGAAAAAGACCATAAATACAGTGGGTGCTAGAGAATGGTGGACCAAACTGTTGGTGATGCGGATCGTTTGATTGGCGAAGAGTCGCGCGATGTCTCGGGCCGGGTTTCGGACCGGGTGCATGGCCTGCCGGCTTACTGCAATTCGCCTTACTTCGTGTTCCCAGCGCTGATCCTTCTGCTGATCATGCCGCTGTCGATCCTTTTCCACCCGTCCTGGATCGTTCCGCTGGCCGAGCTGTACGCGGTCGGCATGATGGTGACGATCATCCGCCTGACGCGCTGAGTCCCTGGGTCGTCCGCCACCCCGGCGCTTCGCTTCCGCTTCCCAGGGAGCGGCCGGGGTGGAGGTCCATCGCGTCCCCTTACGCCAGCAGGCCCGTCATCACCGCGCGAAGCTGGGCCGGGCGCACCGGCTTGTTCAGCACATGGCAGCCCCTGGCCTGCGCCTCCTCCACCACCTCGGCGGTGCGGTTGGCGGTGATGAGGACCGACGGCAGGTCCGCCCCGCAGCGCTCGCGCACCCGCGCGATCTCGGTGAAGCCGATCACCCCGTCGTCCAGGTGGTAGTCGGCGAACAGCACGTCCGGCGCCACCGCCCCCAGCCCGGCCAGCGCCTCGTCGCCCGACGCCGCCGTGGCGACGCTGCACCCCCAGCCCTCCAGCAGCGCGCGCATCCCGGCCAGCACCGCCGGCTCGTTGTCGATCACCAGCACCCGCGTGCCGGCCAGCCGGTTCGAGGCGGTCTGCACCGGCGCCTCCAGCGCGCGCACCGGGCGGGCGTAGCGCCCGAAGGGCACGGTCACCGCGAAGACCGACCCCCGGCCCGGCTGAGACCGCACGGTGATCGGGTGGTCGAGCATCCGCGCCACCCGCTCCACGATGGCGAGGCCGAGGCCCATGCCGCGCACCCGCTCGTTGGCGCAGGGCGTGTCGAGGCGGCGGAACTCCTGGAAGATCTCGTCCAGCTTGTCGGCGGGCACGCCGGGGCCGGTGTCCCACACCTCGATCCGCAAACCTTCCGGCGTCCGTCGGCAGCCGACCAGCACGCGTCCGGCGCCTCCCTTTGCTCCCCTCTTGGCCTGGGTGTAGCGCAGGGCGTTGGACAGGAAGTTCTGCAAAATCCGGCGGAGCAGCCGGATGTCGCTGCGCACCACGGCGTGGCTGGGCACGACGCAGAGGTCCAGCCCGCGCTCCTTCGCCACCGCCGCGTATTCGGTGGCCAGCGCGCCGAACAGGCTCTTGATCGGGAAATCGGCGATCTCCGGCCGCACCGCCCCGGCGTCCAGCTTGGAGATGTCCAGCAGAGCCGACAGCAGGTCCTCGACCGAGGCCAGGGCGACGTCGATGTTGTCGACCAGCCCGCGGTTCGGCTCCGGCTGCTCCAGGTCGCCCAGCGCCGAGACGAACAGCCGCGCCGCGTTCAGCGGCTGCAGCAGGTCGTGGCTGGCCGCCGCCAGGAAGCGCGTCTTGGACAGGTTAGCCTGCTCCGCCTCCGCCTTGGCGAGCCGCAGCGCCTCCTCCGCCGCGATGCGCTCGGCGATCTCCTGCTGGAGCTGGCCGTTGAGCCGGGTCAACTCGGCGGTGCGCTCGACGACGCGGCGCTCCAGGCTGTCCTTGGCGTCGGCCAGCGCCTCCGCCGCCATGCGCCGCTCGGTGATGTCGTGGATCAGGCCGAAATAACCCAGAACCTCCGGCTTGCCGCCGCCGCGCCGCTCGCCGAAATGCGGGATGTAGGTGGCGACGGCGTAGCGCGGCGACCCGTTCTCGCCGGGCAGCTCCAGGTCGAAGGTCACCTCCTCGCCAGCCAGCGCCCGCAGCACGTAAGAGCGCCGCACCTCGTAATAGAGGTCGCCCAGCGCCGCCCACATGGGCTGGCCCTCGATCTCCTCGCGCTTGCGGTTGAACCAGCCCTCGTAGGCCTTGTTGACGAAGCGGAAGCGCTGCTCGGCGTCGACATAGGCGATCAGCGCCGGAACCGCGTCGGTGACCAGCCGGATGCGTTCCTCGCTGTCGCGCAGGGCCTGTTCGGCGCGCTTGCGCTCGGTGATGTCGGTGAAGGTCAGGACGAAGCCGCCGCCCGGCATGGGGTTGCGGCTGATCTCCAGCACCGTGTCGTCCAGCCAGGGCTGCTCGACGAGGCAGCTTGGCATCATCAGCGCCTTCAGCGACAGGCCGCGGTCGCCCAGCGCCGCGTGGTGCAGCACGAAATCGGCGAAGCCCGCCCCACGCTCCGCCACCTTGGCGGGCAGGCGCAGCAGGCCCGTGAAGCGCTCGTTCCAGGCGACCAGCCGCTGGTCGCGGTCGTACACCCCGACCCCCTGGGCGATGTTGTCCAGCGTCGCCTGGAGGAGCGCCGACTTCTCGGCCAGCTCGCGCTCGCGGCGGCGGGTCTCATGCTCCTTGATGTCGGTGATGTCGGTGTAGACGCCGACCACCCCGCCGTCGCGGGTCCGCCGCTCGTTGACCTGGACCCAGCGCCCATCGGCCAGCCGGTAGACGTAGGGACCCTTCAGCGCCCGGTGCTGGGCCAGCCGTTCCGACAGCCAGCGGTCGGGCCGCGGGTAGGCGTCGGCGATGGTGCGCGAGGAGGCCGCCAGCTCGGCGATCTCCTGGAAGCGGATGCCCGGCAGGATGCGGTCGCGGATCTCCGGCCACAGGGCCAGATACTTGCTGTTGCACAGCACCAGCCGGTCGTCGGCGTCGAAGATGGCGAAGCCCTCGTTGACCGACTCGATGGCCTCCGACAGGCGGCTGCGCATGGTGTCGGCCAGCTCCTTGGCGCGGGCCAGCGCGCGGTGGCTGTCCTCCAGCTCGCGCAGGGCGCGCTCCAGCTCCAGCGTGCGCTCGCGCACCTTCTGCTCCAGGACGATGGCGGTCTGGAACAGGGAGAAGGCGCCCCCCTGCACGTCCATCGACCGCTCGACCCGGTCCATCAGCACCTGGTTGATGCGGCGGAGCTTGGCGTTCTCGCGCTCCAGCGCCTCCAGCCGCTTGTCCTCGCCGTTGGAGGGAAGGGTGGCGGGTGTTGGGTCGGCGGGTGGGCGGGACGGTTCCCGCCAGTCGAAGATGAGCGTCATCGCGCACCTATCGCGACACCGGTGAAGGTCTGGTTGACGTGCATGGCGTTGTACTGCTCGCCGTAGGCGCAGAAGCCGATGACGTTGTGCCGCGCCAGCGCCGCCGACATGACGTGCTTGAGCTGCCGCTGCTCCAGCTCCAGCCGGCGCAGGATGCAGTCGCAGCCGAGCACGAGGTCCGGCGGCCCGCCGACCTCCGCGGCCAGCTTGCGCATCATCTCCTCAAGATTCTCCACCGGGTCGACGCCGCGGGCGACGGTCAGCACGATGCCCTCGTCGATGGCGCAGTAGAAGGTCAGGCTCTCGTCGTCGTTGACCTTCTGGATGGAGCGGACATGGTACTCGCCCCCCACCCGCACGACGACGGGATAGGCGGCGAAGATCAGGGGGGTCAGCGGCTCCCCCTCCAGCCCGACCATGCGGGCGTACTCGCGGCCCGCCGGCTCGGCGTTGATCTCGGTGACGATGCGGCGCTGCGGGTCGGCGCCGGTCACCACCATCTTGGCATCCGACGCCACGAAATGCTCGGTCCGGAAGACGACGAAGCGGCGCGCCGTGGTGACCAGCATCAGCACGGCGGCGTTGGTGTGGAACCGCCCCTCGTGCAGGACGAAGGTGCGCTCGAAGCGCAGTTCGTCCCCGGCGGAGCCGCCGAACAGCGGGATGTCCATCAGCACGCTGTGCAGCGCGCTGACCACCATCTCCTCCGCCCGCGACATGCCGTCGATCATCAGGAAGGCGAAGCTGCCATGGTCGGGGAAGGCCTCGGTGCGGGCGGCCAGGGCGACATCGCGCTGCTCCATCAGGCTGCGCAGGACGCGCGGCGCGTCGGCGATGGAGAAACGGTCGAGGTCGTCGATGCGCTGGGTGGCGATGGTGAAGTCGGCGCGCGGGAAGCCGATCCCTACCAGCGACCCGGCGGCGTAGCCGAAGGGCGTGATCTCCCCCGCCGTGGTGCAGCCGACCACCGGCACCGGCCCGAACAGCTCGGCCAGCGCCGCCGCCAGCTCCACGCGGTCGTAATGGGCGGAGCAGAAGACCAGCACCATCTCCAGCTCCGCGACGGCGGCGGGGTTCCGTCCGCACAGCCCCTCGAAGAGGTCCCGCGCGGCGGTGCCGGCGTCCTCCGCCATCGAGACGGCCCGCGGCAGGGACGGGCTGGGCGTATGGGCGCTTGGCACAGGGGTGCTGGGCGGAGCATCGGAAAGGAGAGCGTCCGAGGCCGGATGGCTGGTCACAATGCGGGTCCCGAAAAGCATCGGCATGGCATCCAACACCCCAGACCGCCACCCGACGCCGGAAGGCCGGCCGGGGAACGTGGGCGGATGACCTATAGGTTACTTCACCACCGCCCGCCGGGCAAAGCCGGCGCGGGGGTGCGGGCATGCGACCATGGTCTAAGACCGCCCGATTCCGAGTGTGCTCAACGGGTCCTGCTCAGCCGGCCCGGCGCGCCATCGCCTCGCGGTCGTGCGCCGGGCCGGTCCGCTTCTTCGCTTCCCCCGGCGGGACGCCGTTCATCAGGAAGCGCAGCGTCGGCGAGCGGCGGACCAGCCCGTGATGGACCGCCAGCGGCACGATCAGCCCCACCGCGGTGATCGCGGCGAACTCCAGCAGGGGCGGGGCGGTGACGGCCAGCAGGGCGAAGCCGAGGGCCATGACCACCAGATGGTGCAGCAGGTAGATGGTGTAGGAGGCCTGCGACAGCGCCCGCACCCGGCGGCTCTCCGCCGAGAAGAAGGACTGCGTCAGGCCGAGGACGAAGCGGAAGGCCGACCAGGCGGCGACGGCGCGCAGCGCCTCGTCGAGGAAGCGCACCGGCATGGGCTTCTCGATTCCGACCATGCCGATGTGGATGGCGAAGCAGGCGAGATAGGTCAGCGCCACGCCCCAACTCGCCTTGGCGTAGCGCGCGGCTCCGCCCGGCCAATGGGCGATCAGCACGCCGACCGCGAAGAAGCCTCCCGAGACGACGATGCTCACCGCCGTGGAGTTGGTCGGCACCAGCGGCGTCACCAGCCAGTCGGAGATGTTGTCGAAGCCCAGCACCCCCATCATGACGAGGCTGAGCAGAAGCGGCGGCAGCCAATCCGGCGGGTCGGCCAGCCAACGGGCCAGCCCCGGCGCGCGCTCGGCCATCCGCCGGTGCAGGGAGACCAGCAGCGGGTAGGCGAGGCAGAGCGCCAGCACGCTGATGAACAGCTCGACCAGGAACCACAGGTGATAGACGAGCCCGCCGCTCCAGAAGGCCGCGGGGATGGTCTGGGTGAGGAACTCCCCCGCGGTCAGGCCGGGGTCGATGGCGCGGCTTTCCATCCACAACTGCGCGACGTTCAGCGTCGCCGCCATGGCGACGAGCGGCACCAGCAGACGCGAGGCGCGCGAGGTCAGCGTCGCCCGCGGCCCGTGGCGGCGCAGGCTGTGGGTGATCAGCAGGCCGGAGATCAGGAAGAAGGCGGGCATGCGGAAGCTGTGGATGAAGTCCGCGAACATCCCGATCCAGGCGATGCCGTCGGGGGAGTTCATCACCCAGTCGTAGCCCGGCGTGTAGATCAGCGCCGCGTGGTAGGGAACGCCGAGGATCATCAGCAGGCTGCGCGCCGCGTCCAGCGAATGATCCCGTGTGCCGCCCATTCCAATTGATACGCCCGCCGCCGCCATCGCCCTCACCTTTCGGGGTCTCTTTCGTTTCGCCTCTCCGAACGAACGCGCCAGGGCATCGTCCGGACGCGCTAGGGACGGTGGCGCATTCGGGGGACCGAGGTGGTGGTAAGCCGTTCTTGGCGGTTGCGCTCCCTCCGCACCGGCGCGCGCCGCGGGTTCACGACGCAAGGGTTCACGGCGATGGCCTGGACCTGTTACAAGACCGCTGCGGAGCGCTCGCATTCACGCGGGTGGCGCCGTCGTTCGCGCCCGTATTTCCGCGGGTGGCTTTTGGAGGATTCCGTCATGCTCTGGCTCGCCGCCTACATTGGCAGCGTACTCGCCATCAACTACGCCTTCAGCCTGGCGCCGCATCTGGATCTGGTGTGGTCCTGCTGGGCCGGGTTGATCTTCATCCTGCGCGACATGGTCCAGGTCCGCTACGGTCACTGGTCGCTGGCCGCCATGCTGGCCGCCACGCTGCTGTCCTTCCTGCTGGCCGACCCCTTCGTCGCGACCGCCAGCGTCACCGCCTTCGCGGTGTCGGAACTGATCGACTGGGGCGTCTTCACCGTCACCCGCCGCCCGCTGCGCGACCGGCTGTGGATCAGCGCCGCCCTGTCGGTGCCGGTGGACACGGCGCTGTTCTTCGGCATGCTCGGCATCTGGGACCCGACGGTCTGGGCGGCCAGCCTCGCGTCCAAGCTGGCCGGCGTGTCGGCGGTGTGGATGCTGATGCGCGCCCGGTCGGCGCGGCCGGCGACGGCCTGATCCGGTCCCGGATTTGGCAATCGCCGACTCGGCGACCCGCCGGTTCCGGCGCGGCTGGTCCCGGCCGTGCCGGGACAAGGCGGCGTCGGCGATTGCCAAAAGGATCGCAGGGCGTCAGGCCACGGAGGTCGCGGTCTCGGTTGTCTGGCAAGGGGAGGGCGCCTCGTCGGGGATCTCGACCAGGAAGATGGCGCCGCGGCCCGGGCGCGACAGCACCCGCACCCGGTAGCCGAGCAGGCGGCTGAGCCGCGCCACCGTGGCGAGGCCGAGGCCGAGGCCCTTGCGCCGGTCGCGCTCCGGATTGCCGATCTGGTAGAAGTCCTCGAAGATCAGGTGCAGCCGGTCCTGCGGGATGCCGGGGCCGGTGTCCTGCACCTTGATGGCGGTGAAGCCGCGCGCCTGCCGGCAGGTCACCCGGATGGTGCCGTCGTGCGTGTATTTCAGCGCGTTGCTCAGCAGGTTGCGGACGATCCGCTCCAGCATCGCCGGGTCGGTCGTCACGCGGGCGCCGCCGCAGGTGACGCGGAAGCCCAGGCCCTTGCCGGCGGCCTCCAGCCGGCCCTCCTCGCAGATGCGCTGCAGGAAGACGGGCAGGTCCAGCTCGGACAGCTGCGGGCTGATCACCCCGGTTTCCAGCGTGGCGATGTCCATCAGCGAGTTCAGCAGGCGCTGCGTCGCCTCGAACCCGTCGCGGGCGGCGTCCACCAGCTTGCGCTGCCGCGGATTCTCCGCCTGCTCGCCGATCATGTGCAGATAGATGCCCAGGGTCTGGAGCGGCTGGCGCAGGTCGTGGCTGGCCGCGGCCAGGAAGCGCGACTTGGCGGCGTTGGCCTGCTCCGCCTCCGCGCGCGCCAGCGCCAGCGCGTCGTAGCTGCGGCGCAGCTCGGCCATGCGGTCGCGGTCCTGCAGCACGGAGTTGACGGTGGCGACCAGCAGAAGCGTGATGATCAGGCCGGCGAACAGCACCCCCCGCGGCGTGGCGCTGGCCACGCTCTCCTCGAAGGCGTGGGTGCCGGACAGGACCAGCGTCCAGGGGCGCCCGAACACCTCGATGCGCAGGACGTCGCGGAAGGCGTCCCGGCTGGGCGCGGAATCGAACATCAGCGAGTCCGGCGAGGTCTCCGTCCCGTCATAGACGCGGATGTCCAGCAGTTGGGACGCGCCCTGGCCCATGATGCTGCGCATCAGGTCGTGCGCGCGGAAGGGGCTGTAGACGAAGCCCAGCAGCGCCTCGCGCCGGTCGGCGGCGGTGGTCAGCGGCAGGGTCTGGTCGTAGACCGGCACATAGATGAGGAAGCCGGGCTGCACGTCCTCCTCGGTTTCCTGGACCAGCCGCAGCCGGGCGGTCGCCGCGGCGGTGCCGGTGCTCCGGGCGCGCTCCATGGCGGCCTGGCGGGTCGGCTCGGCGTGCATGTCGAAGCCGAAGGCCCGCAAGTTGCGGCTGGCGAAGGGCTCGATGTAGACGATCGGGAAATACTCGGGCCGCTCCCCCTCCGGCGTCACGCGGTAGCTGTAGAAACCGGCGGCGTGCAGCGAGGCCTCGTGCTGCTCCCGGTCGTGGGCCTTCACGCGCCGGGCGTAGCCGATGCCCTGGATGCCGGGATAGCGGTCCTCGACATGCAGGCCGGTGACGTAGGCCCGCCATTCGGTGCGGCTGACCTGCCCGCCGCCGGCGTCCACCATCGCCACGGCGCCCTGGAGCATCTGTTCGTAAGTGTCGAGCCGCTCCCTGACGTCGCCCGCCAGATCGCGGGACAGCGCGCGGAAGCGCGCCTCGGCCAGCCGGTGGTTCTGCTCGGTCAGCAACAGCCAGGCGAGGCCGGTCAGCAGCAGCCCCAGCCCGAAGACCACCCAGCTTTCCCAGGAACGGAACAGCCGTCCGTCGGGAACGGCGGCGCGCTTGCGCTTCGGCTCGTTGGGCCTTGGCTTGGGCGGCGCGGCGGGTGCTGAGGGTAATGGAACATCCATGGCGGCCCGGCCCGTCACGCCGTGCCGGCGGGCTGCTCCCGCAGCACCTTGGTCAGCACCGCCTGGAGATGGGGCGGCAGCACCGGCTTCTGCAGGACGGTCAGCCCGCGGGCGCGGGCGTCGCGCAGCCCTTCGGTGGAGGTGTCGCCGGTGATGATGACGCCCGGCACCTCGGCCCCGGCCTCCGCGCGGATGCGGTCGATGGCCTGGACGCCGGTGCGCCCCTCGCGCAGGCGGTAGTCGGCCAGGATGGCGTGCGGCGTTTCCCCGGCGACGGACAGGCGGTCGACGGCCTCGCCCTCGCTTTCGGCGGTGACGACCCGGTATCCCCACATCTCCAGCAGGAGGTTGAGGGCCTGCAGAACCGTCCGCTCGTCGTCGATCACCATGACGAGCTTGTCCTGGTCGTCGTCACCCGCGGGAGTCACTGTGTCCAATCCATCCGTTCACAAAGGCCGGTGATCATACAGATCAACAGGCGTCCGGCCAGAAAAGAGTACCGCACCCGTGAGATGGGCGCCATGCAGAGGGGCGGCTGTGTAGCACAGACGATGGTTTATTCGGTCAGTACATTTGTCCTATTACCTCCATTGCGCGCCTATGGCCGGAGCGGCAAAGCCCCGCATTCCTGGCGGGTTCGATCAAAAGCATTGAGATGGCGAAGCGCATCGTCCATTCTTCCGGCCCTCCGGACAGTCCTATGACCTTCCTTCGGGCGACCAATATCTTCGGGCGGCGGCAATGACGGGCGAACGCATCTATCTGTACGACACGACGCTGCGCGACGGGGCGCAGACCCAGGACGTGGATTTCTCCGTCGCCGACAAGATCGCCATCGCCCGCGACCTCGACCGGCTCGGAATCGACTATGTGGAAGGCGGCTGGCCCGGCGCCAACCCGACCGACGACCAGTTCTTCGCCGAGGCGCCGGACCTCGCCCGCTCGACCTTCACCGCCTTCGGCATGACGCGCCGTCCGGGCCGCAGCACCGCGAACGACCCGCAGCTCGCCGCCCTGATCCAGTCCAAGGCGCGCGCCGTCTGCATCGTCGGCAAGACCTGGGACTTCCACGTCGACGTGGCGCTGGCCATCCCGCGCGAGGAAAACATCGCGCTGATCGCCGACAGCATCGCCGCGCTGAAGGCCGCCAAGGGCGAGGCGCTGTTCGACGCCGAGCATTTCTTCGACGGCTACAAGCGCAACCCGGCCTACGCCGCGTCCTGCATCAAGGCCGCCTACGAGGCCGGGGCGCGCTGGGTCGTGCTGTGCGACACCAACGGCGGCACGCTGCCGCACGAGATCGACGAGATCGTCCGGCAAGTGATCGGGGAGCACGGCATCCCCGGCGACCGGCTGGGCATCCATTGCCACAACGACACCGAGAACGCCGTCGCCAACTCGCTGGCCGCGGTGCGCGCCGGGGTGCGGATGGTGCAGGGGACGATCAACGGGCTGGGCGAGCGCTGCGGCAACGCCAACCTCGTGTCGCTGATCCCGTCGCTGATGCTGAAGATGGGCTGCGACGTCGGCATCAAGCCCGCCGACCTGCCGCTGCTGACCGAGATCAGCCGCAAGTTCGACGAGCGGCTGAACCGCGCGCCGAACCGCCACGCCCCCTACGTCGGCGCCAGCGCCTTCGCCCACAAGGGCGGGCTGCATGTCTCCGCCGTGGAGAAGGACCCGTCCTCCTACGAGCATGTCGAGCCGGAGGCGGTCGGCAACCGCCGCCAGATCGTCATGTCGGACCAGGCCGGCCGCTCCAACGTCATCGCCCGGCTGCGCGAGATGGGCATGGCCGTGGACCCGAAGGACGAGCGGCTGAACCGCCTGCTCGACGTCGTGAAGCAGCGCGACACCGAGGGCTACGCCTACGACACCGCCGAGGCCAGCTTCGAGCTGCTGGTCCGCCGCGAACTGGGCGAGGTGCCGGACTATTTCACCCTGAAGCGCTTCCACGTCACCGACGAGCGCCGCTACAACGCCAAGGGCGAGCTGGTGGTCGAGTCCGAGGCCGTCGTCCGCGTGAAGATCGGCGGCAAGGAGTATCACGAGGTGGCGTCGGGCAACGGCCCGGTGAACGCGCTGGACACCGCCATGCGCAAGGCGCTGGAGCCGCTGTACCCGCTGCTCGACGGGGTGAAGCTGTCCGACTACCGCGTGCGCATCCTGGCGGCCAAGGACGGCACCGGCGCCATGCCGCGCGTGCTGATCCGCTCGCGCAACGGCGACGGGCAGGAATGGTCGACGCTGGGCGTCTCCACCAACATCATCGAGGCGTCGATGGAGGCGCTGGTGGACAGTTACACATTCAAGCTGTTTAAAGGCGGTGCAACACCGCGAAGCTGAGACCAAAGTTCAGATCATGACCTCCGGCAAAGACCCCAACCGCCCCTCCGTCCTGGGCGGTCCGACCATCATCCTCGTGCAGCCCCAGCTCGGCGAGAACATCGGCGCCTGCGCGCGGGCCATGCTGAATTGCGGCCTGACCGAGCTGCGTCTGGTGAAGCCGCGCGACGGCTGGCCGAACGAGAAGGCGGTGGTCGCGGCGTCGGGCGCCGATCCGGTGCTGGATGGGGCCAAGCTCTACGAGACGACCGCGGAGGCCGTGGCCGACCTGAACGTGGTCTTCGCCACCACCGTCCGCACCCGCGGGATGATCCAGGAGTTCGTCACCCCGCGCGTCGCCGCAACGGAACTGCGTGCCCACGTCGACTCCGGGCACAAGACCGGCGTGCTGTTCGGGCCGGAGCGCACCGGTCTGGTCAACGACGACCTGACGCTGGCGTCAACGCTGATCACCGTTCCGCTGAACCCGGCCTTCTCCTCGCTCAATCTGGCGCAGGCGGTCCTGCTGATCGGCTACGAGTGGTTCCAGACCGGCGAGACCCCGCCGGACCGCGTTCTGCACACCGGCCAGACCCGCCCGGCGACCAAGGCGGAGCTTGTGAACTTCTTCGAGCATCTGGAAGGCGACCTCGACCGCACCGGCTTCTTCACCTCGCCGGAGAAGCGCCCGTCGATGGTCCGCACCCTGCGCAACGCGCTGGAGCGGATGCAGATGACCGAGCAGGAGGTCCGCACCTTCCACGGCGTCGTCGCGGCGCTGACCGGGCGGCGCAAGGGCGAACCGTAACCCTCCTCCCTAACCCTCTTCCCTTCCGGGGCCAATCGCTGCCTATACTGCCGCATGGAATACACCTTGCAGCATATGGACGTTGGCCTCGTCCTGCTCGACGGCGACCGGCGCGTGGTGTCGGTCAACGCGTCCGTGGCGCGGATGCTGGGGCGCGACCGTCCGCTGCTGGGGGCCAGCCTGCATGACCTGCACCCGCCGGGCAGCCGCGCCAAGGTGGAACTGCTGCTGGCCGCGGCGCACGACCCGGACTCCCCGGCGGCGGCCAGTTCCATGATGGTGGCCCTGCCGGGGCGGACCATCGTGGTGAAGGCCACCGCCCTGCCGCCGGGCGGCGGGGCGGCGCTGGCCCTGATGCTGTTCGAGGTGACCGGGAAGGCGCTTCACGAGCCGGTGCCGCCGCCGGTTGCGGACGCGGTGCCCGAGCCGGTCACCCCGCTGGTGAAGCTGCCGATCACGACGCGCCAGGGCGTGGTGCTGATCGATCCCGCCGACGCGGTCTATGTGCAGGCCGACGGCCATTACACGCGGGTCCACACGGCGGATGGCGCCTTCTTCTGCTCGCTCTCGCTGTCGGAGCTGGAGGCGCGGCTCGACGTGCGGCAGTTCGTGCGGGCGCACCGCCGCTATCTGGTCAATCTGCGCCACGCCCAGGCCATCGACCGCAGCGACGGGCGGGCCGCCTTCGTCATGGCCGCCCCCGGCTCCCCCCGCGTGCCGGTCAGCCGCGGCCGGATCGAGCAGTTGAAGAAGCTGTTGGCCCTTTAGCCTTTCCCCTTGCGCGCATCAGGGTTGTTCCCGCCGGCCTGTGACTTCGGGTGTCGGTTGATCCGCCTCAATCGTTCGGGCCCGCCGCAGGCGTAGAACAAGGCCATGGCCGGCGCCCGCATCGGGTGGGCGCCACGATGACGAGGAGATACGGCCATGGCTTTCCTGGACGACGACCACGCCTATGTGGACCAGCTGGTGGTGGAATATTATGGCGACCGTCTGACCGCGCTCTCGCCGGAACGGCTCGCCGCCCTGCACGCCCTGTTCGGCGAGGTGATGTGGCACGAGGGGATCGAGGCGCTGACCCCGCAACGGCTGAACACGCTGCTGGAGTTCACCGAGGAAGAGCTGTCGCACGCCGCCTGAATGGGGCGCCTGAATGGTAAGAGCGCGAACCGTTCGCGCAGAACACCCGCCGTTCACGCCGCCCGCCCGCCGTTCGTGCAGCGGGTCTTGTTCCAAG
This sequence comes from Azospirillum sp. UENF 211521, assembly GCF_058780535.1. Taxonomy (NCBI): domain Bacteria; kingdom Pseudomonadati; phylum Pseudomonadota; class Alphaproteobacteria; order Rhodospirillales; family Azospirillaceae; genus Azospirillum; species Azospirillum sp. UENF 211521. The sequence goes on from NZ_JBSNCF010000001.1 coordinate 736,497, forward strand.
GCCCGCCTTCCGCGAAGAGGAATGTCAAGACATCCTCCTTTGTGGGAATCACGACCGTGGACGCAACCGACACCCCCGACCGCTACGTCTCCTTCAAGGGCATCGACTGCGAGGGCAACTCCCGCCGCATCATCGAGCGCCTGTACATGCACATCGACGACCCGGCCAAGACCAACGCCTTCTGGGAACGCTTCCGGGCGAAGCTGGCCGTCGCCGACGATCCGTTGAAGCGTCAGGCGGACGGGCTGTGCCTGCTCTGCGCCAACGTCTATTACATCTCCGACCTGTTCGAGGAGCATGAGGACGAGGAAGGTCTGGCCATGCTGCGCCAGCTCGAGGACGAGTGCTGCTGACGCCGTGTGGTGGACACGACTCATGGTTTGAGCCGACTCATGGTTTGACAAGGCGCGCCGAATCCGTATAGTGCGCGCCTTCACTCCTGGGAAAGCGGGCGTGCCTCTTGTTTGCGCCCCGTCCGCGGCCTGTTCCGCGGAACTACCGGGACAAAACCAACTCGTGTTCCATCGAGGATCAAATGGCCAAGCGTCAACAGTCCAAGTACAAGATCGACCGCCGCCTCGGCGTAAACCTCTGGGGCCGTGGCAAGTCGCCGATCAACAAGCGTGAGTATGGCCCCGGCCAGCACGGCCAGCGCCGCAAGAAGCCGTCCGACTACGGCCTGCAGCTCATGGCGAAGCAGAAGCTGAAGGGCTACTACGGCAACATCGGCGAGAAGCAGTTCCGCCGCATCTACGCCGAGGCCGTGCGCCGCAAGGGCGACACCGGCGAGAACCTGGTGGGCCTGCTGGAGCGCCGCCTGGACGCGGTGGTCTACCGCATGAAGTTCGCGCCGACCCCGTTCGCCGCGCGCCAGATCATCAACCACGGCCACATCCTGGTCAACGGCCGCCGCCTGAACATCCCGTCGGCCCAGATCAAGGAAGGCGACACCATCGAGGTGCGCGCCAAGTCCAAGCAGATGGCCCTCATCCTCGAGGCCACCGCCTCGGGTGAGCGCGACACCCCGGACTACCTGGAAGTCGACACGGGCGCCCTGAAGGGCCGCTTCGTCCGCGTCCCGCTGCTGGCCGACATTCCGTACCCGGTCCAGATGGAACCGAACCTGGTCGTTGAGTTCTACTCGCGCTGACCGTTCGGCCCAACCGACACGCGAAAGGCCGCGCCTCCGGGCGCGGCCTTTTTCGTTTGGGCCCTTTTCGTTTGAGGATGGGCGGTCGGATTGAGTTCCCTCTCCCCTCTGGGGAGAGGGCTGGAAGGCGTCGTTGAGTACTGTGAAATAGGTTGTAAAGGTTCTGAGCGGTGTTCAAGAACCTTTCTCTGTCGCGGTCAGCGTGGCCCGGCATTCGGCCCGCATGGCCTCGGCATCCCACTCGTCGCCGTCTCCTTCGCTCGGTTCAGGATAACAGTCGATTCCCGGAATGGGCAACGTCCGCGCTGGAGGGACGGCGGAAAGAAAAAAGCCGGAACCCTTGCGGGTCCCGGCCTTGAGGTGCGGGGATCGGGGGCAATCCCCGCGGGGGAGAGGGATCAGGCGTCGGCCGTTTCCAGCGCCGGATAGTCGGTGTAGCCGCGGGCGTCGCCGCCGTAGTAGCTGGCCTTGTCCGGCGTGTTCAGCGCCGCGTCGCGGCGGAAGCGCTCCGGCAGGTCCGGGTTGGCGATGAAGGGCTCGCCGAAGCTCACCGCGTCCGCAGCACCGGCGGCGATGGCCGCCTCGGCCTGTTCCTTGCTGTAGCCGCCGTTGATGATGAAGGGACCCTTGAAGATCCGGCGCAGCTCCGCCGCGAGGTGCGGGGCGCCCTCCGGCGGGGCCATGTGGTGGCCCGGCTGGCCTTCGATGACGTGCAGGAAGGCGAGGCCGAAGGGGTTCAGCGCCTCGGTGACGTGGGTGTAGAGCGCCCGCGGATCGCTGTCCGCCATGTCGTTGAAGGTGCCGGTCGGCGACAGCCGCACGCCGACCCGGCCGGGGCCGACGGCGGTGCTCACCGCGTCCAGGATCTCCAGCAGGAAGCGCGCCCGGTTCTCCACGCCGCCGCCGTAGCGGTCGGTGCGCTTGTTGGTGCGGTCGCGCAGGAACTGGTCGATCAGGTAGCCGTTGGCGCCGTGGATCTCCACCCCGTCCAGCCCGGCGTCGAACACCGCGCGCTTGGCGGCGTCGGCGAAGGCCTTGACCAAGCCGGGGATCTCGTCGGTTTCCAGGGCCCGCGGGGTGGGGAAGGGCACCAGTCCCTTGCTGGTGTAGGACTGACCGGCGGCGGCGATCGCCGAGGGAGCGACCGGCAGGGCGCCGTTCGGCTGGAATTCCGTGTGGGAGATGCGGCCGACGTGCCAGAGCTGCGCGGCGATCAGCCCGCCCTTGGCGTGGACCTCCTCGGCGATGCGGCGCCAGGCGAGCGTCTGCGCGTCGGTGTGGATGCCCGGCGTGCTGGGATAGCCCTGGCCGGTGGCCGAGACCTGCGTCGCCTCGGTGATAATGAGGCCGGCGGAAGCGCGCTGCCCGTAATACTCGGCCATCAGCGGGGTGGGGACGTTGCCCTCGCCAGCGCGGCTGCGGGTCATCGGCGCCATGATGACGCGGTTCGGCAGCTCCATGGAGCCAAGACGCAGCGGCGTGAACAGATCGGCGGTGGTCATGATGCGGTTGCCCTCTCGATGTGGCATCGGGTCCCAAGTTGGGGTGTCCCAAAGCGGGGTCCGGGGTTCCGCGGGTTGGGCGGCGCCCGGTATGTATGTGCGTACATACTTGCCAGCGCCATCCGGCCTTGTCAAGTATGCACGTGCATACCTATTATCATTTCAGCCGCCGCACGGATCGGCGGCCAGTGAGAGGGCCTGCATCGTGGACAAAACCGACACCCCCGCCACCGACCCGGCGACTGACGACGGCTGTTGCGGCACCGGGGCCGACGCGCCCGCGCGCAAGCGCGACCGCGAGGCAACCAAGGGCGTGCTGCTGGACGCGGCCAAGATGGTGTTCGCCGAGCGCGGCTTCGACGCCGCGACCACGCGCGACATCGCCGGACGCGCGGGCGTGAACGAGCAGTTGATCCAGCGCTATTTCTCGGGCAAGGCCGGGTTGCTGCTGGCCGTCGTCGAGCGCTACGGGCGCGAGGAGGGGAGCGGCTGCGCCATGCCGCCGCCCGGCGACGACCTGGAGGAGGATCTGGCGGCCTTCCTCTTGCACCAACTCCGCCACGCCTGGAAGTGCCGCGACTTCACGCGGGTGATGCTGGCGCGCGCGCTGGTCGATCCGGACATCGCGAACGAAATGGCGCGCACCCTGTCGGAAAGCCGCATCCCCTGCCTGCTCAGCCGGCTGGAGATCTTCCGCGCGCGCGGGGCGATCGCGGCGGACGCCGACCTTGCCCACGTCGCGGCGGGTATCGCCACGCTCAGCTTCGGGCTGGGCTTCCTCGATCAGGTGGTGTTCGGGCGCTGCCCGGACCGCGTCAACGAGGTGGTGAAGACGCTCGCCCACACCATGGCCCACGGCCTCGCGCCGCGGGCCTGAGCCGCCTCAATCGGCGCGGCAGGCGGCGGCGCGGGCCTGCTCCGCCCGGTTTTGTTCGGCCCGGTTCTGCTCTGCGCGGGCCTCGGCGCGGGCGGCCCGGTGTGTGAACAGCGCGTCCGCCGAATAGAGCGCCAGCGCCACCCAGATGCAGACGAAGGCCACGAGGTGTGAGGAGGTGAAGGCCTCCCCATAGACCGCCACGCCGAGCAGGAGCTGCCCGGTCGGGCTGATGTATTGCAGGATGCCGATGGTCGACAGCTTCAGCCGGGCGGCGCCGACCATGAACAGCACCAGCGGGATGGCGGTCACCGGGCCGGTCAGGATGATCAGCAGGTCCGTGCCCAGCCCGTGCGCGCCGAAACTCCCCAGTCCCTGGGCGTTCAGCCACAGCAGATAGACGATGGCCGGCGGCACCAGCAGCACCGTTTCCACCAGCAGCCCGATCAGCGGGTCGATGGCCGCCTTCTTGCGCACCAGCGCGTAGACGCCGAAGCTCAAGGCCAGCGACAGCGCCACCCAGGGAACCTCCCCGTAGGACAGGACGAGGCTCAGCACGCCCGCCGCCGCGATCAGAACCGCCAGTCCCTGCCGCTTCGACAGCCGTTCCTGAAGGAAGGCCATGCCGAGCAGCACGTTGATGATCGGGTTGATGTAGTAGCCGAGGCTGGACTGCACCAAATGGCCGTTGTTCACGGCCCAGATGAAGATGGTCCAGTTGCTGCCGATCAGCGCCGTCGTCACCAGGAAGATGCCCAGGCGCCGCCAGCTTCCCACCCCGCGCACGATGCCGGACAGGCCGCGCGTCGGCACCAGCCACAGCCCGACCAGCACCACCGTCCACAGCACCCGGTGGGCGACGACCTCCACCGCTCCGACGTTGCCGAGCTGCTTGAAGAAGATCGGCGCCACCCCTCCCCAGATCAGGAAGGCGGTCAGGGCGGCGGCGAAGCCCAGGGTGGCGGGGTTGCGCCCGTCGGCCTGCGGCAGGGAGGGGGAGGGAGTCTGGGCCATGACTCCCCTTTACCATGCCCAAGAAATGGGCGATAGGAACGCCCCCTCATGCCCGCACTGCGCGCCGGGAATGCCGCATTTCCCGCAGGGGTTTTCCCGATCAGCCCCCTCCGCCGCCTGCGGTGCCGCCTCCGCTTCCGCTGGCGTTGGGGGCTCCGTTCCGCGGCATCGCGCCGGACGATCCCGACGAGCCCCGGCCGATCGGGACGTTGGTGCCGACACCCTCGTTGCGGACCAGCGCGCGGGCCTCGCGCAGCCGGTCCACGCATCCGTCCGGATCGCCCTTGCCGGCGGCGGACCGCGCGTCGCCCAGCAGGCCGCGCAGCCGGTCCTTCTGCTCACCGGTCAGGGCGGTGTGGTTGCGCCCGCCGGCCACCACCTTGTCGCCCAGGAACAGGTCGGAGAAGCGGGACACCTCGTCCCGGCAGGCGGTCAGCCGCTCCTGCTTGGGAACCGTTCCGTCCTGGCCTTGCGCTTGGACGGGAAGAGCCATCAGAGCCAGCAGCGCCGCCGCTGGGAACACACGCCTGTCCATGACCGGGCCTCCTTTTCCGTGCCGACACCTCCGCGGGGTTCGTCGATGGAAAAACAGGGTTGGGCCGGGGCCTGTTCCGCCAAAGGAAAAGGGCCCCGCGCTGGCGGAGCCCTTTGTCACACGTCTGCGGCGCGGCTGGCCGATCAGGCGTTGGCGCCCGTCGCGACGCCCTTGTCGGCCAGCAGCGACTGCAGCTCGCCCGACTCGTACATCTCGCGCACGATGTCACAGCCGCCGACCAGCTCGCCCTTAACGTAGAGCTGCGGGAAGGTCGGCCAGTTCGAGTAATCCTTCAGCCCCTGGCGCAGGCCCGGGTCCTCCAGGATGTTGATGCCCTTGAACTTCACGCCGACGGTGCTGAGCACCTGGACGACGGCGGCGGAGAAGCCGCACTGCGGGAAGACGGGCGTGCCCTTCATGTACAGCACGACATCGTTGCCCTTGATGTCCTGCTCGATGCGATCCTTGACGTTCTGGTCAACCATGTCTCTCGGCCTTCTTACGATGTCGTCGTGTCTTGCGGAGTGTCTTGCGGGACGGCGTCCTACGCGCCTTCCGGCACGGCGGTGGTCAGGGCCAGGGCGTGCAGCTCCCCGCCCATCCGGCCCTGGAGGGCGGCGTAGACCATCTGGTGCTGCTGCACGCGCGACTTGCCCTTGAAGGCGGCGGAGGTGACCAGCGCGGCGTAATGGTCGCCGTCGCCGCGCAGGTCGGCGATCTCCACCGTCGCGTCCGGGATGCCTTCCCTGATGAGCTTCTCGATCACCGCGGCTTCCATCGCCATGGCCGTCATCCTGTTCCGTCAATCCCTGCCCATGCGGGCGCTGCCCGTATAATTAGGCGGAGCGGCCGGGTTTGTCACCGGAGAAGCGACGACATTCCGCGGTGCGAAGGGTTTGGTGGTGTTGAAGCACTCGCCCCCCTCCCTAACCCTCCCCCGCTTCGCAGGGGAGGGGACTGAAACTCCCTCTCCTGCGAAGCGGGGGAGGGAAGGGGCCCGCGGCGAAGCCGTGGGAAGGGTGGGGGCAACACCGAACCCCAAAACGAAAAGGCCGGGCGACGCATCCGCCGCCCGGCCTTCCGTTCTTCGACCCCTCAACCGCGTCCGATCACTCGGCGGCGGCCATGTAGCCGGGCAGCCAAGCCTCGTTGGCCGCCTTCAGGCGGGCGATGGTGATCGCCTCACCGCCGCGGCCGGTCAGGGCCGTGCCGTTGGTCTTGCCGAGCACGCTCACCGGCACGCCGGCGGCCTTGGCCTTCTCCTGCACCGCGGCGGCCTTGTCGGAGCGGACGGCCAGGACGTAGCGGCCCTGGTCCTCGCCGAACAGGGTGCCGGCGTCCGCACCGTCGAGGCCCGACAGATTGGCGCCGATGCCGCCGGCCATGGCCATCTCGGCCACAGTGACCAGCAGGCCGCCGTCCTGGATGTCGTGGCTCGACACCACCAGACCCTCGGCGATCAGGCCGCGGACAAACTCGCCGTTGCGGCGCTCCACCGCCAGATCGACCGGCGGCGGCGGGCCGTCCTCGCGACCCAGGATCTCCCGCAGGTAGAGCGACTGACCGAGATGGCCGGTGCCCTCGCCGACGAGCAGGATGGTGTCGCCCTCGTTCTTGAAGGCGATGCCGACGGCGATCATGGCGTCGGGCAGCAGGCCGACGGCGCCGATGGCCGGGGTCGGCAGGATCGCCTCGCCGTTGGTCTCGTTGTAGAGCGACACGTTGCCCGACACGACCGGGAAGTCCAGCGCGCGGCAGGCGTCGGCCATGCCCTGGATGGCGCCGACGAACTGGCCCATGATCCGCGGCTTCTCGGGGTTGCCGAAGTTCATGTTGTCGGTGACGGCCAGCGGCAGGGCGCCGACGGCGGACAGGTTGCGGTAGGCCTCGGCCACCGCCTGGGCGCCGCCGCGCACCGGATCGGCGAGGCAGTAGCGCGGGGTGCAGTCGGTGGTGACGGCGATGCCCTTGCTCTGGCCGGGCAGCCGGACCACGCCCGCGTCGGCCTGACCGGACATGAAGCGGGTGTCGCCGTTCACGAGGCTGTCATACTGCTCCCAGATCCAGCGCTTGGACGCCTGATCGGGGCAGGACATGATCTTTTCCAGGATGTCGCCCAGCGTCTTGTCGGCCGGCAGGGCGCGCACGGCGTCCTCCAGCTCCGCGGCGGCCGGGGTCGGCTCCCACGGGCGATCGTAGAGCGGCGAGGCGTTGGAGACCGGCGCGATCGGCATGTCGCACCAGGTCTGGCCGTGCATCTTGATGACCAGCTTGCCGGTGTCGGTCAGCGTGCCGATCACGGCGAAGTCCAGCTCCCACTTGTCGAAGATCGCCTTGGCGACCTCCTCGCGGCCGGGCTTCAGGATGATCAGCATGCGCTCCTGGCTTTCGGAGAGCATGATCTCGTAGGGGGTCATCCCCTCCTCGCGCATCGGCACGTCGTCGAGCACCAGCTCGATGCCGAGGCCGCCCTTGCCGGCCATCTCGACCGAGGAGGAGGTGAGGCCGGCCGCGCCCATGTCCTGGATGGCGACGATGGCGTCCGTCTCCATCAGCTCTAGGCAGGCCTCGATCAGCAGCTTCTCGGTGAAGGGGTCGCCGACCTGCACGGTCGGGCGCTTCTCCTCCGAATCCTCGCTGAACTCGGCCGACGCCATGGTGGCGCCGTGGATGCCGTCGCGGCCCGTCTTGGAGCCGACGTAGACCACCGGGTTGCCGATGCCGGCAGCCGCCGAATAGAAGATCCGGTCGGCCTTGGCCACACCCACGGTCATCGCGTTGACCAGGATGTTGCCGTTGAAGGCCGGGTGGAAGTTGGTCTCGCCGCCGACCGTCGGCACGCCGACGCAGTTGCCGTAATGGGCGATGCCGGCGACCACGCCCGACACCAGATGGCGGGTCTTGGGATGCTCGGGCGCGCCGAAGCGCAGCGCGTTCATGTTCGCGATGGGCCGGGCGCCCATGGTGAACACGTCGCGCAGGATGCCGCCCACGCCCGTCGCGGCGCCCTGGAAGGGCTCGATGTAGGACGGGTGGTTGTGGCTCTCCATCTTGAAGATGATGGCGTCGCCGTCGCCGGCATCGACCACGCCGGCGTTCTCGCCGGGGCCGCAGATGACCTGCGGGCCGGTGGTCGGCAGCGTCATCAGCCACTTCTTCGACGACTTGTAGGAGCAATGCTCCGACCACATCACCGAGATGATGCCCAGCTCCGTGTAGGTCGGCTGGCGCCCCAGGATCTCCAGGGCGTTGTTGTATTCCCCTTCGGACAGGCCGAACTCGCGGGCCATCTCCAGGGAGACTGCGGGCTGCTGCGCGGTGGTCACGACAGGGCCTCCACCAGACCATCGAACATGGGCTTGCCGTCGGTGTTGCCATGGAAGGCGGACACCGCGTCCTCGGGGTGCGGCATCAGGCCGAGCACGGTGCGCTTGGCGTTGAAGATGCCGGCGATGTTGTCCAGCGAACCGTTCGGGTTCCAGTCGTTTCGGTTCCAGCGCGGGGCGGCGTCGCCCTCGTCGCTGACGTAGCGGAAGGCCACCTGGCCCTCGCCGTCCAGCCGCTTCACCGTCTCGGCGTCGGTCCAGTAGTTGCCGTCGCCGTGCGCCACCGGGTAGCGGACGATCTGGCCCTTGCGGTACTTGGCCGTGAAGGGGCTGTCCGTGTTCTCCACCCGCAGATGCACGGTGCGGCAGATGAACTTCAGCTTGGCGTTGCGCATCAGCGCGCCGGGCAGCAGCCCCGCCTCGGTGATGATCTGGAAGCCGTTGCAGATGCCGAGCACCCGCACGCCCTGATCGGCCCGCGCCTTGACCTCGCGCATGATCGGCGAGTGCGCCGCCATGGCGCCGGAGCGCAGATAGTCGCCATAGGAGAAGCCGCCCGGCACGAGGATGAGATCGACCTTGGGCAGTTCGGTGTCGCGGTGCCAGACCAGATGCGGCTTGGTTCCGCTGGCGGCCTCCAGCGCGGCGACGGCGTCGCGTTCGCGGTTGGAGCCGGGGAAAACGATGACGGCGGCCTTCATGGGGCTTGGAAAATCCGGCGTCGTGGGGGGAACGGTTCGAGGCCGGACACTAAAGGCCCCGCCCCGCCAAAGCAAGGGCAAGGACCCCGCCATTCTCCCTTATCGGCCCTGCGTTGACGCGCCGGCGGCCTGTTCGCGCAGCCAATCGGGGAAGGCCGGCGCCTCGGTGTGGCCGCGCTGGCGGCTTTCCAGCAGGTAATAGTGGCCGGATACCACCCCTTCGGCCCCCAGCGGGGCGGTCAGCCGCCCGGTTTCCAGCGGGCGCTCCACGAACAGCCGCGGCACGATGGCGACGCCCAGCCCGTCCTCCGCCGCCTGGATGGCGAAGTAGGTGTGGTCGACCTCCATCCGGTTGCGGAAGGCGTCCAGCTCCAGCCCGTGCGCCGTGCTCCAGGCCGGCAGCAGGTCGGCGCGGGCGCGGATGGTGATGACCGTGCGGCGGGTCAGGTCGGCGGGGCTGCGCAGCGTCTCCAGCCCCGGCAGGGACGGGCTGCACACCGGAACGCAATGCTCGCGCATCAGGGGCAGCGGCTTTAGCCCAGCAAAATGGGCGGGGTCGCGGCGGATGGCGTAGTCGAAGGGACGGCCGATGTCGATCGGGCCGGGGGCGGTGGACAGCGACACCGCCAGTTCCGGGAAGCGCTGCTGGAACAGGGGCAGGCGCGGCAGCAGCCAGTGCATGGCGAAGGTTGGGATGCAGTCCACCCGCAGCGTCCGCCGCCCGTCGCCGTCGAGCAGCGTGTCGGTTGCCTGCTGGATCTCGGTGAACAGGTCGGCGATGCGGGTGAAGTAGCGCGCCCCGGCCTCGGTCAGCCGGACCTGCCGCTGGCTGCGGTCGAACAGGGGAACGCCGAGGAAGAGTTCCAGGCTGCGGATCTGGCGGCTGATCGCGCCGGGGGTGACGTTCAGCTCCTCCGCGGCGAGGCGGAAGCTGGAATGGCGGGCGGCGGCGACGAAGGCGCGCAGGGCGTTCAGCGGCGGGAAGCGGGAGGACATCCGTTGAGTTTTTCTCACCGGTCGGCGGAAGACAAGTCGTTTGTCGGTGCCCGACCGGCTGGCTAGGGTGCCTGCCGCTTTCCGTCGCCTCCTGGTCCGTCATGTCGCACATCACCCGCCGGCTGGTCTGGTTCCTCGGCGTCTCGCAGCTGCTGTGCTGGGGGATTTCCTATTACCTGATCGCCATCTTCGGGAACCCCATGGCCGCCGACCTGGGGCTGAGCCTGCCGGTGGCCTTCGGCGGCTTCACGGCGGCGCTGCTGGTCATGGGCGTGGTGTCGGGCAGCGTCGGGCGGGCCATCGACCGCTGGGGCGGCCGCCCGGTGATGGTCATCGGCTCGCTGCTGACGGCGGCGGGCTGCCTGGGGCTGGCCTCCTCCACCGGGCTGGTGAGCTATTACGCCTCCTGGCTGGTGCTGGGGCTGGCGATGCGGGCGAGCCTCTACGAGGCGGCCTTCGCCGCCCTGGCCCGGCTGGGCGGCCCGCTGGCGCGGGTGCCGATCTCGCAGATCACGCTGCTGGGCGGGCTGGCCTCGACGGTGCTGTGGCCGGTGGGGCAGGCGATGGCCGACGCCTGGGGCTGGCGCGGCGCGCTGGTCGCCTACGCGGTGATCGCGCTTCTGACCATCCCGCTGCACGCCGCCATCCCGTCCGACCGCTACGTGCGCCCGCCGGTGCCGGCCGGGACGGAGCCCGCCGGACCCGTGGACCCGCGACGGCGGGCCTGGGTGGCGCCTGTGTTCTACATGGTGATGACCACGGCGGTCGGCGTGCTGACCTCGGCGATGTCGGCGCACATGATCGGCATCCTGGTCGGACTGGGGGCGGCGCCCGCCGCGGCGGTGTGGATTTCCACGGTGCGCGGCGTCGGCCAGTCCTCGGCCCGGCTGTGCGAGGTGCTGTCCGGTGGGCGCCTGCATCCCACCGTCCTGGCGCTGCTCGCCTGCGGCCTGCTGCTGCCCGGCTTCATCATCGGTTTGTGGAGCGGCGCGGTGCTGGCCGCCGGCGTCGCCTTCTCGCTGCTGTTCGGGGCGGGGGCCGGGCTGGCGACCATCGTGCGCGGCACGCTGCCGCTGGTGCTGTTCGATCCGCAGAGCTACGGCCGGACGGTCGGGCGGCTGCTGGTGCCGAGCTTCTACGCCGCCGCCCTGGCGCCGATGGGCTATGCGGTGATCATCGAGCGGGCGGGGGAGACGGCGGCGCTTCTGCTCTCCGCCGTCCTGGCGCTGGTGGCGGTGGGCGCGGCGGGGGTGCTGTGGGCGACCGCCCGCCGCTGAGACATCAGTCGCCGCCGTTCAGTCTCCGCCGTTCAGGCGCTTGCTCCAATCCTCCACACCCTGGGTCAGCCGGCGCTCGGCCAGCGTGCGCCAGCTCTGGGCCAGCACCGGCAGGGCGGCCATCTCAGCCAGAGCCTCGCGGTTCTGGGTGTCCACATAGAGGACGTGCAGCAGCCGGGCGAGTGTCCAGTGCGGGTAGGGCCGCTCGACCAGGGCCAGCCGGTCGCCGGGGCCGATCACGCCGGGTTCCGGCACGCGGTAGTACCAGCCGGTGCGCCCGGTGGTCTGGACGCGCTTGGCCATGTCGGGCACGGCGAAGCGGTGGTTCAGCTTCCAGCAGGGCTGGCGGGCCTGGGCGACCTCCAGCAGGGCGGTGCCGGCGCGGAAACGGTCGCCGACGCAGACGTCGGCCTCGGTCAGGCCCACCGTCGCGAGGTTCTCGCCGAAGGCGCCGGGCTGGCCGAGCAGCGGCACGTCCCCGCCCAGTTCCTCCCGCCACGCCGGGTGGTGGTCCAGCGGGTAGTGGTGGATGGCCTTGTCCGGTCCGCCATGGACGCGGCGGTCGGCCTGCTCGTCGTCCAGGAAGCCTTCGGGGCCGACCGCGCGCGGGCCATCCACCGGGGACTTGGCGATGGCGCTGGTCCGCCCCGGCGGGCCGAAGGGAGCGGCCTTGCCGACGAGGACGGCGGTGATGGTGGTCTCGGTCACGGTGTCGTCTTTCCTTTGGGCGTCTTCTTGATCTTGACCGGTTTGAGGGCCCTGGCCTGCTCCTGCAGGGCCACGTAATGGTGCCACACCAGCTTGGCGGCGAGGCTGCGGTGCGGGCGCCAGGGCTCGGCGACGGCGAGGAGCTGGGCCGGGGTCGGCTTCTCCGCCCAGCCCTTCAGCCGCTGCACGCCGAGCTGGATGGCGAGGTCGCCGACCGGCCAGATGTCGGGGCGGTCCATCGCCATCATCAGGTAGATTTCGGCGGTCCAGCGCCCGATGCCCTTCAGCGCGACCAGGGCGGCGATGGCCTCCTCGTCGTCCATCCTGTGAATGGCGTCGAAGTCCAGCCGGCCGTCGGCGACGGTCCGGGCCAGCCCGCGGGCGTAGCCGATCTTCTGGCGCGACAGGCCGCAGGCCCGCAGATCCTCGTCGGGCAGGGCCAGGATGGCGTCGGGCGTCACCACCCCGACCATGGCCTGGAGCTTGGCCCACAGCGCCGCGGCGACCGTGGTGGAGAGCTGCTGCTCGATGATCAGGCAGAGCAGACCGGAGAAGCCATCCGGGCGGCGGAAGTCGCGCACCGTCGGGCCGCCGACGCGCAGGGACTCGGCGAAGATGGGATCGAGCGCGGAGAGATGGTCGATGGACATGGCCGAACGAAAATGGGGGATGCGCAGCGGTTGCGCATCCCCCATTTTCCGACAGGCAGGATTGAGCGCGGACGGCCTTAGGCCATCAACTCTCAGGCCACCAGCTCGATCGCGTAGTCTTCGATCACGGTGTTGGCCAGCAGCTTGCTGCACATGGCCTCGACCTCCTTGCGGGCGGCGGCCTCGTCGGTGCTCTTGAGCTGAAGCTCGATGACCTTGCCGGCGCGGACGTCCTCGACGCCGTCGAAGCCCAGCGTGTGCAGCGCGTGCGCGATGGCCTTGCCCTGGGGGTCGAGAACGCCGCGCTTGAGGGTGACGTGAACCTTCGCCTTCATCGGATGTCCGCTCGCTTGATGGTGCTGATGGGGTGGGGAAAACGGATTGTTGGACGGTCTTTTACTGGACGGTCTTGGGCCCCTTGACGTCCACCGGGCCGCCTTCGGGCAGGATGCCGAGGCGCCGGGCGACCTCCTGGTAGGCCTCCTCGACCTGACCGAGGTCCTGGCGGAAGCGGTCCTTGTCCAGCTTCTCGTTGGTCTTGATGTCCCACAGGCGGCAGTTGTCGGGGCTGATCTCGTCGGCCAGGACGATGCGCATCTCCTCGTTCTCCCACAGCCGGCCGAACTCCAGCTTGAAGTCCACCAGCCGCAGGCCGATGCCGAGGAAAAGGCCCGATAGGTAGTCGTTCACGCGGAGCGACAGCGCCACCATGTCGTCGAGGTCCTGCGGAGCCGCCCAGCCGAAGGCCGTGATGTGCTCCTCGGTGACCATGGGATTGTTCAGCTCGTCGGACTTGTAATAATACTCGATGATCGAGCGCGGCAGCGGGGTCCCCTCGGGGATGCCGAAGCGCTTGGACAGCGAACCGGCGGCGGTGTTGCGCACGACCAGCTCGATGGGGATGATCTCGACCTCGCGAACCAGCTGCTCGCGCATGTTCAGGCGGCGCACGAAGTGCGTCGGCACGCCGATTTCCGACAAACGGCTCATCAGGTATTCGGAGATGCGGTTGTTCAGCACCCCCTTGCCGGTGATGATGCCCTTCTTCTGGTTGTTGAAGGCGGTCGCGTCGTCCTTGAAGTACTGCACCAGCGTGCCCGGCTCCGGACCTTCGAACAGGACCTTCGCCTTGCCTTCGTAGATGCGCCGACGTCGTGTCATGAGAGATCGTCCAAAAACGTGTAGCCCGGGCCGATGGGTGACCGGTCCAGGGGATATGCACGAGTGATATAGCAAGCTGGCCCAGGGAACACAATGCGCGGGGTCCGCGGCGGCTCCTACCCGAAGGAGACGGGCTGCCATGGCGCCTCGTGCGGCCGGCCGGGGGCGAAGTGCCAGACGGGGTCGAGGTCCGGGCGCTCGACGGCGGGCAGGGCGATCAGCGCGCTCGACACCGTGCCGAATCCGGTGGGCAGCAGGAAGTTCATCGCGCCGCGCTCGCCGCGCTCGCCGTCGTCCCAGATGCGGCTCGCCAGCAGCTCCGGCCAGCCGCCCCACTGGTCTTCGGCCCGCTCCGGGTCGGGCGGAGTGGCGTGCCGGAAGAGGGGGAGATACTGGGCCTGCCGCGGGTCCTCCGTCACGTCGTCGAGGTCGCTGGCGGTGACCATGTGGACACCCTCGGGAATCTCGATCATCTCCGGACGGTTGCGCGGGGAGGGGCCGCGATGGACGAGCAGCCGGGCGTCGCGGTTGTCGGCGATCAGCAGGTTGAAGGGGCGGTAGGCCCGCGTGTCGAGCTGCGCCATGGCCTCCGCCGCCTCCGCCGCGTCGGCGAAATCCAGCGCGTCGAGAACCAGCTCCCCGCGCGACCGCTTGCCGGCCTCCGGCCCCAACGTGCCCATGCGGTTCAGCACGGCGGCGACGACGCCCTCGTCGTTCATGCCCAGCCAGGAGCCGCCGGCCAGTTCGTCCAGCCCGGCGACCACGTTGGGACGGTCGGGCCAGTGGCGCGCCGGCGCCTTCCAGGGCCGTCCGGCCATCTCGTCGCGGTTGGCGCCCAGGATCAGGGGCCATGTTGCGTCCGGTCGTCGCAGGAGGATCACGCTGCACATGGGGAATCTTGCCTTCCGCTTCCCTCTTGGGTATGTCGCCGCACGCCGGATTCGCCGATTGGCCGGTGGGTGGGGGCGATGACGACGCCCGTTCCACCGGCTATATAGTCTTGTATCTGGGAGCGCAAAACCAATCCAAGGAGCCGGGTCCCATGACGACCTTCGACGAGCGCGAGAGGGCCTTCGAGAACAAGTTCCAGCACGACCAGGACCTGCTCTTCAGGATTCGTGCACGCCGCAACCGGCTGGCCGGGTTGTGGGCGGCGAGCCTGCTGGGTCTGACCGGGGGCGAGGCCGACGCCTACGTCCGTCAGGTCATCGACGCCGACATCGGCGCCACCGGCCCGCACGACGTCCGCGACCGTCTGGCCGCCGACCTGCACGCCCGGGGCGTCGACATCTCCGACCACCGCGTGGAGAAGGAATTGGCCCAACTGCTGGACGTCGCCCGCCAGCAGGTGCACGCGGAGTAGAGTTTTCGTGGGGGAGGTGTTGCCCCCTCCCTGACCCTCCCCCGCTCTCGCAGGGGAGGGGATAAAAACTCCCTCTCCCGCGAAGCGGGGGAGGGAAGGGGCCCGCGGCGAAGCCGTGGGAAGGGTGGGGGCTCCGGGGATCAGCGAAGCCCCCGACTCCTCACTCCCCGAACACGCGCTTGAACACCATGTCGACGTTCTTCGTGTGGTAGGTCATGTCGAACATCGGGGCCAGCGTCTCGCGGGAGATGTGCTTGGCCACGTCGGCGTCCGACGACAGCAGGTCGAGGAAGTTTCCGCCCTTCTCCCACACCTGCATGGCGTTGCGCTGCACCGCCTTGTAGCTGTCCTCGCGGCTCATCCCGGCCTGGGTCAGGGCCAGCAGGACGCGCTGCGAGAAGACCAGGCCGCCCAGGTCGTCCAGGTTCTTCTGCATGCGCTCCGGATAGACCACCAGCTTGTCCATCATGCCGGTCAGGCGGGCCAGCGCGAAGTCCAGCGTCACCGTGGCGTCGGGGCCGAACATGCGCTCGACCGAGCTGTGGGAGATGTCGCGCTCGTGCCACAGGGCGACGTTCTCCAGCGCCGGGACCACGGCGGCGCGGACGATGCGCGCCAGACCCGTCAGATTCTCCGACAGCACCGGGTTGCGCTTGTGCGGCATCGCCGAGGAGCCCTTCTGGCCCGGATGGAAATACTCCTCCGCCTCGCGCACCTCGGTGCGCTGCAGGTGGCGGATCTCCACGGCCAGATTCTCGATCGACGAGGCGATGACGCCGAGCACCGAGAAGTAGAAAGCGTGACGGTCGCGCGGGATGACCTGGGTGGACACCGGCTCCGGCGTCAGCCCCATCTTGGCGGCGACGTGCTGCTCGACCCGCGGGTCGATGTTGGCGAAGGTGCCGACGGCGCCCGAGATGGCGCAGGTGGCGATGTCGGCGCGCGCCTGGACCAGACGCTCGCGCCCGCGGGCGAAGGCGGCGTAATGGCCGGCCAGCTTCAGGCCGAAGGTCGTCGGCTCGGCGTGGATGCCGTGGCTGCGCCCGATGGTGACGGTGTCCTTGTGCTCGTGGGCGCGGCGCTTCAGCACGGCCAGCAGCTTGTCCATGTCGTCGAGCAGCAGGTCGGCGGCCTGGGTCATCTGCACGGCGAGGCAGGTGTCCAGCACGTCCGACGAGGTCATGCCCTGGTGGACGAAGCGCGCCTCCGGCCCGACATGCTCGGCAAGGTTGGTCAGGAAGGCGATGACGTCGTGGCGGGTCTCCCGCTCGATCTCGTCGATGCGGTCGATCTCCCACTTGCCGCGCTCCCACACGGCGGCGGCGGCCTCCTTCGGGATGACCCCCAGCTCCGCCTGCGCGTCGCAGGCGTGCGCCTCGATCTCGAACCAGATGCGGAACCGGTTCTCCGGCTCCCAGATGCGGGCCATTTCGGGGCGGGTGTAGCGGGGGATCATCGGACTCTCCGGGGGTGGCGGACCTGAACGCTTCGGCGGCGGGCGGGGGGCGCGTCGGGACTGTGCGGCGGCGGAAACCGCCCCCGGCTGCCCGCGCGCGGGACCATAACCGCGCCGGACGGCGCTGCAAAGCCCCTTCGGAACTCCGAGGAAAGCGGGCTGCGCGTCATAAGGTTTCCACGCGCGCGGCGCTCTTCGCGGAAAAGTCGCAGAGACTGGCAATTCGTCGCGCCGTCTTCTTCACCTTGATCTTGCCGAGTCCCGGCTACGCGCACTAATGATGTGGAATATGCGCCGCGGCCGGGCAACGCCGGGCGTGGTTCCAGGAGGGCTCTCGTTGTCCGATCCGATCGCCGAGTTGATGCGCGAGCCGTCCCGGACTTCGGACGAGAGGCGCCTGTACCGTCTCCAGTTCCTGGCCTCCCTGTTTCTGGTCGCGGCGGTGGTGCTGGGCTTGGGCGCCTACTTCATCTGGCAGCACCGGATGGATTTCGAAGCCGACCTGATCCAGACCGAGGCCCGCTACCGGGAGGAGCAGCGTCGGACCCTGCAGGAGGAGCTGGAGAACGCGCGCTCCTACCTCGCCTACATGCGGTCGCGCACCGAGCCGCTGCTGCGCGCCGAGCTGCGGGCCAAGGTGGACGAGGCCTACGGCATCGCCTGGACCATCTACGAGCGTGAGAAGGAGTATCTGCCGGAGGTGTCGATCCGGCAGTCGATCAAGGAGACCCTGCGCCCCCTGCGCTTCTTCGGCGGGCGCGGCTACTACTTCATCGACGACATGCAGGGCACCTGCGTGCTGCTGCCCACCGACCCGCAGCGGGAGGGCCGCTCGCTCCTCGACAACCGCGACGACCAGGGGCGCCCGATCATGCGCAACCTGATCCGTGCCGTGGATGATCCGGAGATGCAGGGCTTCACCCGCTACCGCTGGTACGCGCCGGGCAACCCCCACAGCATGTCCGACAAGTTCGCTTACGTCCGCCGCTTCGAACCGTTCAACTGGCTGATCGGCGCCGGCGACTACATCGGTGCGGTGGAGGAGAAGCTGCAGCGCGAGACGCTGGAGCGGCTGCGTGCCCGGCGCTTCGGGGATTCGGGCTTCATCGCCGTCCTGCGGGAGGATGGCGAGGTGCTGCTCTCGCCGACCTCTCCGGCGGCGGAGGGGAAGAACGCGCGCGACCTGCCCTGGGAGACCGAACGGGATCTGGTCACCCGCCTGCTGCAGGCCGGGCTGTCGGGCGGCGGGGAACTGCGCTTCGACTGGGTGCATCCGGTCACCGGGCGCCCGGCGCCGAAGCTGTCCTACGCCACGCCGCCGGACGTCTGGGGCTGGGTGCTGGTCGCCGGCTTCTACGCCGACGACGTCGACGCCGTGATGGCGCAGCGGCGGGCCGAGATCGGCGCCGGCATGAAGAAGCGCATCCTGACCACGGTGGCGGTGCTGGCGCTGGCGCTGGGCGCGTCGGCCGGGGTGTCCTGGCTGGTCACCGGCTGGGTGCGCCGCATCGTCCGTGGCTACCAGTCCAACATGCGGGAGAGCGACAGCATGCTGCGCGAACGGGCGCGGCAGCTCTACCTCGCCAACTTCTTCGTCGACCATGTGTCCGAGATCGTCGTGCTGGCGGACTCGGAGCTGCGCATCGCCTACGTCAATCCCTTCGGCTGCGCCGCGCTGGGCGCCCCGCTGGCCGGGCTGGCCGGCGGCCATGCCGACCTTCTGGAACGCTTCCGCGACGCGGCCTCCGAGGCGTCGGCCCATTACGAGACGCTCTACCGCACCCGCGACGGGCGCGTTCTGGAACTGGAGGTGACGGCCAGCCGGGTCACCTACGAGGGCGACGCCTACTACTGCGCCATCGCCCGCGACATCTCCGAGCGCAAGCGCGCGGAGTGGGAGCTGCGGCTGTCCGCCAAGGTGTTCGACAACGCCGCCGAGGGCATGGTCGTCACCAACGAGAAGAACCGCATCGTCGCGGTCAACGATGCCTTCTGCCGGATCACCGGCTACAGCCGCGAGGAGGTGATCGGCGGCGATCCGGCCATGCTCGCCTCGGGCCGCCAGGACGGGATCTACTACGCCGACATGTGGGCGAAGCTGAAGGAGGAAGGCCACTGGTCCGGCGAGATCTGGAACAAGCGCAAGTCCGGCGAGGTCTATCCGGAGTGGCTCAGCATCCAGGTCGTGCGCAACGAGGCGGGGGAGGCCGTCAACTACATCGCTGCCTTCTCCGACATCACCGAGAAGCGCGCCCAGGAGGAGCGCATCCGGCATCTGGCGCAGTACGACTTCCTGACCGACCTGCCCAACCGCTTCCTGCTGCGCGACCGGCTGGAGCGCGCGATGCTTGCCGCCGACCGGCACGGCAGCAAGGTGGGGCTGCTGTTCGTCGACCTCGACCGTTTCAAGACCATCAACGACAGCCTGGGGCACGGCGTCGGCGACCGGCTGCTGCGCGCGGTGGGGGCGCGGCTGCTGGAGACGGTGCGGGCCAGCGACACGGTCAGCCGCCAGGGCGGCGACGAGTTCGTCATCCTCCTCAACGACCTGGACGGTCCCGACGCGGCCTGCTCGGTGGCCCGCAAGGTGCTGCGCGCGATGACCGAGTCCTTCCCGGTGGACGGGCACGAGTTGCAGATCTCCCCGTCCATCGGCATCGCGCTCTATCCCGACGACGCGCCGTCCATCGACGCGCTCCTGAAATGCGCGGACATGGCGATGTACGCGGCCAAGGAGGCGGGGCGCGCCAACCACCAGTTCTTCACGCCGGAGCTGAACAAGCGGGCGTCGGAGCGGATGTGGCTGGAGAGCAACCTGCGCCACGCCCTGGCCGACAACGAACTGGAGCTGCATTTCCAGCCGCAGTTCGCGGTGGACGGCCGCCGCCTCGTCGGGGCGGAGGGTCTGCTGCGCTGGCGCCGCCGCGACGGCACGATGATCCCGCCCGGCCAGTTCATCCCGGTGGCCGAGGACACCGGCCTGATCCAGCCGATCGGCGACTGGGTGCTGGGCGAGGCCTGCCGCCGCGCCGCCGACCTGCTCGCCCGCGGCCATCCGCTGCTCATCGCCATCAACCTGTCGGCGGTCCAGTTGCGCCGCCCCGGTCTGGCCGACCGCGTGGCCTTCTGGCTGGACGCCTACAAGGTGCCGGCCCGCTGCCTGGAGCTGGAGGTGACCGAAAGCGTCCTGATGGACGAGTCCGACATGGTGACCGGCACCTTCGCCCGGCTGCGCGAGATGGGGGTGGCGCTGGCCATCGACGATTTCGGCACCGGCTATTCCAGCCTCAGCTATCTGAAGCGCTTCCGCGTCGACAAGCTGAAGA
Source organism: Azospirillum sp. UENF 211521 (assembly GCF_058780535.1). NCBI lineage: Bacteria > Pseudomonadati > Pseudomonadota > Alphaproteobacteria > Rhodospirillales > Azospirillaceae > Azospirillum > Azospirillum sp. UENF 211521. Next base: position 756,536 of record NZ_JBSNCF010000001.1, read on the forward strand.
TCGACCGCTCCTTCGTGACCAGCCTGACCGACGGGTCGGACGGCGGGGCCATCGCCGAGGCGATCATCGGCATGGCGCGTTCGCTGCGCATGCAGACCCTGGCCGAGGGGGTGGAGACGGAGGAGCAGTTCGGCGGGCTCGCCCGGCTGGGCTGCGACCAGATCCAGGGCTATCTGCTGGGCCGCCCCATGCCCTACGACGATTTCGTGGCCTTCATCGCCCGCCATGCCGACACCCCGGAAGCGGTCGGGGAGTCGGTCGGCTGACGGGCGATGCGCCGCGAGGTTGGTCCTACGCGCCCAGCACGCTGCGGTCGTTCTTGGCGACCAGCGCCTGGAAATAGGGGCCGAGCTTCGCGTCGTCGAGGCCGAAGGCCTGCTGGAAGCGCGCGATCAGATCGCGCTCGCCCTGTTCGGCCTGGCCGTCGGCCATGGCGCTGTCGATCATGTTCAGCAGAATGCACAGCCGCTGCTGTTCGCTCAGGTTCGGCGTGGCGGCGGCCAGGAAGGTGTCGGGCGGGGTGCTGCGCGCGTATTTGAAGCAGCGGTCCAGCTCTTCGCGCGTGGCGCTGCGGCCCATCACCGACAGCAGATGGCCGACCTCCTCCGGGTCCAGCTCGCCGTCCGCGCCCATGCAATAGATCAGCGAGACGACCAGCGTCCGGCGGGGGGTGAGATCCAGCGGCGCCGATCCCTTGAACATGTCGAAAAGGCCCATGGTGCTACCTCTGTGGTGACGAACGCCGCACATATGGGGGCGTCGGTCCGGGCAACAAGATGGGACTGCAGGACAGGGTTGCGGCTACAGCAAGCCTTGGGCTTTGAAGCTGACGTGCTTGCCCTTGCCGACGATGACGTGGTCGTGCACCGCGATGCCCAGGCTGTGGGCGGCGCGCAGGATTTCCTTGGTCATCTCCACGTCGGCGCGGCTGGGGGTGGGATCGCCGGACGGGTGGTTGTGCACCAGGATGATGGCGCTGGCCGACAGCTCCAGCGCGCGCCGCACCACCTCGCGCGGGTAGACTGGGGTGTGGTCGACCGTGCCGGTCTGCTGCACCTCGTCGGCGATCAGCTTGTTCTTGCGGTCGAGGAAGAGCAGGCGGAACTGCTCCGTCGGCTGGTGCGCCATGGCGGCGGTGCAGTAGTCGAGCAGGGACTGCCAGTTGGCCAGCACCGGCCGATCCATCACCCGCTGCCGCATCCCGCGCAGCGCCGCCGCCCCGACCGCCCGCAGCGTCGCGACGGCCTTGTCGGAGGCCAGCGAGACCTCCCCCACGCAATAGCCGCGCAGGCGGGGCGGCGGGGCGTTGACCACGCTCCAGAGGTCGCCGAAATCGCGGATCAGCGCCTTGGCCAGCGGCTTCACGTCGCGGCGCGGGTTCACCGCGAAGAGGATCATCTCCAGCAGCTCGTAGTCCTGGAGCGCGTCCGGCCCGCCGTCGAGGAAGCGGGTGTAGAGGCGCTGGCGGTGGCCCTTGTGATGGGCCTCCTGATGAGCCTCCTCCGCGGAGACGTCCGCGGGCGGCTCCAGCCCGGGAAGCTCCTGGGCCTCCTCCGCATCCCCCGACCGCTTCGCGCGTTTCCGTCCCGCCATCCCGACGCCACCATACGAGTGTGTGCGTCGGGACTATACCTCTTCCGCGCGAAAATCACATCCGCGGGGATATCAAACGGCGGCGGTCGCTTCCTCGGCCGGGACGGCGTAGGGGGGCTTGTGGAAACCGGCGGGGGACAGGGTGAAGATCTCGCAGCCGTCTTTGGTCACGCCGATCGAATGCTCGAACTGGGCGGACAGCGACTTGTCCTTGGTCACCGCGGTCCAGCCGTCGCCGAGGATCTTCACGTCGTAGCGGCCGGCGTTGATCATCGGCTCGATGGTGAAGATCATGCCCTCGCGCAGGACGGCGCCGGTGCCGGGGTTGCCGAAATGCAGGACCGACGGCGGCTCGTGGAAGACGCGGCCCAGCCCGTGGCCGCAGAAGTCGCGGACCACCGAGTAGCGGTGGCCTTCCGCGAAGGTCTGGATGGCGTGGCCGATGTCGCCCAGCGTGGCGCCCGGCTTCACCTGATCAATGCCGATCATCAGCGCGTCGTAGGTGACGTCGACCAGCTTCTTCGCCTTCACGCCGACGTCGCCGCACAGATACATGCGGCTGCTGTCGCCGTACCAGCCGTCGAGGATGGGCGTGACGTCGATGTTCAGGATGTCGCCGTTCTGCAGCCGCTTGTCGCCGGGGATGCCGTGGCAGACCACATGGTTGACGGAGATGCAGTTGGCCTTCGGGAAGCCGCGGTAGCCGAGCGGCGCCGGGACGCCGCCATGGTCGCGGATGTATTGCTCGAGCAGCCGGTCCAGCTCGCCGGTGGTGACGCCCGGTTGGACGTAGGGCGTGATGAAATCGAGCGTGGCCGCGGCCAGCCGTCCGGCCTTGCGCATGCCCTCGAAATCCTCCGGCCCATGAATCCGGATGCGATGGGAATCGAGGTCGTCGTGGTCCAAGAGAATCGTCCCCTACAGATCAGGTCCCAGGAAAACGCGCCGGCGGGCCCGGCGGTGAACATGTAGCGCGGTCAATCCGTGCGGATCGGCAGCGGCCGTTCCAGCTCGATCGCCTGCGGGGTGATCCTACAGGACCAGCACACGGCTTCCACCCCCGATTCGAGCGCGAGGCGCAATCCGGCGGCGTAGGCGGGGTCGATGTCGGCGGCGACTCGGAAGTGGGTGCAGTCGGCGCGCTGCACAAGGTAGACCATGACCGCCCGCGCGCCCTGGCGGACCATCTCGGCCATCTCCACCAGATGCTTGGCGCCGCGGGCGGTCACGCAGTCCGGGAACTCCGCGGCCTGTCCGTCGCCCCGCGCGGGGCGGCGCAGATGCACGTTCTTGACCTCGACGTAGGCCGGCGGCCGGGCCTCGTCCTCCAGCAGGATGTCGATGCGGGAATTGCGCCCGTACTTCACCTCGCGGCGCAGCCGGGCGTAGCCGGCCAGTTCCGGGATGGTGCCGGCGGCGATGGCGGCGGCGACCAGCCCGTTGGGATGCGACGTGTTGACGCCGACGAGGCAGGGCGCGTCCGGATCGTCCAGCGCCTCGACCAGCTCCAGCGTGTGGGCGAGCTTGCGCTTGGGGTTGTCCGACCGCGACAGCCAGACGGCGGAACCGGGGATGTCCACCCCGATCATGCTGCCCGAGTTCGGCACATGGGCGGTGACCAGGGCGCCATCGAGCTCCACGTCGGCGAGGAACCGCTTGTAGCGGCGGACGAGGCGGCCTTGCAGGAGGGGGGTGGGGAAGAGCATCTTGGGCCCTAGGTTAAAGCGCGCCCCCGCCGTCCGGCAAGCCCGCCGGTCCCGTCATTCCCGCATCAACCGAGAACGGAGCCGACTCCGCATGTCCTCCCCCACCGCCGCTCCCAACCCGACCGCCGCCGTCCTCGTCATCGGCAACGAGATCCTCTCGGGCCGCACCAAGGACGCCAACCTGCCGCACATCGCGGAGAAGCTGGCCGGCATCGGCGTCCGCCTGCGCGAGGCGCGTGTCGTGCCGGACGTCGAGGAGGAGATCATCGCGGCGCTGGACGCCCTGCGCGGCCGCTACGGCTACGTCTTCACCACGGGCGGCATCGGGCCGACCCACGACGACATCACGTCGGCCTGCGTCGCCAAGGCCTTTGGCGTGCCGCTGGAGCGCAACGCCGAGGCGGTGGCCCGGCTGGAGCGTCATTACGGCGACCCGTCGAAGCTGAATGAGGCGCGGCTGCGCATGGCCAACATCCCGGCCGGCGCCTCGCTGATCGACAACCCGATCAGCGCCGCGCCGGGCTTCCGCATCGGCAACGTCTTCGTCATGGCGGGCGTGCCCAACATCATGCAGGCGATGCTCGACGGCGTGCTTCCGCAGTTGGAGGGCGGGCCGGACCTGCACGCCCGCACGGTGGCCTGCGAACTGGCCGAGGGGCAGATCGCCGCGGACCTCGGCGCCCTGCAGGACCGCTACGCCGACCTGGAGATCGGCAGCTATCCCTATTTCCGCAACGGCTTCTTCGGCGTCAGCCTCGTGCTGCGCGGTACCGACGAAGCCCGCGTGGTGGCGGCAACGGAGGAGTTGGCTGGCATCGTCCTGCGCTTGGGCGGTACGCCGAACGTCACGGTGGGGACCAAAGGCTAGACAAGTCTCTAGGACGCCAAGCCGTCCTTGGTCATATTGTCGCCGCCATGGGTAATTCTATGTTGAGGACTGGGACGTGACGGTCATGAAAAGTCGTGCCATGAAACCCTTCGAAAAAGCGGCGATCCTGTTCTTGCTGAAGCATCTGGCCTCCGGCGTGGCCGGGGCTGTTGTCTTGGCGACGGGGCTTTTGATTCTCGACGTCGCCAATCTGGCGACTCTGATCGGAAACAGCGATCACGGCGTTGTTGCCGCGATCATGCTGTATGCCAGCCTCATCCTCACCTTCGGCAGCGTGGCGATGGGCATCGGCATCATGACGATGAACGAGGACACGCGTCCCTGATAGCATGGCTCTGACCGGTGCCGGGCGGGCCTCCGTCCGGATGCGGGCCGCTCAGAACGGCCCGAAGCTGTCGTAAGCCCAGACCAGCGCCACGATGGCGGCGATCCAGACCGCCGCGTAGGGCAGCCAAGTTGTGCGGTTGCGGCGCAACGCCGCCGGCACGATCAGCACGGCGACCATCAGCACACTCACGACACCCAGCCAGTTGATCGATTCCAAGCTCACCTCCCTTGAACGCCAGGGTTGCGGGGATTTTTGCGTGTCCGGCGCTTTAAACGCGCTCAATCCTTGACCAAACGCCCGCGGATTGTCTAAGTCAATCCAGCGGAACGGCGGGCTGCATACAATGATATGCAACTCCGGCGGGCGGGTGCAACCCGTCTTCCAAGCCGAGCCGCGACGGTGCGCGGGCGTGGCGGAATTGGTAGACGCAAAGGACTTAAAATCCTTCGCTTCGGCATGCGGGTTCGAGTCCCGCCGCCCGCACCATACCTCCGGTGACGAAAACCCCATGGCGGCACATGTGCCGACGGCGGCGTCGATGCAAGAGCCGTGAGGCAAACCGTCTCGGATTGAATTCCCCGTTCGCCCCGTCGCGTCTGGTTCCTATACTCGCATCGGTGGTGTTGAGCGGGGCCGGTGCCCCCTGACATGGAAGGGGGCGATGGTGCGTTGGGGCTTGCTTCGTGGTGTGACGGTGTCCGGTTTGATGACGCTTGCGGCGTCGTGCCAGACGACGGGCTACAACAGCGGTGAGCGGGTGGAGATCGATTGTGAGCGTTCGCCGATCCAATCCGGTTGGGGCGACGTCTTCACGCCGCCTTGGGGCAAATGTCACCGCACCACCGCAAGAAAAGTGGAACTGATGATAACCTCGCACAGCCGGTACTTCGAAATTCCGGGTGGCTATGGTTATGCGGCTTATCAGAGCGCCGATAAGAACACGTATATTTTCCAGCAGAGCGTGCGAGACATCGCGCGTCTCTACAAAAACAGGACAAGAGGTTCCTTGGGTTGGGAAGAGCCAAGGACGGAGTCCTTTGCCGGGCTGGATTACCAAGTGCAGCGTTTTACGCTGCGCCGGCAGTCCTGCGCGGTTTATCTGCTCAACGGCGCCCCGATGCCGATGTATCCCGGCTACCGGGACAGAGCGTTCGGATATGTCTGTGCCAATCGCTTGGAGCGGGAGGTGCTGGAGCGGCTGCTGACCTCCTTCAGCTACGATATTTCCCGTGCGGAGAACGCTCCCGTCATCCTTCTGCCTGTGAAGAAAACCGGATGAGTGCCGCTTCGACTTGCAGGCACGGGGACGCCACGCTTGTCTGCAAAGAAGATCATTAAGGATTGGTCGCATCAGTCTCTGTCATATGGCGCGTCACGGTCGTTCATGACAGTCGGCTCTGAGATTCACTCTCAGTGTCATCGCTGGATTTAGCAAAAGCTGATGCGATTGTTCTGACTGTTGCTTTCCAATCGGTTGCCAAGACTCCGCAAATGGGGCATGGTCATTCCAGAAGCGTTGCGATTCAACCAACAAACCGCATGGAGGCAGGACGTGAAGGGCGATCCGCAGGTCATCACCCATTTGAACAAGATCCTGACCAATGAGCTGACGGCGATCAACCAGTACTTCCTGCATGCTCGCATGCTGAAGAACTGGGGTCTGAAGCGCATTGCGCACAAGATCTACGAAGAATCCATCGACGAGATGAAGCACGCCGACAAGATGATCGAGCGCATCCTGTTCCTGGAAGGTCTTCCCAACCTTCAGGACCTGGGCAAGCTGATGATCGGTGAGGACGTGCCGGAAATGCTCGGCAACGATCTGAAGGTGGAGCACAAGGCCCGCACCGACCTGATCGACGCCATCACTCTGTGCGAGCAGGTCCGCGACTACGAGACGCGCGCGCAGCTCACCGAACTGCTGGACGACACCGAGGAGCACATCGACTGGATCGAAACGCAGCTCGACCTGATCCAGCGCGTCGGCATCGTCGCCTACCAGCAGGAGCAGATCTACGGCGAGGGCTGATCCGCTCGAAGCCAGCCGGAGTCCGATTGGGGGGGAGGCGTGGCCGTGGGCTGCGCCTCCCCCTTTTTCGTGGGGCGGTGGGGTGGTTTCGGCAACGCCTTGTTAACCATGGTCTCGTAGCGTGCCGGTTTCCGCTTCAGTTTGCACGGGAACCGCCATCATGCTCCCCATCACGTCCTTGCAGGTTGACGACCTGACGCCGGAGGAGACCGCCGCCGTCGCGCACGCCTATCTGGCGGCGCTGGATGAGAGCGACCTGGACCAGGGCGATCACGAGAGCGCCTTCGACCGGGCGCTGGAGACGCTGCGCGGTTACCGTCCCGGCCTGCCGCAGAACATCGCCGCGGCGGAGCTGGAGTTGCTGCTGGCCTCCCTGCCGGCCGCCGTGCCCCCGGGCGTGTCCCCGGCGCAGGAGCCCGCCCTGGCGTAAGGCGCGCCCGGCCGTCTGCTCCCCGGTTCATGAAAAAGGCCCGCTCCGGTTTCCCGGGGCGGGCCTTTTCAGTTCCGGGTGTTGGCCATAGGCCCGCCGGTCACAGCCCGGTCTGCGGCTTGCCGGTGTCGGCCGTCTTGGTCACGCCGGGGTCGATGAGGGGCTGCAGCGCCGGGGCGATGCTCTTCAGCAATTGGGCGGGCAGGGCGCTGGTGAAGCGGTAATTGTCGGCCTCCGGCCCGTGGACGAAGGCGGTCATGGTCCCGAAGAAGCGGTCGCCGATGTAGAAGGCGAAGGTCGCCGTCCGGTTCACCGCCCGCGACTCGATCAGATGCCCGCCGGGGCCGTAGCGGTCCAGCCGGTGGTCGCCCGTACCGGTCTTGCCGCCGATCGGGATGACCGCCCCTGAGGAGTCCTTGAAGGAGCCCCAGACGCGCTTGGCCGTGCCGTTCTGCGCCACGTCCATCAGCGCCTTGCGCAGGGTGGCCGCGACCTCCGCCTTCATCACGCGCTGGCCGCGCAGCTCGCCCAGCCCGACGACGGCCTCGTAGGGCGTGCCGGCGGCGAAGTGCAGCTTGCGCACGCGCACGGTCGGCTGGCGGACCCCGTCGTTCTGGATGATGCCGACCAGTTCGGCCAGTGCCGCTGGGCGGTCGGCGGAGCTGCCGATGGCGGTGGCGAAGGACGGGACGAGCGTCTCGAAGGGGTAGCCCAGCTTGCGCCACTGCTCGGTGATGCGCTGGAAGGCCTCCTCCTCCAGCCCGATGCGGATGCGGGTGTTCTGGGCCGACTGGCCCTTCTTGAACAGCCAGCGGTAGCTTTCCTGGCGCTCCTGCACGCTGGCCTCCAGCACCTCCTGCCGCTTGGCGTCGGGGCGCTTCTGCAGGTAGGAGACCAGCCACAGCTCCAGCGGATGGATGCGCGCCAGATAGCCGAGGTCGTTGAGCGGAAACTTGTCCGGCCCGTATTTGCCGTAGAGCGACGCGATGTCGCCGTCGTCCAGCTTGGCGTCGGGCAGGCGGGCGCGCAGGAAGGCGCCGAACTCCTTCACCCCGGCCTGCGGGCGGACGGTGCGGAAGATCACCGACAGGCGGTGCGGCATGGGCCGCGACCGGGCGGCCAGCATGTTCAGCATCGCGTCCGGCGTGTGCTTCCGGTAGCTGTTGTAGAAGCGGTTCAGGAAGTCGCTGCCTTCCTTGTCGGCGAAGCGGGCGAGATAGGCCTGGCGGGCGGGGTGGTCGGGGTTGTGCAGGATGTCGGTGCTGTCGTCGCCGCCCTCGGACAGATAGAACTGCACGACGTCGCGCATCATGCGGATGAAGGGCAGGTTGACCGAATTGCGCAGCGACTCGGTCACGCTCAGGATGCTGCCGTTGTCCCGCGGGTTGAAGTTCACGAAGCTGTGCAGCCCGCCGCCGGTGAAGAAGGCCTCGCCGGGGTTCGCCGAATAGCGGCGCTCCATGGCGGCGTCGAGCATGGCGCTTAGACCGCGGTTGGCGGAGGTTGCCAGCCAGTTCGCCGCCCAGCGTGTCAGGTTGTCGGACGCTTCCTCCTCCACGTCGGCGAGGAAGTCCTTGGGCAGGTGGGCGTAGCGGGTGTGCAGTTCCGCCACGATCTCCAGATAGGTCGCCAGCGTGCGCAGCTTCGCCGTGGAGCCGAGGTCGAGCTTGGCGCCCTCGTTGATGTCCAGCGGCTGGTCGAGGTTGTCGGCCTGGACGCGCAGGTAGTTGGCGTCCGGCCCGCGCTCGTACAGCGTGACCGAGTAGATGATCTTCGACAGGTCGCTGCCCTTGGTGTCGAGCAGACGTTCGCCGGTCAGCCCCATCTGCGCGGCGAAGGCCGGGTCGCCGAGCTTCGCCAGAACCTCCACCACGCGCTGCTGCGCCGGGGCGTCGAGCGTCGATTCGGCGGTCAGGTCGATGCGGTCGAGCTGGTAGAGGCTGGACACGCCGAGCATGGAGAGAAGCCGGGCGCGGATGGCGTTGGGTGCCTTCTGCTCCACGAAATTGGCGGTCTGGGCCTGCGGCGGGTCCTCGCGGAACTTCAGCGTCAGGCCGAGCGCCGCGTCGCGCAGCGCGGTGTCGATCACGCCCGCGCCGTGCAGCACGCGCAGATGGCTGTCGGCCAGCCGCTCCAGCGCCGGACGGTCCTGGATCAGGTAATGGGAGGGGCGGCGCTGGGCGAGCAGAAGGCTCAGCACCTGCTTGTAGGCCAGCGCCTTCAACTGCAGGGCACGGGCGTCGGCGGGCTCCTCCGACAGCACCTTCTCGGCCATGGCGAGGTCGGTGCCGAACCAGGCCCACAGCCCGTCGCCCAGCCCGTTCACCTCGCCGAAGCCGGGACGCCCGGTCAGCGGGGTGGAGTTCAGATAGTCGATCAGGATGCGCCGGCGGTGGGCGCCGGTGTCCTCGCCGTCCAGATAGGCGCGGGTGCTGGCCGAGATCATCTGGCGCAGCTTTTCCGTGGCGCCGCTGGTCTGGCCGTCGGGGGAGTGGCGGTACTTCTCGATCTGGGTCGCCAGGGTCGAGCCGCCGGGGGAACGCTGGCCCGGCTTGACCCACTGCACCGGCAGCATGGCCACGGCCCCGGCGAAGCGGTCCCACTCCACGGCGGGGTTGCGGCGCGGCTCGTCGGTGTTCAGCAGCTCGCGGTTCTCGATGAACAGCAGCGTGGCGGCGACCAGCGGCGGCACGTCCTCGAACTTGGCGAAGACCCGCTCCGGGTAGCGGGCGGAGAACAGCGCGGTGCCGTTGCGGTCCAGCAGGGTCAGGCCGGCGCGCGTCTTCTCGTGGTAGATCGGGAAGCCGCCGGCGGCCATGAACTGGTCGAGCGTCGGCGACAGATGCGCCTGCATCTCCACCGCGTACATGTCCGAGGTCAGCGAACGCAGGTAGCCGGGCAGCCCGACATAGCCCATCCGCTCGTTGTAGGGCCCCTGGGTGGGGTGGCGCGCGGCGGGGTTCGGCCCCTCGCCCAGCGTGTAGGTCATGTCCTTGGCGTAGCCGGCGAGCAGGCGGGCCTGCAATCGCGACGTGCGCATCTCCTCCTGCGCCAGGAGGGCGCCGCCGCCCAGCGTCGCCGCCAGCGTCACACCCCAGATCGCGCGTCGCACCCACAACCGTGTCATGTCCGGCTCCAGCCATGACCGCGGGGCAAGACCCGCGAATTGGTTAAAATGCTCGGTAAAATGGCCGAGCGATAGGACCGGAATGTAGAGGTGCCTTGGTTAACAACCGGTGTAATCCCTGGCCCTTCGGGTGTGCGAGTCCGCCCCGAAATCGGCGTAACTCAAATTCGTAGCGGACCGTTGCGGCGGCGCCACGAATGCGCCCATCGGTTGTGTGGTTAAGAAACGTGACCGCGCGCTTCCACGAAATCCGTTAACGCCGCGCGCAGGCGGGCGACGACGCCCGACCAGTCGCCCGAGCGGTCCTGGCCGAACACGCGCATGGTCGGGTACCAGGGATTCGCCTCCCGGTTGCCCAGCCAGCGCCAGCAGGCGTCGGCGCGCGACAGCGTCCAGGTCGGCCGTCCCAAGCCGCCCGCGAGATGGCAGACGGAGGTGTCCACCGTGATGACGAGGTCCAGCGTCTCGGCCAGCGCCGCCGTGTCGGCGAAATCGCGGACGCCGGCCATGGGGTCATCGATGTCCATGCCCGCCGGAGCCTCGGCCAACTGCGACGCGCCCGGCCCCATCTGGAGGCTGACGAAGCGCACCCCCGGCACATCGGCCAGGGGGGCCAGGGCGGCCAGCGGCAGGCTGCGCCGTCGGTCGATCGGGCTCGCCACCCCGCGCACCGTGCGCGGCGACCCCGCCCAGACCAGCCCGACCCGCGCCCTTCCGTCCGCCGGCACCCGCGCGCGCCACGCCGCGACGTCGGCGGGATCGGCGCGCAGATAGGGCACCGCGGCCGGGATGCTGTTCAGATCGGTCGCGAAGGCGCGGGGCAGGCTCATCATCGGGATGTGCCGGTCGAAGGCCGGAAGCTCGTCGCCCCAGGCGATGGCGGCGGTCACGCCATCCACCTGTGCCATCAGCCGCACCAGGGCGGGGGAGCAGCCGACGATCACCCGCGCGCCCCGCGCGGCCAGCAGCGGCGCGTAGCGGACGAACTGCAGAGTGTCGCCCAGCCCCTGCTCGGCGTAGAGCAGGATGGTGCGGCCCGCCACATCCTCCGCCCCGGTCCATTGCGGCTGGGCGAAGCCGCGGTGGACCGGGTCGAGTTGCCGGGTCTCCCAGCGCCACTCGAACTCCTCCCACCCCTCGCGGAGCTGGCCGGAGGCGAGCAGGGCGACGGCGAGCGCGAGATGGGCCTCGGCGTCGGCGGGGGCGAGGCGGATGGCCTCCCGCCCGGCGGCGACGGCCTCGTCGCGGCGGCCCTCGTGCAGCAGGAGGGACAGGCGGTTGCGGTGGAAGGCCGCCCGCTGGGGGGCGAGGCGCGTCGCCCGCGCGCCCTGGCGCAACGCCTCCGCGACGCGGACGGTCTGCTCCAGCAGCGGCACCATGTTGCCGTAGGCGTCGGCGTTGCCGGGGTCCAGAACCACCGCCCGGCGCCCGGCCCGCTCGGCGTCGTCGAAGCGGCCCAGCGTGACCAGCAGATGGACGAGGTTGGCCTGCGCCTCGGCCAGCGTGGGGTCGAGCCGCAACGCCTCGTCCAGCGCCGCCACGGCGCCCTCCGGGTCGCCCGTCTGGGCCAGCGCGGCGCCGAGCATGCGGTGCGCCTCGGCGCGCTGCGGGGCGAGGGTGCGCGCCTTGCGGAAGGCATCGGTGGCGCCCGCCCAGTCGGCGGCGGCGTAGAGCCGCAGGCCGGCCCGCTCGAAGGCCTCGGCCAGCGGTTCGCTGTCGGTGGCGGCGCTGGCCGTCAGGGCGCGGTTCAGGGCGCGGTGGGCGGCAGGGCCATCGCCGGCCTCGGTCAGGGCGCCGCCCAGGGCGAACCAGTCAGCGGCGCCGTCGGGCTTCAAGGCGAGAACGGTGCGGAAGGCGGCGGCGGCCTGCGCCGCCCCGTCCGGCGTGCCCAGCGCCATCAGGGCCTTGCCAAGATTGCCGTGGACATCGGCGGCGAGCGGCAGCCGGGCCGCCGCCTTGCGGATCATCGCCACACCGTCCGCCACGCGGCCGGTCTGGGCCGCCAGCAGCCCGCCGAAATGCAGGGCGTGGGGGTTGTCCGGGTCCGCCGCCAGGATGCGGCCGTAGAGCTGCCGCGCCTCCTCCAGCCGCCCGGACAGATGATGGTCGAGCGCGAGGTTCAGGGCTTCGGCGACGGTGGCCATGGGCGGGGCTCACTGCGGTGGACGATCCCTCTCCCCAAGGGGGGAGAGGGGACAGCGTTAGGCTCCCAGCAGGTCCTTCGCCTTGGCGGCGAGGTCGGCCAGCGGGACTTCGACCTGCTCGCCCTTCACCAGATGCTTCAGCGTCGCCGTGCCGCGCGCCTTCTCGTCGGAGCCCATCAGGACGACCAGCGGAATGCCCGCCTTGTCGGCGTATTTCATCTGCTTGGCGAGCTTGCCGCCGTCGAGCTGGATTTCCGTGTTGATGCCCGCCGCCCGCAACGCCGTCGCGAGCCCGTAATAGTCGGCGGACAGGGCCGGGTCCATCTGCGTCACCAGGACCTGGGCGGTGGCGCCGCCGTCCTTGATGATGCCGGCCTCCATCAGCTGGTAGAACAGCCGCGTCGCGCCGATGGAGATGCCCACACCCGGCAGCTTCGACTTGGTGTAGTGGCTGGCGAGGTTGTCGTAGCGCCCGCCGGAGCACACGCTGCCGATGCCCGGATGGTCGTTCAGGAAGGTCTCGTAGACCGTGCCGGTGTAGTAGTCGAGGCCGCGCGCGATGGCGAGGTTGATGCGCACGATGCCGTCCGGCACCTGGAACGCCTTCAGCCCCTCGATGACCGTGGTCAGCTCCGAAACACCCTGGAGGAAGGTCTCGTTCTCGATGCCCAGCGCGCCGAGCGCGGCGAGCGTGTCCTCGTTGCTGCCCTTGGCGTCGATCAGCGACAGGATCTTCTCCGCCGCGTCGGCGGTCATGCCGAGGCCGGTCAGGCTGGCCTGCACCTTGTCGCGGCCGATCTTGTCCAGCTTGTCGATCTCGCGCAGGACCAGGACGCGCTTCTCCGCGTCGTCCACGCCCAGCCCGTCGAGCAGGCCGAGCAGGACCTTGCGGTTGTTCACGTTGATGGTGAAGCCGCCGAAGTCCAGTTCGCTGAAGACGTGGTAGATGACCGCCGGGATCTCCGCGTCGTAATGGGCGGACAGGCTGTCCTTGCCGATCACGTCGATGTCGCACTGGTAGAATTCGCGGAAGCGCCCGCGCTGCGCCCGTTCCCCGCGGTAGACGCGCTGGATCTGGTAGCGGCGGAAGGGGAAGGCGAGGTCGCGCTCATGCTCCGCCACGTAGCGGGCGAGCGGCACCGTCAGGTCGAAGCGCAGCGCGATGTCCGGCTTGTTCCCCTGCTGGAGGGCGCCGGTGGACTGCACGAAATAGACCTGCTTCTCGGTCTCGCCACCGGACTTGGTCAGCAGGGTGTCCACCGTCTCGAACACCGGGGTTTCCACCGGCACGAAGCCGAACCGCTCGTAGCCGCGGCGGATGGTGTCGAGAAGACGCTGGAAGGCGACCTGCTGGCGCGGCAGCAGTTCCATCGTTCCGGGCGGGGTGCGGGGGGTAATGAGGCTCATCGGCGCGGGTCCGGCTTCGAATGTCCCTAGGGATTCGGCTAGGGTTCTAGCGGCTTTCGCCGCTTCCGTCACCATTGCCGTGGCCCGTTACCGTTGAGCGGGGAACCGTAAGGGGCTAGAACTCCGGCAAACCTCCCCATTCCGCGCCCCGGAGCCGCCATGCCCACCGACCGTCTCGTCCTCCGCCGTCCCGACGACTGGCATGTGCACCTGCGCGACGGCGCCATGCTCAAGGCGGTGCTGCCCTTCACCGCCCACCAGTTCGGCCGCGCCATCATCATGCCGAACCTGAAGCCGCCGGTGACCCGCACGGCCGACGCCGTGGCCTACCGCGAGCGCATCCTGGCGGCCCTGCCGGCGGGCCAGTCCTTCACGCCGCTGATGACCGCCTACCTGACCGACGGCACCGACGCCGATGATCTGGCTCAGGGCTTCGAGGACGGCGTGTTCGCCGCCGCCAAGCTCTACCCGGCCAACGCCACCACCAACAGCGCCCACGGGGTGACCGACCTCGGCAAGATCGCGCCGGTTCTGGAGCGCATGGCGGAGATCGGCATGCCGCTGCTGATCCACGGCGAGGTGACCGACTCCCATGTCGACATCTTCGACCGCGAGGCGGTGTTCCTGGAGCGCACCCTCGGCCCGCTGCTGGAGCGCTACGCGGCGCTGCGCGTGGTGCTGGAGCACGCGACCACCGCGGAGGCCGTGGCCTTCGTCCGCGCGCACGCCGCCTCGGGCCGGGTCGGCGCGACGATCACGGCGCACCATCTGCTGATCAATCGCAGCCACCTGTTCGCCGGCGGCATCCGCCCGCACCTCTACTGCCTGCCCATCGCCAAGCGCGAGACGCACCGCGTGGCGCTGGTCGAGGCGGCGACCTCGGGCGAGGGGCCGTTCTTCCTGGGCACCGACACCGCCCCGCACACGGTGACCGCGAAGGAGAGCGCCTGCGGCTGCGCCGGCTGCTTCACCGCCGCCAACGCCATGGAGCTCTACGCCGAGGCCTTCGAGGAGGCGGGCGCGCTGGACAAGCTGGAGGCCTTCGCCAGCCTGAACGGCCCACGCTTCTACGGCCTGCCGGTCAACGAGGACAAGGTGGTGCTGGAGCGCACGCCGTCCACGACGCCGGACATCGTGCTGACCGCCGACGGCGAGGCCGTGCTGCCCTTCCGCAGCGGCGAGACGACCCGCTGGAGCTTCGTCGGGGCCGCCTGAGGCCGGTCGCCCGGTATCAGTCGCCGGCACCGGAGAGGGCCGGGCGCGAAACCCGGTCCTCCGCCGTCCGGCGCTGCCCGTCCAGCGCCAAGCGCAGGGCGGCGACCTCTTCGCGCAGGCTCCGCAGTTCCTCGGCCACGGGGTGGGTTCCGTCGGGGATGGCGGCGTCGCCGCTCTCCGGGCTCCCCTGGTCCTGCAGGGCCTGCAGCGCGTTCACGATCACTGCGACGCACAGGTTCAGCATCGTGAAGGTCGCCGCCATGATGAAGGGCACGAAGAAGGCCCAGGCGTAGGGGTGGACCTCCATCACCGGCCGCACGATGCCCATCGACCAGCTTTCCAGCGTCATGATCTGGAACAGCGAGTAGAGCGACGCGCCCAGCGTGCCGAACCAGTCCGGGAAATCCGCGCCGAACAGCTTGGTCGCCATCACACCGGCCACGTAGAACAGCAGCGCCTGCAGCAGGATGATCATCGCCAGTCCGGGCAGCGATGTCACCAGGGCATGGACGATCATCCGCAGCCGCGGCATGACGGTGACGAGGCGGAAAACGCGCAGCACGCGCAGGGTGCGCAGGACCATGACGCCCGGACCGAACGGGGCCAGGGTGACTAGGACCAAAGCGAAATCGAACAGGTTCCAGCCGTCCCGGAAGAAGGACCGCCCGCGATGGCCGATGCGCAGCGCCAGCTCCACGGTGAAGACGGCCAGGATCGCGTCGTCGAGCGCGCCCAGCAGCGGCCCGATGGTGTCCGACACCGCGGGCGACGTGTCCAACCCCAGCACGATCGCGTTCAGTAGGATCAACCCGAACACGGCCTTCTGGCCGCGGTCGCTTTCGATCCAGATTCCGGCCCGCGCCAACGGGCCGATCGAGGCGGCGCGCTGCTCCATATCCTTCCCCTCCGGTATCGCCGGGCATCGGTCCGGCGGCGCACCACTATAAGTGATGCGGGGAGGGGGCTCGCGGTGGAAGTGCCCAAGTCGTCCGGCAGTCCGCTCCAGTCCGGTGCTCCGGAATGGAGCAAATCCACCGTGGGGCCGATGGATTAGAACAGGCTTCCCTGTGTCGGCGGGCGCTGCGGCTTCTTCGGCTCCGCTTTTGGTCTGGCAGTCCTCGGCTTCGGCTCCGGAACCGCGGTGGGAGGTGGACCATCGACCCGCGGCCCGCCGTCCACCGTCGCGGCGGCTTTGCCGTCGGCGAAGACCAGCGACACCGCCAAACCCGGCGTGGCCTGGGCGGCGCTGGTCAGCGGCCGGCCGTCGCCGGACTGCACCAGGGCGAAGCCGCGCTCCAGCACGCCCTTGTAGGAGTAGCTTTCCAGGAGCTGCCCCACCGCCGTCAGCCTTGCCGCGCGCTCCTCCACTGCCTTGCCGTAGCTGCGGCCCAGGCGCGGCGTCAGGTCGGACAGCCGCCGGCTGCCGTCGCCGAACTTCACCCGGATCGGGCCGAGCGTCAGCCGCCCGCTCACCCGCTCATACTGGCCGCGCGCCGCAATGACGGCGTGGCGCAGCGCGCCGTCGAGCGCGCGGGATTCCGACGCCAGCCGCTGCCCGGCTTCGGCCAGCTTCTCGCGCGGGTGGCGCAGCGCAGCGCCCAGCTCGTTCAGGCGGGTGTGGCGGCGGTCGAGGAGCGAGGCGGCGGCCAGCGCCAGCCGCTCCGCCCGGTCGTCCAGCCGCTGGGCGTGGCTTTCCAGCAGGGCGCGCGGGTCGCCGAGGCCGCGGGCCAGCCCCTCCACCCGCGTCCGCCGCTCGACCAGCAGGCGGGTGGCGGCGCCGACCATGCGCCGCTCGTCGTCCAGCACCTGGGCCAGCAGTTCCGCCCGCACCGGAACGGCCATTTCCGCCGCCGCTGTGGGGGTGGGGGCGCGGCGGTCGGACGCGAAGTCGATCAGGGTGGTGTCGGTCTCGTGCCCGACCGCCGAGATCAGCGGGATGCGGCTGGCCGCCGCCGCGCGGACGACGTTCTCCTCGTTGAAGGCCATCAGGTCCTCCAGCGAGCCGCCGCCGCGCGCCACGATCAGCAGATCCGGGCGCGGCACCGGGCCGCCGGGCGGGATGCGGTTGAAGCCCTCGATCGCCGCGGCGACCTCCGCCGCCGCCCGCTCCCCCTGCACGGCGACCGGCCAGAGCAGGACCCGGCGCGGGAAACGGTCGTGCAGCCGGTGCAGGATGTCGCGGATGACCGCCCCGGTGGGGGAGGTGACGACGCCGATCACGTCGGGCAGGAAGGGGATGGGCTTCTTGCGCCCGGCATCGAACAGCCCCTCCGCCGCGAGGCGCTTCTTGCGCTCCTCCAGCATCTTCAGCAGGGCGCCCTCGCCGGCCAGCTCCATCGACTCGATGATAAGCTGGTATTGCGAGCGTCCGGGGTAGGTCGTCATGCGCCCGGTGACGATGACCTCCAGCCCCTCCGCCGGCTGGATGGCCAGCTTCGACGCGGTGCCGCGCCAGCACACCGCCTCGATCACCGCCGTGTCGTCCTTCAGGCGGAGGTAGCAGTGGCCGGAGCTGTGGCGCTTGGGCTGGGAGATCTCGCCGCGCACGCGGACGAAGCCGAACTCCTCCTCAATGCTGCGCTTCAGGCGACGGGCGAGGTCGCCCACCGAGAATTCCGGAAGGTTCGAGCCGGGGCGCGGCTCGGGGGCGATCAGCGGAGAGGTCATATCAAGGTCTTGAGTCATGGCGGCACCATGATACAAGGCGCGGTGTCGGCAACAAGCGTGGAAGGACGAGGTGCCATGAAAGTCCTGGTGGTCGGGTCGGGTGGGCGCGAGCATGCGCTGTGCTGGGCCATTCAGAACTCGCCGCTGTGCGACACGCTCTACTGTGCGCCGGGCAACGCCGGCATCGCGGACGTGTCCGAATGCGTCGCCATCGGCGCGGAGGACGTGGACGCCCTGGTCCGCTTCGCCCAGGACAAGGCCATTGACTTCGTGGTGGTCGGGCCGGAAGGGCCGCTGGTGCTCGGCCTCGTCGACAAGCTGACCGCCCTTGGCATCAAGGCCTTCGGCCCCAGCGCGGCGGCGGCGGAGCTCGAGGGCTCCAAGGGCTTCATGAAGGACATCCTGGCCAAGTACGGCGTGCCGACCGCCGCCTATGGCCGCTTCAAGGATGTCGAGGCCGCCAAGGACTTCGTGCGCAAGAACGGCGCCCCCATCGTGGTCAAGGCCGACGGTCTGGCCGCCGGCAAGGGCGTGACGGTCGCCCGCACCGAGGAGGAAGCCTTCGCCGCCATCGACGAGGCCCTGGTCGAGGGCCGCTTCGGCGCCGCCGGGGCCGAGGTGGTGGTTGAGGAGTTCCTGGACGGCGAGGAGGTCAGCTTCTTCGCGCTGTGCGACGGCGAATCGGCCCTGCCGCTGGCCTCGGCCCAGGACCACAAGGCGGTGGGCGACGGCGACACCGGCCCGAACACCGGCGGCATGGGCGCCTACTCCCCGGCCCCGGCGCTGACCCCGGACCTCCAGGCCCGCGTGATGCGCGAGATCGTCGAGCCGACGGTCAAGGGCATGGCGGCGGAGGGGCGCCCCTTCAAGGGCGTGCTGTTCGCCGGCCTGATGATCGGCAAGGACGCCGACGGCAATCCGGTGCCGAAGACGCTGGAATTCAACGTCCGCTTCGGCGACCCGGAATGCCAGACGCTGATGATGCGCCTGAAGTCCGACGCGCTGGCCGCGCTGATCGCGGCGGCGGATGGCCAGTTGAAGAACATCGACCTGCGCTGGCACGACGAGACGGCGCTCTGCGTCGTCATGGCCGCGAACGGCTATCCCGGCGACTACGTGAAGAACACGGAGATCAAGGGTTTCGAGGTGGCCAACGCGGTGGAGGGCGTGACCGTCTTCCACGCCGGCACGAAGCGGTCGGACGATGGCCGGGTGCTGTCGACCGGCGGGCGCGTGCTGGGCGTGACCGCCAAGGCCCCGACCGTGGCCGAGGCGCAGAAGCGCGCTTATCAGGGCGTGGACGCGCTGGATTGGCCGGACGGCTTCTGCCGCCGCGACATCGGCTGGCGGGCGGTGGGGCGCTGAGGAGCCAAGTCCGACGGAGTCTGAGCGCGGAGGAGTGGCGACGCTCCTCCGCTTTTGTTTGCGCGCTCGCTCCGGCCCCGGCGCGGCTGAGCGTCCTGCTTGTGGATGATGGCGTCGCTGCATATGGAGATATGCAGACTTGCGAAAAAATAACTAAAAATTAACATTGTTCTTTGCCGCTGTCCCGTTAAAATTGCAACGGGTTTCAGCTTTGTTTTTTAGAGAGAAACTGGCTGGCACGTTGTCAAAGGACCAGAGGCCGCCGTTATGCCGCTTCGTGGCGCAAAGGGAACTTTCGAAACCGCCCGCCGCGCTTGGCAAGGCTTCATCGCTTGTCTGTTCCTGCAGTGTACCGGATGGCGGCGGCTGGGCGACCGGCTGCTCAAACTCTCATTCGTTCCGGCACTGATTGTTTCGGCGGCGGTCTTCAACCCTTTGGACATCAGCGGCTCCAGCGGTCGAACCTCTCTGGATGCCTATCGCCGGATCGCCACCAGCGTCTATCCCGATAAGGGGCAAAAGAAAATTGTCGTCGTTCAGATCGACGACACGTCACTTGCTGTGAATGGTGAATCCTATCCGCCGTCGTTCGATTTCTACGCACGTCTTATTCAAAAACTAAAGGACGCCGGGGCTGAAAGCATCCTCCTGGATTTGATGATCATCGACAGGAACAGGCCTGGAGAGCCGGGTGGTCTGGATCGCCTTGTCAGCGCGATCGCGGATTTTCCGGTTTTCATGACGGTCGCGCGCAGCAGCCAGCAGGATGACTCGGGGTGCGCGACCGCCGGCCGGCAGAACGTGGAGGACCTGCGCCTTGCGGTGAAAGGAGAGCCTCACCCCCTGATCCGCGACGGGGCGTCCCATGTCGATCTGTTTCCGGACAGCTATTGCGGTTCGCCGCGGCTTTCAGCGGCTCTGGCGGTCTACAACGAGTATTGCGGGCGGAGTGAGGCGTGCCAGGGCAGCCGGAACGATCCGCTGGTCAATCCGGACGCCTTTCGGAACATGACCCTGACCATCGAGTGGGGGCGTGTCTGGCCGGCCGGGGCGGAGGCCGTGCATCCTGACCACCGGCGCCTTGCGGCGGGGTGCCCCGACGGTTCCCTCCTGGACAAGGCCGGCAATTTCCTTCGGACGTTGATGCCGTTCGAGAGCGGCGTCCTGTCCAACGCCCCGGCGGATTGCCGCTATCATCCGGTCATCCGGGCGGAATGGCTGACGGCACCGGAATCGGCGACGGGTGTCGACGGCAAAGCCCTGGCGGATTTGCTGGCCGGCCGGATCGTGGTGGTGGGGGCGATGTTCTCCGGCGTCCAGGATGTCGGCCCGTCGCCCGTGTTCGGCATCGTGCCCGGCATGTTCCTGCACGCCATGGCGATCGACAACCTGATCGTTCGCGGCGCCGGCTTCATGAAGGAGTGGAGCAAGCTCGGGCTTGGCGATCTCGACCTGTCGGTGCTGGTGGAACTTGCCGCCATGGCGCTCGTCGCACTTGCCGCCCGTAGGATCGGCATCTGGCTCGCCCCGCGGACGTTGCTGTCGGCGGTGGCATGGACCCTGCTGCTCATGGCGGCTGGGTCGCTTGTCGGCCTCGCTTTCTCGACTTGGTTGGTATGGCTCACCGGCTTGGAACCGGTGAACTGGATCGGCGTCGCCGTTGCCGGCGCGGCGATCGCCGGCCCGGCCCGCATCGTGCTCGCCAAACGGTTCGAAGAGCTTCGCGTGCTGGAAGCACAGGAAAAGTCACAGAGCAATGGAGGAAACGCGTGATCAGAATGTCCGCTGTGGTCTTGGCCGCCCTGTGCTCGTTCGCGGTGTCCGCGATGGCTCAGGAAAAGATCAAGATCGAAAAGATCATGTTCGGTTCCGGGGGCATGATCGCCGTGTTCGATGAGAAGGGCGGCAAGAAGGGAGAACTGCCCAAGGAGGCGTTCCCGTCGGTTCCCTTCGATGCCGCCGACTACAACCGCAACACCCGCTCTGTGAAGGTGAACGCGGGCGGTCAGGAGGTGTGGCTCAGCCCGTTCCAGGTGCAGGTGTCGGCCAAGGCCCAGGTGCTCACCGAAT
Source organism: Azospirillum sp. UENF 211521 (assembly GCF_058780535.1). Classification (NCBI taxonomy): domain Bacteria; kingdom Pseudomonadati; phylum Pseudomonadota; class Alphaproteobacteria; order Rhodospirillales; family Azospirillaceae; genus Azospirillum; species Azospirillum sp. UENF 211521. Next base: position 777,506 of record NZ_JBSNCF010000001.1, read on the forward strand.
GCCAGACGGCTCAACGGGTCAGCGGAACGACCTTCTCGTCGCGGGGCGCCTCCGAATGCAAATGAACGCCGCCTTGCGTCGCCCGCTCGTTCCCGCCCTGCTCGGCCTGACCCTGCTCGCCGGCGGATGCAAGTCGCTCGACACGCTGACCACGGAACTCAGCGGCAAGCGAACCTACGAGTCCGTCCCCGCGCGCTTCGTCGAGGTCGCGGAGCAGCGGCGTGTCCCGGACGCCGGGGGCAGCTCCCTGACGGCGCTCGCCGCATCGCTGCAGAAGCCGTCGGGTGCGTCGGCGCGGTCGCTCGACGGCCGTGACCCGCTGCCGCCGGGCACGCGCGAGCTGGCGGGGGCGGAACCGTTGCAGCGTTACGCCAACCAGATCCTGGCGCGTCTTCTGAAGGCATGGCCCCACGCCAAGCCGTCCGTCACCATCGTCGTGACCAACAACCCCGCCTATGTGGCGGAGGCTGTTCCGGCTGGCACCATCCTGGTTTCGCAGGGGGTGTTCGTGAACTCCGAGAACGAGGATGAACTGGCCTTCATCCTGGCTCACGAAGTGTCGCACCTTCTGCTCAACCACATGGACGCCGACCGCCAGCACGCGGCGCAGAAGACGGTCGAGGACACCGGGATGGGGACGCTGCTCTCCGCGGCTCCCCGCTCCAACCCGGACATGGCCAGGAACGCGGCGCTGATCTACACGACCTACCGGACGTTCCAGGACACCGTGGCGCAACCGTCGTGGGCTCGCCAGCAGGAGGACGAGGCCGACCTTCTCGGCTTCGATCTTCTGGAGAAGGCCGGGTACAACACCAACGTCTTTCAGGTCGTGATGGAGCGCTTCGCCGACGACGCGCGCAAGCAGAGCGCCAAGGCCGAGGAAGAGCGCAAGGCACTCGAAGACCAGATCAATGCGCTGATGCAGTCGGGGCAGTACAGCGCGGGCATCAACGCCGCCTTCAAGGAATTGTCGGCCGGTCCGTCCAAGATTTTTGGTGAAATCGGCAAGCAACTGCGCATGGGCCACAATTCCGCGGAGCAGCGCTTCGCGGATTTGAGCGCCTATGCGGTCCGGGAACAGCTGTTCGAGGGCGCGGCCCGGGACAAGAACACGGTGGGTTACGAGAAGGTCGTGTTCCAGGGGGCGGCGCTGAAGGCGCTGTCGCGCAGCGTCCTGGTGCAGCGCGCGGAGAGCCTGATCGCGAAGGAGCGTCTCGCCGAGGCGGAGGCCGCCCTGAAGGAGGTCGCCAAGGGGGGCTTCGAGTCCGATCCCTATCTGCGGATGACCTACTACCGGCTTCACACCAAGCAGAACCGGCCGGACCTCGCGGTGAAGGATCTCGAGATCGCCGTCAAAAGCGCCTCAGCTCCGCCGGAGGCGTTCGATCTGCTGATCGCCGAGCATCGGGCCGCCGGCCGGGCGTCCCAGGCTCTGGTCGCCCTCGACGCCAAGGACCGCCGCTTCGGCGGGGCTGAGCGGGGCTATCCGCTCCGCATCCGGCTGCTGGTCGAGGCCGGCCGCACGCCGGAGGCCGGGTCCGTGGTCGAGCGCTGCCGCGCGGTGCGGGGCCCGCTGGTCCGCGAGTGCGAGGACGCGTGGAGTCAGGCGACGGTGGCCAGCCTGTCCCAGCCGCAGTGACGAAACGCCGCCCCGGCACTCACCCGGGGCGGCGCTCCCTGAAGAACTCCCGCAGCATCTCCGCCGCCCGCGTCTCGTCGATGCCGCCGTAGACGTCCGGGGCGTGGTGGCAGGTGGGCTGGTGGTAGAAGCGGGGGCCGTGCTCCACCCCGCCGCCCTTGGGGTCGTAGGCGCCGAAATAGACCCGCCGCAGCCGGGCGAAGCTGATCGCCGCGGCGCACAGCGCGCAAGGCTCCAGCGTCACATAGAGGTCCAGCCCCGGCAGGCGCGGCTCGCCGAGCGCTGTGCAGGCGGCGCGGATCGCCAGCACCTCGGCGTGGGCGGTGGGGTCGTTCAACTCTTCCGTCCGGTTGCCGGCGCGGGCCAGCACGGCGCCGGTCGCCGGATCGACCAGCACGGCACCCACCGGCACCTCCCCGCGGGATGCGGCGGCTTCGGCCTCCTCGAAGGCGATGTCCATGGGGGAGGGGGGGCGGCTCATGCGGGGCACCCTGCCCGGCGGTCCCTGTTTTCGTCAAGCCGCGGAACGCCCTCCGGCGTTGTTAAGCATCGGACGAAACAGGGAGGACGATCATGAGCAACCATGTCTACAAGAAGGTGGAAATCGTCGGCACCGCCGAGACCACCATCGACGACGCCATCCGCAACGGCATCGAGCGGGCGTCCAAGACGCTGAAGAACGTGGACTGGTTCGAGGTGGGCGAGATCCGCGGCCACGTCAGCGGTGGAAAGGTCGCCCACTTCCAGGTGGTGATGAAGGTCGGCTTCCGCCTCGAAGAATAACGGCGGGGACCCCGTGCCGTGGGTTGCGGGCGGGGCTTGCAAGCCCTATGGTCCGTGCCCATGGACACCCCCGATTACGAACATTCCAAAGCCATGCCCGGCGCCGCCGATGCGGACGCGGGCGAGCCCGATGCCGGCGAGCGCATCGCCAAGCGGCTGGCGCGCGCGGGCTTGTGCTCGCGACGCGACGCCGAGCGCTGGATCACCGACGGCCGCGTGGCCGTCAACGGCACGACCCTGGACAGCCCGGCCTGCGTCGTGCGGTCCGGCGATGTCGTGCAGGTGGACGGCAAGGTCATCCCCGAGCCGGAACCGGCGCGGCTGTGGCGCTATTACAAGCCGTCCGGGCTGGTCACCACCGCCCGCGACGAGAAGGGGCGCACCACCGTCTTCGAACGGCTGCCGCCGGACATGCCGCGCGTCATCTCGGTCGGTCGGCTCGACCTGACGACCGAAGGGCTGCTGCTGCTGACCAACGACGGCGAGCTGGCCCGCTTCCTGGAACTGCCGGCCACCGGCTGGACCCGCCGCTACCGCGTGCGCGTCTTCGGCGAGGTGAACGAGGTGAAGCTGGCCGAGCTGGCGAAGGGACCGACCATCGAGGGGGTGAAGTACGGTCCCATCGAAGCCGTTCTCGACCGCATCCAGGGCCGCAACGCCTGGCTGACCGTCAGCCTGAAGGAAGGTAAGAACCGCGAGATCCGCAAGGTGATGGAGGCCTTGGACCTCCAGGTGAACCGGCTGATCCGCGTCGCCTACGGCCCCTTCCAGCTCGGCAAGCTGGAGGAGAGCGCCGTCGAGGAGGTGCCGAAGCGCGTCGTGCGCGAGCAGGTGTCCCAATTCTTCACCGGCGCCGATCCGGCGGAGGATGGCAAGGCCAAGGGCAAGACCTCTGCCGCCAAGACCTCTTCCGCCAAGGCCGCCGCCAAGAGCGAGAGCACTGGCACCGAAGGCGCCAAGGGCCGTTCCGCCGCTCCGGCGAAGGCGTCCAAGCCGCGCGACGCCAAGGCCGGCTGGGCCAAGGCGGAGCCGAAGGCCGCGTCCGAGCGGCGCGGCCCGGCCAAGCCGGCCTCGGGCGGCTACGCTTCCGGGAAGCCCGCTTCCGCTAGGCCCGCTTCCACCAAACCGGACGGCAAGCCGGCGGGCAAGCCCGGCACGCTGACGCTGAAGGGCGGCAAGCCCGGCGGGAGCCCAGGCGGCGGCAAGCCAGGGCCGAAGCCGCGCGGCGGCGGTGGCGCGCCGTCCGAGGGCGGCGGCCGGGGGCCGGAGCGGACCCGTGCGGATCGTCGGCGGTAAGCACCGCGGGCGGCGGCTGGCCGCCCCGGCGGGGAGCGACACGCGGCCGACCACCGACCGCACCCGCGAATCCCTGTTCAACATCCTGTCCCACGCCGACTGGGGGCCGGACGGCGCCGACCTGCTGGAGGGCGCCGTCGTCGTGGACGCCTTCTGCGGAACCGGCGCCCTGGGGCTGGAGTCGCTGTCCCGCGGGGCCGCCCACGCCAGCTTCCTCGACCTGGGCCGCGCCGCGCTCGACGCCGTTCGGGCCAACGTCGCGGCGCTGGGGGAGGGGGCGAACGCCGCGGTCCTGCGCGCCGACGCCACCCGTCCGCCGTCACCGCTCCGCCCCTGCACGCTGGGCTTCCTCGACCCGCCCTACGGCCAGGATCTGGCGCCGAGGGCGCTGGCCGGGCTGGCGAAGGCCGGCTGGCTGGCCCCTGGCGCCGTCCTGGTGGTCGAGGTCGCCGGGCGCGACCCGCTGCCCCTGCCGCCCGGCTTCGCGGAGCTGGACGAGCGCCGCTACGGCGACACCCGCGTCCAGTTCCTGCGGTACGGGCTGCCTCAGCCGTAGGTGAAGAAGGCCGAGGTGACTTGGTTCGGAGCGATGCCGGCCAGGGTCAGCCGGTCGCCGCCGCCGAAGTCGAGCAGGGCGCTGCCGCTGCCGTCCGATCCCAGGCGGTAGGTCATGTTGGAGGCGATCTGGATGCGGTCGTTCTGCGCGCGGCTGAAATCAGCGATGCGGTCCTGACCACCGCCGCGGGTGAAGACGAACAGGTCCGCCCCCGAGCCGCCCCACAGCGTGTCGTTGCCGGCATCGCCCCACAGCGTGTCGTTCCCCTCGTCCCCCATCAGCAGGTCGGCGCCCGAGCCGCCATGGAGTGCGTCGTTGCCGGCCTGCCCGCGCAGCGTGTCGTTTCCGGCGTCGCCCCACAGCAGGTCGTTGCCGGCGCCGCCGAACAGCTGATCGTTGCCGCTCAGCCCGCTCAGCGTGTCGTTGCCCGCCCCGCCATAGAGGCTGTCGGCCCAGGTGTTGCCGGTCAGCGTCAGATTCTTCGGGATCTCGACGATCTGGAAGGTCTTGCCGGTGAACTGCTCGGCGTAATAGTCGATGGAGTTCATGTAGTTGGGGCGCAGCGTCGGCGTCAGGTCCGACATGATGGTGCCGGTGGCGGCGAAGTTGCCGTAGGTGGCTCCGCCCGCATACTCGTCGAAGGCGCCGATCATGTGTCCGAACTCGTGGGCCGCCAGCTCGTCCTGGTAATCGGGACCCCAGTCGGTCTGGGTGCACCAGTTCAGCATGTCGCAGCGCCCGTAGCTGTTGCTGACGTTCACGTTGTAATGCTGGTTCCCGGCCGCCACGAACTGCACGTCGAAGCGGATGGCGTAGCTGCTGGTGCCGTCCGACAGGCTGTACTTGTCGCCCCAGATCCCCTCGATCCCCTGCTCCCAGACCTGCTTCAGCGACCCGGCGTCGTCGCCGGTCAGGTGGATGCGGGTCTGCACGGTGAAGGCCGTGCCATCGAAGCCGAGGTCGTATTTCACGTCCCAGCCGAACCCGCCATCCGCCCGCGTCTCCGCGTAGTTGATGGTCACCGGGGCGAAGCTGGTGGGAACCGGCGCCGCGGGAGCCGCCGCCAGGGTGCCGGCGTTGTTCCCGTAGCTGTAGCTGACGGCCTGCGTCGTGGTGGTCTGGGTGGCGGGGCTCTGGGCGGCCCCGTTCCGGGCGGCGTTCTGGCGCATGGCACGCTTCATGGCACGATTCCCCTGGTTCTGTGCGTCTTGGGGGACATCATGCGGGCAGGATTGAAGGCTTTCTTGTGACTTTAACTATACATTAACCTTTTTCCTAAGGGCGTAGGACACCCCCTTACGGTTGGCTCGGCGGAGCGGCGGGACCTCGGCCGGTCGGCCCTGTTATGGCCTAGGACGAGCGGCGGCGGGCGCCGCGTCTGGGGCGGGGCGGGGCATGATCAAGGATCTCTGGTACAAGAACGCGGTCATCTACAACCTGTCGCTCGGCACCTTCATGGACGCCAACGGCGACGGGATCGGCGATTTCCAGGGTTTGCAGCGCCGGCTGGACTATCTGCAGGGGCTGGGCGTGACCTGCGTCTGGCTGGGACCGTTCCAGCCGTCGCCGATGCGCGACCACGGCTACGACGTGGCCGACTACTACAACGTCGATCCGCGCTACGGCACGCTGGGCGACTTCGTTGAGTTCAGCCACGCCTGCAAGCAGCGCGGCATCCGTCTCATCATCGACCTCGTGGTCAACCACACGTCGGACCAGCACCCCTGGTTCCAGGCGGCGCGAAAGGACCCAGGCTCCCCCTACCGGGACTGGTACGTCTGGTCGGACAGGAAGCCGGCCGACGCCGACCAGGGCGTCGTCTTTCCCGGCGTGCAGAAGACGACCTGGAGCTGGGACAAGGAGGCCCGCGCCTACTACTTCCACCGCTTCTACGAGTTCCAGCCCGACCTGAACACCGCCAACCCGGAGGTGCAGGCCGAGCTGCTGAAGGTGATGGGCTTCTGGATCGAGCTGGGCGTGTCGGGCTTCCGCATGGACGCCGTGCCCTTCGTCATCGCGGCCAAGGGGCCGGAGGTCAAGAAACCCAAGCAGCAGTTCGACATGCTCCGCACCTTCCGGGAGTTCGTGCAGTGGCGGTGCGGCGACGCCGTGCTGCTGGCCGAGGCCAACGTGCTGCCGACCGTCGACCAGGAGTATTTCGGCGATGACGGCGACCGCATGCAGATGGTCTTCAATTTCCAGGTCAACCAGACCCTGTTCTACGCGCTGGCGACGGCGGACACGCGGCCGCTGGCCAAGGCGCTGGATGTCACGCGGGTGCCGCGGCCCGGCACCAACCAATGGGGCCTGTTCCTGCGCAACCACGACGAGCTTGACCTCGGGCGCCTGACCGAGGCGCAGCGCAAGCGCGTCTTCGACGCCTTCGGTCCGGACAAGGACATGCAACTCTACGACCGCGGCATCCGGCGGCGGCTGGCCCCGATGCTGCGCGGTGACCAGAGGTGGCTGGAGCTGGCCTACAGCCTGCTGTTCACGCTGCCCGGCACGCCGGTGCTGCGCTACGGCGACGAGATCGGTATGGGCGACGACCTGTCCCTGCCGGAGCGCGAGTGCGCCCGCACCCCTATGCAGTGGTCGGACGAGCCGCAGGGCGGCTTCACCAAGGCGGACGACCCCGTGCACCCGGTCATCAGCGGCGGCGCCTACGGCTACGAGCGGATCAACGCCGCCCACCAGCGCCGCGAGCCGTCGAGCTTGCTGAACTGGACCGAGCGGATCATCCGCATGCGCAAGGAATGCCCGGAAATCGGCTGGGGCGACTTCCAGGTGCTGCCCACCGGATCGAACGCGGTGCTGGCGATCCGCTACGACTGGCGCAACAACTCGGTGCTGGTCGTCCACAATCTCGACGACCGTCCCCACGAGGTCACGCTGGCGGTCGATGGCACGGGGGAATCGCCGCGGCTGGTCAACCTGCTGGCCGAGGACCACAACGATCCCGGGGAGGACGGGCGGCATTGCCTGGTGCTGGAGCCCTACGGCTACCGCTGGTACCGGCTGGGCGGGCTGGACTACCTGCTGCGCCGGACCGAGGGGCCGGGCGGCGGGACGAAGCGGTCTTGACTTTGCCCGGCCCGCTGGGGGACGCTGGCGGTGCCGTCCCCATCCGGGGGCGGCGCAACAGACGCTTGTTCTCAGGGCAGGGTGAAAATCCCGACCGGCGGTAGCCCCTCGCAAGAGGGGGAGCCCGCGAGCGCTCCCGGCCGTCAGGCGGGGAGGTCAGCAGATCCGGTTCAAGGCCGGAGCCGACGGTGACAGTCCGGATGGAAGAGGACGAGCCGGTCATCGACCGTGGTCCGCGCGTCGCGCCTTGGCGTGGCGCGTGGGGCGCGTGCGCTGGCCTGCGACGGCGGTTCGCGCGGGGCATCCCGCGCGCCGCCGGAAGTCTCTTTGCGCCCTGATTCAGGCTCGCCCCAACCGGAGTGAGAACCGTGAATCAGACCTTTGCCAGCAACTCCGCCTCCGCCGGCCTTCTCGACCGCTTCGGCAGCGCCGAGGAACGGGTGACCCGCGCCGTGGAGGCGATCCGCCAGGGCGGCGGGGTGGTCGTCGTCGATGACGAGGACCGCGAGAACGAAGGCGACGTCATCTACGCCGCCGAGACCATCACCGCCGAACAGATGGCCCTGCTGATCCGCGAAGGGTCGGGGATCGTCTGCCTGATCCTGACCGACGCCGACGCGCGCCGTCTCGACCTGCCGCCCATGGTCGGCAGCAACACGGCGCGCTTCGGCACCGCCTTCACCGTCTCCATCGAGGCGCGGGAGGGCGTGTCCACCGGCGTGTCGGCGGCGGACCGGGTGACCACCATCCGCACCGCCATCGCCGACGGCTGCCGGCCGGAGGACCTCGCCCGGCCGGGCCATGTCTTCCCGATCCGCGCCCACGCCGGGGGCTTGGCGGCGCGGCGCGGCCACACCGAGGCGACCATCGAGCTGACCACCCTGGCCGGGCGCCGTCCTGCAGGGGTGCTGTGCGAGGTGATGAACCCCGACGGCACGATGGCCCGCCTGCCCGAACTGGTCGCCTTCGCCGAGCGCCAGGGCATGCCGGTGGTGACCATCGAGGACCTGGTCGGGGCGATGCGCCTGCGCGCCGCCGCCTGACCGGTGTGCTGAGCGGGACCGGCCCCCTCCATCGCGGGGCGGGGCCGGACCGCTGCGCCGTCTCCGGTGCGATATCACACCCGCCCGCTCTTTTCCCATTGAGGGCGACCGGATTGCCCTGTACGCGGTGCCCGGCGACCGGTGTTTCCGGGATATGAGCGGAGAGGGTTGATGAGGACGATGGTGCGCGCGTGTCTGGCGACGGTGGGAGGCCTGCTGGTCGCCGCCTTGGTTCTGGCGTCGGCCCCGGCGCGCGCGGAGAACTGGACGGTTGCGTCCGAGGACTATTTCCCGCCCTACAATTACACCGAGCGCGGCAAGCGGACGGGAATGGACACGGAGATCGTCGATGCCCTGCTGAAGGACATCGGCGTCTATCCGGTTCACCGCCCCATGGGCTGGCCGGAGGTGGTGCGGGCTCACGACGAGAACGAGGTGGATGTCGCCTTTCAGTTCTTCACGTCGCCGCGCCGTCTGGAGCGTGGCCATCTGATCGGTCCCTACCGCGTCGGCGCGACCGTGCTCATGGTCCGCAGCAACGCCGAGATCACCTACACGGGCATCGAGGATTTGCGGGGCCTGCGGATCGGCGTCGTCGACGGCTTCGAATACACCCCCGAGTTCGACAGGTCGCCCCTGTTCGAGCGGGTGTCCAGCAGCAGCAACGTCGTGTCGTTCCGCCGCCTGCTGCTCGGCCGCGTCGATGCCATCGCCGGTGATTCGCAGGTGCTGCGATCCCTGGCCGACAGCGAGGGCCGGACGGGTTCGGTCAAGATCCTGGCCAAGCCGCTGGCCATGGTGCCGCGCTACATATCGGTCCCCAAGCCGCGGGCGGAAAAGGCCGCGCGGCTGCAAGCCGCCTACGAGAAGCTCAAGCAGGACGGCACCATCGACGCCATCGTCCGCCGGTGGGAGCGGTAGGGAAGAAGCACGCGCGAACAGGACGGAGCCGCGCGGGCATGGCGGAGGTGTTACGCGGGATGCCGCTCGATCTCGGCGACCGCGTGTTCGGCGAGCGACGCCAGCGCCTCGGCGGACGCGCCGTCTGCGCCTGCACGGACATGCCGTGGATCATCGCGCCGCTCGGCATGGATGACACCGGCTTCTCGGTGCGCGATCCCTCCCGGCTCGCCAAGGTCTATGCGGACGGCCGGGGGCATTTCCAACCGATGTCCGGAACGCCGTCTTAGAGTAGGACCGGCGCGACGGGCCGCCGGTCCTGCGCCGTTCGTCCGCCCGAAGGAGCGGAGGCAAATGCGCGTCCTTGGCGATGGCGGTTTCTTTCCGAAGCAAACAGGACGGCATCGAGCGGCTGCTATATCCGGTTGTGATGCGGATGGCGGCGGACGGCCCGCGCGGCGCTGCGGCGCTTTGGCCTTGCTCGCTTTGGATGTAGGCGGTGCGGCGTTCGTCTGCTAAGGAAAGGGCGCCGGCCGGCGGCCCCGGATGACTCAGGTGTCGAGGTCCGGTCTGCCCGGGATCGGGCGGTGCAGGCAGAGGAATGATGATGGAATCGTCGCGCACCGCGGTATGGGTCGGCCGCCCTCCCAAGGAGGATGCCACCGGCCCCTCCGACCGGATCATCGACATGGCGGCTCGGCTTTTTGCGGCCCAGGGCTTTGCTGCGACCTCGATCGGGCAGGTCGCGGCCGCCTGCTGCGTCGGGAGCGACACGATCCATCGACGCTTTCCGTCGAAGGCGGCGCTCTTCGCGGCGGTGGCCGAGCGGATGCGCGCGCGGACCCTGGACGGTCTCGAAGCCGAGATCGGCTCCGCGGACGGCGACGCGCTGTCGCGCTTGAAGCGCGTCGCCCGCTGGTTTCTCGCCATGAACCTGGAACCGGACATGGTCGCGCTGAACCGGATCGCCCTGAGCGAAGCGATCCTCCTCGGTCCGGAGGAGGACGATCCGGTCACCGAGCGGCTGGTCGCCCTGGTCGCCGCCGCGCAGTGGGACGGCAAGCTGGGCGGTGACGATCCGCGCATGATCGCCGCGCATCTGCTGCACTCCATCGTGTCCGGCCCGTCGAACGACGCCATGCGGGGGCGCAAGACCTACGCGTCGACGGAGTCCCAGGACCGGTTCTTCGATCAGGCCTGGGCCTTGTTCCTGCGCGGGGTGGGGCGATCCCTGCCACCCGGCGGCCGCTGATCCCACTCCGTAACGGTCCGAGCGGCCAAGGGAGGCCGCGCGGGCGACCGATTGTTTTCGTCATCGGCTGCAAAAATTGCTCAAACCCGCGCAGGAGCGCGGCGGGGCTTCCCGTATCAAGGGCGGGAACATTTTTGGGCAATCGGGGGCAGGTCGGCACGGAGAAAGCCGCTGGACAGCATCACCCTGCTCGTCCGACGGCTCGGCCGGTTCCAGGACATAAAGCGCAAGGCCATGACGGATCATCACGACAGCGCGCCGGCGGCCAGCCGGCGCGGCGGGGACGGCTCGCCCTGGGAAGCGGTGCTTCACGACCCGGCACGGGCGGAGGGCGTCTTCCTGCTCGGGCTGGCGGCGGCGCGGCTGGGGCGGGCGGAGGCGGCCATCCGCTGGTTCCGGCGCGCCGTCCGGCTGCAACCCGGCTGGGCGGACGTATGGGCGGCCTTGGCCGACGCCTGCCGCCGTGCCGGACGCTGGAGGGAGGCGGCGGGGGCCTTCGCCGTGCTCCTGTCCTTGTCCCCCGCCGACGGCGCGGCGCTGGTCAACCTTGCGGTGCTGGAACGGGCCGCCGGCCACCCGCGGGCGGCGGTGCGCCGGCTCCGCCGCGCCCTGGCGCTCGACCGCCGCCAGGCCGCGACCTGGAACAACCTCGGCAACGCGCTGCGCGACCTCGGCGCGACCGCCCAGGCCGCGGCGGCGTGGCGGACGGCGCTGGCGCTCGACCCCGGTCAGGCGGACGCGCTCGGCAATCTGGGCGGCGCGCGGCGCGACCAGGACCGCTTCGCCGAGGCGGGGGTCCTGCTCCGCCGGGCGCTGGCGCTGGCCCCGCAGCACGCGGCGCTTCACGGCGTCCTGGCCTACGCGCTGAGCGGCGAGGGCCGGCTGGCGGAGGCCGAGCGGGCCTGCCGCCGCGCGCTGGCCCTGGCGCCGGCCCTGGCCGATCCGCTGTGCACGCTCGGCCTGACGGTGCAGCGGCGCGGCGGCGGCGATGCCCTGCGCTGGTTCGACCGGGCCGCGGCGGCGTCGCCGGGCCACCCGCTCGCCCGCTTCAACCGCGGTCTGGCGGAGCTGGAGAGCGGCGCGCTGGCCGACGGCTGGGCCAACTACGCCTGCCGCTTCGCCGCCGGCCGCGCCGGACGGGAGCGGCGCTTCTCCATCCCCGAATGGCGGGGGGAGCCGCTGGCCGGCAAGCGGCTGTTCATCTGGCGCGAGCAGGGGGTGGGGGACGAGTTCCTGTTCGCCTCCTGCTACGCCGACGCCATCCGACAGGCCGACCAGGTGGTGATCGAATGCGAGCCGCGCCTGCTGCCGCTGTTCGCCCGTTCCTTCCCCAAGGCCATCGTCCGGGCCGAGCAGCCACTGCGCGGGCGGGCGCTGGTGGAGACGGTGGACTGCGACCTGCACAGTCCCGCGGGCTCGCTGCCGCGTTACCTGCGCGGTGGGCTGGCGGACTTCCCGCCGCGATCCTCCTGGCTGTTTCCCGACCCGGCGCGGCTGCTGGACCGGCGGCAACAACTGGATGGCATCGGCGGGGACCTGCGCGTCGGCATCGCGTGGCGCAGCCAGCTGATGACCGTCGAGCGGCAATGGGCCTATCTGCCGCTCGGCGAATGGGGGCCGGTGCTGGGCGTGCCGGGGGTGACCTTCGTGAACCTCCAGTACGACGACTGCGAGACGGAGATCCAGCGGGCGGAGGCGCGCTTCGGCGTTCCCATCTACGAGTTGGAGCGACTCGACCTGAAGAACGATTTCGAAGGAACGGCGGCGCTCACCGCCAACTTGGATCTGGTCATCGCGCCGGCCAATTCGGTGGCGGAGCTGGCCGGCGCCCTCGGTGTCCCGGTCTGGCGCTTCGGCGCGCGGGACTGGACCCATCTCGGCAGCGGCGTGCGCCCCTGGTACCCGTCCATGCGGGTCTTCCATCCCCGCGCGGGCGAGCCGCTGTCCGCGGCGCTGGGGCGCATCGCGGCGGAGCTTCGCCGCGCCGCCGCCCTGGCGCGCCGGGCGGGTGTGGAGGCGCCGGGGCCGCGCCCTTCCGCCCGCCCGATCCGGCGCACCCATCCCCAGGCCCCCTCGCTGCGGCGGCATTGAACCACCACGGCCGGATGCCGCCGCGTCGTTTCGCTGTGTTTGAAGAGTGGCGGCTCAGACGGGGCGGTTCGTGCCGGGAACCGGTGCCGCGTCGGGAGTCAGGGCGTCGGAGGACGCCGTCCGGGCGCCGAAGGCCCGTTCGAAGATGCGGTCGGCCAGATCGGCGGGGGGCGCTGCATCGCCGTCCGCTTCCGTCAGGGCGAGTTCGACGGTCACCATCTCGTCCAGCATGGCCTGGGCCGCGACGGACTGGGCGAGGAGGCGGCGCGCCTCCCGCAGCGTCGCGCGGGGCCAGCGTTCCAGATCGCCGCCGTGGCGGTCGAGCAGCTCGCGAAACTGGTCTTCGGTCATCGCGTCATCCGTCCTCGAACGAATCCCTGGCGGCCTGCGCGCTGGCGCGCAACAGCGTGCGGAGCTGCTGACGGGCGCGTTTCAGGAGCGATTCTACCGCAGTCACGCTGATTTGCATAATGGTTGCGACCTCGGCGTTGCTCAGACCCTCGTTGTAGAACAGGGCCAGGGCGGCACGCTGCTGCGGCGGCAGCCGGTCCTGGGCGTCGCGCAGGCGGGCGGCCACCTGCCGGCGCTGGATGTGGGTGACGGCGTCGGGGGCGTGGTCCGGCGGCTCGGGCACCGAGTCCAGATCCTCCCCCGCCGGGCGGCGCTTGTGGTCGATGCAGCGGTTCAGCACCACCCGGTAGAGCCATGTGGTGAATTTGGCCCCCTCGTCGGTCCAGTGGTCGCGCCGCTGCCAGACCTGGAGGAAGGCGTCCTGGGCGATGTCCTCCGCCTCGGCGTCGCTGCCGCACAGGCGGCGGGCGAGCGCGTAGGCGCGCTTCAGGTGGCGGTGGACGAGCGTGCGGTAGGCCGCCTGATCCCCGGCGCGGATGCGCGCCATCAGGACCTCGTCGGTCTCCGCCGCCAGGCCGGCCATGCTCCTGCCGGACACGGAATTGTGAAGGGTGCCGGACGGACGGGTGCCGTCCTCAGCCGTACAGGCCGCCGCGCGCATGATCCATGGATCTCCCGATCACGGATGCGTGCGACCCTTTGGCCGAAGCACCGGTTGAGCTGGGGACCGCGCCGCGTTCTGCGGCGATGGTCTGCCACGCCTTCGTCATGAAGGACAGCTGGCGGATGATGGCCTCGGTCGCGGCCACGGGGTCCCGGCGCGCGGCGGCCAGACCGGCCTGCCGGACCAGGGACCGGTAGAAGCGCCGCAGCGTTGCCGCGACATCCCCACCTTTATCCAATTTCAGAACGGAATCAAGCCCCAAGAGGATGGTGATGGCGCGGTCCATGGCCTGGAAATGGGCGTCGAACCGGCCGTCCCGCGCGGCGTCGCGCGCCTGGTGCAGATGCGCCGCCGCCGTCTCGTACAGGCGGACGACGGCGACCAGGGGCGGCAGTGCCGCGCTGTTGGCGGAAGCGTAGGCGGACAGGGCCTTGGTCAGGGTCGGGTTGCGCATGGCGCGGCTTCTCCGGATGGGGATGCGGGGACGTCGACGGGCGCGCGGCGCCGTCAGTCGTCGCTGCTTTCCTTGTATTTCAGCTGCTGGAGCAGGAGGTTCGCGGCCTCCGCCTTGGCCTCCAGCCGGGCGTAGTAGGCGGTCAGGCGGGTGCGGTAGTCCTCGGCCTTGGTCTTGATGTCGTCGGACCGCCGGGTCATGTCGGTGTTGTCGGCGTCGAGCTGCGAGACGATGCGGGCGATGTCGCCGCTGTCCTTCGCCGCGATGCCGTTCAGCGTGGTGTAGAGCCGGTCGGCCAGCCCTTGCGAGAAGCCGACGTCCACCGACCCGGTCTGGCCGGTGTAGACCAGAACCAGCCCGGCGAAGGCGGTTCCGTCGTTGCCGATGATGCGGTTGCCGCTGACCCGGAACAGCGAGGAGTCGCCGTCCACCGACGCGCCGGACAGGGTTCCGTCCTCGGCCACCGTGATGTCCAGCGTGAAGTCCGTTCGGCCGAGGCTGCGGTCGTAGCGCAGCAGCTTCAGGTCGGTGGAGGAGCTGGTCATCTCCAGCCCCAGCAGCGTGCGCACCGCGTCGATGTCGCCGGTCAGCGCGGCGTTCAGCGCCGTCTCGTCGACTGTCAGCGTGTTGTCGCTGGCGAAGGTGATGCCCAGGCTGGCCAGCGACAGGGTGTCGCCGTCGTCCGTCGTCACCTTCGCGTTCAGGGCGTCGTAGACCGTCTTGGTGACCTGCCGCAGCAGGCTGTCCGCGAACAGGGTGGCGTCGCTGTCGGCGGTGCCGCCGCTGCCGACGGTCTGATGGGTCTGGGCGAAGGCGCGGAAGGCGTTGTAGGCGTCCACGAAGCCGGTGATCGCGCCCTTGATCGACGCCAGATCGGTGCCGATCTCCACCCCGATCGTCTGGCCGGGCAGGGCGGCATAGAGGTCGAAGGTCAGCCCGTCGACGGCGTCGGCGATGGTGTTGCTGCTGCGCTCCACCCGCACCCCGTCGACCGTGACGACGGCGTTCTGGGCCGCCACCAGCTCGTTGGCATAGCCGCCGTCCGCGTCGGTCAGGCCAAGGCCGGTCAGGACGCCGCTGCCGCCGTCGTCGAAGGTGATCGCCTTGCCGGTGTCGTTGGCGGTGAGGATCAGCTGGTACTGGCTGTCGGTCACCTTCACGATGCTGGCGGTCACGCCGCTGGTGGATTTGCGCGCGTTGATGGCGTCGCGGATGTCGGTCAGGGAATCCCCGGCCTCCACGTCGATGGACACCGCGGTGCCGCCCGCGACGCCCAGCGTCAGGGTGCCGGACTGGCCGAGCGCGGCGCTCTGGCTGGCGGTGGTCGCCGCACCGATCTTGTGGCGGGTGGCGAGCTGCTCCACCACGATGGAATAGGTGCCGGTCTCCGCCCCGTCCGCCGCGGTCACCGACAGCACGTCGTCCGCCGCGGTGGAGCCGCCGCCCGACAGATAGGCGGTGCGTTCCTCGAACAGGTTGCTGCCGGCGCCGGTCGATACGCTGCGGTTGCGCAGCCCGTCCAGCGACGTGTTCACCGCCAGAAGCAGCGACTGCATGTCCTCATAGGCGGCGATCCTGGCCTCGTTGGCGGTGATTGTCGTGTCGATGCGGTCGGCGCGGGACAGGCGCTTCTGCACCGACGCCTCGATCAACGCCGAATAGTCGATGCCGGTGCCCGACCCGCTGGCGATCAGCGACGAACTGCCGGTCGATGCGGCGGTCGAGGATGAGGTTGAGGACACCGTCGTCATGGGCGTTGGTCCGGCAGGGGAAGGGGCGGGCGAGGGGTGTGTGCGTGGCGGTGCGTTCGGCGCCGGCCCATCCCCCTCGCCCTAACCCTCTCCTTGGCGAAGGGAGAGGGATGGCGGGCCTTATCGCAGCAGCTGCAGCAGGTTCTGCGGCATCTCGTTGGCCTGGGACAGCACGGCGATGGCCGCCTGGGTCAGCACCTTGGTCGAGGCCAGCTCCGCCTGCTCGGCGGCGACGTCCACGTCCATGATCGCCGACTGCGCCGCCTCGGTGTTCTCGATGGAGGTGTCGAGCACCTGGCCGCGGAACTCGAAGCGGGAGATCAGGGCGCCCACGTCGGCCCGCGCGCTCGACAGCGTTTCCACCGCCGTGTCCAGCGCGGTCAGCGCGGCGCTCGCCGTGGCGGAGGTGCCGACGTCCAGCGTGCCGATGGACAGGCCGGTGGTGTTCACGTTGGCGATGGTGACGGTGATCTTGTCGGTGCTTTCCGTGCCGACGCGGAAATCCACGCCGCTGGCCCAGGCGCCGTTGCCGTCCAGCAGCGGGTCGTCGTTGAAGCGGGTGCCCGACGCGATGCCGTCGATCTCCTCGATGAGCTGCTGGAACTCGGCGTCGAGGTAGCCGCGCTCGGTGTCGGTGACGGCGCCGGACAGCGACTGGGTGGCCAGCGAGCGCATGCGCTGCACGATGTCGGAGACGCGGGACATGCCGCCGTCCGCCGCCTGGAGGATCGAGGAACCGTGCGAGGCGTTGGTCGCCGCCTGCTTCAGCACCGTGATGTCGGAGGTCAGCGAGGTGCCGACGGCCAGGCCCGCCGCGTCGTCCGACGCCTTGGTGATGCGCGAGCCGCTGGCGATCTTGGAGACGGAACTGGCCTGGTTCTCGGAGTTGATGTTCAGGTAGCGCAGCGCGGAGTTCGCCGCCGTGTTGGTGGAGATGACGGGCATGATGTGCCTCCTGGTCGGAGCCTGATCGGATGGTGGGGCCGCCTGTGCATCAGCCCTCAGTGCGTCTCACGGCCGGCGCGGCGAAAGCTGGCGCGAAATTTTTCGGTCAGAGGAAATCGCTGAGCTTGGTCTGCTGGAGGATCTTCATCAGGCTCAAGGTCGATTCCAGATTGGCCTGAAGCTGCGACAGCCGCGTCGTCGCCTCCGCGAGGTCGATGTTGCGGATGTCCTCGACGTGGGTCTGGAGGACGAGCTGCTCCTCCAGGTGCCGGTCGATGGTCCGCTCCAGCGTGGCGGAGGCGGAGCCGAGCTTGGTCTGCACCACGGTCAGCCCGTCCGCCGCCGCGTCGGCGAGGTCGGACGCCTCGTCCACCAGGGCGGTGTCCACCGGGTTCGTGGGCATGTTGGCGATCAGGCTGATGGAGCGCAGCGCCTTCTCGATGGCCGGGTCGTCGGCGGTGACGCCGTACTGGACGATCAGGTCGTCGGCGGCCTGGAAGTAGGAGACGCTGCCGTCGCCCTTGTAATAGGTCGTGTCGGCCGTGGAGGGGCTGGTCGCCGCCGGCAGGCCGTCCAGCGACACCGCCGCGCGGTCGGTGCGCCCCCCGGCGAACAGATAGCGGCCCTCCTGTTGGGTGTTCAGCAGCCCGGCGAACTCCGTCATCAGGGCCTGCGCCTCGCTTTTGATGCCATCCGCGGCGCCGCTTCCGGCCCCCTGGAGGCTGGCGACGAGGCTGCGCACCCGGTTGGCGAGGTCGATCATCCCGCCCACGGCGTCGTGCATGGTCTGGATGCGCCCGTTGACCACCTCCCCCTCGTCGACGTAGCGCTCTGAGCGGCGGTAGTGGCTCTCCAAATTGACGAGGCGGCCACTGTCGCCGGCGATGCCCTTGTAATCGACCGATGCCTCGCGGGTTGCCGCCTGCACCTGGGCGGCGGCCACCTGGGACTCCGCCGCCAGCATGTAGCGGACGAGTTGGTTCTGGTGGTTGAAGGTCGCGATCCGTTCCATGCCGGCTCCCTTTCATATGCCTCATGCGCCGGCGGGCTCCGGCCGCATGCGCGGCCGGGACCGCAGTCGCGGTCCAAAGCGGATTGCAATCCGCTTTAGCGAACCAAATTCAGCGCCGTGTCGAACATCTCCTGCACCGCCTTCATGACCGCGGCGGCGGCCTGATAGGCGGATTGCATGTTGCTGATCGCGGCGGTTTCCTCGTTGACGTTCACGCCGCTCTGCGAGGCCATCGTCGCCTCCAGCCCGCTGGCGTAGGAGTCCTGGTCCTCGTAGGCGGTGGCGGCGCGGGCGGCGGCGGTCGCCGCCCCCTGGATGATGGCGCCCGCATACTGGGAGAAGGTGCCCGTCCGCCCGGACAGGCCACCCGCCGCGTCGAAGGACTGCGCCCCGGAGAAGGCCGTCTTCAGCGCCTGCGCCACCGAGCCCTCACCCGCGGACAGCGCCGATCCGCCGGCGGCCAGCGTCGCGGCGGTGGAGAGCGCGCCGGTCGCCAGACGCCCGCTGTCCTGGGCGATCGCGTCGCTCACCCTGAGGTCGGCGGCGCCGCTGCCGGTCAGCAGGTCGTTCAGCCCGAAGCGGGCGGAGAAGCCCTGGCCGTCCGCCCCCGCGGTGCCGTCGCCGCCCAGCGCCACGCCGTTCGCGGAATCGTCGGCCTGGATGACCAGCCGCCCCTGGGCGTCGAGATGGGCCGAGAGCGAGTCCATGGCGTCGATGGCGTCCACCGCGTCCTGCACGGTGGCGTAGGCGGCGAGGTCGAGGTCCAGAACTTCCACCGCCGTGCCGTCCGCCGCCGTGACGGCGACGCGCAGCGTACCGTTGCCGTTCAGCGCGTCCGTTCCGGCGGCCGTGGCGGTTCCGGTCAGCGCGTTGGGCGGGGGAAAGGCGGTGCCCTGGTTGTGGAGGGCGTTCAGCCTGTCCTTCAGCGTCAGGGCCAGCTCGTCCAGCCGGGCTTGCTGCGCCGGCAGGTCCCTGTCGCGGACCTGGATCAGCCCGCCCAGCGTGCCCGAGGAGATGGAAGCGGTGACGTCCTTGCCGTCGATGGTGATCGGGTTGAAGCTCGTCCCGGCACCGACCGTGGATGCGGGCGTGTAGGACAGCCGGTGCACCGCGGAGTCCAGCAGGGACGTGCCGGAGGATGTGGAGACCCGGACCATGCCGTTGGCGTCGGTCTGGTAGCGGATGTCGATGTCCCCGGCGAGGCTCTTCAGGGCGGTGTTGCGCTGGTCCTCCAGGTCGCCGGTGTCCTGGCCGAGCGCCTTGCCGGTCTGGATGCGGTCGTTCAGGTCCTTCAGCGTGTCGAGCGTGCCGTTGATGCGGGTCACCGTGTCGGCGATGGCGTGGTCGGCCTCGCCACGGAGGTCCTGCACCGCCTTGGCGGTGGAGCGCAGCGTCTCCGCCACCGCGGTCAGGTCGTCCACCGCCGCCGCCTTGGCGCTGCCGCTCTCCGGGGAGGTCGCCAGCGTGGCCAGCGTTTCGCCCAGCGTGTCGATGACCGAGCCGAGCGACGACGCTGAGGTGGTGGCGCCCAGCCGCTCCTGGAAGCGGTCCAGATAGTCGCTGACCGTCCGGTTGAGGCCCAAGCCCGACTGCGCCGACACCAGCGACGTCATCAGATAACGGTCCACCGTGCTGCCGATGCCGGCGACCTCCACCCCGGTGAAGCCGACGGCGGTGTCGCTCGCCGTCGGCTTGGCGGTCTTGCGGGTGTAGCCCTCCGTGCCGGCGTTGGCGACGTTGGCCGAGGCGACCGCCATGCCCACCTCGTTGGTGCGCAGCGCGGAGGTGGCGATGCTGCCGGCGACGCGCAGGGACATGATGGCTCTCCTGTGCGGTGGGTCAGGCGGTGACGGCGAAGTGCTTCGCCCCCGCCATCCGGCCGAGCGCCGCGTAGGAACGCGTCGGGCCGGAGACGGACGCGGCGGCGCGCAGCGCGGCGCCGATGGCCGCCTGCCGGGCCTGCCGGGCCTTCGCCTGCGCTTCCAGCGCGCGCACCGACCGGCCGAGCGGGGCCAGCGCGCCGTCCAGCGCCTTGCGCACCGCCAGCCGGGTTCCCAGCGGAACGCGCTTGCTTTGCGCCGCGGCCAGCGCGTCGCGCAGCGTCCCGGCCTGGCTGTGCAGGAGCATTTGCATGGCGCCCGCCGCCCGCAGGGCGTCCACCGCGCGCCCCTCCTGCGCGGCGCTGGCGGCGCGTTCCGCGTGCCCTTCCAACTCCGCGACGAAGCGGGTGATGACCGCCACCGGGTCCGGGCGGGCGGCGGGCCTGGGAGATGTGGGCGGGCTGTGCGGGGTGGGGAGCATGGCGGGTTTCCTTGATGTGTTCCCTCTCCCCTCTGGGGAGAGGGTTTAGGGTGAGGGGGTTGCGCGTGTGCCGGACAAACCGCCATGCGCAACCCCCTCACCGGCCCTCCGGGCCACCCTCTCCCCAGAGGGGAGAGGGTTGGGAAGGGCGAATGCGGGCATCCGTCGAGGCGTCAGCCGCGCAGGGCGCCGGTGCGGCGGTAGGCGGTGGCGGCGCGCTGGGCGCTGCCGGTCTGGCGGATCGCCGCCTGCACCGCGGCCTGCGCCGCGGCGATGCGCGCCCGCAGCCCCAGCAGGTCGTCGATCAGCGCGAGGCGCTCCGCCGCTCCCGGAACCGGCTGGGACCGGTGACGGTCCACCCGCCGGGCGAGGCGGCGCAGCTCGGCGTCCAGAGCGGCTTCGCCGTCGAGAAGCGGTTGCGCGGGCTGCATGGCCGTCACCGCCGTCAGCGCTTCATGGCGATCAGCGTGTCCATCATGTCCTGCGAGGTCGTGATGACTTTGGAGGCGGCGGAATAGGCCTGCTGGGCGACGATCATGCGGCTGAACTCGTCGGTCAGCTCGACCGTGGAGCTTTCCAGCGCGCCCGCCGTCACCGTCCCGGCCTTGGCGTCGCCCGCGGTGCGGAGCTGGTACTGACCGGCCTCCGCCGTCTGGGTGAAGGTGGTGCCGGTGACGCTTTCCAGCCCGTCGGCGTTGGCGAAGGTGGCGATGGGAATCTGGTAGATCGCCCGCGTCTCGCCGTTGTCGAAGACGGCGCGGACGATGCCGTCCTTGCCGATGGTCGTGCCGGTCAGGGAGCCGGGCTTGTAGCCGTTCTGCGTCGTGGTCTCGACGCTGACCGAGGGCGTGCTGTCGCCCGACGCGTGCTGGGTCAGCCCGTTGTTGCTGTTGGCGGTGCCGAGGTTCAGCGCGACCGCGCTGTTGCCGGCCCCGGTGGTCCATCCGTCGACGGTGAAGGACAGGGCGGACAGGTCGGCGGGGGTCGTCGTTCCGTCGGCGGCCACCGTGGCGGCGGAGGACAGCGTGCCGTCGGTGTTGAAGGAGAGCTGGATGGGGAACCCCGCGATGGTCCCGGTGGTCCGGGTGGAGTCGGAGGACATGACGGGGTCGGAGGCGTCCAACTCCCACGTGTTCTCGCCGGTCTTGGTCCAGCTCAGGGTGATGGAGTGGCTGACGCCCAGGCTGTCGAACATCTCCATGTCGGTGGTGAAGCTGTCGCCGGTGTCCGCGTCCGAGGGCAGGTTGGCGTCGATCCCCATGGTCGAGGTCGCCTTGGGCGTGCCCTTGATGTTGGCGACGTTGACCGGGACGAGGCTGTCCACCGACCCCTTGTTGCCGGCGGCGACGGTGCCGTTGGCGTTCAGCGCCCAGCCGTAGAGATAGTAGCCCTCGCTGTTCGACAGGTAGCCCTGGGCGTCGGTGGAGAAGGAGCCGTTGCGGGTGAAGGCGACGGTGCCGTCCGCCGTCTCCTCCGACACCACGAAGAAGCCCTCGCCGTTGATCGCCATGTTGGTGGAGACCGACGACGACTGGATTTCGCCCTGCGCGCTGACGTTGCGGTAGGTGGTGGCGAGCACGCCGCCGGTCTGCTCGTCGATGGTCGAGGTCTTGTTGATGTAGGAGTTGAAGTTCGTCCCGGTGCTCTTGAAGCCGGTCGTGCTGGAATTGGCGATGTTGCTGGAGATGGAGGCGAGCGCCTTGCTCTGCGCCATCAGGCCGGACGTGGCGCTGTACATCGCGCTGGTGATGCTCATCGTCGCACCTGTCGCAAGAAGGGGGAGGGGGCCGGTGAGGAAGCCGGGAGGGGGCGGCTCAGCTCAGCGACAGCACGTCGTCGGCGGGCACGCTGACGCCGCCGATGCCCAGCGCCGCGCTGGTGCCGGAGGTGTCCACGGAGGTGACCGTGCCCTTGATCCGCGTTTCGGTGGCGACGGCGGCCTTGCTGGAGTCCAGCGCGGTGACGGTCAGGCTGTAGGCGCCCGACGTGTGGACCGCGCCGTCGCGGCCCGTGCCGTCCCAGGTGAAGGAATGGCTGCCCTGGCCGGTGGCGCCACTGTCCTGGTAGACGATGGCCCCGTCCTCGTCGCGCACCGTCAGGGTGACCGACGCGGCCTCGCTGTTCAGCGAATATTCCCAGTTGGCCGCGCCGTTCTGCAGGGCGGTCGTGTTGCCCTCCGCCGTCACCGTCCGCCCGAGATAGCCCAGCGCCGAACTGCCGGTTCCCAGCGCCTGCACCGCCGAGGTCAGCTCGTCCAGCTTGTCGCTCATGGACATCTGCTGCTCCAGCGAGGAGAGCTGCACGAGCTGGCTGGTGTATTGGGCGGTGTCCACCGGGTTGGTCGGATCCTGCACCTCAAGCTGCTTCAGCAGCAGCGTCAGGAAGGACTGGTAGCTGCCGGCCAGCGAGGCCGAGGAGCTTTTGGCGGACGAGGTGGTCGTGACGGTCGAGGAGCTGAGCGAGTCAACCTGCATGGCGGCCTCCGGGATGCAGCCTCCCCGTCGCGGGAATCGGGGATTCCGCGTCCGTTTCGGCGTGATGATCCAGCGTGTGGTCCGGGAGGAGGCGCCGCAGGGCGGAGCGTTGTCCCGTTCTGTGGCTATCCACGGAGGGGATCGGAAAAGCTGGCGGACTTTTTTCAGCGCGGCTGGAAAAGCGGCGGGAGAGGCCGCGTGGGGCGCGCCGTCGAGGATGGGTCCGCCGAGCTGGGTGGCACGCACGGCGCTGTGCCGCCGCTGTTCCGTCGCACCATCGGCCCCGATCGTGCGACGGGGAAAAACGGAATCGTCGCTGTTTGGTTTGCTAAGTTTGGATCACGTCCGCCTTGCGGCGGGCGCGGTCAGGCCAGTCGGGCGAGCAACGCATCCAGCATGCGATCGCAGGCGGCCAGCTGGTCCTCGGCGACGAATTCGTCCGGCTTGTGGGCCTCGCCGATGCTGCCGGGGCCGCAGACAACGGTCGGAATGGACAGGCGCCGCTGGAACAGGCCGCCCTCGGTGCCGAAGGAAATTTTGCCAAGGCTGTTGCCGCCGGTGAGCGCCTTGACGAAGGACACCACCTCCGCATCCTCGTCGGTGTCGAGGGCGGGGTAGCTGGACAGCTCCGTGATGTCCACGGCGGCGGCGGGGAAGGCGGTGCGCAGACGCTTCTCCATGGCCTCGGCCTCGGCGCGGACGGCGTCGAGCAGAGGGTCCACCGGGTCCTGCGGCAAGTGGCGGATCTCCATGTCGAGGCGGCACTGGTTGGGCACGATGTTCAGCGCGGTGCCGCCCTGGATGACGCCGGCGTGGATGGTGGTCCAGGGCACGTCATAGCCGGCATCGCGCGCCCCCTCGGTCTGCACCCGCTCCTGAAGGCGGCGCAGGCCGGTGAGCATGTCGCAAGCCATGTGTATGGCGTTCAGCCCTTGCGGGGCGAGGCTCGAATGGCACTCGGCGCCCCGGCAGTCGATGCGCAGCGCCGTCTTGCCCTTGTGGGCGGTGACAACCTGCATCAGCGTGGGTTCGCCGACGATGCAGAAGCGCGGGCGGACCGGCAGGGCCGCCATCATGTCGATCAGGCGCCGCACGCCCAGGCAGCCGACCTCCTCGTCGTAGGACAGCGCGAGATGAAGCGGCTGGCTGAGCGTCCGCCCGGAGGCCCGCTCGGCCAGGGCCATCGCCGCGGCGATGAAGCCCTTCATGTCGGCCGTGCCGCGGCCGTAGAGATTGCCGTCCCGGCGGGTCAGGCGGAAGGGATCGCAGGTCCAGGCCTGCCCGTCCACCGGCACCACGTCGGTGTGGCCGGACAGCAGGATGCCCGGACGGTCGGCCGGGCCGACGCTGGCGAAGAGGTTGGCCTTGCGCCCGTCCTCGCTCGGCACCAGCCGCGTGGCGGCGCCGGCCGCCTCCAGCCGCTCCTTGGCCCAGAGGATGAGGTCGAGGTTGCTGTCGCGGCTGACCGTGGGAAAGGCCACCAGCCGCTCCAGAATGTCCAGCGTCGCACCCATGGCGGGATGGTCCTTCTTCCTTGGTCGTCGATCGGCTTCGGCTTCTCCGCGCCGACGGGACGGAGGCGGCCGGCGGCCGGCCTCCCCCGTTCCCCGTCAGGCCGCTCCGCTCACTTGGCGTCGAAGTAGCCGGCCTGGATGGTCTTGCCGATCAGGTTGCAGATGATGCGACCGGCGGTGATCGCGGTGATGCCGTTCACGTCCTTCTTGGGCGTGATCTCCACGATGTCCATGCCGACGACGCGGCCCTTCTTCACCAGACCGTGGATCAGCGTGCGGATCTGGGGATAGGTCACGCCGCCCGGCGCCGGTCCGTTGACGGCCGGCATGATGGTCGGGTCCATGCCGTCGGCGTCGATGGTCAGGTAGTAGCGCCCGCCGTCGGGAATGCGGTCGAGCACCGCCTTCATGCCGACGTCCTGCAACTCCACGTCGGGGATCAGCACGGCGCCGTAGGCCTGGGCCGCCTCGACCTCCTCCGGCCGGGCGCTGCCGGCGGAGCGCAGGCCGATCTGGAAGATCTGCCCGACATGGTCCATCTCCGCGGCGCGGCGGATCGGGCTGGAATAGCCGCCGCGGGCGCCGTTCACATGGTCGCGCCAGTCGAGGTGCGCGTCGATGTGCACGAGCGTGATCGGGCCCTGGTCGTCGTAGGCGCGCAGCACGGGGATCGGGATGCCGTGGTCGCCGCCGATGATGATCGGCAGCATGCCCTTGGCGAGCATCGCCCGCACCACCGCCTCGGCGTTGCGGTAATGCAGGTCGAGGTCGCGCGGGTTCGCTTTCACGTCGCCACAGTCCACGACCTTGATGTCCTTCCCGCCGAGCAGCGGACCGCCGATGTCGAAGTCCCAGCGCTCCAGCTGGCGCAGCGCCCGTTCGGTGTAGCGGCGGACCCAGGTGGGGGCGTTGGTCTGGTCGTTGGTCACCTCGTCGATCGAGTAGGGATCGCCGTAGGGGATGCCGAGGATGCCGATGTGGCCGTCGAGCTGGTCGAGATCCGTGCAGATGGGGAAGTCGAGGAAGCTCTGCAGTTCGCGGCGCGGCGGGTTGGTCAGGGTGCTGCTCATGGCGGGCGTTCCAGGTTTCTTCTGTGTGATACGGGGGATCAGGGAGCGTCGGGGATTACGGCGATGGCGTCGACCTCGACCACCCATTCCGGGCGCGCCAGGGCGCTGACGACGATGCCGGTGGAGACGGGATGGACGCCCTTCAGCCACTTGCCGATGGTGCGGTAGACCGGCTCGCGGTAGCGCGGGTCGGTGATGTAGACGGTGATCTTGCAGATGTGCTCCATCTTCGCGCCGGCTTCGTCCAGCAGCATCTTGATGTTGCTCATGGCCTGCTCGGTCTGGCCGGCGGCGTCGCCGATGGCCACGCTCTCGCTGGTGTCGAGGTTCTGGCCGATCTGGCCGCGCACGAAGACCATCGCACCGCGGGCCACGACCGTCTGGCAGAGGTCGTTGTCCAGCGCCTGCTCGGGATAGGTCTTCTTGGTGTTGAACTTGCGGATGCGGGTGTGGGTGGTCATGGGTCGGTTCTCTCTTGGGTGAACGGATGCGCCGGGCATGGAGAGGGCGTGTCCGGGAAGCCGAAAGGGCCCCCGGCCGTCACGCCGCCCGGAAAGGGTTGCGGATCAGACGGTCAGTGCAGGGCCGCCAGCTCGGGGAAGACCGACGCCCGTTCCGCCAGCTCGGCCAGCGGGATGTGGCAGGCGATGCGGTGGCCGTCGGCCGCCGTCTGCACCGGCGGCGCGCGCTCGTCGCAGATGGCGCCGAGCTTGCGCGGGCAGCGGCCGCGGAAGGCGCAGCCCCCGCCGCCGGGCGGTGCGGTGGAGTCCTCCAGCAGGATGCGCTCCGGCTCCGGCCCGTCCTCCGCCCCGCTCAGCCGCGGCACCGCCGACAGCAGCGCCTCGGTGTAGGGGTGGTAGGGCGGGCGCAGGACCCGGCCGATCGGCCCCTCCTCGCAGATGGTCCCGCCATAGACGACCAGCACGCGGTCGGCGATGTGCGACACCACGGCGATGTCGTGGGTGATGAACAGGTAGGACAGCCCCAGCTCGTCGCGCAGGTCGGCCAGCAGGTTGAGGATGTTCGCCTGCACCGAGACGTCGAGCGCCGACACCGCCTCGTCGCAGACGACGAACTCCGGATCGGTGGCCAGGGCGCGGGCGATGTTCACGCGCTGGCGCTCGCCGCCGCTCAGCTCGTGCGGGTAGCGGTCGGCGTAGGCGGCGGGCAGGCCGACGCGGGTCAGCAGGGCCGCGATCATCTCCCGGCGCTCCGCCTCGCCCTGGCGGCCGGCGAGGACGAGCGGGCGCTCCATGGCCGCCCCCACCGTCTTGCGCGGGTTGAGCGAGGCGGCGGAATTCTGGAAGACCAGCTGGGCGCGGCGGCGCAGGTCGCGGTCGCCCTCCTTGGCCTGCTTGACGAAGTCGGCGCCGTCGAACAGCACCGTGCCGGCGGTCGGCTCGATCAGGGCCAGCAGCGAGCGGCCGATCGTGCTCTTGCCGCTGCCGCTCTCGCCGACCACGCCCAGCACCTCGCCGCGCTGGATGGTGAAGGAGACGTCGTCGACCGCCACCGTGCCGTCGCGGCGGAGCCACGGCAGGATCGACCGGCGCTCGCCGAAGACCTTGCGCAGCGCCTCGACCTGCACCAGCGGGGCGGTGCGTGCCGGAGGCGCCGCCTGCGGCCGGGACGCGGTCGATTCCTCCGGCCAGGGGGTGCCGGCCAGGGCCTCGGCCTTCCAGCAGCGCACGCTGTTGCCGGCGGCGTCCCCGCGCAGCGCCTGGGGCAGGCTGCGGCAGGTCTCCTCGGCGAACGGACAGCGCGGCGCGAAGACGCAGGATTCGGAGGCGCCCGACAGCTTGCTGACGGTGCCGGGAATCGAGGACAGGCGGTGCCGGCGATCGGTGGTGATGCGCGGCAGCGCCGCCACCAGCCCCTTGGTGTAGGGATGGACCGGCCGGGCCAGCACGTCGCGGGTGCGCCCGGTCTCCACGACCTCGCTGCCGTAGAGGACGCAGACCGAGTTGCAGATGCGGTTGACGATGCCGAGGTTGTGGGAGACGAAGAGGGCGCTCAGATGGTGGCTCTCGCACAGGCCGGCGAGCAGCTCGATGATCCGCGCCTCGACCGTGACGTCGAGCGCCGTCGTCGGCTCGTCGAGGATCAGCAGCTTGGGGTCGCAGCCGAGCGCGGTGGCGATCAGCACGCGCTGCTGCATGCCGCCCGACAGCTGGTGCGGGTAGGACTGCGCGATGCGCCGCGGCTCGCGGATGCCGACCTCGGCCAGCAGCTCCTCCACCCGTGGTGCTGCCTGCCGGGGGGTGAAGCCCTTGTGCTGGACCAGCGGCTCGGCGATCTGCCGCCCGACGGTCAGCGCCGGGTTCAGCGAGGTGAAGGGGTCCTGGAAGACGGCGGCGATGCGGTCGCCGCGCAAGCTCCGGCGCTGCCCGGCGGACAGACGGCGCAGGTCGGTGCCCTCGAACAGGATCTCGCCGCCGTCGATGCGGCCGGCCTCGCCCAGCAGGTCGAGGATGGCCATGGCGACGGTGCTCTTGCCCGAGCCGGACTCGCCCACCAGCCCCATGACCTCGCCCGGCCGGATCGCGAAGCTGACGTCGCTGGCGGCGCGCAGCGTGCCGCGCGGGCTGGCGTAGTTGATGGTGAGGTTGCGCACCTCCAGCAGGGCGGACATGGCGGTCGCGGAGACCGGGGTCGGGCTGGGGGTCGGATCGGGAGACGCGGCGGAAAGGGGCACGAGAGCGGTCATGGGGTCAGTGTCCTCCCGTGTTGCGGGGGTCCAGCACGGCGCGCAGTCCGTCGCCCAGCAGGTTGATGCCGATCACGGTGATGCCCATGGCGATGCCGGGGCACAGCGCGATCCACGGCGCCTGCTCGACGAAGGGCCGGGCCTCGCTGATCATCAGGCCCCAGTCGGAGGAGGGCGGTTGGGCGCCCATGCCGATGAAGCTGAGGGCGGCGCCCAGCAGGATGGCGAAGACGACGCGCAGGCTGGACTCGACCGCCAGCGGCGGCCAGATGTTCGGCAGGATCTCGTGGAACAGGATGTAGGCGGTGCTCTCGCCGCGCAGCCGGGCGGCGGTGATGAACTCCTCCTGCATCAGCTCCAGGGTGATGGCGCGGGTCAGGCGGACCACCTGCGGCACGTAGACGATGCCGATGGCGACGACCGCCTTCCACAGGGCCGGCGGGGTGACCGCCAGGACGAGAATGCCCAGCAGGATGGGCGGGAAGGACATCAGCACGTCCATGCAGCGCATGATGATCTCGTCGGTCCGGCCGCGGCCGTAGCCGGCGACCAGCCCCAGCGGCACGCCGACGAGCAGGCTGATGGCGGTGGCGGCGACGCCCATGACCAGCGAGTTGGTCGTGCCGACGAGGGTGCGGCTGAACACGTCGCGGCCGTACTCGTCGGTGCCGAACCAGAAGTCCGGCCCCGGCGGCTGGAGCCGGCTCATGATGTTCATCTCGTCGTAGGGGTAGGGGGCCAGCCAGGGGCCGGCCACGGCGACCACCAGCAGCGGCGCCAGCAGCGCGATCCCGAGGACGAGCGAGGTGGGCCAGCGCTTCGGCGCGGAGCGGGGGGGCGTTGCGCGGGTTTGGCTCGCGGCGGTCATGTCAGGCGTTCCCCATGCCATGGCGGATCTTCGGGTTGACGAACGCGTAGAGGAGGTCGGCCGCCAGGTTCGCCAGGCAGTAGGCCGTCGAGATGATCAGGATGGTCGCCTGGATCAGCGGCAGGTCGTGGCGCTGGATGGCGAACAGCAGCAGCCGGCCCATGCCGGGGAAGGAGAAGACCGTCTCGATGACCACGACGCCGCCGAGGATCAGACCGAAATCGATGGCGAGCACGGTGATGGTCGGCAGCAGCGCGTTGCGCAGGGCGTGGCGGACGATCACCACCTTTTCCGGCAGGCCCTTGGCGCGGGCGTACTTCACGTAGTTGGTCTGCAGGACGTCGATCATGCTGGAGCGGGTCAGCCGCGCGATGCGGGCGATCAGCATCAGCACCAGCGTGACGACCGGCAGGACCAGATGCGACGCCCAGGGCACGAAGCCGTCGGCGAGCGGCGCGTAGCCACCGGTCGGCAGCCATTTCAGGTAGCTGCCGAAGATCAGAACCAGCACGATGGCCCAGAAGAAGTCGGGAACGGCGATGCCGAGATAGGACACGCCCGAGACCATCTGGTCGGCCATGCGCCCGCGGCGCACCGCGGCCAGGACGCCGGCGCCGATGCCGATCACCGTCACCACCGCCAGGGCCACCACCGCCAGGACCAGGGACCGGCTCAGCGCCTCCATCAGGATGGGTGCCACCGGCTGCTCCAGAACCAGCGAGCGGCCGAGATCGCCCTGCAGGATGCCGGCGGCCCAGCGGCCGTACTGCACGATCAGGGGCTGGTCGAGACCGAGCTTGACCGTGATGGCGTCGATCACCTCTTTCGAGGCGAACTGCCCGGCGATCATTGACGCGACGTCGCCCGGCATCGCCTGCGTCACCAGGAAGACGAGGATCGACATGACGACCAGCACCATCGCCAGATAGGCCAGCCGGGTGAGTGTGTAGAGGAGCATGGAGAGAGCTTCCCTTGGCCCGGGGCCGTCGGGAGCGCGGCGGGCGCTCCCGACGCCGTCGACGGCTCTACTGGCCGACCGAAACGTTGCGCAGGTCGAGGAACATCATCGGGTGGGAGGTGAAGCCCTGCACCCGCGCGCTCACGCCGTTGACGTGGTTGATGACGTAGGGGATGACGCCGGGGGCGTCCTGGACGGCCAGCGCCTGCACCTCGCCATAGAGCTTCTTGGCCTCCTCCTCGCTGGACGCCTGACGGGCGCCGTCGAGCAGCTTGTCCATCGCCGGGTTGCTGTAGTTCCACAGCGCGGCGTTCCACGACCCGCGCGAGTGGTACCAGGGGTAGACCGAGGTATCGATCGTCGGGCGGCTGAAGAAGCCGTCGATGTAGAAGCCCGCCTTGCCTTCGATGTCCTTCAGGAAGACGTCGAAGGGCACGCGCTGCACGTTGACGGTGATGCCCGCCGGCTTCAGCAGCTCGCGGACCGCCAGCCCCAGACGCTCGCGGGTGGCGCGGCCGGCCGGGGTGTAGAGCGTGACCTCGAAGCCGTTGGGATAGCCGGCCTCGGCGAGCATCTTCTTCGCGGCGGCCGGGTCGCCCTTGGCGATCGGCAGATCCTTGTTGAAGTAGGGGTGGCTCGGCGGGATCGGCGAATGGGTCGGCGTGCCGTAGCCGAACAGGGCGATCTGGGTGATCGCCTGCTTGTCCAGCGCGGTCGCCACGGCGCGGCGGACGCGCACGTCGTCGAACGGCTTGGTCGTGCCGTTCATGATCACGCCGTCCCAGGTGGAGGTCGGCACGGCTTCGGCCTTCAGGTTGGACGTCGCCTTGACCTTGTCCACCGCCTCCGGCGGCAGGTTCCAGGCGAGGTCCAGCTCACCCGTGGTCAGCGCCGCCACCTGGCTGGCCGTCTCGGGCAGGATGCGGATCACCACCTCGTCCAGCTTCGGCAGGCCGGCCTCGAAATAGGTCGGGTTGCGCTTCACCACCATGCGGTCGCCGGGCGCGAAGGAGACGAACTGGAAGGGGCCGGTGCCGACGGGGTTGGAGGCCAGCGTGTCGAGGGCGTCGCGCGGCACGATGCGGGCCTGACGCTCGCCGAACAGCTCGGCGAAGCCGGAGTAGGGGGACTTCAGCGTGAATTCCACCGTGTGGGAATCCACCGCCTTCATCGACTCCACGATCTCGAAGTTCACGCGGGCGGTGGAGCCGGTCGCCTTGTCCTGGATGCGGGTGATGGTGGCGAGAACGTCCTCGGCGTCCATCTCGCGGCCGCTGTGGAACTTCACGCCCTTCTTCAGGAAAAAGGTCCAGGTCTTGAGGTCGGCGCTGTGCTCCCAGCGCTCGGCGAGGTCGGGCTTCAGCGTCATGTCGGCGGCGATCGCCGTCAGGCCGTTGAACAGGAGGTAGGCGGCCACATACTCCTGGCCGCCCTTCATCTTGGCGGGGTCGAGGGTGTTCAGGTTCGAATCCACCGCCACCTTGAGCGTGCCGGCGGCCTGCGCGGACAGCGCCGTGCCGGAGAGGAGGAAAGCCGAGAGCACAGCCCGTGCCACCAACCGTTTCACCATAATGAAGCCTCTCTGCTTGCGGGGTCCGTTATGGACCTTGGTTCCTGTTGCCTCGACGCTCTCACAGACGTGTCATGAACGGAACGACCGAGGACGCGCCGTCCGGTGGTCCAGGGTATGCCTAAAAAACACTCATTTTTGCGGATGCGAGCGGGATGCCCGATTTTCGACCACAGACAAAGTCCGGATTTCTCCGCCGGGATTTGGTTCGTCCCGCCGATAATCATGCCTAAAAATTAGGCTCGCTTGCCGACGCGTGTCCCGTACCATGAATGTTTTTTGTCGGCACCATGAATGCATCCGTATGGTATCGGAATGGGGATCAGTCCGTGCCGCCCTCCAGCAGCCCATCCAGGCCGGGGAGGGTGTCAATTGCCGACAGGCGCTGGTGGAGCCGTTGCGCCGCCGTGGGTCCGATGGCGCGGTCGGCGCAGGCGAGGAACTTCGCGGCGTGGGCCTCCATCGACAGGGGGCGGGCGACGGTGCCGCGCGCCGAGGCGCAGAAGCGGCGGACGCTTTGCCCCGTGCGGGTCTCCACCGTCACGTCGGCGCCTTCTGGGGCGCCTTCCGGGGCCAGCCGCGCCCGCTCGGGATCGGCGTTCCAGCCGGGATCGGGCCGCAGGCTCACGCGCTCCATCGCCGCGCGCAGGCGCCGGTCGGCCAGCGTCGGCCCGCTCAGATGATCCAGAGTCAGGTCGCCGTGCAGCATCACGCAGGCCACCGCGAAGGGCAGGCTGAAGCGGGCTTCGCCGGGGGTGGCGGGGCGATCGTAGGTGAGGTTGGCGGCCACCACCGGCGGCACGACGCAGCGCACCGCGGTGATGTCCGATGGGTCCAGCCGGTGCTCCGCCATCAGGTCGCGCACCGCGTCGGCCGCGGCGTGCGAGGACAGGCAAACCGGATAGGCCTTGGTGTCGATGCCGGGGTCGAGCAGGTGCCACCGCCGGCCCAGCTCGTCCAGCGCCGTGACGTCGAAACGGCCCTGCGCCACCAGCCGGGCGAAGCCGCGCGGGTCCTCGACCACGCCGTGCGGCACCGCCCCGCCGCGCATCGCCAGACGCGCCGCGCGCAGCCCGTTCGCGGCGGCCTGGGCGGCCAGCAGCGGTTTGGCGCTCGTGCCGAAGCAGGCCCGCAGGCCGCCAGCCCCGCAGAGCGCGAAGGCGATGGCATCGGCGGCCCGGTCGCCGTCCAGCCGGAAGGCCTTGGCCGCCGCCGCCGCGGCACCGACGGTGCCGAACAGCGCGGTGGTCCACCAGCCGGCTTCGTACACGCCGTTGCCGAGGGCGATGGCCAGCGCGTATTCCGCCTCCGACCCGGCCACCACCGCGGTCAGCAGATCGGCCCCTGTCCCGCCGGCGGCCTCCACCGCGGCCAGGGCGGTCGGCACCACCACGGCGGAACCGTGGACGAAGCCGGCGTAGCAATTGTCGTCGAAATCCAGCGCGTGGGCGGCGGCGGTGTTCGCGAAGGCGGCCCCCTCGGCGCACAGCCGCCCGCCCCCCAGCAGGGTGCACGGACCGGCGGCGTAAATGTCCAGCGCTTCCTCCCGCGCCATGCGGGCGGCGTCGGCGCCGGCACCGGCCAGCGCCACGCCCAGCGTGTCGATGATGCAGCCGCGGCCGACCGCGGCGACCTCCTCGGGAATGCCGCCCCGTTCCAGACCGGCCAGCCAATGGCCGATGAGCCGGGCGGCGGGTGGGGAAGAGGGAGAGGCGGAGGGAGAGGTGGTCATGGCGGGGCCTCGCGCGAACGGTGGCGGACGATCCCGCGAAGCTGCCAGCGACCCTCACCCCGCCGTCAGGTCAAGAAAGGACTTTCATGATCGGGATGAATTGGATTCATAATGTGGCACCCCTCGGGCACCACCGCGCCCGCCGACCGACGGAACCCGCCACCCCCATGCGCCACCGCGACTTCGACCTGGATTCCCTTGAAGTGTTCGTGACGGTGGCGGAGCTGGGCAACATGACCCGCGCGGCGGGCCAGCTGGGGCTGACCCAGTCGGCCGTGTCGCACGTGGTGCGTCAACTGGAAACCGCCTTCGCCACGCAGCTGTTCGACCGGAGCATCCGGCCGATGGCGCTGACCGCCTCCGGCCACCGGCTGTGGCACTGGAGCAAGCGGATCCTCGGCGACGCCCGACAGTTGCCGGCGGTGATCGGCGGCAAGGACACGCTCTTCGTGCCGGAGCTGCGGCTCGGCTGCATCGACACGCTGGCCGCCCCCTTCATGCCGCGGCTGCTCCAGCAGCTGCGCGACAGCGTGCCGTCCTTCAGCATCGCGGCGGGGCTCAGCCGCCAGCTGCGGGAGCAGTTCATGGCCCGGCGCCTGGACGTCATCTTCACCAACGAGTCCTTCGACGACCTGGATCAGGTGGACAGCTTCCGGCTGCTCAGCGAGCCCTTCGTGCTCCTGGTGCCCCGCAGCGCGCCGGACGTCGCCGACGAGGCCGGGCTGCGCGCGCTCTCGCAGGCTTTGCCGCTGATCCGCAACACGGTGGACAGCAGCCTGGGCCGGATGGTGGACCAGCACCTGCGCCGGCTGGGCATGGAGATCCCGCGCAGCTTCGCCTTCGACGCCGTCGACACCATGATGGCGATGGTGGCGGAAGAGATGGGGTGGAGCCTGCTGCCGCCGACCGCGCTGGTGAAAAGCCGCCAGCATCTGGGGCGCCTGAAGGTGCTGCCCTTCCCGGCGGCCAGCTTCCGCCGGTCCGTCTTCGTGGTCGCCCGCAAGGGCGAGCTGGGGGCGCTGCCGGCGCGCATCCACAAGGCCGGCCGCGGCATCCTCACCCAGGGCTATTTCACGGACGTGCTCGCTTCCTCGCCCTGGCTGAAGCCGATGATCAGCCGCTGACGGACGGCGTCTCCGCCGCCCCGCTCATCCCGACTTCATCCGTCGGCGCGCGGCCGGCTCCCGCCGTGGCGCCGGCCCCCGGGCGCGACGCCGAAGGAGCGGCGGAAGGCATGGCCGAAGGCGCTCTGCGAGCTGTATCCGACCGTGCTCGCGACGCTGGCGACGTCGGCGCCGGGCCGCCCCAAGGCGGCGCGTGCGCGGGTGAGACGCCAGGCCCGCACATAGGCCAGCGGCGTCTGCCCCACCCGGCGGGTGAACTGTGCGGAGAAGGCGGCGCGCGACATGCCGGCGACGGCGGCGAGTTGGGCCACGGTCCATGGCCGTGCGATGTCGTCGTGAATGGCGCGCAGCACCCGGCCGAGGCGGGGGTCGGACAACGCGCCCAGCCAGCCCATCCCGACGGCCTCGCCACCCGCCGCATGGGCGCGGATCGCCTCCACCAGCAGCACGTCGGCGAGGCGGGCGGTCACGACCCCATGACCCAGAGGGGTCCGCTCCATCTCGTTCCCCAGCAGGGCGAGGATCGTCGACACCGGGCCCGATCCGGGGGAGGACCGCGGGATCAGCAGGGCTTCCGGCAGCATGTCGAGCAGGAAATCGGCGTTCCCGTCGGCGAAGGAGACGCTGCCGCCGATCGCGATCATGGCGTTTCCGCCAAGCCGCACGGTGTCGCGCCCGGGCATGCCGAAGAGGCTCTGGCCGTCGGTGCGGGGCAGGGCCGGATCGCTGGCGACGGCGTAGGGCGTGCGTCCGATGAGGCAGACGTCCCCAGCGCCCATCACACGGGGAGGGTGGCCCGGGAGGATCAGCCAGCTCGTGCCCTTCAGCAGCGCCACGAACTTCAAGCGGTCGAGCGCCGGGAACCCCAGCGCCCAGTCGTTTGCGGCCTCCAGCCGGGTCAGCCGGCTGACCCGGGGGCCGAGGACGTCCAGAACGTCCGACAACGGATCGGCAGCCAACCAAGACGATCGCGACAAAACCACGGACCCTCTCTTACCGATGATCTTGCACCATGCCTGAACTGAGTGTGCAAGGGAGAAAGGCAATGGGCATGGACGGCAAGGTCGTGGTCATCACCGGCGCGAGCAGCGGCATCGGCCGCGCCACCGCGATGCTGCTGGCCGAACAGGGGGCGTTCGTGGTCCTGGGCGCCCGCCGGGACAGCGCGCTGGCCGAGGTGTCGGGCGCGATCGCCGCGGCCGGCGGCATGGCCGTTCACAAGGTGACCGACGTTCGCCGGCGCGACGATCTCGAAGCTTTGGTCGCCCTTGCCGTCGAGCGGGGCGGCCGGGTCGATGTCCTGGTGAACAGCGCGGGCATCGGTCCGATCTCGCGCTTCGACGCGCTCCGCGTCGAGGATTGGGACGCGATGATCGACGTCAATCTGCGCGGGACGCTGTATGGCATCGCCGCCGTGCTGCCGCTGTTCCAGCGTCAGAAATCCGGCCACGTCATCAACATCGTTTCGACCGCCGGCCTCAAGATCCTGCCCACCATGGGGGTCTATGCCGCGACGAAGAACGCGGTGCGCACCGCCACCGAAGCCCTGCGTCAGGAGGCCGGACCGCATCTGCGGGTGACCGAGATTTCTCCGGGCTTCGTCGCAACCGATTTCGCAGCCTCCATGACCGACCCCGCCATACGGGAGGCGATGGCGAAGCGGGCGGCCACGGTCTCGATCCCGCCGGAAGCGATCGCCCGCGGCGTCGTCTATGCCATCGAGCAACCGGATGACGTCGATGTCGGCAGCGTCGTGATCCGGCCGACGGCCCAGGACTGAACGCCGACTGGCCAGGAGCGTCACACCGTGACGCGCATCGCCGCCGCATCGGCGGGGGCCTTCCGATGCACCGAAGCGCCGTCCACACGCCGCAGCTTGTCCGGGTTCCTGGTGATGTAGAGCGCGACGATCCTTCCCCGCTCGATCTGCAGGGCGGTGGTCTGCACGATCCCGCCGCTCTCCACCGACAGGAAACCGGGGAGGCCGTCGATGACGGCGTAGCGCAGGAGACGGGACGGAGACCGTTCGAACTCCTGCGCGAGCTGGGCGTGCCGGGCCATCACCTCCTCGATTCCGATCAGCGGGCGCTGCGAGGCCGGCACCTTGCCGCCGCCGTCCGTGCGGGCGGCCACATCGTCGGCAAGCAGCAGGCGCAGCCGGTCCAGGTCGCCATGACGCGACGCGGTGAAGAAGGCGGCGGCGATCTCCAGCCCCTGCTCCTTCGTCACCGGGAAGCGCGGGCGGGCCGCCCGTATGTGGTCGCGCGCCCGGCTGGCCAGTTTGCGGCAGGCCGCGGCGTCGCGGCCTATGGCGCTGGCGACGTCGTCGAAGCCCATCCCGAACACGTCGTGGAGCAGAAAGGCCGCCCGCTCCAGCGGCGACAGACGCTCCAGCGCGATCATCAGGGGAAGCGTGATGTCGTCGATGGCCTCCGTTTCCTCCGCGTCGACGATCGGTTCCGGCAGCCACGGCCCGATGTAGGTTTCGCGCCGGCGCCGCGCCGATTTCAGCTCGTTCAGGCAGAGGCGCGTGACGATGGTGTGCAGCAAGGCCGCCGGCTGCCGGACCGTCTCAGGGTCGGTCGCCAGCCAGCGGAGATAGGCATCGTGAACGACGTCCTCGGCGTCCGCCACTGATCCGAGCATCCGGTAGGCGAGCCGGACGAGGCGGGGGCGAAGGGCGGAGAAGGGCGGGTCGGCGGGGGCGTCGGTCATGGTCCTGCGGCCTCGTCATGCCTTCGTCAGTCCGCGTGAACGGCGCTGACCCTGTAGAGGCTCGGCGCGACCGATGTCGCGAGACCCGCGAACCTCCTGAGTTGCTCCTGCGTCTCGGGCTTCCTCATGAATCCCTCGAAGTGCTCTCTGGAGGCCCATTGGGCGTAGTTGACGACCGTCTTCCCGTCGAGGCTGCTGTGGACGCTGACCGACAGGAAGCCGGGCTGGTGGCGGATGGTGCTTTCGGTCGCTTCCGACAGCGCCTTCGCCAGGTCGGCCTGCTTCTCCGGCTCGACCTCGTAGATGTTTATCAGCGTCAGGCACGAGGACCGAGGATCAATCACCGCTGTGTTCTTGGCCATCGTCGTCTCCCTTGAAGGTTCAGCAACGAGGGGGATGACAAGGCCCGCCCCCGGACTGTGACATCCGGGGCGGAAAAAATAAGAAGCGGCGGCCTACGGTGCGGCCGGTGCGGTGGTTCGGGCGGGGCGGCCCTCGATGGGGTAGGCGGGGTCGTTGTAGCCGGGGGAGGAGGGGTGTCCGGTCGTCACCAGACGGTCGACCAGCGCCTCGTCCTCGGCGGTGAAGGTGTAATCCAGCGCGGCGAGGTAGGCGCGCCATTGCTCCTCGGTGCGCGGCCCGGCGATCGGAGCGGTGACCAGGCGATTGTTGAGCACCCAGGCGACGGCGAACTGCCCCGGCGTGATGCCGCGGGCCTCGGCGTGACGCTTGATCTCCTGGGCGATCTCCAGGCTTTCCGGGCGCCATTCGGTGTTCATCATGCGCCGGTCCTTGCGGCCGGCGCGGGTGTCGGCGGAGGGCTCATCCCCCGGCCGGTACTTGCCGGTGAGCACGCCGCGGGCGAGCGGGCTGTAAGGAACCACCCCCAGCCCGTAATGGCCGCAGGCGGGCAGGATCTCGACCTCCGGCATGCGGTTGAGCGCGTTGTAATAGGGCTGGCAGGCCACCGGCCGGTCGATGCCCAGAACGTCGCACAACCGGCAGATCTCGGCGATGCGCCAGGACCGGACGTTCGACACGCCGAACGCGCGGATCTTGCCGCTGCGGATCAGGTCGCCCAGAGCGGCGACGGTCTCCTCCAGCGGGGTGTCGGGGTCCTCGCGGTGCAGATAGTAGAGGTCGATCCAGTCCGTGCCCAGCCGCCGGAGGCTCGCGTCGCACGCCACGTTCAGCCGGCGCCGCGAGAGGCCCCGCTGGTTCGGACCGGGGCCCGTGGGGTTGCCGACCTTGGTCGCCACCACCCAGCGCTCGCGGTCGCCCTTCACGGCGCGGCCGACGATCTCCTCCGAGCGGCCGTCGTTGTAGACGTCGGCGGTGTCGATGAAGTTGATGCCGGCCTCCGCGGCGTGGGCGATGATGCGCCCCGCCGTCGGTTCGTCGGTGGGGCCGCCGAACATCATGGCGCCGAGGCAGAGCGGCGACACCTTCACGCCGCTGCGGCCGAGCTTGCGGTAGTTCATCCTTGCCACCCTCCCATTGTGCTGCTTTGGCCTGAGATGGCCCGCGTTTCCCCATCATCGGAGCCGTCCGTCATCCCGGACGAAGCAAGCTTAGCCGACCTTGCGGGAAACGGGGACCATCTCATCCCGGCCGGGCGGTCTTCGGCGATCAGTCGGCCTTGTAGGCGAGCTTGCGGTCGGCCGCCGGCGGCAGGAACTGGCGGGTGAAGACCTGTTCCGGCTTGGGTGTGGCGGTCAGCTGGTAGCCTTCGACCATGATGCCGATCGAGCGGGCGAGGCGGGCGTCGTCCACGTCGCCGAGGCCGAGGCGGTCGACTTCGGGCGAGAGGATGAGCTGCTCGTAGGAGAACTTCATGCGGGCGCGTTCAAGCTCCTCCTTGGCCAGATTGTCGTAGGCGAGGACCGCCTTGACCCCGGCCTCGGCATTCACGCCGATCTCCACCGCCGCCTTGTTGACCGCGCGGACGAGGCCGGCCACGGCCGCCGGGTTCTCCTTGACCAGCTTCTGGGAGACCATCATGCCGTTGGAATAGAGGTCGAGGCCGAACTCGCCGAACAGCAGCCAGTTGTAGTCCTTGGCGGGGTCCTGGCGGTTGTTGATCAGGTTGAACCAGCTGGTGATGTTGAAGACCAGGGCGCCGTCGATGTCGCCCTTGATCAGCATCGGCTCCTGCAGGTTCGGCCCCATGTTCTCGATGGCGACCTTGGTCATGTCGACCTTGTTGAGCGTGCCGAGCACGGTGACGAGGCGGGTGGTCGGGGTGCCCTGGGCGCCGCCCAGCTTCTTGCCGACAAGATCGGCGGGCGTCGTGATGTGGGTCGCCTTCTTCGAGACGATGGCGAAGGGCGGCTTGTTCCAGAGCTGGTAGACCATGATCGGAACCTCGCCGGGGCGGGTCGCCGCGTTCTGGATGATCGCGTTGATGTCGCCGAAGCCGGCGTCGTAGGCGCCCGACATGATGCGGGTCACCGTGGCCGCCGACCCTTCGCCCTGGTCGATGGTGACGTTCAGCCCCTCGGCCTTGAAGTAGCCCTTCTGCTGCGCCAGCAGGAAGGGCGCGTCGGAGCCCTGGGTCTTCCAGCCGAGCGTGAACTTGATGTTGGTTTCGGCCAACGCCGGCCCGCTAAGGCCCGGCCCACTCAGGCAAAGACCGAGCGCAAGCGTCGAGAGAAGCGTTTTCAACATGGGAGGCTCCGTTTCGGGATGAAGGGTCAGGCGGAAGCAAAGCCCTGGCGGCGGGTGGCCCAGCCGGTGACGCGCGCCTCGACGAGCGAGAAGGCGACGTAGAGCAGGATGCCGAGGCCGGCGAGCAGGAAGAGGCCGGCGAAGACCAGCGGCACGTCGAAGTTCGAGGAGGCCGTCATCATCACGTTGCCGATGCCCTTGTTGGAGGCGACGGTTTCCGACAGCACGCTGCCGACGAAGGCGAAGGTGACGGCGATCTTCAGCGAGGCGAAGAAGAAGGGCATGGTGCGGGGCAGCCCGACGTTCCACAGGATGTCGAGCTTGCTGGCGCCGAGCGACTTCAGGACGTCCTCCAGCTCCGGCTCGGTGGTGGCGAGGCCGGTCGCGATGTTGACGACGATCGGGAAGAAGCACATGGCGAGCGCGGTGAGGATGGCCGGCGTGGCACCCGATCCGAACCACAGCACGAAGATCGGCACCACCGCGACCTTGGGGATCGAGGAGAAGCCGATCAGCAGCGGATAGACCGTGTCGTAGGCGGTGCGGGAGACGCCGATGGCCGCCCCGATGACCACCCCGACGGTGACGCCCAGGACGAAGCCGATCATCGTGGTCCAGAGGGTTTGCAGCACATGGGGCCACAGGATGCCGAGGCGGTCGAACAGCGTCGCGAACACCTGGCTGGGGCGGGGAAGGACCAGATCGGAGACCTGGAGGGCGAGGCAGAGGATTTCCCAGGTCGCGAAGAAGCCGAGGATGAGGATGCCGGCCCAGAGACGGCGGCGCAGTTCGTAGCTCATGGCTCAGGCTCCGCGGATGGCGGTGTCGGTGCGCGCGTCGATGATGAGGTCGCGCAGCCTCTGATTGAGGGCGACGAACTCGGAATCGAAGGTCATCTGGATCGTGCGCGGGCGGGGGAAGTCGACGGCGCTGTCGTCGATGATGCGGCCGGGGCGGGCGCTCATCACGCAGACGCGCGAGGCGAGGAATCCCGCCTCCTTCAGGTCGTGGGTGATGAGCAGGACGGTCGGCTTGCGCTTCAGCCACAGGGATTGCATCGTCCCCCACAGCTCCTCGCGGGTGAACTGGTCGAGCGCGCCGAACGGCTCGTCGAGCAGCAGGAGGCTCGGCTCATGGATGAGGGCGCGGCACAGGTTGGCGCGCTGCAGCATCCCGCCCGACAGCTGCCAGGGATAATGGCCGGCGAATTTGTCGAGTCCGACATCGGCCAGCAGGGCATGCACCCGGTCGCGATACTCCGTCTTGCGCTTGGCGCGGTAGTCGGAGCGGAAGGGCCGCACGATCTTCAGCGGCAGCATGACGTTCCGCTCGATGGTCAGCCAGGGCAGCATGGTCGGATTCTGGAAGGCCATGCCGATGCGCAGGGCCTTGGCCGCCACCTCGCGCCCGCCGACGAGGACGGCCCCCCGGCTCGGTTGCAGCAGGCCGGCGGTCAGCCGCAGGATCGTCGACTTCCCGCAGCCCGACGGCCCGACCAGGGCGACGAACTCGCCCGCGGCGATCCGAAGGCTCGTCTCCTGCAGAGCTGCGACCGACTTGCCCGGCGCGCCGAACGAGACGGCGGCCTGGGAAAGCTCGACGGCGATGGCGGGACGGCCTTGCGGGATGGCGTGGGGTGGGGACATGCGGCGCACCTCGTGACGGACTGATAAACTGTATGCAACAGATGCGCCAGTTTCCGGGATGCGCCGCGCCCCACGTCGCGGGTGACCAGCGTTTGGCAAGGAAAAGTGTGTACAATTTATGCATGCGTTTGATTTGTGCAGTGTGGTGAGGCTGTTGCATCCAAATGCGGCACTTGGCGAGTTGAATTCCCGCCCGACCTCGCTTATGCAGAGCGGGGCTGGAGAGGGCGGCGATGGTCGAGGAAAAGCGTTCGAGGAAAACCGGAGGCGACCGTGTCGCGGTGATCTGCACGGCCTTGCGGCGCGCGATCATCGAGCGGGCCCTTTCGCCGGGGGA
Source organism: Azospirillum sp. UENF 211521 (assembly GCF_058780535.1). Taxonomy (NCBI): domain Bacteria; kingdom Pseudomonadati; phylum Pseudomonadota; class Alphaproteobacteria; order Rhodospirillales; family Azospirillaceae; genus Azospirillum; species Azospirillum sp. UENF 211521. Next base: position 819,010 of record NZ_JBSNCF010000001.1, read on the forward strand.
CCGGTTGCCGGAGGACTCGTTGGGCGAACGCTTCGGCGTCAGCCGGACCATCGCCCGCAGCGCGCTCGGGCAACTGGCGGCGGAAGGTCTCGTCGATCTGCGCCGGAACCGCATCGCCGTGGTCGCCGTGCCGTCCTTCGAGGACGCGCGGGACATCTTCGACATCCGGGTCGATCTCGAGCGTCAGGTCGTCCGGCATCTGGCCGGCAAGCTGACCGACGCCCAGGTGAAGCAGCTGAAGGCCATCGTCGACGCCGAACATCAGGCCCGGCACGGCGCGGAGGGGATTTCGATCCGCCTGGCGACGGAATTCCATGTCCGGCTGGCGGAGATGACCGGCAAGCCCGTTCTGATCCGCTATGTGACGGAGATCTGCTACCGCGCGGGACTGTCTCTGGCGGTCTTCAGCCGGCCCCATTCGTCCGAATGCGCGGTGAATGAGCATCTGGAACTGATCGAGGCGATCCGGACCGGCCCCGCCGACAAGGCCTGCGCCCTCATGGACGAGCATCTGGAGGCCGTGGCTTCCCGCGCCCTGCTGCAAAGCTCGGGCGCCAGGAGCCGCGACCTCATGGATATCCTGGCGCCCTACACGGAATAAGCGCGCCAGGATACCCGGGACCCGTTCAGGTCAGCGGGCGCAGGAGGGATCGAGGATCCATTCGGCGCTGTCGTTCCAGACGTCGGTTTCCACGATCAGGCCGTCCCGAACCACGAAGCGGTCGACGTAGCGGTTGTTGTCGAAGGGGGTGCCGTCCGGCCAGGCGCCGTACAGGTAGCCGAGGCTGTAGACGATGGTTTCCGTCTCGGCCGGCACCACGTCGTAGCGCTCGATCCGCTTCTTCACCCATTTGTAGCGCGCGGCGTTGAAGCCGGTCGGCCCGCTCGGCGTGTCGAAAACGCGATGCCCGGTGAACCGGCAGATGAAGCCCGGCGCCACATGCTTCGCCGCGCGCACGGGATCAGGGGCCATGGAGGCGTCCAGGTAGTCCTTCACGGCCTGCAGGTCGCGTTCGCTCATCTCACTCATTTGGTCCTCCGCAAGTGTCGTCACATTGGTATCAAAAGTGCATACGGTTTTCCCATGCAAACGATACGCCGGATGTAAGATGCCGCAGAACCCGATTTTCGATCTTCTCCTGCGCAACGCCCGCCTGAGCGGCGGGCAGGGCCTGCAGGACGTCGCCGTCCGTCAGGGACGGATCGCCGCCATCGGCCACGGCCTCGCCGGGACCGCCGTCCTTGAGGAGGACGCCGGCGGGCGTGTCGTCCTGCCGGGGCTGGTCGACACGCACATCCATCTCGACAAATCCTGCCTGCTCTGCCGGTGCCGCGATGCCGGCGGCGGCCTCAAGGGGGCGATCGCCGCGGTGTCCCGCCTGAAGAGGGACTTCACGGTCGAGGACGTCTACGAGCGCGGAGCCCGCACCCTGGAGCGCGCGATCACCCAGGGCACCATGTTCATGCGGGCCCATGTGGAGCTCGATCCGCTGGTCGGCCTGCGCAGTTTCGAGGCCATGAAGCGCCTCAAGCGGGATTACGCCTTCGCCATCGATCTGTCGATCTGCGTCTTTCCGCAGGAGGGGATGACCCACGATCCGGCGGTCGAAGGGCTGCTGGTCCAGGCCCTGGAGCAGGGGGCCGATCTCCTGGGCGGCTGCCCCTACACCGATGCCGATCCGTCCCTGCAGATGGAGCGGATCTTCGCCCTGGCGGTGGCGCACGACGTCGATCTCGATTTCCACCTGGATTTCGACCTCGATCCGAGCTGGTCGCATCTTGAGGAGATTTGCCGACGGACGATGGCGGCGGGCTGGCAGGGGCGGGTCGCCGTCGGCCATGCCACCAAGCTCGCGGCCATCGACGAGGCCGCTCTGGAGCGGATGATCGCGCTCCTCGCCGATGCCGGCGTGGGCGTGACGGCCTTGCCCGCGACGGATCTCTACCTCAACGGGCGCGACGCCAACCATCGGGCCCCGCGCGGGGTGGCGCCGGTTCACCGGCTGGCGGACGGTGGCGTGACCGTCTCGGTCGCGACCAACAACGTCCTGAATCCCTTCACGCCCTTCGGCGACGGCTCGCTGATCCGGATGGGAAATCTCTATGCGAACCTTATGCAGCTCGGGCCTGAACGCTTCGGCGACTGCCTCGGCATGATCTCGACCGGGGCCGCCCGGCTGATGCGGATTGCCGACTATGGCATCGCGGTCGGCGGATGGGCGGACCTGATCGTGCTCGACGCCGATGACGAGGCCGACGCCTTCGGCGGCATCGCCGCGCCCCTCATGGGGTTCAAGCGCGGCCGCAAGAGCTTTGTTCGACCGGCGGCGACGCTGGTGAGGTAGCGGCTGCCCGGCCGGGGCGATGCCGTGCGCTCCTGCCGGTTCAGGAATGCTGCGTTGTCGCGGCGCTCAAAGCCCCTCGCCGTCGGCCGTCTGCGGCGGCGGAATGGCCAGCCCGGCCTTGCGCAGCCCATCGACGATCCGGGCGATGGTGTCCGGGTGGATGTTGCGTCGCTCGAACTCGGTGACCGCTTTGACCGGGAAGTTCGGGTCGAGTCGCAGGATCTCCGAGACCGCCTTCGCCGCCTCGGCCCGGTTGCCGGTCTGGCCGTGGATCATCGCCAGAGCGACATGGCCGAGAAGAACCTCCCGCCCCAGATTGGCCCGCCGCATCTCATCGAGCGCGTCAGCGTAGCGGCCATGCACGTAATGATAGGTGGCGATCACGATGCGGTACCAGCTCGGCTGCGCCGGGTTGCGGGCGAAGGCTTCGCGGATCAGCGGGATCCCGCGCTCCCATTCGCCGGTCAGGCTGTAGCAGCGCCCCAGGTCGGCGAGCGTCGCGCTGTCGTTCGGGTTGAGCGCGAGCGCCCGCTCGTACGCCTCGATGCTGCGCTGCGGCTCGCGGCGCAGCCACCAGGCAAGCCCGAGCGCCTGATGGGACAGGGCGCTGTCCGGCGCCAGCGCCACCGCGCGCTCGGCCATTTGCAGCCCGTCATTGATCGGATCGGGGCGCGCCGGGCTGGGGTTGAAGCCGAGCCGGGCTTCGTCGATGGTGACCATGGCGAGCGCCGCCCAGGCTTCCGGGTAGCCGGGGTCGCTCCTCGTCGTCCGTTCCAGGCAATCCCGCACTTCGGCGTGGATGGAGGCGCTGAGCTGGCGCCAGTACTGGCGGGCGCGCAGAAGGCAGGCGTAGGACGACAGGTCCTGCGGTGCGTGCTGGCTGTTCAGCCGCGTTTCCTCGCGCTCGATCACGCCGTCCGATTGCGCCAGGGTGCGGGCGACCTGGACGGCGATGTCATGGCGCAGATCCAGCAGCCTGGCCGGCGTGACGGCGCGGCGGAAACTGTCCGACCACAGGTAGCGATGGTCCTTGGCGGCGATCAGCGTGGCCGTGACCTGGATGTAGTCGCCGGTTTGGGCGACGCTGCCCTTGAGCATGTAGTCGACGCGAGTGGCCGGCACGGCCTCGCGCAGGGCCGGCGCCGACGGATAGCGGAAGCTGGTGTCGGCGCCGAAGACCAGGAAATCCTCGAAGCGGACGAGCGCGGCGACGACATCCTCGGTGATGCCGTCGGCGACGAGGTCGAGAGCGGGGTCGCCGGAGCCGTTGGCGAAGGGCAGAACCAGCAGCGCCGGTCCGCGAACCGCTCGCTGTGTTGCGGCTGGTGCGGTGGCGCGCTCCGCGACGGTCTTCGACGGGGCGGGGGCGATGCCGCGCCAGCCGGCGTACAGAGCGGCCACGGCCAGCAGCATGACGATGGCCGCGACGGCCAAGCAGCGGAGTGGACGGCCGATGCGATGTCCGATCACCAGCGTCGCGTGGGGCGGATGCAGCCGTTCACCGGTTGGCCCCGGTGCCGGACCGGCGGCTTCGTCCGCAAGGTCGGCCCCGGCCGTGACCGGCACCAGGGAGAATTGGGGAGCGTAGCCACCCTTGGGAATGGCGATGCGCAGGGGGTCGGCGGCGCCTTCGGTCAGATAATAGTGCTCCAGCGCGCGGCGAAGGCGGCCGGCCTGGATGCGGACCACCGGATCGAGCAGCGGGTCGAAGCTGGCGTCGCGGTCGAACACGTCCATGGCGATGGTGTAGGCCTTGATGCGGTTGGCGCGCCCGGCCAGAGCCTCCTGCACGATGAATTGCAGGAAGCGTCGCCCGCGGGCGGAACCGCGCAGGCTGCGGCTGCCCAGCACGCGCGCCAGCGCCGCCTCGATGAGCGGTGGCGTGATGGTGGAGGCGGTCAAATGCGTGCTCTGCGGTCCGTCGGAAGTGTGAAGCACGACGCCCTCCTTCCGTTGCGTCCATCCGGCAGTCGCTCCGACGCGGCAAGCGGTTGCCGCAGCCTGCGCTTCCGGACGGTAGTCCTGCATCAGCCAAAAACCATAGATTGTAAAAGGCATGATCCTGAGGCGGGAGGCGTAACATCAAGGAAATCAGTGCGAATGCACGAAAAGTTTCCAAAAAAGGATGGCGTGCACGAGCATTGCAGAATGTCATGCCACGTCATGGGCCGGGCGCATTCTAAACCGGAGAATTGGTGGCTGGAACACTCGCGGATGGTATAGGCGATTTACACCAAGACCCTCGCTCCACTGATTCGCTCGGAATATTGGCCTTTACCTTTTCGTGCAGCACACAAAGGCGTGTTGTCCGCCTGTTACGGTATCAAAGCCAACCGTTTCACGCTTCAAGGCAACGGGCAATCCGGTGCAGGGTGTCCGGGAGCAACGTCCGGAACAAGGCAGGCATCCCGGCGCTCATCCAGGACCGGGGAGAACAGCCCATGTCGGATAAGCTGCGGCACGTCGTGGAGCGGTTCCCGGATTTGGAGGAGATGATCAAGCAACAGAGCGCGGACAACCGGTTTTTCCGTAGTCTCTGCGAAGACTATGGAGAAGCTGTCGACGTTCTGCGCGGCTGGGAGGCATCGAGCCGCGGCCGACGCTCGAAACGCACCGTCGCGTGCCGGGCTCTCATCGCGGATCTGGAACAGGAAATCCTGCTCGAACTCCAGAACCGGATCGACGGTGTGTGACCACCCGCTGGTTTTGCGGCCGAATTCGCCGCCAATTCTGCCAATGGACCGCCAGTCCCGTCACGGATCACGTTGAACACCCGTCCGCGAGGATGATGAGCATGGCAAAAAAACGGAAAGCCGTCCAAAGCGTGGAGCACGAACAACCAAAGCTCAAGCGGCGGGAGTATGAAAGCGCGCTTGCGGAGCTTCACGTCGAACTGGTGAAACTCCAACAGTGGATCGTTCACAAAGGCATGAAGGTCTGTGTCGTCTTCGAAGGGCGCGACACCGCCGGCAAGGGCGGCACCATCAAGGCCATCACCGAGCGCGTGAGCCCACGCGTGTTCCGCGTCATCGCCCTGCCCACGCCGACCGAGCGTGAAAAGTCGCAAATGTACATCCAGCGCTACATTCCGCATCTGCCGGCGGCCGGAGAATTCGTCATCTTCGACCGCAGCTGGTACAACCGCGCCGGGGTCGAGCGGGTGATGGGCTTTTGCAGCGAGGATCAGGCCAAGCGTTTCCTCGACGCCGTCCCCAGCGTGGAAAAGGCCATCATCGAGTCCGGGGTGATTCTGCTGAAATACTGGCTGGAAGTCAGTCCGAAGGAGCAGACGCGCCGGCTGCAGGCACGGATCGACGACGGGCGGAAGGTTTGGAAGCTGTCGCCGATGGATTTGAAGTCCTACGGCCGCTGGTACGACTATTCCCGCGCCCGCGACGACATGTTCGCGGAGACGGACACCTCCTGGGCCCCATGGTTCGTCGCGCGGTCGGACGACAAGAGGCGGGCGCGTTTGAACATCATCCGGCACATGCTCGACCACATCCCCTACGAGGAACTGCCCAGGGAAACCGTGAAGCTGCCCAAGCGCCAGGACCCGGACGGCTACGAGGACCCCAACTACCCGTCAAAGGTCATTCCGGAGTTGCCATGGCCAGCAGGGTGACGCCGGGCGTTCATTGAAGTCGGGCGGTCATTGAGTGAGCCGCGGCGCAACCGACCGTCATCGGGTCCGGCTCGCGACGCGCGGAGCGCCGGGGCCCAGCGATCCGCAGGCGTTGCGTTTCGTGCAGGACTCGTCCCAATGGAGGAGGAGGATGCGGCGCACCTCCTCGATCGTGCGCGGATCGGACTGCGTCGAGTGCCCGGAACGCACGACATATTCGGAGTCGACCCCGTCGATGTGGGCGCTCTTGTACTCCACGACGCCATCGTCCCCGGTTTCGACCGGCCCGTCGCCGCGCACCGCGATGATCGAATGCGCCTTGACCCCCGCGGCGATGGGCGTGCGCGCCAGGGTCTGGACCAGCAGGCTGCCGGGGGTCATGGCGTGGACGCTTCCGAACCCCGTCTGTCCGGCAAGCGCAGTGCTGGCGTCGTCCAGCCGGCCGATTTCCAGGCTCACGCTCAGGAGGCGCCCCGGCAACCGCACGAGGCTTGCGACCAGTTGGCTGATCCGGTTGCCGGCGACGTAGCTGCCGCCGTGCGGCGTGGCGATGAAGACGAGGCGCCGGACCGACGGAACCGGCTTCACGAACAGGGCGCGTGTCAGCAGGTCGCGCGTGTCCCGGTCGAGCTGGAGCTGGTCGGGCGGCTTGCGGAACGCCGCGTTCCACAACCGCGGACCCGTGTCCACCGCCGCCATCTTGGTCAGCAGCCCGCCCTGGCTGTGCCCGATGACGACCATCTCGTGCAGCGCCGGTTCCCGTCCGGACGGGTCCAGCGTGGCCACCGCCTCCTGAAGCGCGTCGCGCAGCAACAGGGCGGAATAGGGAACGGGGTTTCCCGTCTCGTAGCTGAAGAACCAGAACTGGAAATGGTCGCGGATGCGCGGGTCGCTCCGCAGATCGTTCAGCATCTCGGCCCAGCGCACCGGGCTTGACGCCGTCCCGTGGACGAAGACGACGGGGATGCGGCCGGACCGGTAGGGTTCCAGCGCGACCAGACGGGACGGCATCTTGTCCAGCAGGCCACCGCGCAGGAAGCCGCCGAACTCGAATTCCCAGACCGGCATGCCGTCGAGCATGTAGGCGAGCGTGGAGGTGTACTCCACCTCCAGCGGCACGGGTTGGCGGTCGATCAGCACCGTGTCGGTGTCGGACGAGGGGTAGAGTTCGAGCCGCGCGCGCACGTGCCCCTCCGAGAGCTGGCGCCGGGGATCGGGGACGCGCAGCAGGGCGGTCACGGGCGTCTTGACGCGTGGAGCGACCTGGAAGCCCTTTGCCAGGGTGCCCTGCGTGGTCCCCGCCGCCAGGGGCGCGCCGATGCCGGGCTGGCGGTAGCGGGCGTCGAGGCCATGAACCTCCAGCTCGGCGACCGGAAAGAAGCCGGTCAGCTGGCGCCCGCCCCACACCAGCTCTTGGGGATCGAAGGCGACGTCCAACTCACCGAATGGGAGCGGGTGGCGCGCCTCCTTGATGGCGATGCCGGCCCTGTCCTCCGTCGCCAGCCCGGAGGTCAGGCCACGGTTGTACAGGTCGGTGGCAAGCCGGAACCGGGGATCGTAGGGACTGGGCGGTTGATCCATGCCCCCCGGAAAGAGAAAGGCGTAGGCGTAGAGGGCGGAGGCCAGATAATAGGGCCGTCCTCCCTGCTCCTCGGCGTGCAGGAACGACATCTCGGCCAGGGCGAAGATCTCGTCGGCGCCGCCATGCCCCTGCGCGACCACCGCGCGGAGGTCGGCAATGGCGTTCTCCGGCTGCGCCAGGAAGCGATCCGCCAGGGACCAGCGGCGCAGCACGTTGTGGGTCGGATCGCTGAGCGCGTGCGCCGACAGGACATTGCTCGTGAGCTGCCGGTGGAGGGTGACGTGGTCCACGCGTTCGACGCTGACCGCCGATGCGCAGCCTCCGGCGAGGAGCGTCCCGGCCAGCAGGGCCGCGGCGGCGAAGCCTCGCGGAAAGGGTCGGGGCCTCCTCGCGCAGCCTGTGGAGCAACCCGTCGCCATCGGCCGGACCTTTTGCATTGCGTGCACGCCCTTGCCCTCCGCCGGTGCCTTCCGCCCCTGCTCGATCGCCACCGCGAGCGCTTCGCCCGACGTAAAGCCGTCTTCGGGGTCGTCTCTGGAGCTGTCTTCGGGGCCGTCCTCGCGTGATGCGGGACATTGCTTCCCGCGGCCAATCCTGTAGTTCGGGAGGCCACTTCCGACGAGTATTCTACGGTAGCCTGAATGCCGCTCCGCGCTGCCCCCAGGCGCCGTGTTCGGCACGCGGCGGCCATGGTGAAGAGTGTGGGCGTCGGATGGCGCCGGCGGTCTCGGTTACCGTAACGGATGTTACGGTAGCGTACGTGGCACGGCGCCGGCGCTCCGCCACTCCTCAGCCCGTGTGGCGGCCCGTGTGGCGGCCCGTGTGGCGGTCGTGCGCGTGGGTGCGTCGCCATCGCGGGGCAGCGTTACCGTAGCGGCCTCCGTCGACCGTGGCTGCTACTTTCAACGGCGCCGCTCCCTGCGGCTCAATGATCCCGGGACTCTCACCGATGCCGCCACCGATGCCGCCGTCGGCATCCGGGGCAGGAGGGATTTTGATGACGGGAGCGACATGGCTGATACGGTCGGCGCTGTGCCCGGTGCTCTGCGCGTTCGCCCTGGTCGGGTCCGCCTTCGCGGCCGAGGCGCCGTCCATCGGCCCCGCGTCCGACAGCCCATCGCAAGCGGTCGACCAGGACGCGCCGGAAGACGCGCCGATCGACGCCGAGGCGATGGCTATGCTGAACCGCATGGCCGAGACGCTCGCGCAGGCCCAGCGCTTCACCGTGACCATCCGGGCCAGCTACGACGTGGTTCAGGACACGGGCGAAAAGATCACGTTCGGCGAGCGGCGCGCCGTCACCCTGAACCGACCCGACGGGCTGCGCGTCGAAGCGCAGGAAAGCGACGGGAAGCGGTCGCTGGTGACGTTCGACGGCAAGGCGATCTCCGTGTTCAATGCGGACGAGAACGTCTACGCCCAGATCGAACGGGCCGGCACCATCGACGACGCCGTGCGCTATCTGGTCCAGGATCTTCAGGTGCGGCTGCCGCTGGCGCTGCTGCTGGTCAGCACGCTGCCGGACGAATTGGAGCGACGCCTCCAGACGCTCGACTATGTGGAGCGGGACACGCTCACGGCGGTGCCGACCGATCATCTGGTGGGGCAGACCGAGGATGTGAGCTTCCAGATCTGGATCGCCGCCGAAGGCCCGCCCCTGCCGCAGCGCGTGAGCATCACCTATCAGGCCGACGAGGGCGAACCGCAATACCGGGCCGACTTCTCCGACTGGAACCTCGACCCGGTTGTCCAGGCGGCGCAACTCGCCTTCCATCCTCCGGAGGGCGCGGAACGCATCCCGGTCATGATGCGCGTCCGCCGGACCACGGCCGGCAGCCCGGAAGGAACGCCGAAATGAACAGCCCGTCGTCAAGGATCGCCTTTTCCATCGCCGCATCCCTGCTTCTGGTGGTCGGATCGGTCGCGGACGCCTATGCCCGCGGCGGCGGCCGAGGGGGTGGCGGTGGCCGGGGAGGCGGAGGGGGCTTTTCACGGTCCGGTCCGGCGGCGGGGGGCGGCTTCTCCGCGCAACGATCCTCGGCGGGACGGTCCACGGCGGGGCGGTCGACGGCGGGCGTGGGCGCCCGTCAGGCCGGCGCCACCCAGCGGTCGAGCGAGCGGACCGCCGCCGCGCAAACGGCTTCCCGGCAGTCCGGCCTGACGGAGCGTTCCGCGCAACGCGCCGAGACGAAGCAGACGCGCACGGAGGCCCGGGCCGACACGCGCACGTCGGGCCAGCAGGAGCGGACCGAACGCCAGGGGCAACGGCAGCAGGGCCAAACCGAACGGACGGAAGCCCGCCAGCAGGGACAGACCGAACGCACGGAGGCGCGGGCCAATGCCGCGCAGAACATCGCCAACGACTGGGACGGTCATCACTATTACGACGATGATGACGATTGGGGGTGGGCCCTTGCGGGTGCCGCGGTGGGAGCGACCGCCGGCTTCATCGCCGGTGCGGCCACGGCGGGGCCCAACTACGTGACCGTGCTTCCCTGCACACCCACGGTCGTGCCCTACGGCGGCGTCAGCTACTACGGCTGCGGCGGGACCTGGTACAACCGCAGCTATGTGGATGGCAGCGTCACCTACGTCACCGTCAGCCCGCCCCCCGGCTACTGACCGTCTGGAGCGGGATCGGTCGGCCCGATCAAATCCCGGCCGTCCGGGGGAGCGGTCAGCAGGGGGTGAATGCGTGCGATGACGAGGCCGACATGCGGCCGCCCCCTCGGCACAGGATCACCCCGATCCTCCCGCTCCCCGCCAGGATGGGCCGCGGAAGGCTCACTGGGTGCCGCTGCGCTGGGTGGACCCCTGCTGGACGCCGCGCTGGTAGGCCGAAGCCTCGGTCCGCTTGTGATAGTCGTAGAGCAGACCGCCGGCCAGACCAGCACCGGCGCCGATGGCCGCACCCATGCCGGCGTTGCCGGCTATGGCGCCGATCAGCGCTCCGCCGGCGGCGCCTCCGGTCGTGCCGGTGAGCGCGCGCTGCTGGGTCGGTGACATGTCGGCGCAGGCCACGAGGGGAAGCGTGACGACGGCGACGCGGAGGAACGGTGTGAGTGTCATGGTCTTTCCCATCCTGGATGGCCTTTGATCGGAGGCCGTGGACCGCGGCGGAGGAGGCGGATGCCGGCGGATCAGGTGCGGCACGGGTAGCGCTGGGAGAGGAAGCGGAACAGCCCGTCCACCGGGGGCGTGTCCATCAGCTTGGGATTCTGCTTTGCCCAGGCGACGAACGCGGAAACGGCGTCGTTGCGCGACGGCGGAGGTGTGGGCGCACACACCAGCTGGCGCTTGCCTTCGGCGGCCGCCACGACTTGGTGGTACTGATAGGCGCCGACGGCGAAGCCGTGGCAGAAATGGAGCGCCGCGATGCCGGTCGGGTCGTTTGGCGTGGCTTCGCACAGCCGCACAAGGTCGCCCGTGGTCCGGACCTGAAAATTGGTTTCCGTGGGGGTCGGCCCCATCTGCGCGTTCACGGCGGTGATTGCCGTTGCCGACAGGGCGACGGCCAGAGCGACCTTGGCTCGGTGTTTCATGGTTTGCTCCCGGCGCTTTTCGTGGACGAGGAGACGGCTCCCCGACAAACCGGCTGGTCGGATGGACAGTGTGCGGAGGTCGGAGAAGACTTTAACTCGCAAAAGTCAGTGCCTTGAAAAATAGCACTCGATTGAGCCCTGGCAGCAGTCTGCTACGGTAACGCCCGCTGTATCGGCCATGTAAAAACGGCCAAATTCTTTTAGAAATGACAGCAATGAATTACATAGCGGGTGATTGGAATAATTATTCGCATTATTTTAAGTGATTATCTAAAACACATATTTCCGTTGAATCATTATTAATTTTCTTGTCATTTAAATTAAGATCAATCGAAGTTTATTGTTGCGTCATTTGGCAGAATTTCAATCTGGGAGGACGTACCTAACCCTATCCCGGTCATGAACCGACAAGCGAACGGGGCTTGATACGGTAACAAGGCCAACAGTTGCATGCTTCAACGTGGCGGGTGGCTTGGTGCAGAGTTCCCCGCGTCAAAGCCGGCGCCCCGACCCCCTTGCCTTCATCACGGGTCGTTGTCCACGGGGCCGGCATTGCGACGCCTTTGCGCATGCGAAGAAACCGGTCGGCACAGCGAACGCGCAGCCGGCACATGCACGTACAGCCAGAGAGAGCATGTGATGAAAACTCGGCGGAAGCATTCCCTGACTGAACAGCCGCTTCTGACGACGTGGTGTTCCGCCTGGACTTCGGCGTTTCCCTTTTGGGGTCCCTTCATCGAAGCCGCGGGGGAAGCCGCGGGGAACGGAGCCTCGGCAAGACCGACAGGGACAAAGCCGGTGGACGAGACGGCGGCCGGGAAAGGCGCGGATGGCTGGCAGACGCCGGCTTTCCCCAACCCGTTCAATCTTCCCAACCCGTTCCAGGACGCGTTCGACTACGGCGTCGATGCGATGCAGCGTTGGGTCCTGTTCCTGGATGTTCTGCGGCGTCGCGGCGATCAATTCATGGAGCACGCCGACAAAGGAAAGCCGCCCGTCCTGACCTTTCCGTACGAGGTCGTGATCGAAGGGCGGAAGCTGAAGCGGCCGTGCAACTACATGCTGCTTCGCATCCTGCCGGACCCCGCCATCGGCACCGACCCGGCCAAGCGCCCGTTCGTCATCGTCGATCCGCGCGCCGGCCACGGGCCGGGCATCGGCGGGTTCAAGCCGGACAGCCAGATCGGCACCGTTCTGCGCGCCGGCCACCCCTGCTATTTCATCGGTTTCCATCCAGAACCGGAGCCGGGCCAGACCCTGGCCGATGTGGGTGAGGCCGAGGCCTTCTTCATCGAGCATGTCGGGAAACTGCACGATGGCGCGGGCGGCAAGCCGTGCGTCATCGGCAATTGCCAGGCCGGTTGGGCGGTGATGGCGCTGAGCGCGGTTCGGCCCGACCTGATGGGACCGATCATCATCGCGGGTTCCCCGCTGTCCTATTGGGCCGGCGTGACGGGGCGGAACCCGATGCGCTATCTCGGCGGGCTGTATGGCGGCTCCTGGCTCGCCGCCCTGGCCAGCGATCTCGGCAATGGCCAATTCGACGGGGCGCATCTGGTCGGCAACTTCGAGAAGCTGGACCCGGCCAACACCTATTGGAAGAAGGCGTACAACCTGTACGCCCATATCGACACGGAAGCGGACCGCTATCTCGACTTCGAAAAGTGGTGGAGCGGTTTCTTCCTGATGAACGGGGAGGAGATCGAGGCCATCACCGACGAGCTGTTCGTCGGCAACAAGATGACCAGCGGCGGCATCGTCCGGAACGGACGCCGGCTGGATTTGCGCAACATCCGCTCGCCGATCCTCGTCTTCGCATCCTTCGGTGACAACATCACGCCGCCGCAACAGGCGCTGGGCTGGATACTCGACCTTTACAGCGACATCGAAGACATCCGGGCCCACGAGCAGACCATCGTCTACAACCTCCATCACGACATCGGGCATCTGGGCATCTTCGTGTCCGGCCGCGTCGCCCGGAAGGAAACGTCGGAGTTCGTCGAGAACATCGACTTCATCGACCTGCTGCCGCCCGGTCTTTACGAAATGATCCTTCAGCCGAAGGACCCGAACGTCCCCGGCGCCGATCTGGTCGCGGGCGGCTACGTGACGCGGTTCGAGCCGCGCACGCTCGACGACATCCGCGGGCTTGGCGGCAACAGCCCGGAGGATGACCGCTGCTTCGCCGCGGTGGCCCGCATCTCGGACATCAACAAGGGCCTGTACGCCACCTTCGCCCGGCCCTCCATCCAGGCGGCCGTCAACGAGCCCTTCGCCGAATGGCTGCGGATGACGAACCCGGCGCGCAGCCAGTACTACCTGTTCTCGCACCTCAACCCGTTCATGGCGCCGGTCGGCGCCATGGCCGACTGGGTGCGCGAGCACCGCCGCCCGGTGAGCCCGGACAACCCGTACCTGGGCGCGCAGAGCCGCGTCTCCGACGAGATCGCGCAGGGGCTCGACCGCTGGCGGGACGCGCGCGACAGCGCCGTCGAGCGTCTGTTCCTGGGCCTCTACAACGCACCGCTCCTTCAGGCTCTGGTCGGGCTGGCCGCTCCGGGCGAGGGCGCGCGGCCGCCGCACGTCCGCGACGAGGCGTTCGAGGCCCTGGTCGAAAAGCGGATGGCCGAGATCATGGCCCGTGTCGAGGAGGGCGGGGTGCGTGAGGCGCTGTTCCGCGTCCTGATCCACGCGCGGCGCGGCGAGGGCGCCCTCGACGAGCGTGCCTTCCAGATGCTGCGGAAAATCCGCGACGAGCATCCCGGCACCCAGCACCTGTCCGTGGACGCGGTCCGCGCGGTCTTCCGCGAGCAGGTCTTCCTGATGCTGATGGACGAAGCCGCGGCGATGAGCGCGTTGCCCAAGCTTCTGTCCGGCGAGAAGGAGCGCAAGGAGGTGATGGCGCTGGCGGAGCGCGTTCTGGAGGCCTCCGGGCCGCTGACCCCCGACCAGCGCGCCCGGCTGCGGCAGGTGGACGCCCTTCTGCACAACAAGGAGGAGCGCATCGAGGCCGAGCGCGAGCCGCCGCTGCGCGTGTTGGCCGGGGCCGGCGGGTCGTCGCTGGTCAAAGCCGCCACCGACATCCGCCGGACGGACGCGCAGCACAGGGTGACGGGCACCGCGAAGGCCAAGTGACCCCCGGTGCCGATGCATGAGGCTGACAAAAGACAGCTCACAGGAAACAAGGGGAACGCGTCATGAGCAACATGGACCAGACCAGAGCGGCCGCGGCCGTCCCCGACATCGGTGACGACCTGATCTCGCCCGACGAACTCCGGAAGCTCGGCGAGGAGCACGAGATGGCGCTGCTCCAGGAAGCCCTGGAGCGGGAAAAGAAACACATGAAGGAACAGGACACCGTCCGCGAAGCCTTCATGAACCAGCATGTCCGACCCGACGCCAAGGAGCGGTTCACCCGCGCCGTGCGCGACGCCGCGTCGCGCGGCGTGAAGGAAATCCAGGTGGCGCGCTTCCCGAGCAGCTACTGCACCGACGGCGGCCGGGCGATCAACAATTTCGAGCCGGACTGGCCGGAGTCCCTGACCGGCTACGCCCGCGAAGCCTACGAGGTCTTCGACAAGAACCTGAGGGCCAAGGGCTACAAGCTGCGGGCGCAGATCCTGGACTATCCCGGCGGCATGCCGGGGGACGTCGGGCTGTACCTGCGCTGGTGAGGAGGGCGCGTCATGGCCGGCAGCCAGCCACCGCCCGCGCATCGGCACGAAAAGTACGAACGGCTGGTCGCCGCCTGCCGCGAAATCCCCGCCGTCTCCACGGCGGTGGCACACCCCTGCGATGCCTCGTCCTTGGGCGGCGCCGTCGATGCGGCCCGTCAGGGTTTCATCACCCCGATCCTGATCGGCCCGGCCGCGCGCATCCGGGCCGTGGCGGGCGAGTCCGGCCTCGACATCGCCCCGTACGAGATCGTCGACGTCCCGCACAGCCACGCCGCCGCCGCCACGGCGGTGGAGCTGGTGCGTCGGGGGCGCGCCCAGCTTCTCATGAAGGGAAGCCTGCACACGGACGAGCTGCTGCGCGAGGTGGCGAGGAAGGACAGCGGGCTGCGGACGGAGCGGCGCATCAGCCACGTCTTCATCATGGACGTGCCGACCTACGCCAAGCCGCTGTTCATCACCGACGCCGCGGTGAACATCGCCCCGACCCTGGAGGACAAGCGCGACATCATCCAGAACGCCATCGATCTGGCGCGGGCGTTGGGGAATCCCCAGCCGAAGGTGGCGATCCTGTCGGCGGTCGAGACCATCAACCCCAAGATTCCCTCCACCGTGGAGGCCGGCGCGCTGTGCAAGATGGCCGACCGGGGGCAGATCACCGGCGGGGTGCTGGATGGGCCGCTGGCGCTCGACAACGCCATCAGCCCGGAGGCGGCGAGGATCAAGGGCATCGCGTCCCCGGTCGCCGGACAGGCCGACATCCTCGTCGTGCCGGATCTGGAGGCGGGCAACATGCTCGCCAAGAACCTGACCTTCCTGGCGAACGCCGATGCCGCCGGCATCGTGCTGGGCGCGCGGGTGCCCATCGTGCTGACCAGCCGGGCCGACAGCGTGATGACGCGCATGGCCTCCTGCGCCGTGGCGGCGCTGTACGCGCACCGGCAGCGGATCGAACAGCCGGTGAAGGGATGAGACGCCATGACTTGGTCATTTGGGCCTGGGACATCCAGCTTCGGGTCATCCGGATCGGCGATCGTCGCCAGCCTCCTGCTTCTCGGCTGCGAACAGCCGGCGCCGCCACCGGCGGAGGCGACGCTGATCCGCGCGCTGCCGGTGCAGGTGAGCCAGTTCGACCGCACCGCCGCGCTGACCGGTGAGATCCAGGCCCGCCACGAAAGCAACCTCGGCTTCCGCGTCAGCGGCAAGGTGGTCGAGCGGCTGGTGGACGTCGGGCAGGCGGTCACGTCCGGCCAGCTGCTGGCGCGGCTGGACAACCAGGACCAGACCAACGCCGTGAGGTCCGCCGAGTCCGACGTGGCGGCCGCGCAGGCCGCCGTCGAGCAGAGCCGGACGCAGGAGGAGCGCCAGCGCTCCCTGCTCGCCAACGGCTTCACCACCCGGGTCCAGTACGACAACGCCCAGAAGCGCTTCCAGCAGGCGCAGGCCGAGCTGAACTCCGCCGAGGCGCAGCTGGGCTCGGCCCGGGACACGCTGTCCTACACCGAACTGCGGGCCGACCGCGACGGCGTCATCACGGCGAAGGCGGCGGAGCCCGGCCAGGTGGTCGCGGTCGGCCAGACGGTGCTGCGGCTGGCCGATCCGGGCGAGCGGGAGGCGGTCTTCCAGGTGCCGGGCGCCAGCATCCGGCTGGAGGGGCAGGCGGGCCTGCCGCCGGTCGAGGTGCGGCTCGTCAACGATGCGAAGACCGTCACCGAGGGGACGATCCGCGAGGTGTCTCCGGGCGTCGATCCGGTGACCCGGACCTACACGGTGAAGGTCGCCCTGCCCAACGCCCCCGACGCCTTCCTGCTCGGCTCCTCGGTCGTCGGGCGGGCCAAGCTGCCGGCGCGGCCGGTGGTCAATCTGCCGTCCTCGGCCCTGTTCCAGACGGGGAACGGGGAGCCGGCGGTCTGGGTCGTGGTGAAACCGGCCGACACGGTGAGCCTGCGCCCCGTCTCCGTCCTGCAATACGACACCGGCACGGTCACCGTCTCCAGCGGCCTCGACTCCGGTGATCTGGTGGTGATCGGCGGCGTCCAGAAGCTGCGGCCGGACCAGAAGGTCACCATCAAGCAGGGGAGCGGCGCATGACCCGCATCGCGCGACCAACCACGCGGCCCCCATCCATGTGGCCCCCAACCATGTGGCGGCCGCCCGCGAAGCCGCTGCTCGCCGCGCTGCTGGCCCTGGCCCCCGTGCTGGCGGCCTGTCAGCCGCAGGGCGGCCACCACGCCGACGCGGCGCCGGTGATCCGCCCGGTTCGGACCCTCACCGTGGAGCCGGTGACCTTCCGGATGGCCGGCTCCGCCACCGGAACCATCGAGGCGCGGGCCGACGCCGACCTTGGCTTCCGCATCGCCGGCAAGCTGATCGAGCGCAAGGTCGACGTGGGCGCCCTGGTCAAGGCCGGCGACGTGCTGGCGCGGCTGGACGACCAGGACCAGCGCAACGCGCTGCGGACCGCCGAGGCGAACCTCGCCTCCGCCAAGGCCGATCAGGTGCAGGCGCGCAACGAGGAGGGCCGCAAGCGGGAACTGCTGGCCAACGGCAACGCCCCCCAGGCCCAGTACGACGCGGCGCTGCTGGCGATGCGCACCGCCGACGCCAAGGTCGTCGCCACGCAGGCGGCGCTGCAATCGGCCCGCGACCGGGTCGGCTACACGGAGCTGCGGGCGGACCGGAACGGCGTGGTCACCACCATCGGGGCCGAGCCCGGGCAGGTGGTCGAAGCCGGCCAGATGGTGGTGCGCGTCGCCCAGCCGGAGGAGCGCGAAGCCGTCTTCAACGTCGCCGAGACCGGCATCCGGGCGGCGCCGAAGGACCCGGTGATCGAGGTGTCGCTGGCCGGCGCTCCCGACATCGTGGCGGTGGGCCGCGTCCGCGAGGTCTCGCCCCAGGCCGATCCCGTCACCCGGACCCACACCGTCCGGATCGCGCTGGACAACCCGCCCGACGCCCTGCGCCTCGGCGCGACGGTCGTCGGTCGCCTGAAGCAGCCGCCCGCCCCGGTGGTCGAACTGCCGGGAGCGGCGCTGTTCGAGGAGGAGGGGCGGAGCTTCGTCTGGCTCGTCGACCCGAAGGCCCAGACCGTCCGGCGTCAGCCGGTCGCGATCCGGCCCAGGGATGGTGCCAGGGACACCGATGGCCCGGTCATCGTCACCGAGGGACTGACCCGCGGCGACGTCGTGGTCACCGCGGGCGTGCGCAGCCTGACCGAAGGCCAGCGGGTCCGGTTCAACCAGACAATCGAAACGGCGGCAGCGAAATGACCGGCTTCAATCTCTCCGAGTGGGCCCTGCGCCACCGCTCCTTCGTCTGGTACCTGATCCTGTCGCTGACGCTGGCGGGCGGCATGGCCTACATGCGCCTCGGCCGCGAGGAGGACCCGGCCTTCACGATCAAGACCATGGTGGTCCAGGCCAACTGGCCCGGCGCCACCATCGAGGACACCATGAAGCTGGTGACCGACCCGATCGAGAAGAAGCTGGAAGAGATTCCCTATCTCGACTACGTCAAGAGCTACACCAAGCCCGGCGTCTCGGTCGTCTACGTCAACCTGAAGGACTACACGCCGGCCGAGGCGGTGCCCGACCTGTGGTATCAGGTCCGCAAGAAGATCGCCGACATGAAGGCCACCCTGCCGCAGGGCGTGCAGGGACCGGCCTTCAACGACGAGTTCGGCGACACCTTCGGGACGGTCTTCGCCTTCACCGCCGACGGCTTCAGTTACCGCGAACTGAAGGACTACGCGGAGACCGCGCGGGCCGAGCTGATGCGCGTGCCGGACGTCGGCAAGATCCAGTTCGTCGGCGTCCAGAACGAGCGGATCTACCTCGACTTCTCGACGCGCAAGCTGGCCGCGATGGGAATCGACCGCGAGCAGGTCATCGCCGAGCTGCAGGCGCAGAACGCCGTGGCTCCGGCCGGCGTGGTGCAGGCCGGTGACGAGAAGATCTCGGTCCGGGTCAGCGGCGCCTTCACGTCGGAGGACAGCCTGCGCGCCATCAGCCTGCGCGCCAACGACAAGTTCTACCGGCTGGCCGATCTGGCGGACATCCGGCGCGGCTACGCCGACCCGCCGTCGCCGCTGTTCCGCTACAACGGGCAGCCGGCCATCGGGATGATCATCTCCATGGCGGCCGGCGGCAATGTGCTGACCTTCGGCGAGGGCATCCGCGAGCGGATGCGGCGGGTCGAGGCGAACCTGCCGGTGGGCATCGGCGTCCACCTCGTCGCCAACCAGTCGGTGGTGGTCGAGGAGTCGGTCGCCGGCTTCACCAAGGCGCTGAAGGAGGCGGTCGTCATCGTCCTGGTGGTCAGCTTCATCAGCCTGGGCCTGCGCGCCGGGCTGGTGGTGGCGACCTCCATCCCGCTGGTGCTGGGCATGACCTTCATCGGCATGGAGTTCTACGGCATCACGCTCCAGCGCATCTCGCTGGGCGCGCTGATCATCGCGCTCGGCCTGCTGGTGGACGACGCCATGATCACCGTGGAGATGATGATCACCAAGCTGGAGGAGGGCTTCAACCTCGATAAGGCGGCGACCTTCGCCTACACCTCCACGGCCTTTCCCATGCTGACCGGCACGCTGATCACCGTGGCCGGCTTCATCCCCATCGGCTTCGCCCAGGGCGGCGCGGCGGAATACTGCTTCACGCTGTTCGCCGTGGTGGCGATGGCGCTGCTGTTCTCCTGGATCGTGGCGGTCCTGTTCGCGCCCCTCATCGGGGTGAACGTGCTGCCCAAGACCATGAAGGCGACGCATGGCGGCGAACCGGGGCGCCTGATGCGGACGTTCCGGGGCGGCCTGCGCCTCGCCATGCGGGCGCGCTATCTGGTGATCGTCGCGACGTTGCTGCTGTTCGGCCTGTCGGTCTTCGGCCTGCGCTTCGTCCAGCAGCAGTTCTTCCCCGCCTCCGACCGCCCGGAACTGCTGGTCAACCTGACCCTGCCGCAGACGGCCTCGATCCGGTCGACCGAGGAGGTGGTGGACCGCTTCGAGAAGGTGCTGGCGGCCGACCCGGACGTCGAGCGCTGGAGCTTCTACGTCGGCCAGGGCGCGGTGCGCTTCTACCTGCCGCTCGACGTGCAGCTGGCCAACGACTACTTCGCGCAGGCCGTGGTGGTGACCAAGGGCTACAAGGTCCGCGAGGCCGTGCGCGCCCGGCTGGAAAAGGTGCTGAACGAGGACTTCTCCGACCTGAACACGCGGGTCAGCCCGCTGGAGATGGGGCCGCCGGTCGGCTGGCCGATCCAGTACCGCGTCTCCGGCCCCGACGTGGGCGAGGTGCGGGCCATCGCCGCGCGGATGGCCGACACCATCGGCACCAACCCCTACACGCTGCTGGTCAACTACGACTGGAACGAGCCGTCGAAGGTGGTGCGGGTCGACGTTGACCAGGACAAGGCCCGCCTGCTGGGGATCAGCTCCAAGTCGCTCAACCAGGCGCTGAACGCCACGGTGTCGGGTGCCGCCTTCACGCAGGTGCGCGACGACATCTACCTGATCGACGTGGTGGCCCAGGCGACCAACGCGGAGCGCAGCTCCATCGAGACGCTGCGCAACCTCCAGATCGCCATTCCGGACGGCCGCACCGTGCCGCTGGGCGAGGTCGCGACCATGCGCTACGACCTGGAGCAGCCGGTGGTCTGGCGGCGGACGCGCCTGCCGACCATCACCGTCCAGGCCGATCTGGTTCCCCCGCTGCAGGCCGCGACGGTGGTGCAGCAGCTGGCCCCGGCGGTGGACGAACTGCGGCGCAGCCTGCCGCCCGGCTACACCGTCGAGGCGGGCGGCACGGTGGAGAACAGCGCCAAGGGCATGGCCTCGATCACCGCCGTCTTCCCGATCATGATCTTTGTCATGCTGACCATCCTCATGATCCAGCTGCAGAGCTTCCAGAAGCTGTTCCTGGTCATCAGCGTGGCGCCGCTCGGCCTGATCGGCGTCGTCGCGGCGCTGCTGCCGACCGGCACGCCGCTGGGCTTCGTCGCGATCCTGGGCGTGGTCGCCCTGATCGGTATGATCGTCCGCAACTCGGTCATCATGATCGCCCAGATCGACGAGCATCTGGAGGCCGGGGAGCATCCCTGGGACGCCGTCATCAACGCCACCATGCACCGCGTGCGGCCGATCCTGCTGACGGCGGCGGCGGCCAGCCTGGGCATGATTCCCATCGCGCCGGAGGTGTTCTGGGGTCCCATGGCCTACGCGATCATCGGCGGGCTGATCGTGGCGACCCTGCTGACGCTGTTCTTCCTGCCGGCGCTCTACGTCGCCTGGTTCCGGATCCGGGAACCGGCGGCGGAGGAGCGTGCCAAGTCCCGGTATGACGGGGCCATGCACCCGCCGGGTCCGGCGCCGACCAAGGGAGTGACGAGCGGTGTGTGACCGCCCGTCATTCCACCCGCCGGCGCGGGTGGATGACCCGAAGGCCGCGTCCTGAAGGAGGGCACCACCATGGCCGACTTCGTCCACGACCGGTTCATGCCGCACGCCGCCGCCCCGGACTCTCCGGAGCGGTACGAGATGGGCTATGTCCGCAAGGCGCTCGTCCTGTCCATGATGCTGATCCTGCTGATCGGCTGCTTCGTCGTGTTGCGACCCTTCATCGCGGCGATCCTCTGGGCCATCATCCTGTCCTTCAGCACCTGGCCGCTGCATCGGCGAATCGAGCGGTCGCTCGGCGGCCGTACGACGCTGGCGGCGGCGATCATGACGCTGATGATCATGGTGGTTCTCGTCGGGCCGCTCGTCGCGCTTGGAGCCACGCTGTCGGAGACGGTCGTCCGGGGCTTCGAGGCGGTTCACGCCGCCATGAACCGGGGACTTCCGCCCTTGCCGGGCTGGCTGGCCGGCGTCCCGATCCTCGGGGACCGGCTGCAAGAGGTCTGGGGTGTGCTGTCGAGCGGCGAGGCCGATCTGCGCACGACGCTCCAGCCCTATGTCGGCCAGATCCGCGCCTGGGTTCTGTCGAGCGGCGGGCATCTTCTCTCAGGGACGTCGCTGATCGCGCTGAGCGTCCTGATCGCCTTCTTCCTCTATCGGGACGGCCGCACCGCCGTGCGCCGGTTGCACAGCGTCATGGGGCGGATCGCCGGCGCCCGCGCGCGGCAATCCCTCGACGTCGCCGCCGAAACGATCAACGGGGTCGTCCATGGCGTGCTCGGCACCGCGCTGGTGCAAGCCATCGCCGCCACGCTTGGTTACTGGATCGCGGGGCTTCCCGGTGCCCTGCTCCTCGGCTTCATCACCTTCTTCCTGACGCTGGTGCCGATGGGGCCGGCGTTGATCTGGTTGCCCGCCACGATCTGGCTGGCCAGCCAGGGCCGCACCGCCATGGCGATCTTCCTGGTGGCCTGGGTCGGCGTGCTGGTCGGCAGCCTCGACAACATCCTGCGCCCGATCCTGATCGGCCGAAGCAGCGATCTGCCCTTCATCATCATCTTCCTGGGCATCATCGGAGGCCTCGTCGCGTTCGGCCTGATCGGCATCTTCCTCGGTCCGACGCTGCTCGCCGTGGCCTACGGCCTCATCCGGGAGTGGAGCGGGGGCAACGAGCCAGACGACACCGTGGTGGAATAGGCGGGTCAGGCCAGCTTCTGGACAACGTTTGCGATGTTGGAGCCAAGGTCGCCCAGGGCTTTGACCGTCGTGCCGTACTCATCCGCGTATTTCTTGAGGATCGTTTTCCAGTCGGCGTTCGGAATCGCTTCGTAGGTGGACGGGTCGAAGGCCCGCCGAGCCCCGTCGATCAGGGCGTCGAGACGCTTCAGGTCGCCACGGGCGGCGTTCAGCAGAGGCGTGAGGCGGTCGATCAGATCCTTGTAGCGCTTCACCTTGTTGGCCAGACTCAGGAGGGAGGAATCCTCGGTGAGGGTGATCCCGTCGATCTTCTTCTGGTTGAGGATTCGCTCCACGTCCGCGTATTTGGCCTCCGCGGCCAAGAGCTGCCGCTCCAGCTTGTTCACGGAGTCCGCCATGAGGTAGCGGCGGCTTTCGGCCCTCTCGACCGCCTTCATCGACTCCTGCGCGCTGGCCCGGTGTTTCTTCACCGCGCTTTGCAGAGCCACCACCTCGTCCGCGCCATCGTTGAAGCTGTCGTAGGCCGCCTTGCCTTCCTTGACCACGTCGAGCGTGATCTTGGCGCCCGCCACCACCAACGGCAGCGCCGCGCCGCCGGTCAGCACCGTGGCCGTGATCGCGAGGGCCGTCGCCGTCAGGGCGAGCGCGATCTTTCCCACCGTCTTGGCGTAGACTTTCCACTTCATGTCTTCGAGCATCTTGCGCACGGCCGCATCCAGGCCGGCGAAGGCTTTCTTCACGATCATCTTCATGACCGTCGCGATCCCGCCGACGATCCCCCCGAAGCGGTCCGCGGCCCGCTTCTCCATCGTGTCGTTGATCGTGTTTATGAACAAAAACAGGTTGCGGCCGTCGATCTCGTGCTTGGCAATCTTCTGGTCCCAGCTTTGGATCTGCTTCTTGATTTCGGCGACGGTTTTTTCTTCAGTCTTCATCAGCTCTTGAATGGCTTCGCGCACATTCTTGTTGAACAGATCGACGACCTTTTTCGGCATCGGCTTTCCCGACGGGTCGGTCTTCGGGGAGTCCCAGGAAAACTCGGTCTCCACCTTGTTCCCGCCCCCGGCGAACTCGAAATATTTGTAATTCCCGTACTCGTAGGAGAATTTGACCGACTGGTCCGCCATGCTGTTCATCCTTCCGATGCAAAGTGCCGCAAGGCCCAGGCTCAACGGGGCTGTTTCGGGCGAAACGATCCCCGTTGCGTGCAAGGCGTCCCCAGTCGGAAACCCGGCCGTTCCGGAATGGTGATGTCCCGCTGATAGGGGCGGAAGAGGAATTGCCTCCAGGCGGGATCAAACTTGTTCGCGATCCCACCATTTTTGCGACGGAAGATGTCCCGGGGCATCATCCATCCGCCGTTCGGCGAAAACGGCGCTGGAGGAGGACGGTGCCCCGAGCGTGGGCGATCGCGTCAATCCGTTCGACGCTGCGACCCATGCCCGAAGCGCGTCGGCCCGCTCCGCCGCCGGCGCGCTTGTCCCCCTCCCAATGGGTTCGGGCCGTTACAGAAAGTTTCGACGAAGAAGCATTGTTTCCCATGAGAAACTTAAAGATTGTCCTTTGAAAGATATCAACAATTGCAAGTATGCATTCTTTCGCTTTAATCTCCGCAAGCCAAGTGTGGGCTCGGGCAGGTGATCGGTTGAAGGAGTGCGGCGCGGTGAAAGCAGGTTTGTTGAAGAGCGGGGCGACCCGGTTGGCCAGGACATTCCTGATCGCGCCCCTGCTGGCGGTGACGGCCCTGATGGGCGCCGGAACGCTGCAAAAGGCCGAGGCGGCATCGACGCTGGTCTTCTGTTCGGAAGGCAACCCGGACAATCTGGCCCCGGCGCTGGCCCGCACCAACACCAGTTTCGACGCGATCCTGCACGCCTACGACACGCTGGTGCGCTTCGACGCGGAGTCGAAGAGCATCGTGCCCGCGCTGGCGGAGTCCTGGACCATCTCGCCCGACGGCACGGTCTACACGTTCAAGCTGCGGGCCGGCGTGCGCTTCCACGACAGGCCCGGCTACACGCCGACGCGCACGCTGACCTCCGCCGACGTGCTGTTCAGCTTCTTCCGGCAATGGCGCAAGGACCACCCGTACCATTCGGTCGGAACCGGGGCCTACAACTACTTCAACGACCTCTCCATGGGGGCGATCCTGACGTCGATCGAGGCGGTGGACGACCTGACGGTGCGCTTCACCCTCAACCGGCCGCAGGCGCCCTTCCTGGCCAACCTGTCGATGGTCTTCGCCGCCATCACCTCGGCGGAATACGCCGACACCATGGCCAAGCGCGGCACGCCGGAGCTGTTCGATCTGGAACCGGTGGGGACCGGCGCTTTCCAGCTGCTCTCCTACCAGAAGGACAATCTGCTCCAGTACAAGGCGTTCGAGGGGCACTGGGCGGGGCGGCCGCCGCTGGACAATCTGGTCTTCGCCATCACCCCCAACGCCACGGTCCGGCTGAACCGGCTGCAGGCCGGCGAATGCCACGTCATGCCCTATCCCAACCTGACCGACCTGCCGAAGATCCGGAACAGCCCGTCGCTGACCCTGCTGCGGCAGGAGGGCTACAACGTCGCCTTCCTCACCTTCAACGTGGAGCGGAAGCCGCTGGACGACGTGCGGGTGCGCCGGGCGCTCAGCATGGCCATCGACAAGGAAACGCTGGTGGACGCGCTCTACGGCGACACCGGCCGCACGGCGAAGAATCCGTTGCCGCCGACGAGCTGGGGCTACAACGACGCCATCGCGGACATCCCCTACGACCCCAAGGGGGCGAGCCAGCTCCTGGCCGAGGCCGGCTACGCCAACGGCTTCGAGATCGAGCTGTGGCACATGCCGGTGGCCCGGCCCTACATGCCCGCCGGCAAGCGGGCGGCGGAAATGATGGCCAACGATCTGGCCCAGGTCGGCGTCAAGGCCACCCTGGTGACCGACGACTGGTCGGTCTACATGAAGCGGCTGATGAACGGCGACCACCAGCTGGGCATGATCGGCTGGACCGGCGACAACAGCGACCCGGACAATTTCCTCTACACGCTGCTGAGCTGCGAGGGAGCCCGCAAGGGCGGCGGCAACATGGGCAAATGGTGCGACCGCTCCTTCGACGACGCCATCATCGAGGCCAAGCAGACCACCGACGTCGCCAAGCGCACCGCCCTCTACCATCGGGCGCAGGAGATCTTCAAGGATCAGGCGCCGTGGCTGCCGCTGGCCCACTCCATGGTGTTCATGGTGCTGCGCGAGGAGGTGACGGGCTATCGGATGAATCCCTTCGGCCTGCACCTGTTCCACCGCGTCGATCTCGCCCAGTGAGCGGCGGTATGAGCGGCGGCGCGTGGTGATGACCCGCACCAACATCGCCCAGCGGATCGCCGCGGTCGGCGGCATGCCCGTGCTGGTGGCGGCGGCCATCGCCATCGTCGCGTGGTTCCTGCTGCAGCAGTCCGACCGCGCCAATGGCTCGGTGGTCACCGCCGGCACGATCTACCGCGAACTTCTGGGGGCGGAGGCGGCGCGCTCCGACTATCTGAACACCGCGGCCAGCCGGCGGGCGGCGCAGGCCGTCCGATTCGACGCCCACACCGGCGCGGCGCGCCGCCATCTGGACGCCCTGGCCGACGCCACCGAGGACGAGGCGCTGGAAAGCGCCGTCAGCGAGACGCGGCGCGTTCTGGACCGCTACGCCACGCAGATGGAGGAGCTGAAGGCGGTCACCGAGCGGAACGACGCCCTGATCGGCGCCATGGCCCAGCAGGCGGCCCGGCTGATCGACATCACCGACGCCGCCCGCCAGCGCCAGAACCTCGCCAACCTCGGCTATGCCGAGACGGTGGCGGACTCCGACCGCCGCCTGACCCTGCACCGCGACGTGCTGGACAACGCCCGCAGCATCTACGCCGCGCTGGCCGGTCTGTGGCGGCACGAGGCGGCCCGGCTGTCCCGTGAGCACGGTCAGGCTCAAGGCGGTGGCGTACCCGGCAATTCCGGCGCGCACGACACCGGCGTGCTGATGCTGCGCCTGAGCAACAGCGCGGACGCTCTGGAGGAGGCGCTGGAGCGGGCCGCCGAGGCGGAGGGGCGCGGGGGCCGGGGGCAGAAGCGGATCGTCGCGGCGGTCTCGCAGGTGTCCAGCGCGTTGATGGACGGCGGCGACATCCGCGACAGCGCGCAGGAGCTGGAAAAGCGCATCGACCAGATCCTGAACGTCTACGGCACGGCCTACGCCGCCACGCTGAACGAGGTCACCGAACTCACCGCCCACGCCGTGTCGGCCAACGAGACCGAACAGCAGGCGCAGGGCGTGACCATCGCCGTGCTGAAGCTGGCGCACGCCACCGCCGACGCGGTGAGTCACCGGGACATCGGCGCGACCATCGCGCTGATCGCGGACGGCGCGGCGGTGGAGGAGCAGATCGAGCGGATCGCGCTGCCCCCGCTGGTGCGCGGCGGCATGATGTCCGCCGTGGCCGGCTGGCGGGACAGCCTGGACAAGGTGCGCGAAGGGCTGAGCGTCCAGGATCTGATGATCGCCCAGATGGACGCGGACGCGAGGGAGATGGCGTCGGGCGCCAGCGCGCTGAACGACACCTTCCGCAGCAACGCCGAAACCATCGGGGCCTTCCTGCGCTCCGCCCTGGTGCTCGGGGCCACCGCCGGCCTGCTGCTGGCCATCGCCGGGGCCTTCTACGCCGCCCGCTCGATCACCCGCCCGCTGGACCGCCTGCAAAGGCAGATGGTCCATCTGGCCGGGAACCCGCTGACCGGCGCCATCGTGGACACCGGACGCCGGGACGAGGTCGGGGCGATGGCCCGCTCGGTGCAGCATTTCGTCACCGAGATCGCCCAGCGGGAAACCGCCCTGCACGAGGCCAAGAACCAGGCGGAGGAGGCGACACGGGCCAAGTCCTCCTTCCTGGCGGTGATGAGCCACGAGATCCGCACGCCGATGAACGGCGTGACGGCGATGGCCGAGATGCTGGATCAGACCGACCTGACCGAGGAACAGCACGGCATGCTGGGGGTCATCCGGTCGTCGGCCCAGGCGCTCCTCATCATCATCAACGACATCCTCGACTTCTCCAAGATCGAGGCGGGGAAGATGGAGATCGAATCCGTCCCCTTCTCCCCCCTGGAGGTGGTCGAGGAGTCGGCGGAGCTGGTGGCCGGGCGCATCGAGGAAAAGGGGCTTCAGCTGTCCGTCGACGTCGGGCCGGGCGTTCCCGAGCGGCTGACCGGCGACCCGACGCGCGTGCGCCAGATCCTCATCAACCTGATGGGCAACGCCGTCAAGTTCACCGAGAGGGGCAGCGTCGCCGTGACGGTCAGCGCCGAGCCGCGGTCCGGCACGGATGGTGCCGCGGATGGCGGGGTGATGCTACGCTTCGCCGTGACCGACAGCGGGATCGGCCTGACCGGGGAGCAGCGGGCCAAGCTGTTCCAGCCCTTCCAGCAGGCCGACAGCTCGACCTCCCGCCGCTTCGGCGGCACCGGGCTGGGGCTGACGATCTGCCACAAGCTGTGCACCATGATGGGGGGCGGCATCGGGGTGGACTCGGTGTTCGGCGAGGGGTCCACCTTCTGGTTCGAATTGCCCTTCGCGGTGGCCGTCCCGACCGCCGACTGCCCGCAGCCCCGGACACCGACGGCCCCGGCGGTCGCGGTGAACGACGCCCGCGTGGTGGCCATCGGCTTCGACGGCGCCGGGCGCCGGGCGCTGCAAGGCATCCTGGCCGCCGCCGGCATCGACCCGCTGGGCTGGTACGATCTGAACGGGGGCCTTGAAGCGGTGACCGGCACCCATTCCGGTCCGGCGGCGACTTCCAACCGAGGCGGCGACGCCGGGCGGCTGGTGGTGCTCGTCAACGGCGGGGTCCGGTCCGAAGCCGCCATCGCCTGCTGCCGCGCCATCGTGCAGTCCCCCGCCTTCGCCGCCGGTCCGGTCCCCGCGGTCATCCTGGCGGTGCCGCGGGCGCTGGCCTCCACCATGTCGGAAGCCGACCGCATCGGGCTGCTGTGCGCCGTCAATCTGCCTCTGCGGCGGCGAAGGGTCTGGCTGACCATCGCGGCGGCGCTCGGCCGGGCCAGCCTGGAACGGCGGTCGGAACCGCGGGAGCATGACGCCACCGGCTGGGAACCGCCGCCCATCGAGACCGCCATCGTGGCCGGGGCCCTGATCCTGGTGGCGGAGGACAACCCGATCAACCAGACGGTGATCCGCCGCATGCTGAACAAGCGCGGCTACGCCATCGAAATGGCCGACAACGGCGCCCGCGCGCTGGAGATGCTGCGGCCGGGCCGCTATGGCCTGCTGCTGACCGACTTCCACATGCCGGAGATGGACGGCTTCGGCCTGACCCACGCCATCCGCGCCCGCGAGCGGGAGGTGGCGGAGGCGTTGAGCGGGACGGGGGCGGGCGCCGGTGCGGTGGACCGGCTGCCCATCGTCGCGCTGACCGCCGATGCCCTGCCGGGCACGCAGCAGCGCTGCCTGGAGGCGGGGATGGACGGCTATCTGACGAAGCCCATCGAATCCCGGCTGCTGGCCGAAACGCTGGACCGCTTCCTGCCGCAGGCCCGCTCGCTGCGCCTGCCGGCCCGCCGGACGCCCGCCAAGCCGGAGCCGATGGCGGTGGCCGAAGCGCCGCCCGCGCCGAGCTGGGCGGACGCCGACATCGACCCGCAGATCTTCGACCTCGGCCAGTTGGGTCAGAATTTCGGCCGCGACGATCCCGATGCCATGGTCTTCCTCGGTGATTTCCTGGGCATGGCGCCGGGGCTGATCCAGGCCGCCGTGACGGCGCTGGAGGCCGGAGCCGCCGGCCCGGCCCGCGACGCGGTCCACACGCTGAAGGGGGCGGCCCTGTCGATCGGAGCGGCCCGGCTGGGGCGGCTGGCCGGCGACACCCAGGACCTGCTGGACGCCGGGGACGTGGAGACCGCCGCGCTTCTCGCCAGCATGCTGGACGCCACCCTGGACGAGCTGATCACCGCGACCGCCGCGATGCGGGCGTCGCACAGTCCCGCACCGACGTCTTGAAACCGACGTCTTGAACAAGGGCAGCCCATTATGGCGGTAGATTACTCGAAGCTGAGCATCCTCATCGTCGAGGACGACAACTTCACCCGTGGCCTGATCCGCAAGGTGCTGAAGGAGATCGGGGTGCGTTCGATCCTGGAATCCTCAAACGGCAAGGATGGGCTGATGGAGGTGGTGCGGACACGTCCGGACATCGTCTTCTGCGACATCCACATGGCGCCGATGAACGGGAAGCAATTCCTGCAGGGCGTGCGGGGAATCAAGGTCAAGGACGTGGACAAAACCCCGGTGATCTTCCTGACCGGCGATGCCGACCTCAGCACCGTGCGCTTCGCCAAGGAACACAACGTCAACGGCTATTTGGTGAAACCGATCAGCCTCGCCAAGCTGCGCGACAGCATCGACGCGGTGGTGTCCAGCAACGTCGGAATGGCGCAATGGCTGACCTGAAACCAGCCTGATCCCGGCCTGTCAAACGCGCCGAACCCGACATTACGCGCGATGGGATCCCGCGCCGGCCGCAGGGCATGGGGCAGCGCACGCCGTGCGGCGGACTGCGCCGGGGCCGGTCGTCGGTGAAGAACCTGTTGGACCGGGCCAAGGATCACGGGCTGCTACGAGACGCGGGGGCCCCGTAGGCGGTGGCAGGTGGGGGAAAGCGTTGTCATGCCCGGTTTCAACCCTGACTGCCGCCGAGCATTCCCAATGCGGTTCGGCATCAGCTTCCCAGAAGATTCGTCCGGACTTGCAGCAGATGCTCCTGAAGGGCGGCACGGGCCTGATCCCCGTCACGATCCTTGAGCGCGCTGACGATGCGCCGGTGCTGCTCCTCATAAACGGCGCGCCGGGCCGGCGTGAGACTGCGCACCTTCAGGCGCGCCCATTCCGGCTGGTTTCGGATGGCGTTGATTGCGTCGTAAACATCCGCCAGCAAGCCGTTCTTGGCCGCGCCGATGATCGCCACGTGCAGCATGCCGTCCCAATGTTCGAACTCCGGAATGTCCTGGGCGCGTTCGGCATGGGCTAGGCATTCCTCCATCCGGTGAAGATCCGCTGCGGTGGCCCGCCCGGCGGCCAGCTCTGCCGCTTGCGGCTCGACCATCAGGCGCAGTTCCATGACTTCCGCCGGGCTGGCGCCGATGATGCGGCTGGTCAGGCTCTGATCCCCGGCCGTGGCCTTCACCGTTGCCTCCGACGTGACGAACGAGCCGCGGCCCACATGGCGGACGATCTTGCCCTGCTCCTCAAGCACGCGAAGACTCTTGCGCAACGTGTTGCGGGAAACGTTGAAGCGCTTCTCCAACTCACGCTCGGTCGGCAGCTTGGTGCCCGGACCCCAGGTTCCGTCGGCGATGCCTTGTTCGATCAACGCAACAACCGCGCTCGCCCCGGAAGCAGCCCGATCCCTGAGATTCAACGCGTCCATACCCGTTCCACCAGCATACTTGCTCCATTCTTCATCCAATATGGCGCGTCGGCAGCCGCCGTGCAATCTCAAACTTAGGATTTCAACGGGCGTGTTGACGCTACCGATCCAGAAAAAAGGGGCGTGGCGCATTTTCCTCTTGACCAATCATGAGCCGTGATCGCCATATTGGATCACACATGGCGCCGATAGCGCCGCATTGGGACCAATAATGGTTCATGATTGGATCAGCGGAGGCAGCGCATGAAATTTGTCACCTTCCAGCATGACGGGCGCCGCAAGGTCGGGGTGATCGATCCGGACACGCAGCGGGTTTCGCCGATCGAGTCCGTTCTCGGCGAGCCGGTCCGTGACATGCTCGACCTTATCCGCCGTTACGACGCGGCCAAGGGCGAAATGACGCTTGGTTCCGTAGGAATTCCGCTGGCCGACGTCCGTGTCGACGCGCCGATCCCGCGCCCCGACCGCAATATTTTCTGCGTTGGCAAAAACTACCACGACCACGCCCACGAGTTTACCCGCAGCGGCTTCGATGCCGGGTCGAAGGCGGCGGCCGACGCAATCCCCGACGCGCCGATCTACTTCACGAAGCCGCCGGAGACGGTGATCGCCAATGGTGATCCAATCCGTTACCCGCACGGGGTCAGCGACAGCCTCGACTATGAGGCCGAACTGGGCGTGGTCATTGGCAAGGGCGGCCGCGGGATCACCAAGGCCGACGCCTACGACCATGTCTTCGGCTACGTCATCATCAACGACATGACGGCGCGTGACTGGCAGTCGCGCCACAAGCAGTGGTTCCTGGGCAAGAGTTTCGACACCTTCTGCCCGATGGGTCCCTGGCTGGCGACGGCCGACGAGGTCGACGCGGCCAATCTGGGGCTGCGCTGCTGGGTGAACGACGAGCTGCGCCAGAACGCCAACACGCGCGATCTGATCTTCGACATTCCGACCATGATCGAGACCCTGTCGGCCGGAATCACGCTGTACCCCGGCGACATCATCGCCACCGGCACGCCGGCCGGGGTCGGCATCGGCTTCAACCCGCCGAAGTTCCTGAAGCCGGGCGACCGCGTGACGATCGAGATCGACGGGCTCGGCCGGCTCAGCAACGTGCTCGACTGAGCACGGGCGACCATTCTGCAACGGCAACAAGGGAAACACCTTATGGCACAGCATCTGGCTGTCGAGGTCCACGGCGCGGGCGACCCCGTGATCCTGGTCCATGGCCTGGGCGGCACCTCCAACGTGTTCACCCCGCAGGTCGGCGCGTTGTCGCGGTTCTTCCAATGCGTGCGCTTCGACCTTCCCGGTTCCGGGCGAAGCGCCGTCACCGACGACGTCTCGATTTCCGGCTTCATCGATGCGGTCGTGGCGGTCCTCGACAGCCGCGGCATCGAGCGCGCCCATGTGGTCGGCCATTCGCTCGGCACCGTCGTGTGCCAGCATCTTGCCGTCCGCCAGCCGGAGCGGGTGCGCAGCCTGTCGTTGATCGGGCCGCTTCACGCGCCGCCCGAGGCCGCCCGTCCGGCTCTCCGCGACCGCGCCGCCAAGGCGCGCGCCGAAGGCATGGTCGGGATCGCCGATGCGGTCGTCCAGGGCGGCACCTCGGCCGATACCAAGGCCAACCGGCCGGAGGTGGCGGCGTTCGTCCGCGAGATCCTGATGCGCCAGGACCCGGAAGGCTATGCCCGCACCTGCGAGGCCTTGGCCGCCGCCGAGCCCGCCGAGGTGGCGCGGATCGCCTGCCCGACGCTGCTCATCACGGGCGACGAGGACGGCACGGCGCCACCCCCGGCCGTGCGGACCCTGGCGTCGAAGATCCCGGGATCGAAGTTGCGCATTCTCGATCGCTGCGGCCATTGGACGACGTTCGAGCGTCCGGCGGCGGTCAACGAAGCGCTGGTCAATTTCCTGTTCTCCGTCGCCTGAGCAGCTTGCGGAAAAAACGCACCGCCGTGACGCGTTCCCTTCGCGGACGCGGCCAATCGCAAAAGCGGCGGTGTCGGTCGGAGGGCTGAGCCACGGTCCCGGCAAAGCCCGTCCGAAGCACGAACGAGACAATAAGCCGGCAAACCGGCATTCCCGATCGATCAGGAGGAAACGATGCAAACGACTCTCTTCACCGACGTGCGCGTCCTCGACAGCACCGGCGAGCAGCCTTTCGCCGGCGAAGTGCTGGTCCAAGGCAACCGCATCGCCGAGATTTCCAGGCAGGAAGGGGCGATCTCCCGCGACGCGCACCGCCATGTGGACGGCGGCGGCGCCACGCTGATGCCGGGCCTCATCAACTCGCACCTGCACCTGTCGTGGAACAACCAGCCCACGCTCGCGGCCATTCAGCAGATGCCACCGGAAGAGCATGTCCTCTTCGCCGCCGACATGGCCAAGCTGGTGCTGGACGCCGGCTTCACGGCGGGCTTCGGCGCCGCCGCTGCCAAGCCCCGTCTGGACGTGGTCATCCGCAACGCGATCAACGCGGGCCAGATTCCCGGGCCGCGGTACCGCGCGGCGGGCCAGGAGATCGCCACGCCCGGCGGGCTTGGCGACACGTCGCCGCCGCACATCGAGCATGAGGGCCTGAATTTCGGCATGATCGTGTCCGGGCCGGAGGAGGTCCGCCGCGCCGTCCGCAAGTTCATCAAATACGGCGTCGACAACATCAAGCTGAACCTGTCGGGCGAGGAGATCACCGGGGTCGGGGCCGAGGTGACGCCGATGGCGCGCGAAGAGATCGCCGTGGCGGTGAGCGAAGCCAAGATGCATGGGAAGACCCTGTGCGCGCACGCGCGCTCCTCCAAATCGGTCAAGCTGTGCGTCGAGTTCGGCATCGAAGGCATCTTCCACGCCTCCTACGCGGACGAGGAAGCCCTCGACATGCTGGAAGCGGTGAAGGAGCGGCACTTCGTGGCGCCCGGTCTGGCGTGGCTGCTCACCACCGCCCGGGAAGCGGGCGCGTACGGCATCGCCCCCGGGTCGCCGCTGTCGCAGCAGTACGAACGCGAGCTGGAGATCGCCGTCGACAGCATGAGGAAGATGCACAAGCGCGGCATCCGGGTTCTCCCCGGCGGCGACTACGGGTTCGCCTGGCAACCGCACGGCACGAACGCCCGCGATCTCGAGATCTTCGTGAACCTGCTCGGCTTCACGCCGATGGAGGCCCTGATGTCCGCGACCCGGTCCGCCGGGCAGATCATGGGCATGGGCGACGAGCTGGGGATGATCCGGGAAGGCTGTCTGGCCGACCTCCTGCTGGTCGACGGCGATCCTCTCGCGGACGTCACCATCCTGCAGGACCGCAAGCGCCTCCTGGCGATCATGAAGGATGGCGTCTTCCACAAGGCGCCGGAAGCCCTCGCCCCGTGCGAACGCGCCTGAAACCAATCCCGACCCGGCCAAGAAAAGGAGGGGGAACGCGCGATGGACGATCTCGGCTGGCGCAGCGTGCTGTTTGTCCCGGCATCGCGGCCCGACCGCTTCGACAAGGCGCTCGCCGCCGGCGCCGATGCGGTCTGCGTGGATCTGGAGGACGCCGTGGCGCCGGCTCACAAGCAGGATGCCCGTGCCGCGGCCATGCGCTTCCTGGCGGAGGGCGCCAAAGGTGACGGCGGTGGCGGTCCCGACCGCGTGATACGCATCAACACGCCGCGCAGCGTGGCGGGGATGCGCGATGCGCTCGCCCTCATCGAGGCGCGCCCCATGGGTGGCACCGTGGTCGTCCCCAAGATCAACTCGCCCGAGGAGGTCTGCTGGCTTGACCAGTTGCTGACCGAGGCGGGGCTCGATCTTCGCCTGGTGGCTCAGATCGAGACGCTGCGTGGGATCGATCAGGCCGCCGCCATCACGGCCGCGTCCCGCCGGGTGAGCGCCGTGATGTTCGGAGGCTTGGATCTGGCTGCGGAACTCGGCGTCCCGGCGTCCTGGGATGGGCTTCTGTACGGTCGATCGCGGGTCGTCCACGCCGCCGCGCGGGCTGGCATTCCGGCCATCGACATGCCCTTCGTCGCGGTGCGCGACGCCGACGGGTGCCGCGCCGAGGCGCAGCGCGCCCTGACACTGGGCTTCACGGCGAAGATGGCCATCCATCCGGGCCAGGTTCCCACCATCAACGGCGCCTACACACCGACACCGGACGAGGTCGCCGACGCCGAACGGATCGTCACGGCCTGGAAGGACGCCCCGGACGGCGTCATCCAAGTCGACGGGAAAATGGTCGAGCGCCCCATCGTGCTCGCCATGCGACGCACACTGGCCCGCGCGCAGGCTGCCGAACGCGCCTCCACATCGAGGCGGCAGGGTGATGCCGCCTGACGGCCTTGCGTTTGGCTGGAGCCGGCCTGCAAAGGCGGACTTTTAAAAACAGAAAGAGGGGGGAAAGGCAATGCGCAGACACGCATCATTCCGGACGAGGCTGGCGCTGGTAGCCATCGTGGCGGCGACCGCCGGCGCCGTTCTGGCGGGCCCATCCATGGCGGCGGACGTCCGGACGGGTGCCGGCCCGTCAGGGAGCGGCAACCGTCCCAACATCCTGCTGATCCTTGCCGACGATTTGGGCTATTCGGACATTGGTGCGTTCGGAGGCGAGATCCAGACGCCCAATCTCGACGCCTTGGCGCGCTCCGGTCTCCAACTGACCAACTTCCATGTGTCGCCGGCCTGTTCGCCGACGCGGGCCATGCTGATGGCCGGCACCGACAACCATGTGGCCGGGCTGGGGACGATGGCGGAACTGCCGACGCCCGAGCAGAAAGGAAAGGCGGGCTACGAGGGCACCCTCGGCACCAACGTCGTCCCGTTCCCGGAACTGCTGCGCGATGCGGGCTATCACACCTACATGGCCGGCAAGTGGCATCTGGGCATGACGGAGGAACTCAGCCCTCCGGCGCGCGGCTTCGATCGGTCCTACGCCATGCTCCAGGGCGGGGCGGGTTTCTTCGACCAGACCGGCAACGCGCCGCCGCCTGACGGCAAGGGAACGACCAAGGCACGCTACCGCGAGAACGGCAAGCCGGTCGACCTGCCGAAGATCAACTACACGACGAATTTCTACACGGACAAGGTCATCGAATACATCGGCAGCAACAAGGCCGATGGAAAGCCCTTCTTTGCCTATGCGGCCTACACGGCGCCGCACTTCCCATTGCAGGCGCCCGACCACCTCATCGAGAAGTACAAGGACACGTACAAGGCGGGATACGAGGCCATTCGGAACGAACGCTTCAAGCGCATGCAGGCGGCTGGGCTAATTCCGGCAAGCATGACGCCGTCCGAGCCGCCCGCCCTCTGGCCGAAATGGGAGCAGCTTTCCCCGCAGCAGAAGGATGTCGAAGCGCGCCGGATGGCGGTTTACGCGGCCATGGTCAATTCCCTGGACCAGAACATCGGCAGGCTGGTGTCCTACCTGAAGGAGATCGGCGCGTACGACAACACCATCATCGTCTTCCTGTCCGACAACGGCGCCGAGGGGAACGACATTCTGGACTTGGTCCCTGCAGCGTGGGTCGAGGAAACCTTCGACAACAGCCTGGACAACATCGGGCGTCCGGGCTCCTACGTCGGCTATGGGCCGGGGTGGGGTCATGTGAGCGCCGCCCCCTTCCGCCTGTTCAAGGCGTTCCCGACCGAGGGCGGCGTGCGTTCGCCGACCATCATCTCGTACCCCAAACTGGCGCATCGCGGAAAGATCGACGGCCAGATCGCCTCGGTGATGGATCTGGCGCCGACCTTTCTTGAGGCCGCCGGGGTCAAGCACCCTGGAAACAGCCACAAGGGGCGCGCCGTCCATCCCATGCAGGGAACCTCCCTCTGGCCTTATCTGAACGGCCGGTCCGATCGCGCCCACCCGAAGGATCACGCGTTGGGAATGGAGCTGTTCGGGCGTGCCTCCGTCAAGAAGGGTGACTGGAAGCTGGTCTGGGTGAACCAGCCCTGGGGAACCGGCGGGTGGGAGCTTTTCAATCTTGCCGATGATCCCGGCGAGACCCGCAACCTCGTCGATGCCCAACCGGAAAAGGCCAAGGAAATGATGGCCTCCTGGGATGAGTATCGGGAGAAGAACGGTGTGATCTTCGATGAGAAGATCGCCGGCCAGCTTCAGTACAGCAATGGCACGCGCTACTACCAGGAGCTTGAGTGGTAAGCGATGCGACAGCGGCGGCCGGGCATGACCGGGACGCGGCTGGAATGCGGCCGATCGCAAGGAAAGACGAACCCATGGCCAGTAAAAGCACGGTCTTCATCACGGCGCTCGTGACGGCCGGAGTTGGTGCCGCCGCCGGACTGGCGATGTTCGCCTGGCCCGCCCAGGCCCCAGCCATGCCGAACGTCGCGCAGGACACGCTGTGCGACGGTTTGGCCGCGCCCCCCGGCACGAAGGAGGCGCCTCCCGGCATGGTGTGGATTCCGGGGGGCGATACCCGGATTGGCTCCGACCAGCATTACCGCGAGGAAGGGCCGGTGACGCGGGTGAGCGTCGATGGCTTCTGGATGGACCGGACCGAAGTCACGAACGCCCAGTTCCGCCGGTTCGTCGAAGCGACGGGGTATGTCACCGAGGCGGAACGCGTCGTCGACGGAACCGGCGCCGGTGCGGGCCGGTCCTCCGGTTCCGTGGTCTTCGTCGATCCGACCTCCCAGGCCGGGAGGAGCGACACATGGTGGCACTTGGTTCCCGAAGCGAACTGGCGCCATCCGGAGGGCCCCGGCAGCGACATCGGGGGCCGCGAGAACCATCCCGTGGTGCATGTCACGCACAACGATGCCGTCGCGTATGCGCGATGGCTCGGCCGGGAACTTCCCACCGAGGCGCAGTGGGAACACGCGGCCCGGGGCGGGCTGGATGGCGCGCCCTACGCCTGGGGCGGCGAGTTCACTCCTCAGGGCGTGGCGATGGCCAACACATGGCAGGGGGTTTTTCCGATCCAGAACACGCGGGGCGACGGCTATCTGGCGACCGCCCCCGTGGGCTGCTTCACGGCGAACGGTTACGGGCTGCGGGATATGATCGGCAATGTCTGGGAATGGACGTCGGATTGGTATCGGCCGCGGCATGACGGTCTGGGCGACGTCAACCCGACCGGTCCCCGGCAGGAGGACAGTTACGATCCCCGACAGCCGGGGGTCCCCAGCCGGGTGATCAAAGGAGGCTCCTTCCTCTGCGCGCAGAACTTCTGCCAGCGCTACCGGCCGGCGTCACGCCATCCGCAGGAGGTCGGCCTCGGAGCAAGCCATCTCGGGTTCCGGACGGTGCTGAACACGAGGTAGCGGCGGCCCATGGACGTGAGCCGCCGGCTGGTGGAGACAGGTTTGATTGGTCTGTCTCAGCCCTCATAGCGTCCGAAAAAACAGGCGCGGTTCAAACTCCCGCATGGATCTCCCGTCAGGAAACCAGAACATGGCACTCGAAGGAGTGCAGCCGTCCCCCTTTACCGATCTTCGCCACGTCCTTCCCAACCTCTGCGCACAACCACTCACGCACCTCTCCCACAACACCACCCACCGGCGTTTGATCGCCCAGTATGAAGTTGAATGTCGCGCGGGTGTTGAACCCCCTGTCCGACGCCGCCAGA
This sequence comes from Azospirillum sp. UENF 211521, assembly GCF_058780535.1. NCBI lineage: Bacteria > Pseudomonadati > Pseudomonadota > Alphaproteobacteria > Rhodospirillales > Azospirillaceae > Azospirillum > Azospirillum sp. UENF 211521. The sequence goes on from NZ_JBSNCF010000001.1 coordinate 857,391, forward strand.
AGCGAGCGGTAGCGAAGCAATCGGGACGTCACCGACAGCCATCCCAGGACGATCCCTTGCCCGTTCAAGGCCGACTGAAGCGCCACCGAATAATCGGAGAAAACCATCGTCTTGTGGTTCGGAGGCAATTCCAAGCCAGCGAGGCGGGCGAACGTTTCCCAGTCGCACCAGTGATCGCTGAGGGTGATCAAGGTGTGCGTCCGGTTGCGCCGCGGCTGATCGAGCGTTCCCATGCGCTTTATGTAGTCCAACGCGGCCACCGGCTGGATGATCTCATCCAGGAAGTGGCTCTCCGGAGGAGCCTTGGACGTTTCTGGAAAGCGGCGCAAGCCCAGATCAGCCCGAACCGGACTCTGCCCGACACCTCCGGCGATCAGCTCGAAGCGCAGGTCCACGTCGGGGAACGCCAGCCGGAAGTCAAACAGCCGCGGAATCAGCCAATGTGCCGCCATCGATGAAGAGATGGACAAGAGCACCGGCTTCCGCCCGCTCTCCTTGTCCTTCCACGACGCAATCAGTTTTTCGATGGCGTCGAAGCTGTTGGACATCAACCCGCTCAGCTCGGCGCCGCGCGTGGTCAGACGCACGCTGGGGCCTGACCGCAGGAACAGCTTCACACCGATGGCCTCCTCCAGGGACGCCACCGCCCGGCTGACCGCAGGCTGGCTAATTCCCAGTTCTTCCGCGGCGCGCGAAAAATTCCGGTGCCGCGCAGCCGCCTCAAAAGCCAGGAAGAGGTTCGTCGGCGGCAAAACCCGCTTCATATCATGCGTCCTGGTTATGATTACCCCCATGCCGCCGGTATACCGCACCCCGCAAAAGCAAACAAACCATTTATTATCAGTCTGTTACGAACTCGCTTCCCAGGCCTGTCGCCGTGCTCCATACACGGAGGAAGTAACAGGGAGAGCAGAGAATGAATTTTTCAAAAATCAGCCGGCGTGATTTCCACACCTTGTTCGGAACCGCTATGGGGACCGCCGTGCTCGGGGGGATTCCCGTCATCGCCCAGGCGGCCGGGACAGCGAACAGCCCCTCCGCGATGGTGCCGAAGAAGGGTGGCCGCGTCCGGCTGGCCCTTGCCCAGCAGAGCACCAACGACACCTTCGACAGCGCGCGTTTCACCAACGCCAACGACTACATCCGCGGGTCCGCCGTCTTCAACACGCTGACCCGCGTCGATGGCTCAGGCCAGGCGCAACCGGAACTGGCCTTGTCTTGGGAAGCGAACCCGTCGGCCACCGAATGGCGCTTCAAGATCCGCAAGGGGGTGGAATTCAGCGATGGCCAGCCCCTGTCGCTTCAGGACATAGCGTTCTCCATCATGCGCCACAAGAACGAAGCCAAGGCCTCGTCGGCGAAGCCCCTGGTCGCCAACATCGCCGCGGTGACCACGGAAGGTGACGACACCATTCTGGTCCGCTTGGCTGAGGCGGACGTCGAGTTGCCCGTTCTGCTCGGCCTGCTGCAGTTCTGCGTGGTGAAGGACGGCACGGAGGATTTTTCCAAGCCGGTCGGCACCGGCCCCTTCGTCATGGCGGAGTTCCAGCCCGGCATCCGCACCGTGCTGACCCGCAACACCAATTTCTGGAAGGACGGCCAGCCTTACCTGGACGAGATCGAGATGATCTCGATCACCGACGCCAACGCACGGGTCAGCGCCTTGCTGTCCGGCGACATCGACATGGCCGCGGACCTGAAAGGCGCGGGCATCGATCAAGTCGCGGCGAACCCGTCCACCAAGATCTTCGAGACGCCGAGCACCCGCTACGCCGGCTATCAGTTCGATGCGGCCACCAACTTCGATCCGAACCTCGGGCTGGCCATCGCCAACATGTTCGACCGCCCGAAGATCGTCGAGACCGTGCTCAAGGGCCACGGCTCCGTCGCCAATGACCATCCGGTCGGCAAGATGAGCCCCTATTACAACGCCAACCTGCCACAGCGCGGACTGGATCTCGACAAAGCCAAGCATTACCTGAAGAAATCGGGAATCGGGCGGACCCCGCTCGAACTCTCGGTCAGCGACGGCGTGGTCTACAGCGTCGAAATCGCCCAGCTTCTGCAGCGCTCCGCCGCCCAGGCGGGCCTGAACCTGACCTTGCGGCGCGAGCCGTCGGAGAGCTACTGGACCGCCGTCGCCGGCAAGCGCCGCTTCTTCGCAACCAACTTCTTCCCCCGTCCGACGCCGCATCTGCTGCTCAACGTGACCTGGAAGAGCGGCTCGCAGTGGAACTTCTCCCATTACGGCAACCCGCGCCTGGACTCTCTGATCGACGGCGTTCGGGCCACTCTGGATGTGGACAAGCGCATCGCCATGTACCATGAGATCCAGGAGATCCTGCACAACTGCGGTGCGGTGACGATGCCGGTCTTCCTGAGCTATCTCGACGGTGTCTCAAGCCGCATCCAGGGGCTTACACCCAACCAGATCGGAAACTTCTCCGGCTTCCGGTTCTCCGATCAGGTCTGGCTTTCGTAAGCGCTGGGTCTCGCCGTGATCAGATTCATCGTCAAGCGGCTGGCAGCAGGCGTCGTCCTGCTGCTGGTCATCTCCCTGCTCATTTTCGTCGGCTGCGAGATGTTGCCCGGCGATGTCGCGCAAATCATGCTTGGACAGTCGGCCAGCCCCGAGAATGTGGCGGCGTTGCGGGCCGAACTGGGATTGGATCAGCCCGCACCGGTTCGCTATCTGGCTTGGCTGTGGGGCATATGTCATGGCGACTGGGGCGTTTCGATGACCTCCCGCCAACCCGTCAGCGTGATGTTGTCCGAACGCCTGTCCAACACGTTGACGCTGGCCGGGCTGACCACGCTGGTCTCGGTTCCCCTGGCCTTGCTGATCGGCATGGTCCTGGCTGTCCACAAGGGCACCCGTCTGGACCGGGTCGGGACCATCGTCATCGTCGGCCTGTGCGCGACGCCGGAATTCCTGGTCGCCACGCTGGGCGTGCTCGTCTTCTCGATCCATCTGCGCTGGCTGCCGGCGATCTCTTACGTGACGCCCGGCTCGGGGGTCCTGACCCTCATCAAATCCATGCTGTTGCCGTTGGCCACCATGACCATCATCGTCACCGCGCAGCTCGCCCGGATGACCCGCGCGGTGGTCGGCAACATCCTGACGCAGCCTTATGTCGAGACGGCCCGGCTGAAGGGCGCCGGATCGGTCCGCGTGATCACGGTCCACGCCTTGCGCAACGCCATCGGCCCGCTGATCAACATCATCGCGATGAACGTCGCCTACCTCATCAGTGGCGTGGTGATCGTCGAAACCATCTTCGCCTTCCCCGGCCTCGCCCGGCTCATGGCGGATTCGGTTCAGGCGCGCGACCTGCCGGTGGTCCAGGCCTGCGCCATGATTTTCTCGGCCTCCTACATCGGCCTGATCATGGTCGCCGACATCGTCGCCAAGCTGTTCGACAGCCGCAAGGAACCGGGGGCTTCCTCATGATGCCGCACCAGACACCCACCCTGTTCAAAAGCCTGTTCCGGCCGACGCTGTTGTCGGTTGTCGTCGCCCTCCTGCTGCTGGTCGCCTTCGTCGTTCTGGCGGCACCGCTGCTGCCGCTGCACGACCCCGACGCCTTTCTGAGCAGCGACGGCTTCGTTCCGCCGTCCGGCGAGTACTGGTTGGGCACCGACTTCCTCGGCCGCGATCTGCTGGCGCGGCTGCTCAGCTCGGGCCGCGTCACCCTTGGCATGGCCTTGCTCAGCACCATTCTCGCCCACCTGATCGGCGACACGCTGGGGTTGCTGGCGGCGTTGCGCGGCGGATGGTTCGATGCGGTCGTCAGCCGGATCGTCGACGTGGTTCTGTCCGTTCCCAAGATCATTGCCGGTCTCGTGGTGCTGGCCGTGACGGGCCCGTCCCTCGTCGCCATCGTGGTGCTGACAGCCGTGGTCTACGCCGCCGGCGTGTTCCGGATCTCGCGCGCGCTCGGGCAAGACCTGATCGCTCAGGATTTCATCACCGTGGCCCGTGCCCGCGGCGAGGGCAATCGGTGGCTTCTGTTCGGCGAGATGCTGCCGCATGTGGTCATGCCGTTGACCGCGGATTTCGCCCTGCGCCTGAGCTTCGCCATCCTCTTCATGAGCGGCCTGAGCTTCCTTGGTCTTGGCGTGCAGCCGCCAATGGCGGACTGGGGCGGACTGGTCCGTGAAAATCTGGACGGCCTGCAAATCGGTTCCTGGGCACCGATCTATCCGGCTCTCTCCATCGCGGTCGTCTCCGTCCTGCTGAACCTGTTCGTCGACGGGCTGCAGGAACGTGAAAAAAAGGAGGGCGGGGTATGACGCTTCTCCATATCCGGAATCTGAATCTGTCCGCGGACAGCGGGAAGCCCATTCTGCGGGACGTCTCGCTGACCCTGGAACATGGCCAGATCTTGGCGCTCATCGGGGCATCCGGGTCCGGGAAAACGACCCTGGCGCTGACCGCCCTGGGGCACATGCGGCCGGGCGTCCGCCACGTCTCCGGACAGGTGCTCTTCCAAGGCCAGGATCTGCTGCGGATGAGCCAGAGCGCACTGGCGCGCCTGCGTGGCCGCAAGCTGGCCTACATCGCCCAGAGCGCCGCGGTCTCCTTCAACCCGCGCATCCGGCTGGACCGCCAGGTCACGGAAAGCAGCCGCATCCACCACACCATGTCCCCCGACGCGGCCCACGCCCGCGCACGGGAGGTCTATCGGACTCTTGACCTGCCCACCGGCGAAGCCTTTTACAACCGATTCCCCCATGAGGTGTCCGGCGGGCAATTGCAGCGGTTCATGATCGCCATGGGCCTGCACGAGATGCCCGAAATTCTGGTCTGTGACGAACCGACCAGCGCCCTGGACGCCACCACCCAGGTGGAGGTGCTGAAGGCCCTGGACACCGGGATCCGCGCCAGCGGGACCGCCGCCATCCTGGTCGGCCACGACATCGCGCAGGTGGTCCAGGTCGCCACCCACATCCTGGTGATGCGCAACGGCGAGGTGGTCGAGCGCGGCACGGTCGAGCAAATCCTCCATCGTCCCGAACACCCGTACACGCGGCAGCTCCTGGAGATGCACCGCGGTTTCGATGCCGAATCCGGAACCATGGCGGACACCGTCGCCACCACCGGCGCGACAGCGGTGTCCCCGCCCGACCGGGCCGACCGGCCGCCGCTTCTGGAGGTTCGCGATCTGGCCGTGTGCTACGGCACCGGCAGTTTCGCGGTGAAGGCGCTCAGCGGTGCGTCGCTGACCCTGAACGGCGGCGAGATGATGGCGGTGGTCGGCGAGTCCGGCTCGGGCAAGAGCACCATGGCCCGCGCCATCGCCGGCTTGGTCCAACCCAGCCAGGGCGACGTCCTGGTCAACGGGCGGCTGATGGAACGGGATGTGCTCAAGCGTCCGCTCCCCGTGCGCCGGGCCGTCCAGATCACCTTCCAGTCGGCCGACACGTCCCTGAACCGCCACCACACGGTGGGCCGCATCCTCGGACAGGTGCTGACCTTCTTCGGGGAACGTTCCAAAGAGCGCCGCGCCGAGCGGATACGCGAACTTCTGGAACAGGTCCATCTGCCCGCCGACTACGTCGACCGTAAGCCGAGCCAGATGTCCGGCGGTGAAAAGCAGCGCGTCAACCTGGCCCGCTCTCTCGCCGCCCGGCCGGACGTGCTGATCTGCGACGAAATCACCTCGGCGCTCGACAACATCGTCGCCGCATCGGTGCTCGACCTGATCAACGAACTCAAGCGCGAGCTGAACATCGGCATCCTGTTCATCAGCCATGACCTTTCGGCCGTGGCGGCGATGTCGGACAAGATCATGGTCCTGCGCAACGGCGAAGTCGTCGAACAGGGTCCCACGGCGCAGGTCCTCCGGGCTCCCCGCCATCCCTACACCCGGCTGCTGCGCTCCTCGGTCGCCGCCATGCGCCTCGGATGGCTGGAGGAGGCTTCCGCGCTCCACCGGTCCCTGCGCGATGAACTCGGCGCCTGAGCCTTTATCCCATCCCATTCATCGGACAGCGTCATCATGAAGATCACCAAAGCCACGATCTATGTCATCAACGGCGAGGGCCTCAAACCCGTCATCGTCAAGCTCGATACCGATGAGGGCATATCCGGCCTCGGCGAGGTCGCCACGGCTTACGGCTGCGGCCGGACCGGCGCCGCGGGCATGATTCAGGATCTGTGCGCACGGTTCGTGATCGGCGCCGATCCGACCCGCATCAACAGCCTGATCGGCGAGATGTACGATCAGTCCTTCTGGCTGAAGAATCCGGGGGGGATTGCCGGAGCCGGCCTCAGTGCCATCGAGCAGGCCCTGTGGGACATCCGGGCACGGGCGCTGAACGTTCCGGTCTACGAGCTGTTCGGCGGACGGATGCGCGACACGCTCGCCTACTACGCCAATGGCTGGTACTTCGGCGCGACCTCCGTTGCCGATCTGCTGCGCCAAGCGGAGGCGGCCGTGAAGGACGGGCACAAGGCCCTGAAAATGTACCCCTTGGCGCGGATTCAGCCCAACGGGACCCTTCGGCACACGGTCAACCGCTACGCGGATGACCGTGACGCGGTGAACACCGCGCTGGATATCGTCGCGCAGGTCCGGCGCACCGTGGGCGCCGACGTCACGCTCATGCTCGATCTGGCCGGCGGTTTCTCGGTGAGCGACACCATCCGCTTCGCCCATGGCCTGGAAGACCTGGACATCGCCTTCATCGAGGAAATCTGCGATCCGGGGGATCTGGGTGCGCTCGAACAGGTCGCCGCCAAGACGAACATTCCGATCGCCACCGGCGAGCGGCAATATCTGCGATACGGCTTCCGCGATCTGCTGGAGCGTCGGGCCGTCGGCATTCTGCAGCCGGACATCGGCAACACCGGCGGGTTCGCCGAAACCCATAAGATTGCCGCCATGGCCGATGCCTACGGCGTCAAGGTGCAGCCCCATGTCTGCGGCAGTTCCGTTGCGGCCAGCATCGCCACCCATCTCAGCGCCGTGATCCCGAACTTCTACGTGCAGGAACACTTCCCCTACTGGGCCCGCATTCCCGGCTGGATCGAAGTGGCGACGGAGCCCTTCGAGACCCGTCTGAAGAACGGCGCCCTGCAGATTCCGGACGGGCCGGGTTACGGCGTCACCCTGAAGGACGCCGTGGTCCGGGAGCACATCTGGGCCGAGGTTCGCTAAGACCGCCCACAGGCGGGTGCGGCACATGTTCAAGACCACCGTGGGAAGGCGGCGCCTTCCCACGGTGGCCGTTACAAAGCAATCCAATGAATAATATGACCGGTAACGATCCGCGTCCGGCCGGCGCCTCCCCTTTGCCTGCCGACATCCTAGACGAGGAACTGGACGCGCTCCGCGCCGAGACGCCGGGGCTCGCCGGGCAAACCTTCCTCCTGAGTTGCGGCGCGTCGCTCATGCCACGCCCCGTGGTCGAGCGGATGCACGATTACCTGGACCTGGAAGCCCGGCTGGGCGGATACGGCGCCTTCGCGGCGTCCGAGGAGCGACTGGAGCGTGTTTATGGGTCGATTGCCCGGTTGATCAACGCAGCACCCGCCGAGATCGCTCTCGTCGAGAACGCCACGGTCGCGTGGCAGCTGGCTTTCCACTCCCTCGACTTCGCCCCCGGCGATGTGATCATCACCGCCGAGGCGGAGTACGGCGCCAATTATGTGACCCTGCTCCAGATGCAGCGGCGCCGGGGAGTCGATATCCGCGTGTGTCCGTCGGACGAGCAAGGCGTCGTCGATCTGGCGGCGCTTGAGCGGATGATCGATCCGAAGGTTCGCCTGATTTCCTTGACGTGGGTGCCGACCAATGGCGGGTTGAACAATCCGGCGGCGGCCGTCGGCCGGATCGCCCGCGCGCACGGCGTTCCCTATCTGCTGGATGCCTGCCAAGCGGTCGGTCAGATGCCGGTCGACGTCCAGGCGCTCGGCTGCGACTTTCTGGCCGCGACCTCGCGCAAGTTCCTGCGGGGACCGCGTGGCGCGGGCTTCCTGTATGTCCGCCGCGCGATGCTGGATCGGTGCGAGCCCCCCTTCATCGATCACATCGGCGCCCGGTGGGTGGAGCGCAACCGCTATGAACTGCGCGACGACGCCCGGCGCTACGAAAGCTGGGAAAGCAACCACATGGCGCGGCTCGGCATGGGCGAGGCCGCCGATTATGCGATGGGAATCGGCATCGACCGCATCTGGCGCCGCTGCCGCCGGCTGGCGCAACGGCTTCGGGATGGCCTGGCAAGCGTGCCCAGCTTCCGGACTCATGACCTGGGCGCGTGCCCCAGCGCCATCGTCAGCTTCAGTTCCGATGCCGTGGACCCACGGACCATCGTCGCCGGAGCGGCAGCCCGTGGCATCGCCATCAGCACCTCGTCGCCGGAAAGCACCCGCCTGGACGCCGAACGCCGGCATCTGCCCACGCTGGTTCGCGCGGCCCCGCACTACTTCAACACCGAGGCGGACGTCGACCAGCTCGTCGCCTTCGCCGAGTCCCTCATTCGCCGCGGCGATGGCTGATCTCACGTCCCCGCCGTCGCGCCATAACGAGCCATAAGGAGACAGACCGTGACCCCCATTCATACCGACTCCGCCCCGGCTGCCATCGGCCCCTATTGTCAAGCCATGCGCCACGGCGATCTGCTGTTTGTTTCGGGCCAGCTTCCCATCGTTCCGGCGACCGGGGCTTTTGTGTCGGAAGACCCCGTCGAACAGATGGCCCAATGCCTTGCCAACATCGCCGCGATTGCCGAGGCCGCCGGCACGGACATCGCCAAATCCCTGAAACTCACCGTTCTGGTCACCGACCTGTCCACCTTCGCCGCCCTGAACGATGAATATGCGAAAGTGTTTTCCACGCATAAGCCGGCCCGTGCCTGCTACGAAGTTTCGGCCCTTCCGAAAGGCGCCCAGGTCGAAATCGACGCGATCATCGCCGTGTGAAGCACGCCACGGAACCATGGTGCCCAGCGGCCATCCAATGAGTGCCGGCGCGACGCCGAAGCGGGCCGTCTCCGCGTCAGTCCGACTGTGGCCCGACAACTCTGTCAGGCCACAGATAGACTGACCTTATTAGCGTGCTGAAAAGGCTGAGTTTGCCCGAACTGGCGTGACCCCGATTCCACAATAAGACTGACCTGATTCCTGCACTTCCACAATAAAGCTGACCCGGCTCCCGTATCCGCCTTGTGCGCCAACACTTTGGGGGTGCAATCCTAGAAAAGTGCCCTTTGGCTTCCGTCACCGGTCGGCCGCCGTAGAGGGTATCCTCGACGACAAGCATTTCGTCGAAAGTCGAATGCGTGTGTCGTTGTCGGCTGGTTCGTGCGAAAAGCCGGATTCCAGGGGTTTCAACGCCCTGCTTGGCCCCGTTTTGCAAACCGGATCGTGCGAAATGCGGGCGGTTCATGCGAGAAGCTCCCCGTCGGGACGAGGGGAAGCGCCTCATGTCGTTGAAAAGCCGACATTCTTCCAGGAAGACAGATCAAGACGCGCTCAGCCCGAGGCCCGTTCTTTGCCTGATGTCCCGCCGGTCGAGGAGGCCGGCGCCGCTTGGCATCTTGTCTCGTGCCGGCTGACGGTTCCGGTCCATCAGCGGGGCGCACGGCGGCCCACGACGCCTATATATTTTACCAAACGGCCGTTACGTGCCGTCTGCATCTTTGGTAAAATGGCCCAGGCGGACGCCTGGCGAGGGTGTCTGAAGCTTAATCGGGTAAAATTCGGCGGCGTGCACCATTTCCGGACCGCTGCGCTGGGAGAGGTCCATGGCCCTGATCGGGTACGCCCGCGTGTCGACCGACGAGCAAACCACTGACCCGCAGCTCGACGCGCTGAAGGCTGCCGGTTGCTCGACGATTCACCGGGAGCATGGGTCCGGCGGCGACCGGTCGCGCCCGGAACTGAAGCGCGCCATCGCGCGCTGCCGCGCCGGCGACGTGCTGGTCGTCGTGCGCATCGACCGGCTGGCCCGTTCGCTCGCCCATCTCCTGGAGATCATCGAGGCGCTCGACGCCCAAGGGGCGGGTTTCCGCTCGCTGGGCGACCCCATCGACACCACCAGCCCGCAGGGCCGCTTCACCTTGCAGATCCTCGGCGCGGTGGCCGAGTTCGAACGCGCGCTCATTCGCGAGCGCACCAAGGCCGGGTTGAAGGCCGCCAGGGAGCGGGGCCGGATCGGCGGCAATCCGGGACTGCGCTTCCGGTCCGCGTCGGCGGTGTGTGCCGTCAACGACGCCCGCGAGGCGCGGCGCGACGCCGATGTGCTGCGGGTGGCCGACGACATCCTGCCACACGTCCGCGCGATGCGGCCCGGCTATTCCTGGGCAACCGTGGCCCGCAGCTTGGCTAGAAACGGCTCGCGGCGCCCCGACGGTGGCCCCTGGACCGGGCCGGCCCTGGCGCGTGCCGTGCGTCGCCTCGCGCGGGACGGGTTCGTGGACGACCGGGTGCTGGAGCGTACGCCGCGGCGGCGGGACAGCGACGACCTCGTCACCCTGGTCGCCTCGGCGGTGAAGACGCTGGACAACCCAACCCTGACCAACATTGCCCGGCATCTTGAAGAGCTGCATTGCCGGACGCCCCGCGGGGAAACACGCTGGTCGGTCTCGTCGGTTCAAAACCTGCTGGGTCAGGCCGTTGCACAGGGTCTTCTAGAAGATCGGCCGCTTCCTGCACCGGAAGCGCCCCGTCGGCGCGGCCGTCCGCCCAAATCGCTCAAAGGTTTGCAAAGCACTTCATAACAGCGACAGGCAATGCCCGTGGTGAGCAGAGTGTTCCGCCCCGCGCATCAGGGTGAACCGGAGCCAAGATCCCGGGCGTTTGATTTGTGAAGGGAGGTCGTGAGCGGTTGTGCTGCGGGGATCAAGCTGTGGACGGTTCCATAGCGCCTGCCAGGATGACGACACCCAGAACGATGATGGCGATGCCGAGCAGCGCCAACGGGGCCAGGGCTTCGCCGAACAGCCACCAGCCGCCGATGGCGGCACCGGCCATGCCGAACCTTGCCCAGACCGAATAGACGAGCGAGATGGGGAAACGTTGAAGGGGCATGGACAACAGCCAGAAGGACAGGGCATCGCCGATGGCGACGATCACCATCGGGCCGATCCGGGTCATCCCATGCGCGGCTTCCTACGAGCTGGGAGGAACGCTCGGCATCGCGCTGCTGGGCAGCCTGATGTCGCTGCTTTACACACGGGCCATGCTCTTGCCGTCCGGGATTGCGATCGCTCCCGAGGCGCGCGACAGCATTGATGAGGCCCTTGCTCTATCGGAAGAACTGGTACCATCCCAGGCCGAGCAGGTGATCGGCGTGGCCCGGGTGGCCTTCGACCAAGCCTTTACCGGTGTCGTCGGCACGGCCGCTCTGATGCTGATTGCCGTCGCCTTTGTCGTGCGTCGCATGCTTGCCGGTCAGGAAGGGGCGAAAGACAACGGTTCTTCGAAGCGACGGGTTGATGGCTGCCGAGGTTGATGCCTCCGGCGGGCGGCATCCGCGCTTCCCATCAGGCGATCTCGTTGCCACCGGTCGCAAACGGCGCGTCGACCCAACCCGCGCTTCCAAGATCCAGGCAGAGTTGGAGGCGGCACCGTCTGCCTAAGCCGAGCCGGGAAACCCGGCGCGGTTCAGTTGTGGATGTCTGATGCCTGCGGCCACTCTCTCCAGCAGCTTGAAGACGGAGAACAGCGTCACCACGGTCAACGCCTTGATCGTTTCGCCGATGGTCAACACGCCCGCCCTGACCATGTTGGTCAACAGCCAGCCGGATTGGCTTCAACATGTTTTTCGGGACGGAGTGGAAACGCGGTGAGGAGCGGCATCAGCCATTTCGCGCCATGCCTCTTGATTCAAGCATCGGACCGCCGCCGCGGACAGTTTGCGCAGCACCGCACGCCGTTGGCGCGCTCGGAGCTTTCCGGTCGGCAAGGTGCCATGGGCGTCCAAGGCGAACTGGACGGCCTGCACGATGTGATGATGGATCACGGGTGCCGTTGCCGGCGCTTGCCGTCCCGGCGATGGTGCCGGCGAATTCGGGTGCTTCTCCCGGATCGGTGGCGCGGGTTTCGCCAAAAACCGTCCCAGACCAGTTCGCTCATCCTGGCTGGCTCTCCATGCGTCCCGGCGGGCCTGCCCGATCAGGCTCGCCGCCTTCGTGTTGGCGGCCACAAACCCGGCATGGAACGGCCCGTCGATCGGAAACCGCGATCTCCATCCGGCATGACGGTTGCGGACCGCGCCGGAAAACAGAACCCTCGGGCCTCCTCCTCGATGATTGCCTCGATACGGGGATAGGGAGCGGGTTCGCGGATCAGCCTCATAAGCCTTCAGCGGGCAATAAATATGGTGGGAACTGGGACCCTAGAAAACAGCCAGTTCATGGAACCAGCGCTTCAAGGCGTCGGCCGATCCAGCCGCCAGGGAGCGCGGTCGCTGTTTGTTGTTGCGCGCATCGCGCGGCGTCATACCGAACGCGGATCGGAAGGCCCGGCTTAAGGCGGCCTCAGAGCGGAAGCCCCAGCGGTGCGCGATCTCAGCGATGCGGAGGCCCCCGTGCGCCGCGGTCAGTTCGCCGAGGCAGCGGTCGAGCCGACGCCGCAGGATGTACGCGGACACCCCGCCGAGCGGCTCGAACAGCCGATACAGGGTCGGGCGGGACAGGCCGAACGCTTCGGCGACCTGGGCCGCTCCGAAATCAGGATCGCCGAGACGCGCGTCGATGTGGCGCTTGATGGCCGCCATGCGGGACGCCTGCATCTGGGGCCGGACGAGATCCAGCGCATCGACGGTCGGGCCCAGGCACCCGGCGACGAAGGCGGCGCTGCCTTTGGTCAGGATCAGGGCCTCGCGGGCCGACAAAGCGTCGGCCGCCCGGTACAGCGACTGGATGTGACCGGAAAGCAGGGCGCCGAGCGGCGTGTCGCCGTGCAGAACCATCCCGTGCAATTCATCCGGCGCGCTCACCAGCGGGGCCAGCATCTCCCGCGGCAGGCAGAGCGTCAGAGTGTCCATGTTGGTGTCGACCGTATGGACGGTCTGCGCCAGATCCAGGACGCAGACGTCGCCCGGACCGACCTGGACATCGCGGCGCCCCATCGTTCCGCAGGAACCGCCCCGGCGCTGCACCTGGATCAGGTAATGGTCGATGCCGCTGCGGGTGATGACCTGGGTGGTGCGGTGAAAGGTTTGCGTCACCGAGGCGCAGCGGCCGAGCAGCACGCCGCCCAGATGATAGGTCTGCAACGTTCCGCGGAACGCGCCGACCTCCTCCTTGGGCAGGGTGATGTCGAACACCGGCGACATCTGGTCCCGCCACAGCCAGAATCCTTCCTCTCCCGGACTCTCCAGGCTGTCGAAGGAAAGAAACGGAGCGGTGCCGTGGGTTGCATCGGCCATCAATGGTACCCAAACAATTCCCTTCGGGAAGGAAAGCCACTCGTCCGCACCGCTGTCAAGATTCAACGGGCATGGCTTTTATAAGCAACAGTGGCTTGGCCGGGCCGAACTTTAGCCCGGATGGATAAGCTCCGACTTGCAACGACGCCCCCTTCGACGGGCGGAGGCGGTGCTGTATTCAATCTTTGCAAGAACAGGGGTGGGTAAACATTATCTTGCCGGCCAATCAATCAGCGCTCCCGGCGCGCGATGGCGCACGGCTTCATGGCTTGGTGAGAACAGACATGGGCCGAAACGGCGAGAGTCAGGACGGCAAGTTGCCCGGGGTCAGGGACCGCATCCACCGTTCGAGAACACGCTCCGCCGCTCCGTCGTCCTTCGGCGCGGACTGCCGCATGCGTTCGGCGGTGTCCCGCGCCTCGCCCGGCGCCATGCCGTAGGCGGCGCGGAATGCCCGGCTGAACGCGGCTTCCGACCCGAATCCCCAGTGGTAGGCGATGTCGGCAATCCGGGGTCGGTCCGGTTGGGGCGCCGCCAGATCGTGAAGCGCCCGCGCCAGCCGACGGTCGCGGACATGCTTCGCCACCCCGCCCAGCGGCTCGAACAGGCGGTATAGGGTCGAGCGCGACAGGCCGAAGGCGTCGCAGATCAGATCGGTCCCGAGGTCGGCGGCGTCGAGCTTCCGGTCGATGAAGCTCGTGATGCGGTCGAGCAGGCCTCCCTGCGGCTCGTCGATCGGGCCGCGGGCGTCGAGCGCCGAACCGATGCCCGCGGCGATCACCCCGATGGCGCCACCGGCCACCGTGGCGGCCACCTTGACGCTCAGGCCGGGGAGTTGGGCGTGGAGGTTGCGGACATGGTCGTTCAGCAGCGTTCCCACCACCGACGCGGCCGGCAGCACCAGCCCGTGCAGGACCTCCGGCGCCTTGTTCGGGGAAATCAGGGCCGCGCGGGGGATCACCAGCGTCAGGGCGCTGAAGGCCGTGGTCTCGACGGCCAGCGGCCGGGCGAAATCCAGAACGCCGACATCGCCGGCCCGCATCGCGAACACCCGTTCGCCCGCCGTGCCGGTGCAGCCCCCGTCGAGATAGACCTGGATCAGGCAGTGGTCCACGGCGCCGCGGGCGATGGTGGCGCTCGTGCGGCGCAGGGTCGCCGGCGGCCCGTCGATGCGCGCCATCAGCATGCTGCCGAGGTGGTGGGTCGTCATCGACCCGACGAAGTCGGACCCGCCGTCCTCCGTGTCGTCTTTCCTGTCGTCCTCCGCGCCGACCGGCTCGGCGTCGAAGAAGACCGACAGGATGTCGCGCCACTGGCGGACGCGCTCCCGGCCCGACAGGCCATCGGGAGGGAAGCGCAGCACCGGGATCGCGGGTTCGTCGGCGGGCACCGCAGGGCTTCCCATGACGGGGACGGAGGCGGTGTCCTTTAGCAAGCTCCGCCCACCGCCCGCAACAGGACGTTGGGCCGGGCCGCCGCCGTGAGACGCGGTGCCAAGTTTTTGGGACGGATCGTCGGGCGGGGGCGGGACCGATCCGATAAATTTCCCTCTCCATAAGGAGTAAGCCGTGGGCCGGTCGGTCGATGGGGAGCGGGATTGCGGCCGTGTCGTGGCCGCACCCGGCGCGCCCGGACCACGCCGCCGCCCATGCCGACAGGGACCGGTGCCAAGGGAATGCAACACGTGACGACGGAGCGTCGGCGCTCCACCGGACGGACCATCGGCCGTGGCAGCCTGCTGTTCCTTCTGCTGAGCGGCACGGCGCTCACCCCCCTGCACTCGGCCGTCGCCGACGACGCGCTGCCGACCGGCGGGCGCTTCACCGCCGGGAGCGGGCGCATCGCCGAGCAGGCCGGCGGGCTGCGCATCGACCAGGGCTCGCGCACCGGCATCGTCGAATGGCAGGGCTTCTCCATCGGCGCCGGGAAGTCGGTCCACATCGACAACGGCGCCGGCGCCACCCTGAACCGCGTCACCGGCGCTCTGCCCTCGCGCATCGACGGGTCGCTGACGGCGACCGGCTCCGCCTATCTCGTCAACCGCGCCGGGATCGTGGTCGGCAAGGAGGGGCGGGTCGCGACCGGCGGCAGCTTCATCGCGTCCACCCACGACGTGCCCGACGCCGCCTTCGCCGCCCAGGGCGACCTGACCTTCGCGGGGACGTCGAAGGCCGCCGTGGTCAACATGGGGACGATCGCCTCGCGGGGCGGCGACGTGGCGCTGATCGCCCGCTCCGTGCGCAACGAGGGCACCATCGCGGCGCCCAAGGGAACCGCTGCCCTGGCGGCCGGCTACGAGGTGCTGGCGAAGGAGAAGGCCGACGCCGACGGTCGGTTCGTCGTCAAGATCGGCGGGGCGGACACCGAGGCGGTCAACGCCGGCACGCTGGCGGCGGCCAACGCCGAGATGCGGGCGAACGGCGGCAACCTCTACGCGCTGGCCGGCAACACCGGCGGCCTCGTCAAGGCGACGGGGGCCGCCACGCGGGACGGCCGCGTCTTCCTGACGGCGGGGGACGGCGGCGCGGTGACCGTCGACAGCCCGGTGGTGGCGCAGCGCCGGACCGCCGAGGCCAACCCGAGGCCGGACCGCCCGACACCAGAGGTCCGGGAGCCGGGGCGGAGGGACGGGGCGGCCAAGCGGCCGCCGCGGCCGTCACGGCGGCCGGACGTGTCGGGCGGCGACATCCGGGTGTCCGGCGAGTCGGTGAGGATCGCCGGAACGCTCGACGCCTCGGGAACGGCCGGACGGGGTGGGACGCTGGTGGCGACCGGCGGGACGGTGGTGCTGTCCGGGACGGCGGCGCTGGACGTGTCCGGCGCGTCGGGCGGCACACTGCTGGTCGGCGGCGACTACCAGGGCGGCCGGAACACGGCGACGCGCTACCTCGCCGAACCGGTGGCGACGGCGCGGACGCTGACGGTGGAGGCGGGGGCGCGGCTCCGCGCCGACGGCACGCGGGGGGACGGCGGCCGGGTCGTGCTGTGGTCCGACCGCGACACCGCCTTCGCCGGGGCGATCTCGGCGCGGGGCGCCGGCAAGGGCGGCGACGCGGAGGTGTCGGGCAAGGCGCGTCTGGCCTTCACCGGCACGGCGGACCTGCGCGGGACGGCGGGCTTCGGCACGCTGCTGCTCGACCCCTACAACCTGACCATCTCCGATGCCGCCGACAGCGGGATGTCCGGCTTCAGCGCCAGCGGGAACGACAGCGTGCTGAACGTGAACACGCTGAAGTCGGCGTTGAACTTCGCCAACGTTCTGGTGACGACGGGGGAGGGCGGAACCCAGGCCGGCGACATCACGGTGGCGGCACCGCTCACCTGGAACGCGTCGACGACGCTCACCCTGTCGGCCTACCGGGACATCACGGTGAACGCCGCCCTCACCGCGCAAGGCAGCGAGGGGATGATCGTGCTGATGGCCGGTCGCGACGTCGCGGTGAACGCGGCCGTCACCGGCGAAAACAGGTCCGATGTTTCGCTGCTGGCAAAGCGCGACGTCGCGGTGAACACCGCCGTGAGCGGGGCGAAGGTGGTGCTGTGGTCGGATTACGGCGGCATCGGGACGGGAACGGTGCGGTTCGGCGCGGGAGCCACCGTCACGGCCTCCGGCGGAGCGTCCATCCTCTACAACCCCACCGCCTACACCGCGCCGACCGATTATTCCGGCATCGCCGGGGCGGGTACGGTGGTGACCGGCTACATGCTGGTGAACACGGCGGAAAATCTGCAGGCCATCGGCACCAATCTGGCCGGCACCTACGCGCTGGGCCGCGACATCGACGCGGACGCCACCGCCGGCTGGAACCACGGCGCCGGCTTCGCCCCGCTGGGCAGCGTCGCCACGCCCTTCACCGGTTTGCTCGACGGGCGGGACCATGCCGTCAGCGGGTTGACCATCAACCGGCCCGGCAGCGACGATGTCGGCCTGTTCGGCGTCGTCGGTACCGGCGGCGCGGTGCGGGACGTCCGCATGGTGGGCGGCAGTGTGCTTGGGGCGAACCGGGTCGGAGCCCTGGTCGGCAGCAACGCCGGGGCGGTGAACTGGTCGTCGGCCACCGGCACGGTGACCGGCCGGGGTGGTGAGGTCGGCGGGCTGGTCGGCAGCAACAGCGGGACCATCGGCCAGTCCTTTGCCACCGGCGCGGTGACGGCACAGGGCGGCGCGGTTGGCGGGCTGGTCGGCAGCAGCAGCGGGACGATCCTCCAGACCTATGCCAGCGGCGCCGTGACGACGGGGGGCGATCAGGTCGGCGGGCTGGTCGGACGGATGACGGCAGGGTCCGTGACCGAAGCCTATGCCCTGGGCAGCGTGACGGGAGCGGTGCGGGTCGGTGGCCTGATCGGCGACAACAACGGCGGCGCGGTGACCGAGAGCTACGCCACCGGGGCCGTGACGGGGCAGGTCGAGGCCGGCGGCCTGATCGGCGCCAACGGCGGTACGGTTTTGGGCGCCTTTTGGGACAAGCAGACCACCGGACTCACGAACGGAGTCGGCAGTGGTGCGGCCGGCGGAATGAGGGGCCTGACCTCCGACCAGATCCGAAATTCCACCTCCGTAAAAGACGGACAGTATTTCATCGTTTCTGGTCACAAATGGTACCTGAACATTTTCGACAGAGGCCCGGACTTCCGGCCTATCGGTGTGTGGGAGGCGGCCAGGAAAGGGGTGGACGGTTACGCGGCCATCAGCAATCTGCATCAGCTCGTCCTGATAAACGCGAGCACCGACTTGGTCGAATACAACAGGGGCGACTATCGGCTGGCCATTGACATCGATGCGTCCGAGACCGCGGGGACGAACCCCGCAGGGATATGGGGCGCCCGCGGATTCCTCCCGATTGGGAGTGCAAACAATCAGTTTCGGGGGAATTTCGACGGCAATGGGTATGTGATCAAAGGACTTTTCATCAATCGCCCAGACACCGCGAACGTGGGTCTTTTTGGGTACGTTTACGGAACAGTAAACAACAAGCCCATCATTAAAAATATCGGACTTATCGATGGTCAAATCATTGGAGAAAATTCAAATTCCGTGGGTGGGCTTGTAGGGGGCCTTAATGGGGGGATTGTTGAGAATTCCTACTTTACTGGAACTGTTTCTGGCGGATTTTTTGTTGGCGGGCTTGTCGGCGAGTCACAGTCTCCTATGGACCAGATCAGGCGATCCTACGCGGTCGCGTCCGTCACTGCGACGGAGAACTCGGCCGGAGGGCTTGTTGGAGACAGTTACGCACAGATCGATCAGTCCTATGCGTCCGGCCGCGTGACGGGAGCCAGCAACGTCGGCGGCTTCATCGGCAGGCATTACCAGGGCGACATCACCAATTCCTATTGGGACACGCAGACCAGCGGGCAGCAGAACGGCGTCGGCGACGCCACCGTGACCGGCCTGACCGGGCTGACCACCGCCGAGGCGCGCCAGGCATCCTCCTATGTCGGCTGGGATTTCACCAAGGACTGGTACCAGTCCGGGGACATGCGGCCCATCGGGCGGTGGGAGGCGGCGAAGCCGGGAAGCGATGGCGTCGCCACCGTCACCAACCTCCACCAGCTCCAGCTGATCGACGCGAACCCGGCGGGGTCCTACCGGCTCGGGGCGGACATCGACGCGCAGGCGACGTCGGGTGCCGATGCGGCCGGCGTCTGGGGAGCGGGCGGCTTCACGCCCTTGGGGACGGGGGGCGCCGGCTTCACCGGTCGGTTCGACGGGCGGGGCCATCTGATCCGCGGGCTGACGATCAACCGTCCGACGAGCGACGACGTCGGGCTGTTCGGCCGGATCGGCTCGGGCGGGACGGTGGGCTACGTCGGGTTGGACGCGACCAGCACCGTGACCGGACGCGACCGGGTCGGCGCCATCGCCGGATTGAACGGCGGCATCATCCTCCAATCCTTCTCGCGGGCCGGCGTGAGCGGGCAGGGCCTCGGCACCGGCGGGCTGGTGGGCCTCAACGCCGCCACCATCCGCCAGTCCTACGCCTCCGGCGCGGTGACCGGGCTAGGCGACGGCGTCGGCGGGTTGGTGGGCGACAACAACGTGGGCGGTTCCATCGCCCAGTCCTACGCCACCGGGGCGGTGACCGGGCATGGCGTCGGCGTCGGCGGGCTGGTGGGGAACAACGGCGCGAGCGGCTCCATCGCCCAGTCCTACGCCACGGGCGCGGTGTCCGGGCAGGGCGCCGCGCTCGGCGGGCTGGTCGGGCGCAACGACGGCACGACCACGCTGTCCTACTGGAACACGCAGACCAGCAGCATGGCGGCTGGCGCCGGGGCCGGGTCGGTCACCGGCGTGACCGGTCTGGACAGCGCGGGGATGCGCGACGCGAGCAGCTTCACCGGCTTCGACCGCATGGTCTGGGCGCCGGCCGACGGAACGGACGCGCCCCTGCTGTATGGCGTGTCCGGCGTGGTCGGCGTGGTGCAGTCCGCCGTCTATGGCGACGATCCGCAGACGGTGCCCGTCTCCTTGCTGGGCGGCTGGGCCTGGAGCCGGGTCACCGGCTCGGCGTCGAGCGCGCTGGCGGCCGGCACGAATGTCGGAACCTATTTGAACTTCCTCGACACATCGGGGGTTTCCGCCAGCTTCAGCGCGGGCGGGGCGGCCCGTGTGGTGAATGTGGGCGCCGTGGTGACGCCGGCGACGCTGACGGTGACGGCGGACAACGGCACGATGGTCTACGGCGACGCCGCACCGTCGCTGGGCTACACGACGTCCGGCTGGAAGAACGGCCAGAGCGACGCTCTTCTGTCCGGCGTGACCGTGTCCACGAGCGCCACCGCGCTGTCGGACGTCGGGGACTACGCCAGCACGGTGACGGGTGGGGTTCTGTCGGGCGCGGCGGTGGGCAACTACACGATTGTCCACACGACCGGCACCGTCTCGATCACACCGGCGACGCTGACGGTGACGGCGGCTGACGGGACGATGGTCTACGGCGATGCCGTGCCGTCGCTGGGCTACACGACGTTCGGCTGGAAGAACGGCCAGAGCGGCGCCTTGCTGTCCGGAGTCGGCGTGTCCACCAACGCCACCGCGCTGTCGGACGTGGGGAGCGCTTATACCACCACGGCAACAGGCGGCACGCTGTCGGGCGCAGCGGCGGGCAACTACATGTTCAGCTACGTCAACGGCGCGTTTTCGGTGACGCCGGCGACGCTGACGGTGACGGCGGCCAACGGAACGATGGTCTACGGCGACGCCGTGCCGTCGCTGAGCTACGCGACGTCCGGCTGGAAGAACGGCCAGAGCGGCGCGCTGCTGTCCGGCGTCACCGTCTCCACGGACGCCACGTCCTTGTCGAATGTCGGAACCGCCTACATCACCACGGCAACAGGCGGGACGTTGTCTGGCGCAGCGGCCGGCAACTACACGCTCAGCCATGTCGGCGGCAGCTTCGCGGTGACCCCGGCGACGCTGACCGTGACGGCGGACAATGGGACGATGGTCTACGGCGACGCCGTCCCGTCGCTGGGCTACACGACGTCCGGCTGGAAGAACGGCCAGAGCGGCGCGCTGCTGTCCGGCGTCACCGTCTCCACGGACGCCACCACGCTGTCGGATGTGGGAACCGCCTACCTCACCACGGCAACAGGCGGCACGCTGTCGGGCGCGGCGGTGGGCAACTACACGCTCAGCCATGTCGGCGGTTCCTTCTCGGTGACCCCGGCGACGCTGACGGTGACGGCGGCCAACGGGACGATGGTCTACGGCGACGCCGTGCCGTCGCTGGGCTACACGACGTCCGGCTGGAAGAACGGCCAGAGCGGCGCGTTGTTGTCCGGTGTCGGCGTGTCCACCAACGCCACCGCGCTGTCGGATGTGGGAACCGCCTACCTCACCACGGCAACAGGCGGCACGCTGTCGGGCGCGGCGGCGGGCAACTACACGCTCAGCCATGTCGGCGGCAGCTTCTCGGTGACGCCGGCGACGCTGACCGTGACGGCGGCCAACGGGATGATGGTCTACGGCGACGCCGTGCCGTCGCTGGGCTACACGACGTCCGGCTGGAAGAACGGCCAGAGCGGCGTGTTGCTGTCCGGTGTCGGTGTGTCCACCAACGCCACCACGCTGTCGGATGTGGGAACCGCCTACCTCACCACGGCAACAGGCGGCACGCTGTCGGGCGCGGCGGCGGGCAACTACACGCTCAGCCATGTCGGCGGTTCCTTCTCGGTGACCCCGGCGACGCTGACGGTAACGGCGGCCAACGGGACGATGGTCTATGGCGATGCCGTGCCGTCGCTGGGCTACGCGACGTCCGGCTGGAAGAACGGCCAGAGCGGGGCGCTGCTGTCCGATGTCAGCGTGTCCACCAACGCCACCACGCTGTCGGATGTGGGGAGCGCCTACCTCACCACGGCGACGGGTGGCATCCTGTCGGGCGCGGCGGCGGGCAACTACACCCTCAGCCACGTCAATGGGTCCTTCTCGGTGACGCCGGCGACGCTGACGGTGACGGCGGCCAACGGGACAATGGTCTACGGCGATGCCGTGCCATCGCTGGGCTACGCGACGTCCGGCTGGAAGAACGGCCAGAGCGGGGCGCTGCTGTCCAGCGTCGGCGTGTCCACCAACGCCACCACGCTGTCGGATGTGGGGAGCGCCTACACGACCACGGTAACAGGCGGGACACTGTCGGGCGCAGCGGCGGGCAACTACACGCTCAGCTATGTCGGCGGCAGCTTCTCGGTGACGCCGGCGACGCTGACGGTGACGGCGGCCAACGGGATGATGGTCTACGGCGACGCGGTGCCGTCGTTGGGCTACACGACGTCCGGCTGGAAGAACAGCCAGAGCGGGGCGTTGCTGTCCGGTGTCGGCGTGTCCACCAACGCCACCACGCTGTCGGATGTCGGAACCGCCTACATCACCACGGCGACGGGCGGCACCCTCTCGGGCGCGGCGGCGGGCAACTACACGCTCAGCCATGTGGGCGGTTCCTTCTCGGTGACGCCGGCGACGCTGACGGTAACGGCGGCCAACGGGACGATGGTCTACGGCGACGCCGTGCCGTCGCTGGGCTACACAACTTCCGGTTGGAGGAACGGACAGGGCGGCGCTCTCTTGTCCGGCGTCGGCGTTTCCACCGACGCCACAGCGCTGTCGAATGTCGGGAACTACACCAGCACGGCGACCGGTGGAGCGCTGTCCGGAGCAGCGGCTGGCAATTACACGCTCAACCACATCAACGGCGCTTTCTCTGTGATGCCGGCGACGCTGACGGTGACGGCGGCCAACGGGACGATGGTCTACGGCGATGCCGTGCCGTCGCTGGACTACGCGACGTCCGGCTGGAAGAACGGCCAGAGCGGGGCGCTGCTGTCCGGTGTCACCGTCTCCACGGAGGCCACCGTGCTGTCGGATGTGGGGAGCGCTTACCTCACCACGGCAACAGGCGGCACGCTGTCGGGCGCGGCGGCGGGCAACTACACGCTCAGCTATGTCGGCGGCAGCTTCTCGGTGACGCCGGCGACGCTGACGGTGACGGCGGCCAACGGGACGATGGTCTACGGCGACGCGGTGCCGTCGTTGGGCTACACGACGTCCGGCTGGAAGAACGGCCAGAGCGGGGCGCTGCTGTCCAGCGTCGGCGTTTCCACCAACGCCACCACGCTGTCGGATGTGGGGAGCGCCTACGTCACGACGGCGACGGGCGGCACCCTCTCGGGCGCGGCGGCGGGCAACTACACGCTCAGCCATGTCGGCGGCAGCTTCTCGGTGACTCCGGCGACGCTGACGGTGACGGCGGCCAACGGGACGATGGTCTATGGCGACGCCGTGCCGTCGCTGGGCTACAGCGTGTCGGGGTGGAAGAACGGCCAGAGCGGCGCCCTGCTGTCCGATGTCAGCGTATCCACCAGCGCCACCACGCTGTCGGACGTAGGAACCGCCTACACCACCACAGCGACGGGCGGCACGCTGTCGGGCGCAGCGACGGGAAATTACACGCTCAGCTACGTCAACGGCACCTTCTCGGTGACTCCGGCGACGCTGACCGTGACGGCCGACAATGGGACGATGGTCTACGGCGATGCCGTGCCGTCGCTGGGCTACACAACGTCCGGTTGGAGGAACGGACAGGGCGGTGCTCTCTTGTCCGGCGTCGGCGTTTCCACCAACGCCACCACGCTGTCGGATGTGGGGAGCGCCTACGTCACGACGGCGACGGGCGGCACCCTCTCGGGCGGGGCGGCCGGCAACTATACCATCAGCCATGTGGGCGGTTCCTTCTCGGTGACGCCGGCGACGCTGACGGTAACGGCGGCCAACGGGATGATGGTCTACGGCGACGCGGTGCCGTCGCTGGGCTACACAACGTCCGGTTGGAGGAACGGACAGGGCGGTGCTCTCTTGTCCGGCGTCGGCGTTTCCACCAACGCCACAGCGCTGTCGAATGTCGGGAACTACACCAGCACGGCGACCGGTGGAGCGCTGTCCGGAGCAGCGGCCGGCAATTACACGCTCAACCACGTCAACGGCGCTTTCTCCGTGATGCCGGCGACGCTGACGGTGACGGCGGCCAATGGGACGATGGTCTACGGCGACGCCGTACCGTCGCTAGGCTACACGACGTCGGGCTGGAGGAACGGCCAGAGCGATGCCCTGCTCTCGGCGGTCGCGGTCTCCACCAACGCCACCACGCTGTCAAACGTTGGGATCTACACCAGCACGGCGACCGGCGGGACGCTGTTGGGCGCGGCAGCCGGCAACTATACGCTCAGCCATGCGACCGGCAGCGTCACGATCACCCCGGCGCCGCTGACGGTGACGGCTGCCGACGGCACGATGGTCTACGGCGATGCCGTGCCGTCGCTGGGTTACAGCGTGTCGGGGTGGAAGAACGGCCAGGGTGACGCCTCGCTCTCGGGCATCAGTGCCTCCGCAAGCGCCACATCCGTGTCGAGCGTTGGTGCTTATACCACCATGGCGACGGGCGGCACGCTGTCTGGGGGGGCAGCAGGGAATTACACGCTCAGCTACGTCAACGGTTCCTTCACGGTGACTCCGGCCACCCTGACGGTGACGGCTGCCAACGGCACGATGATCTATGGCGACACCGTACCCTCGCTGGGCTACACGATTTCGGGATGGAAGAACGGCCAGAGCGATGCGCTGCTCTCCGGCGTCACCGTCTCGAGCGACGCCACGTCACTGTCGGATGTAGGAACCGCCTACATCACCACAGCGACGGGCGGCACGCTGGCGGGCGCGGCAACCGGCAACTATACCATCAGCCATGTGGGCGGTTCCTTCTCGGTGACCCCGGCCGCGCTGACGGTGACGGCGGGCAACGGCATGATGGTCTACGGCGATGTCGTGCCGTCGCTGGGCTACACCAGCTCCGGTTGGAAGAACGGCCAGAGCGGGGCGCTGCTCTCGGCGGTCGCGGTCTCCACCAATGCCACCACGCTGTCCGACGTGGGGAACGCCTATGTCACGACAGCGACGGGCGGCACACTGTCCGGGTCGGCGGTGGGCAACTACACGCTCAGCTACGTCAACGGTGCTTTCTCGGTGACGCCGGCGACGCTGACTGTGACGGCAGCCAACGGGACGTTGGTCTATGGCGATGCCCTATCGTCGCTGGGCTACACGACGTCGGGCTGGAGGAACGGCCAGAGCGATGCGCTGCTGTCCGGCGTCACCGTCTCCACCGACGTCACGTCGCTGTCGAACGTTGGGGTCTACGCCAGCACGGCAGCGGGCGGCACGCTGTCGGGCGCGGCAACCGGGAACTATGTGCTCCGCCATGTGGACGGCAGCTTTTCGGTGACCCCGGCGACGCTAACGGTGACCGCCGCCAATGGCGCAATGGTCTACGGTGACACGGCGCCGTCGGTGGGCTACAGCGTGGCGGGCTGGAAGAACGGCCAGGGGGAGGCGCTGCTCTCCGGGGTCACCGTCTCCACCGACGCCACGTCGCTGTCGAACGTCGGGCTCTACACCTCCTCCACAACGGGAGGAATCTTGTCGGGCGCGGCGGCGGGCAATTACACATTCAGCCGTGCGACCGGCACCGTCACGATCACCCCGGCGACGCTGACGGTGACCGCCGCCAATGGCGCGATGGTCTACGGTGATGCCGCGCCGACGCTTGGCTACAGCGTGTCGGGCTGGCGGAACGGCCAGAGCGACGCCCTGCTGTCAGGGGTCACGGTCTCCACCAACGCATCATCCCTGTCGGACGTTGGAACCTCCTACCTCACCACGGCGACGGGCGGAGCGTTGTCCGGAGCGGCCGTCGGCAACTACACCCTCAGCTACGTCGGTGGCTCCCTCTCGGTGACGCCGGCGGTCCTGACGGTGACCGCTGCCAATGGCGCGATGGTCTACGGCGATGCCGTGCCGTCGCTGGGCTACACCAGTTCTGGTTGGAAGAACGGCCAGAGCGACGCGCTGCTCTCAGGCATCGGCGTTTCCACCAACGCCACGTCGCTGTCGGATGTGGGGGCCGCCTACACCACCATGGCGATGGGCGGAACGCTGGCGGGCGCGGCGGCGGGAAACTACACTCTCGCCTACGTCGGGGGGGCCTTCTCGGTGACGCCGGCGGCGCTGACGGTGACGGCGGCCAGCGGCACGATGGTTTACGGCGATGCCGTGCCATCGCTGGGCTACGCCATCTCCGGCTGGAAGAACGGCCAAGGCGACGCTCTCTTGTCCGGCGTCGGCGTTTCCACCGACGCCACGTCGCTGTCGAATGTCGGGAACTACGCCAGCACGGCGACCGGTGGAACGCTGTCCGGAGCAGCGGCCGGCAATTACACGCTCAAC
This sequence comes from Azospirillum sp. UENF 211521, assembly GCF_058780535.1. NCBI lineage: Bacteria > Pseudomonadati > Pseudomonadota > Alphaproteobacteria > Rhodospirillales > Azospirillaceae > Azospirillum > Azospirillum sp. UENF 211521. Next base: position 883,548 of record NZ_JBSNCF010000001.1, read on the forward strand.
CACGTCAACGGCGCCATATCGGTGACGCCGGCGACATTGACGGTGACGGCGGGCGGAGGCTCCATGATTTACGGCGACGCCGTACCGTCACTGAGCTACACGACGGCGGGATGGAGAAACGGTCAGGGCGGCGCTCTGCTCTCGGCCGTCACCGTCTCCACGGACGCCACGTCCTTGTCGAATGTCGGGGCCGCCTACACCACCACAGCGACGGGCGGTACGCTGTCCGGGCCGGCGGCGGGCAATTACACGCTCAGCTACGTCGACGGTGTCTTCTCGGTGACGCCGGCGACGCTGACCGTGACGGCGGCCAATGGGACGATGGTCTATGGCGACGCCGTGCCGTCGCTGGGCTACACGACGTCGGGCTGGAGGAACGGCCAGAGCGACGCCCTGCTGTCCGGCGTCGGCATCTCTACGGACGCCACGTCCTTGTCGAATGTCGGAACCTCGTACCTTACCATGGCGACGGGCGGAGTGCTGTCGGGCGGCGCGACGGGCAATTACACTCTCGCCTACGTCGGGGGGGCCTTCTCGGTGACGCCGGCGACGTTGACGGTGACGGCAGCCGACGCGACGATGATCTACGGCGAAAACGTCCCGGCACTGGGCTACACCACATCGGGGTGGAAGAACGGCCAGGGTGACGCCTCGCTCTCGGGCATCAGTGTCTCCACCGGCGCCACATCCCTGTCGAATGTCGGGACTTACGCCAGCAGCGCGACGGGCGGGACGTTGTTAGGCGCGGCAGCCGGCAATTACACGCTCAGCCATGTGGGCGGCACCGTCTTGATCAGCCCGGCGCCGTTGACCGTGACCGCCGGCAACGGCGCGATGGTCTACGGCGACGCCGTGCCGTCGCCGGGCTACGGCGTGTCGGGGTGGAAGAACGGCCAGGGCGACGCGTTGCTGTCCGGCGTCACCGTGTCCACCAACGCCACGGCTCTGTCCGACGTCGGCAGCGCCTACCTCACGTCGGCGACAGGCGGGACGCTGTCCGGGGCGGCGGCCGGCAACTACACGCTCAGCTATGTCAACGGCGCCTTCTCGGTGACGCCGGCGGTGCTGACGGTGACCGCGGCCAACGGCACGATGGCCTATGGAGATGCCGTGCCGTCACTGGGCTACAGCGTATCGGGCTGGAGGAACGGCCAGAACGGGGCCTTGCTGTCCGGCGTCGGCGTCTCTACCAACGCCACGTCGCTGTCGAATGCCGGAACCGCCTACATCACCACGGCGACGGGCGGGGTTCTGTCAGGCGCCGCGGCTGGAAACTACACGCTCACTCATCTGGGCGGTACCTTCGCGGTGACGCCGGCGACGCTGACGGTGACGGCGGCCGACGGCACAATGGTCTACGGCGATGCCGTGCCGGCGCTGGGCTACACCACATCGGGTTGGAAGAACGGCCAGGGTGACGCCCTGATCTCCGGCATCGGCGTCTCCACCGCCGTTACGTCGCTGTCGAATGCCGGAGCCTATGTCAGCACAGTTACGGGCGGCGTCCTGTCCGGAGCGGCGGTGGGCAACTACAGTCTCAGCCATATGACCGGCACCGTCACAGTGACCCCGGCGCCGCTGACCGTGACGGCAGGCAACGGCATGATGGTCTACGGCGACGCCGTGCCGTCGCTGGGCTACGGCGTGTCGGGCTGGAGAAACGGCCAAAGCGACGCCCTGCTGTCCGGTGTCATCGTCTCCACCAACGCCACCGCGCTGTCGAACGTCGGGGCCTATGCCAGTGCGGCGACGGGTGGAACGCTGTCGGGTGCGGCGGCCGGCAACTACACGATCCGCTACGTCAACGGTGCCTTCGCGGTGACCCCGGCGCCGCTGACCGTGACCGCAGCCAACGGCACGATGGTCCTTGGTGACAGCGTGCCGTCGCTGGGCTACAGCGTGTCGGGCTGGAAGAATGGTCAAGGCGACGCCCTGTTGTCCGGCGTCGGCGTCTCCACCAGCGCCACATCTCTGTCGAGCGTCGGACGATACGTCAGCACGGCGACGGGCGGGGTCCTCTCCGGCGATGCGGCAGGAAACTACACGCTTCGCTATGTCGATGGTAACCTGGTGATCGTCCAGCCCCCGCCGGTGGTGGTCGTTGACGACCCGTCCCGTCCGGCCGGCACCGCCAATCCGCCGTCCACCGATCGTCCAACCGCAAGCGATCCGCGCGCCACCCCGGGCGTGCCGGTGGAGTTGCCTCCGCCGTCCGGGATCGCCGCCTTCCTGCCTGCGCGTCTCATCGATCCGGTCGCGCCGTCTCCGGCTGTGCCCCCCGTTGCAGGCCGCTCGGGAAGCGAAGCCGGATCGCCGGGCCTCGCATCGGAACAGGATGGGGGCGGCGATGGAACCCAGGACGCTTGCGGCGCGGCCGGCGGCGAAGGCTGTGCATCCCTTCCCCACCCCGCCAACCGGGTTCTGGGAACCTTCCTGAGCGTGAAATCCCCGTGATGCCGTCAAACCCTTGCCGTTTCCCCATCCAAGCCTTCGCCCTGGGTGTCCTGGTCCTGGTCCTGTCGGGCGGCGGCGCGCTCGCGCAGTCCGTGCCGGTCGAACGGAACCCGCCGCCAGAGCAGGCGGCGCCGTCCGCCACAATCACGGTCGATCCTGGCAGCCGCGTGGCGGCGGACCCAACGCCGCTCGGCGTCTCGCTGCGCGCCTTCCGCCTGATCGGCCGCGATGCGGCCGCCCCGCTTCCAGAGGGGGACGAGGTCGTCATCGGCCGGATCGGCCTGGGAGGTGTGGAGCCCGATCCGGCCTTGCGGAGCGAGTTGCGCGCGGCACTCGCCGGCTTCATCGGCCGGCCGCTGTCCATGGCGCTGATCGCCGATGCGCAAGCGGCCGTCGCGGGGGTCTATCGGGACGTCGGCTACCCGTTCGTCTCGGTCAGCGTTCCCCCGCAGGAAATTTCCGCCGGCATCCTCAGCCTGCAGGTGATCGAGTTCGCATTGGGCCGGGTCTCCACCCAGGGGGAAGAGGATGAGCCCGGCGCTTCCGTCGCGGAGCGGATTCGTGGCGCCGAGGGTGAGCGGATTGAGGCGGCGCGGATCGACGAGGATTTGCGTTGGCTCAACCGCTATCCCTACCGCCGGGTGCAGGGCGTCTTTTCACCCGGCGACGGTTTCGGCCGGTCCGATCTGACGCTGGAAGTGACCCGCCAGAAGCCTTGGCAGGTCTTCGCCGGCTATTCCAACACCGGCACGCGCGAGACCGACCGCAACCGCCTGTTCGTCGGCGGCGGGTTCGGCCTTGCCGGGCTCGACCACGCCTACGGCTCCTGGCAGACGACCGGATCGCGCGACCTGTTCTCCGATGCCGGGCGTCTGTTTCCGGGTGACGGCGACCGGGCCCGCTATCTCAGTCATTCGGCCCGCTTCGTTCTGCCGACCGGCGATCGCCAGGCGATCGAGGTCAGCCCGAACTTTGTGGCGACGCGTCAGAAGACGGATCCCTTCACCTCCGACAACACCTTCTTCGAGCTGCCGGTCTACTACCGTTCCGCGCTTTCCGACCTTCTCCCTGGCGTCCACTTCGGCGACGTCCAAGCGGGAATCGAGATCAAGAGGCTGGAGCGGCGGGTCGCGTTCCAGGATGTGTGGCTGGGCCGGGCGCGCGTGGACCTCTTCCAGATCGGTCTCGGCTGGGACCGGAGCTGGAGCGACCGCCTGGGGACGACGGCGATCGGCCTGACCGGCAAGGCCAATCCCGGCGGCGTCCTGGCCGGCAACGACGACCAGGGCTGGAGCGCTTTCTCGAACGGCCGGGTGCGGCGTCTGGACTACGCGTACATGACCGGCGTGGCGAGCCGCAGCACGGACCTCGGCAACGGCTTCGGCCTCGTCAACGAGCTGACGGTCCAACTCGCCGGGCGGGCGCTGCCCGATACGGAGCAGATCGCGCTCAGCGGTCTCTACGCAGTGCGCGGATACGACCTTGGGGACGGCGTGGCCGATCGCGGCCTCATCCTGCGCAACGACCTGCGTTTGCCCGGTTTCTCGCTGATCCGGGACGATGCCGTACACCCCTTCGCCTTCCTGGACGGCGCCATCGGAACCGACTTCGGAGGGCGCCGCACGCTTTCCCTCGCGGGTACCGGCCTCGGCCTCGACTACCGCTTCGCCGGTCATCTGACGATGGGGCTGACCGCGGGCGTCGCCCTGCTTGACGAGGACAAGCGGCGTGCCGGCGATCTCGACCTGAGGGTCCGGATCTCCACCATCTACTGACCCTATGCAACCCTCTTGAGAAGACCGCCGATGATCGCAACCATGACCCGCCCGAGTGTTGCCCTTCTGTCGCTGATGCTTTGCGTTGCCGCCGGTGCCGCATCGGCGCAGCAGCCGACACCGAACCGGACGACGGCCAACTATGACGATTGGATCGTGCGCTGCGAAATGGGGCGCGACGGTGCCAAGGACACGAAGGTCTGTGAGAGCGTGCAGACGGTTGCCGGGCCGGATGGGCGCATCATCGCGCAGACAGTGATCGGCCGGCCGGCCGGAGCCGCCAGCGACAAGATCCTCGTCGAGTTGCCAGCCGGCGTGTGGCTGCCTGACGGGGCGACCATTCGCGTCGGTGACAAGCCGGTTGTCTCGCTCGCCTTCCGTCGGTGCCTGCAATCCTGCTACGCCGACGCGGATCTCTCGAAACAGAAGTCTGGATGCCCTGGCGACGGCAACCCAGCCAATCATCCTGGGTTTTTCCGACGGTCCCGGCAAGGCAATGACCCTGCCGCTGTCCGCCAAGGGCCTGCGCAACGCCTACACGGCCAGCGTAGGAAAGCAGGGAGGCTGAAGCGATATGGTGAACGACCCTTGGGACTTCCGGGATCTCCCAGAGTGATGCAGGACGCGGGCTGACCTGCTCCCCAAGTTTCCTCCACTCAGAGTGCGAGTCCCCTCATGTGATGCCCTGAATGGGCGTTGATGGCAACCGGGGCCGGGGCATGCCACGGCCCGGGTTGCGGCGACGTCCGCGTGGCGACTTCGATCGGTGTGGCGCCGCCGAGGCCGGTGTGCGGTCGGAGGTGGTTATAGTCGCTCCGCCACGCCTCCAGGATGGCACGGGCATGGGTGAGCGAGGTGAACAGAGTCTCGTTGAGGCATTCGTCGCGCAGTCGCCCATTGAACGACTCCGCGAAGGCGTTCTGGAACGGCTTGCCGGGCGCGATGTAATGCCACTCCACCCGGCGTTCCTGCGCCCAGGCGAGAATGGCCATGCTGGTGAACTCGGTGCCGTTGTCCGACACGCACACGACCGGCCAGCCGCGGCGCGCGGCGATGGCGTCCAGTTCCCGCACGACGCGCCGGCCCGACAGCGAGGTCTCCGCCGCCAGGCACAAGCATTCGCGCGTGAAGTCGTCCACCACCGCCAGGATGCGGAAGCGGCGGCCATCGCTCAGGGCGTCGCTGACGAAGTCCAGCGACCAGCGCTGGTTCGGCCCTTGCGGCACGGCGACGGGGGCACGTGTGCCAAGGGCACGCTTCCGGCCACCGCGCCGGCGCACCCGCAGCCCCTCCTCACGGTAGATCCGCAGCAGTTTCTTGGCGTTCACCTTCCCCCCTTCGCGCATGAGCAAAAGCCCCAAACGCCGATGGCCGAACCGGCGCCGCTGGGCGGCCAGTTCCCGCAGGCGGATTCGCAACGGCGCGTCGTCCATACGCCGGGAGCGGTAGCGGACCGATGAGCGGTCCACGCCGAGAATGGCGCACGCCCGCCGCGGGCTGATCCCATGCACCGCCTGCGCATGGGCCACAGCCGCTCGTCGAGCCGCGGGCGTCACCATTTTTTTGCGGCCAGATCCTTGAGCACCGCGTTGTCGAGCATCGCTTCGGCGAGCAGACGCTTCAGGCGGACGTTCTCGTCCTCCTGCGTTTTCAGCCGCTTGGCTTCCGACACCTCCAACCCGCCGTACTTCGCTTTCCACCGGAAGAACGTCGCCTCGCTGACGCCGTGCTTGCGACAGACCTCCGCCGTCGGCCTGCCGGCCTCCTGCTCGCGCAGGATCCCGATGATCTGTTCCTCGCTGAACCGGCTCTTCTGCATGTCCGTCTCCTTGCTCGACGGACTCTAACTCAGCGTGGAGGAGTTTCCGGGGAGCAGGTCACCGGGTCAGTCTTATTGTGGTTTCAGGGTCAATTCGTGTGTGGTTCAGGGTCAGTCTATCTGTGGTCCGACAATTCACCGGCGGCCGAACAGCCGTTCGATGTCAGACAGCTTCAGCTCCACATAGGTTGGGCGTCCGTGGTTGCACTGACCGCTGTGGGGGGTGGCCTCCATCTGGCGGAGCAGGGCGTTCATCTCCTCCACGCTCAGGCTCCGCCCGGCGCGGACGGAGCCGTGGCAGGCCATGGTGCCGCACACATGCTCCAGCCGCTCCTTCAGCGACAGCGCGTCGCCCAGCTCCGCCAGCTCCTCGGCAAGGTCGCGGACGAGGCTCTTGACGTCGCTCTGTCCCAGCAGCGCCGGCACCTCGCGCACCAGAACGCAGCCGGGGCCGAAGCCCTCCACCGCCAGACCCAGCTCCGCCAGCTCGGCGGCGCGGCCCAACAGGCGGTTGGCCGACGGCTCGTCCAGTTCCACCAGCTCCGGGATCAGCAGGGCCTGCCGCTTCACGCCGCCCTCCAGAAGCGCGGTCTTCATCCGTTCATAGACCAGCCGCTCATGGGCGGCGTGCTGGTCGACGATGACGATGCCCTCGGTGGTCTGGGCGACGATGTAGGTGTTGTGGACCTGGGCGCGGGCCGCCCCCAGCGGGTGGCTGTCCAGCGGCGGAGCGGCGGCGGCCTGCGCCGCGTAATCCGGCGGGCGGGCGGCGGGCGCGGCCTGCCAGCCGGCGAGGCGGCCCTGCAAGGGCGGAAGCGGCGCCTGATGGGGCGCCTGGAAGGCGGTCGCCCGGTCGGCCAGCCCGCGCGGCACGACGGAGCCGTAGCTGCCGCCCCAGGACTGCGCCGGCTGCGGTCCCGGGCTGCGGTAGGGCAGGGGGGAGGGCGACAGGATGGTTCCGTCCGCGTCCACCCCGCTCTCCGGGCGCAGCGCGCCCAGCGTCGCCAGCCCCACGGTGGTCGAGGCGCGGTGCCCGGCCTCGGCCAGCGCGTGCTTCAGGGCGCCGACGATCAGCCCGCGCACCAGGCCCTGGTCACGGAAGCGCACCTCCGCCTTGGCGGGGTGGACGTTCACGTCCACCTCCTGCGGGTCGAGGTCGAGGAACAGCGCCAGCATGGGGTGGCGGTCGCGCGGCAGGAAATCGGCGTAGGCCGCCCGCACCGCGCCGACCATCAGCTTGTCCCGCACCGGACGGCCGTTGACGAACAGGTGCTGGTGGCGGGCGGTGGGGCGGTGCAGGGTGGGCAGGCCGATCCAGCCGGCGAGCGTCACTCCCTCGCGCGCCGCCTGCACCGGCACGGCGTTGTCCTGGAAATCGCGGCCCATCAGGGCGCCCAGCCGGGTCAGCCGGGCGTCGAGCAGGTCGCCCTGCGCCGCCGACAGGCGCAGCGGGGAGCGGTTGTCGCCATCCAGCGTGAAGGCCACGCCGGGATGGGCCATGGCCAGCCGTTCGATGCAGTCGCCGATGTGGTCAAACTCGGTCCGGGAGGCCTTCAGGAACTTCAGGCGGGCGGGCACGGCGGCGAACAGGTCGCGCACCTCCACGCGGGTGCCCTGGGCCAGCGCGGCGGGCTGCGGAGTCCCCTTCAGGCCGGCGTCCACGGTCAGCGCCCAGGCGCTGTCGGCGCCGCGCGGGCGGCTGGTCAGGGTCAAGCGGCTGACCGCCCCGATGGAGGGCAGTGCTTCCCCCCGGAAGCCCAGTGAGCGGATGTCCAGCAGGTCGTCGGACGGCAGCTTGGAGGTGGCGTGCCGCTCGACGGCAAGGGCCAGCTCGTCCGGCGCCATGCCGCAGCCGTCGTCGGTGATGGTGATGAGCGATTTGCCGCCGTCGCGCACCACCACGTCGATGCGGGTGGCCCCGGCGTCGATGGCGTTCTCCACCAGTTCCTTGACGGCGGCGGCGGGCCGCTCGATCACCTCGCCGGCGGCGATTCGGTTGACGAGCGTGTCGGGCAGCATACGGATCGGCATGCGCCAAATATAGTAGGGCCACGCATGGAATGCCACCATGAGCGGGGGCTTGTGCGGGGAGGGACGGTGGCGGCCCTCAGGCCCCGGCGAACAGCCCCTTCAGCCCTTTCAGCAGGCCGGTGGCCATGCCGGTGGCGACGTCGTCCATGCCGACCGAACGGACCGAGGCGAGGACGCGGGCATTCGGACCCTGGGCCCCGTCGGTGACCGCCCACAGGCTGGCGCCCTGGCCGGGCCGGGTGTCGGTGAGGCGTCCCAGCGCTCCCCCCTTGATGGCGCCGAGCAGCGGGCCGCTGCGGTCGTCTCCGTCCTTCAGCGGGATCATGCGCACAGGGGTGTCCTTCCTGCCGGACAAGGCGTCGAGGCCGAGCCGGTCGAAGGCGACCTGCATTTCCTTGCCGCTGTTGGGCATGCCGATGCCGATCACGCCGGCTTCCTCCTTGGCGCTTTCCTCGAATGGGTCTTTCACCCCGGCGGCGCGCAGCGCGTCCGGCATCTCGGGTCTGCTGAGGCCGTTCTTCGCCGCCAGCCTGTCCAGCAGGCCATGCGCGGCGCCGCCCAGGACGATCGGCTGGTCCTCGGGCAGGTTGAGCGTCTGGCGCAGCATGCCCATCGCCTCCCGCATGTAGTCGGCCTGCTTGAGATCATAGTCGCGGCGGGCGAGCATGGTCTCCATGCGCGCCGCCAACGGGTCCTTGGCCACCGGGTCCTTGGCCGCCGAGCCGTCGGCCTTCGGGACGGTGAAGGTGATGACTCCGGTCGTCATGGCCCGGAGCGCGTCGGGCGACAGGCTGACCGTGTCCACCGTGCCGTTGCGGCCGGTCGTTGGGGCGGCGGTTCCCGAAGCGGGGGCGTCGGGGCCCTTGGCCGGGGCCGGCTTGGCGGCCATGCCGAAGCTGGCGGGCGTTCTGCCGGTGACGTCGGTGACGGACATGCGCGCTTTCCCCCGCTTTTCGATGGAAGGGGCTTCGAACTGCATCCCCAGGTGGTTGTCGATAATGCCGTGTGCGGTCGAGGTTGTCCATGCGGCGGAACGGTCCGGCCGGGCTGCGGGCGCCCGGCCCGCTTCGTTCCCTCGGGCAATGAGTCGAGGGACGGCGCGTCGCCGTGTTCAGTGAAAAAATAAAGACGGAAATTTCGCTGTCATCTCCAGGAAAGTTTCATAAACATGCCAATGCATGTGGATGAATGAGACGTTTGAATATTGTTTCTTGCTGAGTAAATCTGCCGCTTCATCTAATTTATTTTGGGAGAAGTCCATGTCTGATACCCCCGTCACCTACGCCGCGCCGGTCGATGTTCCGGTGGCCCGGCAGCCCTTCGGCTTGGAGGGCTACAGCAACTCCCTCAACGTCACCATCGGCACGCCGAGCGGTCTGCTGCATGAGGTGCAGGTGGACACCGGATCGACCGGCGTCGTCATTCCCGCAACGCTGCTGATGGTCGACGGCGACACGTCGAAGGGGCTGGTCGCGGGCGTGGTGTCGCTCGGGCCGGCGCAGATCACCTATCACCCGTCGGGGAACACCCTGGCCGGTTGCCTCTATCTGGTGCCCAGCCTGTCGATCGGCGCTTCGCAGGACGATGCGAAGCAGGTCGCCTCGGTCTGCGAGGCCGGGCCGCTGGTGGTCTTCGGCGCGCAGTATGCCGGCAACACCGCCACACCCGATGTCCAGAACCCGGTCGATCCGGGCATGGGCATGATGGGCGTCGGCTTCGGCCGTCCGGCGTTGAGCTACACCGCGAACGCCGGCCAGTCCGATCAGGTCGTCTACACGCTGAGCAATCCGTTCCTGTCGGCGTCGGTGAACGGCCAGCCGCTCTACCCGTCCTATCTGCTGTCCTCGGCGGGGAGCGGGGCGAGCGGCTACATCACGCTGGGCGTGACGACCGCGGCGTTCACGGCCAGCCCCTTCAACGGCCAGACCGTCGCGCTGACCTCGGCCAAACCGCCGGTCACCGCCAACGTCACCAACGGCTGCAACTGCGCCCCGGCGTCGGGCACGCCCTGGCCGGCGGCGCCGACCCAGCCCTATTGGCTGACCGGCCCGGCGACCATCACCATCAGCACGGTCAACGACGCGCGGCCGCTCAAGGCCACCCTGCTGCTCGACAGCGGGGTCACCGGGGCGATGATGAGCGTTCCACAGGCGAAGGCCTGGACGGCCAATCTCGGCGGGGCGGAGATCACCGTCGCCGTGCCGAACGGGTCCAGCCCCGACGCGGAGCCGGTGATGACCTACAGCTTCGCCATGTCCAGCGCGGCCCCGGTCAAGGGCATCTTCGCCATCGACACCACGCTGTCCACCGCGGCGGCCCCGGCGTCGCTGGAGCCGGTCCTGCCGGACGCCGACATCGCCTTCGTCAACACGGGAATCAACCCGCTGCTGGCCTACAATTACTTCTTCGACGCGCAGCTGGGCCAAGTTGGCTTCGCCACCACAGCGGCGGTCACGCTGCCGTAAGCGGCAGCCGGTTCTGTCCGTGGAGCGCCCCGCCATCCCGTCTCGCCGTTGCGGGCCGGGACGGGCGGGGCGGTTCCAGGCACGGGGCGGTCACGCCGGGCCGGTCTTGTCGGCGGGGTGGCCGTCCTCCGGCGTTTCCGGTTCGCTGGGGGTGGCGGGGCAGCTGGCGCGGGACGGGCCGGTGACGACGTCGAAATCGAAATCAGACATGTTGGGACCTCCGGTTTGTCAGGGAGGCCGCCGTGACCGTCAGGGGGATTTTGCGTGCACCGCGTGCTGAAAACACAAAAGCCGCCTCGGGTCGGGCGGCTTTGGGTGCATCGTGGGTGTGCGATACCTATGCCGCCGGAATGTACCAGCGGTACCAAAATCGCCCCAGGAGGGCGGGAGAGGTGAGGCGCACGGGGTTCATGGCCTGCACCCTACGCCGGATCGCCGTGCCGCACAAGAGCTTCCTGCGGCCGGCGCCCGGCGCCTCGGTCATGCCGACGTGCGGCGCTCAGCGGTGCTTGCGGTACCAGCCGATCAGCCCGTTGGTCGAACTGTCGTGCCCCAGCGCGGCGGTCGGGCCGGTCTGGAGTTCGGGCAGGATCTTGCCGGCCAACTGCTTGCCCAGCTCCACGCCCCACTGGTCGAAGCTGTTGATGCTCCACACGATGCCCTGGACGAACACCTTGTGCTCGTACAGCGCGATCAGGGCGCCCAGCGTGCGCGGGTCCAGCTTTTTGAACAGGATGCTGTTGGACGGCTTGTTGCCCTCGAACACGCGGTGAGGGACCAGCGGCTCCACGGCCTCGGCCGGCTTGCCGGACTTGGCCATCTCGGCGCGCACCTCGTCGGCGGTCTTGCCGCGCATCAGGGCTTCCGGCTGGGCGAAGAAGTTCGACAGCAGGATGCGGTGATGGTCGCCGATCGGGTTGTGGGTTTCCGCCGGGGCCAGGAAGTCGGCGGGGACCAGCTCCGTCCCCTGGTGGATCAGCTGGTAGAAGGCGTGCTGGCCGTTGGTGCCCGGCTCGCCGAAGACCACCGGGCCGGTGGCGTAATCCACCCGCGCGCCCTGGCGGTCCACCGTCTTGCCGTTGCTCTCCATGTCCAACTGCTGGAGATAGGCGGGGAAGCGGTGCATGTACTGGTCATAGGGCAGCACGGCGTGGGACTTGGCGCCCCAGAAATTGACGTACCAGACGCCGAGCATCGCCATCAGCACCGGCATGTTGCGCTCCAGCGGCGCGGTGCGGAAATGCTCGTCCATGGCGTGGGCGCCGTCCAGCAACTCATAGAAGCGGTCCATGCCGATGCCGAGCGCGATGGACAGCCCGATCGCCGACCACAGCGAATAGCGCCCGCCGACCCAGTCCCAGAAGCCGAACATGTTGGCCGGGTCGATGCCGAACTTGCGCACCTCCGCCTCGTTGGTGGAGACGGCGACGAAATGCTTGGCGACATGGGCGGGGTCGCCGGCGCTCTCCAGGAACCAGCGCCGCGCGGTGTGGGCGTTGGTCAGCGTCTCCTGGGTGGTGAAGGTCTTGGACGCGATGACGAACAGCGTCGTCTCCGGGTCCAGCCATTCCAGCGTCTCGCTGATGTGGGTGCCGTCCACGTTGGAGACGAAATGCACGCCGATCTGCGGGTGCAGGTAGGGGGTCAGCGCCTCCGTCACCATCACCGGGCCGAGGTCGGACCCGCCGATGCCGATGTTGACGATGTCGGTGATCGGGTGGCCGGTGTAGCCGGTCCAGGCGCCGTCGCGGACCTGCCGGACGAAGCGCTCCATGCGGTGCAGGACGGCGTTCACCTCCGGCATCACGTCCTGGCCGTCCACCATGACCGGGCGGTTGGAGCGGTTGCGCAGCGCGGTGTGCAGGACGGCGCGGTCCTCGGTGATGTTGATCCGCTCCCCGGCGAACATGCGGTCGCGCCAGCCCTCCACGTCCTGCTGGCGGGCGAGGTCGAGCAGAAGGGTGCGAGTCTCCTCGGTGATCCGATTCTTCGAATAATCGAACAGCAGGCCGCAGGCTTCCAGGGAGAAGCGGTTGAAGCGGTCGGCGTCGGCGGCGAACAGGTCGCGCATATGGAGGGTCGAAACGTCCTGGCGGTGACGGGCCAGGGCTTCCCAGGCGGGCGAACGGGTGAGCGCTGACATTGGGATTTTGCCTCCTTCTCGCGTGCGCGGAGCCTAGCACCGATCCGTGCGCGCCGGGTACGCGCCAAAGCGGCGCATCCAACGTGCACAAAGGTCTAGGTGAAGCGGACTATGCGGGGCGGTGGATGAAACCGGCAACCGCTGCCCTGTGTTCTTTTCGGGACAGGAGGTGACCATGACCGATCCCAGCAAACCCGAACAGAATCCGCCGGTTCCGGTGGCCCCGGTTCCAGAGGATGAGGAACGCCGTGAGGACGGGCGGCCCGATCAGGTGGGCATCATCCCCGGCAAGGTGCCGGGCCGCCCCATCGACCCCGGTGATCCGCGCTTTCCGGGGAGCCAGCCGGATCTGGCGTGAGGGGGGTGGTCGCGTTGGGCCCCCACCCAACCCTCCCCCGCTTCGCAGGGGAGGGCTTTTCTCCTCCCCCTGCCAAGCGGGGGGAGGTCGGGAGGGGGCTCGTCGAAACACCGTTCCTCAACTTCCCCCGTCGATCGTCCGCGTCGCGGTCACCCCTTCCGGACGGCCGACCAGCACGGTCAGCAGCCGGTTGGGGTCGAGCAGCCGCTTGGCGACGCGCTGCACGTCCGCCTGGGTGACGCCGTTGATGAAGGCGTCGCGGCGGTCGAGATAGTCGATGCCCAAGTTGTCGCGCTTGACCTGGAGCAGGATGCGCGCGATGGCCTGGGTGCTGCCGAGCTGCAGCGGGAAGCTGCCGGTGAGGTAGGTCTTGGCGTCGGCCAGCTCCTCCTCCGTCACGCCCTGGTCGGCCATGCGCTTCCATTCCTGGCGCATGATGTCCAGCGCCTGACCGGCCTTGGCGTTCACCGTGTTGCCGCCGGCCATCACCAGCGCGGAATGGTCCATCGGGATCAGGTAGCTGTAGACGCCGTAGCTGAGGCCGCGCTTCTCCCGCACCTCCTCCATCAGGCGGGAGCCGAAGCCGCCGCCGCCCAGCACGTAGTTCATCACCGTCGCCGCGTACCAGTCGGGATCGGCGCGCTTCAGCCCGGTCTGGCCCATCAGCATGACCGTCTGCGCGGTCGGCCGGGTGGCGACCAGCGTCTCGCCCAGCCCCTTCGGCTCGACGTCGGGGATGGCGGCGTTCGCGGAGGTGGCGGGCAGGCCGCCGAACACGTGGTCGAGCGCGCGGCCCAGATCCTCCGGGCTGATGTCGCCCGCCGCGGCGACGACCAGCCGGTCGCGCCCGAAGCCGGTCTTCACGAAGCCGCGCAGGTCGTCCGGGGTGATCGTCGGCAGCGACTCCAGCGTGCCGCGGATCTCGTCGCCGTAGGGATGGCCGGGGTAGGCCGTGGAGTAGAACAGCCGCCGTCCGACGTAGTTGGGGTCGGCCTGATCGCGGCGCAGGCTGGACAGCACGGCGGCGCGCATGCGCTCCACCGCCTCCGCGTCGAAGCGCGGCTCGGCCAGCGACAGGCGGGTCAGCTCGAACGCCTCGTCGCGGCGGTCGCTCAGCGTGCGCAGGCTGCCGCCGAAGCCGTCGCGCCCGGCGTCGTAGCCCAGCGCGATGGCGTTGTCCTGAAGCCGCGCGGCGAAGGCCTGGCTGTCGTAGGGGCCGGCGCCCTCGTCCAGCGTGCGCGCGGCGAGGTTGGCGAGGCCCTCCTTGCCCTTGGGGTCGGACGCCCCGGCCCCCTCGAAGGCCCATTCCAGGGCGATGATGGGGACCTTATGGTCCTCGACCAGCCACGCCTCGATCCCGCCGGGGCTGACCACCCGCTTGATCTCGATGGCGGCGGCGGGGGTGGCGAAGGCGAAGGCGGTCAGGAGCAGGGTGAGGACCGTGACGATGGCCCCCTCCCTAACCCTCCCCCTCTTCGAGGTGGAGGGGATCGGTTCGGCGCTCAGGCCCTCCACCGCGGAGCGGGGGAGGGAGGGACCCGCGGAGCGGGAGGGAGGGGGCACGATGCGTGCGATCATCTCAGCTTCCCTTGTCCTGGAGCGGCAGCAGAAGGCCGGTGACGTGGTTGGTCTGGCCGAGAACGGCGCGGGCGGCGGCGTTGACCTGATCGGCGGTCACCGCGTCGATGCGCACCGGCCAGTTCTCCACGTCGTCGATACTCTGGCCGGTGGCGATGGCCGCACCCAGCGTCTGGGCCGGGCCGGTCAGGCTGTCGCGGGCGTAGGCGGCCTCGGCCAGCATGCGCTTCTTGGCGGTGGCCACTTCCTCCTCGGTCACGCCCTTCTCCACGACCTTCTGGATCTCGGCTTCCAGGGCCGCCTCCAGCTTGTCCATCGCGACGCCGGCCGCCGGCGAGGCGCCTGCCGCCAGCGAGGTCATGTCCCAGGACGACGGGCTGTAGCCCAGCCAGGCCGAGGTGGCGATGCGCTGGTCGACGACGAGGCTGCGGTAGAGACGGGAGGTCGGGCCGCCGCTCATGATCTCCGACAGCACCTGGAGCGGGTAGGCGTAACCCTCCTTGTCGGTGCGGTAGGAGGGTGCGAGCCAGTTCCGGCGGATCGAGGGCTGGCGCACCTCGTCGTCGCGCAGGATGACCCGGCGGGCGGCGCTGATCGGCGGCTCCTGCACGCGGACGCGCTCCGGCACCGGGCGGGCGGGAATGCTGCCGTAATATTTCTCGGCGAGCGGCTTCAGCTCCTCGGCCGTCACGTCGCCGGACACCACCAGCACGGCGTTGTTGGGCGCGTACCAGCTCTTGTAGAAGGACTCCGCCTCCTCCCGCGTCAGGGTGGCCATCTCCTGCGGCCAGCCGATGATCGGCGTGCCGTAGGGGTGGTGGACGTAGAGGGTGGCGTTGACCTGCTCGCCGATGCGGTCGGCGGGCTCGTTCTCGATGCGCTGGCGGCGCTCCTCGATGATGACGTCGCGCTCCGGATAGACCACCTGATCGGTGAGGCGGAGGTTCGACATGCGGTCGGCCTCCATCTTCATCACCAGCTCCAGCCGGTCGCGCGCCACGTTCTGGAAGTAGGCCGTGTAGTCCCAGGAGGTGAAGGCGTTGTCACGCCCGCCGTTCTTGGCGACGATTCGGGAGAAGGCGCCGGGCGGCACCTCCTCCGTCCCCTTGAACATCAGGTGCTCCAGGAAATGGGCGATTCCCGACACGCCGCGCGGCTCGTCCGCCGCGCCCACCTTGTACCAGACCATGTGGGTGACCACCGGCACGCGCTGGTTGGTCACCAGCACAACCTGCATGCCGTTGGACAGGGTGAAGGTCTCCGGGAAGAAGACGCCCTTCTCGGCGGCGAAGGCCGGCGTGGCGGCGGGGGCGCCGCCGGCCAGGGCGAAGGCCAGCAGGCCGGCGGCGGCGAGCCGGCGCCAGGGCCGTTTCCAAGGAGGGGGAGCGGTGGGGCCGTTGGGGAGCATGGGCCTCTCGTTGGCAGCGGAGGGAACGGGGCGGAGGGAACGGGAATGCAAAGGGGGCGTCCCCGTCCGGGAACGCCCCCTAGATACTGGTGCGGCGAGCCGCCCGGAACAATGCCCTGGAATCGGGCCCCTGAACGGAGCCCGGGAAGCGGCTTAGAACAGCCCTTCCAGCGGCGCCCGGCGCTTGCGCTCGATGGTCGGGACGGTGCCGTCGTTCAGCGCCTTGCCGGTGGCCTGGGCCTCGCGCAGGCGCTGGTTTTCCTTCTTCGGATCGACGATCTCGTAGGGCTGCTCCTGCGTCTGCCAGAACAGCAGGGAGTCGATCCAGCTCTTGTCGGCGACGACGAGCTGGGTCGTCTCCTGGTCGACCTTGTTGCGGATGCCCGGCTCGATGCCGCCCTTGGCGCCGGCCTGGGCGATCAGGGCCGACTCGCCAGCGGTGCCGGCGGTCGCCGTCCGGCCGCCCGCGGCGGTGGCACGCGACGAACCGCCGAAGACCGAGGCGGCGGCCACCGCGGACGACGTGGCGTCCTGCGGCCGCGCCGCGCCGGGGCGCGGCTCCGGCAGGCGGGTCAGGCTGGGCGGCATGGTCAGCGGCGCGCGGGACACGACGGTGAACTCGTCCGGGCTCGTGCGGTCGAGGCCGATGGAACGGCGGACGTCGGTGCATCCGGTGAGCGCCAGCGCGACGAGCGCCAAGCCCAGCAGCGGACCCCGCCCCAGGGCCCGCCCGAGGGAGCGAGTGGAGCGCCGCGCGATGGAGGAGGCGAAGGAAAGCATGGTCACGTTCGAGTCCCGTCGTCTAGTCGTCAGGCCGCTTGTCGTCGGGCCGCGTCCCTTATAGCGGCTCCGTCGCGTGAACTATTACGACTTTTCGCGGCCGGCGAACAGCCCATCCAGCACGAGAAGCGCCACGCCGACGCTGATTCCGCTGTCCGCCACGTTGAAGGCCCAGAAATGCCACCCTCCGATGTGGAAATCGAGGAAATCGGCGACGGCCCCGTAGAGGAAGCGGTCGATCACGTTGCCGATGGCTCCGCCGATGACCATGCCCAGGGCGAGCGCGAGGTAGCGCCGGTCGGCCTGCCGCAGCCAGAGCAGCAGCGCCACCACGATGGCGAAGGCCACCGCGGCCAGCACGTAGGGCATCCAGGCGTGGGAGCTGCCGAAGGTGCCGAAGCTGACCCCGGTGTTCCAGGCCAGCACGAGGTTGAAGAAGGGCGTGACCTCGATGACCCGTGGATAGGGCTGCATGACCACGTCGAGGATCCACCATTTGGTGAGCTGGTCGAGGACCACCACCAGCGCGGCAACGGACAGGCCGAAGACCGTGTAGCCGCGGCTGCCGGACGTGGAGAGGCTGCTCATGGAGTGCTCCGAAGAGTGAAAGGCGTCCAGGCCCCCTCCCTAACCCTCCCCCGCCTTCGGCGAGGGAGGGGATCAAACTCCCTCTCCCGCGAAGCGGGGGAGGGATGGGGAGGGGGCCCGCTGCGAATCAGAACGCCGGTTCCGCGTCCACGGCTTCGGCGCAACGGAGGCACAGCGTCGGGTGTGCGGCGTTCGTGCCGACCTCCGGAAGGATCTTCCAGCAGCGCTCGCACTTGCCCCCTTCGGCGAGGCCGGGCACCACCGCGATGCCGGCCACGTCGGGCAGGACGAATGCCCCCTCAGGGGCCGTGCCCTCCGCCACGGTGATCTGCGAGGTGATGCAGATCTCGGCGAAGTCCACGCCGTCGAGCAGCGCCTTGGTCGCCGCGTCCACGAAGACGGTCGGGTTGGCCTGGAGCGACGAGCCGATCTTCTTGTTGGCCCGCTCCAGCTCCAGCGCGCCGGTGACGGTGCGGCGGACGGTGCGGATGGACTCCCACTTGGCGGCGAGATCGTCGTCGCGCCACTCCGCCGGGATGGCCGGGAAGACGCGCAGATGGACGCTCTCCTCGCTCCACCCCTCGGTGCCGGTCAGGCCCTCGGGACGGGCGAGCCACGCCTCCTCCGCGGTGAAGCAGAGGATCGGGGCCAGCCACGCGGTCAGGGTGGAGAGCAGATGCTCCATCACCGTGCGGACCGAGCGGCGGCGGACCGAGCCCGGCGCGTCGCAGTAGAGGCTGTCCTTGCGGACGTCGAAGTAGAAGGCCGACAGCTCCACGGCGCAGAAATTGTGGATCGCCACCGACAGGTCGTGGAAGTCGTAGGCTTCGATCTTGGCGCGGACCAGCGCGTCCAGCTCCGACAGGCGGTGCAGGACCCAGCGCTCCAGCTCCGGCATCTCGGCGACGGCGATGCGCTCGGCCGGGGTGTAGTCGGCCAGCGCGCCGAGGATGTAGCGCAGCGTGTTGCGCAGGCGGCGGTAATGGTCGGCTTGGTACTTGATGATCTCCGGACCGATGCGCTGGTCCTCGGTGTAGTCGGTGCTGACCACCCAGAGGCGCAGGATGTCGGCGCCGTACTTGTCGCAGACCTCCTGCGGGGCGACCACGTTGCCCAGCGACTTGGACATCTTGCGGCCCTGCTCGTCGAGCGTGAAGCCGTGCGTCAGCACCGCGTCGTAGGGCGCCCGGCCGCGCGTGCCGCAGCTTTCCAGCAGGGAGGAGTGGAACCAGCCGCGGTGCTGGTCGGAGCCTTCAAGGTAGAGCGAGGCCGGCCACTTCAGCTCCGGCCGCTGCTCCAGCACGAAGGCGTGGGTCGAGCCGGACTCGAACCACACGTCGACGATGTCCCTGACCTGCTCGTAATCGTCGGCGCGGTACGCGTTGCCGAGGAAGTCCTGCGCCGGGCGGGCGAACCACGCGTCGGAGCCTTCCTTCTCGAAGATGTCGGCGATGCGGTTGAACACCTCGGCGTCGCGCAGGATCGCGCCGTTGTCCTTACGGACGAACAGGGCGATCGGCACGCCCCAGGCGCGCTGGCGGCTGATGCACCAGTCCGGGCGCTGCTCGATCATCGCGCGGATGCGGTTCTCGCCCTGGGCCGGGAACCACGTCGTGTCGGAGATCGCCTGCAGCGCCGTCTTGCGCAGGTCGTTCGTCTCCATGGAGATGAACCACTGCGGCGTGGTGCGGAAGATCAGCGGGGCCTTCGACCGCCAGCTGTGCGGGTAGCTGTGCTTGATCCGGCCCTTGGCGAGCAACGCCCCGACCTCCTGGAAGGCCTTCAGCACGGCGCCGTTGGCCTCGCCCGGCTTGCCCTCGGCGGTGTAGACGCGCAGGCCGGCGAACAGCGGGACGTGGTCGTAGTAGCGCCCGTCCTCGCCGACCGTCTGCGGCACCTCGATGCCGTTGGCCTGACCCAGGTGGAAGTCGTCCTCGCCGTGGCCGGGTGCTATGTGGACGAAGCCGGTGCCGGCGTCGGTGGTGACGAAGTCGCCGGCCAGCAGCGGCACCTTGAAGTCGTAGCCGCTGCGGGTCAGCGGGTGGTGGCAGTAGCCGCCGGCCAGACGCGAGCCGGGGAAGCGGTGCAGCAGCCGCGCGTCCTTGATCTTGGTTTCCTTGAAGACGCTCTCGGCCAGCGCGGTGGCGATGACCAGCCGCTCGCCGACCTCGGCGAGGCTGCCCTCCTCGACCGCCAGCACCTTGTAGGTCGCGTATTCGATCTCGTCGCCGAAGGCGATGGCGCGGTTGCCCGGCAGGGTCCAGGGCGTGGTCGTCCAGATGACGATGTTGGCGTCGTCGACCTCCGGCGCCGGCGAGCCCCAGATGGCGAAGCGCGCGAAGACGGTGGTCGAGGTGTGGTCGTGGTACTCGATCTCCGCCTCGGCCAGCGCGGTCTTCTCCACCACCGACCACATGACCGGCTTGGCGCCCTTGTAGAGGCCGCCGTTCATGGCGAACTTGTGGATCTCGCGGACGATCTGCGCCTCGGCGGGCAGCGTCATGGTCAGGTACGGGTCGGCCCAGTTGCCCTCGACGCCCAGGCGGCGGAACTCGCCGGCCTGGATGTCCACCCATTTCTGGGCGAACTGGCGGCACTCGGCGCGGAACTGGTTCAGCGGAACCTCGTCCTTGTCCTTGCCCTCGGCGCGGTACTTCTCCTCGATCTTCCACTCGATGGGCAGGCCGTGGCAGTCCCAGCCGGGGACGTAGTTGGAGTCGAAGCCCTGCATCTGGCGCGAGCGGACGATGACGTCCTTCAGCACCTTGTTGACGGCGTGGCCGATGTGGATGTTGCCGTTGGCGTAGGGCGGGCCGTCGTGCAGGACGAACTTCTCGCGGCCCTTCGCCGTCTCGCGCAGCCGCTGGAAGAGGCCCATGTCCTCCCAGCGCTTCAGCAGCTCCGGCTCCTTGGTGGGCAGGCCGCCGCGCATGGGGAAGTCGGTGCGGGGCAGGAAGACGGTGGACTTGTAGTCGCGGGTCATGTCGGGGATATCCTGAACCTGAAGCAGAACCGTCGGGCGGCAGCGGTCAGGCCCCCGACGCACGCACAAACGAGGCGGTCCCGGCCCCCCTCAGGAGGCCGGGTTGGTAATTCGCGCCATACGCGCCATGACCCACGCCGGATGCAGCATCGCGCGGGATATTAGCGGTGTGGGCGGTGCGGTCAAGGCGCGGCGCCTCCGGGTGCGTCAGTCGAAGCTGGCCTTGCCGCCGTGGGCGGCGGACCAGGTGACCGGGTCGTTCAGGAACTTCTCGACCTCCGACAGGGTGTTCTCGTCGAAGTACTGGTTCTCGCGGGCGACCTTCAGCACGTCCCACCAGGTGCACAGCTCGTGCAGGCGGACGCCGATGCGGTCCATGTTGGTCTTCGACTGCGGGAAAATGCCGTAGTGGAAGATCACGAAGCTGTCGGTCACGGTGGCCCCGCCGTTGCGCAGCGCCGTGACGAAGTTCTCCTTGCTCTTGCCGTCGGTGGCGAGGTCCTCGACCAGGATAACCCGCTGCCCCTCGGTCAGCACGCCCTCGATCTGGGCGTTGCGGCCGAAGCCCTTGGGCTTCTTGCGGACATACTGCATGGGCAGCTCCAGCCGCTCGGCGATCCAGGCGGCGAAGGGGATGCCCGCCGTCTCGCCGCCGGCCACCGCGTCGATGCTCTCGTAGCCGATTTCGCGCTCGATGGTCTGGACGGCGAAGTCCATCAGAGCCTTGCG
The DNA here is from genome assembly GCF_058780535.1 of Azospirillum sp. UENF 211521. NCBI lineage: Bacteria > Pseudomonadati > Pseudomonadota > Alphaproteobacteria > Rhodospirillales > Azospirillaceae > Azospirillum > Azospirillum sp. UENF 211521. The sequence continues at coordinate 904,659 of NZ_JBSNCF010000001.1, forward strand.
GGCGCGCGGGAAGGACACGATGCGCCGGCAGTCGGTGTAGACCGGGCTCGCCCAGCCGGAGGTGAAGATGAAGGGCGTCTCGGCGTTGAAATGCAGCGCCTTGATTTCCAGCAGGATCTTCGCGGCGGTGGCGGCGATGGTAGCCCGGTCACCATTGGCAGGGGCGGGCAAAGCGGCGGTGGTCATGGCCTAACGGCTCCCAGGGAGGCTCAAACTGCCCCGTGTGTAGCCCCCCGGCGTGCGATTCGCAATGGGGCGGGCTTGCCCTGCGCCGTCACTTCCCCGGCAACGCCAACGCGATGCAGCGGGTCAGCACCGGGTTGCCGGTCATCTCGCGGTAGGCTTGGACGATGGCGGGCTCGGCGGTCTTGCACTGCTCCATCGTCTGGAACTCGATGGTGGTCGGGCCGCCCTGGTTCAGGATGAACAGCAGAAGGATCACGCGGTCCATCGCTCAACCCTCCGTCCGCGGTTCCTTGGCCAGCACGGCGCGGGCGGCGTCGGCGTCCTGGACGATCTGGTCCTTCAGCTCGTTGAAGCTGCCGAACTTGCGCTCCGGCCGCAGGAACTCGATGAGCTGCACGCGCAGATGCTGGCCGTAGAGGTCGCCGTCGAAGTCGAGGATGTGGGTCTCCAGCCGTTCCACCGTTCCGCCCACGGTCGGGCGGCGGCCCAGGTTGGCGACGCCGTTGCGCCAGACCGTGCCGGCCCCCTGGTCGACGCCGGTGCGCACCGCGTAGACGCCGAAAGCGGGGCGCAGATAGTCGGCCAGCTCGACGTTGGCGGTCGGGAAGCCGATGGTGCGACCCTTGTGGTCGCCATGCTCCACGCGCCCCTCGATCTCCCAGGGGGCGCCGAGCAGCCGGGCGGCCTCGCGCGGGTCGCCGGCGATCAGGGCGTCGCGCACGCGGGTGGAGGAGTAGACGCCGTCCGCATCGTCGGCCACCGGCCCGACCTCGGTCACGCCGAAGCCGTGGGCCGCGCCGGCCTGCCGCAGCAGGGCGGGGTCGCCGCCGCGGCCGTGGCCGAACAGGAAGTCGTAGCCGCAGACGACGTGCCGGACGCCGAGCCCGGCCACCAGATCCTCCTGGATGAAGGCGTCGGCGGTCTTGTGCAGGAAGCTCTCGTCGAAATGGCAGACGAACAGCAGGTCGACCCCCAGCGCCTCGATGTGGCGGGCCTTGACGCGGAAGGGCGACAGGCGGAAGGGGGCGTCGTCCGGGCGGAAGACGGAGCGGGGGTGCGGCTCGAAGGTCATCACCGCCGACGGTGCGCCGAGATCGCGGGCGATCCGCTGGGCGGTGGCGATCACCGCCTGATGGCCGCGGTGCACCCCGTCGAAGTTGCCAAGGGCGACGACGGCCCCGCGGGCGTCCTCCGGCAGGTCGGCGGTGTGTCGGAACAATCGCATGCGTCACGCCCTGATGGTCTGCGGGCCGCGGACGGCCCCCGGAAACGATGGCGGCCCGCCGGGGCGGGCCATGCCATGGGCGTCTTATATAGACCGGTGCCGGCGCGTGGTCTACGCACCGGCGACCGGCACATCGTTTCGATCTGTACAGGCTTGCCCGCCTTGAGGGTTTGGCGGGGTCAGCCGCGCGACGGAACCATCAGCAGGGCCTCGCCCTCGATCACCACCGTCTCGCCGACGGTGCAGACCGTGCGGACGACGACGCGGCGCTTCTCCGGGATCACCTCGGTGACGGTGGCGCGGGCGGTCACCGTGTCGCCGGCGCGGACCGGCGCCTTGAAGCGCACGGTCTGGCTCATGTAGATGGCGCCCGGACCCGGCAGCTTGGTGCCGAGAACGGCGGAGATGAAGCTGACGCTCAGCATGCCGTGGGCGATGCGGCCCTGGAACATGGTGCCGCTGGCGTATTCCTGGTTCAGGTGGACCGGGTTGGTGTCGCCGGAGATGCCGGCGAACAGCACGATGTCCGCCTCGGTAACCGTCTTCGCGAAGGACGCCGTCATGCCGACGGTCAAATCCTCGATGCAGTGGCCCTCGTTGTCCTTCAGGACTTGGCGAACATCATCCATACCGCGGTTCCTTTTCATCAAGCACCGGCCGGAAGCGCCGGCCGTGCGGTGCGACAACACGTATGGTGCAATGCGATATATGCACTGCAACCACGTGATGGCAACACGACTCGCCTGAAAAAGTGAAAAAACCGCTAACCTCTTTCGAAAGAGGAGGCAGTCGACGCGCTCCGCCTATTTCCCACCTATTTCCTGGGTCTCGGCGATTTCAGTTCCGTGACAGTAAAAGTACGGGGCGGGCAGTTAATATGTGTACTGACAATTCGTCTTGCTGCGCCGCGGAATGCGCGGCGGCTCGGGGGCTGACGGCTTGACTTCGCGCCGCGGCGGCCAACCGTCACCTTTCATCCCCCCGAACCGCGATGGAACCCGACCCATGCCCCACCGCTTCGCGCTGGTCACCGGCGGCACCTCCGGCATCGGCGCCGGCTTCGCCCGCGCCCTGCCCACCGACACCGGCCTTCTGCTGGCCGCCCGCAACGCCGAGGCCCTCAACACCGCGAAGACGGAGCTGGAGTCCGCCGGGCGCCGGGTCGAGGTGCTGGCCACCGACCTGACCACCGACGCGGGGCGGGACGCGCTGATCCAGAAGGCCGAGACGCTGGAGATCGACCTGCTCATCAACAACGCCGGGTCCGGCGCCTTCGGACCGGTGCTCGACAACAGCCCGGAGGCGGAGCGGACGACGGTGGAGCTGAATGTGGTGGCGACCACGGTGCTGACCCGTGCGCTGCTGCCCGGCATGATCGAACGGGCGGCCCGCGACGGGCGGCGGGCCGGTCTGATCCTGCTGTCGAGCACGGCGGCCTTCCAGCCGATCCCGTTCCTCGGGACCTACTGCGCCAGCAAGAGCTTCGTCCTGGCCTATGGCGAGGCGTTGGCGACGGAGCTGAAGCGCAAGCCGGTGGATGTGCTGGTGCTGTGCCCCGGCGCCACCCGCACCGCCTTCGGCAAGCGGGCGGGCTTCGCCCTGAACGCGCTGCCGGGGGCCGCCGATCCGCTGGACGTGGCGCGGGAAGGGTTGCAGGCGCTGGGGCGCCGCACGGTGCATGTGCATGGCTTCGGCACCCGCAACATGCTGCGCCCCTTCCTGTGGTCGCGCCACGCGGCGTCGGACGGGCTGGGCGCGCTGCTGGCCGCCTTCGACCGGGGGCAGCGCGCCAGTCGGTCGGTCCGCACACCGCGAGAGGGGGCTTAGCGGTCGGACCCCGAACCGCTCTGCCGGTCGGCGGCGGACGAACCCGAGAGGGCGGCGCCGCTGCCCTTCTTCTGCGAGCCGGGCTGTTCCGCCACCTGCGTCTGGTCGGCCTTCTCGGCCTTGGCCTCGACCTTCTCCTTCACGGCCTCGGTCGGCTGTTCGGACGGCTTGGCCTCGACACGGACCGGGGCCACGCCGTCCTCGATCATGTCGAGCTGCTTGGCGGCCTTCTTCGACAGGTCGATGACCCGACCGTCCACATAGGGGCCGCGGTCGTTGATGATGACGTCGATGCTCTTGCCGTTGTCCTGGTTGGTCACGGTGACCTTGCTGCCCAGCGGCAGCTCGCGCGAGGCGGCGGTCGGCTTGTTCTGGTCGAAGCGCTCGCCGCTGGCCGTCTTCTTGCCATGGAACGAGCCGCCGTAGAAGGACGCCTCGCCCTCGTGGACGAGCACCGGCTCGCCTTCGTCCGTGCGCTCCACGGCGATCGGCGGCACCGACGCGTCCTTGGGGCTTTGCGCTTTTGAGGAAGGCTGGGCCTGGGCGGCGGCCATGGGGGACAGGGTCAGGGACAGGGCGCAAAGCGCCATGGACAGTGTACGCACCATGTGCATTCGAATGTACCTCCCAATGGACCTCGACAACACCTGGGGGAGGACGGGGGTTCCACTGGATGGCCGGCGGATGGCCGCCGGACGCTGGACCCGCGCCGTGCGTTGATGCTTCAATCGTCCCGTCAGCGAGGGAGAGCGCAGGAATGGCCGTGAGCGTGGCGGATCTGGGTGTGGAGCCACGGTTCGGCTGGGTGACAATGGCGGACGGGACGCGGCTGCGCACCGCCCATTGGACGGCCACCAAAGTCCCGCCGCGCGGCGCCGCGCTGCTGCTGACCGGCCGGGCGGAGTTCATCGAGAAATACGCCGAGACGGCGGGGGAGATGCTGGCGCGTGGCTTCGAGGTCTTCGCCTTCGACTGGCGCAACCAGGGCCTGTCCGACCGGCCTCTGCCCAACCGGCAGATCCATCACCTGGACAGCTTCGACACGCTGGCCGGCGATCTCCACGAGGTGGTGGAGCAGCTGGTGAGGCCGCGGCAGCGCGGGCCGCTGCTGCTGGTCGCCCACAGCATGGGCGGGCTGGTCGCCCTGATGGCCCTGCTGCGCGACCCGGCCCTGTGCGACGCGGCGGTGCTGACCGCGCCGATGTTCGACATCTTCACCGGCCCGGTGCCGCGCCGCATGGCGGTCTGGCTGGCCGAGCGCCTCTGCGCCCGCGGGCGGGCCGCCGAATACGCCTTCGGCCAGCACGACTACGATCCGGTGGAGGGGCTGTTCACCCCGGTCAACCCGATCACCTCCGACCCCCGCCGCTACGCCACCTACCACGACGCCTTCCGTGACCGGCCCGAGCTGCGGGTGGGCGGGGTCAGCTTCGGCTGGGTGCGGGCGGCCCTGCGCGCCTCCGACCACATCCGCTTCACCGCCCCGCTGGAGCGGGTGACGACTCCCATCCTGCTGCTCAGCGCCCCCGCCGACGCCGTGGTCCGCTCGGAGGCGCACCGGCTGGCCGCCGCCCGGCTGGGCAACGCCGTGCTCAAGGAGCATCCCGACGCCAAGCACGAGCTGCTGATGGAGCGCGACGACGTGCGAGACCGGGTGTGGGCGGATATCGACGCCTTCCTGGCGGCCCTCCATCTGTAAGTCGGGCATCCGTAAGCCGGGCTGTGCTAGGTCCTTGGTATGGGCGCCTGGGTATGGGCGTCCGCGCGCCCACATGAGGGACGCTTTGCGACCGCTTTTCTGTTCAAGGGTCTGCCTTCCATGTCCGATTTCTGGAAAGAGTCCGGTTTCCATCTGCTGACGCGCGACGCCGACGGTTGGCTGACGGTCACGCCGGACTTCCTGCGCGCCTATCTGATGCGGCCGGAGATGCGCCCGCCCGAGGACGCCTGCGAGACCGAGCACACGCTGTTCGCCGGCCTGCTCGACGATCCCGCCCGCCCCGTCCCGCCGGGCATGGTCGAGGCGCTGGCCGACGCGGACGCGCGGGAGAACTGGGCGGTTTGGCTGGGCTTCCGCGACCGGCTGCTCGCCGCCGGCACGGTCGAGGGCTGCTACCTCCGCCTGTTCCGCGAGGGCGCGCGGGGCGTGCCGGGGCTGTTCATCGACCAGATGGCCCACGTGATCCTGCGCAACCTGCTGGACGGCACGCCGTCGGGCCTGCGCGCGCGGGCGGGGGAACTGTTCTTCCGGCCCCAGACGGTGTCGGTGGACGATGGGCGCGTCCGGCTGGCCGACAGCGAGACGGTGGAGATGCTGGCCGCGACCGGCGGCTTCGGCAGCCTGGGGCGGCTGGTGGTGGAGGCCGGGACCGCCCCGCGCTCCGTCGATCTCGACATCCTCGACGAGACCAACCACCCCCACTATTGGGCGCGCGACTCGCGGCACGACACCGTGCTCGATGTGACCTTCGCCGCGGCCGGGCTGGACGCGCTGTGCCGCGTCCTGGAGGGCTGGGTGGCGCATTTCCTGGGGGTGGCGGTGTCGATCCATCCCGTGCAGCGGATCAGCGACGAGCGCTGGGTTTGGCATGTCGGGCTGGACGGGGAGGCCACGGCGATCCTCAACGACCTCTACAACGGAGCGGAGGTGGGGGAGGACCGGCTCGCCCGCATCCTGTCGCTGTTCCGGCTGGAGTTCGCCGATCCCGCGGCCATGCGCGCCGACATCGCCGGGCGGCCCGTGTATCTGGCCCTGGCGATGACCGCCGACCGCAAGCTGCGCCTGAAGCCGCAAAATCTGCTGGTCAACCTGCCGCTGGCCCAGATGAACTGACCGATAATCCTATAACCGTACTTTCGGTGTGACTATCTGCCGCCCCGGCTGCGGGTGGGCGACGGCTTATAAGGATGTTTCCTGAAGGGGGAAACGTCATGCAATTAAACACAACGCAGCCGAAGACGATGAAGCCGAACCTTGCCGACCCGCGCTGGCAGACGATGGAGTGGCAGAACGGCTTCGGAGTCGGGAACGCCGTGATCGACGCCGACCACAAGCGTCTGTTCGAATTGTTCAACGAATTCGTCACCGCGGTGAACGAGTTCCGCGCCGACAGCGAAATCCAGGATGTGCTGGGGGACCTGCTCGACTACACCGACACGCATTTCGACCGGGAAGAGACGCTGATGCGCGAGCACGGCTATCCCGATTACGCCGCCCACAAGGCGCTGCACGACAGCTTCGTCCGCCAGCTGCACGACGTGAACAGCGCTCTGGACGCGGGTGGGGAGAAGGGCGCCTTCGTGCTGGGCTTCCTCGCCAAGTGGCTGTCGGGCCACATCCTGGGCGTCGACATGAAACTGGGCGCCTACCTGCGCGAGCGCGGCGTGGAGGCGTAAAAGGCAAAGCCCCTCCCCCGGGGTGGGAGAGGGGCTTTGCCGCCTGATGGTTACTGCTTGTTCGAACTCGCCGCTGTGCTTCGGGCCGCGGTTCAGCGAAGTCATGCTGTCGTTGTACTGGAACTCCGGCATGTCGCGCACGCTCGCCTGGGTGACGTCGCGCAACGTGATCGGGCCGTTGCCCGGCAGCACGTCGGCCAGCGCGATGTCGGCCGCGATCTCCTTGCCGCCGATGCCGAGGAAGCCGCCGCTCTGGATCACCAGGAGCTGCGCGTTGCCGTCCGGGCCGAGAATGACGTCGGTCACCTTGCCGACCTTCTCGCCGTCCGCCCCGATCACCGTGCGGCTCATCAGATGCTCGACGCTGGCGCCGCCCGTGGCGTTGCCTGTGGGGCCGGCCGGCCGGGCGCTCTGGCCCTGGTCCATGATGACCGAGTTGGGGGCCTGGGAGCTCGGGGCCTGGGTGGAGCCGCCGGTGCCGGTCTGGGCCGCGGCGGCGCCGGTCATCAGCGCCAGGGCGGACAGGGTCGCGATCACCGTCTTGTGCATGGAAGCTCTCCTCGTTGCACGAAACCGACCCTTCCAACCGGGGAAGGCGGGAAAGGTCACGCGGGGAGCCCTGTGACATCCTGCGGCTGATATCGTGCGGCGACTCGGGACGCGCTTTGAGATGCCTCGCCACGGGGCCGGTCCAGCGGGCAAAAGTGGGTCTGCGGGTGTGGGAGCCGGAGAAGGGCGTACCGCCGATTCGCCCCCCGTGGCTCCTGCGGTCGGAGGGGGCCGGCGACCCCGCGAAAGTGACGGATTCCTTACAGAAATCGGGCGCCGGAGGCGTTCGGCGCGGGACTAGATGTGGGGGTGGGGTGATTTTTCCCGGGAACCGCCGGCGGCTTGGTCCGTTGACCTGACGCGCCATATCTAGGAGGTGGCCCCGCGTCAAGCACACAATATCTTGGGCCGGGCCTTGCTTGGTCCAAAGCTTGAGGCTAGGATGCGCACCAACATACAGGGTGTTGCGTTCGTCAGCCAGCGCGAGCTGCGCCGCACGGAGCGCGACACCTTTGTTCGCCAGCCAGAGGGAGCACGAGTCACATGCGGGTCCAGCGTCGTTTCACGAAAGAGGGTCAGGATGCTTACGCCGCTCTCGGCTTCCGCCGCACGACGAGCGAGATCCGCAACCCTGACGGCTCTGTGGTCTTCCAGCAGACGGACATCGAGGTTCCCGAGAATTACAGCCAGGTCGCCAGCGACATCCTGGCCCAGAAGTACTTCCGCAAGGCCGGCGTTCCGGTCGCCCTGAAGGCGGTCGAGGAGAACACCGTCCCGTCCTGGCTGTGGCGCAAGACCGCCGATGAATCGGCTCTGGCCGCCCTGCCGAAGGAGAAGCGCTATTCCGGCGAGAAGTCGGCCAAGCAGGTCTTCGACCGTCTGGCCGGCACCTGGACCTACTGGGGCTGGAAGGGCGGCTATTTCGACACCGAAGCCGACGCCCGCGCCTTCTTCGACGAGATGCGCTTCATGCTGGCCGCCCAGATGGCGGCCCCGAACAGCCCGCAGTGGTTCAACACCGGCCTGCACTGGGCCTACGGCATCGACGGCCCGAGCCAGGGCCACTTCTACGTCGATTTCAAGACCGGCCTGCTGACCTCGTCCGCCTCGGCCTACGAGCACCCGCAGCCGCACGCCTGCTTCATCCAGTCCGTCGCCGACGATCTGGTGAACGAGGGCGGCATCATGGACCTGTGGGTTCGCGAGGCGCGCCTGTTCAAGTACGGCTCGGGCACCGGCTCCAACTTCTCCCGCCTGCGCGGCGAGGGTGAGAAGCTGGCCGGCGGCGGCAAGTCGTCGGGCCTGATGAGCTTCCTGAAGATCGGCGACCGCGCGGCGGGCGCCATCAAGTCGGGCGGCACCACCCGCCGTGCCGCCAAGATGGTCACGGTGGACATGGACCACCCGGACATCGAGGCCTACATCGACTGGAAGGTGACCGAGGAGCAGAAGGTCGCCGCGCTCGTCACCGGCTCCAAGATCTGCCAGCAGCACCTGACCACGATCATGGCCGCCGCCCAGGACGGCCAGGACCCGAAGGTCAACAAGGAGCTGAAGAAGGCCATCGTCGCCGCCCGCAAGGCGCAGGTGCCGGAGAACTACGTCCAGCGCGTGATCCAGTTCGCCGGCCAGGGCTTCACCAGCCTCGAGTTCAAGACCTACAACACCGATTGGGATTCGGACGCCTACCTGACGGTGGCCGGCCAGAACTCGAACAACTCGGTGCGCATCTCCGACGACTTCATCCAGGCCGTCCTGAACGACGACGAGTGGAAGCTGATCCGCCGCACCGACGGCACGGTCCATCGCACGCTGCGCGCCCGCGACCTGTGGGACAAGGTCGGCTACGCCGCCTGGGCCTGCGCCGATCCGGGCGTGCAGTTCGACACCACGATCAACGACTGGCACACCTGCCCGGCCTCGGGGCGCATCAACGCCTCGAACCCGTGCTCGGAGTACATGTTCCTCGACGACACGGCCTGCAACCTCGCCTCGCTGAACCTGATGTCGTTCCGTCTGAAGGACGGTTCCTTCGACGTCGAGGCGTTCGAGCACGCCTGCCGCCTGTGGACCATGGTGCTGGAAATCTCCGTGCTGATGGCGCAGTTCCCGTCCAAGGAGATCGCCCAACTTTCCTACGAGTTCCGCACGCTGGGCCTGGGCTTCGCCAACCTCGGCGGCCTGCTGATGTCCTCCGGCCTGCCCTACGACTCGGCGGAAGGCCGCGCCTACTGCGCCGCCATCTCCGCGGTGATGACCGGCGTCGCCTACGCCACCTCCGCCGAGATGGCGCAGGAGCTGGGCGCCTTCCCGGCCTATGAGCAGAACCGCGACCACATGCTGCGGGTCATCCGCAACCACCGCCGCGCCGCCTGCGGCGAGATGGAGGGCTACGAGGGCCTGTCGGTCAAGCCGGTGCCCTTCGTCGCCGACGAGTGCCCGGAGCAGGAACTGGCGATGGCCGCCGTCCGCGCCTGGGACATGGCGCTGGAACTGGGCGAGCAGCACGGCTTCCGCAACGCCCAGGCCACGGTGGTCGCCCCGACCGGCACCATCGGTCTGGTCATGGATTGCGACACCACGGGCATCGAGCCGGACTTCGCGCTGGTGAAGTTCAAGAAGCTGGCCGGCGGCGGTTATTTCAAGATCGTCAACCGTCTGGTGCCGGAGGCCCTGCGCACGCTGGGCTACACCGCCGACGAGATCGCCGCGATCGAGCGCTACGCGGTCGGCCACGGCACGCTGAAGGGCGCCCCCGGCGTCAACCACGAGACCCTGGCCGCCAAGGGCTTCCCGGCCGAGGTGCTGGAGAAGCTGGAGGGCAACCTCGCCACCGCCTTCGACATCAAGTTCGCCTTCAACCGCTGGACGGTCGGCGCCGACGTCATCGTCGACACGCTGGGCATCCCCGCCGAGCAGATGGACGCCCCGGGCTTCGACCTGCTGACCGCTCTCGGCTTCACCAAGGCCGAGCTCGAGGCGGCGAACACCTTCTGCTGCGGCGCCATGACGCTGGAAGGCGCGCCCTTCCTGAAGGACGAGCATCTGCCGGTGTTCGACTGCGCCAACCCTTGCGGCCGCATCGGCAAGCGCTTCCTGTCCTGGGAATCGCACATCACCATGATGGCCGCCTCGCAGCCCTTCATCTCCGGCGCCATCTCCAAGACCATCAACATGCCGAACACGGCGACGGTCGAGGAGTGCAAGGACGCCTACCTGCTGTCCTGGCGCCTGGGCATCAAGGCCAACGCGCTGTACCGCGACGGCTCCAAGCTGAGCCAGCCGCTCTCCGCCGCCCTGCTGGACGACGAGGAGGACGCGGTCGAGGAAATCGTCGAGGCGGCGAACGCGGCCCGCACCCAGATGGTGTCCGAGCGCATCGTCGAGAAGGTTGTGGAGCGGATCATCGAGCGCAAGCGCACCGAGCGCGAGCGCCTGCCGCACCGCCGCAAGGGCTACACCCAGAAGGCGACCGTCGGCGGCCACAAGATCTACCTGCGCACCGGCGAGTATGAGGACGGCCGCATCGGCGAGATCTTCATCGACATGCACAAGGAGGGCGCCGCCTTCCGCTCGCTGATGAACAACTTCGCCATCGCGGTGTCGATCGGCCTGCAGTACGGCGTGCCGCTGGAAGAGTTCGTGGAGGCCTTCACCTTCACCCGCTTCGAGCCGTCGGGCATGGTGACCGGCAACGACACCATCAAGATGGCGACCTCGGTCATCGACTACATCTTCCGCGAGATCGCCATCTCCTACCTGGGCCGCACCGATCTGGCGCACGCCACGCCGGAGGATCTGGTGCCCTTCACGGTCGGCAGCGGCGACAAGCAGGGCGACCTGCCGGAGACCGGCGCGGTTCAGCCGTCGGACATCGTCCGCAAGGTCGCGTCCACCGGCTATGTCCGCAACAACCTGCGCGTCCTGAACGGCGGGCAGACCCAGCGGGTCTCGGCCGCGGCGGCCCTGGCCGCCACCGGCACCGCGGCCCAGGCCACGGCGTCCGCCGCCCACGCGGCGGTGGCCTCCAGCCCGGCGGTCGGCGCCGCGGTGGTCCATGCCGGCGGCACGGCCCCGGTCGGCGGCACCACCGGCACGGCTTACGGCGGCAGCAACAGCGACCAGCGCTACGACCGCATCCGCGAGGCCCGCGCCCGCGGCTACGAGGGGGATCAGTGCGGGGAGTGCGGCAACATGACGCTTGTCCGCAACGGCACCTGCCTGAAGTGCGACACCTGCGGCTCCACCACGGGCTGCAGCTGAGGCCAGCCGGTTCCATCCCCGGCATGGCGTGGAAAAGGGGAGGTCCTCGGACCTCCCCTTTTTTCATGCGCACTTCGATGCGGCCTTTTATGCGGGCTCCGGTGAGAGCGCGCTCCGGCGGGGTCAGACCGGGATGTTGGGGAAGACGCGGCCGGACAGTTGGGCGTCGGCCAGTTCCGCCGGGACGGCGTCGCGCTCCTTCAGCCAGCGGGCGAACTGGCGGTCGGCGGAGTTGATGTGCAGCATCAGCCATTGCGGCAGGAAGCTCGCCAGATACTCGGCGATGTTCTCCTCCGGCACGTTGCCGGTGGTGAAGGCGTGCAGCTGCTCCCAGGCCAGGGAATGCTGGACGAGATGGTCGGCCAGGAAGGGATAGCCGGCCTCCTCCATCACCTTCTGCTCGCTGGCGAAGTGAATCTCCGTATAGACCACCGCGTCGGCCAGTGTCCGATAGACTTCCTTGCGGGAGCGGCCCTCGGCGACGGCGGTGTGGAAGGCCTGGACCAGTTCGATCCACTGCTTGTGCTGCTCGTCGATGTCCTCGATGCCCAGCGCAAGATCCTCGCTCCAGACGAGATCCTGAAAATTCTCGGTGGGCATGTCCATGATCGAAATGACTCGGCTTAAGGTGGTGGGAGTTTGGGCATCATAGTCCGGGTCGTATGTGCATCAATGGTTTGAATTGAGATAAATTGTCGCGGTTTCGGCGGTGACCCGCGACGCGCGCCGAGGCTCCGCGTCCTTGCCGGAGGCCCGTTGCGGGTCAATATGCGGGCCAGTGACGACACAGCCGACGGGATGCGCCATGCGCCGTGCCATGAACCGCCGCCTCCGCCTTTTGCCGCTGCTCGCCGCGCTGGCGCTGCCGCCGCTCCACGCCGCGACGGCCCAGGACGCGGGGTCCCAGACCGCGCCCGCCCAGAATACGCCAGCCCAGAATGCCCCAGTCCAGAATGCCCCAGTCCAGACTGCGCCGAAGCCGGCGGAGCGGCCCGGCGGGTTCGACGCCCAGCGCAGCGAGACCAGGCACCAGCTGCCCCTGCCGTCCGGTCCGCTCGCCTACACGGCGGTGGCGGAGTTCCTGCCCCTGCGCGACGGCCAGCGCGACGAGGCGGCGGCCCGTGTCTTCACGGTCACCTACACACTGGACGGGGACGCACGGGAGGATGCGCCCCGCGGCCGGCGGCCGGTCGCCTTCGTCTTCAACGGCGGGCCGGGGGCGTCCTCGGCCTATCTGCATCTGGGCGCCCTGGGGCCGAAGGTGGTCGGCTTCAACGAGGACGGGTCGCTGACCCGCCCGCCGGCCCCGCTGCTCGACAACCCGGACAGCTGGCTGGCCTTCACCGATCTGGTCTTCGTCGATCCGGTCGGCACCGGCTACAGCCGGGGCATCCGGCGTGACGGTGGCAAGGAGGAGGGCGCGCGGCGGGAGGAGGATCCCGGCAAGCGTTTCTGGTCGGTCGACGCCGACAGCCGGGCCATGGCCGAGATCGTCCGCCTCTGGCTGACCCGCAACGGCCGTTGGGAGTCGCCGAAATTCCTGGTGGGGGAAAGCTACGGCGGCTTCCGCATCGCCAAGATGGCCAACCGCCTGATCGGCGACACCGGCATTGCGGTCAACGGGCTCATCATGGTGTCGCCGGTGGTCGATTTCGCCACCATCCGCGGCGGAGGCGGGCTTCTGGTGCCGGCGCTGCGGCTGCCCTCCTACGCCGCCTCGGCCGCCGCCAACGGTCTGGTGTCCGGCACCCCGGAGCAGGCGGCGGCGGCGGCGGAGCGCTACGCGCTCGGCGGTTATCTCACCGGGCTGGCCGGGCTTGACTACCGCCGGGCCGGCGCGGCGCAGGGCTTCTTCGCCGAGGTGGCGCGGACCACCGGCCTGCCGGAGGAACTGGTGACCCGCTTCCGCGGCGAGATCCCCACCGATGTCTTCGCCCGCGAGCTGCTGCGCGGGAAGGGGCGGGTGGCCAGCGTCTATGACGGCACCTTCACCGCCGCGGACCCCGACCCGTCGGCGGCGCGCCTTCCCTTCGATCCCTTCCTGAAGGGCACGGTGCCGACCTACACCACCGCCTTCGCAGCCTATGCCCACACGTGGCTGGGCGTGCGGACGGAGGTGCCGTTCGACCTGCTCAGCGACCGGGTGAACCGGGGCTGGGAGTGGCCACGCTCCGGCCAGCCCAGCGCGGTGGACGACCTCCAATCCGCCCTGACCCTGCAGCCGGCGCTGCGGGTGCTGATCGCCCATGGGCGCACCGACCTCATCACCCCCTACATGGCGTCGCGCTGGGTGGCGTCCCGTCTGGAGTTGCCGGAGGGGCAGGCCGACCGGGTCGCCGTGACGGTCTATGAGGGCGGGCACATGATGTACACCCGCGCGCCCGAGCGCGCGAAGCTGGCCGCCGACGCGCGGGCCCTGGTCGAGGCGGCGCTGCGGTAAGGTCGGCGGGCAGCCAATGGAATGTGACCAAAAGAAACAGGCGCCCCGGTCGGGGCGCCTGCTGCGCAATGCCTTTGCCTTGGCCTGTGGTCGCCGGCTGGACCTTTCCGGTTAGAACAGACGCAGGATCGACTGCTGCGACTGGTTGGCCAGCGAGAGGGCGATGGTGCCGAGCTGCTGACGGGTCTGCAGCATCAGCAGGCTCGCGCCTTCCTCGTTCTGGTCGGCCAGCGTCAGCTTGTTGGCGCCTTCGACCAGCACGTCGCTGAACTCCTTGGTGAAGGTCTCGCGGGTCGTGATGATGTTCAGGTTGGTCGACAGCGTCTGCGAGGCCGACCGCAGGGTCTGCTTCGCGTAGTCGATGCTGGAGACCGCCTTGTCGATGTCGGCGCGGTCGGTCCAATCGTTCTGCGCGTAGTCCAGACGCAGGCCCTGGCCGCTGGTGGTCAGGTTCTGGGACTGCACCGTGATCGCGTTGGTGTTGCGCTCGTTGAGCTGCACCGTCAGATCGTTCGAGGTGTTGGCGTCGGTCACCTGCACCGAGACCAGGTTGGCCGCGGAGTTGGCCGCCGCCGCCTGCTTGATGCTCTTCTGATCGACGTTGAAGCGCACCGTGCCGGTGTCGAACGCGAAGGAGTTCTCGCCTTCCGACAGCTTGCCCTCGCCGCGCTTGGACATGCCGTCGCGGGTCACCGTGGCGCCGTTCAGGTTGCTGACCTGTATCTGGATGTCGACCTTCTTCTCGATGACCGAGATGCCGTTGCCGTTGTTGGCGGCCTGCTCCAGAAGGTTGCGGTCCACCGTGAAGGACACGATGGTGCCCGACGCGAAGCTCTCGGAGATGCGCTTGGTCAGGGCGTTCTCGGCCGTCGCCTTGACGGTCATCTCGCGAGCGGCGTTGGTCGTCGTCGCGCCCGACAGCGTGATCGTGCCGGTCGAGCTGGTCGTGACGGTCTGGACGTCCTTGCCGCTGAGGCGGCCGTTGGCGCCCAGCGCGTTGTTGATCGACGCCTTCAGCTGGTTGGCGATGTTGATGCGGGCGGTCTGCCCGATCGACACGTCGCCGGCGGTGGCGGTGTAGGTGAAGGTCTGGTCTTCGACGGTGATGGTGAAGCTGTCGCCGGCCTCGATCGTGCCACCCATCGACACCTGGGTGATCTGCGCGGTGCCCGACTTGGCCGCGGTCGTCGTGTTGGCAGCCATGGTCTGGCTGTTGTCGAAGTAGGTGATCGTGCGCGACTCGTTGCCGTCCGTGATGATGAACGACCGCTCGCGGCCCTTGGCGCCGCGGACCTCGATCTGCACGTCGGAGAAGCTGCCGAGCGAGGTCGCCATCGTGCCGGAGAGCTTCAGGCCGACCAGGCCGTGGGCCATCTCAGCGCTGTTGATCTCGCCGGCCGCGCCCTCGATCGAGCCGTCGCCCTTGACGCGCACCGTGTAGGTGTCGGTCGACACGACGTTGGTGACGCGGGCGTTCTCGATGCCCTGGATGGTGTTGACGGCGCGGCGCGATTCGCTGGTGGAGTCCAGGCGCAGGCCGTTGCCGGCCAGCAGGTTCTTGCCGGCATAGCCGCTGTCGCCGGCCAGCTTGTCGATCTGCTCCTTCAGCGCGTTGAACTGGGCGGACAGCGTCTTGCGGGTGGCGACGGAGCCGGCGTCGGTGCCGAGCGCGGAATAGGCGGCGGTGGTCAGGCCGCGCGCCTGCTCGATCATGCTTTCGATCGCGGTCACGCCCTTGTCGGCGGCCTTGATGGTGCTGATCGACTGACCCATGGCGTCCTTCAACGACGACAGGTCACCGGCGCGCTGGGTCAGGCTCTTCGCTGCGAAGAACGAAGTCGGGCCGTCGAGCGCCGAGTTGATCTTGTTGCCGGTCGAGAGGATGTTCTGCTTGACACCGATCTTGTCGTTCACGCTCTGCAACTGCAGCAGATTCGTGCGCATTGACGCGGTGAGGGTGACGTCGTTGATGGCCATGGTTCCAAGTCTCCTTCTGAGGCTCGCCCCGCGGCTGGTGCTTGAAACCGAAGCGAGGCAACGTGCATTTGCGCGTTCCTCCCCTATCAAGACCCGTGCCAGTTCCTGAAAAACTCAATAAGCCATTGATTTTGCGTTGGTTAATTGCGGGTTGTGCGATGCCTCGGCGATGATCGGCCGGACATCCCTTCCCATGCCGGTGGAAAGTTTTGCCGGGCAGAAAGGGTGTTGCGCCCCGGAGTCCGGGACAAAACTACCCAGTTGGGGGAGGTGCCGCGGGCGCCGGTAAGCTCTTGGTGCCGGCCGGGGAGGGGGCTATCGTCGGGGTATGGCGCCCAGCGGGCGCCACCGATTGGGCCGCCAAGCATCGAAGTGTTCCCGGCGCCCGCAACAAAGACGGAGGGATGAAGCATGGCCGGACGCATCGAGGCGCGGCTTCAGGAGTTGGGGATCGAGCTGCCGCAGGCGGCGGCCCCGGTGGCGGCCTATGTGCCCTTCACCCTGTCGGGCAACACGCTCTACGTGTCGGGGCAGGTCACCGTGTGGAACGGCGAGCGCCGCTTCATCGGCAAGCTGGGCCAGGACTTCACGGTGGAGCAGGGCCAACAGGCGGCGCGGCTGTGCGCGCTGAACATCATCGCCCAGGCGAAGGCGGCCTGCGGCGGCAACCTCGACCGGGTGGCGCGCGTGCTGCGTCTGGGCGGCTTCGTCAACGGCACCCCGGACTTCCACGACCAGCCGCTGGTCATCAACGGCGCGTCGGAGTTGATGATGCAGGTCTTCGGCGACGCCGGGAAGCACGCCCGCGCCGCGGTCGGCGCCCCGTCGCTGCCCGGCAACGTGGCCGTCGAGGTGGACGCCATCCTCGAACTGGCCTGATCCAACCTTCGGATCGGGGGGAGGGGCGGGCCTCTTGCCGCGGCGCGGCAAAGCGCCCACCTCCCTCGGCGTACCCGCGAAGGAGAGAGCATGCCCGACGGCAAGGACACCGGCCCCGGCGCCGACCCGGAGGCCGGGGGGACGATCACCGTCAAGGTCCTGACCGGCATCGGCCAGGCCGATCCCCGGGAATGGGACGCCTGCGCCGGGCCGGACAACCCGTTCCTCAGCCACGCCTTCCTGCTGGCGCTGGAGGAATCGGGGTCGGCCATCGGCCGCACCGGCTGGCAGCCCAGCCACCTCGCCGCCCTCGACGGGGCGGGGCGGATCATCGGCGCGGTGCCGCTCTATCTGAAGAACCATTCCTACGGCGAGTATGTCTTCGACCACGCCTGGGCGCACGCCTATGAGCGGGCGGGCGGGCAGTATTACCCGAAGCTGCAATGCGCCGTGCCCTTCACCCCGGTTCCGGGGCCGCGCCTGCTCGTCCGGCAAGGGGCGGGGGAGGCGGTCGCCGGCGCCTTGATCCAGGGGATGGAGGAGGTGGCGCGGCGCTACGGCGTCTCCTCCGTCCATGTCACCTTTCCGGAGGAGGCCGACTGGCGCCGTCTCGGCGCGGCCGGCTGGCTGCTGCGGG
Source organism: Azospirillum sp. UENF 211521 (assembly GCF_058780535.1). NCBI lineage: Bacteria > Pseudomonadati > Pseudomonadota > Alphaproteobacteria > Rhodospirillales > Azospirillaceae > Azospirillum > Azospirillum sp. UENF 211521. The sequence continues at coordinate 922,038 of NZ_JBSNCF010000001.1, forward strand.
AAGGCGTGCAGTATCATTGGGAGAACCGCGGCTACGCCAGCTTCGACGATTTCCTGGGAACGCTGAACAGCCGCAAGCGCAAGGCCATCCGCAAGGAGCGGCGCGAGGTGGCGGAGAGCAGCGTCCGGCTTCACAGCCTGACCGGCGCCGACCTGAAGCCGGAGCATTGGGACGCCTTCCACCGCTTCTATCTGGAGACCGCCGACCGGAAATGGGGCGGCGGCTATCTGAACCGTGCCTTCTTCCGGCTTCTGGGCGAGACCATGGCCGACCGGGTCATGCTGGTGATGTGCGAGGACAACGGGGAATGGGTGGCCGGCGCCCTGAACCTGATCGGGGCCGACGCCCTCTATGGCCGCAACTGGGGCTCCGACGGCAGCTACCGTTTCCTGCATTTCGAGGCGTGCTACTACCGCGCGCTGGACTTCGCCATCGAGCGCGGCCTCGGCCGGGTCGAGGCCGGCGCCCAGGGGGAGCACAAGATCCAGCGCGGCTATCTGCCGGTGCCGACCTACAGCGCCCACTGGGTGGCCGACCCCGGCTTCCACCGCGCCATCGCTGACTACCTGCGCCGCGAGCGGCCCGGCGTCGCGGCGGAGCGGGAGGCGCTGATGGAGCTGTCCCCCTACCGCCAGGATGGCGCATCGGAATGATTGCGGCGGATCAGTAGGGAACGCGGTCGGGCCGGGCGGCCCATTCGTCGAAGACCGCGCGCGCCTCGTCGGCCAGCAAACGCTGCATGGGGACCGCCCGCTGTTCCAGCGGCAGGGCGATTTCGGTGTAGAGGAAGGCGTCGTCGAAGCCGATGGCCGCCGCGTCGTCGCGTCCGTTGGCGTAGACGATGCGCCCGATCCGCGCCCAGTAGATGGCCGACAGGCACATCGGGCAGGGCTCGCAGCTCGTGTAGACGGTGGCGCCGGCGAGGCTGAAGCTGCCGAGGTCGCGGCAGGCGTTGCGGATGGCGACGACCTCGGCGTGCGCCGTCGGGTCGTTGCTGGAGGTCACGCAGTTCCAGCCCTCGCCGATGATCCGGCCGTCCCGCGCGATGACCGCGCCGAAGGGGCCGCCGGCGTTGCCCTGCATGTGTGTGCGGCTGAGCGCGATGGCGCGGCGCAGGCAATCGGTATCGAAACTCGTCATGATTTCCCTCTCCCAAGCCCCAACCGCGTTGTGGTTCAATCGTTTAGTGACTGTTCGACAGCCTCGGCCCGGCATGCGCACGGGGCATTGCAGGGGCGGCGGACGATTGGGGATTTCCCCTTTACTGCCCCTGCGCAAGGCGTAGTGTGGGCGGGACCAGCCGACCGACGGACCCGCCCGATGACCGACCGCACCATGGATTTCCTGAAGCAGGTGCGGGACCATCTATTCTATCTCAAACTGAAGCCGGGCGGGGTGCGCCTTCAGGCGAAGGGCGTCGATCTGTCGAGGCTGCGCCTGAAGGGCTTCAATCTGCAAACGGCCATCCTCACCCAGGGCAATTTCTCCGACGCCCAGCTCGAGGAGGTCAGCTTCGCCATGTCCGACCTGTTCGGGGCGAATTTCAGCCGGGCGAAGCTGGTGGGCTCCTCCTTCGCGCGGGCGGACCTGCGCGGGGCGAACTTTCTGAAGGCCGACCTGACCCGCACCGACTTCGAGGGGGCCGACCTGCGCCCCGGCCAGATCATGGTGCACCGCGTCGGGCGCGACGAGGATGAGGAGGAGCGGCGGCCGGCCAACCTGAAGGACGCGCGGCTGGACGGCGTCAGCTTCAAGGGCGCCGACCTCAGCCACGCCGAACTGGCCAACGCCTCGACGGCCGGCGGCGACTTCAGCAACGCCAACCTGTTCGCCGCCAATCTGGCCGGTGCCGACCTGACCGAGGCGAATTTCAGCGGGGCCAAGATGAAGCGCGCCGTGCTGAACGGCGCCAACCTGACCCGCGCCGTCCTGCGCAACGCCGACCTGCGCGAGGCGACCCTGCGCAACGTCGATCTGACCGTGGCGGACACCCACGGCGCCAACCTGAGCGGCGCCGTCTACATGCGCAACGCCGACGCCCTGCCGACGCCGGTGCGCGGCGTGCTGGACGCCCACATCCTGTGGATCAACAGCGGCGGCGGGGCCGGGCTGCGGGCGGACTTCACCGGGATGGACCTGCGCGGGCTGGATCTGACCGCCTGCGACCTGTCGGGTGGGGTGTTCCGCGACGCCAACCTGGACGAGGCCCGGCTGTCCAACGCCTCGCTCTCGCTGGCCGATTTCGGCGGGGCCAGCCTGCGCCGGGCGCGGCTCGACCAGGCGGTCATGACCGGGGCGAACCTGAGCGGCGCCGACCTGACCGGGGCGGACCTCCACGGCGCCGACCTCGGCATGGTGGACCTGCGCAACCCGGACGGCACGCCGACCGGGCGGAGCTGGCCGGCCAACCTGACCGGCGCCACCCTGACCGCCGCCGACCTGCGCGGCGCCCGGCTGACCGGAGCGAAGCTGGCCGGCGCCAGTTTCGAGATGGCCAACCTCGCCTCGGCCGACCTGCGCGGCTGCGACGATGCGGCGGCGAACCTGTCGAAGGCCAGCCTGATGGGCGCCCGTAGGGGCCCGCTGGAGACGCGGCCGCCGCGCGACGGCGGCGGCCCCCTCATCGCCCTGTAACCGTTACTTCCAGTCGGCGAGCACCGCGGCGGCGGTGGAATCGCGCAAGGGCGCGCGTTCGGGCGGGGTGCCGCCGTCGACGCGCAGGCCCATCAGGGTCTCCACCAACGGCTCCGGCCCCGGCGTGACGCGGATCTGGCCGCGGGCGGCGATGTGCGGGTGGTCCGGCATCTCCGCCAGCGTCGGCAGCGCCTCGAAGCAGCAGTCCACGGGGTCGAGCAACCCCTTCCAATCGGCGAGGCTGCGGCTGGCGAACAGGGCGTCCAGCTCCGCGATCAGGTCGCTCTGGGGCAACGGGTCACCCTGCCGGGCGGTCCAGTCGGGCCGTCCCACCGCCTCGCAGAAGCCTTGCCAGAACTTGGCCTCCAGCGCCGACAGGGTGGCGAAGCGGCCGTCGGCGGTGCGGTAGATGCGGTAGCAGGCGGCCCCGCCGGACAGCAGCGCCTCGCCGCGCCCCGGCACCTCTCCGCGGGCGTCGGCGGTCAGGTTGAAGCCCTGCCAGCCCAGCACAGTCTCCATGATCGACAGGTCGAGGAAGCAGCCTTCGCCGCTGCGCTGGCGCCCGAACAGGGCGGCGACCACCGCCAGCGCCGCCTGCTGGGCCGAGGCGAAGTCGGCGACCGGCGGGTGGCTGATCGAGGGGCGGTCGGGCGTGCCCGAGGAGTCCAGGCCGCCGCCGACCGCCATGTAGTTCAGGTCATGGCCGGCCCGCCGGGCGTAAGGACCGCCGCTGCCCCAGCCGGACAGGCTGGCGTGGACCAGCCCTGGGTTCAGCGCGCGCAGCCGGGCGTGGCCCACCCCCAGCTTGTCCAGCACGCCGGGGCGGTAGCTTTCCACCAGGGCGTCGGCCCCGACGATCAAGGTCTCGAAGGCGGCGCGGTCGCCCTCGTCCTTCAGGTTCAGGCGGATGACCGTCTTGCCGGCGTTCAGCAGCTTGTAGGCGGCGGTCGTGCCGTCGGCGTCGGTGGGACCCATCCGGCGCAGCGGGTCGCCGCTCGGCGGCTCCACCTTCACCACTTCGGCGCCGAGGTCGGCCAGCATCTGGGCGGCGTAGGGCCCCGGCAGATACTGGCCGAGGTCGATGACGCGCAGTCCGCTCAGGAAGGGCAGGGGCATGGTGCGTTTCCTTGTTCTTCGTTTTTGGGGGTCTGTCTGGTGGCGCCGCCGGGACGAGTGTCCGCGATGGGGCGTCAGGAATGCAACCGTCCGCCCTTCACATTCGTGCCGCCTCCACCGTCGATATCAGACCGATGGTGAGGAGGAAAACATGTCCACGGCCAAGGCTTCCAAGTACAAGGTCTACAAGGATCACCGCAACGAATGGCGCTGGACCTTCCACGCCGCCAACGGCGAAGTCATCGCCGTCAGCAGCGAGGGCTACACGGCCGAGCGCGATTGCCTGCACGGCATCGTCCTGATGAAGGCGTCCAACGACGCGGTCGTCGTGGTCGAGGAATGATGGTCGAGGAATAACCGCCCGGCGGCCCGCCGACCGGACAAAAAGAAAGGGGGCCTTGCGGCCCCCTTTTTCGCGTTCCGTGCGAGCCGGCGTCATTCCGCCAGTTCGTGCACGACCTCGTCCTCGTCCTCGTCGCCGGAGCGCCGCTTGCGCGACCCCTCGGTGTACTCGAAGGCGGGCTTGTCGTCCTTCACGGTGACCTTGACCAGACCGCCCTTGGCGAGCTTGCCGAACAGCAGCTCCTCCGCCAGCGGCTTCTTCAGGTGCTCCTGGATCACGCGGCCCAGCGGACGCGCGCCGTAGAGCGGGTCGTAGCCCTTCTTGCCCAGCCACTCGCGGGCCTGATCGTCGAGTTCGATCGTGACGCCGCGGTCCTCGAGCTGCGCCTCCATCTGCATGATGAACTTGTCCACCACGCGGTTGATGACCTCCTGGGTCAGCGGCGCGAAGGGGATGATCGCATCCAGACGGTTGCGGAACTCCGGCGTGAACAGCTTCTCGACCGCTTCCATGTCCTCGCCGACCCGACGCTCGCGCTCGAAGCCGATGGCCGGCTTGGCCATGTCCGAGGCGCCCGCGTTGGAGGTCATGATGAGGATGACGTTGCGGAAGTCCACCGTCTTGCCGTTGTGGTCGGTCAGCTTGCCGTGATCCATGATCTGCAACAGGATGTTGAACAGATCCGGATGGGCCTTCTCGATTTCATCGAGCAGCAGCACGCAATGCGGATGCTGGTCGATGGCGTCGGTCAGCAGGCCGCCCTGGTCGAACCCGACATAGCCCGGAGGGGCGCCGATCAGGCGGGAGACCGTGTGCCGCTCCATGTACTCCGACATGTCGAAGCGGGTCAGCTCGATGCCCAGCGTGAGGGAGAGCTGGCGGGCCACCTCGGTCTTGCCGACGCCGGTCGGGCCGGTGAACAGGTAGTTGCCGATCGGCTTCTCCGGTTCGCGCAGGCCGGCGCGGGCCAGCTTGATGGCGGAGACCAGCGCGTCGATGGCCTTGTTCTGGCCGAAGACCATGGTCTTCAGGTCGCGCTCCAGGTTGAGGAGCGTCTCCTTGTCGTCGCGGCTGACCGACTTCGGCGGGATGCGGGCGATCTTGGCGACCACCGCCTCCACGTCCTTGACGGAGATCTTCTTCTTCCGCTTGTTCTCCGGCAGCAGCATCTGCGCGGCGCCGACCTCGTCGATGATGTCGATGGCCTTGTCCGGCAGCTTGCGGTCGCCGATGTACTTCGCGGACAGCTCCACCGCCGAACGGATCGCGTCGTTGGTGTAGCTCACCCGGTGGTGCTTTTCGTAGTAGGTCTTGATCCCCTGGAGGATCTTGATCGCATCCTCGACCGTCGGCTCATTGACGTCGATCTTCTGGAAGCGCCGGACGAGCGCCCGGTCCTTCTCGAAATAGTTCCGGTATTCCTTGTAGGTCGTCGAACCGATGCAACGCAGCGAGCCGGAGGCGAGGGCCGGCTTCAGCAGGTTCGAGGCGTCCATCGCACCGCCCGAGGTCGCACCGGCGCCGATGACCGTGTGGATCTCGTCGATGAAGAGGACGGCACCTTCCGTGGCCTCCAGTTCGGAGACGACGGCCTTGAGGCGCTCTTCGAAGTCGCCGCGGTACCGCGTACCGGCGAGCAGGGAGCCCATGTCGAGCGCGAAGATGGTGGCGCCCTTCAGCACCTCCGGAACCTCGCCATGGACGATGCGGCGGGCCAGCCCCTCGGCGATGGCGGTCTTGCCGACACCAGGGTCACCGACATACAGCGGGTTGTTCTTCGACCGCCGGCACAGGATCTGGATGGTCCGTTCGACCTCCTGCTCCCGTCCGATCAGCGGATCGATCTTCCCGCTGGCCGCCTTCTTGTTCAGGTTGACGCAATAAGCCTCTAGGGCTTCGCTGCCTTTCTTCACGACCTTCTCCGCCGCCGCGTCCTCGTCGGCTCCGGTAACGCGCTTCGCTTCCGAGCGGCCCGGGGCCTTCGCGATTCCGTGAGAGATGTAGTTCACCGCGTCGAAACGGGTCATCTCCTGCTCCTGCAGGAAATAGACCGCGTGGCTTTCGCGTTCAGAGAACAGGGCGACGAGCACATTTGCTCCCGTCACCTCTTCACGCCCCGACGACTGGACGTGGATGGCCGCGCGTTGCAGCACCCGCTGGAAGCCAGCCGTCGGCTTGGCATCATCGGGCCTGTTCGTGATCAGGTTCGCAAGCTCGTTGTCGAGGTAATCCGAGAGTTCGGCGCGCAGTCGGTCCAGATCGACCCCACAAGCGCGCAAGACGGCCATGGCATCGGCATCCTCGGTCAATGCGAGCAGCAAGTGTTCGAGCGTCGCGTATTCGTGCCTGCGCTCGTTCGCATGGGCCAGGGCTCGGTGCAGCGTCTGTTCCAAGTTACGCGACAGCATCTGTGGCCTTAATCCTTTTCTAGCGTACATTGCAGCGGGTGCTGGTTCTGGCGCGCAAAGTCCATCACCTGCGTGACTTTCGTCTCCGCCACTTCGTAGGTGAACACGCCGCACAAGCCCACACCCCGCCGGTGCACATGCAGCATGATCCGCGTAGCCTCCTCGCGCGACTTGGCAAAGAAGCGCTCCAAGACATGAACGACGAATTCCATAGGTGTGTAGTCGTCGTTCAACATCAAGACCTTATACATCGAGGGCTTTTTAGTCTTAGGCTTGGTTTTGATAACCACGCCCGTGGTGGTGCCCTCGTCGCCGTGCTTGTCGTTTTCGGCCATGGTCTCAACAGGTCAACATCGCGATGTACGTCGCATGAATGATATGAGAACTCCGGGCGCGGTGGGAAGGGGCCGTTTTCGGTGAGTCCCCATTTGGGAGAGGCCCATTCGGAACAAGACCTGCCCGGCTACCCCGGAATTGGTGGATAAACCCGTGCGCTGCGGCGGAATGGCCGCACCGTCGTGCCATAAATGGCACGGCCGGCATCCTGTACATGTCCACCGCACCCAAAACAAACAAGCCCGGCGGTCGAAACCGCCGGGCTCACCCGGAACTTCACAATGCCGTGAGGCGGCAGGATTTAAAGCGGTACCGCCTTGCGCCGTCCGCACCCCCGGACGGTAGCGTCCCGGGGGCGACGGAGGTGGGAGCCGCCCCGGCCTCGCGGCCGGGTCTGTGGAATTGCTGGCTCCGGGACATTTTGTCTCAGGCTGACGTCTGGGACCGGCCGGGATCAGGCGGCCTTCGCCGCGACCGGCTTGGACAGCGTCTCGACCGTGACTTGGAGGCGGTCGTTGATCGGCGCGAAGGCGTCCTTGGCGGTCTTCAGCGACAGCTCCTGCAGCTTGGCGCTCTCCTTGACGAAGGTCTCGAAGCTCGCCTTGGCGAAGCTGCTCTGCAGCTCGACCAGCTCCTGGACGGTCTTGACGGCCAGCAGGGCCTTGCCGGTGGCGGCGCTCTTCTCCAGCGAGGACTGGGTGAAGGAGGCGACCTGCTTGCCGGCTTCCTCGGCGCCCTTGGCGACGATGGTGCCCGACTTCACGACGGCGTCGACGTTGCCCTTGGTCAGGGCGGTCAGCTCGTCGAAGCCCTTGAGGAGCTGGGCGGAGGCCTTCTCGAACTGCTCCTGCTGGGCCTTGACCAGGCCGTCCACGTTCTGCTTGGCGGCGGAGACGGCGTCTTCGAAGGTCTTGGTGGCGGCGGCGAACTTGTCGGTCATGGAACGGCTCCTCGAATTTCATCGGGTTGACCCGCGCCGGACCCACCGATTGGCGACCGCGCGGATGATCCGACCAGCGACCCCGTGGTTTCGGGCGTCGGGTCGATGCTGCAATGCAACATGACTAAACTTAGGGCAGGCGCTTGCGCTTGTCAACGGGATTTTGTGCGGTGCACAAAAACTTTGGCGCGTCCCGGAGGCCCCCTTTGCGCGCGGAGCCCGGCCGTCGGGGGACGGCCGGGCTCCGTGGTGTCGCCGTGCCGGCGGATCAGGCCGCGATCGGCTTGGACAGGGTGCTGACGGTGACCGACACGCGGTCCTTCAGCGGGGTCAGGGCCGCCGTGGCGACGCGGGTGCCGATGCCCTGGAGGCGGGAGGACTCCGCGACGAAGGCGTCGAAGCTGGCCTTCACATACTCGCTCTGGAGATCGACGACCTCCTTCAGCGACTTGGCGGTCAGCAGGGCCTTGCCGGTGGTGACCGACTTGTCGAAGGAGGCCTGGGCGTAGGCGGTCACCTCGCGGGTCAGCTCCTCCGCGCCCTGGGTGGCGATGCTGCCGCTCTGGATCAGCGCCTCGACGTTGGCCTTGTTCAGGGCCTGCAGCTCGGAGGAGATCTTCAGGAGCTGCGCGGACAGCTTCTCGACCTGCTCCTTGGTGGCGGAGGCGGTCTGCTCGAACGTCTTCGCGGCCTGCTCCTGGCCGGCCTTGACGAAGCCCTCGACCTGCTCCTTGGCCTGGGCGGCGGCGTTCTCGAACGCCTGGGTGGGGGCGGGGGCCGGCTTGGCCTTCGTCACGGTCGTCATGCCTTGCGTTCCTTCCTTCGTCGAAGCCCGGCGCGCAATACCCGGACCGGCGGACCGTCCGCCAGCGGGGCGCAGACCGGCTGCGTTGGGTGTGGTCCGGAGCGATGCCGGACCGGAAAAATGCTGCACTGCAGCAATGGCTAAACTATGGGCAGATGTCCGTGGAGTCAACAAAGAATCTTGTGCGTCGCACAATATATCAGTTGAGCCCGGTCCCTTTGCTTGGTCGGTACGGCGACAGCTCCACCGTTCCGCCCCTTGGGAAATCCGATCCACTTCGGCTCGACTGGGCGGAGCCTTTACGAAAGCTTTACCGCCGATCCTGCCCAATCATACTCTGCCCGCCGAAGGGACGCGCTTCGGCCAAAGGTCAGACCAACCGCGGCGGAACGTCGCAGCTTTCAGTTCGGGAACGTTCTTTCATGACCTATTGCCTCGGCATCAAGACCCGCGACGGCCTGATCGGCCTGTCCGACGGGCGCATCACCAGCGGCTCGCAGCTCTCGTCCGCGCGCAAGGTGACCATGGTGGGCAGCGGCGGCGACCGCTTCTTCATCCTGAATTCGGGCCTGCGCAGCGTGCGCGACAAGACGCTGGCCTACCTGCGTCGCGACATGTCCCGCCGCCGCGGCGAGACCTACCCGACCATGCTGGACGCGCTGTCGGCCTTCACCGCCTGCCTGCGCCAGGTGGCGGCGGAGGACAAGGAGGCGCTGGAGGCGTCCAAGCTGGCCTTCAACCTGCACGCCATCATCGGCGGACAGCTCGCCGAGGACCGCGAGCCCTACATGTTCCTGGTCTATCCGGAAGGCAACTGGATCGAGGTGGACGAGCGCACGCCCTACCTGTCGATCGGCGCCACCGCCTACGGCAAGCCGATCCTGGACCGCGCGCTGTCCTACAGCACGGACATGCAGACGGCGCTGAAGATCGCCTACCTGTCGTTCGACAGCACGCGCTTCTCGTCCAACGATGTCGGCTTCCCCATCGACATGGTGACCTTCAACGCCCAGGAGCGGCTGTGGCGCCAGTCGAACTTCGACTACGACGATCTGGTCGAGCAGCGCCTGTGGTGGAACCGCAACATCACCGAGTTGGCCCGGCGCATGCCGGACGGTCCGTGGGTGGACACGCTGCTGGCCGCCGGCGCGCGTGCGGATGTCGCTGAGGAAGAGGTGGTCTGAGGTGTGAAGCCTTGCCCCCTCCCTAACCCTCCCCCGCTATCGCAGGGGAGGGGACTGATCTCCCTCTCCCACGCAGCGGGGGAGGGCCGGGGAGGGGGCGATGTCAGCCCTGCCCGCTACTTCCCGGCGAACAGCCACGTCCCGAAGGGAGCGGTCGGCCCGATCAGCCCGTCGCGGCCCACCTGCACTTCGAACACCACGCCGGCGCTGTCCACCTGCCCGCCGGTCGGCAGGGTTCGCGGCGCGTCCTGCGGGCGCGGCAGGGCGGGGTAGGGCACGCCGGTCCCCTGCGCGCTGCCGTCCAGCTCCTTCAGCGGCCCGTCGAAGCGGATGTCGGAGAAGCGGTCGGACGGGTAAGGGTAGGCGTTGAAGAACCAGCTTCCCCGCCGGCAGCCGTTGATCAGCCAATAGACGCCGTTGGACGGCAGGCGCACCCCGCTCGGCGCCGGCTCGAAGGCGCCGCTCTCGTAGAGGCGCAGGACGAACAGGGCGAACTGGCGCGGCGAGAGCTGGGCCTTGGCGACCGGGCCGCGGGCGACCGCCGCCGGGTCGTCCAGGTCGATGCGGGCGAGGTCGGTGGCCTCCAGGACGCGCGCCTCGACCAGCGCGCCGCCGGTGCCGCGGTCGCCGACGATGTCGTAGGTCCGCACATGCTTCTGGTAATCGGCGTTGAAGACCAACCGGTAGCGGTCGGTCTCCCCCTTGGTGCAGGCGGCGCGCAGGTCGTCGCCGTTGAGGTAGCTGACCCAGGTGAGCTTGCGCGCCACCGGGTTGTCGGTCGGCCCGACCGAGGCGCAGCCGGCGAGAAGAACCGCAGCGGCCACCCCCAGCCCCATCACCGTCGCAATCCGTCCTCTACGTCCGTCCCGTGGGGCAGCGCGCGGAGTCGTCGGGCGTCGCTCGGGCGGGCGGGTCATGAGGTGCCTCGCGTCCAGTCGGGAGGGGGAAAAGGTCCTGCGCTTCCGGGAAGATGGATCGGCGGTCGCGCTCCTTCAACGCGGTTCGCCCCCGACGGGTCCACGCCTCATCCAATTTCGTCACAGCGCCACCGAAGAAATCAAAGCGGCAAATTAACGAATTGTCGCTAGACACTGATTTCCATGGAATTTACCATTGCGCCAAACAGCAAGTATTAGCCTTTGGCGGGGGCATCATGAACGTAACGGGCCAGACCGTTCGAAGCCTGCTTTTGGCGTTCGCTTGGAGCGGGCGCGAAACGGAGGGGGAACAGGCCACAGAACGTTTGGCGAATGGACGTTCGACTCTGAGAAGTGCCTTCAGCATTACCCCTTTCGTTCGGGGTCTGTGCGGCCGGGGGCTGTGCGGTGCCCTGGCGGTGCTGGCGGTGTCCGTCCTGGCGCCGCTGCCGGCGCTGGCCGCGAAATACGCGGCGATCGTCGTCGACGCGCGCACGGGTGAGGTGCTGCACGAGGAGAACGCCGACACCCTGACCTACCCGGCGTCGCTGACCAAGATGATGACGCTGTACCTGACCTTCGACGCGCTCGACGAGGGGCGGCTGCGGCTGGATCAGGCGCTGCCGGTCTCGGCCTGGGCGGAGGCGCAGTCGCCGACCAAGCTCGGGCTGCGCGCCGGCAAGACGCTGCGGGTGGAGCAGGCGATCCTCGGGCTGGTCACCAAATCGGCCAACGACGCCTCGGTCGTGCTGGCGGAGGCGCTGGGCGGCAGCGAGGCGAAGTTCGCCGAGATGATGACCCGCAAGGCCCGCGAACTGGGGATGCGCAACACCGTGTTTCGCAACTCCAACGGCCTGCCGAACATGCAGCAGGTGACCACCGCGCGCGACTTTTCGATCCTGTCGCGGGCCATGCTGTCCGACCACTCCCGCTACTATCCCTATTTCAGCCGCCGGGCCTTCGTCTATGGCGGGCGCAGTCTGAACAACCACAACCGGCTGATGTCGCGCTACGAGGGCATGGACGGCATCAAGACCGGCTACACGGTGGCCAGCGGCTTCAACCTCGCGGCGTCGGCGGTGCGCGACGGGCGCCGGCTGGTCGCCGTGGTGCTGGGCGGCAAGTCGGCGGCCTCGCGCGACGCCCGCATGGAGGCAATCCTCGACAAGGCGTTCGACAAGCCGAGTCGCGGCTCCGAGGCGCCGGTCGTCGCCCGCGCCGGGGACGAGGACGCGCCGCGCGCCACCGCCAAGGGCAGGCCGTCGGCCAAGCCGGAGACCATCGCGCAGCTCGCCTCCACCGTCTCGACCCCCGCCGCCGTCCGTCCGCCGGCCCGCGCCCGCGACGAGGACGCCGACACGAAAGTCGACGGGTCGAAGTGGGGCGTGCAGGTCGGCGCCTTCTCGACGCGGGAGGCCAGCAAGCGGGCGCTCTCCCAGGCGACCAAGCAGGCGCCCTTCCTGCTGCGCGCCGCCAAGCCGGCGGTGACCCCGGTGAAGGCGAACGGCGCCACCGTCTACCGCGCCCGCATGGTCGGGCTGGACGAGGGGACCGCCCGCAAGGTCTGCTCGGAACTGACCCGCAGCGGCCACCGCTGCGTCCCGGTGTCGCCGAACGAGAAGCTGTAAGCCGTCTCTTTTCCGCCACATGAAAAAGGCGCAGCCGTGAGGCTGCGCCTTTTTTCGTGTCCGTGAAGTGGAGGCCGGTCAGGCGCCCGGCTCGTTGGCGTTCGGGAAGAACAGCGAGTTGCCGTTGATCTTGTAGTCCGCGATGGCCTGCTGGCCCTCGGCGGAGACCAGCCAATCGACGAAGGCCTGCCCGTCGGCGGCCTTGACGTGGCTGAACTTGGCCGGGTTCACCAGCATCACGCCATACTGGTTGAACAGGCGCTTGTCGCCCTCCACCAGGATGTCGAGGTCGCCGCGATTCTTGAAGCTGAGCCAGGTGGCCCGGTCGGTCATGGCGTAGCCGTTCACCGCGGCGGCGGTGTTCAGCGTGGCGCCCATGCCCTGACCGATGGCGCGGTACCAGCCGTCACCCGTTGTGGGATCGACGCCGGCGGTCTTCCACAGCGCCTGCTCCGACTTGTGGGTGCCGCTGTCGTCGCCGCGCGACACGAAGGGGGCCTTGGCGGCGGCGATGCTCTTCAGCGCGGCGGACACGTCCTTGCTGCCGCCGACCTTGGCCGGGTCGGCCTTCGGCCCGACGATCACGAAGTCGTTGTACATGACCGGCTTGCGCTCGGTGCTGAAGCCCTCGGCGACGAACTTGTCCTCCGACGGCTTGTGATGGACGAACAGCACGTCGGCGTCGCCGCGCTTGGCGATGTCGATGGCCTGGCCGGTGCCCTTGGCGACCACGCGGACCTCGATCCCGGTCTTCTCGGTAAACTTCGGCAGGATCGACTTGAACAGCCCCGAATCCTCGGTCGAGGTGGTGGAGGCCACGGTGATGAAGCGGTCGGCGGCGGTGGTCGGCTGAACGGAGCCGAGCAGCAGAGCCGCCGCGGCGGCGCATCCCAGCACGAAAGAACGGCGCAGCATCGGACTATCCCTCTCCAGATTCTCGCCCGCCTTGGTTGCGGGCTGTGGCGGCGACTATGGGAAAGTTCGAATGGCTTTGCAAATTTTCCAGAATCGTGGCGGCGGCTCAGGCCCGCCGCGTCTCCCGCACCATGGCGGCGGCGAAGTTCACCGACAGCGACAGCGTCATCAGGATGACCCCGAGGCCGAGCGCCAGCGGCAGGTCGCCCTTGCTGGTCTCCAGCGCGATGGAGGTGGTCATGACGCGGGTCACCCGGTCGATGTTGCCGCCGACGATCATCACCGCCCCGACCTCGGCCGAGGCCCGGCCGAAGCCGGCCAGCACGATGGTCAGCAGGCTCCAGCGCGCCTCCGACAGCAGGGTGAACAGGGTGGTCACCGGCCCGGTCCCCATCACCCTAAGCAGGTCGCCATACTCCACCAGCAGATCCTCGACGATCTGGCGGGTCAGGGCGGCGACGATGGGGACGATCAGCAGGGTCTGGGCAACGATCATCGCGGTCGGGGTGAACAGCAGCCCCAGCACGCCCAGCGGGCCGGAGCGCGACAGGATCAGATAGACGATCAGCCCCACCACCACCGGCGGCAGCCCCATCGCTGTGTTCAGGAACAGGGTCACCGCGCGCCGTCCGGGAAAGCGGAAGGCGGCGACGGCGGCGCCCAGCGGCAGGCCGATCAGGGCCGACAGCAGAACGGCGGTCAGGCTGACGCGCAGCGACAGGCCGACGATCCCCACCAGACCGGGGTCGAAATCGGCGATCAGGTGGAAGGCGGTGACGAAGGCCAGACCGAACTCATGCATAAGGATACTCGTGCATACCAAGCGCTCGCGCGTCAAATCGGGGCCGCATCGCTTCCGTCTTGCGGGAGGCGATCATCCGCCGCTTGCCCCGGCGCGCAATCTTCCCCACTCTTCCGGTCATGGACCTCTCGGAATTCACCATAAGGCCGGACCCGGCGAATCCCAAGCTGACGGAGCGCGTTTCCGGGCTGGATCAGGACGGGCGCCCGGTGGAGGCGTCGGTCACCGTGGAACGGCCGCTGACGCTGTACCTGAACGGGCAGGAGATCGTCACCATGATGACGATCGCCGACTACCCCGATTATCTGGCGGTGGGCTATCTGCTCAACCAGAACATGCTGAAGCGCGACGACCGGATCACCGGCATCGACTACGACGAGGAGATTGACACCGTCGTCGTCCGCACCGAGCGCGCCACGAACTACGAGCAGAAGCTCAAGAAGAAGACGCTGACCTCCGGTTGCGCCCAGGGCACCGCCTTCGGCGACGTGATGGAGACCTTCGAGTCGGTGCGGCTGAACCCCGACGCGCGGCTGAAGACCTCTTGGATCTACGCCCTGTCGAAGAAGATCAACCTGACCCCCAGCCTGTATCTGGAGGCCGGGGCGATCCACGGCTGCGTGCTCTGCCAGGACGACCGCCCCCTCGTCTACATGGAGGACGTCGGGCGGCACAACGCGGTGGACAAGGTGGCGGGCTACATGCACCTGCACGGCGTGCCGGCGCACGACAAGATCTTCTACACGACCGGGCGCCTGACCTCGGAGATGGTCATCAAGACGGTGCAGATGGGCATCCCGATCCTGATCTCCCGCTCCGGCTTCACCGCCTGGGGGGTGGAGCTTGGGCGGCAGGCCAATCTGACCATGGTCGGGCGGGCCAAGGGCAAGCGCTTCCTCGCCCTGGCCGGCACCGACCGGCTGGACTTCGACGCCGACCCGGCGTCGGTCGGCGACGAGGGCGGGCGCCACCAGCGCAAGGGGAGCCGCGATGACGAGTGAGGGCATTGCCGGCGTGCTGCTGGCCGGCGGCCTGTCGCGGCGCATGGGCGGCGGCGACAAGAGCCTGCGCACGCTCGGCGGGCGGAGCATCCTGGAGCGCATCGTCGCCACCGTACGCCCGCAGGTCGGGCCGCTGGTGCTGAACGCCAACGGCGACCCGGCGCGCTTCGCCGCCTTTGGCCTGCCGGTGGCGGCGGACGTGGTGGAGGGCTTCGCCGGGCCGCTGGCCGGTGTGCTGACCGGGATGGAATGGGCGCGGGCCAACGCGCCGGACTGCCGCTGGCTGGCCAGCTTCGCCACGGATGCGCCTTTCATCCCCAACGATTTGGTCGCGCGTCTGGCGGCGGCGGTGGAGCGCGAGGGCGCCGACCTCGCCTGCGCCCGCTCCGACGGGCAGGAGCATCCGGTCTTCGGGCTGTGGCGGGTGGACCTCGCCGACGACCTTCGCCGCGCCATGGTGGAGGAGGACATGCGCAAGGTGGACGCCTGGACCGCCCGATACCGTCTGGCGGTTGCCGACTTCGCCACCGATCCGGTAGACCCCTTCTTCAACACCAACCGTCCCGACGATCTGGCAGAGGCGGAACGGCTGATGGCGGCGGGACTGGTCCGATGAGTGAAGCGCTGAACAGAACCGAGACGATGGCCCTGGGCATCGTGCTGGAGCGCCGCAAGGGCACCAGCGCCTGGGCGGAGTGGGCGTGGCGCCCAGTCTCGGTGATCCCCGGCGCCCCGCCGGTCGATGGTCCCTGGCGGTTGCTGCGCGAGGGGGAGGGCTGGGCGCACTTCCACGCCGCGACCCTGCCGCTAGAGCTGTTCCGCAGCGACACCGAAGGCTACAAGCTGAACCTGTCGCAGGAGCCGCCGCGCCTCTGGGTCGTGCTGCGCCCGGACGAGACGGGCGAGCCGGGGGGCGTCGTGCCCTTCGTCGTCACCGCCTCCGCCCACGAATGCGAGGCCTATCAGGTCAGCGGCGTGGAGATGGTGGAGACGGTGCCGATGCCGCCGGAGGTCACGGCCCTGGTCCGCGACTTCACCGAGCAGCACCATGTGGATGTCCCCTTCGTGAAGCGCGAGCGCAAGCGGCACTTCCCGAAGCAGGGGTGATGAATTCTTGATGGGGCTCCGGCGCCGCGCCCTCCTCCCGGCCTCCCCCGCTTCGCAGGGGGAGGAGCTGATTCCCTCCCCCGCCCAGCGGGGGAGGGTTGGGTGGGGGCAAGGTCTGGCAATCCCCGAGACACACCGACATGACCGACGAATCCTTCCTCTCCCGCTGGTCCCGCCTGAAGCGGCAGCCCGTCGCCCCCGCCCCGGAACCGGCCCTGGAGCCTGTGCCGTCGCCGCTGGCCGAGGAACCGGCCGCGCAACTCCCGGTGGACGCAACGGCCGAGCCGGCCGAGACCGCGCCGGAGTCCGATGACCCGCTGAAGGACCTTCCCCCCGTGGAGGAACTGACGCTGGAGTCCGACTTCACGCCCTTCCTGCGGGCGGAAGTCCCGGACGACCTGCACCGGCAGGCGCTGCGCAAGCTGTGGACCTCCGACCCGGTTTTCGCCAACGATGACGGGTTGAAGGACTACGCCGACGACTACGCCAGCCTGTTCACCGGGTCCTCGCCGGTGAAGACGCTCTACCGCGTCGGCAAGGGCTTCCTCGACGCCGCGGAAGAGGCGGCCGAGAAGGCGGAGCAAGGAGCCGGCGGGGCGGCCGAGGACGGCAACGTCGATGAAGACGGGAAAGAAATCGTGGCGCTTTCCGAAGGTGCGGAGCCCGAGCAGGTCCCCTCTGCTTCGCAGGAACCGGGTATCGATATGATAAAAAGAGCATAGCGCCAGTCCAGTCCAAGTCGCGGTAAGCACACTTCTGAGTCAACCTTTGTTGACAAACACCGCGAATCTGCCCTTTAATAGCCCGATCCTGAACGTTAAGCCCCTGATATGGCGAGGCTTTTCGCAGGTGCAATATGAGGTTGTCGGTCCAGGGCGTCTCGGGCGCCGGCCCATGACGCCGTGAGCCTGCAACGGGCGAGCCAATGCGCCGCCGTTGTCGCGACGGGTGGGGCCGGGTGCCGGAGTTTTGCCGATCTGGTCCTTTCGTCGTGTCGGGAGGGATGAACGCCGTGTCCGTGACCGGTGAACACGATCCGTCGGCCCTGCCGCCGGAAGAGATGCAGCGGGCGCAGCTCTACGCGCTGCTGGCGCATCTGCTTGCCCGCCCGCCCGGCGGGGAGTTCCTGGCCGCTCTGTCGGCGTTGGACGGCGACGCGAGCCCCCTCGGGCAGGCGCTGCGCGGTCTGGCCGAGGCCGCCCGCGGCACGGACGCCGCCGCGGTGGAGGAGGAGTTCAACACCCTCTTCATCGGCGTCGGCGGCGGCATCCTGTCCCCCTACGGGTCCTACTATCTCACGGGTTTCCTTCACGAAAAGCCGCTGGCCGAGCTGCGCGGCGACATGGCGCTGCTGGGCATCGCCCGTGCCGACGACGTGAAGGAACCCGAAGACCACATCGCCGCCCTGGCCGAGATGATGGCGGGTCTGATCACCGGAGCCTTCGACGCCCCGGCCGATCTGGAGGCGCAGCGCCGCTTCTTCGACCGCCACATCGGCTCCTGGGCCGGCCGGTTCTTCACCGATCTGGAATCCACGCCGTCCGCCGCCTTCTACCGCGCGGTGGGCACGCTGGGTCACCGGTATCTGGAGGTCGAGGGCAAGGCCTTCGACATGGCGGCATGATCGGGCGGCGTGACGGGGCGGCCTGACCGCACACCGGCACCGCCGCCGAACAGACAGCCAAACAACGAGACCGGTCCACGACAAGGCCGGTCCGGAAACGCTCAAAACAAGGCCCGGAAACCGGGCGTCCCATCGGTCTTCAGTCTCGGGGAAGCCGCGAAGAATAGGGTGAAGCTATGACGGACAAGAAGGAAAAGACCACGCTGGCGCGGCGCGACCTGTTCCGCGCGGCTGGATTGGGCGTCGGCGCGCTGGGCGCCGCCGCCGTGGGCGCCGTGGCGGGTGCGGAGCCGGTGCAGGCCGCCGAGCCCGCCCCCGCCCAGGGCTACCGCGAGACCGACCATGTCCGGACGGTCTACGAACTGAGCCGCTTCTAAGAAGGACCGCCGCACATGCTGACAAAGAAGAAGGCGGCTGCTTCCGGCGGCCGTTCGCTGGCGAAGATGGTTTCCGGCTTGACCGGCAACACCGTCGACCGTCGTTCGTTCCTCCGCACCTCGGGCATCGCCGCCGGTGGCGCCGCCATCGCCGCCACCATGCCCTTCGGCATGGTGAAGAAGGCCGAGGCGGTGACTGCCACCCCCGCCGCGGGCGCGCCGGTCAAGCTGGTCAAGAACGTCTGCACCCACTGCTCGGTCGGCTGCACGGTCACCGCCGAGGTGCAGAACGGCGTGTGGATCGGCCAGGAGCCGAGCTTCGACAGCCCGATCAACCTGGGCGCCCACTGCGCCAAGGGTGCGGCGGTGCGCGAGCACGCCCACGGCGATCGCCGCCTGCGCTACCCGATGAAGATGGTGGACGGCAAGTGGACCCGGATCTCCTGGGACCAGGCCATCCAGGAGGTCGGCGACAAGCTGCTGGCGATCCGCGAGAAGTCCGGCCCGGATTCGGTCTTCTGGCTCGGCTCGGCCAAGCACAGCAACGAGCAGGCCTACCTGATCCGCAAGTTCGCCGCCTTTTGGGGCACGAACAACGTCGACCATCAGGCCCGCATCTGCCATTCCACCACCGTCGCCGGCGTGGCGAACGTGTGGGGCTATGGCGCCATGACGAACTCGTACAACGACATCCAGAAGTCGCGCGCGATGTTCTTCATCGGCTCCAACGCCGCGGAGGCCCACCCGGTCTCCATGCTCCACGTCCTGAAGGGCAAGGAGCAGAACAACGCCCCGCTGATCGTCGCCGATCCGCGCTTCACCCGCACCGCGGCCAAGGCCGACGAGTACATCCGCTTCCGCCCCGGCACCGACGTCGGCCTGATCTGGGGCATCCTCTGGCACATCTTCGAGAATGGCTGGGAGGACAAGGAGTACATCGCCAAGCGCGTCTACGGCATGGACGAGATCCGCGCCGAGGTCGCCAAGTGGACTCCGGAAGAGGTCGAGAAGGTCACCGGCGTTCCGGGCTCGCAGCTGAAGCGCGTCGCCCGCACGCTGGCCTCCAACCGTCCGGGCACGCTCGTCTGGTGCATGGGCGGCACGCAGCACCACATCGGCAACAACAACACCCGCGCCTACTGCGTGCTCCAGCTCGCACTCGGCAACGTCGGCGTGACGGGCGGCGGCACCAACATCTTCCGCGGCCACGACAACGTGCAGGGCGCCACCGACTTCGGCGTCACCTCGGACTCGCTGCCCGGCTACTACGGCTTGGCGGAGGGCGCGTGGCGCCACTGGGCGCGCGTCTGGGACGTCCCGTATGAGGAGGTCCTGGCCCGCTTCAAGGACAAGAAGCTGATGGAGGCCACCGGCATCCCGGTGTCCCGCTGGTTCGACGGCGTCCTGGAAGCCAAGGAGAACATGGACCAGCCCGAGAGCATCAAGGGCATGGTCTTCTGGGGTCACGCGCCGAACAGCCAGGTCCGCCTTCCGGACATGAAGAAGGCGATGGAGAAGCTGGAGCTGCTCGTCGTTGTCGATCCGTTCCCGACGATGACCGCCGTCCTGTCCGACCGCAAGGACAACTTCTACCTGCTGCCCGCCGCCACCCAGTTCGAGACGGTCGGGTCGCGCACCGCGTCCAACCGCTCGGTCCAGTGGTGCGACAAGATCATGGAGCCGCTCTTCGAGGCGAAGACGGACCATGAGATCATGTACCTGTTCGCCAAGAAGTTCGGCTTCGCCGAGCCGATGTTCAAGAACATCAAGCTCCACGGAAACGAGCCGGACATCGAGGACACGACGCGGGAGTGGAACCGCGGCATGTGGTCGGTCGGCTACACCGGCCAGTCGCCGGAGCGGCTGAAGCTGCACATGCAGCATCAGGCGACCTTCGACAAGACCACGCTGCGCGCCAACGGCGGCCCGTGCGACGGCGACTATTACGGCCTGCCGTGGCCCTGCTGGGGCACGCCGGAGATGAAGCATCCGGGCACCGCCAACCTCTACGACACCTCCCTGCCGGTCGCCGAGGGCGGCGGCGCCTTCCGCGCGCGCTTCGGCGTCGAGCGCAACGGCGTCACGCTGCTGGCCGAGGGCTCCTACCCGGTCGGGTCGGAGATCAAGGACGGCTACCCGGAAGTCACCTACGCCATGCTCGACAAGCTGGGCTGGACCGGGGAGCTGACCGAGGCCGAGATGGCCGTGATCAAGAAGATCGGCGGCGAGAAGATCGGCGCCGTGTCCTGGACCACTGACCTGTCGGGCGGCATCCAGCGCGTGGCGATCAAGCACGGCCTGAACCCGCCGGGCAACGCCAAGGCCCGCTGCGTCGCCTGGAACTTCCCGGACCCGGTGCCGGTGCACCGCGAGCCGCTCTACACGCCGCGCCGCGATCTGGTCGCCGAATACCCGACCTACAAGGACACCAAGTCCTGGCGTCTGCCGACGCTCTACAAGTCGATCCAGGACCGCGACGTGTCGAAGGAGTACCCGATCATCCTCACCTCCGGCCGTCTGGTCGAGTATGAGGGCGGCGGCGACGAGACCCGGTCGAACCCCTGGCTGGCCGAGCTGCAGCAGGACATGTTCGTCGAGATCAATCCGTTCGATGCCAACAACGCCGGCATCAAGGACGGCCAGATGGTCTGGGTCGAGGGTGCGGAGCAGGGCAAGGTGAAGGTCAAGGCCATGCTGACCGAGCGTGTCGGCCGCGGCGTCGCCTTCATGCCCTTCCACTTCGGCGGCCATTACCAGGGCCAGGATCTGCGCGCCAAGTACCCGCAGGGCGCCGACCCGATCGTGCTGGGCGAGGCGGCGAACACCGCCACGACCTACGGCTACGACTCGGTCACGCAGATGCAGGAAACCAAGACCACCCTCTGCCGGATCTCGGCGGCCTGAAGACGCTAGGAGTTCATCACCATGGCCCGCATGAAATTCCTCTGCGACGCGGACCGCTGCATCGAATGCAACGCCTGCGTCACCGCCTGCAAGAACGAGCACGAGGTGCCCTGGGGCATCAACCGCCGCCGCGTCGTCACCATCAACGACGGCAAGCCGGGTGAGCGGTCGATCTCGGTCGCCTGCATGCATTGCTCCGACGCGCCCTGCAAGGCGGTCTGCCCGGTCGACTGCTTCTACCAGACCGAGCAGGGCGTGGTCCTGCACAACAAGGACCTGTGCATCGGCTGCGGCTACTGCTTCTACGCCTGCCCGTTCGGCGCCCCGCAGTACCCGCAGGCCGGCAACTTCGGCACCCGCGGCAAGATGGACAAGTGCACCTTCTGCGCCGGCGGCCCGGAGGCCGACAACACGGACGCGGAGTACAAGAAGTACGGCCGCAACCGTCTGGCCGAAGGCAAGCTGCCGCTCTGTGCCGAGATGTGCTCGACCAAGGCCCTGCTCGCCGGCGACGGCGACAAGGTGTCGGACATCTACCGCGAGCGCGTGGTCGCCCGCGGCTTCGGGTCCGGCGCCTGGGGCTGGGGCACCGCCTATCAGATGAAGGCGGGGTCGTGACCGTGATCCGCCGCACCGTCTGTGCGATGGCGCTCCTTCTCGTCACCCCGCTTCTGGCGGGGTGCAACGAGGAGGAGCAGGCGCGCCCGATCCATCTGGAGAAGGGCGTCTACCGCGGCGCCGCGGACAGTCCTCTGTCCGCGGATCAGGTCCAGGCGCTCCAGCAGCGCTCGGCCGGCCAGCGTTTCTGAGAGGGCGTTTCCGATGGGCGCTGTTCTCAAGGGAAGGGCTGACGCAATGACGTCGAATCATTCCAAGGGCGGGCCGGCCAGGGGCTGGCTCCGGTCGCCGTTCCAGATCGTGCTTCTGGGTGTCGTCATGCTGGCGCTGACCCTGGTCATGGCCAACGTCTCGGCCGCGTCGGCGGCGGAGGCGTTCCCGCCGGTCGCCAGCCAGCCGGCCGACGGCACCTCCAAGACCGACATGTGGCGGGGGATCCGCTCCGGCGAGCAGGGCTATGTCTCCATCCCCAACAAGAGCGCCGGCGTGCTGGTGCAGTCGGAAGGGGAGCTGTGGCGTTCGGTCCGCAACGGCCCGCTGTCCACCTACGGTGGCTGGGTGCTGGGCGGCATGATCGGGCTGCTCGTCCTTTTCTTCCTGGTGCGTGGGCGCATCCGGATCGACGGCCAGAAGACCGGCCGGACCATCCAGCGCTTCAACGCCTTCGAGCGGGGTGTGCACTGGCTGACCGCCGGCAGCTTCGTCATCCTGGCCTTCACCGGGCTGAACGTGCTGTACGGGCGCTACACCGTGCTGCCGCTGCTGGGGCCGGAGGCGTTCGCCACGATGACCCAGTACGGCAAGTTCGCCCACAACTACCTGGGCTTCGCCTTCATGCTGGGCATCCTCCTCATCTTCGTGATGTGGGTGAAGCACAACATCCCGGAGCGCAACGACATCACCTGGGCGCTGAAGGCCGGCGGCCTGTTCAGCAAGGGCGTGCATCCGGCGGCGAAGAAGTTCAACGCCGGCCAGAAGGTGATCTTCTGGGCGACGGTGCTGGGCGGCGCGGCGCTGGGCTTCACGGGCGTGCAGCTCCTGTGGCCCTTCTCCTTCGCTTCGCTGGCCGACCTGCAGCTCTATCAGCTGATCCACGCCGCGGTGGCGGTGGTGCTGACCGCGGTCATCATCGCGCACATCTACATCGGCTCGGTCGGCATGGAAGGCGCCTTCGACGCCATGGGCACGGGCGACGTCGAACTCCAGTGGGCGCGCGAGCACCATTCGCTGTGGGTTCAGGAGGTGACGGGAGAGACTCCGCGTTCGCACCACGGCCGCCACCGCGCGCCCGCCGAGTGAGGACACCAACCATGCGTTCCTTCCTGATCGGCCTGCTGCTGGCCGGGGCGCTCGCCGCTCCGGCCGCCGCCCAGCCCTCCGACCAGACCTCTCCGGCGGCCAAGCCGGCGGACGAGGTGAAGCGGATCGTCGAGCAGACCTACAACGTGCAGGTCCTGCGCGTGACCGAGGCGGCGCTGGAGGACGGCACCGCCGTCTACAAGGTCGCCGCCATGATGCCGGGGACCGCCGGCAATGCCGCCTTCATGGTCAACACCCTGACCGTGGACGCGGCGACCGGCCTCGCGCTTCCGCCCTTCCGCCACCACGCGGCGGGCTACAGCCTGCCCCAGGGCGGCAGCTACGAGCCGAACCGGACCTCCAACAACCCCGCGGTCGCCCGCGGGCACACCTGGCGCTGAGATTGCCGGGCGCCGAGAACGTCCCGCGTTGACACCTGTTACCCCCTGACCGGTGGCTGCGAGGCCGCCGGTCTTTTCCTTTTCGGGAGGCGGTTTGGGCATGGTGAGAGGGCGTCATCCGGGGAATCCACCGTGCCGCACCCGCCGCCGGCTGCTCGCGCTGGCCGCCGCCGCTCCCGTCCTTGCCACCCCTCTGCTGTCCCGCGCTGCCGACCTGATCGGCCATGGCGCCATGGTCAACGCCGTCGCGGTGTCGTCTGACGGAACCCGCGTCCTGACGGGGAGCTGGGATTATTCGGCCATCCTCTGGGACCTCGCCTCCGGTTCCCAGATCGCCTCCTTCCACGAGCACGCCGCCGGCGTCACCGCGGTGGCCTTCCTGCCGGACGGCACGCGCGCCCTGACCGGCAGCCGCGACGCCGCCATCATCCTTTGGGACCTGGAGAGCGGGCGGCCGCTGCGCCGCTTCGAGGGGCACACCGGCACCGTGGCCGATCTGGCGGTAGCGCCGGACGGCCGCAGTTTCGCCTCCGCGGGCTGGGACTTCGTCATCCGCGTCTGGGATCTGGAAAGCGGAGCCGCGCTGCGGGTGCTGGAGGGGCATGGCGCCAATGTGAACGCCGTGGCCTACACCCCGGACGGCGGCCGGCTGGTCTCCGCCGGCTACGACTTCCAGATCCGCGTTTGGGACGCCGCGACCGATCAGGAGAAAGCGGTTCTGGAAGGGCATGAGGGCAGCGTGAACGGTCTGGCCCTGTCCCCAGACGGACGGCTGGCGGCCACGGCGTCCAGCGACGAGACGGTGCGGCTGTGGGACCTTGAGGCCGGCATCCTCCTGCGCACGCTCTATGGGCACAGCGGCTTCGTCACCTCCGTCGCGGTCTCGCCCGATGGCAGGACCCTGCTGTCCGGCGGTGGAGGCGACCGGCGCGTCCGGTTGTGGGACACCGCCACCGGGCGGCAGCTCGCTTCCTTCCGCGGCCATGAGAAGCCGGTTCTGGCGGTCGCCTTCACCCCGGACGGGCAGGGCGCCCTGTCCGCCGGCTACGATGCGGTGGTCCGCCATTGGGACTTGGTGAGCAAGGCCGACGCCGAGCGCCCATGATCCTCTTTCGGATGGCATGATTAGCCCTCTCCCCGGAGGGGAGAGGGGAATTGGAACATGCCTCAGTTCCCCCACCGAGCGTCCTTGACAGGCACCGTTCACCCATGGCCCGTTCGGCACTCCGTCGTTCCGGAATCGAGACCACCGCCCATGACCAGCCTGTCCCACCCGGCGCCGCGCCGCGCCATCATCGAGACCTGCCTTGCCATGAACGGGGCGGGCGTCAACCAGGGAGCCTCGGGCAACCTGTCGGTGCGGGTGGAGGGCGGCTTCCTGATCACGCCCAGCAGCCTGCCCTACGACGAGACGGCGCCAGAGGACATCGTGGAGATGGGCTTCGACGGGACCTATGTGGGCCGGCGGCGGCCCTCGTCGGAATGGCGCTTCCACCGCGACATCCTGAAGGCGCGGCCCGACGTCGATGTGGTGCTGCACGCCCATTCGACCTTCGCGACGGCGTTGGCCGTCCATGGCCGGGGCATCCCCAGCTTCCATTACATGGTGGCTCTGGCCGGCGGCGATTCGATCCGCTGCGCGCCCTACGCCACCTTCGGGACGCAGGAGCTGTCCGACCACGCCGTCGCGGCGCTGGAGGGGCGGCTGGCCTGCCTGCTGGCCAACCACGGCATAATCGTGCTGGGAAAGACGGTGAAAGGCGCGCTGGCGCTGGCGGTGGAGGTGGAGACTCTGGCCCGCCAGTATCTCCACGCCCACCTGCTGGGCGAGCCGGTCATACTACCGCCCGAGGAGATCGCGCGCGTCGCCGAGAAGATGCGCCGCATGAAGTATGGCCTGCCGCCCGACGAGGGTGCAGCGCTGGAGGACACCGCCCGCCCGCGCGAGGCCTGACGGCTGACGGCTGACGGCTCCCGGCGTCAGGAGGCCAGCTGGGCGACGGGGCGCAAGGGGGCGACGGTGACCAGCGGGCGCTTGGCCGCCCCGGCGGTGCCGACCTGGAGCGGGCGGTCCTCCGCCGGGGGCTGGTAGTAGGCGGGCAGCGCCACCGTGACGCGGGTGCCCTGACCGGGCTCGCTCGCCACCTCGATGTCGCCGCCGAGCATGGCGGCGTAATGGCCGACCAGCGTCAGGCCGAGCCCGGCGCCGCGCCGCTTGGCGCCGCTGCCGCCCTGGCCCGCTCCACCTTGCACGAAGGGCTGGAACAGCCGGGCGGTCTGGCTGGTGGCGAAGCCGCTGCCGCTGTCGCTCACGGTGAAGCGCAGCCAGGGCTCGCCGTCACGCTCGACCCGCTCGGCGGCCAGCCGGACGGCGCCGCCCTGGGTGAATTTGCAGGCGTTGTCCAGCAGGTTGAGGAGCGTCTGCCGGACCTTGCCGAAATCCGAATACATCTGGCCGAGCGCCGCAACCTCGGCCTGGAGCGTCACCTCGTTGCCGTTGAGGTCGGCGGCGGGCAGCGTGCGCTCCCGCGCCTCGATCAGCAGCCGGTGCACGTCGAAATCCTGAAGCACGACGTCCATGTTGCCGGCCTCGATGCGGGCGTAATCGAGAATCGCGTCGACCAGGGTGAGCATCTGCTCGCCGGTCCACTGGATCTGCTCAATATCGGTCGCCAGTTCCCCGGCGCCCAGCCGGTGCAGCTCGCCCATCAGGGACTGGCTGGAGGCGACGATCGCGTTGAGCGGGGCGTGAAGCTCCTGACCGATGTTGACCAGAAAATGGGTCTTCGCCTCGTTGGCGGCGTCGGCGCGCTCCTTGTCGCGCAGCAGCTGGCCGTGCCGGTCGGCGGCTTCCTGGCGCTGACGCTCCATCTCTGCCGTGTTGTCGCGCAGGATGCGGACGGCGCGGGCCATGGCGGCCACCTCGTCGGCCCCGTCGTCCAGTGGCAGGGCGACGTCGGTCCGCCCGGCGGCGAGCGAGGTCATCGCGGCGGCCATGCCGGCGACCGGACGGGCGACCCGGCGGTTGACGAACCAGACCATCGCCAGACCGGCCAGCGTGACGGCCAACGCCGCCCACAGAGCAATGCGCAGCGTGCGCCAGGACTGGTCGGCCAGACCGCCGCGCAGTTCCGCCGCGACGGCATCGTTGCGCTGGCGGATCTCCGCCGCGTGGGCGGCGACGGCGGCGGCGTTGGGCGTCAACCGCTCGGCGCGCAGCCTGTCCTCGTCGGCCAGGGAGGCCTCGATGCTGTCCAGCACCCCGTCGATGCCGGCCAGCGCCGCCTCCACCTCGTCGATGGTCTGGCGGGTGCCGGGGACCCAGAGGTAGCGGTTCATCTCCGCCAGCTTGGCGCGGGCGTTGCCCAGCTCGGCGCGCATGCGCAGCGAGTCGCGGTCGTCGCGCCGCGCGACGTAACGGCCGAGATGGTCCTGCATCATCAGGATGGCGACGGTCGCGTCGCCGGCCAGCGCCGCCGAATCGACGCCGCCCGCGTCCTTCAGCCGGCCCAGCCCGGCGCGGATCTGGGAAATCTGCGGCTCCAGCACCGACTCGGTCAGGCGGGCGCGCTCGCCGCGCAGGGCGACCAGCGCCTCGAAACCGCTCCAATAGGCGTCCAACGCCGCGCGCGCGCCCTCCACCGAACGGCGGTCGGCAGCGTCCTGCGCCATCCCGGCCAAGGCGCTCAACCGTTCCAGCAGGCCGTCGCGGCGCAGCCCGGCGTCGAGCAGGCTCTGCTGCTCGCCCTCGGCCAGATGGTCGCGGACCGAGACCTCCAGGTCGCGCAGGCCGATGTCCAGGTCGGCGGCGGTCTGGGAGGCGTCGGCGTAGCCGGAGAAGGTGCCGACCTCGCGGCTGACTCCGTAGAGCGAGGCCACACCGATCAGCGCCAGCAGAAGGACCAGGGCCAGGACCACGCCGAAGCCCAGCCCGACGCGCGCGGCGAGCGTCAGCTCGTCCAGGCGGCGCAGGAGGCCGAGCCCCGGGTGGGAGCGCGCGAGGCGGGCCGGGGCACCGGGGGAGGAGGGGGCGTCGCCGGACCGGGGCAGGGTTCCGTTCCGCGTCACGCCACGTCCCGTACGCGCTGTCGTTGGTAAGCCACGAGATCCGGCCGAAGGTTGCGGGCGGGAAAAGCCCGGCGTTGTCAGAAACCCCTCCGTGTGCACGGACGGATGGCGCGGATTGTAGCTTGGCGCGGCAGCGGCGCAAACAGACAAGTGCGTAAGGTTCAGCCCCCTTTAAACATCTCCCGCAGGGCGTCAGGCCGCGCCGTGGAAGGCGTAGGCTTGCATGCCGATGCTGCCATGCTCGAACCCGGTGTGAAGCCGCTCCGTTCGCACCGCGTCCCCGGCGGCCCCGAAGGCCACGGGCAGCGGCAGGAAATGCTCGTCGGTGGGATGCGCCGCCTTGGCCTGCGGGCAGAGCGTCTTCCAGCCGGCCAGCGACGCCTCGTCGCCCGCCGTCAGCACCCCGTCGAGCCAGCCGGCGAACTCCTCCGCCCAATCGGCCACGTCACTCTGGCCGAAGCGGAAGTCGCCGAGATTGTGGACGGCGCCGCCGCTGCCGAGAATCAGAACGCCCTCTTTCCGCAGGGGCGCCAGGGCGCGGCCGAGCGCGATGTGGTCGGCCGCAGTGGCGCCGGGCTGGACGGAGAACTGGGCGACCGGGATGTCGGCCTCCGGATACATCAGCATCATCGGGACCCAGGCGCCGTGGTCGAGCCCCTGGCTCGGGTCCACGGTGGCGCCGGTCAGCGCCCGCACGCGGTCGGCCAGCGCCGGGGCGCCGGGGGGCGCGTAGCGCATCGCGTAGAGGGCGCGGGGGAAGCCGTAGAAATCGTGGATGGTGTCCGGCTGCGTGGCGCCGCTGATCGCCGGGCTGCGGGTCGTCCAGTGCGCCGACACCGCGATCACCGCGCTCGGGCGGCCCAGCCGCTTGCCCAGACCGGCCAGGAAATGGCGGCCCGGCGAATCCTCGATGATCAGGGTGGGGGCGCCGTGCGAGACGAAGACGCTGGGGAAGGCGGACGAGGGCAGGGCGGTGGCCGGCTGGGTCGTGGTCATGAAAGGGGCTCCGGGTTGCCGGACCATTCGACCAAAGAAAAACCCCGGCGCCTAGGCCGGGGTTTTTCGAAAGACTGTTGCCGGTGGGGCAACGATCTCAGTGCAGGTGCTTCGGCAGCTCGGCGATCGACTGTTCGATCAGCTTGTCCGCCTGGGCCGGCTGGATGCCGGTTTCCAGGATGCGGCGGCTGGCGTCCATGGCGATGTCGACGGTCAGGTTGCGGACCTCGGCCAGCGCCCCGGCTTCCGCCTGGGCGATGCGGTCCATGGCCTGAGCCTCGCGGCGCTTCAGCGACGCTTCGAGATCGGCGCCGGCCTGCGAGCGGAGACGGTCGGCCTCCTCGCGGGCGTGGGCGATGATGGCCTCGGCCTCCTTCAGCGCGTCGCGCTGACGGCGCTGGTAGTTGGCGAGCAGCGCCTGGGCGTCTTCACGCAGGCGCTGGGCCTCGTCCAGCTCCGCACGGATCTTCTCGGCGCGGGCGTCGAGAAGGCCGGTGATCGCGCCGGACGCCTTCTTCCACACCAGGGCGGCGAAGATGATGAAGGCGATGGCGACCCACATTTCAGGCGTGTTCATGACCGGCGCTCCTCGATCACGGCGGCGACCGCCGCATCGGCCTGGGCCGCGTCGACGTTCAGCCCGGCCAGACGGCCGGCGACGTCGCGGGCGATGTCGGCGGAGATGGCGCGGACGTTGGCGATCGCCTGCTCCTTGGCCGTGGCGATGTTCGCCTCGGCGCTGCGCAGACGCTCGGCGTTCTCGGCGTTCAACTGGGCCTGACGGGCGTGGTTGTTCGCGTCGATCTCGGCGGCCACCTGGGCGATCAGGGCCTGGGCTTCGGAACGGGCCCCGGCGAGGGACTGATCGACCTGGGCCATGGCGGCCTCGGCCTCTTCCTTGAGCGAAGCGGCCTTGCTCAGGTCGCGCGAAATGCGCTCCTGGCGCTCCTCCAGAACCTCGGCCACGCGCGGCAGCGCTTTCTTGGACAGGAGGTAGTAGAGGGTGATGAAGGTCAGCGCCAGCCAGAAGATCTGGGTGGGGAAGGTGGCGGGATTGAGCTGCGGCAGGCCGCCGGCGGCGTGCTCGCCGCCATGGGCGGCTTCCGGCGCGTGCTCCGCCGCCGCCGCCAGGACGTTACCGGCAAGCACGGTCAGAGTGGCGAGCGAGGCGCCCGCAGCACCCGACCAGCGGACCAGCCGTCGCTTGGCCAACAGGTTCGGCATGGATCGGTCCCCCTAGGCAAGAATGCGGCGCCGAAACTTCGAGAGCCCGGCGCCGCGTCAGAGCGAAATTGAAAGTTCGCTCCGGCCTTAGGCGAAC
Source organism: Azospirillum sp. UENF 211521 (assembly GCF_058780535.1). NCBI lineage: Bacteria > Pseudomonadati > Pseudomonadota > Alphaproteobacteria > Rhodospirillales > Azospirillaceae > Azospirillum > Azospirillum sp. UENF 211521. The sequence continues at coordinate 951,782 of NZ_JBSNCF010000001.1, forward strand.
AGGATCAGGAAGGCGATCAGCAGGGCGAACAGCGCGACGGCTTCCGTCAGCGCGAAGCCCAGAATGCCGATCGGGAAGACCTTCGGCTGGACGGCCGGGTTGCGGGCGATCGAACCGATCAGGGTCGAGAAGATGTTGCCGATACCCAGGCCGACGCCGGCGAGGGCGATAACGGCCAGACCGGCACCGACGTACTTGGCGGCTTCAGCTTCCATGGTACTCATTCCTCTAGGTAAGGGTGAACTGTGGTGGAAAAGGTAACGAGGTGATCCGGGTTGGCGCTGGTGCTCAGTGCAGTTCCAGCGCGTCGCGGATGTAGAGGCAGGTCAGGATCGAGAAGACGTAGGCTTGCAGGAACGCGACCAGGAACTCGAAGCCGGTCAGCGCGATGTTGAGGGCCAGCGGGACGAGGCCGGCGAGGAAGCCGACGGCGCCCAGGCCGCTGATCATCATAACCGTGAAACCCGCGAACACCTTCAGCATGGTGTGACCGGCCATCATGTTGGCGAACAGTCGGATCGACAGGCTGACGGGGCGCATCAGGTAGGAGATCACCTCGATCGGGATCAGGATCGGGGCGAGCGCCAGCGGCGCGCCGTGCGGCATGAAGAAGCTGAAGAAATGCAGGCCGTGCTTCATCAGGGCCAGGACGGTCACGAACACGAACACCGTCGCCGCCAGCGTGAAGGTCACGATGATGTGGCTGGTGAAGGTGAAGGTGAACGGGATCATGCCGACGAGGTTGCCGAACAGCACGAACATGAAGATCGCGAAGACGAACGGGAAGTAGGGGCGGGCGTCATGCCCGGCGTTGTCCCGAACCATGTTCGCGACGAATTCGTAGAAGATCTCGGCCAGCGACTGCAGGCGGCCCGGAACCAGGGCGCGGCCAGACATGCCGAAGACGAGCAGCGCGTAGATCAGCGCGACCGCCACGACCATGAAGAAAGCCGAGTTCGTGAAGGACACGTCATACCCGGCGATCACGATCTGGAGGATCGGGTTGATCTGGAACTGGTGCAGCGGATCCAAGGTCGTCCTCACTCAGTGTGCGTCGCCGTTGGGGCGCTCGTTGTCATCCTCACGGGCCCGGCGGTAGCCGGGGGCTAATCCGAGCCCGGTGATGGCCCGGTAGACATTCAGAATTCCGGCCGCCGCGCCGAGGAAGAACATGACGATCAATCCCCAGGGCGCCGTTCCGAGCCAGCGGTCGAGCAGAAGCCCGCCACCGACGCCAACGATCATGGCTGCGACCAGCTCGGTTCCGATTCGAAAGGCGATGCCGAGAGGACTTTGCGGCAGCCGGTGATATTTCCCCGGACCGCTCTGCGATTCCTTCCCTTCACGCGCCTTCTTCAGTCGGGCGTCAAGCTCTGCCAGAGACGGCGGGGGCTTTTCGTCGCTCATGTCGCTTCGTTGTCCCCGTTGTCTCGCAGCCACGCGAAAGCGGCGAGACCATACGGACAGGGCACAACCCTGTCAAGTCGCAAAACCCTTAATACAAGTGCTTGAAAACCCAACAAAACCGCGCCGAAACCTTGGTATTACCGGGTCAAAGGGCGCGGCTCCGCTCATGTTTTCCGTCAGCCGGCAATGCGGGTGCCCAGATCCTGGGCCACGCGGTCGGCGGTGGTGCCGGCCGGATACACCCCGAGGAAGCGTCCGTCGGGGCCCATCAGGTAAAGAAAACTGGAGTGATCCATCAAGTAATCCTCCGGCTTTCCGCCTTCCTGAGGCGCCTTGGCGTAATAGACCCGGTAGGCCTTGGCCGCCGCCTTCACCTGCTCCGGCGTGCCGGTCAGCCCGACCAGATTGGGGTGGAACAGGCCGACATAGTCCTTCAGATGCGCCACCGTGTCGCGCTCCGGGTCGACCGAGATGAACATCGGCTGCACCTTGTCCGCCTGCACGCCCAGCAGGTCCATGGCGCGGGCCATCGTGCCCAGCTCCGTCGGGCAGACGTCGGGGCAGTAGGTGTAGCCGAAATAGATCAGCAGATATTTGCCGCGATAGTCGGCGTCGGTGACCGTCTTGCCGTCCTGGTCGGTCAGGGTGAAGGGGCCGCCGATGGGCACGCTGCTCTGCACCGTGCTGGAGGCGTTGTCGACCTGCCACCAGGCGATGCCGGCGGCGATCACGAGCCCCACGACGGAGGCGGCGGCGATGCGGATGAGTTCGGGCTTTCATGACCGACTGGAATGGGGCGGCGCACGGTTCAGGTCAAGAGGACAATCTGCCCAAGGAGCGAGCGCCGCGCGCTCACCAGAGGCGCCGCGCGGCCCAGCGCAGCGCCAGCGCCGCGGGGGCCGCCGCCAGCGCGATCAGCGCTAGGGTGGTCACGGTCAAGGTGCCGGTGGCGGCATAGACCGCGGCGGCAGCGATGCCGCCCGGCAGCAAAGCGAGGAGCAGCCAGGCCAGGCGGGGTTTCCAGACGGCGAAGTCGACCGTGCCCTTGGCCATCAGCCAGGCGACTCCCTCGAGAAGAGCATCGATGATCATGTCCATCGGGACTGCGGCCTCGTGTCCGGTTGCTCACGCCGCCTTGCGCGCCGGTTCGCCCGGGTGGGCCAGATGATGTCCGATCCGCTTGTCGAAGCGCTGGATGTGGCCGGTCAGCCAGTCGCGGAAGAGGGCCAGCAGGTCGTCGCCGACCCGCGGCTCCCCGGCCTCGAAGCGCTGCTTCAGCTCGGCCACGCGCTTGCGCAGGGCGTCGTGCTGCGCCTTGTGCTGAACGAAGTCGGGATAGCCCGACCGCTGCATCACCCGCTCCTCCTCCTCGAAATGCAGGACGGTGTAGGCGACGAGCTGGTCGATGGCCGAGCCGATGGCCTGCGGCACTTCGCCACCCCGGATGCGCCGGGCCGCCCGGTTGATCAGCGCCACCAGGATCATGTGGTCGTTGTCGATGTCCTCCTGCCCGACGGCCAGCGTGTCGTTCCAGGGCATGAAGACCTCCTCGCCGGCGGGGGCGAAGAGGGTGGCCAACTCCGCGCTGTTGATCGCCTCCACATTGACCAGGAAGGCGTCCACCAGGGCGCGCAGGGCACCGGCCTGCTGCGCCAGGCTCTCGGCGGCGTCGAGCAGGCCGTTGGCCGCTTTCTCCGTTTCCAGCGCGGAGACCGAGACCTCGTCGATGCTGGTGGAGACCTGCCGCGTGCCCTGCGCCGCCTCTCCCGCGCTGCGGGCGATCTCGCCGGTCGCCGCGCCCTGCTGCTGGACCGCGGCGGCGATGGAGGTGCCGATCTCGTCGCTGCGGGCGATGATCCCGGCGATCTCGCGGATGGCGGTGACGGCGCCCTGCGAGGCGTGCTGGACCTCGCTGATCTGGGCGGCGATCTCCTCGGTCGCCTTGGCGGTCTGGCCGGCGAGGTTCTTCACCTCGCCCGCCACCACGGCGAAGCCCTTGCCCATCTCGCCGGCCCGCGCGGCTTCGATGGTGGCGTTCAGCGCCAGCAGGTTGGTCTGGCTGGCGATGCTGGTGATGAGGTCGGCGACCTCGTTGATCTTCTGCGCGGCGTGGCCCAGCCCGTCGATGCGCTCGCTCGCCTGGCGGGAGGCGGTCACCGCCTGCATGGAGATGTGCGATGAGGTGGCGACCTGGGTGCCGATCTCGGCGATGGCGCTGCTCAGCTCCTCGGCGGCGGCGGCGACGGTCTGCACGTTCACCGAGGCCTGCTGCGACGCCCCGGCGACCGACGCCGCCTCGCGCATGTTGCGGTCGGCGGTGTCGGACAGCGAGCGCGCCGTGTTCTCCAGCGCCTGCACCGCCAGTCCGACCGCCCCGACCATGGCGGAAACCGTGGCGTCGAACCGCTCGGTCAGCCGCTCCAGGGCGCGGGCGCGCTGCCCGGTCACCCGGTGCTCCACCTGCTGACGCTCCCAATGGCGCCGCAGGTCGATCTGGTTGTTGCGGAAGACCTCCAGGGTGCGGGCCATCACGCCGATCTCGTCGCCGCGCCGCGTGCCGGACACCGTCACCGCGGTGTCGCCGCCGGCCAGCGTCTGCATCACCCCGGTCATCGCGTGCAGCGGGCGGACGATGGCCCGGCTGACCAGCAGGGCGATGCCCGTCGCCGCCAGGGCGATCAGCAGCCCCAGCCCGCCGAGGAACAGGGCGGCCTCGCGGAAGGCGGCGGCCACGTCGTCCACATAGATGCCGGACCCGATCAGCCAGCCCCAGGGTTCGAACCCGCGCACGTAGGAGATCTTCGGCACCGGCTCCGCCTGACCGGGTTTCGGCCACAGATAGTCGACGAAGCCGCCCTCCGCCGCGACGCCGACGCGGGTCATCTCGACGAACAGCAGCTTGCCGTTCGGGTCGGCGGTGCGCGACTGGTCCTGCCCGTCCATCTCCGGGCGGATCGGGTGCATGATCATGCGCTGCGCACGGTCGATGACAAAGAAATACTCCGAGCCGGCGTAGCGCAGCCGGCGCAGCGCGTCCTTGGCCGCCGCCTGGGCGGCGTCGCGGGTCAGCGCGCCCTTGCGCTCCATCGCCTCGTAATGGGCGACGAGGCTGTGGGCGACCTCCACCACGCTGCGCGTCTTGTCCTGGCGGTCCTTCATCATCTCGGCCCGCAGGCCGAACAGGCTGACGGCGGCGATCAGGGCGAGCCCGACGGCCGCGACGCCCAGGATGACGGAGATCTTACCCTTGATGCTGATGCGCTCGAACACCTGACGATCCTCCGGAATTTTCTTGTTTCGGCGCGCGCGCCGGGTCCGGACGGGGCGGAAACCGTCCGGTAATTCTGCTAAATTTTTTGTTACTTTTGCTCCGGGGTCCTGATCGTCGTCAAGACGCATCAACCCAGGGTGAGAAAAGGTCGCGGCCATCCCGTCAAGCGTTCGAAAAGACAGGCATTCTGCGCCGCAAAAATGGAAAGGGAGGCCCGCAGGCCTCCCTCAGTTGTGCGCGGCACACCGATGGCGATGCATCGGGGGCCTTCGTTTGCCGGCGTCTTCAGAGCACGGTCAGCATGCTGGCGACCAGGGGATGGCGGACGATGTCGGTGTCGCTCAGCCGGACGACGGCGATGCCCTCCACCGCCTCCAGCCGGCGCGCGATGTCGGCCAGACCCGACAGGTTGTCCAGAAGGTCCGTCTGGTCGGGGTCGCCGGTCAGGACCATGGTGGAGTGCCAGCCCAGCCGGGTCAGCAGCATCTTGATCTGGGCGTAGGTGCAATTCTGCGCCTCGTCGATCACCACGAAGGCGTTGTTCAGGGTGCGTCCGCGCATGAAGCCGACCGGCGCGATCTCGATGGTGCCGTCGGCCATCAGCGCGCGCAGGCGCTTGGCGCCCAGCCGCTCGCTCAGCGCGTCGTAGAGCGGGCGCAGGAAGGGAGCCATCTTCTCGTGCATGTCGCCCGGCAGATAGCCGATGCTCTCGCCCGCCTCGATGGCCGGGCGGGAGAGCACGATGCGGTCGACCTTGCCCTCCTCCAGCGCCTCCACCGCGGAGGAGATCGCCAGATAGGTCTTGCCGGTGCCGGCGGGGCCGAGCGCCACAACGAGGTTATGGTCCTTGATCGCCTCCATCAGCCTCTTCTGGTTGGGGCTCTGGGGCTTGACCTTGCGGAGATAGCTCTGGTCGCGGCGGTCGTCGCCGCCCACGGGGTCCCAGCCGGCGGCGGGGAACAGTGGGTGGACCGTCGACTCGGACGCTGAAACGGCGCTGCCTTTGGTCTGGCGTTTGGCCATATCGCTCTCCTAACGTCACGTTGGTGGGCGGCGGCTCCGGGCACAAAAAAACCTCCCGCGAGCGGGAGGTCGTCGATGCTGCTGTGCAGCAAGGTGGCCGGAGTCTGGCTTGCCGGTGCGAGGCGTGCGTCCCGTCGGCTGCGCCCGTCATGGGGTGCCGGCGACAATCGGACACTCGGGAACGAAGCAGGATGCAAGCGGACCTCTTCGTCTGAATAGGAACCTCACATCACAAACATAGGTCGCGCGGCGGCGAAGGTCAGTCGAAATTGCGGGCATCGCAAAAGATTCACACAAGATGTTGTGGATGAGCCTCAGAGAGCGGCGGGGCGGCGACGGGCTACCGCCAGAGGCCGAGGGAACCCGGAGCGGCCGCGACGAAGGGATGTGCCGGTCGATCGCAAACCATCTCTGCGGGTGTCGCGGCGAGGGAAAGATGCCGCAGCGCGAAAAGGGCATAGTTCCGCAAAACCCTTTGCCCGGCGAATCGAGTTCCATTACCATACTTTGTGGTGAGACCTTTCGCTGACGCAACACATGGACCTCCAGCCCGGACGGGGATGCCCTGTTCCGGCCCGTGGCGCGTGTGTCCGGCGGTTGTCACTCCATCGGCGCCGGGAAAGGCTTGAACGGATGGGGTCCGCGCCGCTAGAACCCGGGTGGTTGACCCTTCCGCCCTGGTGCCTGGCCGATGGCCCCAGACATGCGGACGACACGGATTCGGCAGGAACACAAGCAGGATGGCAGCGGTGAGCAGCGCCAGGCAGGGTGCCGATCGGGACGGTCCGTTCCAGTTGCGGGGCAATTCCTTCACCATGATGGTGCTGAAGGTGAATGATCCGGCGTCGCCGGACTTCTTCACCCAGCTCGCCGTCAAGGTCCGACAGGCGCCCAATTTCTTCCGCAACGCCCCCGTCGTCCTCGATTTCGAGGAGCTGACGGAGGACACCCCGCGCTTCGACATCGCCGCCCTGGTGACCAACCTGCGCGCGCTGTACCTGCTGCCGGTCGGCTTCCGGGGCGGCCCGCGCGCGGTCCACGAGGGGGCGCTCGCCGCCGGGCTGACCCCGATGCCCGCCGGGCGCGCCGCCAAGCTGGAGTCCGCCGCGCCCCCCGCCGCCGACCCGCAGGCCGGCGCCGCCGCGATCCCGGCCCCGCCGCCCGAACCGATCTACCGCCCGGCGCTGCTGGTGACCGAGCCGGTGCGCTCCGGCCAGCAGATCTATGCCGAGAAGACGGATCTGGTCATCACCGCCCCGGTCTCCCCCGGCGCGGAGGTGGTGGCCGACGGCAACATCCATGTCTACGGCGCGCTGCGCGGGCGGGCGCTGGCCGGCGTGTCCGGCGACACCAACGCGCGCATCTTCTGTCACAGCCTGGAGGCCGAGGTCGTCTCGGTGGCCGGGCTGTACCGCGTCAGCGAGGATTTCGGGAACGACGTGCTGAAGAAGCCGGTGCAGATCTTCCTGCGCGACGGCTATCTTCACATGGAGCCCCAGTGATGACGCTTTTGAGCGCTTTCGGTCGAACGGCCCTCTGTGCGAGGACGGTGTCACGCAAAGCGTGCCCGGCACAGACCCCGATCTGCGTAACCCGGTAACCGGACCTTGGCGGCAACATTTAGGAACGTGGGAGAAGCTCCGTTGGGCAAGATCATCGTCATGACTTCCGGCAAGGGCGGCGTCGGCAAGACGACCTCCTCCGCCGCTTTCGCGACCGGACTCGCCTTGCGCGGCTTCAAGACGGTCGTCATCGATTTCGACGTCGGGCTGCGCAACCTCGACCTCATCATGGGCTGCGAGCGGCGCGTGGTGTTCGACTTCATCAACGTCATCAACGGCGAAGCGAAGCTGAGCCAGGCGCTGATCAAGGACAAGCGCATCGACAACCTGTCGATCCTGCCGACCTCGCAGACCCGCGACAAGGACGCCCTGACCCGCGAAGGCGTGGAAAAGGTCCTGAACGAACTGTCCAAGGACTTCGACTACATCGTCTGCGACAGCCCGGCGGGCATCGAGCGGGGCGCCTTGATGGCGCTGTACTTTGCCGACCACGCGGTGATCGTGACCAACCCGGAAGTCTCGTCGGTGCGCGACAGCGACCGCATCCTCGGCGTGCTGGCCTCGCGCTCGCGCCGGGCGGAGCAGGGGCTGGAGCCGGTGACCCAGCAGCTCCTCCTCACCCGCTACGACCCGGAGCGGGTGGAGCGCGGCGAGATGCTGAAGGTCGACGACGTTCTGGAGATCCTGGCGATCCAGCTGCTCGGCGTGATCCCGGAGAGCCAGGCCGTGCTGCGCGCCTCCAACGTCGGCATGCCGGTCATCCTCGACGAGGCGTCCAACGCCGGCCAGGCCTACCTGGACGCGGTTTCCCGCTTCCTGGGCGAGGATGTCGAGCACCGCTTCGTCACGCCGCAGAAGAAGGGCCTGTTCAGCCGCCTCCTCCGGAGGTCCGCATGAGCATCTTCAGCTTTTTCCGGTCAGCCCCGCGCGCGTCAGCCGTCCAGGCCAAGGAGCGTCTCCAGATCGTCATGGCGCACGAGCGCGCCGGGCGGACGGGGCCGGACTATCTGCCGATGCTCCAGCAGGAGCTGCTGGCGGTCATCGCCAAGTACATCGACATCGACCAGAACAAGGTCGAGGTGAAGCTGGACCGCGGCGGCGATTGCTCGACCCTGGAGCTGAACATCGAGCTGCCGGCCCGCGAGGCCGCCGCCAAGGCGCTGAAGGAAAGCGCCAAGCTGGCGGTGGCCGGCAACCGCCCGGCGGCCAAGGACGGCGACGAGTCCGACGCGGTCAAGCTGGCCGCCGGTGGCTCCCTGACCAACGGCGGCGTCAAGAAGCGCCGCTGAACGTCCCGTGTGTCCGGTGAATCGATCCCGCCGCAGCCGGCCCGCTGCGGCGGGATTTTTCATGCCCTCCGGGAGGGTCGCCGCGCGGTCATAGGCCGCAGCTCCCGGCCGGGCTGGACTTCCGTGCGGGTTTACCTCCGCCGTTCGAAGAGGTATCAACGGATGAGAGCCCGTCAGGGACCGGCCCTCACCGGCCAAACCCTCACCGGGCAGCGTTGCGGCAGTGAGGGAGTGGCGGCCGATGTTCTTCGAATGCTCGCGGCTGATCGACGGCAACCAGCCGCGCCTGTCCAACGGCATCACCGTGACCGACGTCGACGGTGACGGGGCATTCGAGCTGGTGGTCACGGGCTACGCCACCAACAACCTCATTCTCAAATGGGACGGCTCCCGGCTGGTCGACATTGCCGGGCCGCTGCTGGCCGACCCGTCGGGCTGCGCGGTGGCCATCGCCGCCGCCGACGTGGACGGCGACGGGCGGGAGGAGCTGTATGTCCTGAACTCCGACCGGGCGAGCGGCCCGAAGGAGATGGGCGACCGGCTGTTCGCCTGCTTCGGCAAGCACTGGCTCGACCTGCTGGCCCAGCCGGAGAACGCCGGCATGGCGAACCGCGTCGCCGGACGCTCGGTGATCGCCATGGACCGGCACGGCCATGGCCGCTACGGATTCGTCGTGGCGGCCGACGGCGGTCCCTTCCGCCTGTTCGAACTGAGCCGCCGCGGGCGGCTGGAGGATGCGGCGGAGGACGCGGGCATCGACCTGATCGGCGCCGGGCGCGGGCTGCTCGCCCTGCCGTTCCTGTCCGACCGCGTCGACCTGTTCGCCTGCAACGAGGGTGGGCCGAACTTCCTGTTCCGCAATCTCGGCGACGGCACCTACGAGGAGATCGCCGAGGAGCGCGGCGTCGCCGATTCGCGTTTTGCCGGGCGGGCGGTGACCGCGGTGGACGGGCCGGGCTATGGCGGGTTCGGGCTGCTGGTCGGCGCCTGGGAAGGGCCGCAGCGCCTGTTCGTCCAGCGCTCCGGCGGTGGCTTCGTCGACGAGGCCGATCCCGAGATGTCCTTTCCGGGCCGGGTGTCCAGCGTGATCGCCGCCGATTTCGACAACGACGGCTACGAGGAGCTGTTCTTCAACCTGCACGGCGAGCCCAACCGCCTGTTCGCGTGGCGCGACGACCGCTGGCAGTCCATCGACCTCGGCGACGCGGCGGAGCCCAAGGGGCTGGGCACCGGGGCGGCGGTGGCCGACATCGACGGCGACGGGCGGCTGGAACTGCTCGTGGCCCACGGCAACGGGATCGGCGCCGGGCACGGTGGGGGGCATGGCGGCGGGCATGGCGGCGGATCGCCGCAGCCCCTGTCGCTCTACCGCACGGCGGCGAACCACAACGGGTGGCTGCGCGTGCTGCCCCTGACCCCCTACGGCGCGCCGGCGCGCGGCGCCGTGGTCACCTGCACGGCCAACGGGCGGCGGCAGGTGCGCTCCGTCTGCGCCGGGTCGGGCTATCTCTGCCAGATGGAGCCGGTGGCCCATTTCGGGCTGGGCAGCGCCCGCGGGGTGGAGCGGCTGGAGGTGCGCTGGCCCGACGGCATGACGGCCATCGTCGAGAATCCGCCCATCGGCCGGCTGCTGACCGTTCCCTATCCGCCGGAGTGAGCGGGCGGCGCCGATGGTGCGTCCGGGAAGCGGTTGAGCTGAATTATATTTCCGTCCGGCAATAAATTTAATCTTTTGTATAACTCGTCGGGTCTTTACTTTGCGGCGTCCGCCAGGGCCCGACGGGAACGCGCGGACGGGGAGATGTACGCCCTGTAACCGACCGCGAACCAATAAGGGGGCGCCGGGCTCTCGGCCCGCGACCGCAGGCACATGGCACACAGCGACGTTCTCAGCCCCGGCCCCCGCGACCGGACGCTGACCGGGGTCGAGCGGTTCTTCGACACCGACGAGGTCATCGTTTCCAAGACCGACCTGAAGGGCCGGATCACCTACGCCAACCGGGTGTTCCAGCGCGTCGCCGGCTACAGCGAGGCGGAGCTGATGGGGGCGCCGCATTCCATCGTCCGCCATCCGGACATGCCGCGCTGCGTGTTCAAGCTGCTGTGGGACACGCTGGGGGCGGGGCAGGAGATCTTCGCCTATGTCGTGAACCGGGCGCGCAACGGCGACCATTACTGGGTCTTCGCCCACGTCACCCCCAGCTGCGACGTCAACGGCCGGCTCGTCGGCTACCACTCGTCGCGCCGGGTGCCGGACCGCAGCGCCATCGACAAGGTGGTGCCGCTCTACCGCACGCTTCTGGACATCGAAAACCGCCACGAAGACCGCAAGCAGGGCATGAACGAGGCCTTCGCCACCGTTGTCGGGCTGCTGACGGAGAAGGGGATCGGGTATGACGAATTCGTCTTCTCTCTCTAAGGCGTTCGGCCTGGGGGCGGTCGCCGCGCTGTTCGTCGCAGCGCTGTTGGTGACCGATGCGCTGGACGTCGGCGGCGCGCCGCTGCGCCTCGCGATCGGGGCCGCGGCGTTGGCCGCGCTGGTCGGCGTCATGCTGTGCATGGTGCGCGCCCGCGCCGCGGTGGGGCAGGCGGTGGCCGTCTGCCAGGCGGTGTCGCGCGGCGACTTCGAGGCGCGGGTCGTCAATGTCCGGGAGAAGGGCGACCTCGGCGAGCTGATGCACGCCCTGAACGACTCGATCGACCGCACCGACGCCTTCATCCGCGAGGCCACCGCCTCGATGAGCTACGTGTCGGCCAACAAGTATTTCCGGCGGATCGTGCTGAAGGGCATGCAGGGCAACTTCCTGCACGCCTCGCGCACCATCAACACCGCCACCGACGCCATCGCCGCCAAAGTGAAGGGCTTCGCCGGGGTGACCGACCGCTTCGAGACGCAGATCCGCGCGGTGTGCGAGCAGGTGTCCGGCACCGCCCACCAGCTGGAGATGTCGGCCCGCACCATGGAGACCGACGCCCAGACAGCCACCGGCAAGGCGTCCTCGGTCGCCGCCGCCGCGTCGCAGACCGGTTCCTCGGTCGGCAGCGTTGCCGCCGCGACGGAGGAGCTGTCCGCCTCCATCCGCGAGATTGCCCGCCAGGTCGAGGAGGTCGCCAAGGTCGCCGCCAACGCGGCGGGCGAGGCCGAGCGCTCCAACGCCCTGATCGCCGATCTGTCGGGCGCCGCCAAGACGGTGGGCGAGGTGGTCACCCTGATCAACGACATCGCCAGCCAGACCAACCTCCTGGCGCTCAACGCGACCATCGAGGCGGCCCGCGCCGGCGAGGCCGGCAAGGGCTTCGCCGTGGTGGCGCAGGAGGTCAAGCGGCTGGCCGACCAGACCGCCAAGGCCACCGGCGACATCGCCGGCCAGATCGCCGGCATCCAGTCCTCCACCGACGTGGCGGTCGCCTCCATCGTCGGCATCGGCCACACCATCCAGGACATCAACCAGATCGCCGGCGGCATCGCCGCGGGCATCGGGCAGCAGGGCTCGGCGATCCAGTCGATCGTCAGCAACATGGATCAGGCCGCCGCCGGCACCCGCGCCGTCACCGAGGACATCCAGGACGTCACCACCGCCGCCGAACGGACCAGCGGCACCGCCCACGAGGTGTTCGCCGCGTCGGAGCGGATGACCGTCCAGGCCGACCGCTTGACCCGCGAGGTGCAGCTTTTCCTGGACGAGATGCACAAGGTCGCGTGACGCTTTTTTGTGCAATGTCCCATTGTTTGTCCGAAAAATTGCACTTGCTTATAAGGTAGGCATTGATTAGCGACCCGGCATTTGCTTGTATGCTAAGCAGTGTCGGGGCGGCGCAATGGGTCCATGCGACCTTTTGCCTCATTTTTTAGGAGAAACCGGTGTTTTTGTTGCGGCGCACGCGGTGCGCGGGGTGCGGTGCGGCAGGGCCGGTGCCGCGTGTGATTGTTCGGACTCCATTATGACGCCGAATTCATCACAATTTCGAAACTGACATCTCGAAAACGTTGAGGCCAATCCCGGGAGTTTGCGTGAAAACGCAGGCTTTCCAGGGCTTTGCGCGTCCTGATGGTTTCAAAAGGGCGGTTGGCACAGCGTTTGATGGTTAGACGTCTAAAAAAGATATCCCACCCAAACTCACAGAGGTGCTCGGGATGAGTGTGGCCGGAAACGAACTGTTCGAGCTTTCCCGGGGCGTCCTGGATGTCGCCTCCCGGAAGGTGTCTTTGATCGAAGACATCACCCGCCGCACCAAGATGCTGGCGATGAACGCCCTGATCGAAGCGTCGCGGGCGGGCGACGCCGGGCGGGGCTTCGCAGTGGTGGCGAACGAAGTCTCCGAGATTTCCAAGCAGGTGAACACCATCACCAAGGAGCTGCGGTCGGAGATCGTCTCCCGCGTCGATCACCTGACCACCACGGGCAGCGCCATGGTGCAGGAGATGCACGGGCGGCGTCTGGCCGACCTGTCGCTGAACATGATCGAGATCATCGACCGGAACCTGTACGAGCGGTCCTGCGACGTGCGCTGGTGGGCGACCGACAGCGCCGTGGTGGACTGCGCCGCCGACCCGACGGAGGTGAACCGCCAGCACGCCTCCCACCGTCTGAGCGTCATCCTGGAGTCCTACACCGTCTATCTCGACCTGTGGATCGCCGACCTGAAGGGCGAGGTGATCGCCACCGGCCGCCCCGGCCGCTACCCCGGTGCCCAGGGCGCCCGCGTGGGGGATGAGGGGTGGTTCCGTCAGGCGCTGGCCACGCGCAACGGCGGCGAGTTCACGGTGGGCGACGTGTCGCGCAACGGCCGCCTGGAGGACCGTGTGGTCGCCACCTACGCCACCGCGATCCGGCGCGGCGGCGAGGCGGACGGCGATCCCATCGGCGTGCTGGGCATCTTCTTCGACTGGGAGCCGCAGGCCGCGGCCGTCGTCCAGGGCGTGCGGCTGGAGGATGAGGAGCGCTCCCGTTCGCGCTGCCTTCTGCTCGACGCCCGGCACCGGGTGATCGCCTCCTCCGACGGGCGCGGCATCCTCAGCGAGACCGTCCAGCTCCGCCGCAGCGGGGAGAGCATGGGCCATTACGCCGACGGGACCGGACGCACCTACGGCTATGCCCTGACGCCGGGCTACGAGACCTACAAGGGGCTGGGCTGGTACGGGGTGATCGTGCAGGACCCGGACCCGCGCCAGCAACAGACGCCCGGGCCGGCAACCGCAGGTATGAATGGACGGATGGGAATGAACGGGGCCGGGCTTCACGGGTAAGGCTGGCATTCCCACCCTGCTCTGGTCATCGCGGCGGGTTTGCTTACACTTCGGGTCCGCCGCGTTGCTGGAGAGTTTCATGTCGTCCACCGCCCGCCGTCTTTACGTCCGCCGCGATACCTTCCCCATCGCGGGGACCTTCCGCATATCGCGCGGCGCCAAGACCGAGGCCGAGGTCGTGGTCGCCGAGGTGGTCGAATCCTGCAAGCGGGGCCGTGGGGAGTGCGTGCCCTACGCCCGCTACGGGGAATCGCTGGACGAGACGGTCAAGACGCTGGAGTCCCTGGCCGGGGCGGTGGCGGACGGGCTGGACCGCGAGCGGCTGCGCGCCCTCCTGCCGCCGGGGGCCGCGCGCAACGCGCTGGACTGCGCGCTGTGGGACCTGGAGGCCAAACAGGCGGGCAAACCGGCGTGGCGGCTCGCCGGGATGCCCGACGCGCCGAAGAAGCTGACCACCTGCTACACGCTGAGCGTGGACGAGCCCGCGGCGATGGCCGCCTCCGCCAAGGCGCGGGCGGCGGACCATCCGCTGCTCAAAATGAAGCTGACCGGGGAGGGCGACCTCGACCGCGTGCGCGCGGTGCGCGAGGCCGCCCCGGCCACCCGCCTGATCGTCGACGCCAACGAGGCCTGGACGCTGGAGATGCTCCGCCGCTTCGCCCCGGTGCTGGCCGATCTGGGGGTGGAGTTGATCGAGCAGCCGCTGCCCGCCGGCGAGGACGAGGCGCTGCGCGGCATCGATTGCCCGGTGGCGCTGGGCGCCGACGAATCCTGCCACGGGCTGGACTCGCTCAGCCGGTTGAAGGGCATCTACCGGGTGGTGAACATCAAGCTGGACAAGACCGGCGGTCTGACCGAGGCGTTGCTGCTGAAGCAGGCGGCGCAGGAGTCCGGCTTCGACATCATGGTCGGCTGCATGGTCGCCACCTCGCTCGCCATGGCGCCCGCTGTGCTGCTGGCCCAGGGCGCGCGCTACGTCGATCTCGATGGCCCGCTGTTGCTGGCCGAGGACCGCACGCCGGCCCTGCATTATGACGGCGGCACGCTGTGCCCGCCAGCCCCCGAACTCTGGGGATGAGCGTCCCGGCCGGCAACCTGCTGGCGGGCCTGCCGGACACTTCGCTTCCGGACGAACTTTTCACGACCCTGGCGGAAACCGCCGCGTCCTCCGGGGCGGTGCGCATCGAGCGCATCCTGTCCACCGGTCAGGCGACCCCCGACGGATTCTGGTACGATCAGGACTGGGACGAGTTCGTGCTCGTCGTCCAGGGCGCGGCCCGGCTGCAGCTCGACGGCGAGGCGGAGCGCGCTCTTGGCCCCGGCGACTGGATGATGATCCCCGCCGGGCGGCGGCACCGCGTGGCCTGGACCGATCCGACGGCCCCGACCGTCTGGCTGGCGGTGCACATCGGCGAGAAACAACCACCGGAAACACCGGGGCAGGGGGAGAACGCATGACCATCGACATCGCGCGCGCCCGCGCGGAGACGCCGGGCACCCGGCACGTCGTCCACTTCAACAACGCCGGGGCCGCCCTGCCGCCGCAACCGGTGCTGGACGCCGTGACCGCGCATCTGGCGCTGGAGGCCACCATCGGCGGCTACGAGGCGGCCGAGCACGCCAACGGCCGGCTGGAGGGCGTCTACGACTCCGTGGCCCGCCTGCTCGCCTGCTCGCGGGAGGAGGTGGCCCTGGCGGAGAACGCGACCGTGGCCTGGGGCATGGCCTTCAACGCGCTGGCCGCCCTGCCGGGGGACGGTTTCCGGCCCGGCGACCGCATCCTGACGGCGCGCGCCGAATACGCCGCCAACCTGATCCCCTTTCTGCAAGCCTCACGCCGCACCGGCGTGACGGTCGAGGTGATCCCCAGCGACGAGACCGGCCAGACCTCCGTCGCGGCGCTGGAGGCGATGATCGGGGAGCCGGGGAAGGGCCCGGTCCGGTTGATCGCCATCACCCACATCCCGACCAACGGCGGGCTGGTCAATCCGGCCGCCGCCATCGGGCGGGTGGCGCGGCGGCACGGCATCCCCTATCTGCTCGACGCCTGCCAGACGGTGGGCCAGATGCCGGTGGACGTCGAGGAGCTGGGCTGCGACTTCCTGTCGGCGACCGGGCGCAAGTTCCTGCGCGCGCCGCGGGGCACCGGCTTCCTCTACGTCCGCAAGGACTGGCTCGATCGCATCGAGCCGTACACGCTCGACCACAGCGGCGGCGCGCTGGCCGGGCCGGACCGCTACACCATGCGCCCCGACGCCCGCCGCTTCGAGATGTGGGAGAGCAACACCGCAGCCCGGCTCGGTCTGGGGGCGGCGGTGGATTACGCGCTGTCCTGGGGGCTGGAGGCGATCCGCGACCGCGCCTTCGCGCTGGCGGACAGGCTGCGGCACGGTCTGGGCGCGCTTCCCGGCGTGACGGTGCGCGATCTCGGGGCGGAGCGCTGCGCCATCGTCACCTTCACGGTGGATGGCCATGAGCCGCGGGCGATCAAGGCCGCTCTGCGCGGGCAGGGGATCAACCTCTCGGTGTCCTCCGCACCCTCGACCCCCTTCGACATGGAGGCCCGCGGCCTGACCGAGGTCGTCCGCGCCTCCCCCCACTACTACAACGACGAGGCGGAGGTGGAACGGTTGCTGGCGGCGGTGAAGGCGCTGTAGGCGCTACAGCACCGACTCCACGACGTCGGCCACCCCGTCCGCGTAGCGGTCCCAGGTCAGTCCGGCCAGGAAGGCGGCGCCCGCCCGCCCGATGGCCGCGGCGCGGGCGCGGTCGGCCCACAGACCCTCCAGCGCCGCGACGATCTCGTCCACGTCGCTCTCGCCCCAGCCGTCAGCGCCGAAATCGGTCCGGATGGTGCCTTGCCGGGTCAGCGGGACGCAGCGGTCCGCCCCGATCAGGTCGAGGTGCCCGGTGTTGGCCGACAGGATGGCGGGGATGCCGCAGGCCATGCATTCCATGGCGACGAGGTTGGTCCCACCCTCGCCGCGGTTGGGGAACAGGCCGACGTCGACCTCGCGCAGGATGCGGGCCATGTCGGCGTTGGGCACCGGGCCGAGGTCCATCACCTGATCGGGCGGCACGCCGTTGGCGACCGCCCAGCCCGCGCCGTCGAACTGCCCGTTGTCGTGGAAGGGCACCGGCGCCACGGCGGGGTTGGCCTCCAGCGAACGGGCGCTTTCCGGCCAGGGGTTGTGCCACGCCGTCAGCAGCAGCGCCTCGGGATGGCGCTCGGCGAAGGCGCGGAAGCCGAGCAGGGCGAGGTCCTGCCCCTTGCGGAACTCCGGCTTGCCGCCGGAGAAGACGACGAAGCGGTCCTTGAACCAGCCGATCTTGGGAGCCGGGTGGAAATGGGTGGGATCGACGCCCTGCAGCACCGTCCGCACCCGCCCGATCCCGGCGCCGGTCAGCACCCGCTCGACGAAGCTCGACCCGGCGACGATGGCCGCGCAGTGCTCCGCCCGCGCCCGGCCTTCCGCGTCGATGGCGCTGTCCTCCAGATAGCAGACGCCGACGGTGGGCTGGCCCTTCACCGTCACCCCCTCCACCGACCG
Organism: Azospirillum sp. UENF 211521; assembly: GCF_058780535.1. NCBI lineage: Bacteria > Pseudomonadati > Pseudomonadota > Alphaproteobacteria > Rhodospirillales > Azospirillaceae > Azospirillum > Azospirillum sp. UENF 211521. The sequence goes on from NZ_JBSNCF010000001.1 coordinate 969,133, forward strand.
GCTGCCGACGAGGTTGTTGCCGAGCCCGCGCAGCACCGGCACCGACACGCCGATCTCCTGCCCGGCGTGGGGCGCGATCTGCCGGCACAGCGCTTCGGATTCGCGGACGAAGCCGGCCATGCGCCGCCATTCCAGAGGGGACAGCGCGATGTCCTCCAGCCGCAACGGCAGCGAGCAGACCGGCACCAGCCGCCCGCTGCGCGTCCAGCTCAGCGCCAGTTGCAGCCCATTGACGCCCCAGCCGCTGTAGCTGGACAGGCCCCATTGGATGACGGTGGGCTGCGCGTTGGGCATGGGGCGTGCTCCGGGTTGGTGTTCCCTCTCCCCTCCGGGGAGAGGGTGGCCCGAAGGGCCGGTGAGGGGGATGCGCCTGGGCCGGACGTACCGCCACGCGCACCCCCTCACCCTAACCCTCTCCCCGGAGGGGAGAGGGGAAAAAGTTGAGGGGAGAGAGGAAAATCACCCGCGCCGTGCGGTGGGGGAGACGTCGCCTATGGATTCCGACACCGGGGCGTAGGGTTCGTCCATCAGCCCCTCGACCTTGGCGGCCATGATGAAGTCGTTCTCGTGCAGGCCCTTGATCTTGTGCGTCCAGAAGGTGACGGTGCAGTGGCCCCAGCCATAGAGGATCTCGGCGTGGTGGCCCTCCGCCTCGCACAGGTCGCCGACGCGCATCGCGAAGTGCTGCGCCTCGCGGAAGTTGGCGAAGCGGTAGTCGCGCTCCAGCCGGTCGGGGTCCGGCCTGATCGACCAGCCGGGGACCTGCACCAGATAATTTTCCGCCATGGCGCGGTCCATCGGGGGAATGCCGCCGCGGCAGGGTTCGCAGCTCTTTCCCGCCAGCTCCTGGTGTGTCGCCATCTCGCGTCCTCCGGTGTTGTTGGTCTGGACTCCTCGTTTTGAACAATGCTGGGGCCAAAGCCTCCCAAGGACAAGCCTCCCGGCGGCAAGCCTCACGACCAGCAAGGGACGCGCGCATGACGGACCTGCCCTTCGCCGATTACCAGCAGCCCACCAAGACCAGCGCCGGGCCGCGCCTCGCCATCGTGGGGGAGGCGCCGGGGGCGGAGGAGGCGCGGCGGGGCGTGCCCTTCGTCGGGCGCAGCGGCCAGCTCCTCGACGAGACGCTGAAGGCGGCGGGGGTGGAGCGGGCGGAATGCCTCGTCGCCAACGTCTTCCGCCACCAGCCGCCGGGCAACAAGGTCGGGCATTTCTTCGCCTCGCGCACCCGTGCCAGGAAGGAGGGGCGGGCGCTGGACGAGCGCTGGGGGCCGTTCGGCACCTCCGACTGGGTGCTGGCGGAGTTCTCCGGAGAGATCGAGCATCTGCAGCGGACGCTGGAGGGCTTCGCCCCCCGCGTCATCGTCGCGCTCGGCCGCACGCCGCTGTGGGCGCTGACCGGGCTGAACGGGATCATGCAGCTGCGCGGCACCGTCCAGCCGTGCCGCCTCGTGCCGGGGGCGGAGGTGGTGGCGACCTTCCACCCCAGCTACATCCTGCGCGGCCAGCTCGCCGAGCAGCCGACCTTCCTGGCCGACCTGAAACTGGCCGCCTCGCGGCTGACGGCCTGAGCGCCGTTACGCCCGCTCCGCGGCCTCGGCCAGACCGAGGAAGGCGGGAAGCTCGTGGATGATGACGTAGGTCGGGATGGGGGCCAGGAAGTCGCGCATCCGGCCCTTCTCCATGAAGCGCTTGCGGAAGCGGGAGTGGGTGAACAGGGTGCCCAGTTTCGGCACGATGCCGCCCGCGATGTAGATGCCGCCCCGTGCCCCCAGCGTCAAAGCGAGGTTGCCCGCCACGGTGCCGAGCATCGCGCAGAACATCTCCACCGCCTCCACGCAATGCGGGTTGGTGTTGGCGGTCGCGGCGTCGGACACCTGGGCCGGGGTGAAGGGTTCCGGCTCCTGGTGGTCGAGGACGCACAGCGCCTGATAGAGGTTGACCAGCCCCGGCCCGGACAGCACCCGCTCCGCCGACACATGGTCGAAGCTCTTGCGGAGCTGGGCCAGCACGGCGCTCTCGCGGTCGCTGACCGGCGCCATGGTGACATGGCCGCCCTCCGCGGCCAGCGCGGTCCAGCCTTCGGGACCGGGAACCAGCCCCGACACGCCCAGCCCGCTGCCCGGCCCGACCACGCCGACGACGCGGCCCGGCACCGGCGCTCCCTCGCCCACCTGACGGACGTCGGCGGCGGTGAGGCGGGGCACCGACAGGGCGACGGCGGTGAAGTCGTTGATGACGGCCAGCCGCTCCAACCCCAGCTTGCCGCGCACCTCGGCCGTGGAGAAGGACCAGCCGCGGTTGGTCATCAGCACCTCGTCGCCGGTCACCGGGCCGGCGATGGCGAAGGCGCCGCGGCTGGGCCGGGCGTCCGGCGGCATGCCGCCGAGATAGGCCAGCGCCGCCGCCTCCAGCGAGGGGAAGTCGGCGCAGCGCAGAACGCGCGAACCGTGGATGCCCGTGCCGTCGATCAGGCCGAAGCGGGCGTTGGTGGCGCCGATGTCGGCGACCAGGGTGACGGGGCCGGAAACGGCATTGCTGTCTGTGGTCATAGAATCAGTTTCACCCGTACGGCGCGCGCGTCAAGGCATCGACGTAGCTTTCCCGCCACCAGCCGATGTCGTGGCTGCGCAGGATGCGCATCATCGCGGCGTGGCGCTCCTTGCGCTCGGGCAGCGACATGGTCAGGGCGCGCTGCAGGGCGTCGGCCACCGCCTCGATGTCGAAGGGATTGACGATCAGCGCCGAATCGAGCTCCCGCGCCGCCCCGGCGAAGCTGGACAGCACCAGCACGCCGGGGTCGTCGGCGTCCTGGCAGGCGACATACTCCTTGGCGACGAGGTTCATGCCGTCGCGCAGCGGGGTGACCAGCCCGACATGGGCGGTGCGGTAGAAGCCGGCCAGCACGCGCCGCCCGAAGCTCTTGTTCAGGTAGCGGATCGGCACCCAGTCGAACTCGGCGAAGCGCCCGTTGATGCGGCCCGACAGCTCCGACAGCTCGCGCTTGATGGCGATGTATTCCGGCACGTCCTCGCGGCTCGGCGGGGCCACCTGGAGGAAGGAGACGCGGTTGCAATGCTCCGGATAGGTCGCCAGGAGCTGTTCGAAGGCCTGGAAGCGCTGCGGCAGGCCCTTCGAATAGTCCAGCCGGTCGACCCCGATGATCAGACGCCGCCCGACGAGGCTTTCCTTCAGCCGCTGGGTGTGGCGGGAACGCACGGCGGTCTCGGCGATGCCCACCAGATTCTCGGTGTCGATGCTGATGGGGAAGGCGCGGGCCAGCAGCGTGCGGCCGAAGGCGTGGATCAGCATGCCGCCCTCGGGGCCGCGGTCCTCGACCTCGCCGTCCAGCTCCTGCCGGATGTAGTCGGCGAAACCGCGCAGATCCACATGGGTGTGGAAGCCGACGAGGTCGTAGGCGCACAGCTCGCGGATCAGCTCCCTGTGATTCGGCAGGGCCACCAGGATTTCCGGGGCGGGGAAAGGCGTATGCAGGAAGAAGCCCATGCGCTGGGTGCAGCCGCGCTGGCGCAATTCCTCGCCGAAGGGGATCAGGTGATAGTCGTGGACCCACACCATGTCGTCGGGGCTGAGCAGCGGGACCAGCTTTTCCGCGAAATAGCCGTTGACCCGCTTGTAGCCTTCGCGCGTGCGGCGGCTGACCTCGATCAGGCCGACACGGTAGTGGAACAGCGGCCACAGAGTCTGGTTGGCGAAGCCGTTGTAATATTCCTCGAAGTCGCGGCGGCTGAGGTCCAGCGTCGCGTAGGTCAGGCGCCCGACGTCGGTGCGCCGGGGCTCGCTCTGCGACTCCTCCTCGACCACCGTGCCGCTCCAGCCGAACCAGATGCCTCCGGTCTTCTTCAGCGCGGCCAGCACGGCCACGGCGAGGCCCCCGGCGGCTTGCTTGCCTTCATCAATGGGGGCGACGCGGTTGGATACGACGACCAGTCTGCTCACGTGGGTGGTTCTCCGGTGCCGGACGGCCGCGTGGTTGGGCGGCCGAATGGCGCGTGTCGGGGCGCACCCCGGGACGCGCAGGGACAAAACGACCGTGTGGGGGGTTGGTTCCCTATCGGTCGAATGGGTTATGCCGAAGGGCCGGGGTGGGTTGGCGGACGCGCCGCCAGCCCCAGATTGTGCGGGAGCAGGACCGGGATTCTGTGTGCAATGCAGCATAAGCGGCTGTTTGCGCCACGACGAAGCTTTGTCTTAACTTTGGTTAAACCATTGAATGACATGCAAAAACATTTTCCCTCTTGATCCCTGAGCGGGACGTCATCATATTGTGCAGTGCGGCATTGATCGTGTCTGCGACACGGGCGGTGCCGTAACGCACTTCTTGGGCGTTTCCTCCCTAAACTCGGGCCGGGGCCTTTGCCCCGGCCTTTTTTTGTGCGCCGTCCAGGGCGGGGAAGGTTGGTCAGCGCGGCGCAAGGGGGCCGGGCGGCAGATGGGCGATGTTGTCGACCAACTCGTGCATGTGGCGGGTCAGCACGGTCAGGAAGGGCAGGCGCGACAGCGTCGCCTCGTCCATGTAGAGGTCGCGGCTGATCTCGATCTGGAGCGCGTGGATGCCCTGGCGCGGGCGCCCGTAATGGCGGGTGGTGTAGCCGCCGGCGTAGGGCGCGTTGCGGCTGACCGTATAGCCCAGGCCGCGCAGGAAGCGCTCCGCCGTCTCGGTGACCGCGGGTGCGCAGGAATTGCCGAAACAATCCCCCAGCACGATGTCGCTGCGCCGGTTGTCGCGGTCGCCCAACCCGGGGGAGGGCATGGAATGGCAGTCGACCAGCACCGCGTGGCCGAAGTGGGCGCGGGTGTCCTCGACCAGCCGGCGCAGCGCGGTGTGGTAGGGGGTGTAGCATTGCTCCACCCGGCGCACCGCTTCGGAAAAGCGCAGCTTGCCGCGGTAGATGTCCTCGCCGTTGGCGACCACCCGCGCGATGGTGCCCAGCCCGGCGGCGACGCGCGGCGAGCGCGTGTTGACGTAGGGCGGCAGGGCGTCCGCGAACATCTCCGGGTCCAGCTCGTAGGCCTCGCGGTTGACGTCCAGGAAGGCGCGGGGGAACAGCGCGCGGATCAGCGGAATGCCCAGCGCCGGGGCGCCCGCGAAGATCTCGTCGACGAAGCAGTCTTCCGACTTGCGCAACGCGCGCGGGTCGAGCCGCGCCGCCGCCAGGAACTCGGCCGGGTAGCGGTTGCCGCTGTGCGGCGAGGCCAGCACCAGCGGCTTGGTCTGTTCGTCCGGGGCCAGAAGCTCGAAGGCCGGCTCCGGTGTGGCGGCGTCGACGGATGCATCCATGGCATGTGATGTAGTGGACCCGGACGGCTCTGTCACGCACCGTCCCGCTCACGCCCCAACAGAGGGAGGGGCGGAGCGTCCCGTTGGCGGAAAAATACGACGGGTCCGTCGCCGGGCGGCAAAAAAGTGAAAACGAGGCTTGCCAGACCCCCGGGATGATGGTACACCCCACGCCCACGCCGGACGGGACGCAAGACGGATGCCGAACCCCGAACCGACCGGCGGCACGGATGGGCGCGTAGCTCAGCGGGAGAGCACTACGTTGACATCGTAGGGGTCACAGGTTCAATCCCTGTCGCGCCCACCATCCTCGAAGGCCGGAACCCAGACGGGTTTCCGGCCTTCGCCATATCCGGGCCTTGCCATTCCGCCGGGCCTCGCCATTCTTCTGGGCGGACGGCCCCCGCCCCGCCGGGCGAGGGCCTTGCCCGTCACGCCGCGTTGCGGTGCGGCGCCAAGCCGCGCGCCAGGGCCGCCAGATCACGCTCCAGCACCGACTGGTCGGCCTCCGGCAGGCTGAACTTCACGTGCAGCTGTCCCGGCTCGCAGGACTTCACCAGGAAGGGCACGGGGCGGGACAGGCCGGAGGCCCGCAGGGTGCCGGGCGTGCCAACCGTCATCATGGGCGCGTCCAGGATCATCGCACCGCCGGACGACAGGTTGACGATCCGCGCCGCCTTTCCCGTGCCGGCGCCGGCGCCGTCAATGGTGCAGGGCAGGTCGACCCGCAGGCGCGGCTTGTGGCGGCGGTCGACGTCGCTGGTCGCGGTTCGCACCACGCGAACCAGGACGCTTTGCAGGTCGTCGATGCTCCGCGCCACGTCGTCGGCGACGGCGCGCATGCCGCCGGCCCGCTCGCCGGTCTGGTTGGCCTCCTCCGACACCAGAGCGATCCGGCTGGACACCTCCTGGGCGGCGTGGCTGGTCTCGTTGACGGTGCGGGCGATTTCCCGGGTGGCGGCGTCCTGCTCCTCGACCGCCGCGGCGATGGAAGAGGAGATGTCCGACACCTGATCGATGCTCGCGGCGACCTCGCTCACCCGATCCACCGCCTGCCGGGTGACCGACTGCACGTCGGTGATCAGCGCCGCGATCTCCTCGGTGGAACGCGCGGTCTGGCTGGCCAGGTTCTTTACCTCCCCGGCGACGACGGCGAAGCCCTTGCCGGCCTCGCCGGCGCGCGCCGCCTCGATGGTGGCGTTCAGCGCCAGCAGGTTGGTCTGGCTGGCGATGTCGCCGATCAGCCGGGCGACGGCGCCAATGCGCTCCACCGCCGTCGACAGATGCGCGATGATCGCGCTGGCGGAGCCGGCCTTCTCCACGGCGCTCCCGGTCACCGCCACCGAGGCGGTCACCTGCCGGCCGATTTCCTGGATCGAGGCGGACAGCTCGTTGGCGGCGGCGGCGACCGTCTGGGCGTTGGCCAGGGCCTGGCTCGCCGCGGCCGCGACGGTCTGGGAGTTGTCGCTGACCATCCCGGCGGAGGCGGCCATCGCCTCGGCGTTGCCGGCCATCTCTCCGGCGTGCCGGGCCACCTGCTCAACGGCGGCGCGGGTCTCACGCTCCACCGTGTCGGCCATGGCGGCCAGCGCCTGGCGCCGCTCCTCCTCGCCGGCCTCGCGGGCGCGCTCCTGTTCGGCGCGCAGGCGCTCGTTCTCCAGGCCGGCTTCGCGGAAGACGCGCACGGCATCGGCCATCTGGCCGATCTCGTCGCGGCGCCCCTCGAATCCGACTTCCGCCCTCAGGTTGCCGGCGGCCATGCCGGTCATGGTCAGCCGCATCCGGTCGATCGGGCCGATCACCGCCCGGCGCAGGAAGACGATGGAGGCGACGATCAGGAGCAGCGCCGCGGCGGCGGCGGCGATCAGCAGGGTTTCCAGCGTGGCCGTGGCGGACTCGATGTCGGTCACCGCCGCATCGAGGCCGCCCAGACGCTCCTCGCGGACCTGCTCCATGGTGGAAAGGAGCCGCTCCATCTCCTTGTCCATGCTCTCGGCGACCGCGTCAAACTGTCCCATCATGGCGTTCCCCGCCGACGGGCCGCCCTCCACGTAGGTTTGGGACATGCGCCGGCCCAGCTCGTAGAAGGGCGGAAAGGCGTCGCGGGTGGCGGCGATGCTCCGCACCATGTCCGTCAAATCCAGTTCCTGGGCGATGGCGTGGGCGTTCTCGGCGTGCTGGGTGAAAGCCTTTGCGAACTCCTCGGCCTTGGCGGGCCCGTCATCCAGACCGTCCAGCCCGCGGGTCGCCGACACGTCCGTCAACCACTGCTGAACCTGCGCCACATCGTAACGGATGTTGGCGATCGACTCGCTCAGCGGCACGATCTTGCGGCTCACCGCGTCGACGGTCTGGCGGACGTGGGAGAGATGGCGCTCCTGCAGCGATGTTTCTTTCCCGACAAAGAACGTTGCGATCGCCATGACGGAAAAAACGAACACAGAGGTCAGCGTTGCCTTTCGTCTGATGGTCATGGCGTGCAAGACATTCATAACAATGCTCCATTCCATATATTGCCGAGTTCTGCCTGCGGGCGACGGCTGTTTCGATGGGACAATTCATTCAATCATGCATGAAATCAAGTTTATCGTTGTTCCTATTACGAACACAAGGGATGCGCTTTCCATATGATCGAGTCTTAAAACTGGCATGATGTGCTGGTTCTTGGTAATTGGACGCTCGACGGATGATGTTCGTTCAGGAAAATATTATTTGGTGTCATTGTTTTTTTTGTTTGTCGTTCAATGATCGGTATTTCCCGTCTGTGAGGCCTCATTTCATGTCTCGCCCCCGGTCATTCCGTTGCTGGCGCGCAAAGAAAAAGGCCCTCCCCCGCGAACGGGGAAGGGCCTCCGGAAAAGGGCCTGCGATGCGCGCCGGTTGACGCGCCGGCTTAGCCGGTGGTCTTCGCCTTGGCCTCGATGCGGCGGCGGTGCAGCACCGGTTCGGTGTAGCCGTTCGGCTGCTCGCGGCCCTTGAAGACGAGGTCGCAGGCGGCCTGGAAGGCGACGCTGCCGTCGAAGTCGGCGGCCATCGGGCGGTAGAGCGGATCGCCGGCGTTCTGCTTGTCCACCACGGCGGCCATGCGCTTCATCGTCTCCATGACCTGCGCCTCGCTGGTGATGCCGTGGAGCAGCCAGTTGGCGATGTGCTGGCTGGAGATGCGCAGGGTGGCGCGGTCCTCCATCAGCCCGACGTTGTTGATGTCCGGCACCTTGGAGCAGCCGACGCCCTGGTCGATCCAGCGCACCACGTAGCCGAGGATGCCCTGGGCGTTGTTGTCCAGCTCCTGCTGGATTTCCTCTTCCGACCAGTTGGGGCGGTCGGCCAGCGGGATGGTCAGGATGGCGTCCAGGCTGGCGCGCTCGCGGCGGGCCAGCTCCTCCTGGCGGGCGGCGACGTTGACCTGATGGTAGTGCAGGGCGTGCAGCGTGGCCGCGGTGGGCGAGGGCACCCAGGCGGTGTTGGCGCCGGCCTGCGGGTGGACGATCTTGGCGGCCAGCATGTCGGCCATGCGGTCGGGCATCGCCCACATGCCCTTGCCGATCTGGGCGTGGCCCTTCAGCCCGCAGAGCAGGCCGGTGTCGACGTTCCAGTCCTCATAGGCCTTGATCCAGGCGGACGACTTCATGTCGTTCTTGCGGATCATCGGGCCGGCTTCCATGGCGGTGTGCATCTCGTCGCCGGTGCGGTCGAGGAAGCCGGTGTTGATGAACACCACGCGCGCCGCCGCGGCCCGGATGCACTCCTTGAGGTTCACCGTGGTGCGGCGCTCCTCGTCCATGATGCCCATCTTCAGCGTGTTGCGCGCGATGCCCAGCGCGTCCTCGACGCGGGCGAACAGCTCGTCCGCGAAGGCGACCTCCTCCGGCCCGTGCATCTTCGGCTTCACGATGTAGACGGAGCCGGCGCGGCTGTTGAGGCGGGGGCCCTTGACGTCGTGCAGCGCGATCAGCGAGGTGATCATGCCGTCGAGGATGCCTTCCGGCGCCTCGCTGCCGTCGTTGAGCAGGACCGCGCTGTTGGTCATCAGGTGACCGACGTTGCGGATCAGCATCAGGCTGCGGCCGGGCAGGGTGATCGTCTCGCCGTTGCGGCTGGTGTAGCTGCGGTCGGGGTTCAGCCGGCGCTCCACCGTGCCGCTGCCCTTGGGGAAGCTGGCGGTCAGGCTGCCGGTCATCAGGCCCAGCCAGTTGCGGTAGGCCAGCACCTTGTCCTCGGCATCCACGGCGGCGACGGAGTCCTCGCAGTCCTGGATGGTGGTCAGGGCGGATTCGAGCACGAGGTCGGCGACGCCCGCCGCGTCGGTCTTGCCGATCGGGTGGCTGCGGTCGATGCGGATTTCCATGTGCAGGCCGTTGTCGGCCAGCAGGATGGCGGTCGGGGCGGACGGCGCGCCGTTGTAGCCGACCAGACGCTCCGGCTCGGCCAGGCCCGTGCTGCGGCCGTCCTTCAGCGCGACGACGAGGCGGCCGTTGTCCACCGTGTAGCCGGCGGCGTCGGCGTGCGACCCGTCGGACAGCGGGGCGGCGCGGTCCAGCACGTCGCGGGCGAAGGCGATGACCTTCTCGCCGCGCTTCGGGTTGTAGCCGGCGGTGCGCTCCGCCCCGTCCGTGTCGGGGATGGCGTCGGTGCCGTAGAGCGCGTCGTACAGGCTGCCCCAGCGGGCGTTGGCGGCGTTCAGCGCGTAGCGGGCGTTCATCACCGGCACGACGAGCTGCGGGCCGGCGGTCGTGGAGATCTCCGGGTCGACATTCTCGGTCGTCACGGCGAAGTCCGGGCCTTCCGGCAGGAGATAGCCGATCTCCTTGAGGAATTCGGTGTGGGCGGCGCGGTCCAGCGGCTGGCCGCGGCGGCTGCGGTACCACTCGTCGATCTGGGCCTGCAGCGCGTCCCGCTTGGCCAGCAGCGCGCGGTTGCGCGGGGCCAGATCGTGGAGGATCGCGTCAAGGCCCGACCAGAATTGCTCCGGCGTCACGCCGGTGCCCGGCAGGGCTTCGTTCTCGATGAAGCGGTGAAGCTCCGTGGCAACTTGCAAGCCGCCAACCTGAATGCGTTCCGTCACCATTGCTGCTCTTTCCTTCCGAAGTCGTAGACACCGCGGTTTTTCGGTTTGTCGTTCTTTGGCTGACGTTTTTTTCACCGCAATCCCGCTCCGGCGCGGTCCGTTCGGTCCGGTGTCCGGCGCGGGATTCGCGCGACAAGGTACACATTCGCGGCGTCGCGGTCTTCCCCGGAATTGACTTGGCGAATTGCCGCGCTACGGCGGTTGCGCGGGGAACTCCCCCAAAGGCCTGCCAGCACCTATGTTGGGTGGCATGAGCATATCCGGCCATGCACCCCCGGCGGCGGGCACGCCCGCGCGGGAGCCGCTGTCGGGGCTGGTGGAGCGGGTGACCTTCCACAGCCCGGAGACGGGATTCTGCGTGCTGCGGCTGAAGGTGCGCGGGCAGCGCGACCTCGTCACGCTGGTCGGCCACGCCGCCACCATCGGCGCGGGGGAGTTCGTGCAGGCCAGCGGCGTCTGGGTGAACGACCGCAACCACGGGCTTCAGTTCAAGGCCGACTTCCTGCGCGCCACCCCGCCGACCACGGTGGAGGGCATCGAGAAGTATCTCGGCTCCGGCCTGATCCGCGGCATCGGGCCGGTCTACGCGAAGAAGATGGTCAAGGCCTTCGGCGAGGCGGTGTTCGACGTGATCGAGCAGGAGCCGGACCGGCTGCGGCAGGTCACCGGCATCGGGCCGAAGCGGGCGCAGCGCATCATCGCCGGCTGGGCCGACCAGAAGGTGATCCGCGAGATCATGATCTTCCTGCACAGCCACGGGGTCGGCACCTCGCGGGCGGTGCGCATCTTCAAGACCTACGGGCCGGACGCCATCCGGCTGATCACCGAGAACCCGTACCGGCTCGCCCGCGACATCCGCGGCATCGGCTTCAAGACGGCGGACGCGGTGGCCGCAAGGCTGGGCATCGAGAAGACCGCGATGATCCGGGCGCGGGCCGGCATCGGCTACGCCCTGGCCGAGGCGACCGACCAGGGCCATTGCGGCGTGCCGGTGGCCGAGCTGATCCCCATGGCGGTGAAGCTGCTGGAGATCGACGCCTCGATTCTGGAAACGGCGGCGGAACTGGAGCGGCAGGACGGCGCGGTGGTCGCCGACAGCCTGGGCGGCGAGCCCTGCCTGTTCCTGGCGAGCCTGCACCGGGCGGAACAGGCCATCGCCGACCGGCTGCGCCGTCTGGCCGGCGGTCCGCTGCCCTGGCCGGAGATCGACGCGGAGAAGGCCATTCCCTGGGTCGAGGCGAAGGCCGGGATCACGCTGGCCGAAGGGCAGCGCGAGGCGCTGCGCCAGGCGGCGACGTCGAAGCTGCTGGTCATCACCGGCGGTCCGGGGGTCGGCAAGACGACGCTGGTGAACAGCATCCTGACCATGCTGAAGGCCAAGAACGTGTCGATCGCGCTGGCCGCCCCGACGGGGCGTGCCGCCAAGCGGCTGAGCGAGAGCACCGGCATGGAGGCGCGGACCATCCACCGCCTGCTGGAGACCGACCCGCAGGCCGGCGGCTTCAAGCGCGACGAGACCAACCCGCTGGACTGCGACCTGCTGGTGGTGGACGAGACCAGCATGGTCGACGTGCCGCTGATGAACGCCCTGCTGCGCGCCGTGCCGGGGCGGGCCGCCCTTCTGCTGGTCGGCGACGTGGACCAGCTGCCCTCGGTCGGGCCGGGGCAGGTGCTGGGAGACGTGATCGGCTCCGGCGCGGTGCCGGTGGTCCGGCTGACCGAGATCTTCCGGCAGGCGGCGACCAGCCGCATCATCGTCAACGCCCACCGCATCAACGCCGGCCAGATGCCGGAGATGCCGAAGGCCGGGGAGGACAGCGACTTCTACTTCGTCGAGGCGGCGACTCCGGAGACCGGGGTGGCGAAGCTGATCGAGATGGTCCGCGACCGCATTCCCCGCCGCTTCGGCGCCGACCCGGTGCGCGACGTGCAGATCCTCTGCCCGATGAACCGCGGCGGCCTCGGCGCGCGGTCGCTGAACATCGAACTGCAGAGGGTGCTGAACCCGCCGGGCGAGTCCCGAGTTCGAGCGATTCGGCTGGACCTTCGGCCCTGGCGACAAGGTCATGCAGGTCGAGAACAACTACGACAAGGAGGTCTACAACGGCGACCTCGGCATCGTATCCGCCGTCGATACCGAAGAAGGGACGCTGACCGCCACCTTCGATGGCCGTCCGGTGACCTATGATTTCGGAGAATTGGACGAGATCGTCCTCGCCTACGCGACGACGATCCATAAGAGCCAGGGGTCCGAATACCCGGTGGTCGTGATCCCGGTGGTGACCCAGCATTACACGATGCTTCACCGCAACCTGATCTATACCGGCGTGACGCGGGGCAAGCGGTTGGTGATCATGCTCGGCCAGCGCCGCGCGCTTGCCATGGCGGTGCGTGGGACGCTGGGGCGGCGGCGCTGGACGAAGCTGGGGGAATGGCTGTCGCCTCTATGACTCTTGGCGGAAGACAACCATGTCGGGATTTTGTCACAGGCGTATGCGCGCGGGGTTTGCGGCGCCTGCCCCGGTGTGCGGAGCATCCGTCGTCGCGCGCTGTGGAAAATTTCCTAAGCTGTTCAATTGACGAAAGAAACCGCCGTCTTTCCGAGGGCGGGGCAGGCGCGCGCGTCCAGGGTCCGCCGGGCGTGGCACCGGGCGCCTTCGGGACCGGTACCCCTTCCGAACGGACGGAGTTCCCCCTGGCCGAATGTCGCAGGAAAGGGCGTCTGGCCTTTGGCGTGCTTGACGGACGGCTCGTACCCTGTGACAAAGATAATTCGGCATCCTCTATGAGCTTGAAGACACATGTTCGACCGCCCGCCCCGCCAGGGCTACCGCGCTCCCGAGATCACCAAGGCCAACGTCACCGCCACTGTGAAGTGGTTCAACCCCACCAAGGGGTTCGGCTTCGTGTCACCCGAGGACGGTTCGCCCGACGCCTTCCTGCACGTCTCCGCGGTCCAGGCCGCCGGCTATGACGCGCTCGACGAAGGCGCGACCATCGTTTGCGACCTCGCCCGCGGCCCGAAGGGTCCGCAGGTTGCTTCCATCCAATCCGTGGACACCTCCACCGCGTCCCGTTCGGCCCGTCCGGCCCGTCCGGGCGGCGCCGGTGGCTTTGGCGGCGGCGGTTATGACCGTGGCGGCTACGGCGGCGGCGGCGGTTACGACCGCGGCGGCTGGGGCAACGACGCCGGCGGCGGCGAAGAGGTCGACGGCACCGTCAAGTGGTTCAACGCCGACAAGGGTTTCGGCTTCATCACGCCGAGCACCGGTGGCAAGGACGTCTTCGTCCATGTGAACGTTCTGCGTCGCTCCGGCATGCAGACGCTCCAGGAAGGCGATCAGGTGCGCGTGACCGTCCGCCAGGGCCAGAAGGGTCCTGAGGCCGGCAAGGTCGAGTACCGCTAAGCCCGTCTTCAGCCTCTGAAGAACGGACTTTGAAGACCGGCCGGGGCGCTTCCGCAGGGAGGCGCCCCGGTTCGTTTCCAGGGTCCTCTACGCGGCCAGACCCATGGCCTTCAGGTCATCCTCCACCGTGCCGATCGGCATGATGTTGTAGGCGTCGACCAGAACCTTCAGCACCGCCGGCGTGACGAAGGCCGGCAGCTTGGGGCCGAGGCGGATGTTCTTCACCCCGAGGTGCAGCAGCGCCAGCAGGACGGCCACCGCCTTCTGCTCGTACCAGGAAATCACCAGCGACAGCGGCAGCTCGTTGACGCCAACGCCGAAGGCGTCGGCCAGCGCCTGGGCGACCTTCACCGCGGAATAGGCGTCGTTGCACTGGCCCATGTCGAGCAGGCGCGGCAGACCGGCGACGGTGCCGAGGTCCTGATCGATCACCCGGAATTTGCCGCAGCCCAGCGTCAGCACGACCAAGTCCCGGGGGAGGGCGGCGGCCATGTCGGTGTAGTAGCTGCGGGCGCTCTCCGCGCCGTCGCAGCCGCCGATCAGGGTGAAGTGGCGGATGGCGCCGCTCTTCACCGCCTCGACCACCGGACCGGCGACTCCCAGCACGGCGTCGTGATGGAAGCCGACGGTGTGGTGGCGCTCCGGCGAACTCGTCGCCGAAGCCCTCGGCCGCCAGCGCCGCCGCGATGACGGGCGCGTAGTCGTGCCCCGCGATGTGGGTGACGCCCGGCCAGGCGACGAGGCCGGAGGTGAAGATGCGGTCGGCGTAGCCCGGCGCCGGCTGCTGGATGCAGTTGGTGGTCATCAGGATGGCGCCGGGGAAGGCGTCGAACTCGCCGCGCTGGCGCTGCCACGCGCCGCCGTAATGGCCGGCCAGATGCGGGTGCGCCTTGAGCGCCGGATAGCCGTGGGCGGGCAGCATCTCGCCGTGGGTGTAGACGTTGATGCCGGTGCCGGCGGTCTGCTTCAGCAGCTCCTCCAGGTCCTTCAGGTCGTGACCCGACACCAGGATGGCCTTGCCCCTGACGTGGCCCATCCGCACGGGGGTCGGCACCGGGTGCCCGTAGGTCCCGGTGTTGGCGCCGTCCAGCAGGGCCAGAACCGACACGCTCATCGCCCCGGTGCGCAGCGATAGCTCCAGCAGCCCCTCGACGGTCGGCGCGTCCTCGGCCAGGGCGGTCAGCGCCTCCGTCATGAAGGCGTAAACGCCTGGGTCCTCGCGGCCGAGCAGGCGGGCGTGGCAGGCGTAGGCGGCGGCTCCCTTCAGCCCGTACAGCACCAGCTCCTGCAGGCCGGCGAGGTCGGGGCCGTGCGCCGCGATCCGGCGGTCGATGGAAACCTCCCGGCCCTGGGCGATCAGTCCCTCCAGATCGGCGGCGGGCGCCCAGGCGGCGGGGCCGTCCAGCGTCCCGGGACAGCGCTCGGCGTGCAGAGCGCGCAGCTCGTCGCGCAGGGCCGCGGCGCTGCGCAGCAGCGTCTCCAGCCGGGCCGGGTCGAAGTTGACGTTGGTCACCGTGGTGAACAGGGCGTCCAGAACGAAGGCGTCCGCGTCGTTCCGGTGAATCCCCATCTTGCCCAAACGGTGCGCATACTGCGAGATTGCCTGGGCGGCGTGGACCAGCAGGTCCTGTAAAGCGGCGGTGTCGGGGGTCTTGCCGCAGGCCCCCTGGACGGTGCAGGCGGTGCCCCGCGTGGTCTGTTCGCACTGGTAGCAAAACATTCGGATGTCTCCCGCTGGGTGCGTGTCTCTGTTCGTTGAGCATCCTTGGGGGCGTCGGTGCGGGAGGGCTTGACCACGGTCAAGCCGGACGGCGCGGAACGGCAACCGCTGGTGCGGCGGAATGTCCTGTCCATCGGGAGACGGCACCGAGGGGAGGTTTGACGAGGTGAGGGAAGGCATGAGGAACGATCCGCCGGGCTTCCGGCCCCAGGACGCCGCGACGCTGCGGTCCAACGCGCTGTTCGGGCGGCTGCCCGACCGGTCGCTGGAGCTTCTCGTCAGCACCGCCCAGGTGCGCACGGTGCCGCGCGGCACCACCCTGTTCGTCCAGGACGAGGAGGCCGACCGTTTCTTCGCGCTGCTCGACGGCTGGGTGAAGCTCTACCGCCTGACCCGCGACGGGGCGGAGGCGGTGGTGACCATCGTCGCCCCCGGCGAGACCTTCGCCGAGGCCGCCATGTTCGCCAGCGGCAAGTTCCCGGTCTGCGCGGAGGCGGTCGCCGACTCGCGCGTCATGACCCTGACGGCGGAGGGCTTCGCCCGCTGCCTGCGCGAGGACGACCAGATCGCCTTCGCCATGCTGGGGTCGCTGTCGGTGCGGCTGCGCCACCTCGTCCAGCAGATCGAGCAGCTGCAGGTCCAGCCGACCGCCCAGCGGGTCGGCAGCTTCCTGCTGCGCTTCTGTCCGGAGGGTGGCGGCGCCACCAGCTTCGCTCTGCCCTTCGACAAGGCGCTGGTCGCGCGGCGCCTCGGCATGCAGCCGGAAACCTTCTCCCGCGCTCTGGCGAAGCTGCGCGGCGTCGGGGTTGAGACGCAAGGGGGAACGGTGTCCGTCGCCGATCTGGACGCGCTGCGCCGCTTCTGCAACGCCGAATCCGGCGGTGGCGACCACTGCGGCTGACGGCCGGGGCGCAGTCCTGGGTTGTCGGTGACGGCGGCGTCCCGCCGATGAAGGGTTGTGGCGGGCCGCAGGAGCATGTTCACGCGCGGCGGCGCTGTGATATCCTCCCGCGACCGAAGGCTGTCGGCGGTGCGGAGTGAGTTCGATGAGCGACGAGTTTCTTTTCGCCGACGACGAGCCGGGTATCGAGGCCGAGACGGCGAAGGAAACGGCGCCGGAGCCCGCCGACCCCTGGATCATCCTGATCGTCGACGACGATCCGGCGATCCACGCCACCACCAAGATGGTCCTGCGCGGCTTCACCTTCGAAGGCCGCCCGGCGCAGTTCCTCTCCGCCGGTACCGCGGCCGAGGCGCGCAGCCTGCTGGAGCAGAACCCGGCCATCGCCGTGGTGCTGCTGGACGTGGTGATGGAATCGGACGACGCAGGCCTGCGGCTGGTGCGCATGATCCGCAGCGAGCTGAACAACCGGCGCGTGCGCATCATCCTGCGCACCGGCCAGCCGGGGCAGGCGCCGGAACGCGACGTCATCCTGAACTACGACATCAACGACTACAAATCGAAGACGGAGCTGACGGCGCAGAAGCTGTTCACCTCGGTCGTCGCCGCCCTGCGCGGCTATCAGGACATCACCGCCATCGAGGACCACCGCCGGGGGCTGGAGCGAATCCTGGACGCCTCCTCCGCCCTGCTGGACAAGCGGACCATGGCGGAGTTCGTCCGCGGCGCGGTGTCGAAGATCGCCGAGATCTGCCCGCCCTGCGACGGCATCGCCCTGTGCAGCCGCTGGACGGAGGAGGAAACCGGCGGCGCCGCGCGCGATCCGCTGGTGCTGGGGGCCGGCGGCATCCACGCGGCGGCGGAGGGCAAGCCGGTGCGCGCCGCCCTGCCGGCGGAGGCGGCGGAGGCGGTGACCCAGGCGCTGGCCGACGGACGCAACCGCTACGAACGGGAGCGCAGCCTGCTGGTCTTCCGTTCCACCTCGCGGCACCACGACACGGTGTTCCACATCAGCCACCGGCGTCCCCTGACCGAGGACGAGCGACGGCTGCTGGAGGTCTTCTGCTCCAAGATCGCGGTCGGCTTCGACAACGTGCATCTCTACGAGGAGCTGAGCGCGCTCAACCGCAACCTGGAAAGCCAGGTGGCCGACCGCACCCGCGAACTGGTCGCCGCGACCGAGGCGGCCGAGGCGGCGAGGGCGGAGGCGGAGGCGGCCAACCAGGCCAAGTCGCTGTTCCTGGCGACGATGAGCCACGAGATCCGCACACCGATGAACGGCGTCCAGGGCATGCTGGAGCTGCTGGAATACACGCCGCTGACCCCCGAGCAGCAGGAACTGGTCGCCGTCGTGCGCGATTCGGCGGGGGCGCTGCTGACCATCATCAACGACATTCTGGACTTCTCGAAGATCGAGGCCGGGCGGCTCGACCTGGAACGGGCCCCGGTGTCGCTGTCCGCGGTGGTGGAGGGCGTGGCCGAGACGCTGGCCCCGGCGGCGCGGCAGAAAGACCTGACCCTGCTCACCTACGTCGATCCCGACCTGCCGCCGCTGGTCATGGGCGATTCGGTGCGCATCCGGCAGGTGCTGTTCAACATCGCCGGCAACGCCGTGAAGTTCACCCCTTCCGGCTCGGTGCGCATCCGGGCCGAGCTGGCGCGTTTCGAGGAGGGACGGGCGACCATCCGGATCACCGTGACCGACACCGGCATCGGCATCGCCAGGGAGGCGCAGGCGCAGCTCTTCCGCCCCTTCACCCAGGCGGAGGCCTCGACCACCCGGCGCTTCGGCGGGACCGGGCTGGGGCTGTCGATCTGCCGCCGTCTGGCCGAGCTGATGGGCGGCGCGGTGGGGGTGGCGAGCGAGCCGGGCCGCGGCTCCGCCTTCTGGTTCACCTTCACCGCCGATCTCGCCCCGGACAGCGACGCCGTGGGTGTCGCCGCTCCGCCGCTGGCCGGGCTGTCGGTGCTGCTCCTGGCCGCCGACGCGGAGGAGCGGCAGTGCCTTGCCCGCTACCTGAGCACCGATGGCGCGGTGCTGCTGGACGCGCCGGACGCGGCGGCGGGGGGGCGGGCCCTGCCGCCCGGCACGCCTTGCGACGTCGTGCTCACCACCGCCGAGACCGATCTGCCGGTGCTGGACACCGCGGCGCCGGGGCTGGGGCGCGGGCGGGTGCTGCTGGGCGGGCGCGGCGCCTTGATCGACGCGGTCGCTCTGGCGCGCCCGGTGCGCCGCGGCCATCTGGTGCGCGCCGTGCTGGCCGCCGCGGGCCGTGGTCCGGCGGTCGAGGCCGAGGCGGGGCATCCCGGACCGGTCACGGCGTCCCTGATCGCGGAGGGTGACGCGCGGTCCCCCCGCATCCTGGTGGCCGAGGACCACCCGACCAACCGGCAGGTCATCCAGCGGCAGCTCGCCCTGCTCGGCCAGACGGCGGATTTGGCCGAGGACGGCGTCCAGGCGCTGGCCCTGTGGCGCGAGGGCGATTACGCGCTGCTGCTGACCGACTGCCAGATGCCGGAGATGGACGGCTTCGAGCTGACCCGCCTGATCCGCGCCGAGGAGGCGGCGAACGGGGGTTCCCGCCTGCCCATCATCGCGGTCACCGCCAACGCCATGGCCGGCGAGGCGCAGCGCTGCCTGTCCGCGGGGATGGACGACGCCCTGTCGAAGCCGGTGGAGATCGGCCAGCTGCGCCGCCTGCTGGACCGCCATCTGCCGTCCCGCCCCGCCGCCGCACCAGCGCCGGTTGCGCCCCCGCCCGCCGTGGTGGGGAACTCCGATTCCGACGCCCTGCCTATCAGTGCGCCGCCCATCGATGTGGGAGTCCTGGCGACTCTGTTCGACGGCGACATGGAGTTCGTCGGGCAGTTGCTTCAGGAGTTCATCGTTTCCAACAGCGCCAGCCGCGACCGTCTGGTTGCCGCCCACGCCGCGGAGGATTGGGACGGCGTGCGGCAGGCCGCCCACAAGCTGGCCGGATCGTCCCGCACGGTGGGCGCGCGCGAGCTTGCGGCGGCGAGCGACGCCATCGAGCTGGCCTGCGTGGACCGCCGGCTGGACGGCATCGGCGCGCTGGTGACCCGCGTCGACCATGAGCTTGGCCGCGCCGCCGCTTTCATTCATGGCATGGCGCCGGCTTAGCGAGCCGTCGCCATGCCCTTCGGTCGATCAGGCGGTTCCCGAACGGTTCCTCAAGCGGCCATCGGCCGAAGGGCTCGGTCGCGGACCAGCGCATTGAACCGCTGTTCGAACACGGCCTTCGCCTCGTCCGGCAACTCGAAACGGACGTGGCAGCTCTCGGCCCCGACCGTCACAACGGTGAAGGGCAGGGGCATGCCGAAGCCGTCGATGTGCAGCGTGCCGCGCGAACCGCTCATGGCGCCGTCCCAGACCTGCAGCGCCGCGCCGCTGGAGGACAGGTTGTGCAGGCGGCAGATCCGGTTGCCGGCGGGGGTGTCGGCGTGGGCGGGCAGATCCACCGAGTAGCGGGCCTCGCGGCGGCGGTCCACCTCGCTCATCGAGGTGCGGACGACACGGACCAGGATGCCGCGCAGTTCCTCGATGCTTCCCGAGACGTCGTCGGCGATGACGCGCACGTCGGCGGCGTGGTCACCGGTGGCCTTCGCCTCGCTCGACACCTCGGCAATGCGGCGGGAAACCTCGCGCGCGGCTTCGGCGGTCTGGTTGACGCTGCGGCTGATCTCCTGGGTCGCGGCAGCCTGCTCCTCCATCGCGGCCGCGATCGCTCCGGCCACCTGATCCACTTCGCCGATGCTGCCGGTGATGGTGGAGACGGCGGCCACGGCGCCGCTGGTCGCCGCCTGGATCTCGCCGATCTGCTGGGCGATGTCCTCGGTCGCCTGTGCGGTCTGGCTTGCCAGATTCTTCACCTCGCTGGCCACCACGGCGAATCCCTTGCCGGCCTCGCCGGCCCTTGCGGCCTCGATGGTGGCGTTCAGCGCCAACAGATTGGTCTGGCTCGCGATGTTCTGGATAAGCTGGGCGACATCGCCGATCCTCTGCACCGCGTTGGACAGCGACTGGATGGTGCCGCGCGCCAGATCGCCGTTCTCCACGGCAATTCGGGTGATGCTGCTGGCCTGCGCCACCTGGGTGCCGATCTCGCGGATCGAGGCGGCCAACTCCTCCGAGGCGGCGGCGACGGTCTGGGCGTTGCGCAGGGCCTGCTCCGCCGCGGTGGCCACGGACTGGCTGTTCGCCCCGACCGCGCTCGCCGACTGGGCCATGGCAGCGGCGTTGCGTTCCATCCGCTCGGTGCGTTCGGACACTTGATCCACGGCGTTGCGGGTTTCGCGCTCCACCGTTTGCGCCATGTTCTCCAGCGCGTCGCGCTTGGCGATCTCGGCCTGCTCGCGTTGGCGCTCCTGCTCCCGGCGCATGCGCTGGTTCTCCAGCCCGTTGGCCTTGAACACCTCCACCGCTTGGGCCATCGCGCCGATCTCGTCGCGCCCGCCGGTCGCCGGCACGATGGTGTCATAGTCACCGCCGACGATGCGCCGCATCGTCTCGGTGAGCCGCGCCACCGGCCGTACGACGCGGAGCACCACCACCGCCATGCCCAGGATCACCATCACAGCGCCGATCCCCAGGAGCACCAGGGAGGTTACATTGGCGGTGGCGTGGGTGGCTTGAGCCTCCGCGTAGCGCTCCCCGGCGACGCGCACCTGAAGGTCGATGAGTTGGCTGATGCCGTCGGTGACGGGGTCAATCGTCTGGTACAGTTCGTTCTTCACGTAGGCGTCGAGGGCAGCGGCGTCCCGACCCGACAGGACGCCGATCAGCCGTTCCACCGCCGCGTCGGCTTTGGCCATTTCCGGCTTGATCCCATTCACCAGCGCCGTCTCTTCCTGGTCGAGGTTGGTGCCGAGATAGGCGTTCCAGCGCTCGCGAATGTCATCCTTGGCCTTGCGGATGGAAGACAGGCTTTCGTTCCAGGTGAAGTTGCCATTGCGCGCCTTGTGCGAGGCATCGACGATGAAGACGGCATAGGCGTCGGAGATGATCTTGAGGTCTCGCAAGGGCAGAACGCGCTCATCGTGGACCGTGCGGAGATTCCCGTTCGCCACGTTGAGCGCGCGCAACCCTGCCAGATCGCTCAGCGCCAGCAGGGCGCCCAGCAGGCTGAGAACCGAGAGCAAAATGAATTTGATGGTGAATCTCATGAAGCGCTCCCTTTGTGCAGCGGATTCGGATCCGCCTGCGTCCGTTTCTTTTCGAGCGCCAATGTGAGCTTCAATAAGTAAATAAATTCAAAAGGCCGCCGCCATTCCTTCGTTGTAAGCGGTCATGTGTTGGGCATCAAGCGGCGGCCTTTTTGATATCTATCCTGCGTTATGCTTTGTATTGGTCTTTGTCATAGGAAGGGTTTGGAAAATTTCAGTGAACCTTTATTTCGTTGCCGCGGTCCCGGCGATAAATGTGCACATGGTAGGCGGCCATCGGATTGCCCCGGACATATTCGACCAGCCGCCGCTCCGTGTCCGGCGTGGCGTTGCGGATCAGCATCTGCCAAGCTGGCTCCATGGTGGCGCGCTGCGTCTCGTTGTGCGGCAGCATGATGAAGCCTGCCCATTCCGGCCGGAAGTCAGCGAGATAGCTTTCGGCATAATGCCGCATCATGGATGCGTCATTGACGTTGACCGACTTCATGTTCTCGAAGCAGACACGAAGCTGCATGTTCCGTCTCCCTCGTTTCGCGAGTCTCGATACAACGGATATGTGCAGTGTTCGTCCCTTCCGCACCCATCCGACGGCTGAAAATTCGGGTGGGACCTGCCGCGCTCCCGCCATGAAGAAAACCCCTCCCCGCGGAGCGGGAAGGGGTTTCAGTCATGGCGGATAGGAGAGGGAGACGACCGGCGGAGCAGCGGCGAAAGCCGTAGGACCGCCGGTGCGTTCCTCAACCAAACTTATAACTGATGCCGTAGCCGCCCCGTGGGTAGTCCCACTGAATATTTTCCTTGTCCTGGCAGACCACGCGGCAGGTGCCGCATTCCAGGCAGCCATCGGTGGCCAGCGTCACGCTGCCCGTCTCGTTCTTGCTGTAGCAGGCGGCCGGGCAGCAGACGGTGCAGGCCTGGGACTCGCAGGACTTGCAGACCGCATCGTTGCGGATCTGGATGTGCGGCCGGCTTTCGTCGACGATGTAGCGGTTCTGGTACAGCTTCTCTTCGATCTTGACCACGATGCTCATCGCACGGCCCTCACCAGCTTGATTGCGTCGCCGACCAGACCCATGATCGAGCGCTTCTTGACGAAGGACTTCATGATCTCCTTCTCCTTCGTCCTCTTGTCGACGCTGTCCACGGTGAACCAGCTGTGGGCCGCGGCGGTCAGCGTGTCGGGATAGGCGCCGAAGAACTGCTTGTTCTCGTGCATGATGCCCGGCAGGTTCCGGTACTTCTTCAGGTCCTTCATGATGAAGCTGTCGTCCAGCTTCTTCTTGTAGGCGGCGAGGTTGGCGGCGTTGAAGGGCTTGCCGGCCTGCTTCAGCTCGATCACCGTCTCCGCCGCCATGCGGCCCGACGCCATGGCGAGGTTGGAGCCCTCGCGGTGGGCGGCGTTGTTGAAGTGGGCGGCGTCGCCGACCACCATCCAGCCGTCGCCGTAGAGCTGCGGCACCGCCTTGTAGCCGCCCTCCGGGATCATGTGGGCGGCGTATTCCTTCATCTCCGCCCCTTCGATCAGCGGCTTGATGACGGGGTGGTTCTTCAGGTCCTCCAGCATCTTGTAGGGCGGGATGGCGCCCTCCTTGAAGTCGGAGATCAGGCAGCCGATGCCGATCGTCAGCGATTCCTTGTTGGTGTAGAGGAACGCCGTGCCGACCATGCCCTTGGTCACCTTGCCCATGATCTCGATGACCACGCCCTCTTCGTCCTTCAGGCCGAAGCGCTGCTGGATCAGTTCGGGATCGATGAACAGGATTTCCTTGACGGCCAGCGCGACGTTCTGCGGTGCCAGCTCCTGCTGGAAGCCGGTGCGGCGGGCGAGCAGGGCGTTCACGCCGTCGGCCATGATGACCACGTCGGCGTGGATCTCGCCGCCCTCGCGGTCGGTGCGCACGCCGATGACCTTGCCCGAGGCGTCGCGGATCAGCTCCGTCACCGTGGTCTCGCAGATTTGCAGGCCGCCGGCCTCGCGGATCTTTTCGGAGAACCACTTGTCGATGTTGGCGCGGATGATCGTGTAGCGGTTCGGCTTGTCGCTGTTGAAAGCCTCCGACCGGTAGTTGGTGCCGATGTAGTTGTCGTCGCCGAGCAGCCAGACGCGCTGTTCGATGATGTGGCGCTCGGTCGGGCAATCCTCGCGGAAGTCCGGGATGATCTTCTCCAGCTCGGCGGCGTACATGATGCCGCCCTGGACGTTCTTGGCGCCGGGATACTCCCCGCGCTCGAGCTGAAGAACGTTGAGGCCCTGCTTGGCCAGCGTGTAGGCCGCCGCGTTGCCGGACGGGCCGGCACCGATGACGATGGCGTCGAACTTTTCGACCATGTCCTGTTGGCTCCTTATCGTCCGGTTGCTTAGCCGGCCAGCCGGTTGACCGACAGGCGCTTGCCGAAGGCGTCGGTCAGGGCCGGCAGGATGGTCAGCGCGTCGCCGACCAGCCCGAGATGGGCGAAGTCGAAGATCGGCGCGTTGGGATCGGTGTTGATGGCCAGGATCAGGTCGGACTTCTCCATGCCGACCCGGTGCTGGATGGCGCCGGAGATGCCGGCGGCGATGTAGAGCTTCGGGCGCACCGTCTTGCCGGTCTGCCCGACCTGACGGTCGAAGCCGGTCCAGCCGGCCTGGACCAGCGGACGGGTCACCCCGACCTCGCCGCCCAGAACCTTGGCGAGGTCGAAGACCAGCTTCAGATTCTCCGGCTTGCCGAGCCCCTTGCCCGCCGCGACGATGATGTCGGCGAAGGCGAGCTGCGCTTCGTTCTGCTCGCGGTCGGCGATGAAGCTCAGCACCTTGGTGATGACGTCAGTCTCGCGCAGCGCCGGGAACACCTCGACCACGCGGCCGGTGCGGTTGTCGTCGCGGTCGGGCATCGACATCACGCGCGGCCGCACCGTGGCCATCTGCGGCCGGTAGGCCAGCGTCTGGATGGTGCAGAGCAGCGTGCCGCCGAAGGTCGGGCGGGTGGCCGCTAGCGACCGGTTGTCCATGTAGATGTCCAGCTCGGTGCAGTCGGCGGTCAGGCCGGTGGCGAGCGTGGTGGCGATGGCGCCGGCGAGGTCGCGGCCCAGCGTGGTGGCGCCCAGCAGCACGATCTCCGGCTTGTAGGTGTTGACCACGTCGGTCATCACCCGGGTGTAGGGATCGGTGCGGTAGTCGGCCAGGACCGGGTCGGTCACCTTGTAGACGACGTCGGCGCCGTAGGTGAAGGCGTCGCCGCAGATGGCGTTCAGCTCCGGGCTGTCGGCGCCCAGGACCACGGCCCCCACCTCGACCCCCAGCTTGTCGGCGAGCTTGCGGGCCTCGCCCACCAGCTCCCACGACACGGAATGGACGGAGCCGCGCTCCTGCTCCACGATCACCCAGATGCCCTTGTATTCCTTCAGGTGCTCGGGCAGTTGGAACTTGCGTCCCTGCGGCTTGCTTGGTTCGCTCATCGGGATGTCTCCGGCGGAGGATTCGTCAGGAACGGCGCGTCACAGCCCAGCGGCGGCGCGGGCGAGCAGCTCGTCGGCGAGTTTCGGCTGGGCGCCGAAGATGGCTTCGACCGCGGCGGCGGCCTGGGCCTCGGCGGTGGGGGCCTCGGCCTCGACCATCGTCGCCTTCTGGGCGCGCGGCTTGGGCACGAAGACCTTCGACACGACGGTGGGTGAGCCCTTCAGCCCGACCTTCGTCTCCTCGGCGCCGGTGGTGTCCTTGCTCCAGGTCTTCAGGCCGTAGCGGGCGGCGCGGAACATGTCGTCCATCTTGCCGAAGCGGATGGTGTTCGTGCCTTCCAGCATGGTGATCATGCAGGGCAGGGCGGTCTTCAGCACCTGCACGCCGCCTTCGGAGCGGCGGTGCACGACGATCTCCCGGGCGCCCTGGTCGATCGATTCGATCTTCGTGATGTAGGTGAGCTGCTGGAAGCCCAGCCGCGTGGCGATGCCCGGACCGACCTGCGCGGTGTCGCCGTCGACCGTCTGCTTGCCGCAGAAGACCAGATCGACCTGTTCTTCTTCCGACAGCTTCTTGATGGCGGAGGTCAGCGCGTAGGAGGTCGCCAGCGTGTCCGACCCGGCGAACTTGCGGTCGGTCAGCAGCACCGCGTCGTCGGCGCCCAGCGACAGCGCCTTGCGCAGCGAGGTTTCGGCCATCGGCGGCCCCATGGTCAGGACGGTGACGCGGGCGCCGACCTTGTCCTTGATCCGCAGCGCCTCCTCCAGCGAGAAGAGGTCGAAGGGGTTGATGATGGCCGGGACGCCCTGACGCATGATCGTGTTCGTCACGGGGTGGATGCGGATCTGGGCGCTGTCGGGCACCTGTTTGATACAGACAACGATGTGCATCCCGGTCTCCTTGACATTCCGCCGCCTGTCGCGCGGCGTGGCTACGGCCCTATCAGCAAGCGGCGTGCCAGTTCCGATGATCTTGATTAAGTTACTGGTTTTCATAGATTTTATGGCTGTTGAGAGATTGTCGCAAAAACGACAAAGGGCCGACGTGTCGGCTTCTCAACAGGGGTGTACGCCGCGGCCCGACGCGATCCCGGAGCCCCGTCCGCCCTCTGTCGCCTACCGGACAAACCCGACAACGGCCGCCCGTGGCGGGGACGGCCGGAAAACAGAACGGCCCACGGACGCTCGCCGGTGGGCGGGTCCGCGGGCCGTTCCGGACACGAAGGACGAAAGGGGGTCAGGTCGGCAGCAGGGAGTCCAGCGGCACGAAACGGTCGGCCATCCGCTTGGCCTCGTCCTGGTGGACCTTGAAGGTCTTTTCGGCGATGGCGTTGGACACCACGAAGTCCTGGTAGGCGCGCTGCAGATGGGCGCCGTAACGGGCGGCCATGCCCTCGTCGTCCAGACCCTCCATGCCGGTGTCGGCGGACAGATAGTCGTGGAAGCGCTGCAGGATGTGCAGACGGTTCACGTTGACCACGCGCTGTTCGTAGCTGACGCCGAGGAAGCGCAGGAAGTCCTCCGCGGTCTCCAGATCCTCCAGATCGTCCTTGAAGCTCATGGCGGGGTCCTTTCCGTTCAGATGACGTAGTGATCGGCGCGCGCGCCGGTGTCGGAAGAATGAGGGTCGGGGTGTTCGTGATGGCGGTCGCCGCAGGCGTCCTGGTCGCACAGGTTGCCGCAGCTCCGGCAGACGATGCCGTCGAGCGGCAGATCGTCCAGCCGGATCGCGCTCAGCGGCGGGGCGGGGTGGAGCGGGGCGGGGCGCGTGGCCTCCTCCGCCGCGTGGGCCTCCAGCCGGGCCTCGATGCGGTTGATGTGGTCGATCAGGCAGGCGATGGCCTTGCCGACCGGGTCGGGCATCAGGTGGTGGTCGAGGTCGATGCCGTGGGCGGCCAGCCGGCGCTGGGTGTCGGGGCGGACGACGCGGCCGGGGATGCCGACCACCGTCATGCCCTCCGGCACGTCCTTGGTCACCACGGAGTTGGCGCCGACGCGGCACTGGGCGCCGACGGTGATCGGCCCCAGGATCTTGGCGCCGGAGCCGACCAGCACGCCGTCGCCCAGCGTCGGGTGCCGCTTGCCCTTGGTCCAGGAGGTGCCGCCGAGAGTCACGCCGTGGTAGAGCGTCACATCATCGCCGACCTCCGCCGTTTCGCCGATGACGACGCCGGCCCCGTGGTCGATGAAGAAGCGGCGGCCAATGGTGGCGCCGGGGTGGATGTCGATGTTGGTCAGGGCGCGGGCCAGATAGGACAGGAAACGCGCCGGCCAGCGCAGCCCCCGCCGCCACGCCGCGTTGGACAGCCGGTGGCACACCAGCGCGTGGATGCCAGGGTAGCAGGTCAGCACGTCGAGGACGTTGCGCGCCGCCGGGTCGCGGTCGAAGACGCAAGCGACGTCCTCGCGCAGCAGCCGCCATAGGCTGGTCTCATTCATGGCGAGGTCCGGGTGGGCGTCGATCGCGGCCATGGGGTCCTCCGCATCACGAGGAGACGACGCTCCAGCGGGTGGCATCGTCGTGGAAGGCGCGCAGTTCCTCCGCCGTCGGGGCGCGCTTGGCGCGGGTGGCGAGCGCGCGGACCCGCGGCAGCACCGCCTGGGCGGTGGCGTCGTCGCAGGCGATGCCGAGCTGGCCGTAGGCCATCTTCACCCCGGCCGTGCCGGAATGCTTGCCCAGCACGATGCGGTGCTCGCGCCCCACCTCGGCGGGGTCGAAATTCTGGTAGGTGGCGCGGTCGCGCAGCAGCCCGTCGACGTGGATGCCGGCCTCGTGCGTGAAGACGGCGTCGCCGACGATGGACTTGTTGACCGCCACCGGCCGGTTGGAGGCGCGCTCCACGAGGTCGGAGATCGCCCCCAGCGTGCGGGTGTCCACCCCGCAGTCCTGCCCGTAGAGCACCTTCAGCGACACCACCACCTCCTCCAGCGGGGCGTTGCCGGCGCGCTCGCCCAGCCCGTTGACGGTGGTGTTGACGTGGGTCGCCCCGCCGAGCACGGCGGCCAGCGAGTTGGCGTTGGCGAGGCCGAGGTCGTCGTGGGCGTGGATCTCGATTTCCAGGTCGGTGGCCCGGCGCAGCCGTTCGATGCAGGCGCGCGTCTGGAAGGGGTCGAGCACGCCCAGCGTGTCGGCGAAGCGGAAGCGGCGGGCGCCGGCCTCCTGCGCCACGGTCGCGGCGGCGATCAGGAAATCCATGTCGGCGCGCGAGGAGTTCCTCGCCGCCCAGGCTGACCTCCAGCCCGTGGTCGCGGGCCGTCTTGACCTTGCGTTCGATTTCCGACAAGGCCCAGGCCCGGCTGCGCTTCAGCTTCTTGGTGATGTGGATGTCGGAGACGGGCATCGACAGGTTGACGGTGCCGACGTTGCAGTCCAGCGCCGCCTTCAGGTCGGTGTCGTGCATGCGGCACCAGACCATCAGCCGGGCCTTCAGCCCCAGCGCGGCGACGGCGCGGATGCCTTCGCGCTCCTCCGGACCCATGGCGGGGATGCCTATTTCCAGTTCCGGAACGCCGGCCTCGTCAAGCGCGCGGGCGATGGCGATCTTCTCGTCGAGCGTGAAGGCGACCCCCGCCGTCTGCTCCCCGTCGCGCAGCGTCGTGTCGTTGATGATGGTGGAACCGGCCATCGGCATTCGGTCACATCCTCAATCTGCTGAGCTTAAACAGCGGTGGGTCTTGCCCCCTCCCTAACCCTCCCCCGCTTCGCGGGAGAGGGGACTGGCGCCGCTCTGCCCCCTCCACCGCGACAGCGGGGGAGGGATGGGGAGGGGGCCGGGAGGTGTGTTGTGTCGCAGACCGGGCCGGGGAACCGCGTCCCGGCGGGTGTCGTCGGGCGGGTTGCCGGGGCGCGGGTCCGGCCCGGCCTGCGATCTCGGTGTTACGAATAGACCGGTGCGAACTCCTTCGGCGCGCCCGCCTGCGACCAGTAGGGCGACAGCGAGCGCAGCTTCGCGATGATGCCGGGGACCACCGCGATCACCCGGTCGATCTCCTCCTCGGTCGTTTCGCGCGACAGGGAGAAGCGGGTGGCGCCGTGGGCGGCGGTGTAGGGCACGCCCATCGCCCGCATCACGTGGCTCGGCTCCAGCGACCCGGAGGTGCAGGCCGACCCCGACGAGGCGGCGATGCCGGCCTCGTTCAGCAGCAGGAGGATCGCCTCGCCCTCGATGTACTCGAAGGCGACGTTGCAGGTGTTGGGCAGGCGGTTGGCCGGGTTGCCGGTGACGAAGCAGTTGGGAACGGCGGCCAGGATGGCCTGCTCCAGCTTGTCGCGCAGCGCCTTCACCCGCGTGTTCTCGTCGGTCATGTGCATGAGCGCGAGCTGTGCCGCCGCCCCCAGTCCGACGATGCCCGGCGCGTTCTCCGTGCCGGCGCGGCGCGAGCGCTCCTGGTGGCCGCCGCGCAGCATCGGGCGGAAGCGCAGGCCGCGCTTGACGTAGAGCGCGCCGATGCCCTTGGGCGCGTGCAGCTTGTGGCCGGACAGCGACAGCATGTCCACAGCGCTGGTGGCGAGCGTCATCGGGATCTTGCCGACCGCCTGCACGGCGTCGGTGTGGAACACCGCCCCCGCCGCCTTGGCGAGCTGGGCCAGCTCCTCGATCGGGAAGATCGTCCCGGTCTCGTTGTTCGCCCACATGATCGAGACGATGGCGACGTCCGGCCCCAGCGCCGCCTTGTAGGCGTCGAGGTCCAGGTTGCCCCGGTTGTCCACGCCGATGCGGTGGACGGTGTAGCCGCGCTTCTTCTCCAGATAGTCGCACAGCGCCAGGACGGCGGGATGCTCGACCACGCTGGTGACGATGCTCTTCTTCTTCGGATAGGCCTCCAGCACCGACAGGATGGCGGTGTTGTCGCTCTCCGTCCCGCCGGAGGTGAAGACGATCTCGCTGTCATGGGCGGCGCCGAGGAGCGCCTGCACCTGCTTGCGCGCCCATTCGATCTTGCCGCCCACCGCGGCGCCGAAACCGTGCATGGAGGAGGGGTTGCCGAACTGCTCGGTGAACAGCGGCAGCATCTCCGCCAGCACTTCCGGGTCGACGCGGGTGGTGGCGTTGTTGTCGAGGTAAATACCCTGTGCGGTCATGGCTCAGGCCCCCACCGGCAGGAGGGAGGCGGGCTTGACGCGGACGAACTCGCCCAGCGCCTCGACCAGCTTGGCCTGCACGCCCATCATGGTGCCGGCGGACTGCGAACAGCCGGAGCAGGCGCCGGTCAGCCGGACGTAGATGTCCTTGCCGTCGATGTCCACCAGCTCCACGTCGCCGCCGTCGCGCTGGATCTGCGGGCGCAGCTCCTCGATGGCAAACATGATCTTCTGCATGCGCTGCACGTTGGTGAGCTTCGCCGGGGCGGCCTCGGCCTTCGGGGCCAGCGGCTTGATGGCGTCCAGCCCGACCGTGCCGGGAGCGTGGGACTTGGGCGGGGCCAGCGCGCCGGTCTTGGCGAGCACGGCCTCCAGCACCTCCTCGATCTTCTCGTGGCAGGTCTGGCAGGAGCCGCCGGCCTTGGTGTAGTGGGTGACCTCCTCCAGCGTGGTCAGGCTGTTGACGGTCACCGCGCGCTCGATCATCGCCGCGTCGATGCCGAAGCACTTGCAGACCAGCTCGCCTTCCTCGTGGTCGTCGACCCACTCCTCGCCCTTGAAGTTGGCGATGGCGGCGCGGAGCGCCTCGGCACCCATGACCGAACAGTGCATCTTCTCCGGCGGCAGGCCGCCCAGATACTCGGCGATGTCGCGGTTGGTGACGGCCAGCGCCTCGTCCACCGTCTTGCCGATGATCATCTCCGTCAGCGCCGACGAGGACGCGATGGCCGAGCCGCAGCCGAAGGTCTGGAACTTCGCGTCCTCGATGACCTGGCTGTCGGGGTTGACCTTCATCATCAGCTTCAGGGCGTCGCCGCAGGTGATCGACCCGACCTCGCCCACGGCGTTCGCCTCATCCAGCGCGCCGGCGTTCTTCGGGTTGAAGAAGTGTTCCTTGACCTTGTCGGTGTAGTTCCACATGACGCCTTGCCTTTCCCGCGTTACCGGGTGGGGGGAGAGTGTTCGGGGTTAGTGGGCGGTGCCGCAGCCGCCGGCCGCCGGCGCGGAGGAGCAGCTGCCCCCCGGACCCGCCGAGAAGGACTTGCCGCAGCCGCAGCTGCCCGTCGCGTTCGGGTTGTCGAACTTGAAGCCCGCGCCCTCGACCCCTTCGACGAAATCGACCACCACGCCGGTCAGGAAGGGCTGGCTGGTCGGATCGACGAAGATCGTCACCGGGCCGAAGGTCAGCACGGCGTCTTCGTCGCCCGCCGTGGCCTCCAGCCCCATCTGGTACTTCATGCCGGCGCAGCCGCCGTCGGCCACCGCGATGCGCAGGCCGGCCGCGGCGCCGCCGGACTTCGCCAGCACGCGCTCCAGGGTGTTCACCGCCGCATCCGTCAGGGTCACCATGTCTGCCGCCTCCAAATGCTCCGTCGGGCATGCCGACCGTTCCTGGTCATAGGCTCAGCAAGCGGCGTGCCAAATTTTAAGTCATTGATTTTGATGGATTGTCAGGTCGGACGGCTGGTGTCTTCCCGACAATTGTCGGGTCGGGGCCATGTCGGCTTTGCGACATCCTGCGACGAAAGGACGCACAATTTGATTGTGGGCTTTTGCGAAACCGGCTTGCGGCCCATACAGGATTGTCGGACGGGCGCACGGTTCTGCGAAACAACGGAAGGGGACGGGTGATGGAGCGGCCGGTCGAATTGCGGATGTCCAACGGGCGGATGGCCTTCGGCGAGGTGCCCGAGCACATCGACGAGAAACTGCAGGAGGCGGTGAACGCCCGCCCCGACGCCGCGGCCTGCGAGGCCCTGCTGTGGGAGGCCCACCGGATGGGGCCGCGCGTCCTGCCGGTCTTCTACGCGCTCTACAAATTCTACTTCAACCGCAAGCGCTTCGCGGACGCGGAGCGGGTGGCGATGATCGGGCTGGACGCGGCGGCGCGCGAGGGCGGCTATGCCGGCGACTGGCGGAGCCTGCGCGTGGACAGCGTGGATTGGACGAGGGAAGGGCCACCGCGCTTTACCCTGTTCACCCTGAAGGCGCTGGCCTTCATCAGCTTGCGCAGCGAGCGGGTGGAGGAGGCGAAGGCGATCCTCGCCAAGCTGACGGACATCGATCCGCAGGACCGGGTCGGCTACGGCGTCATCGCCGCACTGGCGAAGGGCCTGGGGGAGGAATGACTTGGGAAGAGGGGTGATTGACGGATCGGTTCCGTCAGTCACCCGACCCGAAGCACACGGCCTCCGCGCCGCAATCGCGGCAGACCGGGGCGCCGCAGGGGATCAGACCGTCCCGCGCGCAGAGGAAACGGTAGAGAAAAGCCTTCCAGCGGGTGCCGGCGGCGTTCAGCAGGGCCAGCGAGTCGAAATGACGCTCCATCAGCGCCGCGAGATGGCTCGGTCCGGCCAGACCGAGATCCCGCCACAGCTCACCCTCGTCGAGCATGGCCCGCGCCAGGATCGCGGCGAGCCAGTCCTCCTCCTCGATGCCCAGCGAGCGGTGGGCGAG
This sequence comes from Azospirillum sp. UENF 211521, assembly GCF_058780535.1. Classification (NCBI taxonomy): domain Bacteria; kingdom Pseudomonadati; phylum Pseudomonadota; class Alphaproteobacteria; order Rhodospirillales; family Azospirillaceae; genus Azospirillum; species Azospirillum sp. UENF 211521. The sequence goes on from NZ_JBSNCF010000001.1 coordinate 1,001,693, forward strand.
CAGAAGGGCGGCGATGTCGTCCGCCTCGCTCCGGAGAAGCGGCGGCAGGGGGGTGGGCGAGCTGTCGGGAACCGGCAAGCCGGCCGCGAAGGCGCCGGGGAAATAGCGGTCGAGCAGCTGGGCGAGCGCCCGCTCGTCGAGACCCAGGGCGCCCGGGCCCGCCGGCCAACGGCGGGACAGGATGCAGGCGAACAGATGCGCGTCGAAGACGTTGCAGCGTCCCTGGCGGTCGGTCAGCCAGCGGTACAGCCGCGTGGTGTCGCCCACCCCCGGCGGGGCGGCGTGCAGGATGCCCATGGCTCCGTTCTCCGGGGGCGGGCGGCCGTCAGGCCGCTTCAGACAGGTTCAGGTGAGGTGGGCGACCCTCAGGCCGCCTGGGGCAAGTGGGTGATGCAGCTCTTGGAGCAGACCTTGCCGCAGCTCTCGCAGCCGATGCAGTTGCCGGCGTTCTTGACGCTCATGACCTTCTTCTCGGCCTCGTCGTCGAAGGCGTCGACGATGTCGCCGTCCTCGGTGATGCCGATCAGCTCCAGCACGTCGCGGCCGCAGACCTTGAAGCAGCGGCCGCAGCCGATGCACATCTTCTGGTCGACGCTTTCCACGAATTTCGGCGTCCAGGCGGCGCCGCCGCGGGTGGTGCCGGTCACGAACTCAGCCATCGTCTGCTCCTCAATCGGGCTTGTTGTTGGGGTTTTTGGTGGGAATGGGCGTTGCCGTTGCCCCCTCCCTAACCCTCCCCCGCCTTTGGCGGTGGAGGGGACTGCCGCCGCTTCGCAAACGGCACCCTCTCCCGCGAGAGCGGGGGAGGGTCGGGGAGGGGGCAAGGTGTGTTCAGGCGGACGCCGTCTCCAGCGCCTTCAGCGCGGCGCGCTTCTCGGTCAGGGTCTTGTAGGCATCGTAGGTCTCCTGGGCGACCTGGAGGATGGATTGCCAGTTCTGCGGCAACTCCTCCGACAGGTCGTGCAGGTCCATCTTCTTCTGGGTCGCGCGGGCGTTGAGCTTCTTGACCTCGTCCTTCAGGGCGTCGATGTCGGACATGGCGGAACCCTCACAGATCGGCGACGTCGGGATATTTGCGGATCAGCGTCACAGCCTCTTCCACGACCTTCGCGCCGTCGGCGGCCAGCTTCTCCAACGACGGGAAGCCGAAGCGGTGGACGTCGCGCAGATGCTTCGACACCACGACCAGCCGGCCCGTGGTCAGCACCATGCGGCCGAAGCCCTCGTGGCTCATCTTCATGATGGGGGAGGCGATGTGGCCGGTCTGCTTCTCGACCGTGATGCCGACGGCCTTGTAGAACAGCTCCAGCCGCCACAGCGTGTCGGGGTCCGGGTCGCCCATGATCGGAATGGCGGCGCGGGCCTCCTTGTCGAGGATGAAGGGCGCGAGGATCGTCTCGTCGCTCTTGCCTTCCCAGGCGCCGTAGCTGTCTTCGGCGCGGAACAGCATGACCAGGGTCTTCAGAAAGGCCTCGGCGAGATCGCTCCCGGCGGCCACGGTGGTGTCGGTCATGCTCTCAATCCTCCTCGTCGAAAGCCAGCTCCTGCGGCTGGCCGGCGTTCAGGGCCTTGCGCAGCCAGGGCGGCGGGTTGCCGTTGATGGTTTCGACCAGACGGTCGAGCAGGGCGGTGATGGTCTCCGTGGCCTCCACCTTCACGGGGTGGATCTTCTTCGCCACCACGCGGGCGGCGGCGGAGGCGCCAATGGCCGACAGGTAGACGATGGCGCAGTCGGCCAGCGCGTCGAGCTTCGGGATCAGCTTGTCCTCGTTGCCGTCCTCGAACATCGAGCCGCCGAACTGGCAGGTCTCGACCATCGTGTAGCCGGCCTTGTCCACCTCGTAGACCACGATGTTCTTGGCCCACCCGAAATGCGCGTCGACGTGCTGCATGTCCTGGGTGCAGAAAGCGACCTTCATGGAACCTCCTTTGCGGGGCCGGCCCTCCTCGGCCTGGCCCACCACACTCAGCCGGCGCTGCATCCGCATGATCCGCTCCCGCAGTGCTGGCCGTGTTCATGCCCGTCCCCGTGAGGATGACCGTGAGCGTGGCCGTGCTCGTCGTGGTCCATCTCCCGGGACAGGAACAGGTTGCCGATCTCGAACAGAAGCTCGCGGGTGCCGCGGTAGCCGACATGGACCTTCAGCCCGGCGCCCAGCCGGTCGAACATCGGGAGGCCCATGCGGTGCAGCGGCACGCCGATGCGCGCCGCCCCCTGCCGCCCGTGCGAGTTCGAGACGATCAGATCGGCGTCGCGGGCCAGAGTCTCCACGTCGGAATGGTCGCCGACCATGACGGTCGCGGCCTTCAGCTTCTCCAACACGGCGGTCTGGGTGGGGGAGACGGCGGCGATCACCTCCGCCCCCATGTCCGCCAGGAAGCTGGTGACGGCGTAGAGCAGGTCCGGCTCCAGCGCCACGGCGATCCGCTTGCGGCTGTAGAAGAAATGCCCGTCCAGCATGCCGTCGACCAGCGTCTCGCGCTGGCGGCGCAGCTTCGCCGGTACCGGGCGGCCCGACAGCTCCGACAGGGTGCGGACGAGGCGGTCCGACGCCTCCAGCCCGGTCAGCCGGTCGAAGAAGACGCTGCGCACGTCGGTCTTCAGCTCCAGCGCGGCGGCGGCGACGCGCATGTGCTCGCCCACTACCAGCGTGAGTTCCGACGCGCCCATGGACGCGATCTGCTCCACCGTCACGCCGCCCAGCGAGGTCGCCGTGAAGTCGTCGGGCTGGCGGCCCGACATGGACAGCGACAGGTCGGGCAGGAAGATCGGCGACAGGCCGAAGCTTTCGATGATGTCGCGCAGTTCCTCGACGTCGCCCGGCGACAGGTGGCAGCCGGCCAGCACATTGATCTGGCCCTTCACCGTGGTTTCCGACGGCTGGACCACCTCCTCGACGATGCCGGTCACCGCGGCGGAGAAGCCGTCCTCAAACCCGCCGGAAAAGTCCGGGGTGTTGGCAAAGACCAGCTTCAGGCCGGCCAGGGCGGGGTTGCGCTGGCGGAACAGCGAATACTGGCCGGCCATGTCTTCGCCCTTGGTCTCGGTCACGCCGGTGGTGGCGACGCCGATCAGGGCGGGCGCGTTGCGCTCGTGGATGGTGCGGACGGCCTGCTCCAGATTCTCGTAGCCGCCGAGGATGGTCGAGACCTGATCCATCGCCGTGGTCTGGAGCGGAATGGCCTCGCGGAAATGGCGGACCAGCAGGACCAGCCCGAAGGCGGTGCAGCCCTGGCTGCCGTGGAACAGCGGCATGCAGCGGTCCACGCCGAGGAAGGCGAGCGCCGCGCCCAGCGGCTGGCTCATCTTCAGTGGGTTGGTGGAGGCTGCCTTGGCGGAATGGGGGAAGCGCTGGATGTTGCCCATGGCGGTTACGCTCCCACCGGCCGGGAGTCCGGCTTGGCGTCCGGTTTCAAGTCCCAGGGGGCGGCCAGACGCACCTGCCGCCAGATCGGGTTGGACAGGGTCTTGTCGATTTCCTCACACAGGTTGACGATGCCGTCATAGCCCGCGTAGGGGGTGTGGCGCTCCTGGTTCAGGTCGAGCCACGGCACCTTGGCCTTCAGCGCGATGAACTGCGACCGGCCGCCCGACATCATGATGTCGGCCTCGCTGTCGCGCAGCATCTTGTAGATGTCGCGGGGCTTCAGGTCGTCCCACTGGTGGAACTCCTCCCCCTTCATCTTCTTGATGCGCTCCTTGTCCTCCTTGGTGGACTTCTTGGTGGAGGTGCCGACGATGGTCAGCCCGGCGCCCTCCAGCGCGGTGACCATCGACCAGCTCTTCACGCCGCCGGTGAACAGCAGGACGCGCTTGCCGTCGAAGCGCGGCTTGTAGGGTTCCAGGCGCCGCCAGACGCGGCTTTCCTCGCGGGCGATGACGCCCTCGGTGCGGTCGATGATCGCCTTGTCGGCGCCGCGCTCCACCAGCATGCGGGCCATGGTGCGCAGCGTGTCCGACATGTCCGACACGCCGTAGAAGGAGCCTTCGAAATAGGGGATGCCCCAGCGCTCCTGCATCTTGCGCCCGACATTCACCAGCGCCTGCGAGCAGACCACCATGGTCAGCCGCGCCCGGTGGGCCTGCGCCACCTCGTTGTAGCGCCCGTCGCCGGAGATGCAGGACAGGATGCGGATGCCGATCTCGTCGAGCAGAGGCTTCACCAGCCACAGCTCGCCGGCCAGATTGTATTCGCCGACGATGCAGATGTCGGTCGGGGTCGTGACCTCCGGCTCCACCGTGCCGATGACGTGGTCGAGCAGAGTCTCGCCGGCCAGCTTGTTGCCCAGGTTCTTCGAGCCCACGAAGCCCGGCGCCATCACCGGGATCACCGGCTTGCCCAGCTTCTTCGCGGCGAATTTGCAGACCGCCTCGATGTCGTCGCCGATCATGGCGGGGACGCAGGTCTGATAGACGAAGACGGCCGGCGGATCGTACTGCTGCACGATCTCCTTGATCGCCCGGTAGAGCTTCTTCTCGCCGCCATGGATGATGTCGAGTTCCGACATGTCCGTGGTGAAGCCGGTGCGGTAGAGCTGCGAGCCCGACGATTTGGTGCCGCGGTTGTCCCAGGAGTTGCCGAGGCAGGCGATCGGCCCGTGCACGAGGTGGGCGGCGTCGGCGATCGGCTGGAGCGCGATCATCGCGCCGTCATAGGCGCAGCCGCCGGCGGCCGCTCCGGGCTTCAGCGCCTTCGAGCAACCCTTCTTCCGCTCCTTCTCCGACTTGGCTTGGTTGGTGGAGCAACCGGGCTCGTTGAAGACGTCCTGGAGCTTTTCCTGGAGCATGACCTTCTCCCGCCATTGGCCGACATCGGCGCCTGTGAGCCGGTCATATGCAGGAGGTGTGCCAGACAGTGAATTGTTTATATTCAATAAGTTGTGGCAAGTGGCCCCGTGTGCGATACCCGACAATGGCGGACTTTGTCGGGTATCGCACAGCTTGGAGCGAGGAGGGGGCCGCGTAAGGCGGACGCCCTCAACGGGCCAGGACCTTGGCGGCTTCCTTGGTTTCCGAGACGGCCGCGGCGATCTGGGTGATCGCGGCGTTGATGGCGCCGATGTTGTGGTCGACGGCGTTGACCGAGGCCGAGGCGTTCTGCATGTTGGTCGACATGTCGCCGGTGACCGCGCTCTGCTCCTCCACCGCCCCGGCGGAGACGGTGACGAACTCCATCAGGTTGCCGGTCGCCTGACGGATGTTGCCCAGCGACGCGACCACGTCGGACGAGACGGCCTGCATCCCCTCGATCTCCTTGGTGATCTGGGCGGTCGCGCTGGCCGACTGGTTGGCGAGATTCTTGACCTCGTTGGCGACCACCGCGAAGCCGCGCCCGGCCTCGCCGGCCCGCGCCGCCTCGATGGTGGCGTTGAGCGCCAGCAGGTTGATCTGGCTGGCGATCGAGCTGATCAGGTCGACAATGCCGCCCATCGCCTTGGCGACCTCGGCCAGCCGCGCCGCCGCGCGGTCAGCGTTCTCCGTCTCATCCATCGCCGTGCTCGCCGCCTGGCGGGAGCGGATCATGCTGTCGGCGATCTCGCGGGCCGACGCGGCCAGCTCCTCCGCGCTCGCGGCGACGGTCTGGACGGTGCCCTGGGTCGCGCCCGACCGCTGGGCGGCGTCCTCGGCCTGCCGGCCGGCGGCGGAGAGCGCGGTGTCGATCTCGGTGAAGTTGTTGTCGATCAGGGACTTGAGCTGGTCCAGCAACTGCACCTGCTGGGTGATGTCGGTGGCGAACTTGACGATCTTGCTCAGCCGGTTGCTGCTGTCGAACACCGGGTTGTAGGAGGCCTGGATCCACACGACCCGCCCGCCCTTGCCGATCCGCTTGTACTGGGCGGCCTGGAAGCGGCCCTGCCGCAGGCTTTCCCAGAAGGCACGGTAGTCCGCGCCGCCGTGCTCGGCCGGATCGACGAAGGTGCTGTGGTGGCGCCCGGCGATCTCCGGCAACGTGTAGCCGAGCAGGGACAGGAAATTCTCGTTGGCGGTGATGACCGTGCCGTCCGGGGTGAACTCGATCACCGCCTGCGACTTCGAGATGGCCTCCGCCTTGCCGCGCAGATCGAGGTGCTCCCGGTGGCGCTCGGTGACGTCGGTGCAGACCTTCACCACCTTGTGGGTGACGCCCTGGCGGTTCTTGATCGGGTTGTAGGAGGCCTCGATCCAGACTTCCCGCCCGCCCTTGCCGATGCGCTTGTAGAGGGAGGACTGGAACTCGCCGCGACGCAGCCGCTCCCAGAAATCCTTGTATTCCGGGCCGTCCTGGAGGCTCGTCTCGACGAAGATGCGATGATGCTTCCCTTTGATCTCCTCGAAGCTGTATCCCATGCATCGGAGAAATTGGTCATTTGCCGACAATATGTTGCCAGATGTGTCAAAGGTGATTATGCCATTAGATTTGTCTAATGCGTCCGTGATCTCGGACGCCTCAGTATTTTTCGACTTTAGAAAGGCTTTAAAGGGCATGCCGATTATCCTTGACGCTTAAGACGGGAAAGATTTTTTGAGGCTATGGGGAGCTTGGATAAAAAATAATTAATTACTCTTGGTGTTGCGCTGCATCGCCCTGGTGGTGAAAGTAATCGCGAGCGCATATATTTTAAAAGATGTCGAACGATTGCAATTTTTTGTTGATGTTGTGGATATTCAGTGGGTGGTGATCGCTGGGAGCTCGTGGCTTTCATGCGCCCCGGCCATTCAACCCGTGGGAAATCGGCGCAGGAAACGGAGAGCGGTCGGGTATCGCCGCGCCGGACGCCCTTCGTCATGAAGCTGTGTGGAGGGGCGGGGTGCAGCGATCGCTGGGGGTGGGGCCGCACCCTTTCCACCAGGGGTGATGGCTCCGCCGGCCCGCTGTCAGGCCCCGCAAGACCACGGATCGGAAAAAGGAAAAGCCGGAGCCCACCTCGCGGTGGGCTCCGGCTCTCCGGGGAAGCGGCCGGGCAGGGGGATGGAGGCCCCGCGCCGGCCGGGGGAGGTCAGCGCACCAGATCGAACGAGTAGTCGGTCTCGCCGACGATGTTCGTGTTGGCGTCCATATCCTCGAAGATCCGATCCAGGATGCGCACCAGAACGTTCAGAGCGCCCTGGTAGCCCCAGGTCGGGTAACGGTGATGGTGGTGGCGGTCGAAGATCGGGTAGGTCAGGCGGATGAGCGGGATCTTGGTGTCGCGCTCCAGATACTTGCCGTAGCTGTTGCCGATGATGTAGTCGACCTTGTCGGTGAACAGCAGCGAGCGCAGGTGCCAGAGGTCCTTGCCGCCGTAGGCCTTGCCGGACTTGCCGAACGGCGAGGCGTCGAGCACCTTCTGAACCTGCTTCTCCCACTTCTTCGAGCCGGAGGTGGACAGGATGTGCACCGGCTCGGCACCCAGCTCCATCAGGAACTTCGACATGCCCAGGCAGAAGTCCGGGTCGCCGTACACGGCGAAGCGCTTGCCGTGCAGGTGGGTGTGGCTGTCGGCGATGGCGTCGACGAGACGGCCGCGCTCCAGCTTCAGCTCCGCCGGGACCGGCTTGCCGGACAGCTCGGCCAGCTTCAGCAGAAGCTCGTCGGTGCCGGTGACGCCCATCGGGTAGTTGTACTTGGCGACCTGCTGGCCCTTCTCCTTGATGAACTGCAGGGACTGCGGGGTGCAGTATTCCTGCATGGAGATGGTGGCCTTGGCGTGGACGGCCTCCTTCGTGGCCTCCAGCGGGGTGCCGCCGTCATACATGCGGTACTCGCCGTCGGCCGGGGTGTCGAAGTTGTCCGACACGTCCGACAGGATCGTCAGGTCGATGCCGAACAGGCCGGCGATGCGCTTCAGCTCGCGGTTGTTGCCGACCGCGAAGCCGTCGAAGCCCGGGATCAGGTTGATCGTCTCGTTCTTCGGGGTGTCGAAGTTCTCCGACGTGCCCCAGAAGTGGGTCAGAACACCCTTGATCATGTTGTCGTAGCCGACGATGTGGCTGCCGACGAAGGCCGGGGTGTGGGCGAAGGGAACCGGGAAATCCGCCGGGACGCTTTCCTTGTTCTTCGCGTTGTTGATGAAGCCAGAGAGGTCGTCGCCGATGACTTCCGCCATGCAGGTGGTCAGCACGGCGATCATCTTCGGCTTGTACAGCGCGTAGGCGTTGGCCAGGCCGTCGATCATGTTGTTCAGGCCGCCGAACACCGCCGCGTCTTCCGTCATCGACGAGGAGACCGCTGAGTTCGGCTCCTTGAAGTGGCGGGTGAGGTGCGTGCGGTAGTAGGCGACGCAGCCCTGCGAACCATGGACGAAGGGCAGGGTGCCCTCGAAGCCCTGGGCCGCGAACATCGCGCCGATCGGCTGGCAGGCCTTCGTCGGGTTGATGACGACCGCCTCACGGGCGAAGTTCTTTTCCTTGTACTCTTCCGTCTTGGTCCACGCGGAAACCCGGGCGACCTCTTCGTCGGAGTGGCCGTACTCGAACTCCGTCTTCTTGCGCTCGAGCAGCTCCTTGTATTCGGGCTGACGGAAGAGCGTGAAGTGGTCGATGACCTTGTCGGCGCTCTGGGAAACGGGGTGGGACATGCTCATTACTCCTATCTTCCAGAGGCCGCTTTAGAACGGAGCCTTCATGATGCCCCAGACGGGGTTGTTGATGGCCAGATCCATGTCGCGGGCGAAGATCGCGAAGCCGTCGTAGCCGTGATACGGACCCGAGTAATCCCAGGAGTGCATCTGGCGGAAGGGCAGGCCCATCTTCTGGAAGACGTACTTTTCCTTGATGCCCGAGGCGACGAGGTCCGGACGCATCACCTCGACGAACTTCTCCAGCTCGAAGGCGGTGACGTCGTCGTAGATCAGCGTGCCTTCCTTCACGTAGTGCTGGGTGCGCTGATAGTCGTCGTTGTGGGCGAACTCGTAACCCGTGCCGACGATCTCCATGCCCAGGTCATGGTAGGCGTCGACCACGTGGCGCGGACGCAGGCCGCCGACGTAGATCATCACCTTCTTGCCTTCGAGCCGCGGCTTGAACTTGGCGATGACGGCGTCGACCATCGGCTGGTACTTGGCGATGACCTTCTCCGCGTTCTCCTTGATGGTGTCATCGAAGAGAGCGGCGATCTTGCGCAGGGACTCGGCGATCTGCGACGGGCCGAAGAAGTTGTACTCCATCCACGGAATACCGAACTTCTCTTCCATGTGGCGCGCGATGTAGTTCATCGAGCGGTAGCAGTGGATGAGGTTCACCTTCGCCTTCGGCGTGTTCTCCAGCTCGGCGAGCGTGCCGTCGCCCGACCACTGGGCGATCACGCGCAGGCCGATCTCTTCCAGCAGGATGCGGCTGGCCCAGGCGTCGCCACCGATGTTGTAGTCACCGATGATGGTGACGTCGTACGGGGTGGAGACGAAGCCTTCCTTCGGCTCGGTCTTCTCGAAGATCCAGTCGCGGATGACGTCGTTGGCGATGTGGTGGCCCAGCGACTGGGAGACGCCGCGGAAGCCTTCGCAACGGACCGGAACGACCGGCTTGCCCAGCTCCTCGGACTTGGCGCGGGCGACCGCCTCGATGTCGTCGCCGATCAGGCCGATCGGGCACTCGGACTGGATGGAGATGCCGTTGACGAGCGGGAACAGCTCGTTGATCTCCTCGATCACCTTGTGCAGCTTCTTGTCGCCGCCGAAGACGATGTCCTTCTCCTGGAAGTCGGAGGTGAAGTGCATCGTGCCCCAGCTGTCCACGCCGGTGTCGCCGACATAGTAGTTGCGGCGGCCGGACCAGGAGTAGTAGCCGCAGCCGACCGGGCCGTGGGAGATGTGGATCATGTCCTTGATCGGACCCCACACCACGCCCTTGGAACCGGCGTAGGCGCAACCACGGATGGTCATCACACCGGGGATCGACTTGATGTTCGACTTGACGCCGCAGTCCTTCGCCTCGGCTTCCAGCACGTTCAGGTGCTTGGCGCGGCGCTTGCGGGACTTCTCGGGATACGCTTCGAGAACCTTGTCGACGAGACCCTTGACGTCGACGCCTTCGTTCACGGACAGGCTCATGGTGCCAGTCTCCTGCATGCTCTCATTGTCCGCGCCACTTCAGCGCGGGACCGAGCCCCCTCTCCCACCCCGCGCGGATTGGCGGGGTGGGCTGGGGAGGGGGCCAGTTCAGACCTGTGCCCCGTCAGGGATCCAGGTGTCAGGCCTTGGCGGCTTCCTTGGCCTGGAGCTCGGCGAGCTGCTGCTCCTCCGACTTCATGATGCCGAAGTCCATCAGCATCTCTTCCAGCTCTTCCATCGTGATCGGGGTCGGGATGGTGCCCTTGCCCTTGTTCGCGTGGACCTTGTTGGCGAGCTGGCGGTATTCCTGGGCCTGCTGGCTGTCCGGCGCGTACTCGATCACGGTCATGCGGCGCAGCTCGGCGTGCTGCACGATGTTGTCGCGCGGCACGAAGTGGATGAGCTGGGTGCCGAGGCGGGCGGCCAGGGCCGAGGCGAGGTCGATTTCCTTGTCGGTCTGGCGCTCGTTGCAGATCAGGCCGCCGAGGCGCACGCCGCCGCTGTGCGCGTACTTCAGGATGCCCTTGGCGATGTTGTTGGCGGCGTAGAGCGCCATCATCTCACCGGACATGACGATGTAGATTTCCTGGGCCTTGTTCTCGCGGATGGGCATGGCGAAACCGCCGCACACCACGTCGCCCAGCACGTCGTAGGACACATAGTCCACGTCGTCGTACGCGCCGTTCTCTTCGAGGAAGTTGATCGAGGTGATCACGCCGCGGCCGGCGCAGCCGACCCCCGGCTCCGGACCGCCGGACTCGACGCACTTGATGCCCTTGTAGCCGATCTTGAGAACGTCCTCGAGCTCCAGATCCTCGACCGAGCCGGCTTCGGCGGCGAGGTGCAGCACGGTGTCCTGCGCCTTGGCGTGCAGGATCAGGCGGGTCGAGTCGGCCTTCGGATCGCAGCCGACGATCAGGATCTTCTGATCCAGCTCGACCAGCGCGGCCAGGGTGTTCTGGGAGGTGGTGGACTTGCCGATACCGCCCTTACCGTAGAACGCAATCTGGCGCAAAGACATGGGAGGTTACTCCTTTGCTTGGGTCTACAGGGTGTCTTCAATTCCGGGGCGGCCTGCCCAGCGGCCGCTTCGACCCCTTCTCTGCATCCCCCGTGCCAGTTCGCCGAAAAATTTTAAGTTATTGAAATTGAACAGTAAATTTGATTACGGACAAGCGCGGTCCGCTTTGTCGGGCCTGTGACATACCCGACAAAGCCCGACATTTTGTCGGGTCTCTCGCAATGAATTGGAAGGGATGGTGGAATGGCGCCCGATCGGCGCCTTCGCGCCGTCAGGCGGCGGCGTGGTTCAGCGCGTCGCGGGCGACGACGAGGCGCAGCGCCAGCGCCTCCAACTCGTCGCCGTCCTGGCCCATGTCATAGAGAAGCTGGGCCAGCGACTGGCCGCGGGCGAGCAGGCGGCGCGCCTTGGCCGGGTCGGCGGGACGGGCCAGCAGGATACCGACGAGGCGCTCACCGGCGATGCCGGCCAGCGCGCGGCTGCGCTCGGCCAGACGGCGCTCCAGCGTGTCGAGCACCGGCGGGCGCCCGGCATGGTCGAGGTCGGTGCAGAACTGGTGCAGGGAGCGGAGCTGGCGCAGCAGCGCCTCGAACAGCAGCTCGTCCAGGTCGCCGCCGTTGGCGGCCTTTCCGACAAGATCGAACAGCGTGTCGGAAAGCCGCCACGCCGCCGACAGACAATCGTTCATCGCCTTGCGGTCGGCGGGCTCGACAAACGCGTTGGCCTCCTCGCGGTGCTCCTCCTGGTCGTCGAGGTTCCGCATCGCGACGACGAGCAACCCGTCCACCGAGGCCAGCGTGGCGAGGCTGGCGTGCAGCGCCTTGATGCCGCGGTCGGCGCCGAAGCCGTCCATGGCCTCCGCCGCCCGACGCAGGGCGTGGCGGGTCAGGCGGCGCGACTGATAGACGACGTCGCGCAGGGCGATGGTGGCGCCCAGCGTCTCCAGCATCAGCCGCCGCGCCTCGAAGCGCAGCAGGGCGTGGGCGAGGCTGTCCATGGCGCCGGCGGTGGCGCCCGCCGCGTCGTCCTCCGCGCCCATCGCCGGCGCCTCGCCGCGGACCAGCCGGTCGGCGTCGGCGCGGGCGGCCGCCTCGATGGCCGAGACCACCGACAGCACGGCGCCGCGCCCGGCGCCGCGCAGCAGGGCGACCAGGGCGCGCAGGGCGGTGGCCACCTCCAGCGCGCCGGGCAGCCCGTCCTCGGCGCCACCCTTGTTGTGGACGACGCGGTCGATCAGATGGTCGCGCAGGCGGGGCAGCAGGACGTCCAGGATGATCGGCGCCGTGGGGCGCAGCAGCGCCTCCAGCAGTCGGCCCTGCGGCTGGCCGAGCATGGCGGCGAGCGGGTTGACCGGCTTTGGCACCAGACGCGGGCGGTGGGGCTCCAGCAGGGCCAGCACCTCGTCGCCGCGCAGCGGGGTGATGGTGCCGCGCAGCAGCCGGACGAGCGTCACGGCGTCGCGGGCCTCCTTGGCGCCGCGCAGCGGAACCGGCGCCCGGCCCGCGCGCATCGGCATCTTTTCCGAGACGGCGGAAGGAAGAAGAACGCGCGGGGGCTGTGCCGCCCGGTTGCGCGTCTCCTGTTCCTTTCGCTTCATCGGCCACATGGCCTTGCCTCGTCTTGCGGTGCTCTGAAACCTGTTTGATCAACTATGGTGTGGTTCAGTCACTCGTTCAAACGGATATTTTTAAGATATTTGGAGTAAGCCAAAAGTTACTGTGGTTGTTTAATAGAATTGTTTTTGAATTCGAAATGTATTGCGGAGTTGATGGCCGCGCCCCGCGGTGACGCGGCCCTTGGCGGACGCACCGGTTCGCGGTATCCATGAAAGAATTGTGGATTTGAGAGCGCGATGGCGGACGGTTCGGCGAGCGGTGGCTTGAGGGATGCGCGGGGGCGGCTGATCGATCCGGATTCGCCGCTCGCGCTGAAGGCGCACCGCACCAATCTGTTGAACGTGACGGCGGAAGCGCTGTGCGCGGAGGCTTTCAACGACGAGCCGCGGCGTCTGCGCATCGGCGGCACCCGCAGCGAGCACGCCGTGCTGTTCGAGGCGCTCGACGAGAGCCCGAACAGCCTGATCGCCGCCGACGTCTTCCAGCACTACATGGCCTTCACCTTCGGGCTGAACCCGGACTTTTCCGGGGCCGAGGGCGCGGACGGGCGGCGGCGCTACCGCGCCAGCTACCTGCGCCTGCTGAAGGGCTGGCTGTTCGACAGCAACAACGCCGAGGGCGCGGTTCTGAAGGGCTGGGTGGAGAGCCGGTTCGGCCTGCTGCCCACCTATCACAAGGAACCGATCCTCCGTTTCGCCTCCGACGCGTGGCGGATCTACGGCGAGGAGAAGGTCGCCACCCGCTTCCACAACAACAACATCAACCTGCAGCTCGACCTGCTGTACGAATATTGCCAGTGGTGGATGCGCCGCGGCTGGCCGGACGCGCCGATGCCGTCCCGCGCCAGCCACATCCGGCTCTACCGCGGCGTCAACGACTTCGAGGAGCACCACATCGTCGCGCGCCCCGACAAGCGCACGGCGGTTCTGCGCCTCAACAACCTCAGCTCCTTTTCCATCGAGCGCGACATCGCCGGCCAGTTCGGGGACTACATCCTCGAAACCTGGGTGCCGCTCACCAAGGTGGTCTTCTTCCGCGACATCCTGCCCCGTTACCCTTTCAAGGGGGAGGGCGAATATCTGGTCGTCGGCGGGGACTACAGGGTGGGGGTGTCGCTTCTCTGACAACCGATCACGGGACAGATCCGGCCCATGACTGACCATTCCATCCGCTCGCGCGCGCTGGGCGCCTATCTCGGGCTGGCCTGCGGCGACGCGCTGGGCGCTACCGTCGAGTTTCTGACAAAGGGCGAGATCGCCCACCAATACGGCGTGCACAAGCACATCAAGGGCGGCGGCTGGCTGAAGCTGGCCGCCGGGCAGGTGACCGACGACACCGAGATGTCGATCCATCTCGGCCGCGCCATCCTGGCCGCCCCGGAGTGGGACGCCCGCCGCGCCGCGGAGGAGTTCGCCGTCTGGCTGAAGGGCGTTCCCGTCGATGTCGGGGACACGACACGGCGCGGCATCCGCCGCTTCATCATGAACGGCACCCTCTCGGAGGCGGAGAGCGAGTATCACGCCGGCAACGGGGCGGCGATGCGCAACCTGCCGGTCGCCCTGGCGACGCTGGGCGACGACGACGCCTTCGAGCGTTGGACGGTGGAGCAGGCGCACATCACCCATTGCAACGCCATGTCCGACGCGGCGACCCTGACGCTCGGCCACATGGTGCGCCGTCTGGTGCTGGGCGGCGATGTGCGCGACGTGCGCGACGAGTCGAACAAGCTCATCGCGAAGCACCGGCAGTTCAAGTTCCAGCCCTACCGGGGCCTCGCCACCGCCTACATCGTCGATACGATGCAGACGGTCATGCATTACTATTTCCAGACCGATTCCGTGGAGTCCTGCGTCGTCGAGACCGTCAACCAGGGCGGCGACGCCGACACCACCGGCGCCATCGCCGGCATGCTGGCCGGCGCCACCTACGGGGTGGAGACCATCCCGCCGCGTTGGCTGCGCAAGCTCGACCGCGCCGTCTACAACGAAATCTGCGCCCAGGTGGACGGGCTGCTCGCCCGCTCCCCAGCGCTCAAGCAGGGGTGATTGCGACCATGGCCGACGTGATCTTCTTCGAAAAGCCCGGCTGCGCCGGCAACAACCGCCAGAAGGCGCTGCTGGCGGAGGCCGGGCACACCGTCCACGCCCGCGACCTGCTGTCGGAGCCCTGGACGGCGGCCAGTCTGCGCCCCTTCTTCGGCGACCGCCCGGTGGCCGAGTGGTTCAACCGCGCCGCCCCGGCCGTGAAGAGCGGGGAGGTCGATCCGGACGCGCTGGACGAGGCCTCGGCCCTGGCGCTGATGCTGACGACGCCGCTGTTGATCCGCCGCCCGCTGATGCAGGTGGGCGACCGCCGCGACTGCGGCTTCGAGGCGGAGCGGGTGGACGCCTGGATCGGGCTGGCCGCCGGGGCGCCGGAGGGCAAGCTGGAAGGCTGCGCCCGCGCCGGGATGCCGCCCTGCCCACCACCCGCAAAGGGGTGACGGGACAACCCGGACTGTCGTAGGTTTGCCCCCGTCCTGTCTGATACCCGACAATCCTGCGATGGGGGCCGATCCATGTGCGAACTCCTGGGCATGAGCGCCAACGTGCCCACGGACATCTGCTTCAGCTTTCGCGGCCTGATGCGCCGCGGCGGGCAGACCGGTCCGCACCGCGACGGCTGGGGCATCGCCTTCTACGAGGGGAAGGGCTGCCGCGCCTTCCACGACCCGGCGCCGAGCTGCGAGTCGGAGATCGCGCGGCTGGTCAGCAGCTATTCGATCAAGTCCTGCGTGGTGATCTCCCACATCCGGCGCGCCAACCGCGGCCGGGTGTCGCTGGAGAACACCCACCCCTTCACGCGGGAGCTGTGGGGCCGCGTCTGGACCTTCGCCCACAACGGCCAGCTCAAGGGCATCAAGGAGCGGACGCTGACCTTCTACGAGCCGGTCGGGACGACGGACAGCGAGCACGCCTTCTGCTGGCTGCTCGACCAGATCCGCATGCAGTATCCGGAACCGCCCAAGAGCAGCGGCGCCCTGATGCGGCTGATCCGCGACCTCGCCACCGACCTCGGCACGCTGGGCGTCTTCAACATGCTGCTCAGCGACGGGCGGTACCTGTGGTGCCATTGCGCGACCAACCTCGCCTGGCTGACGCGGAAGGCCCCCTTCGGCCCGGCGACGCTGATCGACGAGGACATGAGCGTCGATTTTGCCAAGGAGACGACGCCCGACGACGTGGTGACGGTGGTCGCCACCCGTCCCCTGACCCGCGACGAGGATTGGACCGTCATGAAGGGCGGCGAGATGGTCGTGTTCAAGGGCGGCAATCGGGTGCGCTGACCGGGGATTGTTCTGATCCATGCAACGAAGATTGGCAAAATCGAGGCTCAATCGATTGGCGTAAGCGGGCTTATGGTCACTTCCGAGACAAACCGAAGCGGTGACGGTGCCGGACCGGCGCCCCGCTTCCCGGACAGGAAGACGTGACCATGAAGATCCTTCGCATCGACTCCAGCCCGCTGGGCGACGCCTCCGTTTCGCGCCAGCTCACCGCCTCCATCGTCGCGGCGCTGCGCCAGGCGACGCCGGACGCCGAGGTGTCCGTCCGCGACCTGACCGTCGCCCCGCCGGACCACCTGACCGGCGAACTGATGCAGGTGGTGAAGTTCCGCAACCTGGAGGGCCTGACCGCCCGCCAGCAGGAGGAGCTGGCCCTGACCGACGCGCTGGTCGATGAGTTCCTGGCCGCCGATGTCGTGGTGATCGGCGCCCCGATGTACAACTTCACGGTCCCGACCCAGCTCAAGGCCTGGATCGACCGCATCGCCCAGGCGGGCCGCACCTTCCGCTACACCGAGACGGGCCCGGTCGGTCTGGCCGGCGGCAAGAAGGTCTACATCGCCTCGACCCGCGGCGGCGTCTATTCGACCAACGCCGCGATGAGCGCGCTGGACCACCAGGAGGCCTTCCTGCGCACGGTGCTGGGCTTCCTGGGCGTCACCGACGTGACGGTGATCCGCGCCGAGGGCGTCGGCATGGGTCCGGACGCCCGCGCCAAGGCGCTGGCCGCCGCCCAGCAGGAGATCGACGCCCTGGCGACCCCGGTCGCGGCGTAAGGGGTGACTGTCCCCTCTCCCCAGAGGGGAGAGGGGAGCTTCGCGATGCGCTCGCTTTAATTGGCTCCCATCGCCTCGCTGATCCGCCGGATGGCCTCGCCCAGAGGCAGATCGAGGCGGGTGATGTTCTGCAGCTCCAGGAAGCGCGCCTCGTTCTTCGACAACTCGCCCTCGATCACCGCCCAGTGCTTGTCCGACGAGCGCTTGGCGATCTGGCGGGCGAAGGTGCGCTGGATTTCCTGATCGAAGCGGCAGCCGAGATAGAGGAAACTCCGGCCCGCCCGGCGTTCCTGCACGACGGCGGGAATCGGCGTCTGGATGTCGATCTCCGTCAGGATCTCGACGAAGTCGCTGTCGGAAATCAGGTAGTTCCCGGCCGGGGCGGCGCTGCCCGACGGCTTGTAGAGCAGGGTCTCCCAGCCCGACGCCGCGGCGGCTTCGACCTCCGCGCCGCCGGGCGCGTAGTATTTCACCCATTCGCCGACGCCCTGCGGGTGGGACAGGCCCTGGATCTGGCCCCAGCTCCGCCCCGCATCGGCGGTCAGCAGGCTTTCCAGCGTGTTGTCGTACCAGACATCGACGATCATCGGCGGGGCGGGCAGGGTGGCCAGCCACGCGTGGACCGGCGTGGCCGGAACCTCGCGCTTGAAGATCTCGTTCAGGATGCCGTCCAGTGTCTTGCGGTGACGGCGCGATTCGATGAACTGGGCGACGGCGGTCAGCTGGCTGCGGATGCGGCCCGGTGCGGCGACCTTGGCGTTCAGCCGCTGCGCCAGTTCCAGCGAGGTGCGCGGGATCGGGCAGTCGGCCTCCGGCAGCAGCGCGAAGGCGCCCGGCCCGAGATAGGGCACCACGCCCCGCGCCTTCAGCGCCGCGGCGATCTCCGCGATGATGGTGTCGGTGTCCGTGCTGTCGATGACGGCGGTGTCGGTCATGCTAACCCCGTTCGGCTGGCGTTTGCCCCCTCCCTGACCCTCCCCCGCTGGGCGGGGGAGGGGAATGGCGCAGGGGAGGGAAAATTGCTTACAAATAGATCGCCGCGCCCGCACCCGTGTTGACGGTGGCGTCCTTCAGCGTGTCCACGATGAACTGTACCTCGTCGGCGGTGACCTTGTGGTGCAGCGGCAGGGCCAGCACGCGGTCGACCGTCTTCTGGCAGACCGGGCAGTCGGCCCGGCTGGCGCCGCGCTCCTGGTAATATTGCTGGGTGTAGAGCGCCTGCCCGTAGTCCGACGCCTCGACGTCGTGCGTCGCCAAGTCCTCCAGCACCGCCTTGCGCCCCGACGCGGTGAAGCGGGTGCCGAGGTGGACGGCGTAGACCATCGGGTGCACGTCGTCGGCGCCCGGCCCCTTGTAGGGCGGCTTGATGCCCTCGAAGGAGGCCATGGCCGCCTCGTAGTGGGCGACCACCGCCCGGCGCTTCGCCAGGATTTCCGGCAGGCGCTTCAACTGGACGAGGCCGAGCGCGGCGGTCAGGTTGCTCATGCCCGCCTGGAAGGGGATGGTCCGGGTGATGACCACCGTGTTGCGGTGTTCCATCTCGCGCCGGCGCAGGTAGCGGAGCTGGTGGGCGAGGTTGCGGTCGTCGGTGACGATCATCCCGCCTTCGCCCGTCACCAGCACGCCGGGTTCGGAAAAGTCGAAGACCGCGCAGTCGCCGAAGCTGCCGACCAGCTTCCCCTTGTAGGAGGAGCCGATGGCCTCGGTCGAATCCTCGATCAGGATCAGCCCCTTGTCGGTGGCGAGCGCGCGCAGCTCGTCCCAGTGGGCGGGGTGGCCGTTGACGTTGCCGGCGAGGATGGCCTTGGTCCGCGGCGTGATCCTGGCCTCGGCCTTCGCCGGGTTGATGGTGTGCTGCCAGTAGTCGATGTCGACGAAGACCGGCTCGGCGCCGGCCAGCGCGATGGCGTGCTGCACCTGATGCCAGCCGAAGGGGGAGCAGAGAACCTCGTCCCCCGGTCCGATGCCGTAGGCCTTGAGCACCATCAGCATGGCGATGGTGCCGCTGGACACCGCGACCGCGTGGGCGCGGCCGAGCCAGGCGGCGAAGGCCTGCTCGAACCCCTCCGTCATCCGCCCGTCACAGAGGCTGCCGGAGGTGAGGATGCGGCTGATGACCGCCACCTCCGCTTCCGAAATGTCCGGGTCGATCAGCGGGATGTAGTCGCCAAGCTCCGCGTCGTCTTCGGCCGAGTTGTCCGGGGGCATCGTCATTCCGCGATCCTTATTCAATCGTCCTCGTCCCGTTGCGCGATCACCACGCCGGTCGCCGTCTCCGGCTTGTTGGTGATGAGCCAGCAATGGTTGGTGCCGTCCACGAGGTAGAGGTTGAAGCCGGGCTCCTCCCGGAAGGCGTCCTCCGCCATCACCGCGGCGTGCGCCCCGGTGACGTTGGACAGGTCCGGGTTCGCCTCGCGCACGGCGCGGACCACGGCGTCGAGCCGGGTGCCGTCCGCGAAGAGGCCGCCGGCCAGGGCGGCGATGGCGTCGATCCGTTCCGGGGACAGGGCCATGACGGTCACTCCGCGCCGCGCTTCTTGGCTTCGACGGTGATGGGCAGGCGGGTGTCCGCCGGCATCTCCGGCAGGTCGAGCGTCCAGCCGTTGGCGACCTTGACCCAGCCGCCCCACAGGCCCGGCTTCTCCATCTCGGTGATGGGCTCCTCCAGGTCCTTCTTGGCGACGTAGATCGTGTATTGCTCACCGGCCTTGCGCACCATCACCTTCATGTCACTCTCCAGTCGTCGTTCGTTTTGGGCACTCGCGGGTGTCAGGCCGCCATCCGCGCGTAGAGCGCGGGAAACTCGTTGAGGACCGATTCCACCTCCGCCGCCGTGCTGTAGCGGCTGAGGGAGAAGCGCAGGCTGGCCGCGGCCTCCGCCGGGGACAGGCCCATGGCGGTCAGGACGTGGCTCGGCTCGTTGCCGCCGGACGCGCAGGCCGCCCCCATGGAGACGGCGATGCCGGCGCGGTCGAGCCGCATCAGCAACTCCTCCGCGTCCAGCGGGCGGCCCTGCGGGTCGGCGAAACGGATGTTGCTGGTGTTGGACAGGCGGTCAGCCCCCTCGCCGTTGACCCGGCTGCCCGGCCAGGCGGCAAGAACGCCGCGCTCCAGCCGGTCGCGCAGGATCGCCATGCCGCCGGCCTCCGCCACGCTGGTGGCGGCGCGGCCGGCGGCGACGCCGAAGCCGACGATGGCCGGCACATTCTCGGTCCCGCCGCGGCGGTGGCGCTCCTGATGGCCGTGAATCAGCGGGGCGAAGGGCACGCCCTTGCGGATGAAGAGGGCGCCGATGCCCTTCGGCCCGTGCATCTTGTGGGCGGACAGGGTCAGCAGGTCGGCGTTCACCGCGTCGACCTTGATGGGCAGCCGCCCGGCGGCCTGCACCGCGTCGGTGTGGAACAGGGCGCCGCGCGCCTGGGCGATGTCGGCGGCGGCGCCGACCGGCTGGATCGCCCCGGTCTCGTTGTTCGCCCATAGGACGGAGACCAGCGCCGTGTCGGGCGTCACCGCGTCGCGCAGGTCGGCGAGCGCGATGGTGCCGGTGCCGTCCACCGGCAGGACGGTGACCCGCCAGCCCTGCCGTTCCAGATCCTTCGCCAGCATCAGCGTTGAGGGATGCTCGATCGCCGTGGTGACGATGTGGCGGCGCTCCGGACGCTCGGCGGCCAGCGCGCGCAGCGTGCCGAGCAGGGCCGTGTGGTTGGCCTCCGTCGCGCTGGCGGTGAAGAGGATGTCAGCCGCCTTCGCGCCGACCAGCGCCGCCACCCGGGCGCGCGCCTCGCCCACCGCCCGCTTGGCGGCCATGCCGGCGGCGTGCGGGCTGGAGGGGTTGCCGAACTCCCCGGACAGGTGCGGCAGCATCGCCTCCCGCACCTCGGGCGCCAGCGGGGTCGTCGCGTTGTTGTCGAGATAGATCATGGGTCCATCGCAGGCCGTGGCACGGAGGGGGCGGTCAGTCCATCACGCCGGGGACGCCGCGGCGGCGGCCGTCGGCGGGCGTGATCTCCTCCTCCAGGCAGCCGACGACGACGCCGGCCGGGAACTCCACCAGATAGACGGGGATCTGGGTGCCCTCGGCGTGGCCGATGCGCACGATGGTGCCGGGCGTGCCCTTGGGAGCCAGCAGCGCGCCATCCTCGGCGTTGGGGTGGCTGCCGTCGTTGTGCAGGTCCACCGCGGCGGTGACCATCAGGCCCCAGTCGTAGAGCGGCTCGCGGGGCGGGATGAAGCCGGGTTTCTTCGCTTCGGTGACGGCGTCGCTCATCGCGTGCTCCTCAGGCGGGAAGGTCATTGCGGGTCGTTGCAGCGGGCGTCGACCAGTTCGAGTTCCTTGGCGCGCATGCCGACGATGATGCGCTTCTCGTAAAAATCGACGCCGTAGATGTAATACATCTGCAAGTAGGTGCCGATCGACTTCACATAGCCGATGTCCCCGGTGCGGATCAGGAAGTCGCCCATCGGGCGTCCGGGGTAGGTGCCGTCGTTGCGCACGTCGCGAAGGGCGCGGACCTTCTGGCCCTCCTCGAAGGCGGGGCGGTCTTCCAGCTCGATCGTCTCGTTCGGATCGCGGGCGCGCTCGCGCATTCGGTGCTCCTTGGTGCGGGTGCGTCAGTCGGGGATCAGGTCTCCGGTGGCGGGCAGTCCGGCGCGGCGCTTCTGCGCCACGGTGCGGACGTCGTCCACCGGGTCTTCGGTCAGCGGGGCGAGGTCTTCGGGCGGCAGCCGGCTGGCGACGACGAAGCGCACGCACCAGTCGGCGTCGCGGATCAGGGCGGCCAGCTTTTCCGGAGGCAGGCGGCGGGCGACGACCATGCGCACGCGGGCGCTGTCGTCCCAGGCCATGCTCATCAGCCATTCCAGCCCGATGCGGTTGGCGACCTCCAGCCGGATTTCCGGGTCCTCGTCGTGCATCATCGCCGGCAGCATGCCCTCCGGCACGCGGCGGGCGACGCGCAGGCGCACGGAATAGTCGGGGTCGCGCATCAACGGCGAGAGGTCGGCGTCTTCCAGCCGGGAGGCGACGGCGATGCGCACCTCGCGGTCGGGGTCGCCGCGCATCTTCAGCAGCAGGCGGCGGGGCAGGCGGCGGGCGACGGCGGCGCGCACCGTCTCGTCCGGATCGTCCATCAGCCGCGGCACGATGAAGATCGGCGCGAAGCGGGCGGCGTTGGCGCGGACCTCGAAATAGGGATGGTCGAGATGCTCTCCCGCCAGATCGTCGTTCCATTGGAAGAAGCGCTGGATGCGTTTGGCGTAGCGATCCTGCACGCAGGCGCGCAACGGTTCGCAGCGGCCCTCGGCCAGACGGTCGCGATAGGCGCAGCCGTCGCAATCGACGGGGTTGCCCAGCCAGTCCAGCGCCTTGTCGATGTCGTCGCTCATGCGTCGTCCTCCGGACCGGCTTCGTCTTGGCCGGTTTCATGACGGTCGGCGGCGGCGAGCAGGCGGGTGGTTCCGAAGCGGTCCTTCGGGTCCAGGTCCCGGACCTTGTTCAGGGCCTCGCGTCCTTCGGCCAGACGGCCCAGGCGCAGATGCAGGTAGCCGACCGCGGTCAGGGCGAACAGGAACAGGCGCGGGGCCGGCTCCAGACCCGCGAAGTCCGCGTGATCGTTGCCAACCATGCGCCAGTCGGCATGGTTCAGGCCGATGGCCGCCATGGCGTGGCCGAGCATCCGCTCGCCGTAGAGCAGGGCGGTGTCCAGGTTCGCCTTGTAGAAGTGGAACTTGTAATGGCCGAGATCGACCAGCCGGTGCCCCGGCGCCAGCTCGGCGGCGCGGGCGAGGTAACGCTCCGCCGCCTCGGCGTCGGCGTGGCTGGCGGCGGCGAGATGCAGGAACCGCTCCGCCTCGGGCGGCAGGTCGCCGCCGTAGTAACGGCGGTTGAGCCAGCCTTCATCCACCTCGTCCAGCATGGCGGTGCGCTCCATGGACACCCTCTCCCGTGATGGGACGGGAGAGGGGTTTCGGGCGATCAGGCCGGGACGCAGCAGTCGGCCGGGCAGACCGAGGCGCATTGCGGGCTAGAGAACTGGCCCTTGCACTCGGTGCACAGGTCCGCGTTGATGGCGTAGGCGCCCTTCTTGAAGCTGATGGCGTTGTTCGGGCACTCGGCCTCGCAGGCGCCGCAGGCGGTGCAGTCGGAAGCCTTGATCTTGTAAGCCATGACACTCTCCTTGCAGGTGGGGCGGCTGTTGCGGTGGGCCGCCGGGTAAATCCGTGTGTTCTGGTCGGTCTCTTGGGTATCAGGCGCGCAGGGCGGTGAAGGCGCCGGTGCGGATCACCGCGTCCTGCCCCTCGCGAGCGTTGATCGCACCTTGGCCGAGACGCTCGGCGTAGTCCTTGAAGTAGGTCAATGCCGACTCCTCGATGTATTCGAAGGCGAAGCGGTCAACCGGTTCGATGCCAGCGTCCTTGAGGTTCTGCGACGGGCAGCCGCCGATCTTGGCGACGAAGACCGCGGTGCAGTCGTTGATCGCCGACAGCACGCCGCCGAGCGCGTCCTCGTCGCCCGAGCCGCCTTCGCAATACTGGTCGACGCGGCGGTGGCCGACGAACTTAGCGCCCTTCGGACCGACCTCGTAGATCTGGAATTCCTTGGCGTGACCGAAATGCTCGTTGATGCGCTCGCCGCCCTTGGTGGCGACGGCGATCAGGATCGGCTGCACTTCGGTGCCGACCGTCTCGGCGACGTCGGCCTGTGCTGCGGCCTTGGCGGCGTGACGCCCGGCGCGCTCGCCCTCGACATGCTCGCGGTAGGTGCGGGCGGCCTCCTGGTCGTACTCCACCTCGCCCATCGCCTCGATCTGGTCGATGGTGAATTCGGACCCGCGATCCTCGCCCAGCAGGCCGACCGCGTCGGCGCGGCACTGGCGGCAGTGGCGCATCAGCTTGGCCCCGCCCTCGCACTGGTCCTGCAGGACCTTCAGCTCCTGCGCGGTCGGGCCGCGCTGGCCGGTCAGGCCGAAATGCGTGCCGTGCGCCGGGTCGGAGATCAGCGGCATGATGTTGTGCAGGAAGGCGCCGCGCGACTTCACCGCCTTGTTCACGTCCATCAGGTGCTCGTCGTTGATCCCCGGGATCATGACGGAGTTCACCTTCACCAGGATGCCGCGCGACGTCAGCATCTCCAGCCCGAGCATCTGGCGCTCGTGCAGGATCTTGGCGGCGTCCAGGCCGGTCCAGCGCTTGTGGTCGTGGAAGATCCAGGGGTAGATGTGCTGCCCGACCTCGGGATCGACCATGTTGATGGTGATCGTGACGTGGTCGATGTTGTAGTTCGCGATGGTGTCCACATGGTCGGGCAGGGCCAGACCGTTGGTGGACAGGCACAGCTTCAGGTCCGGCGCCTTCTTCGCCAGCATCTCGAAGGTCTTGAAGGTGTTCTTGCCGCCCGCCGCCAGGCTGTCGCCGGGGCCGGCGATGCCGATGACGGAGAGCTGCGGGATTTCCTTGGCCACCGCCATGATCTTGCGGAGCGCCTGATCGGGGGTCAGCTTCTCGGAGACCACGCCCGGCCGGCTCTCGTTCGAGCAGTCGTATTTGCGGTTGCAGTAGTTGCACTGGATGTTGCAGGCCGGCGCCACCGCGACGTGCATGCGGGCGAAATAGTGATGCGCCTCCTCGGAGTAGCAGGGGTGGTTCTTCACCTTCTCCCACACCTCCGGCGCCATGTCGGCCGGGCCGTCCGAAGACCCGCAGGAGGAGGACGCGCAGCCGGAGGCGGCGGCGGGCGGCGCCTCGGCGGGGGCCTTCAGCTCACCCACGCCCAGGATGCTGTCGAGCGAAATAACGTTGGCCATCGTCCACTCCCTTCCCAGCCGCGCCGTCGGCGCCCTTGGTCTGGTCGTTAAAAGCAAGTTCGGGGCCAATCGGGTGATTTGTGGAGTTTCAATGGGTTATGGTGATGTGTCGGGCGTGTGGCCATGTCGGCAATCCGACAAAGGCGGACAAAGCCAAACAATGGCCGACAAACACGCCGCCTGTCGGGGACCCGACACGGGGGTAGGGGGTGTGTCTAAAATCCCCTACGCCCCTGGGGAGAGGGTTAGGGTGAGAGGGTTGCGCCTTTGCCGGACGTATCGCCACGCGCAACCCCCTCACCGGCCCTCTGGGCCACCCTCTCCCCAGAGGGGAGAGGGTTAAGAGGCCGACTGCACTGCCCTATGATGAGGGGGGTGATCACGCGCTCCCGACCTGGAAGGTCAGGACATGGTCCTCGTCCGGCCGCAGCGGCTCTCCGCCGAAGCCGATGAGCCCTCCGCCGGTCAGCTTGGTCGAATCGCGGCGCAACAGCAGGGATGGGGAGTCGCCGGTGCGAATGAAGGTGCCGTTGGTCGAATGGTCGGTCAGCAGGAAGCCGCCGCGGCTGAAGTCGATCACCGCGTGCTGGCGCGAGGTCCGGCGGGAGTGGATGCGCAGGCCGCAGTTCTCGTCGCGCCCCACCGTGATCCGCGCCAGCAGCGGAGTCAGAGTCGCCTCGGCGCCGCGTCCGGACAGGCGCAGGGACGGCAGGCCGCGCCCGCTGCCGGGGATCGATGTGGTGAAGGCGACGGTGGCGTTGTCCTCGGCCTCCGGCGCGGCATCGCCGTCGCGGATCTGGTGGACGCGCACCGGGGCAGCCTTTCCCTTCACCGCGACGCTGTTCAGAAGGCGGGCCCGCGTCCGCAGGGGCGGGGAGAGGCGGTCGACCAGATCGTCGGTCGCCAGGATTTCGCCGGGGCGGGCGATGGATTCCAGCCGGGCGGTGACGTTGCAGGCGTCGCCGTAGAGGTCGCCGGGGCCGGCGATCACCGGGCCGAAATGCAGCCCGGCGCGCAGGCGAAGCCCGAAATCGGCCTGCCGCTCCATCATGGCGAGCGCGGCGCGGGTGGCGCCGTCGCTCAGGGGGAAGCAGGCCAACAGCCCGTCGCCAAGGCTTTTCACCACCGTGCCGTCGTTCTCCCCGACGATCCGGCGCAGGCCCTCCAGCACGCGCTGGGTCAGCGCCGCCGCCTTGCGGTCGCCCGCCAACTCATAGAGCAGCGTGCTGTCGGCGATGTCCACGAAGAGGAGCGCGAGGGGCTTTTCCATAAATCCGCAGCAACCGGGGAGAGTGCGAGGAGGTTAGCATACCCTCGAACACCTGTCCCGGTTGCACAGCCTCAGTCCCTGAGCCCTGCGGGGAGAAGGGCGCCGGGTGATGAGGCCATCGTCAGAAGCGCTTGATCTCGATGTTGTACTTGCGCAGGGCGTAGCTCACCTGACGGGTCGTCATGCCGAGCAGGCGGGCGGCCTTGGCCTGCACCCAGCCGGTGCGCTCCATCGCCCAGAGCAGGCGGTCGCGCAGCGATCCCGACTCCGGCTCGTCCAGCGGCACCTCGGCGGCAGTCGGCGGAGCGGCGGCGGACGCCGTCGCGGGTGCGGGAGCCGCGGCGGCGGGCGCGCTCGGCTCGGGCAAGGGCAGCGGGATCAGGGGGACCGGAACCACCGGCTGGGCGGCGCCGCAGACCGGCGACGGACCGGCGGAACAGCCCGACGCGCAGGCCGGCCACGCACCGCCGGCGCCCGCCGGTTCCGGCACCGGGGCCGGCATGGCCGGAGCCTTTGGCGCGTTGGCCGGTGCCGGACCGCCGGGACGTCCCGGAGGAACGCGGTTGACAGCCCCCGGCCCCATGGACGGGGCGAGCCCGCCGACCGACGCGCCCAGCGTGCGGTACTGGAACAGCACCGAGGAGTTGCAGAGGTTGAGGCTGCAGGACAGGGACTCGGTGCGGATGATGCCGTCGCGCGACTGGGTGGCCGCGCGCTCGATACAGTTCTCCAACTCGCGCACGTTGCCGGGCCAAGTGCAGCGGTTCAGGATTTCCAGCGCCTCGTCCTCCATGACGAGAGCCATACCGTTGTCCTTGGCGAACTTCGCCACGAAATGGCGGGCCAGCGGGCCGATGTCCTGGCGGCGCTCGCGCAGCGGCGGCAGGTGGATGGTGACCACGTTGATGCGGAAATACAGGTCGGCGCGGAACTTGCCGTGGCCGACCGCTTCCTCCAGGTTCAGGTTGGTGGCGCAGATCAGGCGGACGTCGGTCTTGATGGTCTTGGACCCGCCGACCCGCTCGAACTCCTGCTCCTGCAGCACGCGCAGCAGCTTGGCCTGGAAGTTGGGGGAGATGTCGCCGATCTCGTCGAGGAACAGCGTGCCGCCCGACGCCAGCTCGAACCGGCCCTTGTGGTCCTTCTGCGCGCCGGTGAAGGCGCCCTTCTCATGGCCGAACAGCTCCGATTCCAGGAGCGATTCCGGCAGGGCGGCGCAGTTGACGCGGATGAAGGGGGCGTCCTTGCGCGGCGACATGTTGTGGATGGCCCGCGCGATCAGCTCCTTGCCGGTGCCGCTCTCGCCGCGGATCAGCACGGTGGACTTGAAGGGCGCCACCCGATGGACCTGGGCCATCACCTCCAGCATGTTGGGGCTGGTGCAGACCACGTCGTTGATCGGGGCGGCGATGGGGCGCAGTTCCTTCTGCATGCGGAAGGTCTCCCGCATCATGAAGCGGCGTTCCTCGGCCACGGTGCGGTGCAGCCGCACGGTCTGGCCGATCAGGTTGGCGACCATGGTCAGGAAGCGCACGTCGCTGCCGAAATGGCCCTGCGGCCCCTCGTCGGAAATGCGGTCGATGGTCAGCACGCCGACGACCACCCCCGCCGCCTTGATCGGCACGCCGACCAGCGAGGCCACCTGCTCGTCCAGGTCCTCGCGCCCGCCGGTGCGGTTCAGGAACAGCGGTTCCTCCGCCAGATTGGGGACGACGGCGGGCATGCCGGTCTTGAGGATGCGGCCGGTGATGCCTTCTCCGTCGCGGAATTCGATCTGCGCCGCGGCCTCGTTCGACAGGCCGTTCGCGGCCACGAGACGCAGCACATTGTCTTCGCCGACCAGATAGACGCGCCCGCGGTGCATCTGCAGCTGGTAGGCCAGCGCGCGAAGCACCTCGCGCAGGGTCTGCTGGAGGTCGAGAGAGGAACCGAGGATCTTGCTGACCTCATAGATGGTCAGCAGTTCCAGGTTCGACGTGGACTGGCGCATTGCACCCGGCATGATCGACACCCCCTGCTCAACCGGGACTCCGGACGTCGCGCATTGGCGCGCTCGTCGATGCGATCCCGGCACGGCGCCTTGAACCGTTCCTCCCGGGGTGGGGTGTGCGCTCGTTGCGGATCGGCGCCTTTGACCACCGGTGCGCCCGCCGCGCGTGCTTCCGTGACAAGCCGTTCGCGCTGCGGACTGTCGAAAGTTTCGGAAACTCTCGGTCGAAAGGCAAGCCCTTTTGCATATCAGTTGCTGCGGCGCACAATGACTTATGGCTGCGGCAGAACGGCGCAACCCTTGAGAAAACTGGAATTTCTACCGGAAAACAGTTAATAACTGACTGGTCAGTAATATTTTCTCCACCCTGGAGAGTCGCATGCCGGAGGATGATCCCGCCGCTCCGCGCTGGCGCCGCCGCAAGGAGGCGCGCCCCCGGGAGATCGTCGACGCGGCCCTGACCGTCTTCGGCGAGCGCGGTTTCGCGGCAACCCGGCTGGACGACGTCGCGGCGCAGGCGGGGGTCAGCAAGGGCACGCTCTACCTCTACTTCCCGAACAAGGAGGAGCTGTTCAAGGCGGTGGTCCGCGAGGCCATCCTGCCCAACCTGGACATGGCCGAACGCCTGCTGGCCGGGGCGCAGGGGCCGAGCTTCGCCCTGCTGGAAACGCTGCTGACGCTTTTCGCGACGCGCATCCTGAAGTCCCGTGCCGGGTCCATCCCCAAGCTGATCATCGCCGAGGCCGGCAATTTCCCCGACCTCGCCCGCTTCTATTACGACGAGGTGATCCGCCGCGCCTTCGCCCTGCTGGCGGCGGTGCTGGAACGGGGCATCGCGCGCGGGGAGTTCCGCCCGGTGGACGTCGACTCGACGGTCCGGCTGATCGTCGCGCCGATGCTGATGAGTGCGCTGTGGCGCTCCTCCTTCGAAGCGCTGGAGGGCCGCCCACCGGACGTGGCGGCGCTGCTGGCGGCCCATCTCGACGCGCTGCGCCGGACGCTCGCCCCGGAGGGAGGGCCATCACCATGAGCTGGATCGCCGAAACGCTGGCGGCGGCCCTGGCCGTCTTCGGTCTGGGCGGCGGGGACGCCGTGCCGTTGGCCCACGGCTATGCGGAGGGCGAGTATCTGCGCATCGCCGCCCCGGTGGCCGGGACGCTCGACACGCTGGCGGTGACGCGCGGCGGGCGGGTGGAGGCGGGCGCTCCGCTCTTCGCGCTCGACCGCACCAGCGCGCGGGCGGAGCGCGACCGGCTGACCGCCGCGCTCGCCCAGGCGCGGGCGCAGCTTGCCGATCTGCGGACCGGCCGGCGCCCCGACGAGCTGGCGGTGGTCGCCGCCCAGCGCGCGCAGGCCGAGGCCGCGCTGCGCTACTCCGAAGCGGAACTGGCACGGCAGCAAACGCTGGTGGCGCGCAAGGTCAGTTCCGACGACCGGCTGGACGCCGCCCGCGCCACCCGCGACCGCGACCGCGCGCGGTTGGAGGAGCTGACCGCGCAACTGGCCGTCTCCAACCTGCCGGCCCGGCCCGAGCAGATCCGCGCGGCCGAGGACGCCGTCGCCCAGGCCGAGGCGGCGCTGGCCCAGGCGGACAAACGCCTCGCCGAACTGGCCCCGCCCGCGCCCGAGGCGGCGCTGGTCGAGGACACGCTGTTCAATCCCGGGGAATGGGTGCCGGCGGGGGCCCCGGTGGTGTCGCTGCTGCCGCCGGGGAAGCGGAAGCTGGTGGTCTTCGTCCCGGAGCCGCTGATGGCCCGCGTCCGTCCGGGTGACCGCGTGACGGTGCGCTGCGACGGTTGCCCGCCCGGCTTGGCGGCGCGCGTGACCTATGTGGCGCCGCGGGTGGAATACACCCCGCCGGTGATCTACAGCGTCGGCAGCCGCGAGAAGCTGGTCTTCCGCGTCGAGGCGCGGCTGGAGGACGGGGCGGCGCTCAACCCCGGTTTGCCGGTGGACGTGGAACTGCCGCCATGACCGGAGACGCCGTCATCGACGTGCGCGGTCTGGTCAAGCGCTTCGGCGCCAAGACGGTGGTGGACGGCTTCTCCATCCGGGTGTCGCGCGGGCAGATCTACGGCTTCCTCGGGCCGAACGGGTCGGGCAAGACGACGACCATCCGCATGCTCTGCGGGCTGCTGACCCCCGACGCGGGGGAGGGGACCTGCCTCGGGCTCGACATCCGCCGCGAGAGCGCCGCCATCAAGCGCCAGGTCGGCTACATGACCCAGAAGTTCAGCTTCTGGGAGGATCTGAGCATCGCCGAGAATCTGGATTTCGTCGCCCGCATGTACGGGCTGCCGGACCGGCGGGCCAAGGTCGCGGCGGCGCTGGACCGGCTGGGGCTGGGCAACCGGCGGGCGCAACTGGCGGGGGAGCTGTCCGGCGGCTGGAAGCAGCGTCTGGCGCTGGCCGCCTGCATCCTGCACGAGCCGAAGCTGCTGCTGCTCGACGAGCCCACCGCCGGGGTGGACTCCAAGGCGCGGCGGGAGTTCTGGGACGAAATCCACCGGCTGGCCGCCGAGGGTCTGACCGTGCTGGTCAGCACCCATTACATGGACGAGGCGGAACGCTGCCACGCCATCGCCTACCTCGCCTATGGCCGGCTGATGACCCAGGGCAGCGTGGAGGAGGTGATCGCCAACTCGGGGCTGGTGACCTACGAGGTCGGCGCGCGGGGCGCGGGCAAGGCGGATATCGGAGGCGTCGTGGCGGCGTTGCGCGACCGTCCGGGGGTCGAGATGGTCGCCGCCTTCGGCGCCCGGCTGCATGTCAGCGGCGGCGACGGCGCGGCGCTGGAGGCGGCGCTGCGCCCCTGGTCCGGCGACCCGGGTCTGCTGGTGCGTCGGACGGAACCGACGCTGGAGGACGTCTTCATCCACCTGATGAACCGCAGCACGGACAACTTCGCATGACCGCGCCGGGGATTGAGGAAACCGGGCCGTCCCCGCGCCGTCGCAAAGGCCGGGGCGGGGACGGCGCGCGGTCATTCGACCGAGGCGGAGGTCACGCCGGTGTTCTTGTTCCAGCGCAGCGTCAGCTTGGCGATCTTGCAAAGATTCAGGTTCTGCCAGACCGCCGATTCGCCGTCGTCGTAGATCACCTTCATGTCCCACTTGCACGTCTTCTCGGCCGTGTCGAAGCTCAGTTCGAACTCTTCGCCATCGTCGAGAACGTCACGACCGAGAACGTCTTCATCCCATTTCTGGTTGTCGGACTCGCTGACATAGATGTGCTTCAGCGCATAGCCCGTTTTATTGAGGATGGTGAAATCCTGCTGCCCGGCCAGGGCGGCGCCATGAAACAGGAACAGGGCGGCCGCGGCGACGGCTCCCTTGGCAAGAATAGAGGTCATGGTATGTGTCCCGCATACGAGTTAATCCGTTTGGACATTGCTTGAGGCAATTTCAATATGTCAACGGGCCTCAAATCGCTCGCTACGGGACTGAAGTAAAGGGTTGTGTTTCATTTTTGAAATGCACGGTTCGGGAGGGTGTCGTGATGCGTTTGTCCTTCGCACGCTTCGTCGCGGTGATGGTGAAGGAGTTCATCCAGATGCGGCGCGACCGGCTGACCTTCGCCATGATGGTGGGGGTGCCGGTGCTGCAACTCGTGCTGTTCGGCTTCGCCATCAACTCCGATCCCAAGAGCCTGCCGACCGCCGTTCACGCCGCCGACTCCAGCCCCTTCGCGCGGACGCTGGTGTCGGCCATGGCGAATTCCGGCTATTTCGACGTGACGCGCGGCGCCGACAGCCCGGCGGAGCTGGACCGCCTGCTGGCGGAAGGGCGGGTGCAGTTCGCCGTCACCATCCCCGCCGGCTTCGCCCGCGACCTGCAGCGGGGCGAGCGGCCCGTGCTGCTGGTCGAGGCCGATGCGACCGACCCGGCGGCGACCAGCAACGCGCTGGCCGCCCTGACCACCATCGCCCGGCAGGCCCTGGACCCCGATCTGACCGGGCCGCTGGCCCCTCTGCGTTCCACCCCCGATCCGGTCGAGCTGCGGGTCCACCGCCGCTACAACCCGGAGGGCATCACTCAATACAATGTCGTGCCCGGCCTGATGGGCGTGGTCCTGACCATGACCATGGTGATGATGACCGCGCTGGCCGTCACCCGCGAGCGGGAGCGCGGGACGATGGAGAACCTGCTGGCCATGCCGGTCCGCCCGTTCGAGGTGATGCTGGGCAAGATCGTGCCCTTCATCCTGGTCGGCTACATCCAGGTCGTCATCATCGTGCTGGCCGCCCGGCTGCTGTTCGGCGTGCCCATCGTCGGCAGCCTGGCCCTGCTGTCCGCGGTGCTGGTGCTGTTCATCGCCGCCAATCTGGCGGTGGGATTCACCTTCTCCACCGTGGCGCGGAACCAGCTCCAGGCGATGCAGATGTCCTTCTTCTTCTTTCTGCCGTCGATGCTGCTCTCCGGCTTCATGTTCCCCTTCCGCGGCATGCCCGGCTGGGCGCAGGCGGTGGGGGAGATCCTGCCGCTGACCCATTTCCTGCGCATCGTCCGCGGCATCCTCCTGAAGGGCAACGGCCCGGCGGAAATCGCGGGGGAGGTGGCGGCGCTGCTGATTTTCCTGGTCGCGGTGACGGCCATCGCGCTGAAACGCTACCGGCAGACCTTGGACTGAGCAG
The DNA here is from genome assembly GCF_058780535.1 of Azospirillum sp. UENF 211521. NCBI lineage: Bacteria > Pseudomonadati > Pseudomonadota > Alphaproteobacteria > Rhodospirillales > Azospirillaceae > Azospirillum > Azospirillum sp. UENF 211521. The sequence continues at coordinate 1,034,134 of NZ_JBSNCF010000001.1, forward strand.
TAAACGAGGACCGGACGGAGCCCGTCGTCATCGGCGCCCGGCGTCGGCGGCAAGTCGAAATCGGTTGTGACATGGGCGTGAGCCTCACCTTTCGTTAAGAAACATTGGCTCTAATCTTTCCCGATTGGCGGTCCGTGGGGGAAGATGATGCGGCGCTTGGCGATTGGCCCGATGGCCGGGATGTTCGCGGCGGTCCTGATCGCCGCCGCTTTGGCCGGCCCCGCCGAGGCCGGATCGCACAAGAAGAAGAAGCCCGCGCCGCCGGCCCCCAACTCCATCGCCTGGAGTCAGGTGAGCGGCCCCGCCCTGGGGCCGGCCCAGTCGATCGGCGGTTACGCCGCGGGCTGCATCACCGGCGCGCAGGCCCTGCCGGGGGAAGGCACCGGCTATCAGGTGATCCGGATGTCCCGCCAACGCTATTACGGCCATCCGGAACTGATCGATTATCTGAAGGGCTTTGGGCGCAAGGTGGCGGCGGCCGGGCTGGGGACCGCGCTGATCGGTGACATGGGGCAGGCACGCGGCGGTCCGATGAGCTTCGGCCACGCCAGCCACCAGATCGGGCTCGACGCCGACGTCTGGCTGCGGCTCGACCACCCGCCGATGGGCCGCAACGCGCGGGAAAGCCTGTCCGAGATCAAGTACGTCGATTACGGGCGCGTCCGCGTCACCGAGGACTGGTCGGAGCGGCAGGCCCAGCTCGTCCGCATCGCCGCCAGCGACCCGCGGGTGACCCGCATCTTCGTCAACCCGGCGATCAAGCTCGCCATGTGCCGCCATTCCTGGCCGGACCGCGCCTTCCTGCGCAAGCTGCGGCCCTGGCATGGCCACGACGGGCACATGCACATCCGGCTGGGCTGCCCGGCGGGAAGCCCGCAGTGCGAGGACCAGCGCGACATTCCCGACGGCGACGGCTGCGGCGACGAGGTCGCCTCCTGGCTCGGCTCCGTCTACCCGGTGGTGGAGAGGCACAACGGCAAGCCGCAGCCGCGCTACGTCAGCATGCCGCCCGCCTGCGCCCCGGTGCTGCGCGCCGCCGGGACGCGGGTCGCCGCCATGGACGATTCGCACGCCGAGAAGGCGTTACGGTAATGTGACGCAGGATTTTGCGCTTGCACGAACGGAAGGCCCGGATACTGTGAAAGCCGGAATGAATCCGTTCGCATCGCGGAAAAACCATGCCCGCCCTGCGAAGGAACCGGTCGTCCGGCGGTCCAGGCAACGGGGCAGGCGCGAAGGCGATGAGCGACAAGAGCGGACACGATCACGCGGGGGCTCCCCGCCTCACGCTCAAGACCCGCCTTCACGCATGGTGGGAGGGGTACGACCTCTCCGGCCTGAAGGGCCGGGGCGGCGAGGAGGACGGCAAGCCGCAGGCCGGCACCGCTCCGGCCCAGCCCGCCATCCGCGGCCATGGCCCCGGCGTGAACCGCTGGGGCAAGCCGCTGTGGAGCGCCAACCGGATCGAGGTGGCGGAGAAGCTGTGGGGCGAGGGCTTCAACACGCCCGGCGGCCATGACCACATCCCCTATCTGGTGAAGCCGCTCGGCCTGAACCCGGCGATGAGCGTTCTGGACCTGTCCGCCGGGCTGGGCGGCACCAGCCGCACCATGGCGAGCAAGTACGGCTGCTGGGTCACCGGCCTGGAGGCGTCGGAGCTTCTGGCGAAGGAGGGAATGATCCGCTCCTTCAAGGGGGGGCTGGAGAAAAAGGCCCCGATCGAAACCTACGATCCGGAGAACTTCAGCTATTCCAAGCGGGTGGACGCCATCGTCTACAAGGAGGGGATGTTCTCCGTCCAGGGCAAGGACCAGCTGTTCGACGGGATGGAGTTGGCCCTGAAGCCGCGCGGCCATCTCTTGATGACCGACTATGTGATCGACCCGTCGCTGGCCGGGGCCAAGGCCGTTCAGGTCTGGTGCGACAAGGAGCCGATGCAGCCGCATCTGTGGTCCAAGGACCAGATGGCCGCCGCCTTCGCCCAGCGGAACCTGGACCTGCGAATCGCCGAGGACATCACCGACACCCATCGTGGCCTGATCGTCAGCGCCATCCAGGGGCTGGTCGAGCATCTGGAGCGCCATCATCTGGACCATGAGACCAAGCTTGCGGTGATGGACGAGGTCGAGCTGTGGGTCCGCCGCGTGTCCGCCATCGAGGCGGGGATGCGGGTGTGCCGTTTCTACGCGCTGAAACCGGCGGAGTAGCGTCGAAACGGCCGTATTCTTCGGGAAACGCAACCGCCACGGGGGCCGTTGACAGCGGGGGTGCGCCGCACTATGGTGCGCGCCTTCGATCGAGCCGCCGACCGACCAGGATGAAGAACTATGAAGATCGTTAACTCTCTCAAGTCGATGAAGACGCGCCACAAGGCCTGCCGCGTGATCCGCCGCAAGGGCCGCGTCTACGTCATCAACAAGCAGAACCCGCGCTTCAAGGCCCGCCAGGGCTGAGATCGGCGGCCGGGTCCGCCCGGCCGACGAGTGCTGTGTTGTTGAACGCGACGCCGCGCCGTTCCCCTGGGACGGCGCGGCGTCGCGTTTTGCGTTTCCGCCATTTGTTTTGATTGAAAGACGCATCGATTCCGGACAGTTTCAAAACGCCTCTGCGACCCGGAGTTGATGGATGACCAGAAGTTTGGACCTGGGCTGCGGTCCCAATCCGAAGAACCCCTTCTCGGCGAGCGAACTGTTCGGACTCGACGTCGAGGAGCACTCCGCACCCAACATCCGGACCGCGGATCTGGCCGTGGATTCGCTCCCCTTCGAGGACGGCCACTTCGACTACGTCACCGCCTTCGACGTGATCGAGCATGTCCCGCGAATCGTCTACGCGCCGCACCGTCGCTACAGCTTCATCGCGCTGATGGACGAGATCCACCGCGTTCTGAAGCCGGACGGGCTCTTCTATGCGCAGACCCCCGCCTACCCGCACGCCGAGGCGTTCCAGGACCCCACCCACGTCAACATCATCACCGAGAACACCTTCGCCCTCTACTTCGACGACCAGCACCGTTGGGCGGCCAACTACGGCTTCCGCGGGGCCTTCCGTGTCCTGTCGCAGGAGTGGCGCGGCTTCCACCTGCTGTCGACGCTTCAGAAGGTGCCCGCTCCGGCCTGACCGGGGGCGGGCGTCAAAAGGGGGGCTGGTGCCGGCGCGGCTTCGATGCTACCTCTGAAACAGGAACGCCGCAGGAACAATCCGGGCGACCGACACGAGGGGAGGAAGGCCGGCCATGCGGATGCCCGCGCCCGACGACGGCGTCATCGCGCGCCGACGCGAAATCATCGCAGCGCTGCGGGCCATCGTGCCCGGCGAGGGGGTGATCGCCGACGAAAGCGAACTGCGCGCCTATGAATGCGACGGGCTGACCGCCTACCGCCAACTTCCCATGGTCGTGGTGCTCCCCAGCACGACGGAGCAGGTGAGCCAAGTGCTCAGAACCTGCAAGGCGATGGGGGTGAAGGTGGTGCCGCGCGGCGCCGGCACGTCCTTGTCGGGCGGGGCCCTGCCGCTGGCCGACGGCGTGCTCCTGGGGATGGGCAAGTTCAACCGCATCCTCGACATCGACGTCGCCAACCGCTGCGTGGTGACGCAGCCGGGGGTGACCAACCTCGGCATCTCCAACGCGGTGGCGCACGAGGGCTTCTATTACGCGCCCGACCCCTCCAGCCAGATCGCCTGCACCATCGGAGGCAACATCGCCGAGAATTCCGGCGGGGTGCATTGCCTGAAATACGGGCTGACCACCAACAACGTGCTGGGGCTGGAGATGGTGCTGATGGACGGCACCATCCTGCGGCTGGGCGGCAAGCATCTCGACGCCGGCGGCTACGACCTGATGGGCGTCGTCACCGGCTCCGAAGGGCTGCTGGGGGTGGTGACCGAGGTCACGGTGCGCATCCTCAAGAAGCCGGCCACCGCCCGCGCGGTGCTGATCGGCTTCCCGACCAGCGAGCAGGGCGGCGACTGCGTGGCCGCCATCATCGCCGCGGGCATCATCCCCGGCGGCATGGAGATGATGGACCGGCCGGCCATCCACGCCGCGGAGGATTTCGTCCACGCCGGCTACCCGCTGGACGTCGAGGCCCTGCTGATCGTCGAACTGGACGGCCCGGCGGCGGAGGTCGACCACCTGATCGACGAGGTGGCGGAGATCGCACGGTCCAAGGGCTGCTGCTACTCCCGGGTCTCGACCTCGGAGGAGGAGCGGCTGTCCTTCTGGGCGGGGCGCAAGGCGGCCTTCCCGGCGGTGGGGCGCATCAGCCCCGACTATTACTGCATGGACGGCACCATCCCGCGCAAGGCGCTGCCCCTGGTGCTGCACCGCATGCAGGAGATGTCCGACCGCTACGCCCTGCGGGTCGCCAACGTCTTCCATGCGGGCGACGGCAACCTGCACCCGCTGATCCTCTACGACGCCAACAAGCCGGGCGAGCTGGAGCGGGCGGAGGCCTTCGGCAATGACATCCTGCGCCTGTGCGTCGAGGTCGGCGGCGTGCTGACCGGCGAGCATGGCGTGGGGGTGGAGAAGCGCGACCTGATGACCGACCAGTTCGACGAGGTCGATCTCGACCAGCAGCAGCGCATCAAATGCGCCTTCGACCCCGACGGGCTGCTGAACCCCGGAAAGGTCTTCCCCAAGCTGCACCGCTGCGCCGAGTTGGGCCGCGTGCACATCCACAAGGGGGAACTGCGCTTCCCCGACATTCCTCGATTCTGAGCCCCCATTCTGAGGCCACCCGCATGACCGTGACCACCGTCAAGCCCGAACTCGGCAGCCCAGGCCGCCGACGCCGTGCGCTGGGCCTTATCGGAAGGAACGCCGCTGGACGTCGCCGGTTCTGGGTCCAAGCGCGGCCTCGGGCGCCCGATCCAGACCGTCTGCACCCTCGACCTCTCCGGCCTGTCCGGAGTCGTCGCCTACGAGGCGGAGGAACTGGTGCTGACCGCCAGGGCCGGCACGTCGATGGCCGCGATCCTGCCGATGCTGGCGGAGCGGCGGCAGCAGCTCGCCTTCGAGCCGCAGGACCTCGGGCCGCTGTTCGGGCGGCCGGAGGGGCAGGGGACGCTGGGTGGGGTGATATCCTGCGGGTTGACCGGGCCAAGGCGCATCAGCGCCGGCTCCGCCCGTGACCACACGCTGGGCATCGAGGGGGTGAACGGGCGCGGCGACCTCTACAAGGGTGGCGGCAAGGTGGTGAAGAACGTCACCGGCTACGACGTGCCCAAGCTGATGGCGGGGTCCTTCGGCACGCTGACCGTCCTGACCGAACTGACGGTGAAGGTCCTGCCGGCGCCGGAGGACATGAGGACGCTTCTGCTGGCCGGTCGCGAGGATGCCGCAGCCGTCGCGGCGCTGACCGCGGCGCTGCAGAGCCCCTACGACGTGTCCGGCGCCGCCCATCTGCCGGCCGCGGTGGCGGCGCGGTCCCATGTGCGGGCGGTCGCCGCGGCGGGCGGGGCGGTCACGCTGGTGCGGGTGGAGGGTTTCGGCCCGTCCGTCACCGCCCGCGTCGCCGCGCTGAAGGAGGAGTTGGGCGCCGACGCCGTGCTGGACCAGGACGAGTCGCGGGCGGTGTGGAAGGAGGTTCGGGACGTGGCGTACTTTTGCCCCTCCCCTGCGTCAGCGGGGGAGGGCCAGGGTGGGGGCGATGACTCCCGCCACGTCTGGAAAATCTCCGTCCAGCCTTCCGAAGGGCCGCGCGTGGCGGAGTCGATCCGCTGGGCGCTGGACGCGGAATTGTACTTCGACTGGGGCGGCGGGCTGATCTGGGCGGCGGTGGCGCCGACCCCGGACTCCGCGACGGCCATTCGTGGCGCCTTGGGCACCGCCGGCCACGCGACGCTGGTGCGCGCCCCCGAGGACGTGCGGGCCACCACGGAGGTCTTCCATCCGCTGGCCGAGCCGGTGATGGCGCTGAGCCGCCGGGTGAAGGAGAGCTTCGATCCCTGCGGCATCCTGAACCCCGGCCGCATGTACGCGGGAGTGTAGGCATCCATGCAGACGAACTTCACGCTGACCCAGCTCGCCAACGCCGATTACCGGGATTCGGAAGCGATCCTGCGCAAGTGCGTCCATTGCGGCTTCTGCACGGCGACCTGCCCGACCTACGTCCTGCTGGGCGACGAGCTGGACAGCCCGCGCGGCCGCATCTACCAGATCAAGGACATGCTGGAGAAGGGCGGTCCGCCCACCGAGCACCAGGTCAAGCACATCGACCGCTGCCTCTCCTGCCTGTCCTGCATGACGACCTGCCCATCGGGCGTCAATTACATGCATCTGGTCGATCACGCCCGCGCCCATGTCGAGGCGACCCACGCCCGTCCGCCCGCCGACCGGGCCGTCCGCGATCTGCTGGCCCGCGTGCTGCCCAACCCGCGGCTGTTCCGTCTGGCCCTGATTGCCGCCTGGTTCGGCAAGCCCTTCGCCGGGCTGCTGCCGGGACGGCTGGGCGCGCTGCTGGCGCTGGCCCCGAAATCGGTGCCGGGGCCGAGCCACAGCGACCGTCCGGGCACCCACCCGGCGGTCGGGCCGCGCCGCAAGCGCGCCGCCCTGCTGGTCGGCTGCGCCCAGCAGGTGCTGGCCCCGCAGATCAACGAGGCGACCATCCGCCTGCTGAACCGCCACGGGGTCGAGGTGGTGGTGGCCAAGGGCGCCGACTGTTGCGGCGCCCTGACCCATCACATGGGCAAGACCGACCTCAGCGACGCCGCGGCGCGGAAGACCATCGACGCCTGGATCGCCGAGATGGACGGTGAGGGGCTGGACGCCATCATCGTCAACACCTCGGGCTGCGGCACCACGGTGAAGGACTACGCCTTCCAGTTCAGCGAGGACGCGGAATACGCGCCCAAGGCCCTGCGCGTGGCGGCCATCGCCCGCGACGTGACGGAGTTCCTGGCGGAGATCGGCCTGTCCGCCCCGGTGATCGAGACCGGGCAGACCATCGCCTACCACTCCGCCTGCTCCATGCAGCACGGCCAGCGCATCAAGGACCCGCCGCGCCATCTGCTACGCGGTGCCGGCTTCGAGGTGAAGGAGATCCCGGAGGCGCATCTCTGCTGCGGCTCCGCCGGCACCTACAACATGCTCCAGCCGGAGATCGCCGTTCAGTTGCGCGACCGCAAGGTCCGCAACATCGAAAACACCAAGGCCGCCGCCATCGCCGCCGGCAACCTCGGCTGCATCACCCAGATCGCCACCGGCACCGGGTTGCCCGTCATTCACACGGTGGAACTGCTCGACTGGGCGACCGGCGGGCCGAAACCCAACTCGCTGAGGGACAGCCCGGCCTTCGCCGGACCGGACCGCGCGCCGGGTGCTGCGGTGCGCGCCGCGGAGTAGGTCGGCCATATCCCATCTCCCCTCCGGGGAGAGGGTTAGGGTGAGGGGGTTGTGCTTGTGCCGGATGTACCGCCATGCGCAACCCCCTCACCGGCCCTTCGGGCCACCCTCTCCCCAGAGGGGAGAGGGCTATTTTGGCTCATCCGGCCTCCTTGCGAGGGGACCCACCGACCCACTTGGACTTTTCGCGGCGTATGGCTAGGTTGGCGCCAACGGGACGATGAGGCGCTCAGTGGACAGCGGGTTTAAGGACGACAGCGACGGCGGTTACGGGATCGGGCGGCGGCTGTCGGCCTGGGGTGTGCACGCCTTCACCGGCAGCGGCGTCGTGCTGGGGCTGTTGGCGCTGCTCGCAGCGGTCAACGGCGAGGCCAAGGCGTGCCTCGGCTGGCTGGGGCTGGCGCTGGTCGTCGACGGGGTGGACGGCACGCTGGCCCGCCGCGCCTCGGTGAAGGAGGTGCTGCCGGGCATCGACGGGTCGGCGCTCGACCTCGTGATCGACTATCTGACCTACGTCGTCGTCCCGGCGGTCTTCCTCTACCGCTTCGGCCTGCTGCCCGACGGGTTCGGCGTGGCGCTGGCCGCCTTCATCATGATGACGTCGCTCTACTGCTTCTCGAACACCGGGATGAAGAGCGGCGACAACTACTTCGTCGGCTTCCCGGCGATCTGGAACGTGGTCGCCCTTTATCTGTGGCTCCTGGCGCTCGACCCGTGGATCAACACCGCCGTGGTGCTGGTCCTCGGCCTGCTGACCTTCACGACGGTCAAGTTCCTGCATCCCTTCCGGGTGCGCCGCTGGATGCGCCTGAATCTTCTGGTCAGCGGCGCGTGGCTGGCCTCCAGCGCGGCGCTGGTGGTCCTCTATCCGGACCGTCCCGACGCCGTCTGGTACGTCTGGCTGGCCAGCAGCGCCTATTACGCGGCGGTCTGCCTGTGGCGGACACTGAGCGGCCCGGCTGCGGCGTAAAACGCCTCAGGGCTTCTCGGGAGCGGTCTCCCGGTTGATGTCGTCCTTGGTGTCGCGGGCCTTCTGCTGAATTGCCGCGCCGGCGTCCTGCATCATCCGGCCGGCCTCGGCGCCGATGCCCTTGGCGGCTTCGCCCACGCGCTCGGCGGTCTGGTCCACCGCGCGCCCGATCTCCTGGCCGGTCTTCTCCGCCGACTGCTGGTCGTCGCAGGCGGCCAGCAGCGGCAGGGCCATGAGGGGAAGGGCAAGGACGGCGGTGCGAATCCCGTTACGACGAGCCATGGGATGGTCTCCACAGTTGATCCATGGAGGCGTAACGGCTCACGGGGGTGTTTGGTGCCCGCCTTCCCTCAAAAGCGGGCCCTCCATCAGAGCGGGCCCTCCATCAAAAGCGGTAGGAGGCGGTGATCGCGACGACCGGCCAGAAGCGGGCGGCACGGATCGAATCCTCGACCTCGCGGCGCTGGTCCTCCAGAACGGCGGCGATGGCCGGCGTGGTCGCCACGCCCGGGGCGCTCAGGCTGACCCGCGGCTTGCCCTGGAACAGCACGCCCAGATCCAGCCCGACGCTGAAGTTGGGGCTGAACACCGTGCCGTTGTAGCCGATGCCGGCATAGGGGGCGACGCGGTCGAAGGTCGCCTTGCCGGTCAGTTCCCCGGCCTGCTGGGGCGTGACCACCACCCCGCCGAAGCTGCGCGGGCCGGACAGCGTGCCGGTCAGGTCGGCCTTGTTGTAGTTGAGGCGGGCGCCGCCGCTGATGCGGAAGCCGGTGCCGGCCACCGGATAGACGTCGAGCACCGCGCCGAAGCTGCGCAGCTTGACGTCCAGGTCGTAATCGACGCCGGAAATGCCGCGGTCGGTGCTGAAGGTGAACATGTTGCCGCCCAGGCGCAGGCCGAACAGCGGATTCACCCGGTAGCCGGCTTCCAGCCCCAGACCCAGCGTGCTGGCCTGCGCGCCGACATGGAAGGGGGACTCGACCGGACCATCCATGGTCTGGGCGGTCGCGGCGGAGGCTCCGGCAACAGCGAGGGCGAAGGCGAGAAGGGCGGTGGTGCGCATGCGGCGTTTCCCCTGGGACGTCTCGATCGAACGGGGAACGCGGACCAACCGCAAAAGTTGCGGCCGGCGTGGGGCGCCGGCCGCGTTTCAGCTGGCTGTGGCCAAACCGCCACAGCGATGGGTCCTGAGCGTGTTCAGAACTGGTCCTCGCTCAGCGCCATGACCGTGCGGTGGGCGGTCAGGATCGGCAGCAGCAGGCCCGGCCCCTGGGCCAGGATCTGCTCGGCGTAGAAGCGGGCGGTGACCAGCTTGGCCTCCAGGAAGGGGGCGTTGGCTCCGGGCTGGCACAGCCCCTCCAGCGCCTTGGCGGCGGAGCGGGCGAGCATCCAGCCGCCGGCCACCGTGCCCCACAGCTTCAGATAGTTCACCGCCCCCGCTGCGGCGGCGCGCAGGTCGCCGTCGGCCTGGGTCTTGACCACCCAGGCCACCGCCTGCTCCAGCGCGTCCAGACCGGCGGACAGGTTGGTGCGGATCGCCTCCATGTCGTCGCCGGGGACGCTCTCCAGCTCCGCCACCGTGGCGCGCATCTCCGCGATGAAGGTCCGGGCCAACTCGCCGCCGTCGCGGCCCGTCTTGCGGAAGGTCAGGTCGTTGGCGTGGATGCCGTTGGTGCCCTCGTAGATCGGGGTGATGCGGGCGTCGCGGTAATGCTGGGCGGCGCCGGTCTCCTCGATGAAGCCCATGCCGCCGTGGATCTGCACGCCGGTCGAGGCGACGTCGCAGCCGATGTCGGTGCTCCACGCCTTCACGATGGGGGTCAGGATGTCCACGCGGGCGGTGGCGGCGGCGCGCACCGCGGCGTCCTCGTGGTGGCGGGACACGTCGAGCTGGGTGCCGGCGTAGAGCGCCAGCGCGCGGGCGGCTTCCGTCTTGGCGCGCATGTCCAGCAGCATCCGGCGCACGTCCGGGTGGCGGATGATGGCGACGCCGGAGCCCCGCGGGTCGGCCAGATCCTTGCTCTGCACGCGGCCCTTGGCGTAGTCGCGGGCCTGCTGGTAGGCGCGCTCGGCGATCGCCACGCCCTGGATGCCGACGCCGAGGCGGGCGTTGTTCATCATGGTGAACATGTATTCGATGCCGCGGTTCTCCTGGCCGACCAGGAAGCCGATGGCGCCGCCGTCGTCGCCGAAGGCCATCACGGCGGTGGGGCTGGCCATGATGCCCAGCTTGTGCTCCAGGCTGGCGCAGCGCAGGTCGTTGCGCGCGCCCGGCGTGCCGTCCGCGTTGGGCAGGAACTTCGGCACGATGAACAGGCTGATGCCCTTGATGCCCGGAGGGGCGTCGGGCAGGCGGGCCAGCACGAGATGGACGATGTTGTCCGTCAGGTCATGCTCGCCGTAGGTGATGAAGATCTTCTGGCCGGTGATGCGGTAGGTCCCGTCGTCGGCCCGCACCGCGCGGGTGCGTACGGCGGCGAGGTCGGAGCCGGCCTGCGGCTCCGTCAGGTTCATGGTGCCGTTCCACTCGCCGGCGATCATCTTCGGCAGGTAGAGCGCCTTCTGCTCGGCGCTGGCGTGCTCGGTCAGCAGATCGACGGCGCCCTGGGTCAGCAGCGGGCACAGGCCGAAGGACAGGTTGGCCGCCTGCCACATCTCGTTCACCGCGAAGGCCACGGTCCAGGGCAGGCCCTGCCCGCCATATTCCGGCTCGAAGGGCAGGCTGTTCCAGCCGCTCTCGGTGAACTGGCTGTAGGCGTCCTTCCAGCCGGTCGGCGTGCGGACCACGCCGTTCTCCAGCACCGAGCCTTCCTTGTCGCCGACCCGGTTCAGCGGGGCGAGAACGCCGGAGGCGAACTTGCCGGCTTCCTCCAGAACGGCGTCGACCAGATCGGGGGCCGCCGAATCGCAGTTCGGAAGCGCGGCGACTGTTTCGAGGCCAACCACCTCGTTGAGGACAAAGCGGAGGTCATCGACCGGAGCGGTGTAGGGAATCATGGATGGAGCGGCCTCCCGTGACCCGATTGTGCGTGCGTTTCTGCGTGCCCGATTGCGCGTGAACACGCCTTGGGCGGTTTACGTGCGCGTCACCATACCGTACCGAATGGTGCATGGCGAGCCTCGCCGTCGGGCATGAATATTGGCATCTGGGTTGCGGTGCGAACAGCGCGGCTGCGACGCAGGAGGGGAGGCTGGACTTGGCATCCCGGTTGCAAGAGTGGGGCAGCACCGCTCACAGGGGTTCCTCCCATGACCATCGCCTCCGCCCTTGCCCGTCAGGCCGAATCCGCCGTCCAGGCCGCGAAGACCAGCCGCGGGCCGGAGAATGTCGAGGCGGCGGTCCGCAACGCTAGCGCCAAGACCGGGGTCGATTTTTCCTACCTCATGGAAAAAGCTGCCGTGGAGAGCGGGTACCGGACGGACGTGAAGTCCTCCTCCTCCTCGGCGACCGGTCTCTACCAGTTCATCGACAGCACATGGCTGGCGACGATGCGCGACCATGGGGCGGACCACGGCTACGCCAAATACGCCAACGCGATCCAGACGCGCGGCGACGGGCGCCCCTATGTCACCGATCCCGACCTGAAGCGCGAGATCCTCGACCTGCGCAAGGACCCCAACGCGTCGGCCCTGATGGCCGCTGAATACACCCGCGACAACAAGGAGTATCTGGAGGACACGGTCAAAGGGAAGGTCGGGTCCACCGAACTCTACATGGCGCATTTCCTCGGGGCGGGCGGGGCCTCGAAGTTCCTGAACGCCATGCAGGACAACCCCAACCGCGCCGCCAAGGAGCTGTTCCCCGACGCCGCCTCGGCCAACAAGGCGGTGTTCTTCGACAAGGACACCGGCCGGGCCAAGTCGCTGAAGGACATCTACGACCGCTTCGCGACGAAGTTCGCGGAGTCGCCCAACGCCGACTTCGCCCCGGCCCAGACCGCCATCGACCGGGTGCGCCGCCAGGACATGCCGGACGGCTTCACCACCCAGGTACCCAGCATGCCGCAGAAGGCGCTGAACGGCACGCCGCTGTCGATCTACCATGTGCTGGCCCTGAACGCGCTGGAGACGCCGGACGAGGTGGACAGCATCTCCGGCCGGCCCGCCCGCGGCCGCCGCCAGGACGGCGAGGACAAGGACAACCGCCGCATGCGCGACCAGCCGGTCCGCACGGATCAGAACGAGCACACGGGGTTGGGACTCGGGCTGGGTCTGTCGAAGGTGGTTGGGCAGGGAACCGGGATGGCGGACACGACGACGAAGGCGGCCTGACCGGCTAACCGCGGGGCTATGCGCCCTTGAGGCGGTCGCGGGCGTCCGCCGCGATGGCCGCGAAGACCCGGCGGTCGCCGGGCAGCAGCGCGTCGGCGGTCAGCCGGCGGTGCGGCTCGAACCGCAACCCCGCCCGGCGCGCCGCCGCGGCGCTTCCCCAGAAGGCCGGCGGCCGATGGCGCAGGGCCGGGGCATGGCGCGGTTCGCGCAGCCTTACCTCCCGCAGCACGTTGGTCAGGTCGAAGTCGATCAGGAACCGCCGCCCGCCGGGGCCGGTCAGGCGAATCCAGGCGTGGAACGGGAAGGATTCCGCCTCCTGCCGCCGTTGCGCCGGATCGGGAGGACGAACGTCCGCGGGCGCCGCGGGGTAACCGAGCCAGCGTGCCCGGCCATGGGCCTCGGACTTGCGGAACGCCACGCGGCCCAGCGCGACCTCGGCCCGCCCCTGGCCCAGGGACTCCAGCAGCATCGCCCCGGCGAAGGCGTAATACTGGCAGCCGCCCAGCCGGTGGGTGTGGACCAGGTCGCGGTGCAGCGGATGGGCGGTCACCGCGTCATGCACCGCCCGCCGGATGCGCTCCCGGTCCGGCGGCAGGGCGCATGTGGCGGACGTGCCGGGCACCGGCGCCGTTTCGGCCTCGCCCAGCATCAGGCGCATCCACGCCGACATCGCGAGAAGCATCGCTTGCCCCCTGTCCATGGTCGATGGGCCGGCGTCGCCGGTTTCCGTGCCAATGTGAACAGCGCGGGTGGGGCAGGGGTTTCCTTGAGGGCAGGGAAGGTGTCAGGCGGCGCGGGCTTCGCCACGCGAAGCGCGCAACGTGGCAAGCGCTTCAGCAATCACGTCGGGATGCCGGGATGCGTATTGGATGTCGTAGCCGACCGGTTCACCGTCCTCCCCAAGATCGATGACCAGATCGCGGGCGTCATCGACCCGGCTGTCCACCCCAGGCCCGGGGCGGACCTTGACATACATGCTGTCCGTATCCGGGTCGTAGAGAACGGGGCCGTGGGGGTCGGTCATGGTTCGAAATCCCGGTCCAGAAAGGCATTGTGGACGGTCTCGCCATCCTCCAGCGTCACGACGCTAACATAAGACCGCAGATGTGTGACCCAACCCCAGTACCGCACACGGCCACTCGGCTCCCGTTGCCGCTTTACCGGGTTGGACAAAACGGCGAGCACATCCAGCGGATCGATGCCGCGCCGTTCCGGCTTTGCCATGACCACCAGGGCGAAATAGCGGGTCCGCCAGAAGGGCGGCGGCGGAAGACGGGTTGGTTCCTCCGCCACCGCGGGCGCCCCTTACGGCAGCATCTTGCCGGGGTTCAGCAGGCCCTTGGGGTCCAGCGCCGCCTTCATCGCGCGCAGCAGGTCGAACTCGACCGGGCTCTTGATGACCGGCATCTCGTCCTTCTTGAAGCGGCCCACGCCATGCTCGGCGGAGATGGAGCCGTCCAGGTCGAAGATGACCTCGTTCACGACGTGGCAGATCTCGTCCCAGCGGGCGAGGTAGGCGGCGGTGTCGGCGCCTTCCGGCTGGCTGAGGTTGAAGTGGATGTTGCCGTCCCCGACATGGCCGAAGGGGGTCGGGCGGATGCCGGGGCAGGCCGCGGCCACGGCGGCCTCGGCGCGCTCGATGAACTCGGCGACGCGCGACACCGGGACCGACACGTCGTTCTTGATCGAGCCGCCCTCGAACTTCTGCGCCTCGACGATGGCCTCGCGGATGAACCAGAGCTGGTTGGCCTGGGTCTCCGACTGGGCGATGGTGGCGTCGGTGGCCAGCTCCGCCTCGAAGGCTTCGCCCAGTGCCGCCTCGACCGTCTCGCGGAAGGCGTCGGACTGGGTGCCGGCGGTCAGCTCGGTCAGCACGTACCAGGGCGACGGCTCCGCCAGCGGGTCGATGGTGCCGGCGACGTGCTTCAGCGCGAACTCCAGGCAGCGCCGCGACATCAGCTCGAAGGCGGCGACGGCGTCGCCCGACGCCGCGCGCAGGCGGGCCAGCAGCTCGATGGCGGCGGCCGGGCTGGGCACGGCGATGAAGGCCGTCTCCGCCTGGCGCGGGCGCGGGTAGAGCTTCAGCACCGCGGCGGTGACGATGCCCAGCGTGCCCTCCGCCCCGATGAACAGGTGCTTCAGGTCGTAGCCGGTGTTGTTCTTGCGAAGGCTGCGCAGGCCGTTCCAGACGCGCCCGTCGGCCAGCACGACCTCAAGACCCAGCACGAGGTCGCGCATGTTGCCGTAGCGCAGCACGTTGATGCCGCCGGCGTTGGTGGAGATCAGCCCGCCGATCTGGCAGGTGCCCTCCGCCCCCAGGCTCATCGGCAGCAGGCGGTCCTTGTCCTTCGCGGCCTCCTGCGCGGTCTTCAGCACAACGCCGGCCTCCACCGTCATGGTGTAGTTCAGCGTGTCGATGCCGCGGATCTTGTTCATCCGCGACAGGCTGATGACGATCTCGCGCCCTTCCTCGTAGGGAATGGAGCCGCCGACGAGGCTGGTGTTGCCGCCCTGCGGGACGACCGGGATGCCGGCCTCCGCGCAGAGTTTCACCACCGCTGCGACCTCCTCGGTGCTGGCCGGGCGGACCACCGCCGGGCTGTTGCCCTTGAAGCGCCCGCGCCATTCCGACAGGTAGGGGGCCATGTCCTCCGGCGCGGTGAGAAGGCCGTTCGGGCCGACGATGGCGCGGATCTGGCCGAGGGTGGCAGCGAGGCTGGCGGCGGTCATGGGCGGACGGTCCGAGAATGGTGGCGACGGTGTTGCGAACTGATAGCGCCGAACGCCGCGATTTTCCAACAAAGGATTTTCTTATCAGATCAATATAACTTGTTGTGTTGTCACATCATAGAATCTTTTCTGCCAATAAGAAGAATTTCTTTCAAGGGCTTGCCTTGATCGTAGACTTTCTCGAAGTGTCCTGCGCTTACGTGTCCAACGTGGAGAGGGGTGATTCCCACTTTTCTACTCATTTCTGCAATTTCGTCTACGGTGTATCTCCGGTCCCGGACAATTAGCTCTGTTGGCAGCCTCTTTCCAAGATCAAACTGCTCTTTTCTGTATACAACCTTCTTTTTCTCATCAAGCACAAAGTATTCTGGATTAAATACATTTCCAGTATCCTGCATTATTTGGCTGGCCTTTAATTTCAAAAGAGGTTCCGGATCAGATACTATATCTGCTTTGTGTTTGGCAACTGTTTTTGTGTATTCAAGACTCATCACTGAAATAATTACTGCGCCTCCAAGAGTGATATGTCTTGAAATATTATCGAAAATTCTCATATTATCTACATCTTCAGGAAAAGAACCAATTACATCGTAAAGGCAAATGGCAGCATCAAATTGCCTGCCAATATCTATTGATCGACAATCTGCAGCTGCGAAATTAATGATTAGGTTATTCTCGGAAGCTTGTTCTCTAGCGAGTTTGATGGCGGAATGGGAAAAGTCTACTCCAGTGACATCAAGCCCTTGACGCGCAAGTTCAAGGCTGTGCCGACCGGTCCCGCACCCAAAATCCAATACAGAATTTCCGCTTTTTAGTTTTAGAGTCTTTAAGATGAAGTCGACTTCAGATTTGGTGTGCTTTGCCCATGAGTGGTTTTTCTTTAGAATGGCAGGGGCCATTCGATCATATGCGTCTCGCACAATGTTCGCTGCTGCCGAGATAAATGCTTCAAACTCTTGTTCCGTCCAGCGCATTTGCTTCTGCCTGTTGAAGGTCATTGCAAGCCATTCCTCTCCTTCGTCGATATTCCCAAGTATCCATGGTATTCCTTCCTTCGTAACACTGCTTAGTTTCTCTCTAACATCAGAATGATCTTGGTGAAAATTTGTGTTTATGATGCTTTCGTGATGAGTTGTTTTTGTTGGCTTATTTTTCAAATAAGGAATTGATTTTCCAACGCTTTTGAGGACAGCTTTATTTTGCCTTGCAATTGTTTTTGGCTGGCAGCGACGTTTTGTGGCTTTTTCCAAAGCGCGTATTGCATAGGGGTTGGCAGAGGCTATGCCCCAGGCGTAATGGTCTGAAAAGCCCCAAATGGAATTAAGCATCGTTTTTGCAATACCGCGGTTCTGAAAACCAGCGTGAACTACCAGTTGTGTAACCCAGGTCACAATTCTCTTTTTCACCCTTACGCGAGCGGCAAATGCATACCCGACCAAACTCTCTCCGGACCATGCCGTGACAACCCACGAATTATCTTCCGGCAAATACTCCTTTAGTTTGTTGGGGCTAAGTTTGATTCTCTCTCCAGGTTTTACACCTTGATGTGACCATGCCCCATAGTGGTCCCCAAAAAGAGATGCGCAGTTCAACAAAAGTGCTTCGTCAATATCCTTTCCTTCATGCCAATCGTATCGAATGGAAATCGTTGGTGAGTTCATTCGTAGCTCCAACCAAATAAAGTATACGTGTTTAGTGCGATTCTTGCTGTATGCTCCTTCCCGAAATCCCATTTATAGCTGGAATGAAATACTTCTTCTAGCCCCTCGGTGCCGCCGCCCGCCGCAGCCGGTCGTTGATGGCGACGCCCAGCCCCTCGTCCGGGATCGGCATCACCGCGATGGCGCGGGCGCCCTCCTGGTCGAGCGCGCGGAGATGGGCGAACAGGTTCGCCGCCGCCTCGTTCAGATCGCCCTGGAGGCTCAGGTTCAGGCGGGCCTTGCCGCCGCGGATGAAGCGGTCGGGGCCGAAGGTCAGGAATGCCTCGTCCTCCTCGGCGCTGGTGGCGTTCAGCCGCACCGGGGCGTTGGGGGCGTAGTGGCTTTCCAACTGGCCGGGCGACTTCGGGGCATCCGGGTTGCCGGCGGAAAGCTGGATGGGGCCGATCAGCCGCTCGATCTCCTCGCGCAGCACCGCGCCGGGGCGCAGCAGCACGGGCGTGTCGCCGGTCAGGTCGAGGACGGTGGACTCCACCCCGACCTGACACTTGCCGCCGGCCACCACCATGCTCACCCGGTCGCCCAGGCTCTCGATGACGTGGTGCGGGGCCGTCGGGCTGACCGCGCCGGAGCGGTTGGCACTGGGCGCGGCGATCGGCTTGCCGGCGGCCTTCAGCAGGGCCTGCGCCACCGGATGGCTGGGCACGCGCACCGCCACGCTGTCCAGCCCGGCCGACACCAGCAGCGACAGCCCGGCCTCGGCCCGGCGGGGCAGGACCAGGGTCAGCGGGCCGGGCCAGAATTGGTGGACCAGTTCCACCGCGCGCTCGTCGAGCACGGCGATGGTCTCGGCCGATTCCAGGTCCGGCACATGGGCGATCAGCGGGTTGAACTGGGGGCGGCCCTTGGCGGCGAAGATCGCGGCCACGGCCCGGTCGTCGGTGGCGTCGCCGCCGAGGCCGTAGACGGTCTCGGTCGGGAAGGCGACCAATGCGCCGCTGCGCAAAGCCTCGCCGGCGCGGGCGAGGCCGGCGGGCGTGGCGGGGATGATGTCGGGATGCTTGTCGGTCACGGGACGATTTGTAAAGCGTGGGAGGATGAAGTCAATTCGCGCGGTTGCGCCGGCTCTGTCCAAGCCTTATGACGGGTGTGCGCGATAAACAACCAAATGATGGGTGTGGGCATGGCGGGCAAGGTCTTCACCGTGGCTCAGCAGAAGGGCGGGGCCGGAAAGACCACGCTGGTGGCGCACCTCGCCATTGCCTGGATGCAGCTTGGGCGGTCGGTCGCCACGGTGGACATCGACCCGCAAGGCAGCCTGACCCGCTGGCAGGCGGTGCGGGCGGAGGCCACGGGCGGGGAGCCCGGCTTCACCCATGTCCAGATCACCGGCTGGCGCACCCAGACCGAGGTCGAAAAACTGGCCCGCGACCACGACATCGTGCTGATCGACAGCCCGCCCCACGCCCAGACGGAGGCGCGCATCGCCGTGCGCGCCGCCAGCCTCGTCATCGCGCCGGTGCAGCCCAGCCCGATGGACCTGTGGGCGGTGCAGCCCACCCTGGACCTCGCCGCGCAGGAGAAGCGCCGCCTGCTGCTGGTGCTGAACCGGGTGCCGCCGCGCGCCCGCATCGCCGACGAGCTGATCGCGCGGGTGCGCGAGTTGGTCAACCCGCCGGCGGTGGACATCGCGGAGTCGCAGATCGGGAACCGCACCGCTTACGCCGGCACTCTGCTGTCCGGCCTGTCGGTGACCGAGGCCGCCCGCAAGACTCAGGCGGCGGCGGAGATGCAGGCGCTGGCGGAAGAGATCCTGACCCGCGCCGGCTGAGTCCGGGACGCTGGCACCGAAACCGGCATGGGGGGTTGCATGGACGGCACGATACAGAGCGTTGATCTGGTCGAGCATCTGGCGGCCAACCCGCATCTCGGCCACCTCCTGCGGGGCGGCGACGGCAACCCGGTCGCGGCCGTCTTCGACCGCTGTGTTCTGAACAACCACCTGATGTTCCCGGTGACGCCGGATCTGCGCTGCTTCCGGCCGCATTTCGGCATGTTCCAGGAGATTGCCTATGGGATGGTGGGGCAGCCCCCCTCGCCGGTCTTCCTGAAGGCGCTCACCGAGCCCGAGCCGCCCGGCAAGTATCTGGCGATGGGCGGCAACGACAATTATTTCCACTGGTGCCTGGACTACCTGCCGCGTCTGGTCTTTGGCGCGATCGCCCCGGACGGCGCGGAGCGGCGGGTCATCATGGACGGCCCGCCCAACCCGTGGCAGGCGGCCTCGCTGCGCCTCTTCATGGCCGGGCTGAAGCTCGACCGGCTGGATCTGCATGTCAGCCGCAGCGATTGGAGCGGTTATTCCGATTGCCTCGTGCCGCTGCCGTTGCGGTCGCAGGCGGTGGCGATCTGGAACGTGGTGCTGAACCACGCCCGCGACGTCCTGCCGGCGCCGAGCGGGGCGAAGCGGTTGTTCGTCCTGCGGAGGAACACCACCAAGCGCTTTGCCGTGAACCAGGACGAGGTGGCCGACGCGCTGGAGCCGCTGGGCTTTCTGGCCGTCGATCCGGGAAGCCTCAAGTTCGAGGAACAGATCGCCCTGTTCAGTGGTGCGGAGCTGATCGTCGGCTGCCACGGCGCGGCCTTGACCAACATCCTGTTCGCTCCGGCGGGCGCCACCCTGATCGAGCTTCGCGGCCGCGTTCTCCAGCCCTTCTTTGGAAATCTCGCCGCCCAGCGGGGGATGCGCTATCTCGATCTGGCCTGCATCGAACGGCCTGAAAGCCATCATGACATCATCGAACGGGACTACGTCGTTCCGCTCGACGCGTTGCGCGAATGCCTTGCCGGGGTCGGCGTCGGCTGAAGCGGCGAGGGATGGCGTCCCCCACCGCATCGCGAAACGACTACAGCGCCTGAAGCGCCTTCAGCACCGCGGCGACATGGCCGGTGACCTTCACCTTGCGCCAGACGTTGCGGACGATGCCGTCCTTGTCGATCAGGAAGGTCGCGCGTTCCAGCCCCATGTACTTGCGGCCGTACATGCTCTTCTCGACCCAGACGCCGTAGGCCTCGGCGACGCCGGTCTCCTTGTCGGAGGCCAGCGTGAAGGGCAGCTCGTACTTCGCCTTGAACTTGTCGTGGCTGGCCACGCTGTCCTTGGACACGCCGATGATGACGGCGTCGAGCCCGCTGAAGTCCGGAAGCTGGTCGCGGAAGCCGCAAGCCTCCGACGTGCAGCCGGAGGTGTCGTCCTTCGGGTAGAAGTACAGGATCACCGGCTTGCCCCGCAGGGCGGACAGCGTGACGCTGCCGCCACCGTCGGTCGGCATGGTGAAGTCCGGGGCCGGGGTGCCGGCCTCGATGACGGGCGTCTGGGTATCGCTCATGGGAGTTTGGCTTCTTCGTTGGTCTCTGGGGGAGGCAGCCTTGACGCCGGTTCCTCGACCAGCGCCACGAAATGGCGGTGGGCGCGGGCGGCGATGTCCCGGATTCTGCTGTCGAGCGCGGCGAAGTCAACCGCCGGCTCCTCGTCCGGGAAGGCGGCGCGGGATAGCCCTTCCCGCAGGGTGGGCGACACCTGCCGGGGATCGAGCACGCCGTCGGTGGTCAGGCGCAGGAAGCCCTGCACCCGGCGCCACAGCTTCAGCGTCGCCGCCAGCTCCTCCGCCACCTCCGGCGCCAGCAGCCCGGCCGCGGCGGCGTTGAGCAGGGCGCGGCTGGTGGCGATGGACAGGATCTCCGGATGCGCGTGCCCGTGGCGGAGCTGGAGATACTGGGCGGTGAACTCGATGTCGATCAGGCCGCCGCGGGCGTATTTGACGTTCCACGGGTTGGTGGTGCCGAACTCCTTGTCGATGCGGCGGCGCATGTCGGCGACGTCCCGCAGCACCTTGACCGGGTCGCGCGGGCCGGTCAGCACGCCGCGGATCGCCGACTCGACCTTGCCGCCCAGCGCCGGATCGCCGCCGATGACGCGGGCGCGGGTCAGGGCCATGTGCTCCCACGTCCAGGCGTCCTTGGCCTGATAGGCAGTGAAGGCGTCCAGCGCGGTGGCGAGCGGCCCGGCGTTGCCCGACGGGCGCAGCCGCATGTCCACCTCGTACAGCCGCCCGTCGGCCATCGGGGCGGTGATGGCGTTGGTCAGGCGCTGCGTCAGCTTGATGTAGTACTCGTTGGGGGCCAGCGGCTTGGCCCCGTCCGACTGGCGGGTGCCCGGCGGCACCTCGTAGACGACAATCAGGTCGATGTCGGAGGTGATGGTGAGCTGACGGCTGCCCAGCTTGCCCATCGCCACCACCACCCAGGCGCCGCCGGGGATGCGGCCGTGGCGGGCGGCGAACTCCTCCTCCACGCGGGAGGCCAGCTCCGGCACCACCACGTCGGCCAGATCGGCGAGGAAGGGGCCGCAGCGGTCGCCGTCGGTGATGCCGCGCAGGATGTGCGTCCCGGCGCGGAAGCGCTGGTCGTTGGTCCAGCGCCGCGACAGGGTCAGCACGTCCTCGAAGTTGTGCGCCCCGGCGATGAAGCGCTGGTACTCCGGCGTCAGCCCCGCCGCGTCGGGCAGCGGGTCGAAGAAGTCGGGCGACAGCACGGCGTCGAGCAGGGACGGGTTGCGCGACAGCGTCTCGGCCAGCTGCGGCGCCGTGCCCATGATCTCCGCGACCAGGGCGAGCAGCCAGGGATTGGCGATGAACAGCGAGAACAGCCCGACCCCCGCCGGCAGCCGCTCCAGGAAGCTGTCGAACTTGACCAGCGCGTCGTCCGGGGCGGGGGTCTTGGCCAGCTCGTTCAGCATGGCCGGCACCAGCTCGGTCAGCAGCTCCCGCGCGCGGCCCGAGCGGGTGGAGCGGTAGCGCCCGCGGTGCCAGGTGGAGACCACGGCGATGACCCGGCTGGGGTCGCGGTAGCCCATGCCGGCCAGCGTCTTCACCGTGCCGGGGTCGTCGTCGGTTCCGGTGAAGACGAGGTTGCCGGGGCCGGACAGCGACGGCGCCTCCTCGAACAGCTCGGCGTAGCGGTCCTCCACCCGGCCGAGCTGTGCCAGCAGGTCGGCGCGGAAATCCTCGACCTGCCCGTAGCCGAGGAAGGTCGCAAGATGCGCCACCCCCTCGTCGTCCGCCGGGATCTGGTGGGTCTGGCGGTCGTCGGTCATCTGGATGCGGTGCTCGACCCGGCGCAGGAAGCGGTAGGCCTCCTCCAGCTCCTCCACCGCCGCCTCCGGCACGCGGCCGACCGCGCACAGCGCCTTGTTGGCCAGCAGGGTGGGGGCGATGCGCACGCGGATGTCGCGCCCGCCGAAGATCAGCTGCTGGGTCTGGGCGAAGAACTCGATCTCGCGGATTCCGCCACGGCCGACCTTGATGTCGTGGCCGTTCACCGTCACTTCACGATGGCCCTTGTGGGCGTTGATCTGACGCTTGATGGAATGGATGTCCTGGATGGCCGCGAAGTCGAGGTGGCGCCGCCACACGAACGGTTCGAGGAAACGCAGGAAATGCGCCCCCGCTTCCGGATCGCCGGCGATCGGGCGGGCCTTGATCATGGCCGCGCGTTCCCAGTTCTGCCCGACGCTGCCGTAGTAAATTTCGGCCGCCGAGACGGACACCGCCAGCGGCGTGGCCCCGGGATCGGGGCGCAGCCGCAGATCTGTACGGAAGACGTAGCCGTCCTTGGTCCGTTCATCCATAATGCGGACAAGATCGCGCGCGATACGAATGAACGTGCGGGCGAGGTTGTCCGGCTGGGGCGTTTGAACGACGGCGTCGTCGTACAGGACGATCAGGTCGATATCGCTGGAATAGTTGAGCTCGCGCGCACCAAGTTTGCCCATGCCAAGCACGATCAGGCCCGACCCGACCCATGGCCGCTGCGGTTCCGGCAGCGTCAGCGTGCCCGCCTCCGCGGCGCGGCGCAGCAGGTGGTTTGCCGCCATCCGAACCGACGTCTCGGCGATGTCGGACAGCGCGCCGGTGACGGCCTCCAGCTCCCACGCGCCGGTGATGTCCGCCATGGCGATCAGCAGTGCCGCCCGCCGCTTGGCGATGCGCAGGGCGGTCATCAGCCGGTCGATGTTGCGCTCCTCCGCGCAGTCCGCCTCCAGCCGGCGCAGCAGCGTCGCGAAGGTGGCGTCGTACCCCTGCGTCACCGTCTCGCGGACGAAGGGCAGCTCGCGCGTCAGGATCTGGCCGAGATACGGGCTGTTGCCGCACACCGCATCGATCAGCGCCCGGCCCTCGGCCGAATCGGCGTACGCCTCGGCCCAGGCGCGCAAGGCGTCGCCGGTGCTGTCGCCGTCGTTGTTGCCGTCATTGTCTGCGGCGTTCGCCGCCTCGGCGCGCCAGCGCTCCAGGCCGCGTTCGGCGAGGGCGGTGTCGAAGGGTTTCGGCAGCGTGGTGGTCATGGTCGCGGCTATCCCTGCACAAGAACTGAGCAGGAAGGTGCGCGGTCGCGCGGGTCCGGTCAACTGTGACAACGCGCGGGCCTCGTCGCCGGGACCCCGACCGTGATCCGGCGCACCGCGAAGATTCTCGCCTGGACCACCGCGGGCGCGGTCGTCGTCGTCGGCGCGGCCGGCGGGCTGTTCGCCTGGCGGCTGGCCCAGGGGCCGATCGCGCTGGA
This sequence comes from Azospirillum sp. UENF 211521, assembly GCF_058780535.1. NCBI lineage: Bacteria > Pseudomonadati > Pseudomonadota > Alphaproteobacteria > Rhodospirillales > Azospirillaceae > Azospirillum > Azospirillum sp. UENF 211521. The sequence goes on from NZ_JBSNCF010000001.1 coordinate 1,057,733, forward strand.
CCCGCTGACTCCCTATGTGGAGCGGGCGCTGAGCGACCCGCAGGGCCGCTACCGCGTCGATGTCGGCCAGCTTGTCCTGTCCTGGGTGGACGAGGAGGAGAGCGACGGGCTGACCCGCCTCGACCTGCGGGCCATCGACGTGCACGCGGTCAACGCCGAGGGGGACGAGCTTGCGGCGGTGCCGGAGCTGGGCGTCGGCTTCTCCGTGCGCGCACTGTTCCAGGGCAAGCTGTCGCCGACCCGGCTCGACCTCGTGCGGCCGCGCCTCCAGGTGGTGCGCCGGGCCGACGGCAGCCTGGACTTCGACGTGCGCTCGCTCCCGTCCCCCGGCGCGCCGGAGAGGGAGGAGCCGGACGGCGGTCCCGACTTCGCGGGGGAGATCGTCGCCACCCTGATGCAGCCGCCGGACATCGCCCGCCCGCTGGGCCTGCTGCGGCGGCTGACCATCGTCGGCGCTGATCTGACGGTGACGAACCGGATGCTGGGCCTGTCCTGGCACGCCAACCGCGCCGACATCGTGCTGACCCGCGACGGGACGGAAATCGTCGGCGGGGCGCAGCTTCTGCTCGACCTCGACGGGCGGATGGCGGCGGTGGAAGCGTCGGGTGTCCATCGCATGGCCGACGCCGAGACCGCGCTGTCCACCCGATTCGACGGGCTGCAACCGGCGGCGCTGGCCAAGATCGGCCCGCTGCTGGCGCCGCTGTCGGCGGTGACCGTTCCTCTTGGCGGGCGCATCGACGCCACCCTGGATTCGCGGTTCGAGCCGGTGCGCTTCAGCTTCGACCTGCAGGGCGGCGCGGGGGAGGTCAGCCTGCCCGCGCTGCGGCCCGACCCCTACCATGTCGAGCGTGTGCGGCTGCGCGGCGGGCTGGACGTGCCGGGCCGGCGGGCGGAGCTGGAGCGGCTGGACCTCGCGTTCGACGGGATGGCGATGGCCGGGCGGGGCGACCTGCGGGAGCAGGGCGGGCAGCGCAGCGGCAGCCTGCGGCTCGACCTGACGGCGGGTGGCGAGCGGGCTTCGCTCGCCCTCGACGGCACGCAGGTTCCCGACAAGGGCGCGTCGGTCGCCGCAACGCTCGGCGGGCTGGTGCCCGCCACGCTGGCCGGCCTCGCCCCGGCGCTGGCGCCGCTCGCCGCGGCGCAGCTTCCCCTGTCCGGCACGGCCAGCCTGGAGCTGGACCCCGACGGGCAGCCGCGCAGCGGTCGGGCGGAGCTGACGGCCGGTGCCGGGCGCGTCGTTCGGCCGGACCTGTTCCCGGAACCGCTGCCCGTCGCCTCCGCGGCCCTGACGGTGGCCGGGGACCGCGCTTCCGGCCAGCTTGAGGTGGAGCGGCTGGCGGTCGATCTCGGCGGCCCGACCATCGAGGGGACCGCGCGGGCCACCATCGACCCGCCCGGCACGCCGGACGCCCGCCTGTCGGTGGAGGCCGCCGTGACGGCCCGCCGGGTGCCGGCCGACGAGCTGCCCCGGTTGTGGCCGCTGGGGGTGGGGAAGAACCCGCGGGAGTGGGTGACCGAGAACCTGTCGCACGGCGTCGTGCCGGAGGCGACGGCGACCGTCCGGGCCAGCGGGCCGCTGTCCGACCTCGCGGCGATCGACATGACGCATTTCCAGGCCGGCATCAAGGCCGAGGACATGACGGTGGATCATTTCCGCCCGCTGCCCAAGGTCTCCGGCGTGGGGGCGGAGGTGACCACCGACGGCAAGACCTTCACCATCCACACCAAGGGCGGGCGGATCGACGACGTTCAGCTCGGCGAGGGCACGATCGTCATCGGCGGCCTGGACACCGGCAAGGAGACCATGGACATCCGCGTCCCGGTCCGCGGGCCGGTGCGCACCATCCTGACCGTTCTGGACAGCCCGCCGCTGGGCTATCCCAGCCGCCTCGACCTCGACCCCAAGCGCACGCAAGGGCAGGCCGACGCGCAGCTCCATTTCCAGTTCCCGCTGCTGGTCGATCTGAAGGTGGAGCAGTTGAACCTGGACGTCGCGGCGAAGCTGCGCGGCGTCGGGGTGGAGAAGGTGGCCGCCGGGTTGACCGCGACCGAGGGCGACCTGACGCTGGCGCTCGACATGAACGCCATGACGGTGAAGGGCAACACCAGGCTGGACGGCATCCCCGTCACCATCGACTGGAAGGAGCAGTTCACCTCCACCGCCAAGGGGCCGCGCACCCGCATCGCCGTGAAGGGCGACGTGGACGCCCAGGACCTGCGCAGCCACGGCATCGACCTCGGCGAGCATGTCGCGGGGCCGCTGGGGGCGGACGTGCTGTTCACCGTGGACCAGCGCCGTCGCTTCGGCCTGACCGCCGGGCTGAACCTGGAGAAGACCCACCTGCGCATCGACGAACTGGGCTGGGAGAAGCGGCCCGGCGTCCCCGGCACCGGCAAGCTGGCGCTGGAATTCCAGAAGGACCGGGTGACCCGCATCACCGGCCTGTCGGTCGATGCCGGGGGCTTGCGCGCCCAGGCGGTCGTCGATCTCGCGCCGCAGACCATGGCGGTCACCAAGGTGGCGGTCGGGCAGATGTCGGTGGGCCAGACCGACCTGAAGGCCGACGTGACGGTGCATGACGGCGGCAAGAGCGGCTATTCCGGGACCATCACCGGCCAGAGCCTCGACGCCCGCGTCCTGGCCGGCAAGGCCGACCCGCCCGGCGGCAAGAAGCCGGGACCGCCCGACGAGAAGCCGCTGCCGCTCGACTTCGACCTGAAGCTGAACCGCGTCGTCTTCGGGGATGGCCGCCATCTGTCCGACGTGGCCGGGCGGATCAAGCGCGACAGCCTGTCCTGGACGGCGCTCGACGTGACGGCGAAGGCGGGGCGCGACGGGACGGTGTCCCTGCGCTATCTGCCGGGCGCCCAGGGCTTCTACGACGTCGCCATCTCGGCCAGCGACGCCGGCGCGACCTTCCGCGCGCTCGACATCAACGACCGGGTGCAGGGCGGCGCCTTGGCGATCACCGGCCGCACGGTTGAGCCGCGGGCCGACGCCGCCATCGAAGGGCGGTTGGAGCTGACCGACTACGCGCTGGTCGACCCGCCGGTGCTGGCGCGCATCCTGAACTCCATTTCCCCGTCCGGCTTCGCCGAGCTGATGGGCGGCGGCAAGGGCATCCGCTTCGGGCGGGCGGTCAGCGACTATCGCAAGGAGGGGCGCCTGCTGACCGTGAAGGACCTGCGCACCTCCGGCTCCGCGCTCGGCCTGACCCTCTCGGGGGAGGTGGACATCGAGACGGACACCGCCAACCTTCGCGGCACGATCGTGCCCATCTACGGGCTGAACCGGCTGATCGGCCAGATTCCGTTGCTCGGCGACGCGCTGAGCGGCGGCGAGGGGCAGGGCATCTTCAGCGCCACCTGGCACGTCCGCGGCCCGCTGGGCGACCCGGACGTGACGGTGAACCCGCTCGCCATGCTGGCGCCGGGCTTCCTGCGCAACCTGTTCTTCCTGGGCGAAGGCGGCGACGGCAAGGAAGCGCCCTCGCCGGGGACCTTCGTGAAGTAGGGAACGGACGGGGGCAATCTAACCCTCTCCCCTCCGGGGAGAGGGTGGCCCGAAGGGCCGGTGAGGGGGTTGCGCGTGGCGATACGTCCGGCAAAAGCACAACCCCCTCACCCTAACCCTCTCCCCGGAGGGGAGAGGGGACATCAGGGAGATTCAGCGTTGCCTCACACCGCCTTGACCAGCGCGTGGCGCTTCTTGCCGGCGCTCAGCTTGATGACGCCGTCGGCGTTCAGGTCGGCGGCGGTGGCCTTGGCGGCCTCGTCGGGGATGGCGGCGTCGTTCATCTTCGCGCCGGCGCCCTTGATGAGGCGGCGGGCCTCGCCCTTCGACGCGGCCAGCCCGGCGGACACCAGCAGGTCCACCAGCGCGACCCCGGCCTCAAGCTCGGCGCGGGGCACGTCGATGCTCGGCAACCCCTCGGCCGCGGCGCCCTGCTCGAAGGTGCGGCGGGCGGTCTCGGCGGCCTCCAGGGCGGCCGCCTCGCCGTGGGCGAGCTTGGTCACCTCGTGGGCGAGGATCTTCTTGGCCTCGTTGATGCCGGCGCCCTCCAGGGACTCCAGCCGGGCCACTTCGTCCAGTGGCAGCTCGGTGTAGAGGCGCAGGAAGCGGCCGACGTCGGCGTCCTCGGTGTTGCGCCAGTACTGCCAGAAATCATAGGCGCTGAGCTTGTCGGCGGTCAGCCACACCGCGCCCGCCGCCGTCTTGCCCATCTTGGCGCCCGACGAGGTGGTCAGCAGCGGGGTGGTCAGGCCGAACAGCTCCGCCCCGTCGGTGCGGCGGCCCAGCTCGACGCCGTTGATGATGTTGCCCCACTGGTCCGACCCGCCCATCTGGAGCGTGCACTTCTCGCGCCGGAACAGCTCCACGAAATCATAGGCCTGGAGAATCATGTAGTTGAATTCCAGGAAGGTCAGCGGCTGCTCACGGTCCAGCCGCAGCTTGACCGATTCGAAGGTCATCATGCGGTTGATCGTGAAGTGCCGCCCGATGTCGCGCAGCAGCGGGATGTATTTCAGCTCGTCCAGCCAGTCGGCGTTGTTGACCATCACCGCGTCCGTGGCGCCGTCGCCAAAGGACAGGTAGCGCCCGAAGATGCGCTTGATGCCCGCCATGTTGGCGTTGATGATCTCGTCGGTGAGGAGCTGGCGCGCCTCGTCCTTGCCGGAGGGGTCGCCGATCTTGGTCGTGCCGCCGCCCATCAGGACGATCGGCTTGTGGCCGGTCTTCTGCAGCCAGCGCAGCATCATGATCGGCAGCAGGCTGCCCACATGCAGGCTGTCCGCCGTGCAGTCGAAGCCGATGTAGGCGATGATCGGCCCCTTCGCCGCGCGCTCGTCGAGCCCGGCGAGGTCGGTGCACTGGTGGATGAAGCCGCGTTCCTGCAGCGTGCGGAGGAAATCCGATGTCAGCGTCGTCATGGCCGCGATCCGGCTGTCGTGGTAGGGTCCAGGGTCGCGTCTGTTAGCATGGAACGCGCGGCCCCACAATTCTCGGGGCTGATTCGCTGTGGGATTGGGGCCCGATGGAATGAGGCAGGACATGCAGATGGTCGTCGGGCTGATGAGCGGCACCTCCATGGACGGGATCGACGCGGCGCTGGTCCGCACCGACGGCGAGCGCCGGGTGGAGCCGCTGGCCTTCGTGACCATTCAATACGAGGACGGCTTCCGCGCCGAGCTGCGCTCCTGCCTCGGTGGCAAGGGGCCGGTGGACGCTGTGGAGCGCGCCCTGACCGACGCCCACGCCGACGCGGTGCGCCGCCTGCTGGTGGAGGCCGGGACGGAGGCCGCCGCGGTGGACCTGATCGGCTTCCACGGCCACACGATCTTCCACGACCCGGCGCAGCGCCGGACCTGGCAGATCGGCGACGGCGCGCGGCTGGCGCAGGCGACCGGCATCGCCGTGGTCGACGACTTCCGCACGGCGGACGTGGCGGCGGGCGGGCAGGGCGCCCCTCTGGTGCCGCTGTTCCACCGCGCGCTGGCCGACGCCCTGCCGCGCCCGCTGGCCGTGCTGAACATCGGCGGCGTCGCCAACGTCACCTGGATCGGCGATGGGACGGACGACGTGATCGCCTGCGACACCGGGCCGGGCAACGCGCTGGTGGACGACTGGGTGCTGTCCGGCCAGGGCGCCCGCTACGATTCCGGCGGGGCGCTGGCGGCGGGGGGGCTGGTGGACGAGGGCGCCTTGGCGGCTCTGCTCGCCCATCCCTATTTCGATCTTCCGGCGCCGAAGTCGCTCGACCGCGACGCCTTCGATCCGGCGCCCGTGCGCGGGTTGTCGGTGAAGGACGGGGCGGCGACCCTGACCGCCTTCACCGCCGCGTCGGTTGCCCGCATCGTCCCGCTCCTGCCGGCCGCGCCGCTGCGCTGGCTGGTCTGCGGCGGCGGGCGGCACAACGCGACGCTGATGGGCATGCTGGCCGACCGGCTGGGCGTGCCGGTCGATCCGGTGGAGGCGGTCGGCTGGAACGGCGACGCGCTGGAGGCCGAGGCCTTCGCCTATCTGGCGGTGCGCAGCCGCAAGGGCCTGCCGCTCAGCCTGCCGTCCACCACCGGCGCGCCCCGTCCGATGACCGGCGGGCGCTTCCACCCGCTGTAACGCCTCAGGGGAGCGCGGCCTTCATGGCACCCAGTCGAATGGCGTCCAGGCGACGGCGGCTTTGCGCCAGCGCTGCGCTGTCCAGCCGCCCGTCGCGTCCGGCGTCGATCAGGCAGTCCAGGGCTGGGAACGTCTGCTCCCAGTCGTAGGACACCAGAAGGATGTCCACCCCGGCGTTCAGCGCCGCGACGGCTCCCCGGCACAGCCCGCCGTTGAAGACCGCGCCCATGGTCATGTCGTCGGTGACAATGATTCCCTGATACCCCCAGTCTGCCCGCAGCAGACCCCCGACCACACGCCGGGACAGCGAGGCGGGCGCCAGCGGGTCCACTGTGGCAAGGGTGGCATGCCCGACCATCAGCCAAGCGTCGAGCCGTCCGAGAATTTTCCTGAAGGGGCGCCAATCCCTCCGCTCCAGCGCGTCGGTGGGGGTATGCAGGGTGGCGCCGATGATGTGGGTGTCCTCGACCACCCCACCCAGGCCGGGGAAATGCTTCAATGTCGGGGTGACGCCAGCCTGCCGCAGCGCCTCGCCATAGGCCAGTGCGACCTCCGTAACGGTGGCCGGGTTGTCGGAAATCGCGCGGCGGGCGATCTGGCTGCCGAAATCAAGCGAATGGGTCGGGTTGTCTGTTCGCAGGTCAACCACGGGGGCGAAGTTGACGGTGACGCCCAAAGCGGCCAACTCCTCGCCATGGATGGCGCCATAGGCCAGCGCCGCGGCCCGGCGCTGGTCAGCGGGGTGATCCGCCAGCGTTCCGATGGGCGGCAATGCGGTCAGCGGCGGCGAAAGGCGGGAGACGATCCCGCCCTCTTGGTCGGCGGCGATGGCCAGCGGAGGCAGTCCCGCCTCACGGCGCAGCGTCTGCAAGCGTGCGATGTCGGCGCGCAACCCCTCCGCCGAACGGGTGGCGATGTTGGAGCGGGTGACGAAAATCCCGCCGATCAGACCGTTGGCCGCCAGCGGCTCGACATCGGCCAAGGTGCCGTAGCCGATCATCAGATGACGACCGATATCGCGGGCCATGGCTTCGCGGTTGGCCAGTACCCGCTGTTTCTGCAGCAGGAAACGGCCTTCCATCGTCAACGCAACCACAGGACCCGCCGCGCAGAGTGCAATCAGGAGCCAGCCCAGCGGACGGCGGTTTTTCCGCAGCCACCAGGAGGCCAGCGCCACGCCGAGCGCTCCCGCGCACAGCACGGTCGCCAGAGCCCAGCAGCGGATGGAGAACAGGTAAGGAGTCCGGATCGCCAGGGCAGCGCAGAGCGCCAGCGCGCCGCTGAGCCATAACGCCGTCGGCACCGCCATCCTTATGGTGGACCGCGCCACGGTGTCTATGCGGCTCATGGCGTCGTGTCAGGGACGCGGGCGGCTGTTGTCGGTGCAATTGTCGGCGTGCTTGCACCAGTTGCCGAAGGTGCTGGCGAGCTGGGCGTCGCTGCAACCGGACAGCAGCAGTGCCGCGAGGCCGGCGAGGACGGTGAGCCGAAGGGTCTTCACAACGGTCGCTCCGCTCGTCGTTTCAACGCTCATTCCGCCACGGCGGCGACGGGGTTGCCCATCGCGCGGTCCAGATAGTCATCCACCTGCACCGCCAGATCGTCGCTGCGGTTGGCGAAGAAATGGTTGGCGCCCGGCACCACGCGGTGGTCGATCCGGATGTCCTTCTGGTGCGACAGCTTGGTCACCAGCTTGTTCACCGCCGCTCCCGGAACCAGCTCGTCCTTGTCGCCGTGGATGATCAGGCCGGAGGACGGGCAGGGCGCCAGGAAGGAGAAGTCGAAGAGGTTGGCCGGCGGCGAGACGGACACGAAGCCGTCGATCTCCGGACGGCGCATCAGAAGCTGCATGCCGATCCACGCCCCGAAGGACACGCCGGCGATCCAGCAGACCGGGGCGTTGGGGTTGTGGGTCTGCAGCCAGTCCAGCGCCGCCGCCGCGTCGGCCAGCTCGCCCTCGCCCTTGTCGTAGGTGCCCTGGCTGCGGCCGACCCCGCGGAAATTGAAGCGCAGGGCCGAGTAGCCGCGCTTCGTGAAGGACTGGAACAGGGTGAAGACCACCTTGTTGTTCATGGTCCCGTTGTGATGCGGGTGCGGATGCAGCAGCAAGGCCATCGGCGCGTTGGGGATCGTGCCGTGTGTGTAGCGCCCTTCCAAACGTCCGGCCGGACCGTTGATCATCACTTCAGGCATGGGAACGGCGATCCTGACGCGAATATAAGGTGATCCGGACCACCGGCGGAGCGGCGGGCGGACGCCACGGCAAGCGGACGTGGTTGCCCATGGACAAGCATGGATTTTTCGCACACAATTCTTGACCGTTTTGCTTGGTCATCATATATGCGTCGATGCGTCCTTCCAGGGCAACCCGCGCGACCGGCGAGGCACGGGTCGAGGGCTCTTGCGAAAGATCACCTCTTCCGGCAAGAGGGCGGACTATACCACGGCGGGTGTTCCGGTGTTCAAGCATCTTCGCGAAGAGATCGACGGTATCATGGCCCGCGACCCGGCCGCGCGGTCACGGGCCGAGGTCGCGCTGTGCTATCCGGGCTTCCACGCCATCGTTCTGCACCGCGTCGCGCGCTATTGCTGGGATCGCCGCTGGCACCTGATGGCGCGCGCCGTCTCGCAGATCGCCCGCGCCCTGACCGGCATCGAGATCCATCCCGGAGCCACCATCGGGCGCCGCTTCTTCATCGACCACGGCATGGGCGTCGTCATCGGCGAGACCGCCGAGATCGGCGACGACGTGATGCTCTATCATGGGGTGACGCTGGGCGGCACCTCGCTGAACCAGGGCAAGCGCCACCCGACGTTGGAAAGCGGCGTGATCGTCGGCGCCGGGGCCAAGGTGCTGGGCGCCATCACCATCGGGCGCGGCGCCCGCGTCGGCGCCAACGCCGTCGTGGTGGCGGATGTGGCGCCGGGAATCGCGGTGGTCGGCATCCCGGCCAAGGCGGTGGTGACGCGCGACCGTGTCGAGACGCAGAAGTTCATGCCCTACGGCACGCCCTGCGGCGACATCCCCGATCCGGTGGCGCGCGCGCTGAACGGCCTGCTCGATCAGGTGTCGACCCTGCGCCGGCGCGTCGAGGAACTGGAATCGGAGCGCGGCGACGCGCATAGTTCATCCGTATACGAAACATCGGGCGGTCCCAACGGGATTGTCCGACCCGACAATGGGGTGCGCGAGCCGGTGTCCGCCGACGGCGGTCCGGCGGCGTCCTGTTGAACCAAACACAAACACGAGGCTTGGCGCCGATCCGCTGAACGGTCGGGCTGGGGTGAAGGAAGGGTAAGGAGGGTAAAATGAGACTCAGCACCAAGGGACGCTATGCCGTCATGGCCATGGTCGATCTTGCTGCCACCAGCCAGGGGAGCCCCGTCGCCCTTGCCGACATCGCCGACCGGCAGGAGATTTCGCTCTCCTATCTGGAGCAGCTGTTTGCCAAGCTGCGCAAGGGCGGTCTGGTCAAGAGCGTGCGCGGACCCGGCGGCGGCTACCTGCTGGCCCATCCGGCGGACGCGACCCGGGTGTCCGACATCATCCTGGCGGTGGACGAGCCGATCCGCACGACCCGTTGCGCCAACGGCACGCCGCAGGGTTGCCGCACCAACCGCTCGCGCTGCCTGACCCACGACCTGTGGGAGGAACTGGGCAACCAGATCCACATGTATCTCAGCTCGGTCACCGTGGCCGACGTGGTGGAGCGGCGGATCATCGGCACCAGCAGCCTGACCATCCGCGGCCCGCAGCCGGCGGACGAGGGCGCGGCGGTCGCGGCGGAGTAAGGGGCGGAGTAAGGGAGAATCCTCCGGCGCCTCGATCCGATGACCCGCGTCTATCTCGACCACAACGCCTCGGCGCCTCTGAAGCCGGTGGTGAAGGCGGCGATGATCCAGGCCATGGATCTCGCCGGCAACCCGTCGTCGGTGCACGGCTTCGGCCGCACGGTCCGCCGCGCGGTGGAAGAGGCGCGCGCCCAGGTCGCCGCCCTGGCCGGGGTGCGGCCGGCCCAGGTCTTCTTCACCGGCAGCGGCACGGAAGCCAACAATCTGGCGCTGCGCGGCTTTCCCGGCCGGGCGGTGCTCCCCTCCGCCATTGAGCATGATTCGGTGCTGGAGGCGGTGCCCGGCGCCGCCCGCGTCCCGGTGGACCGCGACGGCGTCGCCGACCTCGCCGCGCTCGACCGCCTGCTCGCCGACGCAGACGGTCCCATGCTCGTTTCCCTGATGCTCGCCAACAACGAGACCGGCGTGATCCAGCCGCTGGCCGAGGCGGCGCGGACTGCCCATGCGCGCGGCGCGCTGCTCCACTGCGACGCTGTCCAGGCCGCCGGACGCCTGCCGCTCGACCTCGCGGCGCTCGGCGCCGATTTGCTGACCCTGTCGGCCCACAAGATCGGCGGCCCCGCCGGGGTGGGCGCCCTGATCCTCGCCGACGGGCTGGAGCCGGAGGCGCTGATCCGCGGCGGCGGGCAGGAGAAGCGCCGCCGCGCCGGGACCGAGAACGTCGTCGGCATCGCCGGCTTCGGCGCCGCCGCGCGCCTCGCGCGGGAGGAGCTTCCCGACAGCGCCCGCCTGACCGCCCTGCGCGACGCGCTGGAGGCGTCGGCGCTCGCCGCCGTTCCGGCCGCGCGGGTGATGGGGGCCGGCGCGGCGCGGGTCGGCAACACCAGCAACCTGCTGCTGCCCGGCGTGGCGGGGGAGACGCAGGTGATGGCGCTGGACCTCGCCGGGGTGGCGGTCAGCGCCGGGTCGGCCTGCTCCAGCGGCAAGGTAAAGCCGTCCCACGTCCTGGCCGCCATGGGCGAGGACGCCGGGAACGCCGCCTGCGCCATCCGGATCAGCCTGGGCTGGGACAGCGACGAGGCGGCGGTGGAGCGTTTCGCCGCGGCCTACGCCGCGATGGCGGCAAGGCTGGCGCGTGCCCCTGCGGCGTAATCGCCTCTCCATGAGCTCCACCTCCCGCCGCGGGCCGTGTAAGGTTGCGCGGCGCCCCGCATCTCGGTATCACCCGGCCGAAGGAACGGCGACCCGCCGGCCTCGCGGTCGACCTGTGCAGCGTTTCAACGGACGGCAAGCATGACGACATCCGATTCCGGCCCGCCGCAGTCTGCCAAGGGCGGGACTCCCAAAGGGATCGCCGGGACCATCGACGGCGATCTGGAGCCGTGCTGGCTGTGCGGCCGTTCGGTCGCCGCGCGCGCGATGTTCTGCCATTCCTGCGGGGCGGTGCAGGCGCCGCGCCCGCTCGACCATTTCACCCGGCTGGGTCTGGAGCGCCGCTTCGACATCGAGCCGGAAGCGTTGGCCCGCCAGCACGCGGGCTTCTCCCGCGCCATGGACCCGGAGCGCTTCGCGGCGCGCGGCGCGCGGCAGCAGGCCAACGCCCGCGCCCAGGCCGACGCGCTGGCCGAGGCCCACGAGACGCTGCGCGACCCGGTGCGCCGCGCCCGCTACCTGCTGGAGCTGCTGGACGCTCCCGCCGCCGCGTTGACCGCGGAGGAGGACGAGGAGGTGACGGCGCTGGCGGACCGGCTGGACGGCGCCCCGGACGTCGCCACGGTGGACCGGCTGGCCCAGGACATCGGGCAGCGCGTGGAAAGTTGCATCAAGTATCTTGCCATTGCCTTCCGCAACGGGCAGACCGACAACGCCGCGCGGATCCTCGCGCGGCTGGAGCGGTTGGAGGCGCTGGCGGCCGAATCCCGGACGCGGCGCTCCGGCCTTGCCCCGAAGACACCCTAACCACCGCCACTCGCACACCGACGCCTTTGTTCAGGAGAGCACCCCAATGCCCAAGATGACCTTCATCGAGCCGAACGGCACCCGCCACGAGGTGGACGCCCCGCTCGGCCTGTCCGTGCTCGAGGTTGCGCACAAGCACGGCCTGGACCTGGAAGGCGCCTGCGAGGGCTCGCTCGCCTGCTCGACCTGCCACGTCATCGTGGAGCCGGAGTGGTTCGACGTGCTGAACGAGGCCTCGGAGGACGAGGAGGACATGCTCGACCTCGCCTTCGGCCTGACCAAGACCTCGCGCCTGGGCTGCCAGATCATCGTCAGCGAGGAGCTGGACGGCCTGACCGTGCGCCTGCCCGGCGGCACCAACAACGCCATGCGCTGACCCACCGCCGCGGCGCCTTGCAGGGCTGCCACGGCTTGAACCCGCCACCGGGAAGCCGGCGCGCCGCCCCCTTCGCGGGGCTGCGGCGCCCCGGTTCTCCGGTGGTGAATTTTTTGGGAACCGGCCCATATAGGGCGCCATGACCTCCTACGCCAATTCCCTCGGCATCGCCAAGCGTCCCCAGGACACCCGCGTGGTCGTCGCCATGTCCGGCGGCGTCGATTCCTCCGTCACCGCCGCCGTCCTGCGGGAGGAGGGCTACGACGTGGTCGGCATCACGCTGCAGCTCTACGACCACGGCATCGCCCTGCAGAAGCCGGGCGCCTGCTGCGCCGGGCAGGACATCTACGACGCCCGTCAGGTCGCCGACCGCATCGGCATCCCGCACTATGTGCTGGATTACGAGGGCAAGTTCTCCCAGGACGTGATCGACGACTTCGCCGACACCTATCTGCGTGGCGAGACGCCGATCCCCTGCGTGCGCTGCAACCAGCGGGTCAAGTTCCGCGACCTGCTGAACACCGCCCGCGACCTCGGCGCCGACGCGCTGGCGACCGGCCATTACGTGCGCCGCGTCCAGGGGGCAGCGGGGGCGGAGCTGCACCGTGCCATCGATCCCGGCCGCGACCAGAGCTACTTCCTGTTCGCCACGACGCGCGAGCAGCTGGAGTTCCTGCGCTTCCCGCTGGGCGGCCTGACCAAGCCGGAGACCCGCGCCCTGGCCGAGCGCCACGGGCTGGAGGTGGCGGCCAAGCCGGACAGCCAGGACATCTGCTTCGTCCCCAACGGTTCCTACGCCGACGTGGTGGCCAAGCTGCGCCCCGGCTCGGTCGAGCCCGGTGACATCGTCCATGTCGACGGGCGCGTGCTCGGGCGTCACCGCGGCGTGGTCCATTACACGGTGGGCCAGCGCAAGGGGCTGGGCATCGGCGGCATCCGGGGCGAGGAGGAGCCGCTGTTCGTCGTGCGGCTGGAGCCCGGCCAGCGCCGCGTCGTCGTCGGCCCGCGCCGCGATCTGGCGCGCCGTGTGGTGACGATCCGCGAGGTCAACTGGCTCGGCCCCGCCCTGGCCCCCGGCGAGGGGCTGGAGGTCGAGGTGAAGCTCCGCTCCGCCCAGCCGCCGGCCGCGGCGGTGTGGCGCCTGGGTTCGGACGGCACCGCACAGGCCGAACTGCACGAGCCGCAATACGGCGTCGCCCCCGGCCAAGCCTGCGTCGTTTACCAGGGCGATCGGGTGCTGGGCGGTGGCTGGATTGCCGGAACAGGGGCCTGACGAAAACTTCGCAAAAAGTGAAATTTCAGCGTTGACACCCCGGCCCCCCTGGAATACATAAGCGGCCCCGGCACGAACCGCGGCGGCCAACACCGAAACGGACCGCGCTGGGAGATGATGGTAAGCACGATGGCAGCGTAGCTCAGTGGTAGAGCAGGGGAATCATAATCCCTTGGTCGGGGGTTCAAATCCCTCCGCTGCTACCATCATAAAGGCCAGTCAATCCGATGGGTTGGCTGGCTTTTTCATTTCCGGTTCATGCCCCATGAGTGCCGTTAGACTCCCGGTTAGACACGTCAGGAACCGCGGCTGTTCGGCACGGATTGTCACCGACGGTAGGGGCCTTGGAACCGCGTGGTTGTATGGACGTGCGCGAACATGTCGCGCCGGTCGGCAGGTGGCGTTCGGGTAGGGTCGGCAGGCGTGCGTATGCCTGCCACCGCCTTCCGAAAATCGAGACCCTTCATTCCGTCATGGGCGCCAAGACGAACCTGCAAGCCGCGTTGGCGAAGCATATGGCCGGGGATCTGCGTGCCGCCGAGGCGCTGTACCGGGACATGATCCGCCGCTCTCCCCGTGCTCCCGAGACGCGGCATGCCCATGGCAACCTCGGCGCCATCCATCTGGTCGAAGGGCGTTTGGAGCAAGCGGAACAGAGCTTGCGCGCGGCCTTGCGGCTTGCGCCCAACGACCCAGGCGTGCTCGGCAACCTCGGGCTCGCGCTTCGTGGGCGTGGCCGTCTCGACGAGGCGGTGTCGTGTCATCGCAAAGCGCTCAACGGCGCCCCGACCTCCACCAACGCGCTCAACAATCTGGGCGTGTCGTTGACGGAGCGTGGCGATACGGAGGAAGCGATCGCTTGCTTCGAGCGGCTTCTCGGGCTGACGCCGGGCGCCCCGGATGCATTGTTCAACCTCGGCGTCGCGCTCGAGCGGGCGAACCGGCTCGAGGAGGCCGCCCGTCATTACAGAAAGGTTCTGGACCGGGCGCCGGGGCACATGGGCGCGCTGAACAACCTGGGCAACACCCTGGGCGAACTGGGTGCCGTGGACGAGGCGCTGGATTGTTACGGTCGCGCGCTGTCCCTTGATCCCGAGAACGCCGACGCCCATTGGAACCGCGCGCTGGCGCGGTTGCTGCTCGGCGATTTCGCGAACGGATGGCGTGAATTCGAATGGCGCTGGAAAGCACCGGTCATGCAAGGCCAGCGTCGCCGGTTCAACCAGCCGGCGTGGAATGGCGGGCCGCTGACCGGCCGGACCATCCTTCTGCACGCCGAACAGGGGCTGGGCGACACGCTCCAGTTCCTGCGCTTCGTGCCCTTGCTGCGGGACGCAGGAGCGACGCGCGTCCTGCTGGAGGTCCAGCCGCCTCTTCTGTCCCTGTTGCGGGCGTCCCCGGCCGTCGAGGGCGTGGAGGTGATCCCGCGTTCCTCCGACTTCCCAGGTGGGAGCTATCTGCCACCCTTCGACCTGCACGCGCCGTTGATGAGCCTGCCGTTGCTGCTGAACCGCAGCCATCCCGCAGCGCCGGACACCCCGTTGCTGCGCGCTTCGGAGGCCGCCGCCGGCATCTGGACGGACCGTCTGACCGCCGCAGCGCCGAGCGCCCGGATCCGTTGCGGCCTCGTGTGGGCCGGGCGGCGCGAGCACGCGAACGACCGCCGCCGCTCCCTTCCGCTTGCCGCCCTTGCGCCGCTCCGGGAGGTGCCCGGAGTTCAATGGGTATCCCTGCAGGTCGGCCCGGCGGTGGCTGATCTGGCCTGCTGGCCCGACGCTCCCTTCGACGCGTCGCCCTTCCTGACCGATTTCGCGGCGACGGCGGCGGCATTGGCGTCGCTTGACCTTGTCGTCACCGTCGACACCGCCGTGGCGCATCTGGCCGGCAGTCTGGGCCGGCCGACCTGGGTGATGCTGCCTTTTGCTCCGGACTGGCGTTGGATGCTCGGACGCGCGGACAGCCCGTGGTACCCGACGGCCCGCCTGTTCCGGCAAAGCCGCGTCGGCGATTGGTCGGGCCCGGTGTCCGAAGTCGCCGGGGAGTTGCAACGACTGGCCGATGGGCGGGGCGCTCCTCAATCCTCGGTCAGCGCGTGCGCCATGGCGTCCTGCAACGGCGCCAGCACATAGTCGATGGCCCGGCGCTGGCCGGTGGCGATCAGCACGTCGGCGGGCATGCCCGGATGCAGGGCCGCCGGACCCAGCCGCTCCAGCGCGCCGGGCAGGGGGCGGACGCGGGCCACGAAGTAGGGGGCGTGGGTCGTCGGGTCGGTCAGGCGGTCGGCGGAGACGTCCAGGACGGTGGCGTCGACCGACGGCGTGCGGCGGGGCTTGAAGGCGCTGAGGCGCACCTGCGCGGTCTGGCCGGCCTTCACCACGTCGATGTCCAGCGGGTCGATGCGGGCTTCGATGGTCGGCGGGCCGCTGTCCGGAACGATGTCCATCAGCGGCTCGCCCGGCTTCACCACCCCGCCCACGGTGAAGACGGTCAGACCGACCACGCGGCCCGGAACCGGGGCGCGGATCTCCGTGCGCTCCACCGCGTCGCGGGCGGCCCGCAGGCGAGCGGCGGTCTGGTCCAGGGCGTTCTGCGCCTCCTCCATCTCCCCGGCGATCTCGGACCGGCGGGCCGTCTCCTTGGCGTGGAGCTGGGTGTCGGCGACCGTCACCGCCTGCTCGGCCAGCCGGGCGCGGGCGTTGGACTGGTCACGGGTGCCGGCGAGATCGGCCATGGCGCGCTTCAGCGACAGGACCCGCAGCTTGCGCTCCAACCCCTTGTTGAAGAGGTCGAGCACGCCGGCCAGCTCCTCCTCGATGAAGACGATCTGCTCGGCCGCCGCGCGCTCCTGGGCGCGGTGGGCGGTCACCTCGCGTTCGGCCTGAAGGCGCTGCTCGCGCAGCACGGCCATGTCGCCATCGTGGCGGGTCCAGCGGGCGGCGAACAGCTGCTGCTGCACGGCCAGGGCGCGCCGGGCGGCGGGCGCCCCGTCCACCAGCTCCGCCGGGACGGAGAAGGCGCGCTGGCCGGCGTATTCGGCGCGCAGGCGCGCCATGCGGACCAGGGCGGCGGCCTGTTCGGTGGACAACTCCTCCAGGGTGGCGCGGCTCTGCGTCCCTTCCAGGCGGAGCAGGGTCTGGCCGGCGGCCACCGTGTCGCCGTCGCGCACCGCCAGTTCGGCGACGATGCCGCCCTCCAGATGCTGGATGGTCTTGCGGTTGCCGTCCACCACCACCGTGCCCGGCGCGTGGGCGGCGCTGTCCAGCGGGGCCAGAAAGCCCCAGCCGAGCCCGGCGCCCAGCGCCAGGGCGATCACCGCGCAACCCGCCCGCACCGCCCCGCCGATGGAGGGTTCGGCGCGGCGCGGCTCCACCGGGATGGCGCTTCGGCCCAGCAGCGTGTCGGTCGTCGTCATCTCGATGTCTCCAATCAGGGGGTGGTGGCAGCGGCGACCGGCTGCGGAGTGGCGGGAGTCCCCAGGCGCCGGACCATCTCGGCCCGCGTCGCGGTCTGGTCGATCATGCCGTCGCGCAGCACGACGATGCGGTCCACCGCGTCGAGGACGCAGCGGCGGTGGGCGATCACCACCACCGCGGCGCCGCCGGCCTTGGCCTCGGCGATGGCGCGCAGCAGCGCCGCCTCGCCGGCCTGATCCAGGTTCGCGTTGGGCTCGTCGAGGACGAGCAGGCGGGGATCGCCGTAGAGGGCGCGGGCGAGCGCGATGCGCTGCCTCTGCCCGCCGGAGAGCAGGGCGCCGCCCTCGCCGATCGCCGTCCGGTAGCCGTCGGGGAGGCGGCCGATCATCTCATGCACGCCGGCCCGCCGCGCCGCCGCGGTGACCAGCGCCGGGTCGGGCTCGCCCAACCGGGCGATGGCGTCCTCCACGGTGTCGCCGAGCAGGCCGACGCCTTGCGGCAGGTAGCCGACATGCCGCCCGCAGTCGTCGCGGTGCCAGCGCCACACATTGTGGCCGTCGAGATAGACGCCGCCCTGGGTCGGCTCCAGCACGCCGACCAGCAGCCGGGCCAGCGTCGACTTGCCCGCCGCCGAGGGGCCGACGATGCCCACCGCCTCGCCCGGCTCCACCGAGAAGGAGAGGCCGCGCAGAGTCGGACGGTCCGACCCCGGCGGGACGTAGGTCATGCGGTCCAGCAGCAGGGGGCCGCTGGGGCGGGGCAGGGGGACGCCCGGCGCGGGGACCGCGTCCGCCGTGAACAGGCCGCGCAGGCGGCGCAGGCTCTCGCGGGCCGAGGACCAGTTGCGCCAGGAGTCGATCAACTGCTCGAAGGGCGCCAGCGCGCGGCCCATCAGGATCGAGGCGGCCAGCATGCTGCCCGGCGACACCTGCCGGTCCAGAACCAGCATCGTGCCGGCGGCGAGGATCGCCACCTGGGCGGTCATCCGGCAGACCTTGGCGAGCGAGGCGACGGCCTGCGCCCGTCCGGCGGTCCGGTTGACCAGTTGCAGATGGTCGTCCTGAACCGCCTGCCAGCGGCGGCGCAGATTGCCCATCATGCCCATGGCGGCGACGGCCTCCACGCCGTGCGACGCCGCCTCGACCTCGGCGCCATGGCGGCACAGGGCGCGGTTGGCTTCCGCGGCGCCCGGCATGGTCAGCAGGCGGCCGAGCAGAACTCACCCCGACCAGACAGAGGATGCTGCCGCCGCAGACGAGGCCGTAGAGCGGGTGGATCAGCGTCAGGAACAGCAGGAAGACGAGGCTGAGCGCGGCGTCGAGCGGTGCGGTGAGGCTCGGCCCGGACAGGAACTGGCGCAGCTCGTTGAGGTCGCGCAGAACCTGGGCCGGGCGGCTGGGCCCACCGCGCAGCAGGCCGCCCATCGACGCCTCCAGCGCGTCCATGGTCAGGCTGCGCGCCGCGAGATGGCCCATGGCCTGGGTCAGCCGCCCGCGGATCGCCTCGACCAGCCCGAACACGGCGAAGCAGCCCAGCGCCAGCAGCGACAGGGCCACCAGGGTCTCCACGCTGCGGCTGCCCAGCACGCGGTCGTAGACCTGCATCGTGTAGAGCGGCATCGCCAGTTGGATGAGGGCGAGAAAGACGCTGAACCCGCCCGCGGCGGCGAGGCCGGTGGCGATGCGCCGGCGGATCGCGCGCAGGGCCGGTGTGCTGGCGGTTGGGCTGCGGCGGGATTCCCGTGCGGCCATGGGAAGGGCGCTCCTGTCGTCCGGAGAAGGGAAAGGGGCGCGCCGGGAAGGACGGCGCGCCCGGGACCTCGGTCAGGCGGATCAGTAGAAGGAGATGTCGCCCATCGGGTTGTCGCCCTTCACGATCAGGTCGTGGAAGCCGGTGTCGTTGGCCGCGTTCCACGTGACGACGTAATTGCCGTCCTTCTGCCAGATGCTGTATTGGCCGTCGGCGGGCGCGCTGGTCGAGCCGGCGTAGCTGTAGCTGCCCTTCAGCCAGATCTGGTCCTCGTCCTTGAAGTCGGTGATGGTGTCGGCGTTGCCGGCGTAGATGTCGCCGCTGTCCTTCGTCTCGAAGAAGAACCAGTCGGCCCCGGCCCCGCCGGTCATCTGGTCCTTGCCCATGCCGCCGTAGAGGTCGTCGTAGGTGTCGCCGCCGCTCAGCGTGTCGTTGCCGTCGCCGCCGTAGAGCTTGTCGTACCCGCTCTCCCCGTAGAGCTGGTCGTTGCCGGTGCCGCCGTAGAGCGTGTCGGCGCCGTTGTAGCCCATCAGCAGGTCGTTGCCCGACTCGCCGTAGAGAACGTCGTTGCCGTTCCAGCCGTCCAGCGTGTCGTTGCCGGACCAGCCGAGGATGGTGTCGTTCCCGTCATAACCCTGCACGTAGTCATTGCTGACGCCGTACTTGATCATGTCGAGATAGTCGGCGTTGTTGGTGCCATAGACGTTTGCCATTGATGCGTTTCCTTCGGATCAGGGGATTGTGCCGTGCAAGGGGGAGGGGTGTTCTTCGCCGGCTTTCGTCTTGCCGGTTCGTTCCGAAGACCTCGCCCTTGCACAGTCATTCTCCCCGGATCGGGCATCCGGCACTGTTGCCCACCTCACAGTTTTTGACCGGAGGGGAAAAGGCCCGGCGGTCAGCGCCGCCGATGCAGAATCATCCCGCCATGGTGCAGCACCCCGTCGATGAAGTCGCCGTCGGCGGTGAAGCCGGTGTCGTCCCAATAGTCGATGTGGTCGCCGGTGACCCTGTAGCGGCCCTGGTACGCCTTCTCCCGGCTGCCCCGCGCCTCGACGTAGCGGTTGTTGGGGAGAAGCTCGTGGCGGACGCGGCCGTCCTCGGTCACCCACAGGCCGGCATAGGGATGATCCGCTTGCGCCACCCCGGGCCGGTCGGCGGTCTGGGCCAGCGCCTTGCGGTCGGGCAGGGCCTCGGCGCCGGAGGCGAGCAGGGCGGCGGTCAGGGTGGCGGTTCGGGCGAACGCGCGTTTCACGGCGTGCCTCCTTCCGCCGACGGGCGGCGCTCGGCGAACAGCTCCGACAGCGTGCGCGCGGCGGTGATCGCGCGGGGGAAGCCGGCGGGGACGGTCACCATGTAGATGATCTCCTTCAACTCGTCCTCCGAGACGCCGGCGTTGAGCGCGTAGCCGGCGTGGACCTTCATGAAGGCCGTCTCGCCGATGGCGGCGAAGGCGGCGACCGCGGCCAACTGGCGGGTCCGCGCGTCCAGCCCCGGCCGCGCCCAGACGTCACCCAGCGCGTAGGCCTCGGTGGCCTCCGCCAGGAAGGGGAACTCCTCGCGCATCCGTTCCAGATTGGGCTGGGTCTGGCCGTTGTTCAGGCTGCGGATCACCTCGCCGCCGCGCTTGGCGCGCTCCTCCGTGGTCAGGGCGCTGGCCAGGGCGGGGGCGGGCGTCGCCGGAACCGCGGCGAGCAACCCCGCCGCGACGAGGGCGCGCAGGCGCACAGGGGGGCGGCTGAGGGTGTCGGTGCCGTGGGTCATGCTCACATCCTCCTCGATGACGGGGTCAATGACTGGCCGTGGGGCGGAGCACGATCTCGTTGGTGTCGACGTCGTCCGGCTGCGCGATGGCGTGCAGGATCGCCCGCCCGATGGCGTCCGGCTTGATGGAGACGGCGCGGTAGCTCCGCATCAGCTCCTCGGCCTCCGGGTCGGTGATGGTGTGGGCCAGCTCCGATTCCACGACGCCGGGGCAGACGCAGGTGACGCGCAGCCGCTCGTTCTCCTGGCGCAGCCCGTCGGAGATGGCCCGCACCGCGTATTTCGTCGCGCAGTAGACGGCGGCGGTCGGTGACACGGCGAGCGCCCCGATGGAGGCGATGTTGATGATCTGGCCAAAGCCCTGGCCGTTCATGACCGGCAGCACCGCGGCGATTCCGTAGAGGACGCCGCGGATGTTCACGTCGATCATGCGGTCCCATTCCTCGACCTTCAGCGAGGCCATGGGGGACAACGGCATGACCCCGGCGTTGTTGACCAGCACGTCGATGCGTCCGAACCGCTCCTGCGCGAAGGCGGCGAAGGCGGCCATGTCCTCGCGGCTCGTCACGTCCAGCGCGCGGACCTCCGCGGTGCCGCCGCCGGCGCGGATGTCGGCGGCCAGCGCCTCCAGCCGGTCGGTCCGGCGGGCGCCGAGCACCAGCTTCGCCCCGGCGGCGCCGAGGACGCGGGCGGTGCCCTCGCCGATGCCGCTGGAGGCGCCGGTGATGAGGATCGTCTTGTCGGTGATCGGGGTCATGGTCTGCTCCTCTCCATCGATCGTTGCGGTGATGGGGAAAAGCTAGAACCACCCGGTGGAATGTTCGAGTTGCCAATCATGAACGAGCTGGTTAGCATTGCTAACCAATGAACGATCCCTTCGAAGGCATGGCGGCGTTCCTGGCGGTGGCCGAGACGCTCAATTTCCGTCGGGCGTCCGAGCGCCTGGGCGTCACCCGCTCCGCCGTCAGCCAGGCGGTCCGCCGGCTGGAGGACCGCATCGGCGTGCCGCTGCTCCAGAGGACGACGCGCAGCGTCCGGCTGACCGACGCCGGCGCGCATCTGCTCGCCGCGACGCGCCCGGCGCTGGCGGAGGTCGGCACGGCGCTGGAGACCATCGCCTCGACGCACGGCGCGCCGGCCGGCACGCTGCGGCTGGCCGTCTCGTCCATCGCGGAAAGCATCCTGGAGGGGGAGGCGCTGGCCGGCTTCCTCGACGCCTATCCTTCGATCGGCGTCGACATCCTGGTGACGGACGAGGAGTTCGACATCGTCGCTGCGGGCTTCGACGCGGGCGTCCGGCTGGGCGAGGCCATCGAGCAGGACATGATCGCGGTCCCGGTCTCCGCCCCGCAGCGGCAACTGGTCGTCGCCTCACCGGCCTATCTGGCCGGGGCCGGCCAGCCGGTCCATCCGCGCGATCTTCTCGCCCACCGCTGCATCGGCTGGCGCCCGGCGCCGGATGTGGCGCCCTACCGCTGGGAGTTCACCGAGGACGGCCGCGACTTCGACATCGCGGTGAATCCGCGGGTCGCCACCAACGACATGGGGATGATGGTCCGGCTGGCCCTGGCCGGCGCCGGACTCACCTGCGGCATGGAGGAGACCTTCCGGCCCCATCTGGAGCGCGGCGCGCTGGTCGCCGTCCTGGAGGCGTTCTGCCCACCCTTCGCCGGCTTCCACCTCTACTACCCGAGCCGCCGGACGGTGCCGCCCCGGCTGCGCGCCCTCATCGACCATTTGCGGGCGCGCAACGGCGGGCGACCGGTCCCCTGACCGCGTCCTCCCCCGGACAAAAAAAGGCGGGTGCCGGAGCCTGCAAGGCCCCGGCACCCGCCGGTCACGGCTGGCGCGTTGCGCCTGTTGTCAGGCGAACCAGGCGGCGACGTTTCCGGTCTGGCCGAGGATGGTGATGCGGTTGCCCCCGCCGACGTCGAGGGTGGTGTTGCCGCCCTCGACCCGGGCCGAGCGGATCACCGCGCCGAGGTCCATGCCGGCCTCGTAGAGGGCCAGCCGGTCGACCCCGACCTGGAAGTCCATCACCACCGAGCCGCCCGACGACCGCCCGAAGGCGAACAGGTCGGCGCCCGCCCCGCCCCACAGCGTGTCCGCCCCGCCGTCGGCGAACAGCACGTCGTTGCCCGCCCCGCCGTGCAGCAGGTCGTTGCCCGCCCCGCCGAACAGCGTGTCGTCGCCCTCCTCGCCGAACAGCGTGTCGTTGCCGTCGCCGCCCACCCCGAGGTCGTTGCCGGCGCCGAGCCCGATCAGGTCGTTGCCCGCCCCGCCCAGCGCCGTGTCGTTGCCCGCCCCGCCGCTCAGCGTGTCGTCGCCGTCGTCGCCGGCCAGCAGGTCGTCGCCGTCCTCGCCGAACAGCAGGTCGTTGCCCGAACCGCCGACCAGCGTGTCGTTGCCCTCCTCGCCGGTCAGCGTGTCGTCGCCCTCCTCGCCGAACAGCAGGTCGTCGCCCGTCCCGCCGAACAGCCGGTCGTTGCCCGTGCCGCCGCCGATCAGGTCGTTGCCCGCCCCGCCGAGCAGCCAGTCGTCGTCCTCGCCGCCGTGCACCACGTCGTCGCCGTCGTCGCCGTACAGCGTGTCGTTGCCGCCGGCGCTGGTGATCGTGTCGTTGCCGCCGCCGCCGTGCAGGATGTCGTCGCCGGCGCCCAGATGCATGTACTGCTCGTGGTCGTCGCCGTAGACGATCTGCTCGCCGTCGCCGCCGACCAGCGTGGCGTTGCCGACCACCGCGGCGAACTCGACGTTGTCGAGCTGGATGCTCACCGGCCCGGTCAGGCCCGTGGTGTTGAGCACCACCGCGGTCGGCGCCGTGCTGGCGACCCCGGTGCCGCCCAGCGTGTTGCCGGTCACCTTGGTCTGCACCGCCTGGCCGGCGGCGACGCCGGGGGCGGTGAAGTCGATGGCGCGGACCAGCAGCTGGGCCTGGGTGGAGAGCACCGAGAGGAAGCCCGAGCCGCCGCCGGTCAGGTTGCCGCGCGAGGTGGTGCCCTCGTCGGTGCGCGCCTCGATGGCGGCGATCAGGCCGCTCAGCCCGGTCAGCGCTTGCGAGGCGGTCTGGCGCTCGGCGCTGCCGGTGGCGGTGACGGCGACGCCGGTGGAGACGCTGACCGTCAGGGTGGTCTGGGTGGAGACCTCGCCGGTCCGGCGGTCGACCACCTGCTCGCGCACCACCGGGACGTCGGCGAGGTCGGGGTTGGCGGTGTTGCTGTCCTCGACGCGGGTGCTGTTGCTGGCCGCGATGGTCACGGTGGTGGTGCGGGTGCCGTCGCCGTTGGTGGTGACGGCGCCGCTGACGGTGGCGCCGTCGACCGTGGCGACCGGCGGTGGGGCGACCGGGGCGGGCTTGTCGACCGTGGCGGTGAGCTTCTGCGTCGTCGCGGTGAAGGGCACCGAGGCGTTGCCGGCCGGGTCGGTCAGGCCCAGCGTCAGGGTCAGCGTGCCGTCGCCCAGGCCGGAGAGGTCGAGGCCCTCGACGCGCGCGGTGGGCCCGCTCATCACGCCGCTGCCGGAGACCTGGCCGCCGCCGGCGGAGGTGATGGTCCAGGTGAAGGCGGCCCCGGCCTCGCCGCCGCTGATGGTGAAGGCGGCGCTGGACTGCTCGATGGCGTCGATGCTGTCGTCCTCGAACAGGACGGTGGCGGTCGGCGCGGTGGTGTCGACGGTCAGCGACCGGGTGCCGGGGGTCGAGCTGTTGCCCGCCGCGTCGGTGGCGGTGGCCGCGACCGGGTTGGCGGCGTTGGCGGTGAGGCTGAGCGTGCCGGCGGTCGGGACGGCCGTGGCGAGGTTCAGGCTCCAGGCGCCGGTCCCCGACGCGGTGGTGGTGTAGGTGGCGCCGCCCACCGTGACGGTGACGGTGCTGTTCGCCTCGGCCGTTCCGGCCAGGGTCGGGGTGGTGCTGTTGGTCAGCGCCGTGGTGACGGTGGGGGCGTCGGGCGCGGTGGTGTCGACGGTCAGGGTCTGGGTGCCCGGCGCCGAGACGTTGCCCGAGGCGTCGGTGGCGGTGGCCGAGACGGCGTTGGCGCCGTTCGGGTTCAGGCTGAGCGAGCCGGTGGTCGGCGTCGCCGTGGCGAGGTCGATGGACCAGCTTCCGCCGGTGGCGGTGGTGGTGTAGGTGGCGCCGCCGACGGTGACGGTGACCGTGCTGCCCGTCTCGGCGGTGCCGGTGAGGATCGGCGTCGTGCTGTTGCTCAGCGCCGCGCTGGTGACGGTCGGGGCGTCGGGCAGCGTGGTGTCGATGGTCAGCGACTGGGTGCCGGCCGTCGAGGTGTTGCCCGCGGCATCGGTGGCGGTGGCCGAGACCGGGTTGGCGCCGTTGGCGTTGAGGCTCAGCGAGCCGGTGGTCGGCGTCGCCGTGGCGAGGTCGATGCTCCAGGTTCCGTTGGACGCGGTGGTGGTGTAGGTCGCTCCACCCACCGTGACGGTGACGGTGCTGCCGGCTTCCGCCGTGCCGGCGAGGGTGGGGGTGGTGCTGTTGGTCAGCACGGCGCTGGTCACCGAGGGCGCGGTGGGCGCGGTGGTGTCGATGGTCAGCGACTGGGTGCCGGCTGCCGACGTGTTGCCTGCGGCGTCGGTCGCCGTCGCAGAGACGGCGTTGGCGCCGTTCGGGTTCAGGCTCAGCGAGCCGGAGGTCGGCGTCGCCGTGGCGAGGTTGACGCTCCAGGTCCCGTTGGTTGCCGTGGTGGTGTAGGTGGCGCCACCGATGGTGACGGTCACCGTGCTGTCCGCTTCCGCCGTGCCGGTCAGGGTGGGGGTGGTGCTGTTGGTCAGCGCCGCGCTGGTCACCGCCGGGGCGTTGGGCAGCGTGGTGTCGACAACCAGCGACTGCGTGCCGGCCGAAGACGTGTTGCCCGCGGCGTCGGTGGCGGTGGCCGAGACCGGGTTGGCACCGTTGGCGTTCAGGCTGAGCGAGCCGGAAGTCGGCGTCGCCGTGGCGAGGTTGACGCTCCAGGAACCATTCGTCGCGGTGGTCGTGTAGGTCGCCCCGCCCACCGTGACGGTGACGGTGCTGCCGGCCTCGGCCGTGCCGGTGAGGGTCGGGGTGACGCTGTTGGTCAACGCCGTGGTGATGGCCGGCGCGGTGGGCGCGGTGGTGTCGATGGTCAGCGACTGCGTGCCGGCCGTGGAGACGTTGCCCGCGGCGTCGGTGGCCGTCGCCGAGACGGCGTTGGCGCCGTTGGCGTTCAGGCTCAGCGACCCGGAGGTCGGCGTCGCCGTGGCGAGATTGATCGACCAGGTGCCGCCCGTCGCCGTTGTGGTGTAGGTCGCCCCGCCCACCGTGACGGTCACCGTGCTGTCGGCCTCCGCCGTGCCGGCGAGGACCGGCGTGGCGTTCTTGGTCAGCACGGCGCTGGTCACCGCCGGAGCGGTGGGCGCCGTCGTGTCAATGGTCAGCGACTGCGTGCCGGCCGTCGAGGTGTTGCCGGCGGCGTCGGTGGCGGTGGCCGAGACGGCGTTGGCGCCGTTGGCGTTCAAGCTCAGCGTGCCGGAGGTCGGCGTCGCCGTGGCGAGGTTGACGCTCCAGGTGCCGTTGGTCGCCGTGGTCGTGTAGGTCGCCCCGCCGATGGTCACGGTCACCGTGCTGTCCGCTTCCGCCGTGCCGGTGAGGGTCGGCGTGGCGTTCTTGGTCAGCACGGCGCTGGTCACCGAGGGCGCGGTGGGCGCCGTCGTGTCAATGGTCAGCGACTGCGTGCCGGCCGTGGAGACGTTGCCCGCGGCGTCGGTGGCCGTCGCCGAGACGGCGTTGGCGCCGTTGGCGTTCAGGCTCAGCGAGCCGGAAGTCGGCGTCGCCGTGGCGAGGTTGACGCTCCAGGTGCCGTTGGTCGCCGTGGTCGTGTAGGTCGCCCCGCCGATGGTCACGGTCACCGTGCTGTCCGCTTCCGCCGTGCCGGTGAGGATCGGCGTGGCGTTCTTGGTCAGCACGGCGCTGGTCACCGCTGGCGCGTTGGGCGCCGTCGTGTCGATGGTCAGCGACTGGGTGCCGGCCGAAGACGTGTTGCCCGCGGCATCCGTGGCGGTGGCCGAGACGGCGTTGGCGCCGTTGGCGTTCAAGCTCAGCGACCCAGTGGTCGGCGTCGCCGTAGCGAGGTTGACGCTCCAGGTGCCGTTGGTCGCCGTGGTCGTGTAGGTGGCGCCGCCGACTGTGACGGTCACCGTGCTGTCCGCTTCCGCCGTGCCGGTGAGGATCGGCGTGGCGTTCTTGGTCAGCACGGCGCTGGTCACCGCCGGGGCGGTGGGCGCCGTCGTGTCGATGGTCAGCGATTGCGTGCCGGCCGTCGACGTGTTGCCCGCAACGTCGGTCGCCGTCGCCGAGACGGCGTTGGCGCCGTTGGCGTTCAGGCTGAGCGAGCCGGTGGTCGGCGTCGCCGTGGCGAGGTTGATCGACCAGGTGCCGTTGGTTGCCGTGGTCGTGTAGGTCGCCCCGCCCACCGTGACGGTCACCGTGCTGTCGGCCTCGGCGGTGCCGGTCAGGACCGGCGTGGCGTTCTTGGTCAGCACGGCGCTGGTCACCGCCGGCGCGGAGGGCGCCGTCGTGTCGATGGTCAGCGTCTGGGTGCCGGCCGTCGACGTGTTGTTGGACGCGTCCTTGGCCGTCACCGAAACCGCGTTGGTGCCGTTGGCGTTCAGGCTCAGCGAGCCGGTGGTCGGCGTCGCCGTGGCGAGGTCAAGAGTCCAGGTCCCGTTGGTCGCCGTGGTCGTGTAGGTCGCTCCGCCCACCGTGACGGTCACCGTGCTGCCCGCCTCCGCCGTGCCGGCCAGGACCGGCGTGGCGTTCTTGGTCAGCGCCGCGCTGGTGACAACCGGAGCCGCCGGCGGCGTCACGTCGGCCACGCTCACCACCGCGCTGACGCCGGAGATGGTTGCGCTGCCGGTGGCGCCGCCGCTGTCGGTCAGGCCGGCGATGGCCACCGTGCGGTCGCCCAGCGTCGCCGTCGCGCTGGTGTTCTTGTAGGTGACGCCGCCGAGCAGAGCGCTCATCTGCGCGTCGCTGCGCTCCAGCCCGGTGACGGTCACCGTGGCGACGCCGCCGACCACCGACACGGTGACGCCGGCGTTGCCGCCCGCCACGCCGAGACCGGTCAGGGTGGCGGTGGCGCCGTTGGTCAGGGCGACGTCGGTGCCGCCGATGGTCAGGACCTCGGTGGCGTCCACCACTCCGCTGACGGTGAACACCGCGCCGCGGAAGCTCTGCCCCGCCTCCACCGTGGAGGCGGCGACGCCGCTGAACAGGCTGGTCGAGGCGTCCACCCCGACGCCGAAGGTCTTGGCGCCGCCGGTCGCGGCCAGGGTCGGCACGGCGTCGACGCGGATCGTCGCGGTGGCGCCGCCGGTGCTGAAGGCGTCGCCGCTGGTGTCGGCGGTGGCGCCGGCCGTGCCGCTGGTGCGGTCCCACGCCTTGAAGGTGATGGCGCCGGTGTCGGTGTTGGTGAAGCCCGAGCCGCTCGGCACGAAGCGCAGGCGGTCGGAGCCGGCGAGCAGCAGCGCCGAGCCGTTGGACAGGCCGCTGGGGATGTCGGTCCAGGCGCCGGTGCCGACCTTGTACTGCCAGGTGCCGTTGCTGTTGGTCACCCCGGTGACGGCGATGCCCAGCGGGACGACGGTGACCAGCGGGAAGGGGCTGTCGTACTCGGCGTCGGTGGCGGTGCCGGCCGAGGCGAGCAGATCGGTGACGGTGGTGCCGGTGTTGGCGGCGTCGGCGATGCCCTGGTCGATGGCGGCCAGGCTGCGGGCGTCGTTGGACAGGATCGGGCTGTCGTTGGCGCCGGTGAAGTTGAGGGTGAGCTGCTGCTCGACGGTGCGGTTGCCGTCGGAGACGGTGAAGGTGCTGGTGCCCTGCATCGGCCCGGCGGGGACGCCGTTGAGGAAGGCGGCGTCGAAGACGTAGGCGTAGTGGCCGGTCTGGCTGTTGACGTAGGCGGTGCCGCCCGGACCGGTGGACCAGGTGTCGTAGGTGACGCCGTTGCTGAGCGTGACGCTGCCGTGCTGGACCGGGGAGGCCTGCGAGCCGGCGACGGAGAAGGTCAGCGTGTCGCCTTCCAGGTCGGTGGCGGAGAGCTGGCCGTCGATCAGCGGGAAGCTGTCGGTGGCGGCGGTGTCGACCAGGGTCGGCGGGGTGGTCGGGACGGCCAGGACCGGCGGGGCGTTGGTGTCGATGCGGTCGTTGGTCTGGCTGATCGGGGTGGTGTAGGGGGTGTTGGCGTTGCTGGCGCTGTCGACCAGGACGATGTTGACCGGGATGTCCTGGTTGGCGGCGCGGTCGCCGGTGCGCTGGCCGTCGGCGGTGACGGTGAAGGTGGCGGTGTAGGTGGTGGCGCTGACCTTGGTCAGGTTGGCGAGCGCGAAGCCGTTGACCGTGCTGCCGTTGCCCAGCGTGTAGGTGTCGCTGTCCGACGCCACGGTGATCGTCACCGTCACCGTATCGCCGACCTGGGCCGGCTGGTTGGGGATCGTGACGTTGGTGATCGACGGCGGCGTCGTGTCGGCCGTGTTGTTCGTCACAGACTGGTTGGTCACGCTGGCCGCGTCCGCGCCGCCGGTAATGTTCTGGATCGCCGCCGCGTCGTCGCCGTTGGTGGGATCGGTGTAGCTGACGGTGACCGTCTGTCCGTGCTGGACCGCCTGGGCCAGAGTCAGCGTGACCGTCTTGTTGACGCTGTTCACCGCGACGGTGGAGACGGTGACCGTGCTGCCGCCGACTTTGACCTCGAAGGCGCCAGCCGCCGGGCCGTTCACCGCGTCCAGCGCGGCATCATAGGTCAGGACCAGCGACGTGCCGTCGACCGTGGCGCTCTGCAGCACCGGCGCGGGTGGGGCGAGCATCACCATCACCGAGTTCGAGATGGCGGCGGTGCTCATGTCGATCCCGACCGCCGTGGAGACGATGCTGATGGGGAATGCACCGGACGTGTCCGTGCCGGACGCCGTGATGTCGAAGGTCAGGGTGAAGACGCTGCCGATCGTAATGATGCCGGTGACCGGCATGTCGAGGCCGATGTTCGCGACCGTCCAGCCGCTGGGCGCGCTGACGCCGAACTCGACCATCGACCCCACCATGGCGATGGACTGCGTGGCCGTGATGGTGAAGGACACCTGCTTCGGCGTTCCCGCAACGAAGGACACGGTCGGGCTTGTCGGCGCGATCGTGAGACGCGCGGGCGCAGGCATCGTGTTGGCGATCGTCACCGTGGCGACCTGGTCGACGACGGTGGTGTTCTGGCCGACGGGACCGCTGTCGGTGATGGAGTGAAGGACGACGGGCCGCGTCTCGGTGGAGCCGAGCGTCACGTTGGCCGGGCCGGTGTTCTTGTAGGTGATCCCGTCGATCAGCGAGCCCATGGTGCCGTCGCTCAACGACATGCCGCTCAGCGTCACGGTGGCGACGCCGTTGGTCAGTGTGACCGCGTAGCTGCCGTTGCTGAATGTGCCCGACCCGGTGCCGAGCGCGATGTCGCTGCCACCTATGGTCAGGAACTCGGTGCTGCCGTTGCCGACGACGTTGTAGACCTTGAGGACCATGCCGGTGAAGTGTTGCCCGCCGTCGACGGTCGAGGCGGTCACCGCGCTGAAGAGGTCAAAGCCGCTGCTGCCGCTGCTCCCCATGAAGAAGGGGGTTTCGGTGCTCAGCGTGAGGGTCGGTGGGGTCCCGTTCGGGTCGGGCGTGTTGTTGGTGACCGGCTGGGCGGTGACGGTCGCGGCATCCATGCCGCCCCAGGCGGATTGAACGGCGTTGGCGTCGTCGCCCACGGTCGGGTCGGTGTAGGAAACGGTGACCGCGCTGTTGAAGGCGACCGGCTGGGCGAGCGTCAGCGTCACCGTCTTGTTCGCGCTGTCCACGGCGACGCCGCTGACGGTGACCGGGCTGCCGCCGGCCGTCACGGTGAAGGCGCCGGTCGCCGGCGGGTTGGCGGAGTCGAGCGCCACGTCGTAGGTCAGCACCAGCGATGCGCCGTTCACCGCGGCGCTCTGCAGCACCGGCGTCGCGGGCGCGCCGATGTTGACGGTGGCGGCGATGCCGGTGAGGCTGGCGCTGTTGTCGCTGCTGCCGTCGTCGGTGACGCCGGTGATGGTGATGACGCGCGGGCCGTCGGACGGCGTGGCGCTCTGCAGGGCCGCGATGTTGTTGTAGGCGATGCCGTCGATGAACGACGCCATTTCGCTGTCCGTCAGATGCAGGCCGCTGATCGTCACCGTGACGGTGCCGCCACTGGCCGTGGCGCTGGCCGTCACTCCGCCGACGGGCAGGGAGGTGGCGCCATGGTTCAGGGCAATGGTCGAAGACGACCATCCGGGAACCAGGAAGACCAGCATTTCCGACGCGCTGTCCAGGACACCGGTCACCGTGAGCGTCAGGCTGGTGAAGACTTGGCCGGAGTTGTTGGTGCTGGCCGTGACCGTCGAGAACAGGTCCGCCGCGTTCGTGTAGGTGGTGAAGGTCGTCGTGTTGCCGGTCGCCGTCAGCGTCGGCGCGGCCGCGGCCGCGACGGTGATGGTGGAGGACACGCCGGTGAGGCTGGCCGTGTTGTTGGTGCTGCCGTCATCGGTGACGCTGGTGATGGAAACGACGCGGTTGCCGGGCGTGACGATGCCGGTGAGGACGTCGCCCGCATTGACATAGGCGATGCCGTCGAGCAGCGCCGCCAGCTGGGTGCCGGTGAGGCTGAGCCCGCTCACGGTGACGGTCGCCGTGGTGCCGCTGTACGAGGTGGAGACCGTCGCCCCCGGCATCGTCGGCACGGTCACCCCGGTGGCTGGAGAGGTCAGGGAAATGGGGATGGTGCCATCGATGGACAGCCACTCGTCGTCGACGACGTTGGTGACCGTCAGGGTCACGCTGGTGAAGACCTGTCCGGTGTTGGTGCTGGCGGACACCCCGGAGAACAGGTCCACCGGCGCCGCGTTCTGGGTGAAGGTCGGCGCGTTGCCCGTCGCGGTCACGGTGGGCTCGTTGAGCTGGACCGTGAAGCTGGTTCTGAAATCCGGAATGTCGACGCCGGCCTGGTTCTGGATGGCCGTGGTGCTGTCCACCGTGTCTCCGTCGTAATAACGGAGGGAGACGAAATCTCCATTCTGGAAGATGTAGCCGTTGCCGACCTCGACGGTGACGGTGCTTCCAACGACGGCGACGCTCGAAACGCCGTAGTAGACGCCGTTGATGCGAATCTGTCCCTGCGTCGACGAGGACCCGAAGAACTGCTGGGTGGACGGGGGATTGTTGGCGTCCAGCGCCTGATCGAAGGACAGGACGACCTTGTTGGTCCCGATTTGCGCGGATGAGGAGAGGAAGGCCGGGGGGCGGGCGGACAGCACTGTGATCGAGACGTCCACCGATTGCGTGTCCAGGCCGTAGGGGGCCTGGATGACGCCGGTCAGGTCGTCACCCGCCGGGTCCTCGTAGCGGAAGGCGATGGCGTCGTTAAGCTGGAACTGGTGGCCGACGGTCAGGGTTACGAAGGTGTCGGACACCACGGCGCTGATCAGGGTGACCGCGTTGCCATTGATCAGGATGGAACCGGTGCCCGCGTTCACGGTGCCGTCGGTCGCCACGAAATGGGTCAGCAGCGGGTTGCTCGTGGTGTCCAGGCTGTCTTCGTACCGGATGGTGATGGTGTTCTCGCCGGTGTAGGCGACCACTTCATCAACGAACGGTGCGGCCAGCACCCCGCGATACCGGTCGATCCGCAGGGCTTCGGTCCGCACCGTGCCGCGCGTCCAGGCGAGGGTCCAATCGCCGCCCAGGTCCGCGGCGCCCGTCAGCGTCCGGGAGGCCGCCATGGCGGCGCCGGTGATGTCGGCCAGCGCGTCGAGGAACGCACCGCCATGGCCGCTCGCCACGTTGCAACCGTACAGCAGGATGTCGCCGTCGTCGGCAAGGCAGGAGCCGATGGCCGCCAGTTCCGCGGCGCGCGCGCCCAGCGTCGCGTCGTCAAGCCGCGCCGCGCCGAGTTGCAGGCCGCCCTCGAAGCCGTGGCACAGCACATGGAGCGCCCGGATGCCGCGGCGCCCGGCCAAGGCCTGCACCATCGCCGCCACGCCGTCGCGGCCTTCGCCGATCAGAACCATTTCCATGCCGGAGGGAAGTCCCGCCTGGAGATCCCGCCACCCGTCAAGGGCGGTGTCGATGACGGCAATCTCTGAGGCCGTGCGGAGGAAGCGACCTGAGGTGGTAACGCGCGGGGCGGCGGCGGCGGCGGGCGCTTCGGTCATGGCGGACGGTTCCTAAGTGGGAAGCAATCCGAGGTGGGCATTCCTCGAAAGAAATGGCTACCCCGTTTGATTTGACATACCCACAACCCGACGCCCTGGTCAATGAATACAACGCAAGATCATGGCATTTGACACAGCTGTTTTCTTGTCGATTGAAAGCACAAATTCACATTCTAATGTTACATATTGCGAAATATCGTGTCATTAGGAGTGTTAATGTGTTGTTAATTCCTATTATGGCGCTGATAAAATCATGCATCTATTCAATTTTTATTTCGCTGTGCCGCAAAATAGCGTGGCGCACACCAGTAAAAGTGGCGCTACGGTGAGTTGCGGTAGCAAGCAACGGTTCCGTTGAACTGCCCGGCGCATCTTGGCGTGGCGCAACGCCAGAGCGCAGCGCGACCGCTTACCCTGGGTTGGGCATCCGCCACTCTTGGCACAAAGGTGCCAAGCCGTTCGTTCTATTCACCAGAGGATCCGTGGAAATTTCCTCCGGGTGGCCTCTTCTGGCGGGCTCAGCCGGAGGCGGTCGGCTCCCGCACCCGGTCGGGGGTGAAGGGCAGGTCGCGCAGGCGCAAGCCGGTCGCCGAGCGGATGGCGTTGCCGATGGCCGCGGCGGTCGGCCCCTGCGCTGCCTCTCCGGTGCCGAGGAAGGGATCGCCGGGCCGTTCGACGATGTGGACGTCGATGCGGTCGGGCACGCTGGCGAAGCGCAGGATGGGGTAGCTGGCCCAATCCACCGAGGTGACGCGGGTGTCGTCGTAGGCGACGCGCTCGAACAGGGTCCAGCTCATCGCCTGGATGATGCCGCCTTCGGTCTGGTTGCGGATGCCGTCGGGGTTGACGATCTCGCCGCTGTCGATGGCGGCGGTGGCGCGGGTCATCCGTACCCGCCCGCTGCCGCGGTCCACCGACAGCTCCACCGCCAGCGCCAGATAGGCGGCGTGGTTCTTGTAGCGGGCAAAGGCGAAACCGTGGCCGAAGCCCGGCGCCGGCGCGGCGCCCGTCCAGCCGAAGCGCTCCGCCGCCAGTTCGACCACCCGGCGGGCACGCGGATCCTCCAGATGGCGCAGGCGGAACTCCACGGGGTCGGCGCCGGCCAGCAGCGCCAGATCGTCCATCATGCTTTCCAGCGCGAAGACGTTGGCGTAGGCGCCGAGCGACCGCAGCGCCGACACCCGCAGCGGCATGTCGGGCAGGAAATGCCAGAGGATGCGGGTGTTGGGGATGGCGTAGAGCGGGATGGCGTTGCGATCGCCGTTGCCGGCGGGGGTGATCTGCATCGCCGCCGCTTCCGCCGGGAAGGGCTCGGCCAGATGGCGCGCGGCCAGCAGGGCGCCGGCCCCGCCGGGGCGGGTGGTGTGGGTGTTCGACCAGACGTCGAAGGTCCAGCGGTCGACGCGCCCGTTCCCGTCCAGGGAGGCCGCGGCCTCGATCATCATGGCCGGGCCATAGGGCTCCCCGGCATGCTCCTGCTCGCGCATCCACTGCACCCGCACCGGGCGGCCGGGCAGCTTGCTGGCGATCAGCGCCGCGTCCGCCGCCGCGTCGTCGGCGCCGTTGTGGCCGTAGCAGCCGGAGCCCTCCGTATGGATCACCCGCACCCGATCCAAGGGCAGGCGCAGCATCTCGGCGATGGCCTTGCGGTCGGGATAGACGCCCTGGGTGTGCGACCAGACGGTCAGCCCGTCCTCGCCCATCACCGCCACGGCGCAGGACGGCCCGATGGAGCCGTGAAGCTGGTAGGGCCGGGTGAAGCGGGCGCGCAGGCTGCGCGGGCCGTCGGCGACGGGGGCGGCGTCGCCCTTCGCGTCCACCGTGCCGACCTCGCGCTCCAGCGTGCGCAGCAGGTCGGGGATCGGGGTGTCGCCGGGCAGGGTCGCCGGCTCCTCCCAGCGGGCGGCGGAGGCGAGGGCGCGCATCGCCTTGACCGCCCGGTACTCCTTGTCGGCCACCACGGCGAGGAAGTCGCCGTCGCGCAGCACGGCGATCACCCCCGGCATCGCCTCCACCCCGGCGGCGTCGAGCGCGGTCAGCCGGGCGGCGGGGCTGGGCGGGCGGACGACGCGGGCGTGCAGCATGCCCTCCGGCCGGAGGTCCTGCACATAGGCCGCGCCGCCGGTCACCTTGGCGGGAATGTCGACGCGGGGCAGCGGCCGGCCCATCACCGACAGCCGGTCCGGCGCGGTCAGCGGGGCGTCCGCCGGCACCTCCACCGTCAGGTCCAGCGACGCGGCCAACTCCCCATAGCCGAGCGTCCGCCCGTCCGGCGCCGTCACCCGCTTGTCGGCGAAGCCCAGCGCGTCGGCCGGCGCGCCGAGGCGCCGCGCCGCCTCTTGCGCCAGCAGGGCGCGGGCCTGGGCGGCGGCGGCGCGGATGGCGGTGCCGCTGTTCTGCATGGACTGGCTGCCGGCGGTGTAGCCCTCGTTTGGGGTGCGGGCGGTGTCGGCGGTGACCAGCGTGATAGCGGCAGGCGGGACGCGCAGCTCCTCCGCGGCGACCTGGAGCAGGGCGGTGCGGATGCCCTGGCCGAGTTCGGCCTTGCCGGTGAAGACGGTGATGGCGCCATCCGCGCCGATGCGCACCCAGGCGTCGAGCCGGGACGTCTGGGCGAGGCTGCCCGAAGCGGGCTTGGGAGGCCGGGCGCCACCGCCGTCCCCGGTCTGGGCGGGCAGGGGGCGGGCCAGCGACACCGTGACGACCAGGGCGCCACCGGCGGCCAGCAGGCCGCGGCGGGTCAGAGGGAGGGGGCTGTGGTCGCTCATCAGCCGGCCCTCCCGTTCGGGGCGGCGGTCTCCGCGTGGCGCATGGTGTCGGCGGCGCGGCGGATGGCGCGCAGGATGCGCATGTGGGTGCCGCAGCGGCACAGGTTGAATTCCAGCGCGCGACGGATCGCGGCGTCGTCGGCGTCCGGCCGCTCCTGGAGCAACGCCTGCGCCCGCATCATCATGCCGGGGATGCAGTAGCCGCACTGGGCCGCCTGCTCCTCGATGAAGGCGCGCTGCATGGGGCCGGGGGCTTCGGCGGTGCCCAGCCCCTCGACCGTGGTGACGGCGCGGCCCTGCATCAGCAGGACCGGCGTGACGCAGGATAGAACGGCGCGCCCGTCCACCATCACCGTGCAGGCCCCGCACTGGCCCAGCCCGCAGCCGAACTTCGCCCCGTTCAGCCCGAGATCGTCGCGCAGCACGTAGAGCAGCGGCGTGTCCGGGTCCGCCTCCACCCGCTGCGGGGTGCCGTTCACCGTGAGGTCGATCGCCATGATGGGCTTCCTTCCGTCAATCCGGGCATGCGTTCAGTCGGCGGCGCCGACGTTCTGCGGCGCCCGTTCGATGCCGTCGGCGGGGCGGACGGCGACGTGGTGTGCGCCGCTGCGCGTGTCGGCCACCAGCCGCTCCAGCCCGTCCCATGGCGGCTGGTCGCTGAAGCGCCCGCGCAGGTAACGCAGCAGGGCCACCATGTCGGCGTCGGTCAGCGCTCCGCCGAAGGCCGGCATCACCGCGCTGACGGTGCCGTCGCCGGGTGGAAGGCCGAACAGCGTGACGTTGACGATGTTCTGCGGGTTCGCGGCGTTCACCGCGGTGCTGAGCGCGAAAGGCAGTCCGCCGAAGGGCAGCGGCCGTCCGGATTCGTGGCAGGTGGCGCAGGCCGTGCGGTAGACCGCCTCGCCCCGCTCGTCGCCCCCGGCCCGCCCGGAGTCCGCAGCGGGGGGATGGGCCAGACCGTCGGCGGCGGTCGGGCCGGCGCCCGGCGGCGCCCCGGCGTCGGCGGTACGGCGCGGAACCAGAGCCCGCAGGTCTTCGCTGCGGCGCAGGCGCTCGGCGCCGGGGGGACCCATGCGGTCGGCGACGTAGGCGCCGATGGCCGCCACGTCGGCGTCGGGCAGGCCGGCGAGGTTGCCGGTGACCTCCGCCATCGGCCCGCGCGACACGCCGTGCGTCGGGTGCCAGCCGTGCCGCAGGTAGAAGGTCAGGCTGTCCGCCGTCCAGGGGACGGGCGCCGGGGAGTCCTGGTTGATGGGGTAGGCGGTCCAGCCCTCGGCCTCGCCGCCGGCCCAGGCGCGATCCTTGTCCACCGCGCCCAGCGCGTTGCGCGGGCTGTGGCAGGCGCCGCAATGGCCCAGCCCCTCCGCCAGATAAGCGCCGCGGTTCCAGACCTCCGGCTTGGCCGGGTCGGGGGTGAAGGCGCCCTCGCGGAAATAGAACAGCTTCCACCCGGCCACGGCCATCCGGATGTTCAGCGGGAAGGGAAGGTCGTTGGCCGGCGCCTCCGCCCGCACCGGCGTGCGGGTCATCAGGTAGGCGTAGAGCGCCCGGTTGTCGGCGTCGCTGACCCGCGTGTAATGGTCGTAGGGGAAGGCGGGGTAGAGATGCCGCCCGTCGCGGTCCACCCCACGGCGCATGGCGCGGGTGAAGGCCGCCTCGCTCCAGCGGCCGATGCCGGTGTCCTCGTCGGGCGTGATGTTGGTGGAATGGATGGTCCCGAAGGGCGTCGGCAGGGCGAGCCCACCGGCGAAGGACCGCCCGCCCGGCACCGTGTGGCAGGCGATGCAGTTCCCCACCGCGGCCAGCCGCGCCCCCTCCGCCACCAGCGCCGCCGGAAAGGACTCCGCCGCCGGGCGCGGCTGGGGCGGGATCGCCCTTTCCCACGCCCAGGCGACCACCCCGGCGCCGAGCGCCAGAATCACGGCGGCCCCGCCGATCAGGCCACGCCGGGTTGAGTTCCGCCGCGTCTTCCGTCGTCCCATGCGCGCACCTCCCACCCTGCGAACAGGCGGAGCGGGGGATCGTTCTGAGCGCTCACCCCTCCATGACGTCGTCGAGCGTGGCGGCGAGGTCGCCGGGCTCCACCGGCTTGTGCAGCAGGCGGCAGCCGATCTTGCGGGCTTCGCGCAACCGCTCCGGCGCGGTGTCGCCGGTGATGATGACCACCGGAACGTCC
Source organism: Azospirillum sp. UENF 211521 (assembly GCF_058780535.1). Classification (NCBI taxonomy): domain Bacteria; kingdom Pseudomonadati; phylum Pseudomonadota; class Alphaproteobacteria; order Rhodospirillales; family Azospirillaceae; genus Azospirillum; species Azospirillum sp. UENF 211521. The sequence continues at coordinate 1,095,334 of NZ_JBSNCF010000001.1, forward strand.
CAGCGGCGGCGGACCAGCTCCGCCACCGTGCGGCCGGTCTGCCCGCGTGGAAGGCGGTGGTCGGCGAGGACGACGTGCGGGCGGCTGCGCAGCCGCGGCAGGCGGTCGGCCAGCTCCTCGGCGGAGCCGACGGCGGTCACCCGCACCCCCCAGTGCTTCAGCAGCATGGTCATGGCGTGGCGCACCCGCTCGTCGTCCTCCACCAGCAGCACCCGACGGCCCCGCATGCGCTCCATCGGCGAGGCCGTGGCGACCGCGCTGGTCGCGGCCACGGCGATGGCGCGGGCGGCGGCGGTCAGGCGGCGGTCGGGTTCGGAGGGAAGGGCGGCGCGCGGAACGGCCACCGTGAAGACCGTGCCCCGGCCGACCTGCGACCGCAGGTCCAGCGTCAGCCCGAGCAGCCGCGCCATGCGGGCGACCAGCGGCAGGCCGAGCCCGAAGCCCTTGGCCGCGCAGCGCTCCGGATTGTCGAGCTGGTGGAACTCCTCGAAAATGGCGGCGCGGGCGTCGGGGGGGATGCCGCGCCCGTCGTCCCACACCTGGAACTCCAGCGCCTCAGGGCGCCGCCGGCAGCCGAGGAGGACGCGTCCCCCGTTCTTCCCGCCGTGGCGGACGGCGTTGGACAGCAGGTGGGTGAGGATGCGTTCCAGCAGCCGCGCGTCGGTCCGCACCGCCACGCCGCTGGGATGGACGTGCAGGCTCATACCCTCGGCCGTGGCGCTCGCCCGGAACTCCTGGCCCAGACGGCGCATCAGCGCATCGGGGCGGAACTCCGAGACCGTGACGTCCACCGCCCCCGCCTCCAGCCGGGCGAGGTCCAGAAGGCCGCTCAGCATGCCGCTCAGACTGTCGATGGAAGCTTGAAGGAGGTCGGCTGCCTCCCGCGCCGACGGGTTGCCGCCGACCGCGCCGCGCAGGATGTGGGCGTAGAGCGCCGCCGCCTGGATCGGCTGGCGCAGGTCGTGGCTGGCGGCGGTCAGGAAACGCGCCTTGGCCCGGTCGGCGCGTTCCGCCGTCTCATGGGCGCGGCGCAGCTCCTCTTCCCGGGCGGAACGGCGATCCTCGGCGCGGTGCATCCGGTCGCGCAGCCGCCCCATCTCGCGGCGCTGCTCGACCAGTTCGGCGGCCAGACGCGCGCTTTCCTCGACCAGCCGGGCGGCGTCCCGCTGGAGGCGTTCGGCGGTGCGGACCCCTTCGGCAAGGTTGCGGCTCAGCGTCCCCAGGCTTTCGCGCAGCACCTCTCCGGTGGTTGCCCCACCTTTGTCCGGTTCGTCCGAATCCGCATGTTTGGGCATATAGGTCTCCACGATGGTCCCCGCTCACCGCCGCGAAACAACTTCCGGCACATGATTTCACGTACGTCAGGTCACAACAGCGCAGAACGGGAATTGTTTTCGTGGGCATAACGATTCGCGCGCGTGCAAAGGTCCCGATCATCGCTTCAAGGGTGTCGGTTGCGGAGCAGCGACACCCCGTGCCCAAAAGGACGGCAGGTTGTCACACATGCAACGTGTTCCGGAGGCGACGAAGCGGTCAGCCGTCGGCACCGGGGCGGTCGTCGCGCTGTTGACTCCGAAGGCGCCGTTCCGGCGTCGATGCGGGCGCCATGGAACAATCAGGTGGAGTTCCAAGATGATAGGGGAAGCCGGTGACGGGGCGGGGCGGCTTTGCGCCGCCGTTTCCGTGCGCTGGCACGGTGATTGCTTTGTAATCAAACGGATGCGGGTTTCCGCCATACGGGATGTTTCTTGACCTTGTTCGCTGAGCGAACAATCTAACGTCCCTGGAGCCTGCGCGGCCCGTGGCTGGTGCATTTGGAGGCAGGTTTGATCAACCCCATGATTACAGCCACCGCCGGCTGGTCCGAGGCGGTGGAGGAGCGGGCGCAGCGTCTGCTCCGCTTTCAGGTCGGGACCGAAGGACCGGACGGCGTTCCGGTGACCGTACAGACCATGTTCGAGCGCTGCGGCTTCACGCCGGTCGCCAGCGCCCGCTTCCTGATGTGCATCCCGCCTTTGACGGCGATGCACGAGCTGACCAAGACGGTCACGCGCTTCCGCATCGACGGCGAAGCCTGCCCGGACCCGGCGGACCTTGCGAAAGCGGCGCTGTCCTTCGCCGGGCGCGCGGTCGCGGTGCATGAGCTGCACCCGGAACGGCGGTTCGTGGCGGGCCTGATCTCCACCATCCTGGGGTTGCAGGGAACCGGCCGGCGGTAGCGTCCCGTTTCTGGTGAGCGGCGGTCGCGCGCAGGACGGGCCTTGCGGTTTCGCTCGGCCCGCCGCCGCGTCCGGGCGCTGGGAATCCGTCATTCTTTAAAAGTTGTAACCGTCCTTTGGTTGCTCGTCCGCCGGACTCGCATTATCAGTGTCCGACTGTATGACCACGGACTGGTGCCACCAGTTCTGGCGGAGGAGGGGGCGGCGATGGACAGGAAGCCGGTCGATTACGGGCAGTACAGCATCCTGGTCATCGAAGATCAGCCCTTCGTGCGCCGGACCATCATGCAGATCCTGTCGCAGATCGGCTTCCGCTCGATCGCCGAGGCCGACAACGGCGAGACCGGCATGCGGGAATGCATCCGCGCCACCCCCGACGTGATTGTCTGCGACATTGACATGAAGCCGGTGTCCGGCCTGCAGTTCCTGGCCGATCTGCGGGCCAGCGCCGAGGTGAGGAACCGCCGCACGCCGGTGGTCTTCCTGACCAACCACACGGAATCCGAAATCGTGAAGAAGGCCATGTCCCTGGGCGTCAATGGCTTCGTCGTGAAGCCACCGTCCTTCGGCGCCCTGAAGGAGCGGGTGGATCGCCTGCTGGCCGCCAAGTGAGGGAGGGGATGCGGGGCCTGCGGCTTGCGGTGCTGTGCGGTCTGGCGGTGGTGCCGTTGGCCGCCTGTTCGGGGGAGCCGGGCGAGTCCGACATGCGCAAGCTGGTGGAATCGCACACCCGGCGGGCCTTGGACGGTCAGGGGCAGGGCAGCTTCCGTGGGTTCGATGGTTTCCGCAAGCAGGGCTGCGTCGACACCAAGTACCGCAACGGCGCCCCGAAGCCGGACGACAAGCAATATGATTGCTACTACGCGGCGACCTTTGCGCCGCAGCCGGGCGCGACGGCGATGACGGTCAACGGCAAGGGCCGCTTCACCCGCACCGACAAGGGCCTGACCTTCGAGGATTTGGGAGCCCAGCCACGCTGAGAAGGCGCGCTGATGAGGCAATAAGTCGGCGCTGTCCGGAAAAGGAAACGGCCGGTCATGACCCTGTCATGAACCGGCCGCGTCAGATGGTGGAAGGGGCTGGATTTGAACCAGCGTACGCTTACGCGGGCAGATTTACAGTCTGCTGCCTTTAACCACTCGGCCACCCTTCCGCTGATGCTTGACGCGACCATCGGAGACCTGCCGTTCATCGGGCCTTGCTAGGCCTTCCGTCCGGCGGGTGGCGTTATCTAACGGGTAGCGGCGCTCCGGTCAAGCGGCTTTCTTCATCCGCAGCGCATCTTTGTTCACGCCCCCTCGCCACGGGCCACGCGGGCCAGGGCGCTCAGCGGATCGCCGTCCTCCGCGCTGAAGCAGGCGCTGAAGTCGTCGCACACCTCGCAGTTCGGCGATTTGCAGAGCATCAGCCCTTCGCGCTCGCACAGCTGGCGGTAGAAGAATTTCTTCCATTTCATGTCGCCGCTGTTCAGCGCGACCAGCGACGGGAAGTGGCGGCGGAACATGGCGTTCAGCTCCCGCCGGTTGGCGAAGCCCATGTCCTGCCAGAGGTGGTTCGGCCCCAGCGCGCGGCGGGCGACGATGGCGGCCAGCCACTCCTCCTCGATGGTCCCGGCGGCGCGGTGGTCCAGCAGGAAGGCCCGCAAATCCTCCTCCTCGATGGCGTCCACACCGCTGTCCTCCGGCAGGGAGGAAAGGAGAGGGGCGAAGCCCGCCGCGTGACGGCGGATCAGCTCGGCCAGCGCTTCACGCTCCAGCCCCAGCGCGGCGGCGGGACCGCCCGGATGCTGCGCGGCCAGCCCGACGATGCGGGTGAACAGCAGCCGGTCGAGGGCCGGGCCGTCCGGAACGCCGTCCAGGGCGTCGGCGGGCGGGTGGAGCGAGAGGATCGCGGGATCGGCGATGTCGGCAATCATGGTCGGCGAACTCCCGCATCGGGGGGTTGTTCGGTCATGACCATGATGGTGGATCAAATTCCCGCAACTGCGAAGTGGTTTTTTGCGGGTGCGTTGTCGAGGCCCGCCGGGCATCCTGCTCAGCCGTTCAGGACCTCCGTCGTGAAACGCTCGAAAAAGCCGTCGATCACGCGGTCGGCTTTGGCCTTGACCAGCTTGACCGCCAGCCGGCCGACGGCCCCGCCCAGCGCCGCCGCCAGCGTGAAGGACAGCTGGGTGTGGCCGTCCACCTCCTCCAGCGTGATGCGGGCCTCGCCCTTGACCGCTCCGGCGAGGCCGCCCTTGCCCTCGGCGTAGAGGATGTAGAAGCGCGGCGCGTCCTCCGGCGCCACCCGGACGTTGCCGGCGAAGCGCGCGTTCAGCGGCCCGACCGTGGCGCGCACGCGGGCGCTGTATTCGGTGGGCGACAGCCGGTCCATCTCCTCCAGAACCGGGATGCAGCGTTGCAGCACGGCGGGATCGCAGAGCGCGGTGAAAACCCGCTCGCGCGCCGCCGGAATCCGGTACTGGCCGTTCAGTTCCATGAATCACCTGTTGTTGGTCGGGCCAGTTGTCGGGCCGGAAATGCCAAGCGATTTGGTGTATGGAAGACCCGCTTCCAAGACGCGCAATCGAGCACGGAGGGCGACACACATGCGGCAGGCCGTCACGACGCTGACCACCCGCACCCACGGCCAGGGCCTGGTCGAGGTGACCGAGCCGGTGGCCCGCTGGGTCGCCGCCCAGGGCATGGAGACCGGTCTGCTGACGGTCTTCTGCCGGCACACCTCGGCCTCGCTGGTCATCCAGGAGAACGCCGACCCCAGCGTGCGCGGCGATCTGGAGCGTTTCTTCAAGCGGCTGGTGCCGGAAGACCCGGCGCTCTACGACCACATATTGGAAGGGCCGGACGACATGCCGGCTCACATCCGCAGCGCGCTGACCACGGTGCAGCTGTCCATCCCCGTGCTGGAGGGGCGGATGGCATTGGGCACCTGGCAGGGGATCTATCTGTTCGAGCACCGCCGCCAGCCCCACGAGCGGACCCTGGCGCTGCATCTGCTGGGCGAATGAGGGGAAGGCGCCCGCGCGTCTACCCCAGCCAACCCGCGATATAGGGTTCGAGCCACCAGAAGAGAGCGACGGCGGCGACCAGCCAGATCCCGACCATCAGCGCGGCGGCGGCGTAGCTGACCGGCCGGGCGGCCAGCCGGGCGGCGGTGGCGCGGTGCTCCTCCAGCACCGCCGCCGGGATCAGACGGATGACCAGCAGGATGCCGAGCGGCACGATCAGCAGGTCGTCCAGATAGCCCAGGACCGGCACGAAGTCGGGGATCAGGTCGATGGGGCTGAGCGCGTAGGCCGCCACCGCCGCGGCGGCCACACGGGCGTACCAGGGCGTCCGCGGGTCGCGCGCGGCCAGATAGAGCGCGATCACGTCGCGCTTGATCCGCCGCGCCCAGCCCTTCGCCGTCGCCAGCATCCGGCCTGCCGTTAGCCCGCCGCCGGGGCGGGTGCCGCGGACTGGCGCAGCCGTTCCAGCAGGGTCTTGGTGGCGAAGCCGTCCGGCACGGCGCCGATCGACTGCTGGAAGCGGCGCACGGCGTTGCGGGTGTTGGCGCCGACGATGCCGTCCGCCGTCCCCGGCTCCATGCCCAGCGAGGCCAGCCGCTCCTGAAGCTCGATCCGCTCGTCGCGGCTCAGCGCCGGTTCGTGGCGCGGCCAGCTTCCCTGCACGCCGGAGCGGCCGGCGAGACGGTCGGACAGCAGCGCCACCGCCAGCGCGTAGCTGGTCGAGGGGTTGTACTTCATGATCGCCCGGAAATTCTCCCGGACCAGGAAGGCCGGTCCCTGCGCCCCGGCGAGCATCAGGACGGCGGCCCGCTCCTCCTCGCCGCCGCTCAGCTCGCCGCCGGTGACCGGCCGCACGCCGAGGCGGCGCCATTCGGACACCGGCTTGGAGATGTTGTACTCGGCCTGCTCGTAGGGGAAGCCGGCGGGCAGGGTGACCTCCTCGCCCCAGCGCTCCCCGGTGCGCCAGCCGTTGGCCTGCACGAACTTGGCGGTGGAGGCGAAGACGTCGGGCAGGCTGCCCCAGATGTCGCGCCGCCCGTCGCCGTCCTCGTCGGTGGCGTGCTTCAGGAAGATGGTCGGCATGAACTGGGTCTGGCCCATGGCGCCGGCCCAGGAGCCGCTCATCTTCTCCGGCGGGATGTCGCCGCTGTCGAGGATGCGCAGGGCGGCCAGCAACTCCGTCCGGAAGTAGCTGGCGCGGCGGCCCTCATAGGCCAGCGTGGTCAGCGCGTCGACGACGGAGAAGCCGCCGGTGAAGTTGCCGAAGTCGGTCTCGACGCCCCAGAAGGCCACCAGGATCTCCGCCGGGACGCCGGAGCGCTGGCTGATGCGGCGCAGCAGCGCGCCGTTGTCCTGGATGCGCTGGCGTCCGGCCTGGATGCGGCGGTCGTTGACCGCGCTGTCCAGATACTGCCAGGGCTGGCGGTTGAACTCCGGCTGGGAGGAATCCAGCTCGACCACCCGGTCCGACAGCTTCACGTTGGCGAAGGCGCGGTCGAAGGTCTGGGCGCGGATGCCCTGGCCGAGCGCCTCGGCGCGCAGGGCCTTCAGCCAGTCGGCGAAGCTGACGGCGGGCTGGACCGGGGCCACGCTGGCCGGGGCGGCGGCGGACGCCTTCGCGGTTCCGGACGTGGTGGTCGCAGACACGGGCGGAGCGCCCGTCGTCTGGCAGCCGGCCAGGATCGTGGTGGCGAGCAGGAGGCGGACGGGAAGGGACAGCAGGGGGCGCATGCGCTCTCGTGACCAACAGGGAAAAGCTGTGCCGGAGCCTAGGACGGACGGCCCTTTCACTCAACGGACAAGTTCCGGTGCCGGAAGCAACGCTCATCCGCCACGCGCGGGACACGCGGGCAAGAATCGACACGGATTGCACGGATCAAACCGGATTTCACGGAGCTATCCGGTTCGACTAGCCGTGCGCTTGAGGGTTTTCAGAAATCCGTGAAATCCGTGTCCGAGTCCGTGAAATCCGTGTCGGATTTTGTCATCCGACGGAGCGACGCGGCGCCCATACAGCCAGGGCTTGACCATGAACAAAACTTGAACAAACGGGCTGAAATCCCCATATCCAGGGCATTCCGAAACCAGAGACGAGACGTTCGCGGCCCGCCCCCCGGCGCGCCGCCGAGAGGGTTCGCCATGCCGTATTTTCCGACCATCGAACTCACCCCGCAGGTGTCCCTGCTGCTGGCGCGGGGGGCTCTGCGCCTGAATCCCGGCCAATGGGTGCGGGGTCCGAAGGGGCATGGCCGCTACCTGCGCACCGACCCGCGGACCGGCACCACCTATGTGAGCTGGCTGCGCCCCGGCGACGACTGGGAAACCGCGTCGCTGCGCTTCAGCCGCGCCTGCCGGAAGGGCTTCATCGGGCGCTACCGTGGCGGCTACGAGGCGGAGAAGGCGCGCCGGGAGATGGCCCGGCTGATCGTGGACGCGGACCAATCGGGTGGCGCCGCAAGGCGGGACGAGCGGCAGCCGACGCTGTTCTAAGGCGGCAACCCACGCGTCCAGGGAGAGCAGAGGCTTGGCCGAAGGGACCATCAACGCCATTCGCATCGGCTGCGCCGGCTGGAGCATCCCGAAACCCTCCGCCCCGGCCTTTCCGGCGGAGGGCACGCATCTGGAGCGCTACGCCCGCGTCTTCCCGATGACCGAGGTCAACAGCCGCTTCTACCGCCCGCACAAGCCGGAGACCTGGGAGCGCTGGGCGGCCTCGGCGCCGCCGGACTTCCGCTTTGCGGTCAAGCTGCCGCGCGCCATCACGCACGAGCAGCGGCTGAAGGACTGTGCCGGCCCGCTGACGGAGTACCTGCACGAGGTCGGGCATCTCGGCGACCGGCTGGGGCCGCTGCTGGTGCAGTTGCCGCCGACGCTGCGCTTCGAGCCGGCAGTGGCCGGCCCCTTCTTCGCGGCCCTGCGCGAGCGCTTCGCCGGCCTTGTCGTCTGCGAGCCGCGCCACCCGAGCTGGTTCGCGGCGGAACCGGACCGGCTGCTGGTCGACCACGCCGTGGCCCGCGCCGCCGCCGACCCAGCCCCGGTGCCAGCGGCGGCGGAGCCGGCGGGTTGGGACGGCTTCCGCTACTGGCGGCTGCACGGCTCGCCGGTGATGTACCGCAGCGCCTACCCGCTGGACGTGCTGGACCGGCTGGCCCGGCGCTTCCGCGACGAGGCGCGGGAGCGGCCGGTCTGGTGCGTCTTCGACAACACGGCGGACTTCCACGCGGTCGACGACGCGCTGACGCTGATGAGCCGTTTGGGTGCCTCCACAGGTCAGAGAGACAAGCCCGGCGCCTGACCGCTATCGTTGCGCGAACGCAAGCGCAGCCGGGGCGGTCGGGCATGGACGTCATTCTACTGGTGCTGATCGGGGCCATCGTCGCCCACCGGTTCAACCGCCGGCTGACGGCGCAGGAGCGCGAGATCGCCCGGCTGCGGCAGGCGCTGGAGCGGGTGCAAGGGCTGGTGACGGTCGATGCCGTGCCGGTCGAGGCTCCCGCCGCGGACGCCCCCGTCATGGCGGAGGCTCCGCCAGAGCCGCCGCCGATCCAACCGCCGCCCATCCAACCACCACCGGAGCCCACTCCACCCCCGCTGTCCGTGTGGAGCCGGCTGGAGGACGCGCTGGCCGGGCGCTGGCTGATCTGGCTGGGCGGGGCCACGGTCGCCCTGGCGGCGGCCTTCTTCATCAAGATGTCGGTGGAGCAGGGCTGGCTCGGCCCCAGCGTGCGCGTCGCGCTCGGCCTGGTCTCCGCCGCGGCGCTGATGGTCGGCGGCGAATGGCTGCGGCAGCGTGGAAGGCGGGTGGAGCCGGAGGTCCGCGATCCGGTGCCGCCGGCCTTGACCGCGGCCGGGCTGTTCACCGGCTTCGCCAGCGTCTATGGCGGCTATGTGCTCTACGACCTGTTCGCCCCGCCGCTGGCCTTCGCGCTGCTCGGCGGGCTGGCGGCGCTGGGCATGGCGCTGTCGCTGCTCCAGGGACCCTACATCGCGGCGCTGGGCCTCCTCGGCGGCTTCGCAACGCCGTTGCTGGTCTCGTCCATCGGGGGATCGGCCTGGGGGCTGTTCGCCTATCTGTTGGCCCTGTCGGGCGCCGGCATGACGGTGGTGCTGTGGCGCGGCTGGCGCTGGCTGGGGCTGGGCACGCTGGCCGGGGCGGCGGGCTGGGTGCCGGTCTGGTACGTCGGCGGCTGGAACCCCGGCGACGCCCTGCCGGTCGGGATCTATCTGCTGCTGACCGCCGGGCTGTTCCTGATGCCCGCCCTGCTGGCCGGGCCGGTCGAGGCCATGCCGCGCACCACCCTGTTCGACATGCTGCGCTGGAGGGGACGCCCGCGCGCCGACCGTCTGGCCGTCGCGGCGGTGGCGGTGCTGGGGCTGCTGATGGCGATGCTCGTCACCGTGGACGGCCATCGCACAGGCTCGCTGGTGATGCTCGCCCTGTTCGGGCTGCTCTGCGTCGCCGCGGGGCGGCGGATCGAGCGGATCGCCGGCGTCGCCTGGATCGGCGCGCTGGCGGTTCTTCTCGCCTTTGCCGGCTGGACGGTGCCGCGCTCGCCCCTGCCGCCGCCCGCCGTCACCGCCGACGGACATCCCATCGTGCCGTCGCCGGGCGAGGGGCTGCCGTTCCAATCCGGGCGCTTCCTGTGGGCGGTGGGCGGCTTCGCCCTGCTCTACGGGATGGGCGGCTTCCTCGCCCTGTGGCGGTCGACGCGGGCGGCGCTGTGGTCGTCGCTGGCGGCCTGGATGCCGGTGGTGCTTCTGGCGCTTGCCTATTGGCGGCTGGACCCGCCGCAGGCCGACACGCTGTGGCCGGTGGCGAGCCTCGCGCTGGCGGCGCTGCTGGTCGCCGGAACTGGCCCGCTGGCCCGCCACCGCCACCAGCCGGGCGTCAGTCTTGGGCTCGCGGCCTTCGCCGCCGGTGCCGCCGGAGCGCTCAGCCTCGGCGCCGTCATGATGCTGCGCGAGGCGTGGCTGACCGTGGCGCTGGCGGCCCAGGTGCCGGTGCTGGCGTGGCTGGAGCGGCGGATGGGGCTGCGCTCGCTGCGCGCGGTGATCCTGCTGGTGGCGGGTGCCGTCCTGGTCCGGCTGGCGCTGAATCCCTCCGTGCTGGAGTATGGGGAGGACGGGCTCGGCTGGATCGTCTACGGCTACGGCCTGCCGGCGGCGGGCTTCTTCCTGGCCGCCCATTGGCTGTGCTCCGCGCCGGACGGCAAGGGTGACGACGGGGTCGTGGCTCTGTTGGAGGCGGGCGGGCTGGCCTTCGTCACGCTGCTGCTGTCGTTCGGCATCCAGGCGTTGACCCGCGGCACGCTGGACGAGCCGCCCGACACGCTGCGCGAGGTGGCGCTGCACACGCTGGTCTGGCTGGCGCTGGCCCTGCTGCTGGCGACGGGGCGGCGTTGGCGGACTCGGCCGGTGGCGGTGTGGGGGCGGCGCATCCTGGCCGGGCTGGCGGCGCTTCAGGCGGCGGCGCTGCATCTGGTCGCCCTGAATCCGTTGTGGAGCGACGAGGCGGTGGGCGCGTGGCCGGTGGCGAACACGCTGCTGCTCGCCTATGGGCTTCCGGCCCTGCTCGGGCTGCTGTTCCTGTGGGCGGAGCCGCTGCCGGCCCGCCTGCGCCCGTGGGTCGGTCTGCTGCCGCTGGCGCTGCTCGGGATGAATCTGGCGCTGGAGATCCGCCACGCCTTCCAGGGGCCGGTGCTCTCCGGCCCGGACCTGCCGGACGCCGAATGGTACGGCTATTCCGTCGGCTTCCTGGTCGCGGCGGTGCTGATGCTGGTGGCCGCCCTGCGCTTCCGGCTGGGCTGGCTGCGTCACGCCGCGATGGCGCTGATCCTGGCGGTGGTCGCCAAGGTCTTCCTCAGCGACATGGCCGAGCTGGGCGGGCTCTACCGCGTCGCCTCCTTCCTCGGGCTCGGGCTGAGCCTGATCGGCGTCGGTTATCTCTACCGGCGGCTTCAGGGCACCGCGCCGCAGGGAGGGCAAACAGTCGCCTGAGCGAACGGTCGGGTTGACAGCCGCCCCCTCTCGCGCTCCGATGGTGGAAACGAACACAGAAAAGCCAGGGAGGCCCGCAGCCATGACCAACCCCATCGCCCACCCCATCCTGCCCAACGGCGACAGCGGCTTCACGGTGGAGGCCGCGTCGATGAAGTTCGGCCGCGGCATGCTGGCGGAGGCGGGGAACGATGCCAAGGCCATGGGCATGCGCCGGGTGGCCCTGTTCACCGATCCCCATGTGGCCGGGATCGCGCCCTTCGCGGCGGCGCTGGACTCGCTGAAGGCGGCAGGGCTGGACGTTGCCGTCTTCGACCGTTGCGCGGTGGAGCCGACCAGCGCGTCCTTCCTGGAGGCGGCGGACTTCGCCCGCGATGGCAAGTTCGACGGCTACGTCTCGGTCGGCGGCGGGTCGGTGATCGACACGGCCAAGGCGGCGAACCTCTACGCCACCCAACCGGCGGACTTCCTCGCCTACGTCAACAAGCCGCTGGGCGAGGGGCGCCCGGTGCCCGGCCCGGTCAAGCCGCACATCGCCTGCCCGACGACCTGCGGCACCGGCAGCGAGACGACCGGGGTCGCCATCTTCGATCATGTCGAGATGCGGGTGAAGACGGGCATCTCCTCCCGCTACCTGCGGCCGAATCTGGCGCTGGTCGACCCGGCGACTATCGACAGCCTGCCGGCGGGCGTCATCGCCTCCACCGGTTTCGACGTGCTGACCCACGCCATCGAGAGCCACACCGCGCGGTCGTACCGCTCCCGCCCGAAGCCCGACGCGGCGAACCCGCGACCGCCCTACCAGGGCGCCAACCCCTGGTCGGACATCGGCAGCCTGCAGGCGATCCGGCTCGGCGGGCAGTATCTGGAGCGCGCCGTCAACGACCCGGCGGACGAGGAGGCGCGCGACGCCCTGATGTTCGCGGCGACCCTGGCCGGTCTGGCCTTCGGCAACGCCGGGGTGCACATCCCGCACGCCATGTCCTACTCCGTCGCCGGGATGAACCACCGCTTCACGGCGCGCGGCTACGAGAAGGCGAACCCGATGGTGCCGCACGGCATCTCGGTGGTGCTGAACGCGCCGGCCGCCTTCCGCTTCACCGGTTCCGCCGAGCCCGAGCGCCATCTGCGCGCCGCCGAGGCGCTGGGGGCGGAGGTCCGCGACGTCTCCCCGGCGGATGGCGGCGCGGTTCTGGCCGCCCGGCTGATCGCCATGATGCGCGCCACCCATCTGCCCAACGGCCTGTCGGCGCTCGGCTACGGCGCGGCGGACATCCCGGATCTGGTGCGGGGCGCCATGGCCCAGCAACGGCTGCTGACCATCGCGCCGCGCCCGGTGACGGAGGAGGACCTGCGCGGGCTCTACGCCGACGCGATGACCTACTGGTGATCCGCTATGGATGGGTCGGCCATTCCCCCTTGAGCGCGATGCAGACGTTCAGCGCGAGCGAGGGCGGCTGGGTGGAGACGCTCTTCGACGCCACCGCGGTCGCCGCGGCGACCGACACGTTGCCTCCGGTGAAGCCGGTGAACGGGACGTTGATGGTGCCGCTGGTCGTGCCGGTGACCTTGGCGCCGGTGCTCGTCGAGGGGGCGTTGGTGTTGTACGGCCCCTTGATGGTGGCGCCGGCGCCGCCGTCGTCGATCGAGGTGGTGCTGAGATAGACGGTGCCCGAGGTCGGGGCCGACACCGGGTTGCCGCCGTTGGTGACGGGAACGCTGACGGTGCCGGTGAAGGGGACGATGGTCCCGGTGCCGCCCTGGGCGCCGGTGCCGGCGAAGCTGGCGCTGTGGTTGTGCGACTTCAGCGGCACCTGATCCTGGGTCAGCGTGACGGTCTGTTGGCCAAGGGCTTGGCCCAGAGGGGTTCTTACCAGTCCGGGACCGGTGCCGGCGCCGATGACGGCGCGTCCGCGCAGGTCGGGGAGGTTGAACGTGGTCTTGCCGTCGCCGCCGAAGCGGGTGCCGAGCAGCGCGAACAACGGCTGGTACTGTTGGATCGGCAGAGACTGGCCATCGGCCATGGCGAACCCCTCCGGGCACCAGTCGAACGGGACGGTGCACAACGTACCAGTGTATTGGTAGGGCGTGCAGGCCGCCGCCGGCACGCTGAAGAAAGCCATGCCGCTGGCCATCGCGGCGGCGATCGGGAGGGACATCCTGGACATGCTGTGTCCTTCGTTTCTGTAGTTTTGGGGATATCGGTGTTTTTTTAAAAGTGATCGGCTTTGTTTTTATTGTTGAGCCAATGTCTCATGGGCGGAGATGCGTCATGAGTATTATTTTTCATTAAATTTTTTCACGAATCGATGGTTAGCACCAAAGCCTGTCGAAGAGCGCTGGAACAAGGGATGGGCATGCCCGCTCCCCCAATGGGGAGGGGCATGCCCGCGAACCCTTACGGACGGTTCGGGTAGAGGCCGGTCGTCGCGATGCAGACGGTCTGCCCGATCGCCGGGGACTGGGTGGAGACCTTCTGGGTGGCACCGGCCGACGCGGGGGCGACCGCCACGGTGCCGCCGGTGATGCCGGTGTTGGGAACCGTGACGCTGCCGCTGGCCGTGCCGGCCACCTTGGCGCCCGTGCCCGGGCCGCTGGTGTTGTACGGTCCCTTCAGGGTGATGCCCGCGCCGCCGTCGTCGAGCAAGGTCTCACCGAGATAGACGGTGCCTGAGGTCGGGGCCGACACCGGGGTACCGCCGTTGGTGACGGGGACGCTGACGGTGCCGGTGAAGGGAACGGTGGTCGAGCCGCCCGAGCCGCCGCCGGTGCCGGTGAAGGTGGCGGTGTGGGTGTGCGGCTGCAGCGGCACCTGGGCCGCCGAGAGCAGAAGCTCCTGCTGGCCGACCTTGGCGCCGATGGCGATGTTCGCCAAGCCGGGGCCGGTCCCGGTGCCAATGGCGGCGCGGCCGCGCAGGTCGGGGACGGCGAAAAGATCGTTGTTGTTGCCGCCGTAGCGGTAGCCGATCAGGGCGAACAGGGCCTGGTTCTCGCGGACCGCCAGCGTGCGGCCGTCGGCCACCACATAGCCCTGCGGGCACCAGTCGAACGAGTAGGTGCAGATGGTGCCGATGTACGGTTCCACGTTGCAGGCGGCGGCGGGGGTGCTGACCAGAGCCAAGCCGCCGGTCATCGCAAAGGCGGCGGAGAGAAGGAACTTGCGCATGGTGGGTCCTCGGCGTTGAAGAGGTTCGGGTTTCGGCTACGCGATCCGTTACGGACGGTTCGGATAGAGGCCGTTGGCCACGATGCAGACGGTCTGTCCGATCGCCGGGGACTGGGTGGAGACCTTCTGGGTGGCGCCGGCCGACGCGGGGGCGACCGCCACGGTGCCGCCGGTGATGCCGGTGTTGGGAACCGTGATGGAGCCGCTGGCCGTGCCGGCCACCTTGGCGCCCGTGCCTGGGCCGCTGGTGTTGTACGGCCCCTTCAGAACCATGCCGGCGCCGCCGTCGTCGATCGAGGTGTCGCCGAGATAGACCGTGCCCGAGGTCGGGGCCGACACCGGGGTGCCGCCGTTGGTGATGGGAAGGCTGACGGTGCCGGTGAAGGGAACGGTGGTCGAGCCGCCCGAGCCGCCGCCGGTGCCGGTGAAGGTGGCGGTGTGGGTGTGCGGCTGCAGCGGCACCTGGGCGGCCGAGAGCAGAAGCTCCTGCTGGCCGACCTTGGCGCCGATGGCGATGTTCACCAGGCCGGGGCCGGTCCCGCTGCCGATGGCCGCGCGGCCACGCAGGTCGGGGATGCCGAACGTGTTCACGTTGTCGCCGCCGTAGCGGAAGCCGACCAGCGCGAACAGCGCCTGATACTCGCGGATCGCCAGGGTCCGGCCGTCGGCCGGGATGTAGTTACGGGGACACCAGTCGAACGCGAAGGTGCAGACGGTGCCGATGTAGGCCTCGTCGTTGCAGGCCGCTGCGGGTGTGCTGAACAGAGCCATGCCGCTTGCCATCGCAAGCGCGGCGGGGAGAAGAGCCTTGCGCATGATGTGTCCTTCGCGTTGGGATTGTTTTTTGTTCAGACGGATGGTTGCCATACAAGTGAATGAATTTATTTTTTCACGAACTTATTATTCCATATCCCGCTAAGGTGGTTAAACGACATTTTTATACAAATATTTTCATTTTCCGATGCCTCCTGTTCCTTGCACGCATAGCGTGCGACGGCGCCATGAGAGGCTGTCCTGCCGGCCCATGCCGCGGATCGCCGAGGAGCGCCGCAGACCCTCGGGGCACCCCCTCCGCGCGGTCCCGGCGTCCGGAACCGGATCGGATGGGGCACGTTGTTCCAAATGGGCCATCGGGTTGGAGGCTCGGGGGCGGAGGCATGGCGCCAACATCATGAAAATCATCATTTTCGGACAATCCATCAGCTCCTCCTGGGGCAACGGGCACGCCACCTTGTGGCGGGGGCTGATCAAGGCTTTGGCGCGGCGGGGCAACCGCGTCGTCTTCCTGGAGCGCGACACGCCCGAGCGGGCGCAGCACCGCGACCTGTGGGAGGTGCCCGGCGGCGAGCTTCTGCTCTACGGGCGTTGGGAGGAAGTAGCGGCGGCGGCGCAGCGCCACGCCGACGAGGCGGACGTCGCGATGGTGACCTCCGGTTGTCCGGACGGGGCGGCGGCCTCCCACCTCGTGCTGGGATCGAAGGCGCAACGCACGGTCTATTACGACCTCGACACGCACATCACCCTGTCCCGCTCCGAAACGGGGGAACGGCCGGCCTATCTGCCGCCGGACGGTCTGGGCGGGTTCGACACCGTGTTGAGCAGCACCGGCGGGGAAGCGCTCGAGGCGCTGAAGACTGAACTGGGCGCCCGGTACGTGGCGCCGCTCTACGCCTGGGTCGATCCTGACCTGCACCGGCCCGTCGACGCGGTGCCGCGCTATCTCGGCGATCTCTGCCATCTCGGAGCCTGGGTCGAGGACCGGCGGGCGGCGCTGGAGGCGCTGTTCCTCGAGCCGGCCCGGCGGTTGGGCCGGCGGCGCTTCGTCCTGGCCGGCGGCGGCTACCCGGACGACGCGTCCTGGGGCGCCAACATCCGGCGCGTCGAACATCTGCCTCCGGCGGAGCACGCGGCCTTCTTCCGCTCGTCCACCCTGACGCTGAACGTGACCCGGCGGTCCCTGAAGGCGATGGGCTGGTGCCCGTCGGTCCGGCTGTTCGAGGCGGCGGCCTGCGGCGTTCCGGTGATTTCCGACGCGTGGGAGGGGCTCGGCGCCTTCTTCGAACCGGGGCGCGACATCCTGGTCGCGCGGGAGACCGACGACGTGACCACGGCGCTGATGCTGCCGCGCGGCCATCTCGCCACCCTGGCCCAGCGCGCGCGGTCGCGCGTTCTGGAGGAGCACACGGCGGAGCGGCGCGTGCGGGAGTTGCGCTCCATTCTCGACATCAAGGGGGGCGGCGATGATTGATCCGACGTCGCCCGGTTGCCCGGGCCGCCTCTGTTGGAAGTAAGCCGCCCTGGGCGTTCTGGCCGTCCGGTCGGGTTCCCGGTTCCGAGGTCGGCAGCCCGGTGCAGGACGGCTATCCCTTCCGCGAGTCGATCCACTTCCAATACCCCGGTTACCGGAAGCCCTTTTTCGTAGAAAACAAAGAGGGGGCAATGGCAACAGGGC
Source organism: Azospirillum sp. UENF 211521 (assembly GCF_058780535.1). Classification (NCBI taxonomy): domain Bacteria; kingdom Pseudomonadati; phylum Pseudomonadota; class Alphaproteobacteria; order Rhodospirillales; family Azospirillaceae; genus Azospirillum; species Azospirillum sp. UENF 211521. Next base: position 1,112,175 of record NZ_JBSNCF010000001.1, read on the forward strand.
TGTCCCGATTCCGGCTTTTCCCCAGATCATCAAGGCGTCGGAAAGAAGAGCGAGCGTCAGACAATAAGTTTCAATGAATAACACCACAGGGACATGGGATGAACGAAGCGGTGAAGCGTAGGAACGGATCGGCGGGAGAACCTCATCCGAGCGTCGGCGTCCTGTCGGGCCTCCGTTTTGCGGAGGCGGCCCAATGGCATTGACCATCCTCACCGTGGCGTCGCCCTTCGCCCCGGTCGGCGCCGATCCGGAGAGCGACGGCACGGCGGAGCAGGTGGCCGGCGCCATCGACGCCGCCCTGGTCCGTGCCGGGCACCGCTCGGTCGTCATCGCTCCGGAGAATTCGGCGGTGGCGGGAACGCTGATTCCCCTGGCGCGCGTCCATGGCGGCGCGCATGGGCATGCGCCGGACGAGCGGGCGCAGGCGGCCGTTCTGAGGCGCGTCGCCACCGTGGTCGCCGGGGCGGTGGAAGACCACGCGCCGGATCTCGTCCACATCCATGTCCGGGACTTCGACGTCCTGCTGCCGCCGCAGGACGTGCCGGTTCTGACGACGCTTTACCAGCCGCTCGACCGTTACCGGCCGGAGGCGCTGGCGTTCCGGCGGGCGAACCTGCATCTCCAGCCGGTGTCCGCGGCGCAGGTGCGCGGCGCCTCGTCGGCGCTGTCCCTGCTGCCGCCGCTGGAGATCGGGGTGGCGGTGGACCGCCTGCACATCCGCGTGCCGAAACGCCGCTTCGCCGTCTGCCTGGGCGACATCGAGCCGGAGATGGGCTTCCACATCGCGCTGGACGCGGCGCGGCAGATCGACATGCAGCTTCTCCTCTGCGGCGGGCTGTCCCGCAACGCGGAGGACCAGCGCTATCTCCAGGAGGAGATCCGGCCGCGGCTGGACCCCAAGCGCCGCTTCCTCGGGCGGATCGGCTTCGGGCGCAAGCGCTGGATGCTCGGGGCGGCGCGCTGCCTGCTGGCGCCCAGCCTGATGTCGGAGCCGACGCCCGTCGCGGCGCTGGAGGCGCTGGCCTGCGGCACGCCGGTGGTGGCCTTCCCGACCGGCGCTCTGGCCGACCTTGTGGAGCCGGGCGTCACCGGCTTCCTGGTCAAGGACGCCGAGGAGATGGCCCGCGCCATCGAGGACTGCGAGGGCTTGGACCCCGACGCCTGCCGCGCCGTCGCCCGCGCCCGTTACTCGCTGGACGGCATGACGGAACGCTATCTGACGCGGTTCGAGGAGCTGGTGGCCGGAGGGGCGACGGCGGCGGGTGCGGGGATGGCGTAGCCCCGCCACCTGTTCCTAGGGCGCGGCGCCGTAGAGCTTCGCCATCGCCACATGGTCGGTCAGCCGTCCGTCGATCAGGCTGTGGCGGCGGGCCACCGCCTCCTCCCGGAAGCCGTGCCTGGCGTAGAAGCGCCGGGCGCGGCCGTTGTGGCCGAACACCCAGAGCGACAGCCGGTGCAGCCGCCGCGCCCGCACCCAGAGGTCCGCCGAGGCGATCAGGCGCCCACCGACGCCCGACGCCCAGAAGTCCCGGCGCACCGCCAGCCCCAGGCCGGCTTCATGGGCGGTTCGGGCGTAGGCGCCGGTCCACAGCGACAGGGACCCGGCGATGGTGCCGTCCACGACGGCCAGCAGGGTCGCCGCCCGGTCGCCGATCCTCTGTTCGGCGAGGAAGCGCCGGGCCGCCGCGACGTCGGGCAGGGATTCGGCGGCGCTGCGCATCAGGAAATGGGTCTCGCTGCGCACCGCGCGGTCGTAGGCGAGGTAGGCGGCGGCGTCCGCGGGCAGGGCGGGGCGGATCTCCAGCCGCCCGATCCGCGCCGGGGGCGGCGCGTCCACGATCGGGTCGGGCGTCAGGTCGGGCCATTCGGGAACATGCTCCGCCCCGATGAGCTTGCCCATCAGCCGCTCGCTGCGCCACGCGCCGTTGACGCGCAGCGCGTCGCGCATCAACCCCTCGTCGAGGAAGCCGAGCCGGTCATAAAGCGAGAGGGCGCGGCCGTTGCTCTCGGCCACGGTCAGTTCCAGCCGGTGCGCGCCGGTGCGCCGCGCCCAGCTCTCCGCCGCCGCGAACAGCGCGGTGGCGACGCCGCGCCCGTTCCAGTCGCGCCGCACCCCGACCGCCAGGGTCACCGCGCCGCGGTTGCGGCGGAACCGTCCGCCATGGGCGCTGAGATAGCCGACGAGCTCCGCGGGGCGGCTCCCCACGGTCTCGGCGACGAAGATCGTGGAATTGCCCAGCGCCTGGAAGGCGGCGAGATCGCGTCCCCAGAAGGGCCGCTCGCCGGGCTCGCGCAGCAGGAAATCGCTTTCGGCGTCGATCCGCGCGACCAGGGCCAGCAGGGCATGGCGCTCGCCGGGCCGGGCTTCGCGGATGGCGACGCCGCCGATGGACTGGCCGCCGATGGTCTTGATGTCCCGCATGGCGCGCAGCCTAGGCCCGCCCGCGGGCGATGGCAAAGCGGTTGTTGCCTTGCGGCCGGCGCGGCTATCGTCGCGCCATTGTCGAGACCTGGAGTTGCCATGCCCACCGTGTCCGTCCGTCCGGCCGTCGAGGCCGATTGCCCGACCATCCTCCGCTTCGTCCGGGAACTGGCCGCGTTCGAAAACGAACCCCACGCCGTGAAGGCGAGCGAGGCGGACTTCCGGCGCGACGGCTGGGGCGAGCGTCCGGTGTTCGAGGCGCTGATCGCCGAGCTGGACGGGGAGCCCGTCGGCTTCGCGCTGTGCTTTCGCAACTATTCGACCTGGGAAGGGCGGGCCGGCCTGTTCGTCGAGGATCTCTACGTCACTCCGGAGGCGCGGCGCTACGGCGTGGGCCGCAAGCTGCTGGCGACGGTGGCCAGACTGGCGGCCGAGCGGGGCTGCCGCCGTGTCGACCTGAATGTGCTGCACTGGAACCCGGCGCGCGATTTCTATCTGCGCATCGGCTTCAAACAGATGGAGGAGTGGCTTCCCTACCGTCTCACCGGCGATGCGATCGCGGCACTGGCCGCGCAGGCGGATGAGGCTTGAGGGAACGTCGGTATCTGACTGTTCCGGTGGGCTGACGGTCGGGGCTTGTCGATGGCCCCGACCTCATCGCCACCACGCTGTACTTACGCCTTGGTCCTGCGGGACCCTCAGGCGGCCTTGGCCGGCATCGCGGCGTTCAGCAGGTCCAGGTAGCCGGACCGCTCCTCGCGCAGGGTGGACAGCAGGTCGGCAAGGCTTTCGCGGACGAAGGGGTCGTTCTGGCCGTCGATCCGGTTCAGCGCCAGCTGGATGAACTCATCGACCAGGGCGATGTGAACGCGAGAGGACGAGGTAATCTGTTCGGTGGTGGTGGCGATCAGCATTTTAAAACTCCGTTTTGTCTTGTGTGTTCGTGATGTCTCTATTTGGCCATGTCCCGGTTAACGACTTACTAACGGGGGTTCCGCCGGGCTGGTGTCTTGAGGGGTAATCCCGCAACCGACAAATATAGGGTGCTTTTACCCGTTTGGATTAATACTTTTCTTTAGGCGCGCCGGTGCGGTTTTGGCGCTGTGAGACTTTTCAAGGACTTCCGGCAAAGGTCATAGCGGCCGGAGCGGCCTAGGCGGGATGGGGCGGAGCCTCAACGGCGGCCACCGCAAGCCTTAAACCGCTGCGGCGGGGCGTTAACAGGCCGCCCCGCCGGGCGGGGTACATCCTTTGCGGGAGCCCGGCATGCCGGGCGTAACCCTTTACGCGGCGCGCGGCAACCGGCCAGCGGCGTGGTCCATGCGGTCGGCGCGCTCCAGCGCCTGGGAAACCAGATCGTCGAACAAATCGTTGACCAGGGCCGACAGGCGCACCGGCGCGCCACCGAGCTGCGGCCCTTCCATCAGCAGGGAGCCTTCCTCGCCGGGGCCGATCACGCGCCAGCCCTGCGCCGTCATCTCGGCGACGCGGGTCTTGGCAATCAGGGCGCGGACATGGTCCAGGGCGACGTCGCTCATTCGAATCTCCCAGGGCTGTAGGAGGATGGCCGGGCCGGACGGCTGGGCCGTTCACGCAGAAACGGTAACGCAGGAAACGGAACGCAACAAGAACAAATTCGGCCGGACCCTCGCCCAAAGGGCATTCCGCGCGGATTCCCCTTGCCCGGCGGCCGATTCGGGAAAAAATGCCCTGACCGGAACGATGTTCGAACCGACGAGGACCTGACCATGACCGGTAAGACCGGGATGCGCACCGAGACCGACAGCTTCGGACCGATCGAGGTTGCCGCCGACCGTTACTGGGGCGCCCAGACGCAGCGCTCGCTGCGCAACTTCCGCATCGGCGGGGAGCGCATGCCGCCGGCGCTGGTGCGCGCGCTCGGCATCCAGAAGAAGGCGTCGGCGCTCGCCAACATGGCGCTGGAGGTGCTCGACCCCCGGCTGGGCCGCGCCATCGTCGAGGCGGCGGAGGAGGTGATCGACGGCACGCTGGCCGATCATTTCCCGCTGGTGGTCTGGCAGACCGGCTCCGGCACCCAGACCAACATGAACGCCAACGAGGTCATCTCCAACCGCGCCATCGAGGCGCTGGGCGGCGAGATGGGGTCGAAGAAGCCGGTCCACCCCAACGACCACGTCAACATGGGGCAGTCGTCCAACGACAGCTTCCCCACCGCCATGCACATCGCCGCGGCCGAGCAGATCCACCACGAGCTTCTGCCGGCGCTGGAGCACCTGCACGCGGCGCTGGCGGCGAAGGCGGCGGAGTTCGCCGACATCGTGAAGATCGGGCGCACCCATCTCCAGGACGCCACGCCGCTGACCCTGGGGCAGGAGTTCTCCGGCTACGCCACCCAGATCGCCTACGGGATCGAGCGGGTGAAGGCGTCGCTGCCGCAGCTCTACCGGCTGGCCCAGGGCGGCACGGCGGTGGGCACCGGCCTGAACGCCAAGACCGGCTTCGCCGAAGCCTTCGCCGAGGAGGTGGCGTCCATCACCGGGCTGCCCTTCGTCACGGCCGAGAACAAGTTCGAGGCGCTGGCGACCCACGACGCGCTGGTCGACGCCCACGGCAGCCTGAACACGCTGGCGGTGTCGCTGATGAAGATCGCCAACGACATCCGCCTGCTCGGCTCCGGCCCGCGCTGCGGCATCGGGGAGATCGCGCTGCCGGAGAACGAGCCCGGCTCCTCCATCATGCCCGGCAAGGTGAACCCCACCCAGTCGGAGGCGATGACCATGGTCTGCGCCCAGGTGATGGGCAACCAGACCACCGTCAGCATCGCCGGCGCCACCGGCCATTTCGAGCTGAACGTCTTCAAGCCGGTGATCGCCTACAACGTGCTGCAGTCGATCCGGCTGCTGGCCGACGCCTGCAACAGCTTCACCGACAACGCGGTCGTCGGCATCGAGGCGAACCGCGAGCGCATCGGACAGCTGCTGAACGAGAGCCTGATGCTGGTGACCGCGCTGAACCCGCACATCGGCTACGACAACGCGGCGAAGATCGCCAAGAAGGCGCACAAGGAGGGAACGACCCTGAAACAGGCCGGCGTGGCGCTGGGCCTGCTGACCGAGGAGCAGTTCGATCAGTGGGTGAAGCCGGACACCATGGTCAAGCCCCGGTGACCGGGGCCGCGCGCCGTCGATGAAAAAGCGCTCCGTCCTCATCGCCGGGCACCCGACCAGCGTCTCCCTGGAAGAGGAATTCTGGGAGGCGCTGAAGGGCCTCGCGCAGGCGCGGGGCATGTCGGTCAACGCGCTGATCGAGGAGATCGATTCGACCCGCAGCGGCAACCTGTCGAGCGCGATCCGCGTCTTCGTGCTGAACGCGGTGCAGGGGCGGGGGTAAGGGACAGGGTAGGGGCTCCCTCTCCCGCCGGGGCGCCCTGGACAGGCGGCGGGGGGACGGCTACACCCTTGCGCCGGACCGTCCCCTTCCCCTCGCGCCAGAGTGTCCGCCCGTGACGCCCGACATCACCTTCCTCGACACCGTCGCCTTCCTGTGGTTCCTCGCCTGCTGGGCGGGCTTCACGCTGATCCAGGACCACATGCTGGGCGGGCGCATGGTCGTCAACCAGCATCTGAAGAAGGTGCGACGCCATTGGATGGAGCGGATGCTGGAGCGCGACAACCGCATCATGGACTCGCAGCTCGTCGGCCACACCATGCAGAGCTGCACCTTCTTCGCCAGCACGAACATGCTGGTGCTGGCCGGTCTGGTCGGCGCCTTCGGCGCGGTAGAGAACGCCCACAAGCTGGTCGGCACGCTGTCCTTCACGGTGCCGACCAGTCGCGAGTTCTTCGAGCTGAAGATGCTGCTGCTCGTGGCGATCTTCACCTTCGGCTTCTTCAAGTTCACCTGGGCGCTGCGCCAGTACAATTACTGCTGCGCCCTGATCGGCTCCGCCCCGCTGCCTCCGGTGCCGGCGGAAGAGAAGACGGCCATGGCGGACAGCATCGCCGCGGCCATGACGCTGGCCGTCAAGGCGCTGAATGGCGGCATGCGCGCCTATTACTTTGCCATGGCGGCGCTGGCCTGGATGCTCGGCCCCTGGTTCTTCATGGTGTCCACCGCGGCGGTCATCGTCGTCCTGACCCGCCGGCAGGGCTTCTCCGCGACGGAGAAGGTCATCCGCGTACAGGCGGATGCGTTGGAGAAACGCAAACGGCCATGATGCACGGTTTTGGCGAGAAATAGGTTAAAATGTTCTAAATCTGCGACGTTATGGCCAATACGCTGCAGCGCAAATTAATGCTTTTGTCATAGCCGCCTGATGAACGCGTGCGTTGCAGCACGCCATGATCGAGGGGGTTGGCCATGGACATCGACACAGCGGTATCGGTCTTGAATTCGCTGGACGAGGCGGAGCGGCTCCTGGCGGAAGTCCGGCTGCATCCGGGGGCCTGCGGCGCCGCCAAGGAGTTCATGGACCGCAACCGCGAGCTGCTCGATCAGGCGCGCCACTTCATCGACGCCGCGCACGAACTGGGCTGACGCCGGTCCGGTTCGGGCGCGCCTCAGCCTTTCCTGAGGACCTTGCCGCCCGTGCCGGCCATCTTCGCCCAATCCTTGGCGAAATAGGCGAAGTCGCGGGATGGGCGGCTGTAGAGGTAGCCCTGCGCCAGCGGCACCCCCAGTTCCGTCAGAAGCTGCGCGTGCTCCGGCCCTTCCACCTGCTCCCCGATCAGCCCGAGACCGAGCTGGCCGCAGACGTCGACGATGGAGCGCAGCATCGCCATGTCGCGCCCGCTGTGCACGGCGCCGCGCACGAAATGCCCGTCGATCTTGGCGAAATCCGCCTGGAGGCCGTAGAGCGACTGGAAGGAGGTCGACCCGGCCCCGACGTCGTCCAGGCAGATGCGGAAGCCTGCGGCGCGCAGCTTCTGCAGGACCTCGTTCAGCTTGGCGATGTCGGTGACGACGACCGTCTCGGTCACTTCGAGCAGAAGCTTGCGGGCCAGATCGCCGTAGGGCTCGGTCACCGCAAGGAACTGGCGCAGGAAGATCGGGCTCATCAGCGTCTTGGCGGACAGGTTGATCGCCACGTCCGGCAGGGTCGGTTCCTTGCGGTGGGCGTGCATGGTGTCCAGCACCGACTGCGTCAGCAGCAGATCGAAGTCGTAGATCAGCCCGACATCCTCGGCGAAGGTGATGAAGTCCGCCGGTGACGGCATGCCCTCCACCCGGGTCAGCGCCTCGAGATGGTGGACGGTCCGCGTCCCGATGTCGACGATGGGCTGGTAGACGACGAAGAAGTCGCGCTTCTCTATGGTCGCGCGCAGCCGGCCGATGCGGTCCACCGCGTCGGACAGCATGCGCTTGGCCCCATCCTCCAGGCTGGAGATGGTGAACTCGCCGCCCTGGGCCGACGCGAAGGCCTGCACGGTGTAGACCAGAGCGCGCGCGGCGTCGGCGGGATCCAGCCGCTCGTCCGACACGTCCAGCGACCAGGTGCGGATGCCGCCGGGCAGTTCGCCGCCGGCGCTCTGGATGATCTGGGTGATGTGGGCCTGCACCTCCTGCCCGTCGATGTCGGAGGCGTGGACGATGCCGTAGCGGTCGGTGGCCAGTTGCCCGGCGCTGTCGCCGTTGGCGGAGATCGCCCGAAGATAGGCCTCGATCCCCTGCATCACCTCGCTCGCCGCCCCTTCCGGCAGGGCGTCGACCATCGACTGGAGCCCGTCGATCAGCAGCAGGGTCAAGGCGTTGTCCAGCCCCTTCTCCCGCGCCTTGAGGATGCGGTCCTCCAGGATGTGGCTGAAGGCGTTGCCGTCGAGAAGCTGGCCGGCCGCGGCCAGCGCCTCGTTGGTGTTGCGCGGGCCGGAGGCCAGCAGGACGGTCAGGAACAGCGAGCCGGGGCAGGAATCGAGCCGGCAGCCGCCGAGCAGCGCCGGAAAGCGGTTGCCGTCGCAGCCCTGGAAGACCACGCGCGCCGGCTTGATGCGGCCCTTGTCCTGGATGCGCTTGAACAGGACCGTGACGTACTTGCGGTCGTTGGGCGCGACGACGTCGAGCAGGTTGCTGCCGACCAGCCCTCCCACGTCGCCTTCGGTCAGGCGGCAGCGCGCCCCGGCGCTGAACAGGATGGTGCCCTTCGCATCGGTCTCGATCAGCAGATCCGCCGCGGCGAAGGCGAAGCCGACGAAGCGGTCGCGCTCGCGGTGCGACGGGCGCCGGACCTGCGTGCTGGTCTGCGGCACCGGGCGTCTGATCGAGTCATGCGCAAGCTGCATCGGCAATGGTCCGAAATTGAGAAAAAGTTTATCGAATTGCGTCATTCATTCAATGGAGACTAGCCGTGTTCCCGTTCTGAAAAAAGCGGCAAGATTTGCCCCGCCGTTCCGAACAAAAAATCGGAACGTAGAATTTTCAATGATTTAAAGAGAAATATGGTTTTGAGCCGCGCCGGATTATCGCACCCGTCGCGCGAAAAAAAGGAAAGCGGGCCGTTCCCGCACAGGAAACGGCCCGCCGTGACGCTCAAACGGGGGGAATCGACCGGGACGGTCAGGCGCGAGGACGGAGCCGGGTCACATGGCCCATCTTGCGGCCCGGGCGGGATTCCGCCTTGCCGTAGAGGTGCAGGCGGGCGCCGGGCTCCCCCATCAGATCCGGCCAGCGGTCCGCGTCGGCGCCGATCAAGTTCTCCATCTCGGCGTCCGCCACCCGCTCCACCGAGCCGAGCGGCAGGCCGCAGACGGCGCGGACGAGCTGCTCGAACTGGCAGGAATGGCAGGCGTCCATGGTCCAGTGGCCGGAGTTGTGCGGGCGCGGCGCCATCTCGTTGACCAGCACGCCGCCGTCCGGCGTCACGAACATTTCCACCGCCAGCACACCGACGAGGTCCAGCGCCTCGGCGATGCGGCGGGCGACCCGCTCGGCCTCCGCGGCCGTCGCCGCCGGGACGCGGGCCGGGGCGATGGTCGTGTCGAGGATGCCGTCCTTGTGCCGGTTCTCCACGGCGGGGTAGGCGGCCATGCGACCGTCCAGCCCGCGGGCGACGATCACCGACACCTCGCAGGTGAAGGAGACGAAGCCCTCCACGATGCCGGCGTCGGAGCCGATGGCCGCCCAGGCCTCCGCCGGGTCGCTGCCCGGCTCGATCCGCGCCTGCCCCTTGCCGTCATAGCCGAGGCGGGTGGATTTCAGGATGCAGCGCGGGCCGATCTCGGCCACCGCCGTCGCCACCTCGTCGGCGCTGCGGGCGGCGCGCCAGGGGGCGGTGCCGATGCCCAGCGCGTTGACGAAGGACTTCTCCTCCACCCGGTCCTGGGCGACCGACAGCACGGTGCCGCCGGGGTGGACGGGGGTGAAGCGGTTCAGATGCTCGACCACGGCGACCGGGACGTTCTCCCACTCCAGGGTCACCACGTCGACGGAGCGGGCGAAGGCCTCCAGCGCGTCGAGGTCGTCCCAGCCGGCGGAGGTGACGGCCGCCGCGACCTGGGCGCCGGGGCTGCCCTGCGATCCCGGCGCGTAGACGTGCGTCTTGTAGCCCAGACGGGCGGCGGCGAGCGCGGTCATGCGGCCGAGCTGCCCGTCGCCGAGCATGCCGATGGTCGAGCCGGGCGGAAGGATGCGTTGGGCCATGGTTCAGGCGGGCTCGTCGACGGGGGCTTCGGCGACGGCGGCGGTCTGGCGGGCGCGCCAGGCGTCCAGCGCCGCGGCGACCGTCGGGTCCATCAGGGCGATGACCGAACCGGCGAGCAACGCTGCGTTGATGGCGCCGGCCTTGCCGATGGCCAGGGTGCCGACCGGAACGCCGCCGGGCATCTGGACGATCGACAGCAGGCTGTCCATGCCCTTCAGCGCGTGGCTTTCCACCGGAACGCCGAAGACGGGCAGGGGGGTCATGGAGGCGGCCATGCCCGGCAGGTGGGCGGCGCCGCCGGCCCCGGCGATGACCACCTTCAGGCCGCGCTCACGGGCGGTGGTGGCGTACTCGACCAGACGCTGCGGGGTGCGGTGGGCGGAGACGATCCGGACCTCGTGCGGGACGCCGAGCGCGGTCAGCGTCTCGGCGGCGTGCTTCATGGTGGTCCAGTCCGACTGGCTGCCCATGATGATGCCGACCAGCGGCTTGCGGTCGGTGGTGGCGGCGATGGATGCGGACACGGCGCGCGCTTTCCTCTAGGTCCGGAAAGCGGCGCATTATAGAAAGCGCGCGCGCGGAGTCCAGCGCGACGCGATGCGCCGGGCCATGTACCCCGCCGAAAACCCGTCTCAGGCGATGATGTCGGGCAGCATACGGCTTTCCAGAACCATGATCTGGTCCTTGAGCGCGAGTTTGCGCTTCTTCAGACGTTGCATCTGAAGCTGGTCGAACGGCGCACGTTCGTGCAGTCGGGCGATCACGTCGTCGAGGTCGCGATGCTCGCTGCGAAGCGTGGCCAGTTTTTCCTTCAGCATCTCTTGTTCGTTCATACGCGCGGGGCCCGCTGGCTGAGCGGCGGGGACTATACCAGATTTCCGGCGCAACGGCAGTGCGAAACCACGCATTCTTCGCAGGGTTATAATCCGGTCGCCGGAATGTAATATACTCGGAGGACCAGAACCATTGCGGTGGAGCAACGTTCTGGTATGACTACCTTTCGCAGCGGTTCCAGACGACACGGGACAGTCATCCATGACAGCAGGCAAGCGCATCGGCATTCTCACCAGCGGCGGCGACTGCGCCGGGCTGAACGCGGTCATCCGCGCGGTGGTCCACCGGGCCGTCCTGACCTACGGCTGGCAGGTCCTGGGCATCAAGGAAGGCACCCAGGGGTTGCTGCAGCGTCCGGTGCAGTATCAGGTGCTCGACCTGCCGCAGGTCGACGGCAACATGATGCGCATGGGCGGCACGATCCTCGGCACGACCAACCGCGGCGACCCCTTCGCCTACCCGATGGCCGACGGCACCCAGAAGGACCGGTCGGACGAGATCATCGGCGGCTACCGCGAGCTGGGGCTGGACGCGCTGATCGGCATCGGCGGCGACGGCAGCTTCGCCATCCTGAAGAAGCTGGCCGACAAGGGCGGCTTCCAGATGGTCGGCATCCCCAAGACCATCGACAACGACCTTGGCCTGACCGAGGTGTCGGTCGGCTACGACACCGCCGTCGGTGTGGCGGTCGAGGCGCTCGACCGGCTCCAGCCGACCGCGGCCAGCCACGCCCGCGTCATGGTGCTGGAGGTGATGGGCCGCGACGCCGGCCACATCGCGCTGGCCGCGGGCATCGCCGGCGGCGCCGACGTGGTGCTGATCCCCGAGATCGCCTATTCCATCGAGAAGATCGCCCAGAAGATCAAGCAGGTGCGCTCGACCGGCCGCAACTTCGCGCTGGTCGTGGTGTCGGAGGCGGTGAAGACCGTGGACGGCACCGGCGTGCAGAAGCTGTTCCAGGGCGGCCAGAAGCGCTACGGCGGCATCGGCGACTACATCGGCGAGAAGATCGCCGAGGCGACGGGGGCGGAGACCCGCGTCACCGTCCTCGGCCACGTCCAGCGCGGCAGCATGCCCAGCCCGCGCGACCGTCTGGTCGCCTCGGCCTTCGGCGTGCACGCCGTGGACCTGATCGCGGAGGGCAAGTTCGACCGCATGGTCGCCTGGTCGGACCGCGGCGTCATCGACGTGCCGATCACCGAGGCCATCGCCAAATACGCTTGCGTGGAGCTGGACGGCGCCATGGTCAAGACGGCCCGCGGCCTGGGCATCAGCCTGGGCGATTGAGCGGGAACTCCAGGGAGGCAGGCGCGGCGATGTCGGAAAACCCGCTCTGGGACTTCGCGCTCGCCGTCTACGGGCGGCCCGGCGTGCCCGCCGCCTGCCTCGACCTCCAGGACCGGCTCGGCCAGGACGTGAATGTCCTGTTGTTCGCCGCCTGGGCGGGCATGGCCTGCAACGCCGACCTGCCGGCGGAGGAACTGGCGCGGATCGACTCCGCGGTCGCGCCCTGGCGGGACGAGGTGGTCCGCCCGCTGCGCACCGTCCGCCGCCGGGCGAAGGGCGAGGACGACGCCCTCTACAAGCGCCTGAAGGCGGCGGAGCTGGAGGCGGAGCGCGTCCAGCAGGACCGCCTCTTCGCCCTGTCCGGGCTCACCCCCGCGCCGGGCGGCGGCATCGCGCCGGCCGCGGCCAACCTCTACCGGCTGGTGCCGGAGGGCGACCCGGCGGTGATGGCTCTGCTGGCGGCGCTCGACACGCCGCCGGAGCCCTGAGGGCGACCGGCGCGGTGACCACGCGGCCCGTCCTCGCCTCCTCCCGGTTGATCCTGCGTCCCTGGCGCGACGGCGACGGCGAGGCCTTCCACGCGCTGTCGCAGAATCCAGCGGTGATGGAGCATTTGCTGCCGCTTCCCGACCGGGCGGCCAGCGACGCGGTGATCCGGCGCATCGGCGAGCATTTCGACCGGCACGGCTTCGGCTTCTGGGCGGTGGAGCGGCCCGGCCACGGCCCCTTCATCGGTTTTGTCGGTCTGGCCCGCGTGACGTGGGAGGCGCCGTTTGCCCCGGCCGTGGAGGTGGGCTGGCGGCTCGACCCCGCCCATTGGGGGCAGGGGCTGGCCACCGAGGCCGCCAATCTGGCGCTGGCACACGGGTTCTGCGCGGTCGGGCTGGACGAGATCGTGGCCTTCACCGTGCCGGCGAACCGGCGGTCGCAGCGGGTCATGGAGCGGCTGGGGATGGAGCGCGACGCGGCGGCCGACTTCGACCACCCGCGGGTTCCCGACGGGCATCGCCTGAAGCGGCACGTCCTCTACCGGATCGGGCGCGACCGCTGGTGGGCGAGGGTGAACACCGGCATGAATCCGGGAGTCAGCGGACCAGGATGAGGCTGTTGCGGTCGCCCGTCTCGTCGGACACCAGGAACGGCTTGCCGACATAGAAGGCCTGGCAGCGCTTGCCGCCGGACAGGCGGGTCAGCCCGGCTTCCCACTCCTGCCCGCGCGGCCCGAGGATGCGCAGTTTCAACTGGTCGAGCAGCGGGTAGATCTGATAGCCCTCGAGGTCCAGCGGCTCTCCCTTCGCGGAGAAGGCCTCCTGGTTCAGGGTGAGCGTCTTGCCGTTGAGGTCCAGCTTGACGTCCTGCGCCCATGGGCATCCGCCGCCGGCGGGCTTCTCGTTGGCCGCGGCGGGCATTGCGGTCAGGATCGCCGGGACCAGGGCGCAGGTCAGGGCAAGGGCGCAGACGTTCAAGGTGCTTGTCATCGACGGAATGCTTTTCATAAGCGGGAAGCGGTCCTCGCGCTGAATACCCCGGTATGTCCCAGGGCATGGGTGCAGAATAAGTTTTGCAAAAGTGAAATGCAACGCGGGGCTTCTCGTGGGTGGGTTGCGGGAACGGCAGGACTTGTGACCAATGCGTCAGCGGACCTGTCCGGTCCTTCGGCTTCCGGTACCCCTTCCACCATCAGGCACGTCCCATGGCGACGATCATCGAGGCCCTTCTGGCCGCCATCGACCATCACCAGTCGGGCCGTCTGGCCGAAGCGGCGACGCTCTACGGGCGGATTCTGGAGGCCGATCCGGAGCAGCCCGACGCCGCCCAGTTCCTGGGCGTGCTGCACGCGCAGACAGGGCGTCCGGCCGACGGGGCGCGGCTGCTGCGCCGGGCGCTGGCGCTGCGTCCCGACTCGGCGGGCGGGCACTCCAACCTCGCCGGGGCGCGTCAGACCATGGGCGACGCGGCCGGGGCGGAGGCTGGCTACGCCCGCGCCCTGAGGCTGGACCCGCTGCTTGCCGACGCCCACGCCAGCCGGGCCGCCGCGTTGCGCAACCTGAACCGGGTGCCGGAGGCCGCCCGTTCGGCGCAACGGGCGCTGGCGCTGCTCCCGGCCTCGGCGGATGCCCTGGTGAATCTCGCCGAAACGGCGCTCGCCGGTCGGCGGGGAGCGGAGGCGGAGCGGGCGGCCCGCCGCGCCGCCGTTGTGGCGCCGGGATCACCGGCGGCCCGGATGATGCTCGGCTCCGCCTGTGCCGCCCAGAAGCGCTGGGACGAGGCGGAGGCCGCCTACCGCGCGGCGCTGGACCGTGCCCCCGGCTATGGCGCGGCGTGGGGAAATCTCGGGTCGCTGCTCGCCGGGCTGGGCCGCTTCGAGGAGGCGCTGGCGGCCTTCGCCGCGGCCGAGGAGAGCGGCTTTTCCGGCCCGTCCCTGTGGTCGGCGCGCGGCAACGCGCGGCTCGCCATGGCCCGGCCGGTGGAGGCTCTGGCCGACTTCGACCGGCTGCTGGAGGTCCGCCCCGACGACGCCGGGATGCGCTGGAACCGCGGCTTCGCCCGGCTGCTGGCCGGGGATTGCGAGGGCGGCTGGCCGGAGTTCGACTGGCGCCGCCACGATGGGCGGGCGGAACCGCCCTGGCGCCGCTTCGCCCAGCCCACCTGGACCGGCGGCGACATCGCCGGGCGCACCATCCTGCTCTACGCCGAGCAGGGGTTGGGCGACACCCTGCAGTTCGTCCGCTACGTCCCGCTGGTGGCGGCGCGCGGGGCGCGGGTGATCCTGGAGGTGCAGCCGCCTTTGATGAGCGTTCTGTCTGGGCTGCCGGGGGTGGAGCGGCTGATCGCCCGCGGCGACCCGTTGCCGGACTTCGATCTGGAATGCCCGCTGATGAGCCTGCCGCGCGCCTTTGGCACCGCATTGGACACCGTGCCCGCCGCCGTTCCCTATCTGCGCCCCGACCAACAGCGCGCCGCCGCCTGGGGCGAGCGGCTGGCGGAGGGAAGGGGGCTGCGCGTCGGGCTGGTCTGGGCGGGCAACCCGCGCTTTCCCGGCGACGCGCTGCGCTCGCCCCGGCTGGCCGGGCTGCGGCCGGTGCTGGACGTGCCGGGCGTGCGCTTCTTCGGGCTGCAGAAGGGGCCGGGTCGCGAGGATTTGGAGCGGGTGCCGATGCCCTCGACCTTCACCGACCTGGGACCGGGCATCGCCGATTTCGCCGACACCGCGGCGATCATGGCCAACCTCGATCTCGTCATCTCCTCCTGCACCGGGCCGGCCCATCTGGCCGGGGCGCTGGGGGTGCCGGTGTGGGTCGTGCTGCCGCTGTCGCCGGACTGGCGCTGGATGGTGGGGCGGGAGGACAGCCCCTGGTACCCCACCGCCCGGCTGTTCCGCCAGACGCGCGTCGGCGATTGGACGGAGGTGGCCGGGCGGGTCGCCGAGGCGTTGCGTGCCGCGGCTCTTACGACTTGAGGGTGATCGTCGTCTGGGTCATCTCGTCGGCGGTGGACACCAGCTTGGAGGCGGCGGAGTAGGTGCGCTGCGCCTGGATCAGCGTGGTGAACTGCTCCTCGATCTTGACGTTGGAGCCCTCGACGCTGGCCGTGTTCAGTGACGCCCCGACGGTCTTCGGCGCGCTGGTGCCGGTCTCGCTGGTCAGGTTGCCGAAGGAGTTCAGGCGGATGGCGCCGGAATTGGCGGTGGTCCGGAACATGGTGCCGGACACGCTTTCCAGGTCGGTCGGGTTGACCACCGTCGCGTCGGGGATGCGGTAGACGTAGCGCTGCTTGCCGCCCTGGAAGTTCGCGGCGACGAAGCCGTCGGCGGTGATCTCCGACCCCTGGTAGGTGCCGGCGCGGATGCCGTTGTTGCCCTGGACGATTCCCAGATCCATGCCGGCGATGGTGGTGATGGAGTTGCTCATCTTCCCGTATGAGCCGAGATCCAGCGTCGTCTGGGCGAAGTCGCCGCCGGGATTCAGGGTCAGGGCCACTTGGCCGCCGGTGGGTCCGCCGGTCAGGGTCCCGTTGCGGGCGAAGTTCAGCGTGCCGAGCGATTTCCAGGTGGTCGGGTCGTTCACGTTGCCGTCGCCCACCGGCTTGCCGTCGGCGCCGATGACCCCGGCGTTGAAGACCTGCCACGTCGAGGTGCCGTCCTCCGCTTGCCCGGTCTTCACGAAGCGCAGCGCCATCGCCCCGTCGGCGCCGTTCTTGTCCACCATGTTCAGAACGACGCCGGTGGTGTTCGCCGTGGTGATCTCGCCGGTCACCGGGGCCTGGTCGTAGGGCAGGTTGAGGTTCAGCGACGCCTGGGTCGAGGCCTCGCGGTAGTCCTGCAGCCCGCTCAGTGAGACCGGGGTCATGCTGCTGAGGCTGCCGAAGGAGCCGGTGCCGCTGGCGGGGTCGAGCTTGAAGCCCATCAGCGCCTTGCCGGCGCCGTTCACCAGACGGCCCTCCTTGTCGGGAGAGAAGTCGCCCGAGCGCGTCAGGAAGACCGTGTCGTCGCTCGTCTGGGGGGCGGTCGCGGTCGTACCGGTCTGGGCGTCCAGATCCTGGACGAGGAAGAAGCCGTTGCCGACGATGGCCGCGTTGGTGGTGACGCCCGTCTGGGTGATCGTGCCGCCGCTGTGGTCCAGTCGCTCGAAGGCGCGCACCCCGTTGCCGGGGTCCTTGTTGCCGGTGCGGTCGCTCAGAACGAAATCGGCGAACTGGGTTTCGGACGCCTTGAAGCCGGACGTGGAGGCGTTCGCGATGTTGTTCGAAATGGTGCCCAGGGCGCGGTTCTGCGCCGTCAGCCCGAGAACGCCATTGTTGAAGATCGTGGTGATGCCCATGGTCCGGCCGCCTTGTTCCCGTCCGTGCGCGTCCGCCGGAACGCGCCGAACATGGAAGTGCAACCGTCGTGCCAGAAAGCGGTCACCCGCTGAAACAACCCTCCCCGCGGCGGGGGGCGGACTTGCTCGGGCCGCGGGAAACAGGGGATGGGCAGAAATTTCCCGGCGGAAGCGGCTCCTCACCGTCCGCTGGGCAGCTTTCGCCCACCCGGCACCCTCAGTCGGCTAGCTTCAGTCGGCCGGCCTCAGTCGACCGGCCTCAATCGACAGGCTCGAACATCTTGGTCTGGGAATTGATGGCCCACAGGTCGCCGCTGTCCAGATCGAACCACCAGCCGTGCAGTTCCAGCGACCCGGCCTCCACCCGCTCGCGGACGAAGGGGAAGGTCATCAGGTTGTCGACCGAGGTGCGGACGGCGGCGCGCTCGATCACGTCGGGCTTCTGCTGGAGACGCTCGAACTCGGCCTTGCGCCGTTCCTCGTCGGTGTCCCCCTGGGCGGGCGGGATGTAGGGATCGAGCGCCGCGCTGGCGATGGACACCCAGGGCGACACGAAGTCGTTCTGGTCCGGCTCGCCCTTGCGCAGGCGGATCAGCCCCTGGATGCCGCCGCACAGGGCGTGGCCCAGCACGATGACGTGGCTGACCTGGAGCACCCGCACCGCGTACTCGATGGCCGCCGAGGTGCCGTGGTAGCTGCCGTCCGGCTGGTAGGGCGGAACGAGGTTGGCGACGTTGCGGACGACGAACATCTCGCCCGGCTCGGCCTCGGTCAGCAGCGCCGGATCGACGCGGCTGTCGGAGCAGCCGATCATCAGGATCTTCGGCTTCTGCCCCTGCTCGACGAGCTGGCGCATGCTGTCGGGCCGGCGCTCGTAGTAACGCGCCCGGAAACCTTTCATCCCGGCGAGAAGCTGACGAATCGGAACGTCCTGGTCGCGGGTGTGTGGCATCGTTCTGATACCCCTCATCGGTCGGGATTTAGCGGATGCGGTATAGCCCAGGCCGGGTCATGTTTCCAGAACCTCCGCAGGCGCCGGCTCGCCCCAGCGGCGGACAATGCCCGCGTCCAGCCCGAACAGGTCGAGCGCACGCCCGACGGCATGGTCGACCAGATCGTCGATGGTCTGCGGGCGGCTGTAGAAGGCGGGAACCGGCGGGGCGATCACCGCCCCCATCTCGGCCAGCTGGGTCATCGTGCGCAGGTGCCCGAGATGCAGCGGCGTCTCGCGCACCATCAGCACCAGCGGGCGGCGCTCCTTCAGCGTGACGTCGGCCGCACGGGTCAGCAGGGTGGAGGTCACGCCCGTGGCGATTTCGCTCATCGTGCGGACGGAACAGGGGGCAACGATCATGCCCATGGCGCGGAAGCTGCCGCTGGCGATGGCCGCGCCGATGTCGGCGGCGGCGTAGGACACGTCGGCCAGAGCGCGCAGCTCCGCCACCTTCATGTCCGTCTCATGGGCCAGGGTGACCTCGGCGGACCGGCTGACCACGAGGTGCGATTCGACGCCGATCCGGCGGAGCACGGACAGCAAGCGGACGCCCAGGATCACGCCCGAGGCTCCGCTGATGCCGACGACAAGACGGGAGGGTGCAGTCATGGCGAAGAAGTAGCGCGCGGGTGGGGTGTCGTCCAGAGCGCGGTCTTCACGGGCCTTTCCGCAGGGCCGGCGCCGGGGACGGAGGGACGGCCATCCCCGGGGCACACAAGCAAAAAGCCCCCCTCCCGTCGGGGGAGAGGGGCCGGAAAAGCGGCGTCAGCGCGCCTCTTCCCGCTCCGAATAGGGCGACTCGTCGCCGTAGCCGTCCTCGCCGTCCTGCGCCTCGCGCTCCTCCTGCGACAGAGGAACACCGCCGCGACGGACCGCCAGGGCCAGCGCCTCCTCCAGCTCGCGCTGGGTGCACAGACCGAGCAGCACGGGGTTGCGCGGCTTGATGTTCGGGGCGTTCCAGTGCGTGCGGTCGCGCACCGCCGCGATGGTCGGCTTGGTCGTGCCGATCAGGCGGCAGAGCTGGGCGTCCGACAGCTCCGGATGATGCTTCAGCAACCAGGCGATGGCGTCGGGCTTGTCGCCGCGCTTGGTGATCGGGGTGTAACGCGGACCCTTCGACCGCGCCGCCGGGAGCGGCAGGTCGGGGACCAGCAGCTTCAGGCGCAGGTCCTGGTTGCGCTCGCAGCGCTCGATCTCGCCCTTCGTCAACTGACCGTTGGCCACCGGGTCCAGCCCGACCATGCCGACCGCCACCTCGCCATCGGCGATGGCCTGGACCTCCAGGGAATGCAGGCCGCAGAAGGCGGCAATCTGCTCGAAGGTCAAGGATGTGTTCTCGACCAGCCAGACGGCCGTCGCTTTCGGCATCAAGGGCAGTGCCATCGTCCCTCCTGACAACTCCAACCCGACCGCACCCGCTGGCGGGTGGCGCGATCGGCCATACTTTACCGGATGGTCCCGAGCTTCGCCCTCCATATCAGGGCCGGAACCGGTCGATGTAAGCGTGCTCGGGCAGGCGGCCGGGAAAACCCGGACACCGATCCTTCTGCTAACCGTCTTGGCGCGCTTTAGCAAGCCCACCCGGCGGTTCGGGAACAGGAATGAAGCGAAAAAAATGCTTGAAAGGGAATTCCCGGCTGTGCTGCCGGGGAATTCCCTTCGCAATCCTACGGTCCGCGGCGGCACTGACGATCAGCGGCCGACCGTCATGACGATCTTGCCGATGTGCGCGCTGGATTCCATCAGCGCGTGCGCCTCGGCCGCCTGCTCCAGGGTAAACACCTTGTGGATGACCGGCTTGACCGTGCCGCCTTCCAGCAGCGGCCAGACCTTTGCGCGCAGGGCGGCGGCGATGCGGCCCTTCTCCTCGACCGAGCGGGCGCGCAGGGTGGAGCCGGTGAGGGTCAGGCGCTTGGTCATCACCGGGAACATGTTGATGGAGACCTTCGGCCCCTGGAGGAAGGCGATGGAGACGTGCCGCCCGTCCGGGGCCATGATGCCGATGTCGCGGGCGATGTAATCGCCGCCGACCATGTCCAGCACCACGTCGACGCCGCGTCCGCCGGTCTCCTTCTGAATGACCGCGGCGAAGTCCTCGGTCTTGTAGTCGATGGCGCGGTCGGCGCCGAGTTCCTCGCAGGCGCGGCACTTCTCGGCGCTGCCGGCGGTGGTGAACACCTTGGCGCCGAAGGCCTTGGCGAGCTGGATGGCCGTGGTGCCGATGCCGCTGGAACCGCCATGGACCAGCAGGGTCTCGCCGGGCTTCAGCGCGCCGCGCTCGAACACGTTGGTCCAGACGGTGAAGAAGGTTTCCGGCACCGCGGCGGCCTCGACCATGCCGTAGCCCTTGGGAACGGGCAGGAGCTGGGGCGCCGGGACAACGCAATACTGGGCGTAGCCGCCGCCGGAGATCAGGGCACAGACCGCGTCGTCGGCGGCCCACTCCGTCACGCCCTCGCCGATGGCGACGACGCGCCCGGCGATCTCCAGGCCGGGCAGGTCGGAGGCGCCCGGCGGCGGGTCGTAGCGGCCCTGGCGTTGCAGCATGTCCGGGCGGTTCACGCCCGCCGCCTCCACCGCCACCAGGACCTCGCCGGGGCCGGGCACCGGGGCGGGGCGCTGCACGGTGCGCAGGACCTCCGGGCCGCCGGGTTGCGAAATCTCCACGCAGGTCATGCTGTCCGGCAGGGCGATGCCCATGGTCTCTTCCCCATTCCTCGTTGACGCGGTGTCCACCGATCCGGCCGTCGCCGCTCCGGGCGGCCGGGCCGTTTGTGTCCGCAGGCGTCCAAAGTTAGAATTCCGCACCGGCGCTGACAAGCACGCCCCGCCGGCCTTTCCGACGGGCGGGAAGCGGACGGCGCGGGGCAGGGATGCGCGGAAGCGGGAGGAGAAGCCCAATGGACATCGACGATCTGGAGCCGCGCAAGGCCAAGCCGGCGCTGAAGGACCTGACCGCGCTGGGCGTGGCGGAGCTGAAGGACTACATCGCCGGGCTGGAGGCGGAAATCGCCCGCGCCCGCGCCGCCATCGCCGCCAAGGAGGCGCAGAAGAACGCCGCCGAGGCCTTCTTCAAGAAGTCGTCCTGAGAAGGGCGGATAAAGATTTTCCCTCTCCCGCCCCGGGAGAGGGAATAAGGCTGTGAAAGCTCAGTCCGCGCCGACCAGATCGCGGTAGCAGTGCCAGGAGGCGTGGCCGATCAGCGGCAGGGCCAGCGCCAAGCCGAGGAAGCCGGTGACCATCCCCGCCGCGGTGAACAGCACGATCAGGAAGGCCCAGCCGGCCATGGTCCGCAGATTCGCGCGCAGCACGGCGACGCTGGTCGCCATGGCGGTGAAGCTGTCGGTTTCGCGGTCGAGCAGCATC
Organism: Azospirillum sp. UENF 211521; assembly: GCF_058780535.1. Taxonomy (NCBI): domain Bacteria; kingdom Pseudomonadati; phylum Pseudomonadota; class Alphaproteobacteria; order Rhodospirillales; family Azospirillaceae; genus Azospirillum; species Azospirillum sp. UENF 211521. The sequence continues at coordinate 1,133,513 of NZ_JBSNCF010000001.1, forward strand.
GGGATCGACACCACGCTGATGGCAAAGACCGCCGTGGCGATGACGCCGCCGACGATGGTGCCGGTCAGCAGGAAGGGGAACGTCTGGGCCGAGAAGAAGATGCGGTCGACGAGTTGGTCGAAGGCCGGCGGCTCCGTCGCGAAGAACAGCGCGAAGATCAGGAAGGCGATGCGGATCCAGGCCAGCATGGCCAGCGTCAGCGCCAGCCCGATCCCGGCGATCTGCACGCCGTTGCGGCGGTAGGCCCCGGCGACCTTCATCAGGGTCGGAGTCTCCCCCGCTCCAGCAGGCGGCTGGTCTCGTAGAGGCCGACGGCGAACACCGGCCCCAGCAGCATGAAGCCCGCCGCCATCGGCAGGACGAGATAATGCATGTCCTGCATCGACAGCACCGCCACGAGCGCGAAGCTGGACAGCACCGCGAGCAGGCCATAGGCGGCGCTGACTGCCGGGCTGGCGCACATGTCGCGCCAGCCGGCGCTCAGCCACAGCCAGGGGCGGTCGACGTCGACGCTGCGAATTCGTGGAAGATAGGGCGCCGGCTTGTGGAACTCGGAGGGTTCCTTGCGCCGGACCGGCCGATGGAATTGGGACGCACCGCGGTGAGACGACATGTCGACCATGATGATGGTCCTCCCCTTTGCCCATTGCGCCTCTCGTCAGCGCAACTGTAGCAAAGCGGTCCGCGGCGATCCAGATTGTCTTATGGACGAATTGTTAGAGTACCAAATTGTCACAAAAGCGATACCAAAGCACGGGCTCGGCCGTTACTCGTCCCCCGTCCCGTCCTCGACCTTCTTGCCGTCCAGCTCCGCCGCGCGGCGCTCGGCCTCCTGGCGGTCGCGCAACTTCTCGGTCTTGGTGCGGCCGAAGCGGATGCGGTTCGCCTCCGCGTTTTTTTCACGCTCTTCCTTCTGGCGCATCTTCCGGAAGCGGTTCAGGTTGACGACATCGGCCATGGGGGAAATCTCCGCAGGGCGGGGCATTTGATCCTTCGTTCAACGCGGCCGTTGGAATGCCCAAATTGCTTGTTTTCTTTCGGGACGATAGTTTAGCGAAACCCCGTGCCACCCGGAAGACCGGAGCGGGCGCCAGCGGTTCTCGCGGCTTGTGGCGGCAACACGGCGACTCAACAGCCGAACGGTGGGGAAGGCGCGTCAACCGGTGAAGAGATTCCTGATCGCAGCTCTGATAGTCGTCGGTCTGCTGGTGGCCGCGGTGCTGATCGTGCCCAGCGTCGTCGATTGGAACGCCTACAAAGCCCAGATCGCGGAGCGGGTGTCCGCCGCGACGGGGCGTGAGGTGGAGCTGAGGGGCGACATCGGCCTGTCGCTGCTGCCGGCCCCGGCGCTGACCGTGCGCGACGCCCGTCTGGCCAACGCGCCCGGCGGGTCGGAGCAGGACATGGCCCGCCTGAAGGAGCTGGACGTCCGCGTGGCGCTCGGCCCGCTGCTCAGCGGCCACATCCAGGTGCAGAGCATCCGCCTGATCGATCCCACCTTCCTGTTCGAAACATTGCCCGACGGGCGCTTCAACTGGGACCTGTCCGGCGCCGGGCGACCGGCCGGCGCGGAGCGGAGCGGGTTCGGCGACGGGCTGGCCTCGGCGGTCAGCTTCGACCAGGTGACGGTGCAGAACGGCACCATCCAGTACCGCGACGCCCGCACCGGCCAGTCGGAGGTGATCGACCAGGTCGACGCGCGCATCGTCGCCGGCAGCTTCACCGGGCCGTTCCAGGGGCAGGGCAGCTTTCGCGCGCGCGGCGTGCCGCTGCGCGGGGAGATGTTCGTCAGCCGGCTGATCGACGGCGCCGCCGTCCAGGTCCGGGCCGCCCTGTCGATGGCCGACACCGACGCCACGCTGCGCTTCGCCGGGATCGTGACCAACCCGCCGGGCAACGGCGGGTCGCGCGCCCAGGGCGACCTGCGCGCCGAGGGCAGCGACCTGTCCCGCGCCCTGGCCCTGGTCCGCAACGGTGCGGCGGCCGGCGAGGACCGGAAGGCGAACGCGTTGCTCGCCCAGTCCTTCGGCATCCGCACGGCCGTCGAGGCGTCGCCGACCACGGCGACCTTCACCAATCTGGAGGCGCAACTCGGCGACACGCGCGCCACCGGCACGGCGACCCTGCGCAGCGGAGCGCCGGCGCGGGCGGAACTGACCCTGGCTTTGAACCGGCTGGACCTCGACGCCTGGCTGGAGCGCGCCCGGTCGAGCGGCGGCGCGGAGACCGGCGCCCCGTCGACCGCTCGCAACGGCAACGGGGGCAAGGGCGCGGCGCCCAGCGCCCCATCCGTTGGCGCCCCCTCCGCCGGCGCTCCTTCGGGTAGCGTCGGCCAGCCGGGCGGCTTCGCCCTGCCGGACGCGCTGGACGCCAAGCTCGATCTCGCGGTGGACGGCATCACCTACAACGGCGGCGTGATGCGCCAGGGGCGGGTGGAGGCCAGCCTGACCGGCGGCACGCTGAACATCGACCGTATCAGCGCGCTGCTGCCCGGCGGGTCCGACATCGTGGCGGCGGGCGAGCTGGCGGCGGCCAACGGCCAGCCCAACCTCAACCTGCGGATGGAGGCGAACGCCGACAACCTGCGCGCCCTGCTGGAGTGGCTGCGGGTGGACGTCCGCGCCGTGCCGGCGGATCGCCTGCGCCGGGCCTCGATCGCCGCGCAGCTGCAGGGCCGGCCGGGGCGTGTGGACGTGAGCGGGCTCGACCTGCGGGTCGACGCCAGCCGGCTGACCGGCGCCGTCGCCTATGTGGACCGTGGCCGGCCCGCCTTCGGGGCGCGGCTCGACCTCGACCGGCTGAACCTCGACGCCTATCTGCCCCCGCCGGGCGGCGCCAACGCGGCCCAGACCGCTCCCGCCGCGAACGGGACGGCGGCCCCGGCGCGCAACGGAAATTCATCCGGCAATTCGTCGATGACCCCGGCCCGGCTGCTGGCCGGCGTGGACGCGAATCTGGAAGTGTCGGTCGGCCAGTTGACCGTGCGCAACACGCCGGTGCAGGGGCTTCGGCTCGACGCCACCGCCGCGGGCGGCGCCCTGTCGATCAAAGAGGCGACGGTGCAGGACGCCGCCGGGGTGAAGCTCCGCCTGGACGGGCAGATCGCCGGGCTGGAGCCGCTGCGCGGCGCCCATCTGACGCTGAACGCCGAGGCCCCCAGCCTGGATGGGGTGGCGCGCGCCGTTCCCTGGCCGGAGGGCGCGCCCTCGCCGGAGCGGCTGGGCGCGGTGAAGGCGCAGGCCCGCCTGTCGGGCGACGCCGACCGTTTGGCGGTCGAGCTGGGCGTCGAGGCGGTCGAAGGCTCGCTGGAGGCGGGCGGCACACTGTCGAACGTCGAGAAGGACCCCAGCGCCGACCTCAAGCTGCGCGTCAAGCATCCGGAACTGGCCCGGCTGGCCAGCCTGTTCGCCGATACTCCGCCCGCCGGTGGCGCGGGGCCGGCCTCCTTCGGCCCGATGGACCTCTACACGGAGCTGGCGGGGACGCGGAAGGCGTTCACCCTGGGCAACATCCAGGGGACGGTGGCCGGTGTCACCGTCAAGGGCAAGGCCAGCGCCGACCTCAACGGCAGCAAGCCGCGGGTCGAGGCCGACCTGCAGACCGGCGACCTGGAGCTGGACCGGCTGGCGGCGCTCCCCGCCGCGGCGGCCCGCCCGGCGGGTGCCCCGTCTCCATCGGCCGAGACGTCCTCGGGCGCGCCCGCCGCGACGGGGGATTTCAGCGGGCTGCGCCGCTTCGACGGACGCTTCGCGCTGACCGCCTCCGCCCTCGTCAAGGGCGGCACGCGGATCGAGAATCCGGCCCTGCGCGCCACCGTGACCAACGGCGTGCTGACGGTGGAGCGTTTCGACGGTGCCCTGATGGGCGGCCAGCTCGGCGCCACCGGGCGGCTCGCCGCGCCGGGCAACCAGACGCCGACCGCCGAGGCCACCATCACCCTGTCCAAGGCCAAGCTGGCCGAGGCGGTGGGCGGCGGGCTGGGTGGCGGAGCGCTGGAGATCGCCGGGGGCGTTCTGGACGCCGAGGCCAACCTGACGACCAGCGGCGCCGACGGCGACGCCATGCTCAAGGCGCTGGGCGGCCAGGGCCGGATCAGCGCCCGCGACGGCCTGCTGCGCGGCTTCGACCTGGGCGCCCTGCGCGACCGGCTGACAAAGCTGGAGCGCCCGCAGGAGTTGCTGGGCGCGGTGATGGGCGGCCTTCAGGGCGGCGAGACGCGCTTCGCCCGGCTGGACGGCAGCTTCGCCATCGACAAGGGCGTGGCCCGCACCGAGGACACGCGCCTGACTTCCGACCTGGGCGAGGCGGTGGCGGTGGGGCAGGTCAACCTGCCGGCGCAGACCATCGACATGCGCGTCCGCCTGACCGTGCAGTCCGATCAGTCGCTGCCCCCGCTGACCGTCCGCATGACCGGCGCGCTCGACAAGCCCACCCGCTCCTTCGAGATGCAGGAGGTGCAGGAGCATTTCGCCCGCCGCGCCGCCGAGGGTCTGCTGAACAAGGTGGTGCCGAAGGACCTGCCGATTCCCGGGGGCGGCAACGCGCCGAAGCCGGACGCGCTGTTGAAGGGGCTGATCGACGGGCTGCGGCGTTGAGAGGCGCGCGCGTGGCGCATCGCGTCCAAGCCCCGTGACGCATTGCGTCCAAGCCCCGTGACGCATTGCGTCCAAGCCCCGTGACGCATTGCGTCCAAGCCCGTTGAAGTTCCGTGGGGCGGGTCCCATAATGCGACAGACAAGAAGCGGATTTTGAGTCGATGCAGGTGGACAATAAGATTCTGGACGATCTGGCCCGCGTCGCGGGCGGTGCGCTCGGCGCGCTGTCGTCCCTGCGTGAGGAAGCCGAGGCGCAGATGCGCCAGCAGTTCGAGCGCGTGCTGTCGCGCATGGACGTGGTGAGCCGCGAAGAGCACGAGGCCGTCCGCGCCATGGCCGCCAAGGCCCGTGAGGAGCAGGAGACCATGGCCGAGCGGCTCGCCGCTCTGGAGGCCACGGTCGCGGCGCTCAAGGCCGAACGCGACTCGAAGCCGGACACGGGCGCCTCCGCCCCCGCAGCGGCTCCCTCCGTCGGTCCCATCGCGGGCGGGGGCACCGGACCGGTCTGATCCGGTTCCCGCCACGCCTCCGATCCTTCACGGATGCAGTGCCGAAAACCAGTTGCGCCGGCCAGACCCTTTTGGCACGGTGCCCTGGGTGGTATTCATCCGTCTGCCAGCCACAACATCTCGGGGCTTCCCCTTCTCGCGCGAAGGCGGAGCAGCCCCGGGGCGGTTCCGTCCACCGCGCCTTTACAGGAGGACGCCGACATGTCGGCTGTTGCCGTCGACACCCCCTCATCCGCGCACAATCCCCTGGACATCGTCGAGGAGATCGTCACCGCCAACGAATGGCCCTTCGAGCGGGCCGGCGAGGACGAGCTGATCGTCGAGATCGGCGGGCGCTGGTGCGATTACCGGCTCTATTTCGTCTGGCAGTCCGACGTCAGCGCGATGCAGTTCTCCTGCCAGTTCGACATGAAGGTCCCGGCGGCGCGCCGGTCCTCGGTCAATGATCTGCTGGCGGAGGTGAACGCGCGCATGTGGCTCGGCCATTTCGACGTCTGCTCCGAGGAGCACACCCCGATGTTCCGCCAGACCATGCTGCTGCGCGGTTCGCGCGGCGCGACGGTCGAGCAGCTCGAGGACCTCGTCGAGATCGCCCTGTCGGAGTGCGAGCGGTTCTACCCCGCCTTCCAGTTCGTGATCTGGGGCGGCAAGTCGGCGTCCGAAGCGGTGTCCGCCGCCATCCTCGACACCGCGGGGGAGGCGTGACCGCCATGGCGCAGGGTGGAAGGCAGGGCTGCTCGTTGCTTCTGGCCGGCTGCGGCAAGATGGGCGGCGCGATGCTCGACGGCTGGCTGACGGCCGGCATCGCCTCCAGCGTCGCCGTGGTCGAGCCGTCGGGCCTGCCGGAGTCGCTGCGCGGCAACCCCGCCGTCGCCCTGGCGAGCGGTCCGGATGCTCTGCCCGCCGGTTTCGCACCGGATGTGGTGGTCCTTGCGGTGAAGCCGCAGGTGATGGATTCGGTTCTGCCCGCCTACCGGGCTCTGGTCCGCCCCGGCACGGTGTTCCTCTCCGTCGCCGCCGGCAAGACCATCGCCTCCTTCGAAGCGGCGCTGGGCGAGGGAGCGGCCATCGTCCGCTCCATGCCCAACACGCCCGCCGCCATCGGCCGCGGCATGACCGTCGCCGTCGGCAACCCGGTGGTGACCGAGGCGCAGAAGACGCTGTGCGATTCGCTGCTGCGCGCGGTCGGCGACGTGGCCTGGGTTGAGGACGAGTCGCTTCTCGATCCGGTGACCGCCGTCTCGGGCAGTGGTCCCGCCTATGTCTTCCTGATGGTGGAGGCCATGGCGAAGGCCGGCGAGGCCGCCGGATTGCCCGCCGAACTTGCCATGCGTCTGGCGCGGGCCACCGTTGCGGGCGCTGGCGAGCTGCTTCACCAGTCCCCGACCGCCGCCGCCGACCTGCGCAAGGCGGTGACCAGCCCCAACGGCACCACCCAGGCGGCGCTCGACGTCCTGATGGCCGGTGACGGCATGCAGCCGCTGTTCGACCGCGCCGTGGCTGCCGCCGCGAACCGTTCCCGCGAATTGGCGAAGTAACGCGGCATGGCGGCCCTCAGCCCTTCCGCCCAACGGGTTCAAGCCTTGCTGGATGGCTTCGGCCACGGCCACAGCGTGGTCGAGCATGAGGGCAGCACCCGGACGTCGGAGGACGCCGCGACCGCCGTCGGCTGCGCCGTGGCGCAGATTGCCAAGTCCTTGATCTTCCGCGCGAAAGACAGCGGCCGGCCGGTGCTGGTGGTGGCCAGCGGGGCCAACCGGGTGGACGAGAAGGCGGTGGGCCGGCTGATCGGCGAGAAGATCGAGCGGGCCGATCCCGACTTTGTTCGGGAGAGCACCGGCTTCGCCATCGGCGGGGTGCCTCCCATCGGCCACGCCGTGCCGCCGCTGGTCCTGATCGACGCCGACCTGCTGGCGTTGGACGCCATCTGGGCCGCCGCCGGCACCCCCAACGCGGTCTTCCGCCTGACTCCGGCGCAGCTCGTCGCCATGACCGGCGGGCGGGTCGAAACCGTCCGCAAGGGCTGAGCGCACCCCGCGAAAACCGGTCAAGCGGTCAGGATGCCGCAGCGCGGCATGATCGCGCATCGCCCGGCCACCCCTCTTCCAAGCCTCTGGATTCTCTGGCAAGACTCTCCGCAACGAGTTCTTGAACAGAGACGCATCAGGGAGGCATCCGTGACCGACGCCCGGCATAACCCGTACGAGACCGACCTCGACCAGAACGCCGCCAACACGGTGCCGCTGTCGCCGCTTTCGTTCCTGCGCCGCACCGCCGCCGTCTACCCGCAACGCACCGCCGTGATCCACGGCCCGGTCCGCCGCACCTGGGCGGAAACCTACGAGCGCTGCGTGCGCCTCGCCTCGGCCCTGGCCAAGCGCGGCATCGGGCTGGGCGACACGGTCGCGGTGATGGCCCCCAACACGCCGGAATCCTTCGAGGCGCATTTCGGCGTCCCGATGGCCGGCGCGGTCCTGAACGCCCTGAACATCCGCCTGGACGCCGAGGCGCTGGCCTTCATCCTGGAGCATGGCGAGGCCAAGGTCCTGCTGACCGACCGGGAATTCTCCGGCGTCATTTCCAAGGCCGTCCACATGCTGGAGCCGAAGCGCCGCCCCATCGTCATCGACATCGACGACCCGCAGGCCAAGGGCGGCGAACTGATCGGCGAGCAGACCTACGAGCAGTTCCTGGAGACCGGCGACCCGGCCTATGAATGGGCGATGCCGTCCGACGAGTGGCAGGCCATCGCGCTGAACTACACCAGCGGCACCACCGGCAACCCCAAGGGCGTCGTCTACCACCACCGCGGCGCCTACCTGAACGCCATGGGCAACGTGCTGACCTGGGCGATGCCGCACCATCCCGTCTATCTGTGGACCCTGCCGATGTTCCACTGCAACGGCTGGTGCTTCCCCTGGACGGTCACCGCCATGGCCGGCACCAACGTCTGCGTGCGCACCATCACCGCCAAGGGCATCTACGACGCGCTGGCCGACCTCGGCGTCACCCACATGTGCGGCGCCCCCATCATCATGGGCCTGATCGTCAACGCGCCGGAGGAGCAGAAGCGGGAAATCCCGCGCGGCGTCAAGATGATGACCGCCGGCGCCGCCCCGCCCGCCGCGGTGATCGAGAAGATCGAGCGGATGGGCTTCGACGTGACCCACGTCTACGGCCTGACCGAGGTCTACGGCCCGGTCACCATCTGCGCCTGGCACGAGCACTGGAACGACCTGCCGCTGGAGGAGCGCGCGGCGCTGAAGGCGCGGCAGGGCGTGAACTACGCCACGCTGGAAGGGCTGATGGTCGCCGACCCCAACACGCTCCAGCCGACCCGCAAGGACGGCGTGACGATGGGCGAGATATTCATGCGCGGCAACACCGTCATGAAGGGCTATCTGAAGAATCCGCGGGCCACCGAGGAGGCCTTCTCCGGCGGCTGGTTCCACACCGGCGACCTCGGCGTCTGGCATCCCGACGGCTACATCGAACTGAAGGACCGCTCCAAGGACATCATCATCTCCGGTGGCGAGAACATCTCGACCATCGAGGTCGAATCGGTCCTCTACAAGCATCCGGACATCGTCGAGGCCGCCGTGGTCGCCCGCCCGGACGAGAAGTGGGGCGAGACGCCCTGCGCCTTCGTCACCGTCAAGGAGGGCAAGCAGCTGACCGAGGCGGAGGTGATCGCCTATTGCCGCGAGCATCTGGCCCACTTCAAGTGCCCGCGCACCGTCGTCTTCACCGCCCTGCCGAAGACCTCGACCGGCAAGATCCAGAAATACGTGCTGCGCGACCAGGCCCGCGCGCTGAACGGAGCGAAGGTGTGAGCGCTGTGACCGGGGGCTTCGGCCCCCTTCTGCCCGAGGAACGGGCGGACGCCGCGACCCTGGTTCGCCAGGGTTTCGGCATTCCCCGCGAGTATTTCGACCGGTCGGTGGAGTTGTTCGGGCCGGGCGTGATGCGTGGTCTGCGCGCCGGGCCGGAGGCAGGCCGCGCCGGCCAGCTCGTCGGCTGCGCCGCCGTCTGGCCGATGGAGCAATGGTTCGGCGGTCGTCCTGTGCCGTCCTGCGGCGTGGCGGCGGTCGCCGTCGATCCGGCGGAGCGCGGGCGCGGCTATGGAAGCGCGCTGATGCGCGGCCTGCTGGAGGAGGCGCGGGCCGGGGGCGCCGCGCTGTCGGCGCTCTACCCGGCGACCCTGCCGCTCTACACCCGCCTGGGATTCGGGCGGGGCGGGGTGTCCTTCGACTGGAGCGCGCCGCCGGCCGCCCTGTCCGCCGGGCCGCCGCCGGGGGATGGCTGGATCCGCCGCACCGACGCCAGCGACGCCAGCGAGCTTGCGGCGCTACGCCGCAGCCTGCTCGCCACCACCAACGGTCTGGTGGTGCGCAATGAGGGGCTGTGGAGTTTCGCCCTCTGCCCGGACGGCGTCCCATCCGATGTTTACACCTTGGGTGGCGCTGGCGGTGCGGAGGGATACGTTGCGGTGGCACCGCCGGCCGACCGGAAGCTCAATGTTGCGGATCTCTGCCTCCTCAGCCCGCGGGCGGTGCGGCTGGTGCAGGGCTTCCTGGCCGGTTACCGGGCGCAGGTCGACCGCGTGACGTGGCGCGGCGGACCGGACGATCCGCTGGTTCTGCTGGCGCCGGAGCGTGGGGTGCGCGCCGACGCGTGCGACGAATGGTTGTTGCGCATTCTCGACCTGCCGCGCGCCCTGGAAAGCCGCGGATACCCGCCTGGGGTTGCGGGAGAGCTGATCCTGGAGGTGTCGGACGCGCTGATTCCGGAGAATTCCGGCAGCTTCCGGTTGCGGCTGTCCGAGGGGAACGCGTCCGTGCGCCCGTTGCGGAGGACGCCGAACAGAGCGGAAAAGGCGGGTGGGACGACGGACGACGCGGTGCTGTCGCTGTCCATCGGCGCTCTCGCCAGCCTCTACAGCGGGCATAAGGGGCCGCATGTTCTCCGACAGGTTGGTCTTCTGCGCGGCGGTGAAGACGCGGTGGCGCTGGCGGCGCGGTTTTTCTCGGGGCCGGCGCCCTGGATGCCGGACCGGTTCTGAAGCGGTGTTACCAGTTGCGTTTATCAAACCAGAAATTAACCCTTTCTGCTGTATCCCTTAATGACAAAGGCATGACGACGGCCGGCGAACAAGGCCGTACGATCCGGGGGAGCCCGATTTCATGACGATTGGAACGCGGATTGCGCTCGGTTTTGCGGCGGTCCTTCTGATGACGGTTGGCGTGGCGTTCGTTGGTTGGAACAGCCTGCGCACCTACGCGGGACGCGTCGATCTGGCGGCCCACACAGCCGAACTGGACGCCCGGCTGAAAACCGTGCGGATCGAGGAAGCCCGCTTCGTCACCGAGCGCGACTCCAAGGCCGCCGACAATGTGCCCGGCATGTTGGACCGGCTGCGCGAAGAGGCGCAGGGCACGCGGTCCGCGCTGGAGGACGCCGGCAGCGTCCGGCTGGTCGACGAGATCCTGGCCGGCATCGCCGGCTACCGCAGCGCCTTCGCCAACTTCGTCGCCCAGGACCAGGAGGCCCGCGCCCGCACCCAGAGCATGGAGACGCGCGCCCAGGCCCTGCGGGAGATCGCGGAGAAGATCGGCACGCAGCAGTCCGACCGCTACGACCAGAACATGGTCAGCCTGAAGGACGCGGAGCACGCCGTGCGGCAGAGCCGTGACACCTCCGACCGCGCCGACCGGCTGATCGAGATGGTGCTGGAGGCGCGGCGCCTGCAGTCCGACTTCGCCCACACCCGCAACCCCGCCACGATGGCGGCCGCCGGGGAGGCCATCGCGGCGCTGCTGGCGAACGCCGAGGCCATCGAGAAGGACCTCGTCGGCACCAACGACGAGGAGCTGGCCCAGCGGATCGTCACCATCGCCGGCGCCTACCGCATGGTGTTCGATCAGACCCGCACCGAGGGCGCCGGGGAGTCGGCCAGCGGCCGCATCCAGGCGCTGGACCGCCACGCCCAGGAAATCCAGAACCTCGCCCACGAGATGCAGGAGAACCAGGCGATGGTCTCCAGCGCGCTCCAGGAGGCCGCGAACTTCGCCCAGAGCGAGGTGAACGAGGCCGTCCAGCTGCGCGGCATCGCCATGCGCCTGATCCAGGGCGCGCAGTCCGCCATGCTGGGGCAGCGTGACTTCATCCTGATGAACGGCGAGGAGCCCCGCAACCGGGTGCATGGCGCGGTCAAGGAGACGCTGGCGCTCGCCACCCAGGCCGGCGCCGTGCTCGTCGATTCGGAAGGGCGCGCGCTGATCGCCGCCATCACCGAGGCGGCCCAGGCCTTCGACCGCGAGTTCGCCGCCCTGGTCACGACCAGCGAGAACCAGCGCACCGCCTCCAAGACCATGGCCAAGGCGGCCGGCGACGTCAGCGAGCAGGTGGCCCGTCTCGTCTCCATCCAGCGCGACGACCGCGAGAACGGGCGCAGCGGGGCGGAGCTGATCATCATCATCGGCGCCGCCGTGGCGCTGGCGCTCGGCGTGCTGATGGCGTGGATCATCGACCGCGCCATCACCCACCCGATGCACGCCATGACCAAGGCGATGGGGCGGCTGGCCGAGGGCGACCTGACGGTGGACATCCCCGGCAGCAGCCGCAAGGACGAGCTGCGCGCCATGGCCGAGGCGCTCAGCGTCTTCAAGGAGAACGCCCTGGAGATGCAGCGCATGGAGGGCGAGCGGGAGGAGATGCGCCGGCAGATCGACGCCGACCGCCGCCGCACCATGAACGAGTTCGCCAACGGCTTCGAGCAGGCGGTGTCGGGCGTCGTCCAGTCGCTGACCGAATCCGCCGGCAACCTCGGCCGCGACGCGCAGGAGATGTCGTCGGACGCCGCCCTGACCACCGCCAAGTCGAGCGCCGTCGCCGCGGCGTCGGAGCAGGCGTCGAGCAACGTGCAGACCGTCGCCGCGGCGGCGGAGGAGCTGTCCTCCTCCATCGCCGAGATTTCCCGTCAGCTCAACAGCAGCTCCCAGGTGGCGGTCGGCGCGGCGGCCAAGGCGACCGAGACCAACGGCATCGTCGAAGGGCTGGCCGAGGCCGCCCAGCGCATCGGGCAGGTGGTCGACCTGATCGGCGAGATCGCCGAGCAGACCAATCTGCTGGCGCTCAACGCCACCATCGAGGCGGCGCGCGCCGGGGAGGCCGGAAAGGGCTTCGCCGTCGTGGCGACGGAGGTGAAGAATCTCGCCGGGCAGACCGCCAAGGCGACCGAGGAGATCTCCAGCCAGGTGGCGCAGATGCAGGCGGCAACGGGCGGGGCGGTGGGCGCCATCCGCACCATCTCCGACGCGGTCGGCACCATAAGCAGCACGGTGACCGAGATCGCCCGCGCCATGGAGCAGCAGGGGCTCGCCACCCGCGAGATCGCCCAGAACGTCAACCAGGCCGCCGAGGGCACGCAGGAGGTGATGCACCACATCGCCGAGGTGACCAACGCCGCCACCAAGACCGGGGGAGCCGCCGACGCGGTTCTGGACGCCAGCCGCACCTTGACCCGGCAGGCCGAGCATCTACGGTCCGAGGTGCAGGGCTTCCTCAACAAGGTGCGGACCGCCTGACGGACGTCCATCCGGGGAGCGGGCCCGCGGGGGGAGGGGGACGAGGCCGAATTTTCGCCCGTCCCGTCCCCGTTGCTTTCGCGCGGGGCATCTGTTAAGCCGCGCCGTGCCCCACGGACGTGAGACCTCATGGCCTTCCCCTTGTCACAGCGCGATTCCACACGGGGAATTCCCGACGCGATTCTTGCGGGAACGGCCGGTCTGCTCGTCGCTCTGCTCGGTCCGCTGGCCGCCATGGCGCCGCGCGGCCTGCCGGTGTGGGTCATCCTGATTGCCGGTCTGTCGCTGGCCGGTCTGCTCCGCCGCGGCGCCCTGGGGCGGCTTCAGCGGGCGATGCCGGGCACGGCGGTCGTCCTGGCCTTCCTGGCGCTGGCCACCCTGTCCATCCTGTGGAGCCCGTCGCCGCGCGCCGGCCTGACGGTGGTGGAAATCGGCTATGTCGGTCTCGGCGCGCTGGCCGGCGGGGCATGGCTGTCCTCGCTGCCGGCGGTGGAGGCGCGCCGCCTGACCGGCCTGTTCCTCCTGGGTGTCTTCGCCGGCGTGCTTCTGTTCACGGTGGAGGCGGCGCTGGATTTCCCGCTGCACCGCTGGTGGAACCATGTGCCCGCCAACGCCGAGATCGCCGAAAGCAACGTGCCGAAGCGGACGGCGGTGCTGCTCTGCCTGCTGGTCTGGCCGGCGGCGATGGCGCTCGACCGGGCCGGACGGCGGGGGCTGGCCTTCGTGCTTCCCGCGGTCTTCGCCGGCGCCTGCCTGCTGTTGACCAGCCGGTCGGCCATGCTGGGGATCGCCGCCGGCGGGGTGGCCTTCGCGCTGGCCGTCTGGTCGCCGCGGCTGGTCCGCGGGGCGCTCGCCGCGGTCCTCGGCATCGCCTTCACCTTCGTGCTTCCGCTGGTGCTGCTGTTCGACCGCGTGCTGAATCTGGACGGCGCCGATTGGCTGTTCCGATCCGCCCAGCACCGCGTCGAGATTTGGGGGATGGCCGCCGGCCGGGCGCTGGAAACCCCTGTCTTCGGGCAGGGGATCGACGCCTCCCGGGCGCTCGACCCGGACGGGGCGGTGTCGCGTTTCGGCACGCTGACCGACAGCCTGCTGCCGCTGCATCCCCACAACGCCTTCCTCCAGGTCTGGCTGGAGCTCGGCGCGGTCGGGGCGGCGCTGGCTCTGGCGGCGGCCCTGCTGCTCCTGCTCGGCACCGGCCGGATGGAGCGGCGCCTGCAACCCTTCGCGCTGGCCCTTTTCGCGTCGGCGCTGGCGATGGCGAGCACGGCCTACGGGATCTGGCAGGCGTGGTGGATGGGCGGCATGCTGGCCGCCGGCCTGATGCTCCGGCTGGCCGCCCGCACCCCGGCGGGGGGCGAATGACGGGAACGTTCGGCAACGGCCGCCGCCGCATCCTGATCATCAAGCTAGGGGCCTTCGGCGACTTCTTCCTGGCCCAGACCGCCTTCTCCGCCATCCGGCGGCATCACGCCGCCGATCATCTCGCGCTGCTGACCCTGCCGTCCCTGGCCCCGCTCGCCCGCCTCAGCGGCCTGTTCGACGAGGTTCTGGAGGACCCGCGCGGCCGTTCCATCGGCGCCTATCGGCGGGTTCGCCGCCTGCTGCGCGCCGGGCGCTTCGACCGGGTCTACGATCTCCAGGCGCAGCCGCGCACCGACCGCTATTTCTGGCTGCTCGCCCCCGGTCCGTGGCCGGAATGGTCGGGCACGGCCTGGGGCGCCTCGCACCGCGACAAGTATCCGGGGCGGCGCAAGGTGCCGGTGATCGAGCGCTACACCCGGCAGTTGGCGCCCTTCGGAATCGTGCCCGACGCGGTGCCGGACCTGTCCTGGCTCGATGCCGACACCGGCGGGTTCGGCATCGCCGCGCCCTACGCCCTGCTGATCCCCGGCTCCTCCCCGGGACGCCCCGACAAGCGCTGGCCGGTGGAGCGCTACGGCGAACTGGCGCGTGCGCTGGCCGCGCGCGGCATCACGCCGGTCGTGCTGGGCACCGCCATCGAGGCGGACCTCGCCCGGGCCATTGTGGACGCCTGTCCGCAGGCGGTGGACCTGACCAGCCGCACCGGCGTGCCGGAAATCGCCGGGCTGGCCCGCCGGGCCTGGGCGACGGTTGGCAACGACACCGGCCCCACCCATCTGGTCGCGGCCGTCGGCGGTCCCGTGCTGGGCCTTTTCTGCGACGCCTCCGTCCCCATCCACGCCAACGGGCCGCGCATGGTCGTCCACCACCGTCCGTCCTTCGCCGACATGGACGTGGCCGGCGTGCTGGCGGCGATCGATGCTCTTCCGCCGAACCGCTAGTGTGCCGCCGATCATGTTGCAGGAGCCATGAAGGATTTGAGCAGACAGGACGCCAGCGCCATGCCCGCCGATGCGGTCACCCTGCCCGCCGGAAAGCCGGGTGGACGCCTGATGCTGCTCGCCAAGCTGGCGGTGACCCTGGCGGTTCTCGGCGTGCTGGGCGCCAAGGCCGACTGGCCGGCCCTGCTGACGCGGGTCGCCGGAGCGGACCCGGCTTGGCTGGCCGCCGGCTTCCTGGCCAAGTTTCTGTCGGTGGTCTGCGCGGCCGAGCGTTGGCGCGACTCCCTGTGGGCCGCCGGCGAGCGGGTCTCGCACGGGCTGGCGATGCGGCTGATGTTCACCGGCCTGTTCTTCGGGCAGGTACTGCCGGGCGCGCTGGGCGGCGACGTGGTGCGCGGCTGGCTGACCTACCGGGGCGGCGCGTCCTCCGCCGCCGTGGTGCTGGCGCTGGTTCTGGACCGGCTGCTGGCGCTGGTCGGCTGCATCCTGCTGCTGTTCCTCGGCCTGCCGCATCTGGTCGCCACCGCGCCGCCCGCGGTCGCCTGGGCCGGGCCGGCGGCGGTCCTGCTGCTCGCGGTCGCCATGGTCGTTGGGCTCCAGGCCGACCGCCTGCCGCTGCCGGACATCCTGCTGCGCCCTCCGGTGCGGGCGGCGCAGGCGCAGGTGGCCCGCCTGCGCGTAGCGTTGCTCGGCCGCGCGGCGTTGGCCGGGCTGCTGCACAGCGCGGCGGTGCATCTGTGCACCGTGTTCGCGGTGATCGCCTACGCCCAGGCCCTGGGCATTCCCGTGCGGGTCCTGGACGCGCTGGCCGTAGTGCCGATGACCATCTTCGCGGCGGCCCTGCCGATCTCGCTGAACGGCTGGGGCGTGCGGGAGGGAGCCTTCGTCGCCGGTTTCGCGCTCTACGGTCTCGGGGCCACCGACGCGCTGGCCCTGTCGCTGATGATCGGCCTGTCGGTCACCCTGTCGTCGCTGCCCGGTGGCCTGCTCTGGCTCAGCCTGAAGGGCTCTGCGCGCTCCTGAGCCGGCCCAGCGCCCAGCCCGCGGCGTCGCGCACCACATCGCTGGTGTCCTCGAGTAGCCACTCGGCCACCGCGGCGTGGCGGGCGTCGCCGCTGTTGCCCAGGGCCACCAGCACGTTGCGCACGAAGCGGTCGCGGCCGATCCGCTTGATCGGCGAGCCGCTGAACACCTGCCGGAAGCCCGCGTCGTCCAACTGCGCCAGATCGGCCAGCCGCGGCGCCGTCAGCTCTGCCCGCGGCAGGAAGGCCGCCTCGCGCGAGCGTTTGGCGAACTTGTTCCACGGGCAGGCGGCCAGGCAATCGTCGCAACCGTAGATGCGGTTGCCCATCAGCGGGCGCAACTCCTCGGGGATCGGTCCCTTGTGCTCGATGGTCAGGTAGGAGATGCAGCGCCGCGCGTCCAACTGGTTGGGAGCGGGAAAGGCGGCGGTGGGGCAGGCGTCCAGGCAGCGCCGGCACTGGCCGCAGCGGTCCACCCCCGGCGGATCCGGTGGCAGCTCCAGCGTCGTGTAGACCTCGCCCAGGAACAGCCAGGAGCCGTGGGTCCGCGACACGAGGTTGGTGTGCTTGCCCTGCCAGCCCAGCCCGGCCTTCTCGGCCAGCGGCTTCTCCATCACCGGGGCGGTGTCGACGAAGACCTTCAGCTCCGCCTTGAAGCGGTGGGCGATCCATTGGCCCAGCGTCTTCAGCCGGCCCTTGATGAGGTCGTGATAGTCGCGGTTCTTCGCATAGACCGACACGATGCCGCGGTCGGGATGCTCCAGCAGGGCGCGCGGGTCCTCCGCCGGGGCGTAGCTGGTGCCGAGCGCGATGACGGTGCGGGCCTCCGGCCAAAGGGCCTGGGGATGGACGCGACGGTCGGCCTTGTCGTCCATCCAGCCCATGTCGCCGTGCCGGCCCTGGCGCAGGAATTCGGCCAGCCGTTCCCTAGCCTCCGGACCCAGCTCCGCCCGCGCAAAACCCACCGCGTCGAAGCCCAGCGACAGGGCGCGGTCGCGGATCGCTTCACGGGTGGAGGTGGTGGGGTCGGACATGGTGATGGCTTGATCGCTTAGCCCTCTCCCCTCTGGGGAGAGGGTGGCCCGGAGGGCCGGTGAGGGGGATGCGCATGGCGTGAGGTTCGGCAGAAGCTCACCCCCCTCACCCTAACCCTCTCCCCAGAGGGGAGAGGGGATTTGGGAGGGTTACACTCCCGGATCAGCCGCGGCCGCGGTAGGTTTGGACGTCCTGCGACGGAATCCACACGCCCTTCGGCGGTTCGCCGGTGGCGTAGAACACGTCGATGGGGATGCCGCCGCGCGGGTACCAATAGCCGCCGATGCGCAGCCACACCGGCTTCAGCTCGTCCACCAGACGCTTGCCGATGCCGACCGTGCAGGCCTCGTGGAAGGCGCCGTGGTTGCGGAAGCTGGTCAGGAACAGCTTGAGCGACTTCGACTCCACCAGCCACTCGCCCGGCACGTAGTCGATGACCAGATGGGCGAAGTCCGGCTGGCCGGTGATCGGGCAGAGCGAGGTGAACTCCGGCGCGGTGAAGCGTACGACGTAGTTCTCACCGGGGTTCGGATTCGGCACGCGCTCCAGCACCGCCTCCTCCGGCGTCTTCGGCTGGACGGTGGCGCCGCCGAGCTGGGTCAGGCCGGCGTAGATGTTCTCAGACATCGGCGGATTCCTTCTTGGCGGGCTTCGCCGGCTTGGCCGGCTTCACCTTCAGGTGGGCCAGCGGGTCTTCGGTGGCCGGGATGTCGCCCTCGTTCAGGCGGGCCTCCAGCGCGCCCGCGACCTCGTCGAAGCGGCCGTCCTCGATGGCCTGCCGAAGCTCGGCCATCAGGTCCTGGTAGTAATGCAGGTTGTGCCAAGTCAGCAGCATCGGCCCCAGCATCTCGCCCGCCTTGAACAGGTGGTGCAGATAGGCGCGGCTGTGGTTGCGGCACGCCGGGCAGCCGCACTCCTCGTCGAGCGGGCGCTCGTCGTGGGCGTTGCGGGCGTTGCGGATGTTGATGGTGCCGCGCCGCACGAAGGCCTGACCGGTGCGGCCCGAGCGGGTGGGCATCACGCAGTCGAACATGTCGACGCCGCGCCGCACCGCACCGATCAGGTCGCTGGGACGGCCGACGCCCATCAGGTAGCGCGGGCGCTCCTTGACCATCAGCGGTTCGGTGAAGTCGAGCACGGTGAACATCGTCTCCTGGCCCTCGCCCACGGCCAGCCCGCCGATGGCGTAGCCGTCAAAGCCGATGTCGGACAGGGCCGCCACGCTCTCCGCCCGTAGGTCGGCGTAGACGCCGCCCTGGACGATGCCGAACAGGCCGTAGCCGGGCCGCTCGACGAAGGCGTCCTTGCTGCGCTTGGCCCAGCGCATCGACAGGCGCATGGAGGAAGCGGCCTGGGCCTCCGTCGCCGGGAAGGGGGTGCACTCGTCCAGGCACATGGTGATGTTGCTGTCCAGCAGATGCTGGATCTGGATCGAGCGTTCCGGCGTCAGATGGTGCTTGCTCCCGTCGAGGTGGGATTTGAAGGTCACCCCCTCCTCGGTCATGGTGCGCAGGTCCGACAGGGACATGACCTGGAAGCCGCCGCTGTCCGTCAGGATCGGCTTGTCCCAGTTCATGAAGCGGTGCAGGCCGCCCAACTGCCCGACGCGCTCCGCCGTGGGGCGCAGCATCAGGTGGTAGGTGTTGCCCAGCAGGATTTCCGCGCCGGTGGACTTGACCGCGTCGCTGGTCATCGCCTTGACGGTGGCGGCGGTGCCCACGGGCATGAAGGCCGGCGTGTTGATGACGCCGTGCGCGGTGGAGACCCGCCCGCGCCGGGCGCGCCCGTCGGTCTTCAGAAGCTCGAACCCGATCCCGGTCATCACACCCTCCGGAGCAGCGACGCGTCGCCGTAGCTGAAGAAACGATAGTTCTGGCCGATGGCGTGCGCGTAGGCCGCCTTCATCCTGTCCATGCCGGCGAAGGCGCAGACCAGCATGAACAGGGTGGAGCGGGGCAGGTGGAAGTTGGTCACCAGAAGGTCCACGATCTTGAAGCGGTAGCCGGGGGTGATGAAGATGTCGGTGTCGCCGCTGAAGGCCCGGATGCTGCGGTCGTCCAACCCCGCCGTCTCCAGGATGCGCAGCGCCGTGGTGCCGACCGACACGATCCGCCCGCCCGCGGCGCGGGTGGCGTTGATGGCCTCGGCCGTCTCCGCGGAGATTTCGCCCCACTCGCTGTGCATGCGGTGCTCGGCGATGTCGTCCACCTTGACCGGCAGGAAGGTCCCGGC
Source organism: Azospirillum sp. UENF 211521 (assembly GCF_058780535.1). Taxonomy (NCBI): domain Bacteria; kingdom Pseudomonadati; phylum Pseudomonadota; class Alphaproteobacteria; order Rhodospirillales; family Azospirillaceae; genus Azospirillum; species Azospirillum sp. UENF 211521. Next base: position 1,152,798 of record NZ_JBSNCF010000001.1, read on the forward strand.
CCCGACATGCAGCGTCACCGGCACGCGGCGGACGCCGCGCGCGTCGAGCGCGGCCAGAAGCTCCGGCGTGAAGTGCAGCCCGGCGGTGGGGGCGGCGACGGCGCCCTCGCGCGCGGCGAAGACGGTTTGGTAGTCGGCCGAGTCCTGCTCGTCCGCCTCGCGCCGGATGTAGGGGGGCAGAGGCATCCGGCCGTGGCGGTGCAGCGCCTCCATCAGCGCCGGCCCGCCCTTGGAGAAGCGCAGGCGCACCTCCATCCCATCCTTGGCGACGACCTCCGCCGCGAAATCCTCGGCGATGGCGATCACGTCGCCGGGCTTCAGCCGTTTGCCGGGGCGGGCGAAGGTCGCCCATTCCCGCTCACCCTCGCGCTTGTGGAGCGTGATCTCCACCCGCACCTCGCCGCGCCGGCCGTCCAGCCGGGCGGGGATGACGCGGGTGTCGTTGACGACCATCAGGTCGCCCGGCTCCAGCAGGGCGGGCAGGTCGCGGACGGTGCGGTCGTGCAGACGCTCCGCCACGTCGAGCAGACGGGCGGCGTCACGCGGCTTGGCCGGATGCTCGGCGATGCGGTCCGGCGGAAGGTCGAAGTCGAAATCGGCGGTCTTCATGGGAGCCGCTCGTATAGACCAAAGCGGTGGGAGGGGGGAAGCATTACGAGTCGGGGTTCATTCGGGCAAAGGAAGGGCCTGGGCGGTCAGGGCGGCGGTCTGGCGGGCGTGCAGGACGTCCACGTCGAAGCCCTGGATCATCTCCTGGAACAGCCGGTACCAGTTCACCTCGGCCTGGAGATGCAGGAAGACGGAGCCAAGGCCGATGGCCGCGCGGTCCATGAAGACGAACTCCCGCGGCACCTCCACCCCGCCGACGCGGCGCAGCTCGGCATGGACCTTGGCGGCGGTCTCGCGGCCGTAATGGCCGGAGTTGGTCTCCTCGATGCGGCGGCTGCGGTCGTCCATGATCGGGGCGTAGACGAAGCGCGCCCAGATGTTCAGAACGTCCACCAGCTCCTTGGTCGGGTTGGCGAAGCCCCAGGTGCGGTAGGCCTCCACCGCCTTGTCCTGGTTGCCGGTCTGCAGCGCGTCGTAGAGATCGATCACCCCCTTCACGAAGCGGGCCGGGAAGACGCGGATGCAGCCGAAATCCAGCAGGTTGATCCCGCGGTCGGGCCGCACCGTGTAGTTCCCCAGATGCGGGTCGCCGTGGATGATGCCGTAGCCGTAGAAGGGCACGTACCAAGCCCGGAACATGTTCATCGCCAGCGCGTCGCGAGCGTCCGGCTGGTCCTTGACGAAGTCCAGGATCTTGCGGCCTTCCACCCATTCCAGCGTCAGCAGGCGCCGGGTGGAGAGGTCGGGCACCACCGCCGGCACATGAACGCCGGAGGTGTCGGCCAGCATGGCGCGGTAGAGGCGGGCGTGCTTGGCCTCGCGCTCGTAATCCAGCTCCTCGCGCAGCCGGGCGCCGATCTCCGCCTGGATCTGCTTGGTGGAGATGGCGCTGTCGGTGCGCTCGAAGATGGCGAAGATCAGGCCGAGCTGGCGCAGGTCCGCCTCCACGGCGGAGGCCATGTCCGGGTACTGGAGCTTGCAGGCGAGGGTCTGCCCGTCCAGCCCGACGGCCCGGTGCACCTGCCCCAGCGAGGCCGCCGCCGCCGCTGTCTGTTCGAAGTGCCGGAAGCGCTTGTGCCAGGCGGGGCCCAACTCGCTTGCCATGCGGCGCTTGACGAAGGGCCAGCCCATCGACGGCGCGTCTGCCTGGAGCTGCGAGAGCTCCTGCACATACTCGCGGGGCAGTGCGTCGGGGATGGTGGACAGCAGTTGCGCCACCTTCATCAGCGGACCTTTCAGCCCGCCCAGCGCGGCGCGCAATTCGGCGGCGTGGCGATCCCGCTCCAGGGGGATGCCCAGCACCCGTTCTCCGGCGAAACGGGCCGCAAGGCCCCCCACGGCGGTTCCGACCCGCGCATACCGCGCGATCCGGCCGCCAAGCCTGTTCTCATCCGTGTTCGGCATGCCGAATAGGTGGGTGCGGCGGGGCCGAAAGGCGAGTCCCCTGGCGTCGCCTCAGGTGGCGGGGCCGATCCGGACCAGGCCCGGCAATCCGCTTCGGGCAGCGACTTCCGCCAGTTTGCGGTCAGCGGTCACCAGTCCCACGTTCCTCGACCAAGCGAGAGCCAGATAGAGGCAATCGACCAAGGGATGCCGAAGTGTGCCGCTGAGGTCGAGCGCACGCTCCGCCACATCCACCGCCGGAGTCAGCGTCAGCGGGAGTTGGGCGACCAATCCACGCAGGCGGCCCAAGAGCGTGTCGGCATCCGACGTCTCCAAAGTGCCCGTGTGGACGCGTTTGGCGAGCGCCGCAGCCACTTCGATGAGCAGAATATCGGGCGCCAGCAGCGGCCTTTCCTGGGCAAGGAACGCAAGTGCGTCTGAGCTTGCGTCTTCCCTGATGATCCATTTCACGGCGACACTGGCGTCTACGACGACCGCTTGGCCCGCCACGCTCACCGGTCGCGCCATTCACGGATCAGCGGCGTGCTGTCGGGAAGCACACCGTACTTGCGGGCAAGTTCGTCTTGCTCCCGCTGGAGTTCCTCAATGAGCGCCGCACGGCCGGGGCGCGCGGCCTGCGACAGGATGGCGCCGACCTCCTCCTCGACCGAACGCCCGTTAATCGCGGCGCGTTCGGTCAGAGTCGCGTGCAGCGCTTCGTCGATTTCGAGCCTGACGATCTTGCCCATTTCGCTCTCCTGGGGGTCGGTGACACTGTAACCCGCTTGCGCGGGATGGTGCCACCGTTCCGCAGGATCACCGAACTCACCCGCCCGGCGCGATGTTCTGGTTCACGCAGAACAGGTTGGTCGGGTCGTATTTCGCCTTCAGTGCCCGCAGGCGTTCGTAGTTCGGCCCATAGGCGGCCTGGACGCGCTGTTCGTCGTCGGTGACGAAGTTCACGTAGACGCCGCCGGTGGCGTAGCGGGCGGTCCGGTCGGAGACGCCGCGCGCCCATTGGATGCAGGCGCTGTCCTCCGGCGGGGTGTTCCAGCGCGCGTGGACGTTCATGACGAACAGGGCGTCGCGGTGCGGGTAGGCGGTGGCGTCCGCCGGCACGCGATTGGCCGCAGCGCCGAGCAGGCCGACGAAGATCTCGCATTGGTCGGAGGGCAGTCTCCCGGCCTCCTCGACCAGCATGTCGATCAGCCCGTCCTCCAGCCCGGTGAAGTTCTGCGATTTCCAGTAGTTCCGCGCGCCCGGCACCAGAAGCGGGTCAAAGGCCGCCTGCCACGCCACGTAAGGCATGAGGCCGAAATGCTCGCCGACGGGCGTGCCCAGCGACAGCACCGGTTCCAGCGCCTTGCGGGCCGCCGCCTCGTCGTCTCCGGCGTAAATGACGGGCATGACGACCACCTCCTTGCCATGAACGTCCGGCGGCAGGAAGGGCAGGGGCGGTGCCTTGCGCAGCACCATCCAGGCGGTGGCCTCGTCGGGCAGGGCCGCCGTGGCGTCGCGGTAGCGGCGCATCAGGTCGCCGGCCCCGGCGAAGGGATGGACGACCAGCCCGGCGAACACCATCGGTCCCACGGGGTGCAGGCGGAAGGTGAAGGAGGTGACGACGCCGAAGTTGCCGCCGCCGCCGCGGATGGCCCAGAAGAGGTCGGCGTTCTCGTCGGCGCCGGCCCTGAGGAACCGGCCGTCGGCGGTGACCACGTCGGCGGACAGCAGATTGTCCACCGTCAGCCCATACTTGCGGGTCAGCCAGCCGAACCCGCCGCCCAGCGTCAGCCCGGCGATGCCGGTGGTGGAGTTGATGCCGACCGGCACGGCCAGCCCGAAAGCCTGCGTCTCCCGGTCGAGGTCACTCAGCGTGGCGCCGGGCGCCACCCGCGCCGTCCGGCTGATCGGGTCGACATGGACGAAGCGCAACGCGCCGAGGTCGATCAGCAGGCCGCCGTCGCACAGGGAGTTGCCGGCGATGTTGTGACCGCCGCCGCGCACCGAGACCAGCAGCCCATTCTCCCGCGCGAAGCGCACCGCCTGCATGACGTCGGCGGCCCCGGCGCAGCGGGCGATCAGGCCGGGCCGGCGGTCGATCATGGCGTTCCAGATCGTCCGGGCCTCGTCATAGCCCGGCGACCGCGGGGTCAGCAGCGGGCCGCGCAGACGGGCGGCAAGATCGTTGACGGCGTCCTCGGAAAGGGTCGCGTCCCGCCGGTCGGCGGTGCGAAGCGTGAAATCGCCCATCAAGCACCTCCCACGTCAAAGCAGCAATTTTCGCGAATATCCGGAGCGGATTGGCGCAACAAGGGTAAATTTTCACCCCTGCACAGGCCATCCGGGAAAGGACTCCCTCCGGTGTTCTTCCGGACGGAGCCACCCCTCAATTCGGTGTTTTTTGCGGCTTTGACGGTGAGGGGCGGTGGATCAGCCGCCCTGGCTGCGGATCCAGGCGGCGGTGGCGCTGTCCATGGTGTTCTTGTGGTTGATGAACCACTCCGGCACAACTTCGGTCAGATAGCCGCGGACCAGGGCCAGATTGCCGGCGGCCATGCGTTTGGCGATGCCTTCCAGTTCCAGACGGACGCGGTTGTGCTCGTGCACATGGATGGGGGTCGGCGGGAAGCCGTACTGGTGCATCAACTCCTCCTCGCGGGCCAGATGGTCGCGGAGGTGCTGGGCGAAGGCGGTGAAATGGGCGGGCAGGTCGGCGTCGGGAGCCTTGGCGGCTTCGGCCAGAAGCTCGATGGTTTCCTTGTGGTCGGCGTCGATGATGGCGTTGCCGACTTCCAGGGACGGGCTCCAGGCGGGGATCGAGAGGGTGGGCATGGTGCTCTCCGAAGGGATCGTTGGAGGCCACCATACCCATCCCCCGATTATGGATTCTTGACGTCCGTCAAGAAAACCCGGTCAGGACTGATTTTCCAGCTCGTCAACAAAGCCGCGGATGACGTTCAACCCCTTCTGCCAGAAGGCCGGATCGCTGGCGTCCAGCCCGAAGGGGGCCAGAAGCTCCTGGTGGCGCAGCGTGCCGCCCGCCGATAGCATCGCCAGATACTTCTCCGCGAAGCCCTTCTCCGACTCCTGGTAGACCGCGTAGAGCGAGTTCACCAGGCAGTCGCCGAACGCGTAGGCGTAGACGTAGAAGGGCGAGTGGATGAAGTGCGGGATGTAGGACCAGTAGTTCCGGTAGCCCTCGTCGAAGCGCAGCGCCGGGCCGAGGCTTTCGGTCTGCACCGCCATCCAGATCTCGCCCAGCCGCTCCGCCGTCAGTTCGCCCTCGCGGCGCTCGGTGTGGACGCGGCGCTCGAAGTCGAAGAAGGCGATTTGGCGGACCACCGTGTTCAGCATGTCCTCGACCTTCGAGGCCAGCATGATCTTGCGGCGCTTCGGGTCGGTCTCGCGGTCGAGCAGGGCGCGGAAGGTCAGCATCTCGCCGAACACCGACGCGGTCTCCGCCAGGGTCAGCGGCGTGTCGGACAGCAGGTGCCCCTGGCCGCCGGCCAGGATCTGGTGCACGCCGTGGCCCAGCTCATGCGCGAGCGTCATCACGTCGCGCGTTTTGCCCTGATAGTTGACCAGCAGATAGGGGTGGACACTGGGCACCGTGGGGTGGGCGAAGGCGCCCGGCGCCTTGCCGGGGCGCACCGGCGCGTCGATCCAGGCGTTGTCGAAGAAGCGCTTGCCCAGTGAGGCCAGATCCGGCGAGAAGCGGCCGTAGGCGCCCAGGACCAGATCGCGCGCCTCGTCCCAGCGGATGCTGCGGTCGGCGTCGTCGGGCAGCGGGGCGTTGCGGTCCCAGTAATCCAGATGGTCCTGCCCGAACCACTTGGCCTTCATCGCGTAGTAGCGGTGGGACAGGGCCGGGTAAGCGTCCTTCACCGCCGCAGCCAGCGCGTCCACCACCTCGTCCTCGACGCGGTTGGACAGGTTGCGGGCCGAGGTGGGCGCCTTGTAGTTGCGCCACTTGTCGTCGATCTCCTTGTCCTTGGCCAGGGTGTTGGTGACCAGGGCGAACAGGCGGATGTTGTCGCCCATCACCCGGCCGATCACCGTCCCGGCCTCCTTGCGGACCTCCGGACGGCGGTCGGACAGGCGGTTCAGCGCCTCCGCGCAGGTCAGCTCCTTCCCGCCGATGGGAAAGCGCAAGCTGGCGATGGTCTCGTCGAACAGGCGGTTCCAGGCGGCGCGCCCGACCACATGCTTCTCATGGAGCAGGCGTTCGACCTCGTCGGAAAGCTGGTGCTCGCGGAACAGGCGGACGTCGCGCAGCCAGGGGGCATAGCGGGCGAGGTCCTTCGACGCCTTCAGCTTGGCGTCCAGCACCTTGTCGTCCAGCCGGTTGATCTCCAGCGTGAAGAAGACGAGGTGGGTGGAGATGCCGTTCACCCGCTCCTGCGCCGACTGGTAGAACTTGGCGATGGCCGGGTCGGTCATGTTGCCGTTGTAGACCAGCCCGGCGTAGGACATCACCCGCGACAGCACCTCGTCGATGCGCTCGTACTCGCGGATGGCGGCGGCGAAGGCGTTGCCGTCCAGCCCGGCCAGCTTGGTCGCGTAGGTCTCGTAGAAGTCCTTGGAGGCGCGTTCCATCCGCTCCAGGTCGGCCTTCAGCTCCGGCGAGTCCATGCCCGGATAGAGGTCGGTCAGGTCCCAAGAGGGCAGGGCGCCGAGGTCCGGCCCGTCCCCCGTGGCGGCCAGGGCAGTGTCGGGCGCGGTGGTCTGGGGAGCGCCAAGGAAATCGCCAATCGGGTGCCGGGTGGCGCTGCGGGTCATCTGTCCCTCCGTTCTGGGCTTTGGCCGTTCTGGGCTTGGGCCGTTCTGAGCTTTGGAACCGGATATAAGCGCCGCGTGCGACCGGGGGAAGGATGCGTTGCGGTATCGGCTCAGGGAGCCTGGCTTTCCTGCGCGCGGCGGATCGCCGCCTCCACGCATTGCAGGTGCAGCTTCTTGCGGGCGAGCTGGCGGGTCCGCCGCTCCTCAAGGTCGGTGGTCGGCATCGCCTCGATGGCGCAGCCGCGCCAGCCGTTGGCGTCGAGCGCGCGGGCGACCTCCGCGTAACCGAAATAGCCCTTGTCCGGCTGCTCCCATGGGGCGCGGAAGTCGGCGCGGCGCAGGACGAAGCGGTTGGACTGGCTGGACCCGCCGAGACTGGTCAGCCGGGCCACGATCAGCCGCTCGCCGTTGGTGTGGACGACGGTCAGGATCGGGCGGATGCCGAAGACGGGCGGGTCGCTGCTCATGGGACCATCCATAGCGCTCCGGCGCTGGTTAGGCCAGCAACAATGGCCAGCGATAACTGGATGCAATGCCGATATCCGCGCCAGTCGATTTTCGCTCGGATGATCATCCACTCTTAACGAAGAATAAGCCAATATTGGCCGCGAGATTGCAGAATAACATACCGCAGTATGATTGTTATAATTGGTGCGGAGATTGGCGGTCTAATAAGTCAGCATTGCTTTGCATGCTGCCTTGTCCGCAATCGTAATAGGCGGCATCATCGGTCCATTACGGTGAAACGGAGAGAGTATTATGGCGCTAGGAGCATGGCTGCGCGTGTCGCTGGCGGTGGCGATCATCGGGCTATCGACCCTTTTGTCGGGGCATGCCTCGGCGCTGTCACCGCGTCAGTATCGTTGGGACGAACTGCCGGGCGATGCCTTCAACGCCCAGGGCAGTGCGCTCAAGGCGAGCGTTTACGTATCCGTGGGCGCGCGGGTGCGGGGCAAGGCTCCGCTTCTGGTCCTTCTTCACGGCTGCGAGCAGGATGCGTCGTCTTTCTTCACGGATTCCGGATGGATGGACATAGCTGACCGCTACGGCCTTATCGTCCTGCTGCCGGAGCAGCAGCACAATGCCTTTGCCATGGTCGGAGGGGCCTCCCGCTATGGCAACCCGCTCGGCTGCTTCAATTTCGCCGACCGCCTGACCAGTCCGCTGAAGGGCGGTGTCCCACGGGAAGCGGGGGCTATCGTCTCCATGGTCGACGCGGTGCGCGCGGGCAAGGGGCTTGACCGCGACGGTCCCCGAATCGAGGACGGACGTGTCTATGTCACCGGCCTGTCGGCGGGGGCGGGCATGGCGGCGACCCTGCTGGCCGACTTCCCGCAGGTCTTCGCGGGCGGGGCGCTCTTCGCTGGCGTTCCGGCACTGTGCGCCCAGAGCATGCAGTCTGCCGCGTCGCTTTGCGGCATCTCGGTTATGCGCGGTTGCGCCGAGGTGAAGGCGCGCTCCGGCGGCTACGACAGCCGCGAATGGACGAAGGCGGTGCAGCGCGCCCAGCACCCCGCCGGGCGTCCGCGCGTGCTGATCGTCCAGGGCACGGCAGACTGCACCGTGGACCCGCAGAACGCCCTCTACCTGACCAACCAGTGGACGGCTTTCCACAGCTTGAAGGCGGATGCTCCCGTGGTCATCGGGCAGGAGCCGTCCTGGCCGGACCGCGCCGTGCGGCAGGGCTTCGCCCCGGCGGGAGCCAATACCCTGTGGGTCGAGACGGTGCTTTTGAAGGATGTCGGCCACGTCATGCCCATCGACACGAGCAACGCGCAACACCCCTGTGGGCGGGTGCGGGTGTCGGACACGAAGACCTACATCGAGGATGTCGGCTTCTGCGGCGCGGCGCTGGCCGCCGAGTTCCTGCAACTGGAGCAGTAACACCCGCTTGAGGGGCGGCGAGGGGGTCCAGCACTCACCAAAGTGGTGCGACAGCCCGCCGCACCTTCCGGAATGCCGTTTGCCAAACGATGCGGATCTGACGCAGATTGGGGCCGCTGCGTGAACGTTCATTGCGCGGCTGCGGAGAAACGCGAACCAAACAAAATATAAGGGACGCCCCCATGAGCCAAAGCTCGGCCGATCGCTACAACCAGATCCACGCCCGTTCCCTGTCCGATCCCGACGGATTTTGGGGCGAGGCGGCGGAAGACATCACCTGGATCAAGCGTTGGGACAAGGTGCTGGACGACAGCAACGCGCCCTTCTACCGCTGGTTCACCGGCGGCGTCCTGAACACCTGCTACAACGCCGTCGACCGCCATGTGGAGGCCGGACGCGGCGCCCAGGCGGCGATCATCTACGACAGCCCGGTCACCAAGACCGTGCAGACCATCACCTACGCCGAACTTCAGGATCAGGTCGCCCGCTTCGCCGGCGCGCTGCGCGCCCAGGGCGTGGAGAAGGGCGACCGCGTCATCCTGTACATGCCGATGATCCCGCAGTCGCTGGTCGCCATGCTGGCCTGCGCGCGTCTCGGTGCGGTGCATTCGGTGGTGTTCGGCGGCTTCGCCCCGCACGAGCTGGCGACCCGCATCAACGACTCCCGGCCGAAGGCCATCGTCTCGGCCTCCTGCGGCATCGAGCCGAACCGCGTCGTCAAGTACAAGCCGATGCTCGACGCCGCCATCGAGCAGGCGGAGCACAAGCCGTCCAGCGTCATCGTCTTCCAGCGCCCGCAGGAGACCGCGACCCTGGTCGAAGGCCGCGACGTGGATTGGGCGGAGGCCGTCGCCAAGGCCGTACCGGCGGAATGCGTGCCGGTGGCCGCGACCGACCCGCTCTACATCCTCTACACCTCGGGCACCACGGGCCAGCCGAAGGGCGTCATCCGCGACAACGGCGGCCACGCCGTGGCGCTGAAGTGGACGATGAAGAACATCTACAACGTCGAGCCGGGCGAGGTGTACTGGGCGGCGTCGGACGTGGGCTGGGTGGTCGGCCACTCCTACATCGTCTACGGCCCGCTGCTGCACGGCTGCACCACGGTGGTGTTCGAGGGCAAGCCGGTGGGCACGCCGGACGCCGGCACCTTCTGGCGGGTGATCGAGCAGCACAAGATCGGCACGCTGTTCACCGCCCCGACCGCCTTCCGCGCCATCAAGCGCGAGGACCCCAACGCCGAATTGCTGAAGAAGTACGACCTGTCGCACTTCCGCGCCCTGTTCCTGGCCGGCGAGCGCTCGGACCCCGACACGCTGCATTGGGCCGAGGACAATCTGAACGTTCCGGTCATCGACCACTGGTGGCAGACCGAGACCGGCTGGGCGATCTCCGGCAACCCGCTGGGCGTGCAACTCTTCCCGATCAAGTACGGCTCCGCCACCCGCCCCATGCCGGGCTGGGACGTGCAGATCCTGAACGCCGAGAACAAGGAGGTGCCGCGCGGCGACATCGGCGCCATCTGCGTGAAGCTGCCTCTGCCTCCGGGCACGCTGCCGACGCTGTGGAACGCCGATGACCGCTACCGGAAGTCCTACCTGTCCGACTATCCCGGCTACTACCAGACCGGCGACGCGGGCTTCATCGACGACGACGGCTACGTCTACATCATGGCCCGCACCGACGACATCATCAACGTCGCCGGCCACCGCCTGTCCACCGGCGGCATGGAGGAGGTTCTGGCCAGCCACAAGGACGTGGCGGAATGCGCGGTGATCGGCGTCGCCGACGACCTGAAGGGGCAGGTGCCGCTGGGCTTCCTCTGCCTGAAGGCCGGCGTGACCCGCCCGCACGAGGAGATCGTCAAGGAGGTGGTCCAACTCGTCCGCGAGCAGATCGGCCCGGTCGCCGACTTCAAGCGCGCCGTGGTGGTGGAGCGCCTGCCGAAGACCCGCTCCGGCAAGATCCTGCGCGGCACCATGCAGAAGATTGCCGACAACCAAGACTACAAGACGCCTGCGACCATCGACGATCCGGGCATCCTGCCGGAGATCGCCGAGGCGCTGCAGTCGCTCGGCTACGCCAAGACGCATCAGGCCGGTTGACCGGTTCCGCGTTCGAAGCCCCTTCCCCGGCATGGCCCGGGGGAGGGGTTTCCTTTGTCGGCTAAGCCTTGACCAGCGCGGTCAGGGACTCGTCCAGCTCGTCCAGCCGGGCCTGTTCGGCCTCCAGCTCGGCCAGCGCGCGGCGGGCGTTGGTGATGTCGAGGTCGAGCTGGTCGCGGCGCCGCCGGATCAGTTCCTCCAGCGGCGTCAGCTCCTCCACCGCCAGCGCCTGGGCGATGGCCGCGTTGCTGCCGCCGCCCAGCGCCAGCCGCAGCATGCGCGTGGTCGGGCGGATGCCCTGGGCCTCCAGATGGCGGGCGGTGACCAGGATTTCGATGGTGTCGTGATGGCGTGCCATGGCCCCGCCCTGATGACGCAGTGCGGTGGATTGTGCCAAGCCGCGCACCGGTTTCGAGGGCTTATCCGCGCGCAGCGGCGATATGCCACAAGCCGGCGCTCCAAAGGAGACGGTTTTCGGCCCCGCCACCTTTCCGCCGAATTTTTGCTGCACGGGCATCAAAGTCTGGAATAAACGATGAGCGGGGGGCGTTCATCCTGGCGTACCGGGTCCTGAATGGGGCTCGGCCCTGGGAGGCCGCGCCACCCGTTCCTACCTGAAGGAGTGCCATGATCCGCCACCCGGCGGTCCGTGGAGCCTTCGAGGCAACAATCGGGTGCGCGGTTGAGCACGTTCGGGGTCGAGCTGGAAGTCCACATTGCGTCGCTGCGCCGCTACGCGCGCGCGTTGCTGCGCAACCGTTCGGATGCCGAGGATCTGGTGCAGGAGGCGTTGACGCGGGCGGTGGCGCGCGCCGACACCTTCAAGGCGGGGACGAACCTGCGGGCGTGGCTTTTCACCATCCTGCACAACGTCCATGTCAATCAGGTCCGCTCCAAAGCGTCGCGGCCCGACGAGGTCGATGTGGACAGCGTCGAGTCGAAGCTGGTGACCCCGGCCCGGCAGGAGGAACGTGTGGAGTTGCGCGAGATGATGCGCGCGCTCGACGACCTGCCGGAGGAACAGCGCAAGGTGCTGCTCCTCGTCGCGCTGGAGGGCCTGAAATACGAAGAGGTCGCCGAGACGCTCGGCGTGCCGATCGGGACCGTCATGTCGCGCCTCTCGCGGGCGCGCGAGGCGGTCAGGGCGAAGCTGGCGAACGAGGGCTCGGTGGCCCTCAGGCGGGTGAAGTGATGAACGCGCATTGCGTAACGGACGACGAACTGCACGCCTATGTGGATGGGCAACTGGCTCCGGAACGCCGGCTCTTCGTGGAGCGATGGCTGGCCGATGACCCGGATGCCGCCCGCCGGGCGGAGGATTACCGCGCCCAGGCCGCGTTGCTGCACGAACTCTTCGACCCCGTGCTGCGCGAGCCGGCAAGCGGCCCGGTCGATGAACTGACGGGCAAGCTGCGCGGGCGCATGCCCGGCAACGACAACGCCGCCCCCTGGCACGCCCGCCACTGGGTGCGCATGGCCGCGGCGGTGATGCTGATCGTCGGCGGGGCCGGCGGCGGCTGGCTGGGCCGCGGCGCCGTCGACCAGTCGCCGGTCGTCCAGCAGCGCCAGACGCTCCAGACCTTCGCCGAGGAGGCCACCCAGGCCCACCGCTTCTACACCTCCGACGAGCGCTTCCAGGTGGAGCTTGGCGCCGACAACCAGGACGAGCTGAACAGCTGGCTGTCCAAGCGCGTCGGCCGCGACGTGTTCGGCCCGGACCTCGGCGGGGTCGGGCTGCGGCTGATCGGCGGGCGGTCGCTGCCCACCGAGTTGGGGGCCGGCGCCCAGTACATGTACGTGAACGAGGCGAACAAGCGCGTCACCCTGTTCGTCGGCGCCCCGCGCTCCGGCAACCCGGCGAAGTTCGGCTTCTCGCAGAACGGCGACGTGGCGACCATCTACTGGGTGGAGGGGCCGCTGGCCTATGCGCTGGCCGGCCGGATGTCCAAGGAGGACCTGCTGCGCGTCGCCGAGGCCGTCTACAACGACGTCAAGGCCGGCCCGCGCCGCCCCGAGCCACAATCCCAGCAGAACCCGCAGCCCCAACAGCAACAGCAGCAGGAGCAGCAGCCCCAGCCGCAGCAGGACCAGCCGCCGGCCGGCGTCCAGCCGATCAGCGACACGCACAAGCCGAAGGACAGCTGAGGTCGGAACGGAACCGTTGTGCGAGGGGCTCCCACCGCCCCTCGCACATCCTGTCGGGATGATGCGACCCTTTATCATGTGACGTTGAGATAGCCTTCCGCCTTTCGTTTCCCGGTTTACTCTTGTCCCGCCGCCGCTCCACAATGCGCCGGTGACGGCGCGGAACGGGGCATGCGGGACTGGTACTTCATCGGCGACAGCCACGTGCAAGCCTTCGAGGTCGCCGCAACGTTGCGTCTGCTCAACCGTCCGGCGCGCTGTCTGCCGGTCCCCGGAGCGACCTCGGTCGGCCTGCGCAACCCGGAGAGCCAGACCCACGCGGTCGCTCTCTTCAAGGAGGCGCTGCTCCCCGCCCAGGCGGACGCCATTCCTGTGATCCAACTCGGCGAGGTCGATTGCGGGTTCGTCATCTGGTGGCGGGCGCAGAGGCACGGTGATTGCGTCGAGCGGCAGTTGGAGGACTCGGTGGCCGCCTGCGCCGCCTTCGTGGATGATCTGCTGGAGGGCGGCTATCCCACGCTGGTGCTGACCGGGGCGGTGCTGCCGACCATCCGCGACGGCGAGACCCGTGGGAAGGTCGCGCGCGCCCGGCACGAGGTCACCGCCACGCTGCGCCAGCGCACCGAACTGACCCACCGCTACAACGCCCTCCTGCGCAACGAGGCGGCGGCGCGCGGGCTGCCCTTCATCGACATCACGCCGTGCATCACCGACCCGGACAGCGGTCTGGTCGCCGAGGCGTTCCGCAGCCCGAATCCCGGCGACCACCACCTCCACCCCATCCGCGCCGCCGAGGTCTGGGCGGAGGCGCTGAACGCGCTGGACCTGCCGTCATGACCGACGCGATGGACTTTCTCCGCGCGGGCGCCGCCGCGCTTCAGCGGGGCGACCGGGCCGGCGCGGAACGCCGGGTCGTCCGTGCGCTGGCGCTGGTCCCCGGCCATGGCGAGGCCTGGAACATCCTGGGCGTTCTGGCGGTTTCGGGAGGCGACCCTGGCGGGGGAGAGGCGCGCTTCCGCCGGGCGTCGGCCTGCGCGCCCGACAACCCCGCCTACGCGCGCAGCCAAGCGGAATGCCTGAAGCGTCAGGGGCGGGCGGACAGGGCATCGGCCCTGCTGGCCGGCGCCGTGCGCCGCGCCGTGCTGTCGCCGGATCTTGCCTGCGATCTCGGCGATTTGCGGCTGGGCGCGCGGGATGTCGCCGCCGCGATGGCGCTCTATCGGCTTGCTCTGGTCCTGGCCCCCGGCCATGCCCGCAGCCAGAACAACTTGGCGGAGGCGCTGGGCACGGCGGAACGGCCGGAGGCGGCGGCCGAGGCCTTCGCCCGGCTGGCGGTGCTGCGCGGCACGGCCGCCGCCTGGGGGGCGGCGGGGGCGGCGCTGCTGGCGGCGTGGCGGCAGGACGAGGCGCGCGCTGCGCTGCGCCGGGCGGCAGCGCTCGACCCGTCCGCGGCCGAGCCCTGGGCCAACCTGGGCTTTGCCGGGCTGGGGCGGCACGCGGTCGCCCTGGCCGAGGCCGCCTTCGAGCGCGCCTTGCGTCTGGCGCCGGGGATGGACACGGCGCGGGCAGGGCGGGGAACGCTGCGGATGCTCACCGGGCGCCTGCGCGCCGGGGCGGCGGATTACGAGGCGCGGTTGAGCCTGCCCGCCTTCGCGCCGTCGCGCTCCTACAGCCGGCCGGTCTGGGACGGTCGGGTCCGGCCGGGCCGGACGCTGCTGATCCACGCCGACCGCGGCCATGGCGACGCCATCCAGTTCATTCGCTACGCCCCGCTGCTGCGGGCGCAGGGGATGCGCGTGGTCTTCCACGGGCCGGAGGGGCTGCTCGCCCTGTTCCGCGCGTCGGAGCTGGCGGACGAGCTGTCCGGGCTCGACGGGCCGCCGCCGGCCCACGACGTCCATATCCCCATCATGAGCCTGATCCATCGCATGGGCACCGACCTGGACAGCGTGCCCGCCGCCGTTCCCTATCTGCGGGCGCCCGACGCGGCGGCGCGGCGGTGGGCGGACCGGCTGGCCGGGCTGCGCGGGGTGAAGGCGGGGCTGGTCTGGCACGGTTCGGTCGCCTTTCCCTACCACCGCCAGCGCTCGCCGGGGTTCGAGGCGGTGCGGCCGCTGTCCGGTATCCCCGGCGTGACGGCGGTCCTGCTCCAGGTCGGGCACGGGCGTTCGGAACTGGAGCGCTGCCCCCCGTTCGGACCGGTCCTGGACCTTGGAGCGGAACTGCGCGATTTCGCCGACACCGCCGCGGCCATCCAGGCGCTGGACATCGTCATCAGCCCCTGCACCGCCGTGGCCCACCTCGCCGGAGCGCTGGGGAAACCGGTGGCGGTGCTGCTCGACCAAGGGGCGGAATGGCGCTGGATGCACGGGCGGACGGATTCGCCCTGGTACCCGACGGCCCGTCTCTACCGCCAATCCGTGTTCGGCAACTGGACGGAGCCGGTGGACCGGCTGCGCCGCGATCTGACTAAAGCGGGCTTTCCTTGGAGGATCCGGTCTGCTTAGACGCACTCCCTCCAAAAATATTCTGCATTTGCTTCATGGTGGGTGTTTCGTTGATTGAAACGGTTTTCTTTTCGGAACTCCATTGTTCCAGATAAATTTTCTTTTCAAATTCCTCAATTGGAATGCCGCTGCTCGTCACTTCACAGGGAACCGGTGCTGGATCCTTTTCCGAGCGGAGTTCATTGTACGGCATATTTGTTTCTTTGTTGAAGCGATGCACAACAAAGGATTTTCTTCTGACAGAGGTTCGGCATACCGCCCATCTGATCTCGATCAGCCGGCCTTTCCACTTGTCCACGGCATAGGCAAGAATTGCACTGAGTGGAACGATGCAGTCCGGACGGGCCTGAATCAAGTAGGTGTCGGTATCCCAAGGCCCTTCCAGAAAAGCCTGAGCGCGCATCTCGCACTCCAAGGAAATGGAGTCGCACGAATAATGCTCGCAGAGCGGAGTGGTCACCACCCCCGTGGGCAGAGGGGATGTGAAGGCGCCCTTGAGGATCGCGGATGAAAAATCTTTCCCCACCGAGTTTCCCTGGCATCCGTACCAAGTGAGGGCCACTTTCTCCGGCACGTTGCACAAGAGATTTTCGTCGCACCGCCCGTGGCCGCCAATGAATATTATGATCATCTCCGTCTCCTTCGCCTTGCTCCATGATGACGGGCCATGATGGTGATTCGTGAACTTGGGCGTTCACGTGTCAGGCGACGGGCAACCTTAACCAAGGAGGTCCGGACATGGGTGGTCCGGACATGGGTGGTCCAGACAGGGGCGGCACGGCATGGCTTTTCGCCCGCACGCGCGATGGATGTGCACGCTCCACCAAAAGCGGTCGGCTCTTGGTGGAGCGTGCAGGAGCAGCTTGCGCGCAGGTGCGGCAGCCCTACGGCAGCGGCTCTTGATCCTGACCTTTCAAAATCAAGAGCTTCTGCGGTTGCCAACCGTCGGCGCGGATATCGGCGATCATCATCAATGACGGTCGATATCACGCCGCGGCCGATATTACTCAGCCGCCAACGGCTGCGGGGCGGCGGGCTGGCGGAAGCCGTCGAGCAGGGCGGCCTCCTTCGCCTTGGCCGCCGCGACGTTGCGGGCCTTCACCGGGCCGTAGCCGCGCATTTCCTGCGGCAGGCGGGCGATCTCCACCGCCGTGGCGTGGTTGTCGCGGGTCAGGCCGTGCAGGATTTCGCCCATGATCGCTTCGTACTCCGCGATCAGGCGGCGCTCCATGCGACGCTCGGCCAGCCAGCCGAAGGGGTCGAGCGGACTGCCGCGCAGGCGCTTGCCTTTGGCGAGCAGGCGCAGGGCTTTCAGCATCCACGGGCCGAAGCGCTTCTTCTTCGGCTCACCGCCGTCCTCGCCGCTCTCGCCCATCACCGGCGGGGCCATGTGGAAGACCAGCTTGTAGTCGCCCTCGAACATCCGCCCGACCTGCTCGACGAAGCCGGTGTCGGTGTAGAGCCGGGCCACCTCATACTCGTCCTTATAGGCGAGCAGCTTGAAATATCCCTTGGCGACGGCCTCGGTCAGGGCGGTGGAGCCGGGAAGCCTCTGCCCCTCGACGCGCCGCGTCCAGTCGACCAGCGCGTGGTAGCGGCTGGCGTAGGCCGCGTCCTGATAGTCGGTCAGGAAGGCGGTGCGGCGGGCGATGGCCTCGTCCAGGCTGGCCGAGGGGCGGCGCTGGTCGAGGATGAACAGGTCATGAGATGCCGCCTGCTCCTGCGGCGGGTTGGCGGCGGCTTCCACCGCGGCCAGATCGACGGCGGCGCGGCGGCCCCAGTTGAAGGCGTCGGTGTTCATCTTGACCGCCACGCCGTTCAGCTCGATCGCCTTCAGGATGGCCTCGGCGGTGATCGGGATCAGACCCTTCTGCCACGCGTAGCCCATCAGGAAGGGGTTGGTGGCGATGCTGTCGCCCATCAGCGCGGTTGCCAGTTTGGTCGCGTCGAAGGCGTTCACCGCACCCTCGCCGCAGGCCTTGCGGATGTCGGCCACCAGATCGCGCACCGGCACCGCGAAATCCGGCTTCTTCAGGAAGTCCACGGTGATGGTGTCGTGGGTGTTGATGACCGCGCGGGTGTGGCCGTGCGCCATCTTCGACAGGGCGTCGCCCGCCCCGGCGACGATCAGGTCGCAGCCCACCACCGCGTCGGCCCCGCCCGCCGCGATGCGGACGGAATGGATGTCCTCCGGCGTGGCGGCGATGCGGATGTGGCTGGTCACCGCACCGCCCTTCTGGGCGAGGCCGGTCATGTCGAGCACGCCGACGCCCTTGCCCTCGATGTGGGCGGCCATGCCGAGCAGGGCGCCGATGGTCACCACGCCGGTGCCGCCGACGCCGGTGACGTAGATGCCCCAGGGCCGGTCGAGCGCGGGCAGGGTCGGGGTGCGCAGGTCCGACGCGTCGGCCCCGACCTTGGCCGCGGCCGGTTTCGGCTTGCGGAGCTGCCCGCCCTCCACCGTCACGAAGCTGGGGCAGAAGCCCTTGGTGCAGGAATAATCCTTGTTGCAGCTCGACTGGTCGATCTGGCGCTTGCGCCCGAACTCGGTCTCCAGCGGCACCACCGACACGCAGGAGGATTTGGCGGAACAGTCGCCGCAGCCCTCGCAGACCAGCTCGTTGATGATCACGCGCTTGGCCGGGTCGACCATCTTGCCGCGCTTGCGGCGGCGGCGCTTCTCGGTGGCGCAGGTCTGGTCGTAGATCAGGACGCTGACGCCGGACACCTCGCGCATCTCCTTCTGCACGCGGTCCAGGTCGTCGCGGTGCTCGACGCTGGTGTACTGGGGCAGGCCGTCGCCGATGCCGTACTTCTCCGGTTCGTCGGACACGACGACGATGCGGCCCACGCCCTCGGCGCGGAGCTGGTTGGCGAGCGACTGGACGGTCAGCGTGCCGTCCACCGGCTGGCCGCCGGTCATCGCCACGGCGTCGTTGAAGAGGATCTTGTAGGTGATGTTGGCCTTCGCTGCGATGGACTGGCGGATGGCCAGGATGCCGGAGTGGTAGTAGGTGCCGTCGCCGAGGTTGGCGAAGATGTGCTTCTCCTCGGTGAAGGGCGCCTGACCGACCCAGGGCACGCCCTCGCCGCCCATCTGGGTGAAGGTGTCGGTCTTGCGGTCCAGCCACGTCGCCATGTAGTGGCAGCCGATGCCGCCCAGCGCGCGGCTGCCCTCCGGCACATGGGTGGAGGTGTTGTGCGGACAGCCGGAGCAGAAGGTCGGCTTGCGGATGACGCGGGCCTGATGGGCCTTCTGCTTTTCCTGGGCGTCCAGGAAGGCGACGCGGCGCTTCAGGTTCTCGTTGTCGACGAAGCGCTCCAGCCGGCGCCCGATGACCACGGCGATCTGTGCGGGCGACAGCTCACCGGCGGAGGGGAGGATCCACTCGCCATGCTCGTCGAACTTGCCGACCACCTTCGGGCGGACGTCGGGATGCCAGTTGTAGAGCTGCTCCTTGAGCTGGTTCTCGATGACCGCGCGCTTCTCCTCGACCACGACGATCTCGTCGAGCCCCTCGGCGAAGTGGCGCACGCCGTCGCGCTCCAGCGGCCAGGGCATGCCGACCTTGTAGACGGTGAGGCCCCAGTCGGCGGCCATCGCCTCGGTGATTCCCAGCTCGTCGAAGGCCTGCCGGACGTCCAGATAGCTCTTGCCGGTGGTGACGATGCCGAAGCGCGGGCGGGGGGAGGACACCATCACCTTGTCCAGCCGGTTGGCACGCGCGAACGCCAGGGCGGCGTACAGCTTGTGCTTCATCAGCCGGTATTCCTGCTCCAGCGGCGGGTCGGGCCAGCGGATGTTCAGGCCGCCCGGCGGCATCGCGAAGTCGGCGGGGACGATCGGGCTGACGCGGTGCGGGTCGATGGTCACCGAGGCCGAGGTGTCCACCGTCTCGGCGATCGTCTTCATGGCGATCCAGCAGCCGGAATAGCGGCTCATCGCCCAGCCGATCAGGCCGTAATCCAGGATCTCCTGCACGCCCGACGGGTTCAGCACGGGAATCATCGCGTGCATGAAGGCGTGTTCGGACTGGTGCGGGAAGGTGGAGGACTTGGCGTTGTGGTCGTCGCCGGTCAGCACCAGCACGCCGCCGTTGCGCGAGGTGCCGGCGGCGTTGGCGTGCTTGAACACGTCGCCCGACCGGTCGACACCCGGACCCTTGCCGTACCACATGGAATAGACGCCGTCGTACTTGGCGCCGGGGAACATGCCGACCTGCTGGCTGCCCCAGACGGCGGTGGCGCCCAGCTCCTCGTTCACGCCGGGCTGGAAGCGGATGTGGTTCTTCTCCAGGAACTTGCGCGCGTTCCACAAATTCTGGTCGAAGCCGCCCAAGGGCGATCCGCGGTAACCCGAAATGAAACAGGCGGTGTTCAACCCGGCGGCAAGATCGCGCTGGCGCTGCATCATCGGAAGGCGCACGAGCGCCTGGGTTCCCGTCAGGTACACGCGCCCCTGTTCAAGCGCGTACTTGTCGTCAAGGGTCACGGTTGCGAGAGCCATTGTTCCATCCCCTTTGTGGCGCCCTGAAAAGCGCTGTTCGGGGCGCGTTCGCCGCGCCGCTTCTTGTGTTTGTTCGACAAGCAAAAAGGTAACGAAGGCTGTCTTATTCGGCAACTGGCGCCGGACCCCCTCCTGCAAAAAGCAAGGAACGGTCCGGCGCTCGCAGCGCTGTGAAACGGACGGGCGGGAATCGCCCTCCGGCGGGACATTCCCGCTCGCGTTCCAATGCGTTTGACCGCTGCCCCCTCCCTAACCCTCCCCCTCTTCGAGGTGGAGGGGATTGCCGCCGCTTCGCGGAAGGCACCCTCTCCTGCGATAGCGGGGGAGGGCTGGGGTGGGGGCCACTTACCCGATATGGGACGTCTTCAGACCGGCGGGAGGGGAGAATGACCGGAGGAGGGGCCAGCCTCGCCCCCATGGTCCGGCGCACCGAAGGCGCCATCCGGCCACAGGCTGGGGCCGGTGCCGTCGCGCAGGCTGAGGCTGCGCACCATGGCGCGCAGGGCGCCGATCATCACGCGCAGGGCGGCGGTGGACTCCGTCCCGCCGCCGATGCTGACCGTCCAGCGCAGGGCGTCCATGTGGGCCTGCACCGCCTCCTGGAAGCTTTCTCCGTCATGGTCCACCCAGGTGATGCAGGTGGACAGCGAGGCGACGATCGCGGTGGCCGCGGCGTTGCCGGCGGCGGCCAGCTGCAGGTCGGACACCGCGTGGCGCAGCCGGGTGCCCAGCGCGTCGGGGTTGGCCAGTGCCCTTTCCATCCGGTCGAGCGCCAGCACCAGATGGACCATCTTCGGGTCGGTGGAGCGCAGCGGACCTGTTCCCGCTGTGGACGGGCCGGGCAGGCGCGGCGGCGGCGGGGGGAGGCGCAGCGGGGCGGGGACGGAGGAGATCGCCGGGCGGGTCGGCGCCGCGTGCGAAGGGGAGGGCGTGTTGCTGTTCGTCGGCTTGGCGGCGCCCGCCTCGGCTTGGGAGCGGCCACCCCGGCGTGGGTTGGTCAGCACGGTTTCGATGCGCCGGGCGATGGTGCTGGCGGAGGCCGGCTTGGCGAGGACGGTGTCCGCTCCGGCGTCCCAGGCGGCGCGCACGGTGGCGACGTCGGCGTTGGCGGTCAGCACGATGATCGGCAAGTCGGGGCTGAGGCAACTGGCCGAGCCGCGCACCCAGCGGACAAGCTGCCCGCCGCCCACCGGTTCCATCACCCAGTCGGTGACCATCAGGTCATAGGGCTCGCGGCGCATCAGCTCCATCGCCTCCCGCCCGTTGGCGGCCGGGGCGACCTGACCGACCCCCCAATGTTCCAGCATATCCCGCAGCGCCCGCAGCAGCAGCGGGTTGTTCTCGACGACCAGGATCTTCAGGTGGGTCGGGTAGCGGCGCGGCATGTCGGGTCCGAAGGTTCGGGAACGAAGCGTTACCGAATATCCGAACGCCGCCCTGGGATTTCAGGACGCGGAGACGTGTTAGCGCCAAACGGCGCGCGACCGGGGGAGCCTTTTCGCCTCATGGAGTGCGCCTGGTCTTCGGCTCCCCCGTCCGGGGACTTGGTCGAGGTCCGGGGTGCCTCTAGCGGACCAATGCAAGATCCTTCAGGACAGCCACCTCGTGGGCCTGCTCGTCCAGGCGGGCCTTCACGGCGTCGCCGATGGAGATCACCCCGGCAAGGTCGCCCGCGTCGTTGCACACCGGCACATGGCGGTGGCGACGCAGGGTCATCATCTGCATCAGGTCCTTGATCGTATCCTCCGGCCGGCAGGTCTTGACCTGACGGGTCATCAGATCCTCCACCGGCATGTCCAGCGCATCGGCGCCATGCATCGCCACGGCGCGGACGATGTCGCGCTCCGACAGGATGCCGGCCAGCCGGCCCCGGCGGTCGCACACTACCAAGGCGCCGATGCGCCGCTCGGTCAGCGTGCGGGCGGCGGTCCGGATGGATTCGGACGGCAGGATCGATGCGACGTTATGGCCTTTGCGGTTCAGAACCTCGGAAACGACGGTCATGTCCACCCTCCCTCTTTGGGGTTGGCGAATCGGCGGGGTCCGATTCGGAATGAGCCTGGAGCGGCCGGCGGTTCCGGCAAGGGCTTGGCGGTCCGGATTGGAAAATCGGTTTTGCCGTCTCGACGGGGCCGCTATGCATGAATGCGTGGCAACCGCCGGGTGGCGGAGGAAAGGGAGCGCGCGCATGACCACCGAGCAGAGGGTTCTTCGCCTGTCCATCGCCGTCACGGTGCTGCTGGCGGGCGCCGGCATCCTGTTCGGCCTGCTGTCGGGCTCCTTCGCCATCGTCTTCGACGGCATCTATGCGCTGGTGGACGCCAGCATGACGATGGTGACGCTGCTGGTGTCGAACCTGATCACCGCCTCGACCGCCACCTTGAGCACCGGCGGACCGCGCCGCGGAAAGCTGGCCGAGCGTTTCACCATGGGCTTCTGGCATCTCGAACCCATGGTCCTCGGGCTGAACGCCACCCTGTTGATGGGGGCGGCGATCTACGCGCTCATCAACGCCGTAGGCAGCCTGATGACCGGCGGCCGCGATCTGGCCTTCGACCACGCGATCGCCTACGCGGCGGTGACGGTTCTCGTCGCGGCCGGCATGGCGGTCTTCGCGACGCGGGCGAACCGGACCGTCCGCTCCGATTTCCTGGCGCTTGACGCGAAGGCCTGGATCATGTCGGCGGCGCTCACCGCGGCGCTGCTCGTCGCCTTCGTGTTCGGGTATCTGATCCAGGGCACCCGGCTTCACTGGATGTCGCCCTACATCGACCCGGCGGCGCTGGCCCTGGTCTGTCTGGTGGTCATCCCGATCCCGGTCGGCACGATGCGGCGGGCGCTGGCCGATGTCCTTCTGGTCACGCCCGCCGACCTCAAACGGCACGTCGATGCCGTCGCGTCGGACATCGTGCAGCGCCATGGCCTCGCCTCCTACCGCGCCTATGTCGCGCGGGTGGGGCGGGGGCGGCAGATCGAGCTGTTCTTCATCGTCCCGCGCGGCTGGCCGCCGCGCACGCTGGAGGAGTGGGACAAAATCCGCGACGAGGTGGGTGCCGCGATCGGCGGCGAAGGCCCCGACCGCTGGCTCACCATCGTCTTCACCAGTGATCCGGAATGGGCGGAGTGATGACCGGTCCTGTGGACGGTCCGGTTCGTGTATATTAGAGTGTCCTTGATAAACGGTGCGCGTGGCGCGGGCGGAGGGTGACGGAATGGCCGGCAATTGCTGTGGAGGCTCCTGTGGGGGCGGCGGGGGCGGCGGTCGTCCGAATGGCGGGCGGCAGGCTGATTATCGCCGCACCCTGCGCATGGCTCTGCTCGTCAACGGGCTGATGGCCGCCGTCGCTCTGGCCGCGGGGCTGGAGACGCAGTCCATGGCCTTGCGGGCGAGCGCGCTGGATTTCCTGGCAGCCGCGCTGACCCATGGCGCCGGCCTGTGGATGATGGGGCGGGGGCTGGAGTTCCGCGGCTGGGCCACGCTGGCACGAGGGCTGGCGCTGACCGTCCTCGGGCTGGGGCTGGTGGCCGCCACGGCGTGGAGCGCCATCGCCGGCACCGTTCCTGACGCGCCGGTGATGAGCCTCGTCGCGCTTCTCGGCGTGGGGACGAGCCTGTCGGTGGCGGTCCTGCTGTTCGCCGGACGGCGCGGCGGAGTGTCGCTGCGCGCGGTCTGGCTGTGCGCCCGCAACGGCGTGCTGACCAACGCCGCGGTGATGATGGCGGCGGCGGGCGTTTGGACGATGGGGCAGGGCTGGCCGGACCATCTGGTCGCCGCGGTCATCGCCGCCACGGTGCTGTCCACCGCCGTCACGGCGCTGCGGCAGGCGGTGGCCGAACTCCGCGCGTGGCACGCCCCCGCCGACCCGACCGGGCTGGGCAAGGGGGCTTGACAGGGCCGCATCCCTGTGGCGAACTCGACGCCATGATTTTCGTTGCGCCCTCCCTGTCGTGTCGTTGGTGGTGGCCCGTCTAACCGGGCCGGCCAGCCGACGCGCGTGAGCGCACAGAGTATCGAAAGGCCGCCCGGAGCTTCCGGGCGGCCTTTTTCCTGACCAGGAAATCCAGGTGTCGAGCAAGGGAACTCCGGGTGTCCGTCCGCCAACGGATCGACCATCGGAGACCCCACCATGTATCCCGCCGATCTCCTCGCTTCCCCCGGCCTCCTCGAACCGCTGCGTTTCCGGACGCGCGGCGGTGTCACCGTCACGCGGCGGGCGATGGCGCTCGACCCGCAAGGCGCTCTCGATCCGGTGATCGACGCGCTGGACCGCCGCCGCGGCCTGCTGCTGTCCAGCGGGGTGGAGGCGCCGGGCCGCTACCGCCGCCACGCGCTGGGCTTCACCGATCCGCCGCTGGCACTCACCGCGCGCGGACGGACGTTGCGCCTCGACGCGCTGAACGCGCGGGGCCGGGTGCTGCTGCCAGCCATCGCCGAGGCCCTGCGCGGTTTGGAGGCGCTGGCCGGGCTGGAGGAGGAGCCGTCGCGCGTCACCGCCCTGGTCCGCAAGCCCCAGCATCCCTTCCCGGAGGAGGAGCGGAGCCGCCAACCCTCCGTCTTCTCGGTCCTGCGCGCGGTGCTGAACCTGTTCGCCGCCCCCGACGACCCGATTCTCGGACTCTATGGGGCCTTCGCCTACGACCTCGCCTTCCAGTTCGAGCCGATCCGCCTGCGGCTGGAGCGGCCGGACGACCAGCGTGATCTGGTGCTCTACCTGCCGGACCGGCTCGTCGCCCTGGACCCGGTGGCGGGCCTCGCGCGGCTCGTCGAGTATGAGTTCGTCACGGCGGCGGGCAGCACCGAGGGGCTGGAGCGCGCCGGGCGCGACCACCCGTACCGCCCCGACACCAACACAGAAACCGGCTGCGACCACGCGCCCGGCGCGTATCAGCGAGTTGTCGAGAATGCCAAGGCCGCTTTCCGTCGCGGCGACCTGTTCGAGGTGGTTCCCGGCCAGACCTTCGCCGAGCCCTGCGCCGACGCGCCCTCGGCGGTGTTCCGGCGGCTGCGCGCCGCCAACCCGGCGCCCTACGAGGCCTTCGTCAACCTCGGGCGGGGCGAGTTCCTCGTCGCCGCCAGCCCGGAGATGTACGTGCGGGTGGCGGGCGGTCGAATGGGCGGGCGGGTGGAGACCTGCCCGATCTCCGGCACCGTGGCGCGCGGGGCCGACGCGCTGGGCGACGCGGCGCAGGTCCTTCGCCTGCTGACCTCGGCCAAGGACGCGGCGGAACTGACCATGTGCACCGACGTGGACCGCAACGACAAGGCGCGGGTGTGCGAGCCGGGGTCCGTCCGGGTGATCGGGCGGCGGATGATCGAGCTGTACTCCCGCCTGATCCACACGGTGGACCATGTGGAGGGGCGGCTGCGGCCCGGTCTGGACGCGCTGGACGCCTTCCTCACCCACACCTGGGCGGTGACGGTGACCGGGGCGCCCAAGCGCTGGGCCATGCAGTTCCTGGAGGACACGGAGCAATCGCCGCGGCGCTGGTACGGCGGGGCCTTCGGCCGCCTGGGCTTCGACGGCGGGATGGACACCGGCCTGACCCTGCGCACCATCCGCATGGCCGAGGGCGTTGCCTACGTGCGGGCGGGGGCGACGCTGCTGTCCGACAGCGACCCGGACGCGGAGGACGCGGAGTGCCGCCTGAAGGCCGCCGCCTTCCGCGACGCCATCCGCGGGACGACGGTGGGTGCGGCGCCCGCTCTTCCGGCGGCTCCCAACGGCGGGCGGGGCCGGCGGGTGCTGCTGGTGGATCACGACGACAGCTTCGTCCACACGCTGGCCGACTATCTGCGCCAGACCGGCGCGTCGGTGACGACGCTGCGTCACAGCCACGCGCGGGCGGCGCTGGCGGAGCGGAAGCCGGATCTGGTCGTGCTGTCCCCCGGTCCGGGACGCCCGGCGGATTTCGACGTGGCCGGCACCATCGACGCGGCGCTGGCGCTCGGCCTGCCGGTCTTCGGCGTCTGCCTGGGCTTGCAGGGGATGGTGGAGCGGTTCGGCGGCGCGCTTGACGTTTTGCCGGAGCCGGTCCACGGCAAGGCGACGGAGGTCCGGGTGCTGGGCGGCGCGCTGTTCGCCGGCCTGCCGGAGCGGATGAGGGTCGGTCGCTACCACTCGCTGGTGGCGCGGCGCGACCGGCTGCCGGCAGACCTTACGGTGACCGCGGAAACCGCCGACGGTCTGGTGATGGCGGTCGAGCACCGGCGGCTTCCGCTCGCCGCGGTGCAGTTCCACCCCGAGTCGATCCTGTCGCTCGACGGTGGGGCCGGTCTCGCCCTGCTGGGCAACGTGATGGACCGGCTGGCCGCCGGCGTCTTTGCAGACGCGGCGGCGTGACGGGGAAGAGGCCGGGGGTGGTTACTCCACCATCCCCAGCGCTTCCTTGTAGAGTTCCAGGATGGCTTCCTGTTCCTGGCGGTCGGCCTTGTCCATTTTGCGCAGCCGGATGATCTGGCGGATGATCTTGGTGTCGAAACCGGTGCCCTTGGCCTCGGAGTAGACCTCCTTGATGTCCTCCTGCAGGCCGCGCTTCTCTTCTTCCAGGCGCTCGATGCGCTCCACGAAGGATTTCAGGCGATCCGCCGCAATGCCGCCGACGTCGGACATGATAAGGGTAACCTCAAATTGGGTGCTTCCGGGGAATCCGGCGCGGACGATATCGGCGGTCGCCGTCGATGGCAAGCGACTCCCGGCGTCGTCGGCGCGGATGCCACAGGGCGCGGCAAACCGCAGCAACGTCTCGGCGGGGTGTGCCCGGATAGTGGGATACGCCCGTGGCGACGAGCGTCGCCCCGGACGGACGCCTGATGCGAAAGACCGATGGCGGGAGCGTGCGAAAGCGGCGACCTTGCACTTTCCGTTGCACGCGGGCGTGCCATCCCTCTCCGGGCTGTTGCGCCGCACCCATCACCGCTGGTAATACCATCGACGCTCTTGAGCTTCACAAAGTCACATAAATCCGGCATTGATGCCGACGGTCTAGGCCGATTGCACGCAAATCGGCCACTTGCGGCAGGGGAGATAAAGAACCATGAAAATCGCCATACCCAGGGAGCGGCGCGCGGGCGAGAATCGCGTCGCGGCTTCTCCGGAGACGGTCAAGAAACTCAAAGCCCTCAGCCTGGAAGTGGTCGTGGAGACCGGCGCCGGTCTGGGCTCGAACCTGCCGGACCGGGTCTATCAGGACGCCGGCGCGGAGATCGCGCCGGACGCCGCGTCGGCGCTGGCCGACGCCGACATCGTGCTGAAGGTGCAGCGCCCGCTGCTGGCCGGGGAGGGGGACCTCGACGAGCTGGCGCTGATCAAGCGCGGCGCGCTGCTGTTCGCCATCCTCAACCCCTACAACAGCCGCGACCACGTGGCCGCCTACGCCGCGGCCGGGGTGAACGCGTTTGCCATGGAGTTCATGCCGCGCATCACCCGCGCCCAGGTCATGGACGTGCTGTCCTCGCAGGCCAACCTCGCCGGCTACAAGGCGGTGGTCGATGCGGCCAGCGAGTACGGCCGCGCCTACCCGATGATGATGACCGCGGCGGGCACGGTGCCGCCGGCGCGCGCCTTCATCATGGGCGTCGGCGTCGCCGGTCTGCAGGCCATCGCCACGGCCAAGCGGCTGGGCGCCATCGTCTCGGCGACCGACGTGCGCCCGGCGGTGAAGGAGCAGGTGCAGTCGCTGGGCGGCAGCTTCGTCGCGGTGGAGAACGACGAGTTCAAGCAGGCGGAAACCGCGGGCGGCTACGCCAAGGAGATGTCGGACGACTACAAGCGCCAGCAGGCGGCGCTGGTGGCCGAGCACATCAAGAAGCAGGACATCGTCATCACCACCGCGCTGATCCCCGGGCGCAAGGCGCCGATCCTGGTGACGCGCGAGCATGTGGCGTCGATGAAGCCGGGCTCGGTGCTGATCGATCTGGCGGTGGAGCAGGGTGGCAACGTCGAGGGCTCGGAACTGGGCAAGGTGGTCGTCACCGACAGCGGGGTGAAGATCGTCGGCCACGCCAACTACCCCAGCCGCATCGCCGAGAGCGCCTCGCTCTTGTACGCCAAGAACCTGCTCGCTCTGCTGCAGTCGCTGCACGACAAGGAGAAGGGCGTCACGCTCAACTGGGACGATGAGATCGTGAAGGCCATCGCGCTCACCCGCGATGGGCAGGTCGTTCATCCCGCCTTCGCCGGCCAGACGGTCTAAAGGCCGGACGGAATTAGGGAGAGACACATGGATCAGACTCAATTGTCCAACCGCGTCGCCGAGCTGAAGGCTCAGCTCGCCGCGGCCAGCCAGCAGATCGACGCGCTCGCCGCCCAGGCCGCCGCGCTCGGCCACGCCGCTCCCGTCGCGGACGCGGCGAGCCACGGCAACTTCTTCATCACCGGCCTGACGGTGTTCGTGCTGGCCTGCTTCGTGGGCTACTACGTGGTGTGGCGGGTGACGCCGGCGCTGCACTCGCCGCTGATGGCGGTGACCAACGCGGTGTCCTCGGTGATCATCGTCGGCGCCCTGATCGCCGCCGGCCCGGCCGGCTTCGGCTTCTCCAAGATCATGGGCTTCCTCGCCGTCATCCTGGCCAGCGTCAACATCTTCGGCGGCTTCCTGGTCACCCAGCGCATGCTGTCGATGTTCAAGAAGAAGGGCAAGTAACCATGGAAACCCTGTCCGCCCTTCTCTATCTGGTCGCCTCGGTCTGCTTCATCATGGCGCTGCGCGGCCTGTCCAGCCCGGAGACCTCCCGCCAGGGCAACTTCTTCGGCATGGCCGGCATGACCATCGCCGTGCTGACCACGCTGGCCCTGCCCATCGTCCAGTCCTACTGGATGATCGTGCTCGGCATCGCCATCGGCGGCGGCATCGGCTACGTCATCGCCAAGAAGATCGAGATGACCGCCCTGCCGCAGCTCGTCGCCGCCTTCCACTCGCTGGTCGGTCTGGCCGCGGTGTTCGTGGCGCTGTCGGCCTTCTACTCGCCCGAGGCCTACGGCATCGGCGTCCCCGGCGCCATCGCCAAGGGTTCGCTGGTCGAGATGGCGCTCGGCACCGCCATCGGCGCCATCACCTTCACCGGCTCGATCGTCGCCTTCGCCAAGCTGCAGGGCTTGGTCACCGGCAAGCCGCTGGTCTTCCCCTTCCAGCACCACCTCAACGCCGCCCTCGGCGTGCTGACCATCCTCCTCATCGTCTGGCTGGTGCAGAGCAACTCCGGCGTGGCGATGTGGATCATCGTTCTGGTCGCGCTGGCGCTTGGCTTCCTGCTGATCCTGCCGATCGGCGGCGCCGATATGCCGGTGGTGATCTCGATGCTGAACAGCTACTCGGGCTGGGCGGCGGCGGGCATCGGCTTCACGCTGCAGAACAACCTGCTGATCGTCACGGGCGCGCTGGTCGGCTCGTCGGGCGCCATCCTGTCCTACATCATGTGCAAGGGCATGAACCGCTCGATCTTCAACGTCATCCTGGGCGGCTTCGGCGGCGACAGTGGGGCGGCGTCGGCGGCGGCGGGCGGCGGTGAGCGCGGCACGGTCAAGGCCGGCTCGCCGGAGGACGCGGCCTACATCATGAAGAACGCCCAGTCGGTGATCATCGTCCCGGGCTACGGCATGGCGGTGGCCCAGGCCCAGCACGCGCTGCGCGAGATGGCCGACCTGCTGAAGAAGGAGGGCGTCGAGGTCAAGTACGCCATCCATCCGGTGGCGGGGCGCATGCCCGGGCACATGAACGTGCTGCTGGCCGAGGCCAACGTGCCCTACGACGAGGTGTTCGAGCTGGAGGACATCAACCGCGACTTCGGCACGGCGGACGTGGCCTTCGTGATCGGCGCCAACGACGTGACCAACCCGGCGGCCAAGACCGATCCGCAGTCGCCGATCTACGGCATGCCGATCCTCGACGTCGAGAAGGCCAAGACGGTGTTCTTCATCAAGCGCGGCATGGCCGCCGGCTACGCCGGTGTCGAGAACGAGCTGTTCTTCCGCCCCAACACCATGATGCTGTTCGGCGACGCCAAGAAGGTCACCGAAGAGGTCGTGAAGTCGATGGAGTAACCCGCACCCTTACCGGTGTGGCGTAAGATGAACCCCCGGGGCCGGCGCGCCCCGGGGGTTTCTTTTTGCCATCACAAGAAACGGAGAGAGGACGCCATGCCCGCCTACATCATCGCCGACGTGAACGTGACGAATCCCGCGGCCTATGAAAACTACAAGAAGCTGACCCCGAACGCGGTCGCCCAAAATGGCGGGCGCTTCATCGCCCGCGGCGGGCAGGCGGAGGCGCTGGAAGGCGGCTGGCAGCCCAACCGCGTGGTCATCCTGGAGTTCCCGGATTACGCCGCCGCCAAGGCCTTTTACGACAGCCCCGAATACCGTGAAGCGCGCGAGGCCCGGAAAGACGCCGCTGACTTCCGCATGATCGTGGTGGACGGCGCCTGACGCTCCCCGGAACAAGAAAAAGCCGTGCGAGGCCGCACGGCTTTTTCTTTGGGGCAGGGGAGGGTGCCCTATGCCTTCCTGATGCCGAAGCAATGCTCCGGACCGGGGAAGCTGCGGGCCTTCACCTCGGCGGCGTAGGTCGCGGCGGCCTCGCCGATGGCGGTGCCGAGCTGGGCGTAGCGCTTGACGAACTTGGGCTGGAACTCGCCGAACAGGCCGAACATGTCGTCCGACACCAGGACCTGCCCGTCGCAGGCGGGGGAGGCGCCGATGCCGATGGTCGGGATGGTCACATCCTCGGTGATCTGGCGGGCCAGCGACTCCATCGTGCCTTCGATGACCAGCGAGAAGGCGCCGGCCTCGGCGATGGCGCGGGCGTCGGCGCGGATGCGCTCCGCCGCTTCCGGATCGCGGCCCACCGCCTTGTAGCCGCCGAGCGCGTTGACCGACTGCGGCAGCAGCCCGACATGGCCCATCACCGGCACGCCGCGGGTGGTCAGGTAGGCCACCGTCTCGGCCATCTCCAGCCCGCCTTCCACCTTCACCGCCTGGGCACCGCTCTCCGCCATGACGCGGGCGGCGTTGCGGAAGGCCACCTGGGGGCTCTCCTGATAGCTGCCGAAGGGCAGGTCCACCACCACGCAGGCGTGGCGCGAGCCGCGTACCACGGCGGCGCCGTGGGCGATCATCATGTCGAGCGTGACGGGCAGCGTGCTGTCGAAGCCGTAAATCACCATGCCCAGCGAGTCGCCGACCAGCAGCAGGTCGACATGCGGGTCCAGCAGCCGGGCGACCGGGGTCGTGTAGGCGGTCAGGCAGACGATCGGCTCTCCGCCCTTGCGCGCGCGCAGCGCCGGCACGGAGACGCGCGGAGTGTCCTTGGATGCGCTCATTGGCGACCCTCCCCATTCTTTTCTTGGCAGGCTTTATTCGGTGCGGCGAAGCGGACCGCAGATGCACCAAAACCGCCCACGCGCAGACGCGGGGCGGCAGGTGCAAGACACAAGAGGGGCAAGCGCGCGAACGCGCATGGATGCCCGGCGCGCCGAAGCGCGCCTGTCAATCCGGCGCGAAACGCGCCTGAGGATTAATAGCCCTCGCGCTCCATACGCTTGCGGAGCAGCTTGCGGGTGCGACGCACCGCCTCAGCCTTCTCACGCGCGCGCTTCTCCGAGGGCTTCTCGTAGTTCCGGCGCAGCTTCATTTCCCGGAAAATGCCCTCGCGCTGCATCTTCTTCTTCAGCGCGCGGAGGGCCTGATCGACGTTGTTGTCTCGGACCAGAACTTGCACGTTAACCGTCACCTTTATCAAGTGAGCCGAGTTGCCATGAAGCAACAAACAGGCATGCGACAGGCATGCGCTTTCGGGCGCACCCCTTGTGTGGACCTTTATGTAGCACGGACGGGGCCGCCTGTGAAGCGGAGTCTTCCAACCCTGCGTGTTCCGCTGCGACAATGCGTGGGCAAAACGGTTGCCCGGCGGCCCGTGGCGCCCAGATAATAGGGCATGGCCCTGTTGAAGATCGCCCGCATGGGGCACCCGGTGCTGCGCAAGGTCGCGGACCCGGTGCCCGACCCGACGGCCCCGGAGATCCGGCGGCTGGCTTCCGACATGATCGACACCATGCTGGACGCGCCCGGAGTCGGGCTGGCGGCCCCGCAAGTGCACGAATCGCTGCGCATGATCGTGTTCCGCGTTCCCGCCATGCGTTCCGGCGGCGAGCCGGTGGAGCCGACCGTCCTCATCAACCCGGTGATCGAGCCGCTGGACGATGGGATGGAGCACGGGATGGAGGGCTGCCTGTCGATTCCCGAGCTGCGCGGCGTCGTTCCACGATTCGCGCGCATCCGCTACCGCGGCGTCGGGCTGGACGGCGAACCGATCGAGCGCGAAGCGGAGGGATTCCACGCCCGGGTCATCCAGCACGAGTGCGATCACCTGGACGGCGTGCTTTACATCGACCGGATGACCGATCTGCGCTATCTGGCCTTCACCGACGAGGCGCATCACGTGACCGAGGCGCTGGAACAGCAGGAGGGGAGAGACTGACATGGACGCTGCGCTGGATATGGACGCGGTGCGGGACGACATCCTGCTCTCCACCCTTCCCAACATCGTGTTCGACGGCTGGAGCCAGCAGGCGCTGCGCGACGGCGCGCAGATGGCCGGCTACGACACGGCGACCATGCACCGCGCCTTTCCCGGGGGCGTGCCGGAACTGGTCGAGCATTTCGGCGCCTGGACCGACCGCCGCATGCTGGCGGAGCTGGACAAGCATCCGCTCGATGAGATGAAGGTGCGCGAGAAGATCGCGCTCGCCATCCGCACGCATTTCGAGGTGCTTGAGCCGCACATGGAGGCCAAGCGCCGGCTGCTCGCCTACCTCGCCATGCCGCAGAACATCGCCATGGGGCTGAGCATGCTCTACCGCACGGTGGACGCCATGTGGTTCGCGGCGGGCGACACGGCCACCGATTTCAACCACTACACCAAGCGGGCGACGCTGGCCGCGGTGCTCAGCTCCGCCACCTTCTACTGGCTGGACGACCAGTCGGAGGGCCATGCCGAGACCTGGGCCTTCGTGGATCGCCGGCTCGGCGACGTGATGAGCATGGGCAAGGCGATGTCCGCCATGGGCCGCGCCGGGCGCCTGCTCAGCCATCTGCCGAGTCCGGCGCGCTTCGCCCGTCAGGTGCGCCAGCGCGCTGGCAACACGCCGGTGGACACCGCCTCCGCCCATATGGCGGAGAACATCTGACGCCTCAAACTTTCGCTTTCCTGCGGGACGGTTTCTTGACGGCGGCGGTGCGGATCGCCGCCGCCAAGGCCGGACGGGCCCAGAGCAGAAGCTCGTCCGGGTCATCCAGCGCCGAGTCGGGCGGGGGGAAGTAGGGCAGGACCGTCGGCTTGTCGTCGAAGGGCTTGAAGGGGCGCAGGCCCATCGCCTCGTACTCTGCGCGGTTGCCGTCGTCGGTCTTGAAATACAGGACGTTGCGGGCGACCAGAGCGAAGACGACGCCGTCGCAATAGACCGCGTAACCGCCGAACATGCGGCGGGCGGTGATGGCTCCCAACGGTGTCAGCGACTCGCACAGGAAACGGACGAGTTCGCTGACCGTGGCCATGGTGGGGAGCCTGTTGGTAAAAGCCTATTTTTTGCGGAAGGCGTCGAGCGCCACGACCTCACCGCGCTTCGGCTCCTCGCCGGAACGGTCGGAGTCGGGCTTGCCGGATTCGGCCTTGCCGATATCCGACTTGGCGAGCTTCGCGATGGACGGCTTCGCCCCATCCTTGCCGTCCGCAGCCTTCTTCTCCGACGCCTCACGCGCGGGAATGGTGGCGATCTCCGCCGATTCGGCGGGCTCCACCGGCTGGAACTGGAGGGCGAAATTCTCCGACGGGTCGGCGAAGGTGGTGATGGCAGCGTAGGGAATCACCAGCCGCTCATGCACGTTGTTGAAGCTCAGCGTCACCTCGAAATGATCGTCCAGCGCCTCCAGCCCGTAGAACTGGTACTGGATGACGATGGTCATCTCGTTGGGATACTGGGACGACAGATATTCGGGGATGTCGACGCCCGGGTAACCCGTCCGGAAGGTCAGGTAGAAGTGATGATCGCCGGGGAGCCCGCGGTCCGTCACCTGGCGGAGCGCGTCACGGACGACACCGCGCAGGGCGGCCTCGACCATGCGGTCATAACGCAACTGCTCTCTCGGCATTCTTGGGCGGGTCCTTAACGCCAGACGGGTAAGTGTGGGCCTTCTGTTGCTAGGCGGCCCACGGCCCCACCCTCAGGTGCTACCCATCGGGGATTGATTTCGGTCAGTTACCGCTGTTAGGCGGCAACGGCGACCGGAGCAACGTTGTCGTTGGCAACTATTGCAATGGCCCGATAACGGCGGAACCATGCCGGGCGAAGACCATGCCTTTACCACGCGTGTCGATCCTATTTCGCCCCCAACGAACCCGCTCCCTACGGCAACGCCCGAGAGACCGGTGGTTTGTTTGGTGGAGGCGCCGGGTACCGCCCCCGGGTCCACAACGCTTATTCCGCAAGGCGTTTATCGCCATAGTCGGCTGCTGCCGACGGACCCAATATAGGCCCTTCGTCCGGATATGGAAAGGGGGTGCGGCGGATTCTGACCAGAGGCCGCCGCGAAGGGGGTGACTGGCCGGGTCCGGGGACGTAGAGTGCCGCCCGAATTTCAGTCCCCGGAGTACCCATGCCGATCACGCCCGAGCAGCGCGCCGAGATCGACCGCCTGCGCGCCGTCACCGCCACCACCCGCCGCGCCACCGTTCCGGCCCTGGAGGAGATCCTCTACGAGCCGCTGGAGGTCCTGGACCACGGCTTCGTGCGCGTCGTCGACTACATGGGCGACGATTCGGCCGTCGTCCAGGCGGCGCGCGTGTCCTACGGCAAGGGCACCAAGAAGGTCACCGAGGACGCCGGTCTCATCAAGTATCTGATGCGCCACCGCCACTCGACCCCGTTCGAGATGTGCGAAATCAAGTTCCACGTCAAGCTGCCGATCTTCGTGGCCCGCCAGTGGATTCGCCACCGCACGGCGAACGTCAACGAATACTCCGCGCGCTACTCCATCCTCGATCGCGAGTTCTACATCCCGACGCCCGAGAACCTGGGCGCCCAGGCCGTCGTCAACCGGCAGGGCCGCGGCGACGTCCTCCAGGGCGACGAGGCGGCGGCGGTGATGAAGCTGCTGCGCGACGATTCGGAGGCGGTCTACGCCCACTACGAGGAGATGCTGAACCAGCGCGAGGACGGCACCACCATCGCGGAGGGCCGCCAGGGTCTGGCGCGCGAACTGGCGCGCATGAACCTGACGCTGAACTACTACACCCAGTGGTATTGGAAGGTTGATCTCCACAACCTCCTGCATTTCCTCAGCCTGCGCGCCGACCCGCACGCCCAGTACGAGATCCGCGTCTACGCGGAGGCCATGCTGGACGTGGTCAAGCGCTGGGTCCCCGCCGTGTTCGACGCCTTCAGCGAGTACCGGCTGGGCGGCACCCACATGTCGAAGACCGGGCTGGAGGTCGTGAAGCGCCTGCTCTCCGGCGAGGCCGTGACCCAGGAGGCCAGCGGCCTGTCCAAACGCGAGTGGCGGGAGCTGATGGACCAGCTCGGCCGCGCCGAGTAACGCCCGCTCCAACCCTGCAAGGACCAGCCGTCATGACGCCGCCCAAGATGACGCCGCACGAGGCCGATGGACTCCACCGCCAGGGCCTCGTTGCGGCGCAGGCCGGGCGGTTCGACGAGGCGCTGGAGCTGATCGGGCGGGCCATCGCGGCCTATCCCTCGGTCCCCGTCTGGTGGGCCAATTACGGGCTGGTGATGGAAAGCCTGGGCGACGTCGCCGGGGCGGCCAACGCCTACGCCGGGGCGCTGAACCTCGATCCATCGCTGGAGATGGCGATGGACGGGCTGCTCACCATGGCGGAGGCAGTGCGCCAAGCCAGCGATTCGGCGCGCGCGGAGGCCTTCTTCCGCCGCGCCATCGCGCTGAACCCGAAGACGCTGGCGGCCGTCGCCAATCTGGGCGTGCTGCTGCGCGCCCAGGCGCGGCGAGCGGAGGCGGTGACGCTCTATGAGAGGGCCGGGCGGCTCGACCCGGCCAACTGGGCGCACCCCTACAACCTCGGCAACGCGCTGGCCGAGATGAACCGGCTGGGCGAGGCCGACGACGCCTATGGAGCGGCGCTGGCCCTGGCGCCGGGCCGGGCGGAGGTGCGGGCGAACCGCGCCACCCGTGTGCTCGCCATGCAGGGGCGGACGGACGAGGCCCTGGCGGAGATCGAGGCCGTGGTGGCGCAGCATGGCACCGTCGATTCGCTGCACGCCTCGCGCCTCTACCTGATGCAGTTCGTGCCGGGGCTGACCATGCCGGCGATCGCCCAGGCCCACGCGGACTGGGGCGCCCGCTACCCCGACCGTCCGGCGCCCGCGGTGGCCGCTCCGGCCCCGAAGATCCGCATCGGCTATGTCTCGCCGGACTTCCGCGCGCATCCCGTGGGATTCTTCCTGGAGCCGGTGCTGGCGAACCACGACCGCTCGGCCTTCGAGGTCGTCTGCTACGCCAACACCGCCAACCCGGACTGGAAGACGGAGCGGCTGATGGCCCAGGCCGACCACTGGGTCTGGACCACCGGCCTGGACGATGCGGCCCTGGCCCAGCGCATCCAGGCGGACGGCATCCACATCCTGGTCGATCTGGCGGGCCAGACCTTCGGCAACCGCCTGCCGGTCTTCGCGCGGCGCGCGGCGCCGGTGCAGGCGACCTGGGCGGGCTATGTCGGCACCACCGGCCTGCCGGCCATGGACTATCTGATTTCCGATTCGCGGCAGAGCCCGCCGGGATCGGACGGCTGGTGCATCGAGGGCGTCGTGCGCATGCCCGACGCCTACGTGCCCTGGGCGCCGCCCGAGGACGCGCCGGCCGTGGCTCCGCTGCCGCTGGCGGCGCGCGGTCACGTCACCTTTGGGTCCTTCAACGCGCTGCCCAAGCTGAACGCCGAGGTCGCGGCGCTGTGGGCGCGCGTGCTGGGCGCCGTCCCCGGTTCCCGCCTGCTGCTGCGCACGCCGGGGCTGGACGACGCCGGCACCGCGGCCCGCACGCTGGCCCTGTTCGAACGGGCCGGGCTGAACCCGGCGCGGGTCGATCTGCGGGGTGGGGCGCCGCATCGGGAGTTCCTGGCCGGTTACGGCGAGGTCGATGTGGCGCTCGACCCCTTCCCCTATTCCGGCGGTCTGACGACCCTGGAGGCGCTGTGGATGGGCGTGCCGGTGGTGACGCTGGGCGGCGACCGCTTCTGCGCCCGCCATTCGGTGACGCACCTCGCCTCGGCGGGGTTGTCCGATCTGGTGGCCGACGGGCCGGACGGCTACGTCACCAAGGCGGCGGCGCTGGTGGCCGACCCAGCGGGGCTGACGGCCCTGCGCGGCGGGCTGCGGGACCGGCTGGCGGCGTCCCCGGCGCTGAACGGCGTGCGCTTCACCCGCGCGCTGGAAGCCGCCTACGGCGTGATGTGGCAGCGCTTCCAGGGCGGACAGGGGCGGGCGAGCTTCGCCCTCAGTTTCGACTGAGCCAGCTTCGATTAAAGGAGATCAGGCGCGCTCCGACCCCGGCGCGCCGGTGCTCCACAGCAGCCCCAGCACCACGCCCTTGCAGCGCGGCAGCAGCAGGCCGGTCAGCAGCAGGGTCAGCAATGGCCAGATGGTGAGATGCACCCAGGTCGCCGGCTCGTAGCGCTGCTCGACCGAGAGGACCGCCGGGATGATGATGTGGCCGACGATCAGGATGGTCATCCAGGGCGGGGCGTCGTCGGCGCGCAGGTGGCCGAACGCCTCGCCGCAATGGGCGCAATGGTCGACCGGCTTCAGGTAGTTCCGCAGCAGGCGCCCGCGTCCGCAGGCCGGGCATTGCCCCATCAGCCCACGCAGCGCCGCCGTCGTTTTCGACCGCGCACCGTCCTGAGTGCCGTCTTCCACCGTCCTGTCTTCCGCCGTCATGACCGTACCCCTGCGATCCGCTCCCCGAAGGGCCACATATGGGGAGGGAGCGACCGATCGTCACGCCGTTCCGTCACCCGCACCCCGGGGTTGCGCCGCGCGCAGGGCCTCCACGCGGCGGGCGATGTTCTCCAGCCGCATCTGAAGCTCATGGGCGCACAGCGCGTGCGCGGCGGCGCGGGCCTCCGCCTCGATGTCGGCGATGGCGGATTCGAGGGCTTGGAGTCGGGCTTGAAGTCGGGCGTCGTGCGGGTCGTCGCTCATCGGATTCCTGTTCGGGCAGTTGACGGACCGGCCCCTGGGCGTCTACGGGATGCACAAACCCTCCCCGGGAGCCTGGAGCCATGACGATCACCCGCCTGTTTCTCGCCGCCGCCACGGCGGCTGTCGCGCTGACCAGCGCCGCCGCCTTCGCCCAGACCAAGACCGTCGCGATCACCGCCATCGTCGAGCATCCGGCGTTGGACGCCACGCGCGACGGCGTGATCGAGGCGCTCAAGGCCGCGGGCTACACGCCGGGTGACTCTCTGAAGGTCGAGTATCAGAGCGCCCAGGGCAACCCCGCAACCGCCGCGCAGATCGCGCGCCAGTTCGCCGGCGCCCGTCCGGACGTCATCGTGCCGATCTCCACCCCCTCCGCCCAGGCCGTCGTCGCCTCGACCCGCGACATCCCGGTGGTCTTCACCGCGGTGACCGACCCGGTCGGCGCGCAGCTCGTCCGCAGCCTGGACAAGCCGGGCGCCAACGTCACCGGCGTGTCGGACATGGCCCCGGTGGCCGAGCATGTCGCGCTGATCCGCGAGATCGTGCCGTCGGTCAAGCGTCTGGGCGTTCTCTACAACGCGGGCGAGCCGAACTCCGTCTCGCTGGTCAAGGCGCTGAAGGACGAGGCGCAGAAGGCCGGGCTGACGGTGGTCGAGGCGACCGCCACCAAGTCCGCCGACGCCCAGCCCGCCGCCCGCAGCCTCGTCGGCAAGGCCGACGCGATCTACGTGCCGCTGGACAACACGGTCGTCTCGGCGCTGGAGAGCGTCGTCGCGGTGGGCCAGCAGGCCAAGCTGCCGGTCTTCTCCGCCGACACCGACAGCGTGGCGCGCGGCACGGTGGCCTCCATCGGCTTCGACTACCGGCAAGTCGGCCGCCAGACCGGCGAGGCCGTGGTCCGCATCCTCAAGGGCGAGAAGCCGGGCGACGTCCCGGTGACCTTCGCCAAGGGCACCGACCTGTTCGTGAATCCGAAATCCGCGGCGGCGATGGGCGTGACCATCCCCGAGGCGGTGACCCGGCGCGCGACCAAGGTGGTCGGGCAGTAAGTTTAAGCAGTAAGTTTAATCGGTAAGGACCAAGTTCCGCTGGCTCTGCCCCGTCCCTAGCCCTCCCCCGCCTTCGGCGAGGGAGGGGACTGATTCTCCCTTTCTCGCGTGAGCGGGGGAGGGTCGGGGAGGGGGCGAACCGGCGAAGCCGGATACACACATGAGTGAAATCGCCTTCTTCGGGGCCGTCGAGATCGGGCTGGTGTACGCGCTGGTCGCCCTCGGCGTGTACCTGTCCTTCCGGGTGCTCGATTTTCCGGACCTGACGGTGGACGGCAGCTTCCCGCTGGGGGCGGCGGTCTGCGCCACGCTGCTGGTCGCCGGGGTCAACCCGTGGGCCGCCAGCCTCGTCGCGGCGCTGGCCGGGTCGATGGCCGGGCTGGTCACGGCGACGCTGAACGTCCGCTTCAAGATCCTGCACCTGCTGGCCAGCATCCTGACCATGATCGCGTTGTTCTCGGTGAACCTGCGCGTGATGGGCCGCCCGAACGTGGCGCTGCTGATGCAAGACACGGTGCTGACGCCCTTCTACGGGCTGGGGCTGCCCGACCATGTGGTGCGGCCGCTCGTCGTCCTGGTCGTCGTCGTCGTGATCGTCCTGCTGCTGGCCCGCTTCCTGAACAGCGAGTTCGGCCTCGCCATGCGGGCGACCGGCGTCAACGCCCGGATGGCCCGCGCCCAGGGGGTTCAGACGGACTTCCACATCTACGCCGGCATGGCCCTGTCGAACGGTCTGTGCGCCCTGGCTGGCGCGCTATTCGCCCAGACCAACGGCTTCGCCGACGTGACCACCGGCATCGGCACCATCGTGGTCGGTCTGGCCGCGGTGATCGTCGGCGAGACGGTGCTGCCGGCCCGCGCGATGCTGTGGGCGCTGGTCGGCTGCGTCGTCGGCTCCATCCTCTACCGTCTGGCGGTCCAGCTGGCCCTGTCGGCGGACGCCATCGGGCTCCAGGCCTCCGACCTCAACCTCGTCACCGCCGTCCTGGTCGCGGTGGCGCTGATCCTGCCGCGGATGCGGCTGAAAGCCGCGTCGAAGAAGAGAGAGGCCGTCCGATGATCACGGTCAACGGCATCCACGTCACCTTCGGGCGCGGCACTCCGCTGGAGAAGCACGCCCTGCGCGGCGTCGACCTGACGATTCCGGAAGGGCAGTTCGTCACCGTGATCGGCTCCAACGGCGCCGGCAAATCCACCTTCCTGGGCGCGCTGGCCGGCGACGTGATCGCCGAGGAGGGCCGCATCGCCATCGACGGCGTGGACGTCACCCGCTGGGCGACGCCGAAGCGCGCCTCGCTGGTCGCCCGCGTCTTCCAGGACCCGATGGTCGGAAGCTGCACCGCGCTGACCATCGAGGAGAACATGGCGCTGGCCGCCGCCCGCGGACGGCGCCGCGGCCTGGGCTCCGCCCTGCGCGGCGACCGCCGCCGGCATTTCCGCGAGCGCATCGCGGAGCTGGGGCTGGGGCTGGAGAACCGGCTGCACGACCGCATGGGCCTGCTGTCGGGCGGGCAGCGGCAGGCGGTCAGCCTGCTGATGGCGACGCTCGCCGGGTCGAAGATCCTGCTGCTCGACGAGCACACGGCGGCGCTCGACCCCGGAACGGCGGAGTTCGTGCTCGGCCTGACCCGCCGCATCGTCGAGGAGAACCGGCTGACCACGCTGATGGTCACCCATTCCATGCGGCAGGCGCTGGATTACGGCGACCGCACGGTGATGCTGCACGAGGGGCGGATCGTGCTCGACGTGTCGGGGGAGCAGCGCGCCGGGCTGGACGTGCCGCATCTGCTGGCGCTGTTCGCCAAGCAACGCGGCGGCGAGGACATCACCGACGACAGCCTGCTGATCGGCTGAGGCGGGGGAGGGGCGTCAGACGGACTTGCGGTCGCGCTCCTTCTCCGGTTCCTCGCGGTCGGCCTCGAACAGGGCTTGGAGCTCGGCGGCGGCCTGGCGGGAAGTCTGGATCAGGCGGTTCTCGTCGTGGTGCACGGCGTGCTGCCGGATCAGGGTGCGCTCGTCATGCTCGCGGAAGGTGTCCAGCGTGTGGCGGGTCTCTTCCGGCGGCAGGCCCAGCGATTCCAGCACGCCGCCGGTCAGCCGCAGGCTCGAATCGTAGGTCTCGCGCACGAAATGCGTAACCCCGCGGTCCATCAGGAAATGGGCGTGGCGGCGGTTGCGGGCGCGGGCGTGGATGACGAGGTGGGGGAAATGGCGCGTCGCCAGCTCCACCACACGCAGCGACTGCTCCATGTCCTCCAGCGCCACCACCAGCACCTTGGCCTTGTCGGCCCCGGCGGCGCGCAGCAGGTCGAGCCGCGACGGGTCGCCGTAATAGACCTTGTTGCCGAACCGCCGCACGACGTCGACCTGCTCGGCGCTCTGCTCCAGCGCCGTGAAGGGGATGCCGCGCAGCCGCAGCACGCGCCCGACGATCTGCCCGACCCGGCCGAAGCCGCAGATCAGCACCGGCGGCTCCCCGTCCGGCGCGATGGTGTCGTAGGGGCGGACGGGCTTCACGATCAGCCTCGGCGCCAGCCAGCGCTCCTCCGCCGCGAAGACGAAGGGGGTGGCGATCATCGACAGGGTGACCACCAGCATGGCCGTCGCCGCCTGTCCCCCGCTCATCGCCCCGACGCCGACGGCCAGCCCGAACAGCACGAAGCCGAACTCGCCGCCCTGGCTCAGCACGGTGGACAGCCGCGTCGAGCCGCCCGGACGCAGCCCGGATAGGCGGGCCAGCCCGAACAGAGCCGCCGCCTTCAGCGCCATCAGGCCGAGCGCCAGCGACAGGTAGCGCACCGGCTCGGCCATCAGCGCCGCCACGTCGGCCCCCATGCCCACCGAGACGAAGAACAGGCCGAGCAGCAGCCCCTCGAACGGCGCGATGTCCGCCTGCACCTCGTGCCGGTATTCCGAATCGGACAGCAGCACCCCGGCCATGAAGGCGCCGAGCGACATGGACAGCCCCGCCCAGGCGGCGAACAGGGCGGTGCCCAGCACGATCAGCAGGGCGGTGGCGGTGAAGATCTCCGGCGTCCGGGCGCCGTCCACGGCGCGCAGCACCGGGCGCAGCAGGTAGCGCCCGCCGGCCAGGATCACCGCGATCGCCCCGCCGGCCTTCAGCACGGCCAGCCACGCCGTCCCGGCGTCCGGCACCTCTCCGGCGCCATGGCCGAGCAGGGGCAGCAGCGCCACCGCCGGGATGATGGCGAGGTCCTGGAAGAGCAGGATGGAGAAGGCGCTGCGCCCGGCGTTGGTGGTCAGCAACTCCCGCTCCGCCAGCATGGGCAGCACCATGGCGGTGGAGGAGAGAGACAGGCCGAATCCGGTCACCGCGGCGGCGGCGGGGGAGAAACCCAGCAGGAGAATGGCGGAGGCGGCGATCACGATGGTTGTCACCGCGACCTGGGCGCCGCCGAGCCCCAGGACCGATCGTCGCATCACCCAGAGGCGGGCAGGGCGCAGTTCGAGTCCGATCAGGAACAGCAGCATGATGACGCCGAGTTCCGAGACGTGCCGGATCGCTTCGACGTCCGTCACCAGCCCGAGCCCGCCCGGCCCGATGGCCAGCCCCGCGGCCAGATAGCCGAGCGGCCCGCCGAAGCCGATCCGCTTGGCCACC
This sequence comes from Azospirillum sp. UENF 211521, assembly GCF_058780535.1. Lineage (NCBI taxonomy): Bacteria > Pseudomonadati > Pseudomonadota > Alphaproteobacteria > Rhodospirillales > Azospirillaceae > Azospirillum > Azospirillum sp. UENF 211521. The sequence continues at coordinate 1,195,608 of NZ_JBSNCF010000001.1, forward strand.
GGCACCGCCAGGACCACGGCGGCCAGCAGCACCACCAACGTCACGAAATCCGGCATTGGCCCCGTCCGCGCTGTGTCGAGGGACGGAATATGGGGGGTTCTTGCCCCCGGCAAAACATTGCCCCCTCCCTATCCCTCCCCCGCTGACGCAGGGGAGGGGACAAAACTCCCTCTCCTGCGAAGCGGGGGAGGGAAGGGGCCCGCGGCGCAAGCCGTGGGAAGGGTGGGGGCAAGCACGCCCCCTTACGACACCACGATCCGCGGCGCCGCTCGCGCCGGACCCTGCTCGCCGGCGATCTTCTCCCACAGGCGCTTGGCAATCCCGCGGTAGACCTTCGCGTGCTCCGACTCGGGCTGGGACACCACGATGGGCTGGCCCTGGTCGGAGGTTTCGCGGATGTCGAGGTGCAGCGGGACCTCGCCGAGGAACTCCATGCCCAGGTCGGACGCTTCCTTGCGGGCGCCGCCGTGGCTGAAGATGTCCGTGCGGTGGCCGCAGTTGGGGCAGCAGAAGTAGCTCATGTTCTCGATGATGCCGAGGACGGGCACGTCCACGCGGCGGAACATGTTCAGCCCCTTGCGGGCGTCGAGCAGCGCGATGTCCTGCGGGGTCGAGACGATCACCGCGCCGGCCAGCGGCACCTGCTGCGCCATGGTGAGCTGGGCGTCGCCGGTGCCCGGCGGCATGTCGACCACCAGAACGTCCAGCGTGCCCCAGTTCACGTCGCGCAGCATCTGCTGGAGCGCGCTCATCACCATCGGGCCGCGCCAGATCATCGGCGTATCCTCGGCGACCAGGAAGCCCATCGACATCACCTTGATGCCGTAGTTCTCCATCGGCTCGAGGATCTTGCCGTCGCGGCTGGTCGGCCGGCCGGAGATGCCCAGCATGCGCGGCATGGACGGGCCGTAGATGTCGGCGTCCAGAAGCCCGACCTTCAACCCGTTCGCCGCCATGGCGAGGGCGAGGTTGCTGGCCGTGGTGGACTTGCCGACGCCGCCCTTGCCCGACGCGACGGCGACGATGGCCTTCACGCCCGGCACCAGCGGCTTCTGCTCCGCCGGCTGCCCATGGGAGTGGCCGCCGTGGGAGTGGCCGTGCCCGCCATGGGAATGCCCGTGATCGTGCCCGTGACCCTGCTGCGGGGCCGCACCCTGCCCGGCGGGGCGGTGCGCCGTCAGGACCGCGGTGACCGACAGAATGCCCGGCAGGGCCTCCACCGCCTTCTCGGCGGCGTGGCGCACCGGCTCGGCCTGGGCGCCGCGTTTGGGGTCCACTTCGATCGAAAAGGCGACGTGCCCGTCACGCACGACAAGGCCGGAAAGCATGCCGAGGCTGACGACGTCCTTGCCCCGTTCCGGATCGACAACCGTCCTCAGAGCTTCAAGGACTTGAGCTTCGCTGACCTGCGCCATGGTTGAAAACTCCGCTTCCTTCCCGATATTGGCGGATATCCGTCGGTGAAATCCTTCCCCGAATGGGATGGGCACTATAGGGCCGGCGGACAATAATGGTAAAGGGATCGGACGGTCCGGAAACGATTTGTTTTCCGGAATTTCCGTCCCAAGAATTGAGAGAGCGCGAAGGGGAACGAACGGAATGCCGTGGAGCAATCAGGGAGGGGGCGGCGGTGGCGGCCCCTGGGGTCCTCCGCCGGGTGGCGGCGGTCAGAATCCGTGGGGCCGTCCGCCGGGTGGCGGTGGAGGCGGCGGTGGTGGCGGCGGCGGAGGGCCGCAGCCGCCGGACCTGGAGGATCTGCTGCGCCGCGGCCAGGACCGCCTGAAGCGGGTGATGCCGGGCGGCGTCGGCAGCGGCCGGGGCATCGCGCTCGTCGTCGGCCTGCTGGCCGTGGTCTGGCTGGCCAGCGGCATCTACCGCGTCGAGGCGGACGAGCAGGGCGTCGTGCTGCGCTTCGGCCAGTGGGTGCGCACCGAGCAGCCCGGTCTGCGCTACCATTTGCCGTCGCCCATCGAGACGGTGCTGATGCCCAAGGTGACGCGCGTCAACCGCATCGAGGTCGGCTACCGCTCGGCCGGCGACGGGCGTCGCGGCGACCGTGACGTTCCCGACGAGTCGCTGATGCTGACCGGCGACGAGAACATCATCGACATCGACTTCACCGTCTTCTGGGTCATCAAGGACGCGGGCGAGTATCTGTTCAAGATCCGCGACCCCGAGGCCACCGTGAAGAAGGCGGCGGAAAGCGCGATGCGCGAGGTCATCGGCCGCACCGACCTGCAGCCGGCCCTGACCGAGGCCCGCCAGCAGATCGAAACCTCCACCCGCCAGCTCCTCCAGGCCATGCTGGACGACTATGAGGGCGGCATCGAGGTGACGCAGGTGCAGCTGCAGAAGGCCGACCCGCCGTCGCCCGTCATCGACGCCTTCAACGACGTGCAGCGCGCCCGCGCCGACCGCGAGCGCGCCCGCAACGAGGCCGAGGCCTACCGGAACGACGTGATCCCGCGCGCCCGAGGCGACGCGGAGCGGCTGATCCAGGAAGCGTCCGCCTACCGCGAGCAGGTCGTGAACCTGGCCCAGGGTGACGCCGACCGCTTCCGCAAGGTGTTCGACGCCTACTCGACCGCCAAGGACGTGACCGCCAAGCGCATGTATCTGGAGACCATGGAAGAGATCCTGAGCGGCGCCAACAAGGTCATCATCGACGGCAACGCGCAGGGTGCCCAGGGCGTGGTTCCCTATCTGCCGCTCAACCAGCTCCAGCCTGCTCCGGCGCGGCCCGCCGGCCAGCAGCCGGCCCGTTGAGGAGGGATGCCATGAACCGCACTTTGTTGGTCGCCGGCATCGGCATCCTCGCCGCGGGCGTGCTCGCCTCGGCCTCGCTGTTCACGGTGAACGAGGCGCAGCAGGCGCTCGTCCTCCAGTTCGGCGAGCCGATGCGCGTCATCCGCGAACCCGGCCTGAAGGCCAAGGTTCCCTTCATCCAGGAAGTCCGCATCCTCGACCGACGCGTGCTCGACCTCGACCCGCCGGTGGAGCAGGTCATCCTGGCCGACCAGAAGCGCCTGGATGTGGACGCCTTCGCGCGCTACCGCATCCTGGACCCGCTGCGCTTCTACCAGACCGCCGGCAACGAGGCGGTGGCCGAGACGCGGATGAACGCCATCGTGAACTCGGCGCTCCGCCGCGTTCTCGGCAGCGTGACGCTGCTCGCCATCCTGTCGGACGAGCGTCCGCGCGTGATGAACGACATCCGCGGGCAGGTGAACGACGAGGCGAAGCGCTTCGGCATCGAGATCGTCGATGTCCGCATCCGCCGCGCCGACCTGCCGGAGGAGACCAGCCAGTCGATCTTCGCCCGCATGCGGTCGGAGCGTGAGCGCGAAGCCGCCGAGGCCCGCGCCCAGGGTCAGGAGCAGTCGCAGCAGATCCGCTCCCGCGCGGACCGCGAGCGCACCGTCATCCTGGCCGAAGCGCAGCGCGATTCGCAGATCCTGCGCGGTGAGGGCGACAACCAGGCGCTGAAGATGATCGCCGAGGCGACGTCGCAGGACCCGCAGTTCTACAGCTTCTACCGGACGCTCGAAGCCTACCGGAAGTCGCTGAACAAGGACGACACCACCATGGTGCTGTCCCCGAGCGGCGAGTTCTTCCGCTACTTCGGCGACATCACCGGCGGCGGCAACGGCCAGCCGGCGCCGGCTTCGGGCAATGGTGCCGTGCCGCAGCGGGCTCCGGCCCCGGCGACCGCCCAGCAGCAGTAAGACGTCGCGCTCGTCTCCCCTTCCCCCGTCCCGGGGGAGGGGGTGGGGTGGGGGCTCCCGTTCTCCCACCCCGATTTTGTCTTCCCGCCCAGTCTTCCTTCTCGGAAATGCCGCTCGACCGATGACGGATTTTCTCACCGCGCTGGCCCTGGTCCTGGTGATCGAGGGCGTGCTCTACGCGCTGTTCCCGTCCGCGATGCGGCGTCTGATCGTCGAAGCGCTGACGATGCCGGAGAACCGGCTGCGCACCGTCGGGCTGGTGACGGCGATGGCAGGCGTCGGATTCGTCTGGCTTCTGCGCGGCGCCTGACACCCTTTTGCCGCGCGCGCGTCGCTGGACCCCGCCGCCATTTTCCGGCCATACTCCGACTTCTATACTCGCGCGTCCTCCGTGGCGGATGGGCTCCGTGCGCCTTTGCTTGAAGCGATGACGCGCGGGGATTACATCCGGCACACGGATCGGTGAAGCGCCCCCTCGGGCCGCGAGTCGCAGGACGCCGCGGGCCGATTGGAACAGATGGCCGATTGGAACAAGAAGGTGCCGGATGTCCGGCAGGGAGAGCTGAGTTGAACCCGAACCACCCCATCCACCGCGCCGAATCCGGCCGCCGGCTGCGCATCGTGCCGCTGATCGCCGCTCTCCTGTTGGGGCTGTCCGCCGCCGTCGGCACCCCCGCCATGGCCCAGTCGCGCCCGGCGCCGACCAGCTTCGCCGACCTGTCGGAAAAGCTGCTGCCCGCCGTGGTCAACATCTCCACCAGCCAGGCGGTGCCGCAGCGCCAGCAGGGCGCCCGTCCCGAGATGCCGCAGTTCCCTCCGGGCTCGCCGTTCGAGGAGTTCTTCCGCGACTTCTTCGACCGTCAGCAGCAGGACCAGCCGCAGCAGCCGCGCAAGTCGACCTCGCTCGGCTCCGGCTTCATCATCGACGCCAAGAACGGCTACGTGGTCACCAACAACCACGTCATCCAGGACGCCGACGAGATCACCGTCATCCTGCAGGACGACACCAACATCAAGGCGGAGCTGATCGGCAAGGACCCGAAGACCGACGTCGCCCTGCTGAAGATCACCACCAACCACCCGCTGGTCGCCGTTCCTTTCGGCGATTCGGACGCCATGCGCGTGGGCGACTGGGTGCTGGCCATCGGCAACCCGTTCGGCCTGGGCGGCTCGGTCACCGCCGGCATCATCTCGGCCCGCCAGCGCGACATCAACGCCGGCCCCTACGACGACTTCCTGCAGACCGACGCCTCGATCAACCGCGGCAACTCCGGCGGCCCGATGTTCAACCTGAACGGCGAGGTCATCGGCATCAACACGGCGATCTTCTCGCCGTCGGGCGGTTCGGTCGGCATCGGCTTCGCCATCCCGTCCAACCTCGCCAAGCAGGTGGTCGCGCAGCTCCGTGAGTACGGCAAGACCCGCCGCGGCTGGCTGGGCGTGCGCATCCAGGGCGTGACCCCGGAGATCGCCGAGAGCCTGGGCCTGCAGGGCCACAAGGGCGCGCTGGTCGCCTCCATCACCCCGAACGGTCCGGCGGCCAAGGCCGGCATCCAGGCGGGCGACGTGGTGACCAAGTTCGACGGCAAGGAAATTAACGAGATGCGCCGCCTGCCGCGCGTCGTTGCCGAAACGCCGATCGACAAGGCCGTCCCGGTCGAGGTGTGGCGCAAGGGCAAGTCGCAGCAGCTCCAGGTGAAGGTGGGCGAGCTTGAGGCCGCCGAGGAATCGGGCCTGCTCGCCGCCAATCCGGAGGAGCAGCGCCGCCAGCCGCAGCAGGCCCCGGCCCAGAAGCCCACCGAGACGCTGGGCCTGAAGCTGACCAACATCACGCCCGAGCTGCGTCAGCAGTTCGAGATCAAGCCCGAATTGAAGGGCGTCGTGGTGACCGAGGTGGCCGGCAATTCCACCGCGTCGGAGAAGGGCATCCGCGCCGGCGACGTCATCATCGAGGTCGGACAGGAGGAGGTCCGCAAGCCGGAGGACGTGACGTCCAAGATCCAGAAGGCCAAGGAGCAGGGCAAGAAGTCCATCCTGCTGCTGGTGGACCGTCACGGCGACCTGCGCTTCGTCGCCATCCCGCTCAGCCAGGGCTGATCCGGGGGCTGTCCCCAAACGAAAAGGGCACCGGCGGGAGATCGCCGGTGCCCTTTCGCTTTGTGAAGTGCGTTGGTGGGCGATCAGCCCTCCACGAACTCGCCGATCCGGTAGCCCTGGGCGAACAGCAGGGCGGTGAGGTCGCCATGGTCCACGCGGGCGCGGGCCTGGGCGGCCACCGTCGGCTTGGCATGGAAGGCGACGCCCAGCCCGGCGGCCAGCAGCATCGGCAGGTCGTTCGCGCCATCGCCGACGGCCATCGTCTCGACGGTCGGGACGTGGCGCTCCCCGGCGTAGGCGAGCAGGGACTCCAGCTTGCTGTCCTTGTCGAGGATCGGCTCGACCACCGCGCCGGTCATGACGCCGTCGACCACCTCCAGCAAGTTGCCGCGGTCATCGTCGAAGCCGACCCACTGGCGAACCCGCTCCGTGAAGCAGCGGAAGCCGCCGGAGACCAGCACGCAGGTCGCCCCGTTGGCGCGCATGGTGGAAACCAAAGTCTTGGCGCCCGGCATCAGGGTGGCGCGCTGCCACACCTCGTCGATGACGCTCTCGTTCAGGCCCTTGAGCAGGGCGACCCGCTCGCGCACCGCGCCCTTGAAGTCGATCTCACCATTCATGGCGCGGGCGGTGATCGCGGCGATGTGGTCCTTCAGCCCGACGTAATCGCCCAACTCGTCCAGCATCTCCTGCTCGATGATCGTCGATTCCATGTCGGCGACCAGCAGGCGCTTCTTCCGGTTGCCCGGCTTCTGGGCGATCACGTCGATGGCAAGGCCGTCCAGCGCGCGGCGGACGGCGGCTTCGGCCTGCTCGGGCACCAGCCCTTCCTCGGCGATGTCGCAGGCGCGGTCCGGCGCCAGCCAGTCCGGCTTGGCGGTGTCGGCTCCCAGCGCGGTCAGGGACGCGCGGGCGGCCTGCACGGCCTGCTCGTCGAGAACGGCGGAGGCGGCGGCGATCAGCGTAACGACAGCGCTCATGGCGGGGCGATCCTGGAAGAGCCGTGGGGAAGGGCGCGCGCGCTCCCTAGCACAGCCGGGAGTTTGCGCCAACCCACTCCGCCAAGCGTCGTAGACATTCCGCGCCGGGGACCCGGAAGCTTCCCGCCGCGTTTCCGCTGAAATCGCGGGAGGGTTCGTCCATGATCCAGCGGCCTGCCACCCTTCTTACTCCATCCATTCTCGCTTTCACCCTGATCCTGGCCGGATGCGGCGCCGGGACCGATCTGGCGCAGCGACCTCCGCCCGGCTATGTCGGCGACGTGGCGGCGCGCGTCTCCGCGGTGGATTGGGCGCAGGCCCGCCCCGTGACGGTTCAGTTGGACGAGTTCCGGTTCCAGCCCGACCGTCTGGCCTTCGAGCGGGGAACCCCGTACCGCCTGACGCTGGAGAACCGTGGCAACGTCGCGCACACCTTCACCTCCGAAGGCTTCTTCAAGGCCATCGCGGTGCGCCGGGTCACCACCGCGCAAGGCGCCGTGGAGACGCCGGCCCTGGTGAATCTGGAGATTCCCGCCGGCCAGACCGACGTGGTGGAGTTCGTTCCGGTCGAGGCCGGAACCTACGACCTGGCCTGCCACGAACCGCTGCACAGCAGCTTCGGCATGACTGGGACGATCACGGTTCGCTGAGGGCCCGCACCGGTCGCCGCACCGGTCGCCCTTGCCAAGCCGAGCCTTCCCCTGCCATACGCTGTAGCCGGAGGAACGTCAGGCAAGGCGACATGGCAGAGGACAGCCCGCGGAACCGGGATGTGCAGCACCGGCATGTGGTGGTGATCGGCGGCCCGACAGCCTCGGGCAAGTCGGGCATGGCGCTCGACATCGCCCTGGCGCGCAACGGCACGGTCATCAACGCCGACAGCATGCAGCTTTACGCCGAGCTGGACGTGCTGACCGCCCGTCCGGGGGCGGAGGATCTGGCGCAGGCCCCGCACCGCCTCTACGGCGTGCTTTCCGCGGCGGCGCGCGGGTCCGCCGCGCGCTGGCGCGACATGGCGCTGGCCGAGATCGCCGCCGCTCACGCCGCCGGGCGGCTGCCCATCGTCGTCGGTGGCACCGGCCTCTACCTGCGCACGCTGATGGAGGGCTTGAGCGCCGTTCCCGCCGTCCCGGACGAGGTCCGCAAGGCCGCCCACGCCCGGCTCCAAAAGCTGGGGGGCGAGGCGTTCCGTGCGGAGCTGGTGAGCCGCGACCCGGCCTCGGCCAAGCTGAACCCCGGCGACACCACCCGCCTGACCCGCGCCTGGGAAGTGCTGGAAGCCACCGGCCATCCGCTGTCCCACTGGCAGACCCAGCGCGCCGAAGGCGCGCCGGAGGGGCTGGCCTTCTCCGTGCTGGTGATCGACCCGCCGCGCGACGCGCTCTACGCCAACTGCGACCGCCGCTTCCGCGTGATGATGGGGCAGGGGGCGCTGGAGGAGGTGCGGCGGCTCGACGCGCTCGGCCTCGATGCGGACCTGCCGGCGATGAAGGCGCTGGGCGTGCCGGAACTGCGCGACCATCTGCGCGGCGCGCTGACCCTCGACGAAGCCATTGCGCTGGCTCAGCAATCGACGCGCCGCTACGCGAAGCGGCAGGTCACATGGTTCCGCCACCAGCTCGCGGCGCGGCCCCCGGCCTCCGCGCTGCATGGCTGCCATACGATCAATTCGCTCTACACAAGACCACTTAGTGAAGCAATACTGACCTATCTTGAAACGACGTTGCGTCGTTGACCCTCAGGAGGATTGAAAGTGACGGTCGATTGGGGAAACGTGTTTGCCGGTCGCGTCGCCGGTATGGGAGCTTCGGAAATCCGGGAGCTGCTGAAGCTGCTCGAACGGCCGGAAATCATCTCCTTCGCCGGAGGCATCCCGGACCCCGATTTCTTCCCGACCGCGGCCATCGCCCGCGCCTATGAGAAGATCTTCCAGTCCAACAGCGGGGCCGGCGGCGCGCTTCAGTACACCATCAGCGAGGGCTTCACGCCGCTGCGCGAGTGGATCTGCGCCTATCTGGGCCGCCGCGGCATCCAGGCCGGGCTGGACGAGGTGCTGGTGACCAGCGGCTCGCAGCAGGCGCTGGAGTTCGTCGGCAAGCTGCTGATCGGGCCGGGCGAAAAGATCCTGGTGACCCGCCCGACCTATCTCGGCGCGCTCCAGGCCTTCTCGCCCTACGAGCCGCAGTATCTTTCGGTTCCCGGCGACGCCGAGGGGCCGGACCTCGCCGCGGTTGAGGCGGCGCTGGAGCAGAAGCCGAAGTTCTTCTACCTCGTCCCCGACTTCCAGAACCCCAACGGCACGACGATCTCGCTGGCCCGCCGCGAGGCGCTGCTCGACCTCTGCGCCGAGCACGGCGTGCCGATCGTCGAGGACGCCGCCTACACCGAGCTGCGCTACGAGGGCGAGCCGATCCCGTCCCTCGTCGCGCTGGACGCCGCCCGCAACGGCGGCAAGATCACCAACGTGCTCTTCTGCGGCTCCTTCTCCAAGACGATGGTGCCGGCGCTGCGCGTGGGCTGGATCAACGGCCCGGCCGAGGTCATCAACCGGCTGGTCCTGATGAAGCAGGCCGGCGACCTGCACACCAGCACCATCAACCAGATCGTGCTGCACGACGTGGTGTCGCAGAATTTCGACAGCCACATCCGCCGCCTGCGCGCCGGCTACAAGGAGCGCCGCGACGCCATGCTGACCGCGCTGGACGAGTTCGCCCCGGCCGGGGTGACCTGGACCAAGCCGGAAGGCGGCATGTTCGTCTGGATCGAGCTGCCGGAGGGCACTGACGGGGTGGACCTGCTGGCCCGCGCCATCAAGGAGGCCAACGTCGCCTTCGTCCCCGGTTCGGCCTTCCACGCCGACCGCTCGGGCAAGAACACGCTGCGCCTCAGCTTCTCCAACAACAATCCGGAGCGCATCCGCGAAGGCATCCGCCGCCTCTGCGGGCTGCTTCAGACCGTCGCGGCGTAACCTCCGCCCGTCGTCGCGCAACGGCCTGCCTCCGCACCCGCGGGGCAGGCCGTTCGTGTTTCCGGGCAGCTTTGCGGGGAGGGCGGTCTTTCCAGCTTGCGAAATATTTGGAAAAACTGCGGCAAAAAATCTTTTCGATCATTCGCAAAATGGGTTGACCAAGGACTGGCGGATTGTCTAGTTTGCCGGTCCCGGCCTTCGCCTTTGGGGATAACCCCTTGTTTTCCCAGCAGGCCATCGCCGGGGTTTGAGAAGGAACAGGGCCGCCCGTGAAAAGAGGGGCCCCCATTGGAAGGTCGTGAGCTATGCCCGAACAGAAGCTGACCGGCGCGCAGATCGTCATCAAGGCCCTGAAGGATCAGGGCGTAGACATCATCTTCGGTTATCCGGGCGGCGCGGTACTTCCGATCTACGACGCCATCTTCCAGCAGAACGACATCAAGCACATCCTCGTCCGGCATGAGCAGGCCGCCGTGCACGCCGCGGAAGGCTACGCCCGCTCCACCGGCAAAGTGGGCTGCGTGCTGGTGACCTCCGGCCCCGGCGCCACCAACGCCGTGACGGGCCTGCTCGACGCGCTGTGCGACAGCATTCCGCTGGTCTGCCTGTCCGGGCAGGTGCCGACCCACCTGATCGGCAACGACGCCTTCCAGGAGGCCGACACCACCGGCATCACGCGCCCCTGCACCAAGCACAATTACCTGGTGAAGGACGTCAACCAGCTGGCCCGCACGATGCACGAGGCCTTCTACGTGGCGCGCAGCGGCCGCCCCGGCCCGGTGCTGGTCGACATCCCGAAGGACGTGCAGTTCGCCGACGGCACCTACATCCCGCCGACCGAGGTCAAGCACAAGACCTACCGCCCGCAGGTGAAGCCCGAGATCGCCCGCGTGGAGGAGGCCATCGAGCTGATCGCCACCGCCAAGCGCCCGATCTTCTACACCGGCGGCGGCGTGGTGAACGCCGGCCCGATCGCGGCCAAGCTGCTGACCCAGTTCGTGAAGCTGACCGGCTTCCCGATCACCTCGACCCTGATGGGGCTGGGCGCCTTCCCGGCGTCGGACCCGCAGTGGCTGGGCATGCTGGGCATGCACGGCACGTACGAGGCGAACCTCGCCATGTACAACTGCGACGTCATGATCAACATCGGCGCCCGCTTCGACGACCGCGTGACCGGCAAGCTGTCGGAATTCGCGCCGGGCTCGAAGAAGATCCACGTCGACATCGACCCCAGCTCGATCAACAAGAACGTCGCGGTGGACATCCCCATCGTCGGTGACGCCGGCGCCGTCCTGGAGGACATGATGCGCATCTGGAAGGCCCGCCAGAAGCGCGCCGACCAGACCGCCATGAAGGAGTGGTGGGGCCAGATCGAGGGCTGGCGCGCCCGCAATTGCCTGAACTACAACCGCACCGAGGCGGTCATCAAGCCGCAGTACGCGCTGGAGCGGCTGCGCGAGGCGCTGCGCGGCAAGAACCATTACGTGACGACCGAGGTCGGCCAGCACCAGATGTGGGCCGCCCAGTTCCTGCCCTTCGACGAGCCGAACCGCTGGATGACCTCCGGCGGCCTGGGCACCATGGGCTATGGCCTGCCGGCGGCCATCGGCGCCCAGCTCGCCCACCCCGACGCCATCGTCGTGGACGTGTCGGGCGAGGCCTCCTTCCTGATGAACATGCAGGAGATCGGCACGGCGGTGCAGTACCGCGCCCCGGTCAAGATCTTCATCCTGAACAACAAGTACATGGGCATGGTGCGCCAGTGGCAGGAGCTGCTGCACGGCTCCCGCTACTCCAACAGCTACTCCGAGGCGCTGCCCGACTTCGTGAAGCTGGCGGAAAGCTGGGGCTGCGTCGGCCTGCGCGCGACCACGGTGGCCGAGGTGGACGAGGTCATCGAGAAGATGTTGGCCGTCACCGACCGCCCCTGCATCATCGACATCGCCGTGGACCCGAAGGAGAACTGCTTCCCGATGATCCCCGGCGGCAAGGCCCACAACGAAATCCTGTTCGGTCCGGAGGACAGCCCGTCCGACGCCACGCCGGAAGACGGCATGGTGCTGGTCTGATCGCGGCGACCAAGACGAACGGTTGAAGGCCCTCTGGCGGAGTACGGATCGTGGAAGAGAAGATCGAGAAGCACACCATCGCCGTGCTGGTGGACAACGAGCCGGGCGTGCTGGCCCGCGTCATCGGCCTGTTCTCGGGCCGCGGCTACAACATCGAAAGCCTGACGGTGGCGGAGGTGAACAACGCCGACCACCTGTCGCGCATCACCCTGGTCACCTCCGGCACCCGCATGGTGGTGGAGCAGATCAAGGCCCAGCTCGACCGCCTCGTGCCGGTGCACAAGGTGCACGACCTGACGGACGAGGGTCCGTCGGTGGAGCGCGAACTGGCGCTGGTCAAGGTCGCCGGCACCGGCGAGCGCCGCATCGAGGCGCTGCGCCTGGCCGACATCTTCAAGGCGAAGGTGGTGGACGCCACCCTGACCTCCTTCGTGTTCGAACTGACCGGCACGACGGCGGAGGTCGACGATTTCGTCGGGCTGATGGCCCAACTCGGCCTCGTCGAGGCCAGCCGGACCGGCGTCGTCGCCATGTCCAAGGGAGCCACCGGCTTCTGATCCCGGCCTTATGACGGCCAGGATGATGGCGGGCCATGAGTTTGAAGCGACCCAGCCCGCCGTCCTTTATCCGTCTACCGAACAGTGTTCTGCTTGACGCGGCCCTTTCGCCGGTGGAGTAATTCCGCTGCGCAAAACTCGCACCACCAGATCGAAAAATCCAAGGAAGACCACCATGCGCGTCTATTATGATCGTGATGCCGACGTGAACCTGATCAAGGGGAAGAAGGTCGTCATCGTCGGCTACGGCAGCCAGGGCCACGCCCACGCCAACAACCTGCGTGACAGCGGTGTGAAGGACGTGCGCATCGCCCTCCGCCCCGGCTCGGCCACCATCAAGAAGGCTGAGGCCGCCGGCTTCACGGTCATGGCTCCGGGCGAGGCCGCCGCCTGGGCCGACGTGGTGATGATCCTCACCCCGGACGAGCTGCAGGCCGACCTGTACCGCGACGACCTCGCCAAGAACCTGAAGGAAGGCGCCGCTCTGGCCTTCGCGCACGGCCTGAACGTGCACTTCAACCTGATCGAGCCGCGCGCCGACCTCGACGTGTTCATGATCGCGCCGAAGGGCCCCGGCCACACCGTCCGCGGCGAGTACCAGCGCGGCGGCGGCGTGCCCTGCCTCGTGGCCGTGCACCAGAACGCTTCGGGCAACGGGCTGGACATCGCCCTGTCCTACGCCTCGGCCATCGGCGGCGGCCGCGCCGGCATCATCGAGACGACCTTCAAGGAAGAGTGCGAAACCGACCTGTTCGGCGAGCAGGCCGTGCTCTGCGGCGGCCTGACCGAGCTGATCAAGGCCGGCTACGAGACGCTGACCGAGGCCGGCTACGCCCCGGAGATGGCCTATTTCGAGTGCCTGCACGAGGTGAAGCTGATCGTCGACCTCATGTATGAGGGCGGCATGGCCAACATGCGCTACTCGATCTCCAACACCGCCGAATACGGCGACTACAAGACCGGCCCGCGCATCATCACCCCGGAGACCAAGGCCGAGATGAAGCGCGTTCTGGAGGACATCCAGACCGGCCGCTTCGTCCGCGACTGGATGCTGGAGTGCAAAGCCGGCCAGCCGTCCTTCAAGGCGACCCGCCGCCGCAACGCCGAGCATTCGATCGAGCAGGTCGGCGAGAAGCTGCGCGCCATGATGCCGTGGATCGCCGAGCGCCGTCTGGTCGACAAGTCCAAGAACTGATCGGTTCCTGGACTGGACATGGAAAAGCGCGCCGTAAGGCGCGCTTTTTCGTTTGTGGAGGGAGGATTGGGACGATCTGTGCCCCCTCCCTAACCCTCCCCCGCTTCGCGAGGGAGAGGACCAAACTCCCTCCACCGCGAAGCGGGGGAGGGCCGGGGAGGGGGCAGCCGGAGGATTCCCCTCACACATCCCCCCGCGACCGGTCCGCCCGCGGACGCTCGTCGAGCAGCGGCCGGCCGGTCTGCACGAAATGCACCACCTCCGCGATGTTGGTGGCGTGGTCGCCGATGCGCTCCAGGCTTTTGGCGATGAACAGCAGGTGCATGTGGGCGGTGAACATCTCCGGCAGGCGGCCGGCCGACTGGTTGATGCTCTCGCACAGGCTGGTGTAGAGCGCGTCGACCTCGTCGTCGGTGCGCCAGACGCGCAACGCCAGTTCGACGTCGCCGTCCACATAGGCGTCCACCGCGGTGGTCAGGCGCTGGCGCACCAGACGGCCCAGGTTGGGCAGGGTGCTCATCGCCGGGGATTCGGGGAATTCGGCCACGGAGACGGCGCGGCGGGCGGTGTTGGCGGCGTGGTCGCCGACGCGCTCCAGGTTGCCGGCGATCTTCAGGGCGGCGATCACCTCGCGCAGGTCGTCGGCCACCGGCTGGCGCAGCACCAGCATGCGCATGCAGTTCGCCTCGATCTCGTGCTCATAGCTGTCGAGGCGTGCGTCGGACTCGACGATGGCGCGGGCCTGCTCCGGGTTGCGCTGGGTCAGGCAGGTCAGCGCGCCGTCCAGCTGGGTTTCCGCGGCGCCCGCCATCTGCACGATGCTGGCCTTCAGCCGCTTCATGGCGTCTTCGAACGCGGTGACGATGTGCGGGGCGGGGTGCTTCATGGGACTGGCCTTATCGGTGCGGCGGACGGCCGGAAACCTTACCGGTTCGCGGCCCGGCAGGCCAGCGCCGTCGCTGCGGGGGATGCGGCGCGCGGTGCATGGGGACGGTTGATTTCGCATGTGCGGAATGGCAAGAGTTCGGCCCTCCTACCCCTTTTGACCGAGCGCGGACGCCAACCGTCATGATCGAACGCCGTTTCGAACAGATCATCTTCGCCAGCCGCTGGCTGCTCGCCCCCTTCTATCTGGGGCTCGTCGTGTCGCTGGTGCTCCTGCTCGCGAAGTTCACCCAGGAGATCTTCCACATCGTCCCGCACGTGCTGGAGATGCAGGAGAAGGACGTCCTCCTGGCCGTGCTGACCCTGATCGACCTGTCGCTGGCCGGCAACCTGCTGCTGATGGTGATCTTTTCGGGATACGAGAACTTCGTGTCCAAGATCGACGTGGCCGACCACAAGGACCGGCCGGACTGGATGGGCAAGGTCGACTTCGGCGGGCTGAAGCTGAAGCTGATCGCCTCCATCGTGGCGATCTCCGGCATCCACCTGCTGAAGGCCTTCATGAACATCGACCACATCAGCAAGGAGAACCTGATGTGGATGGTCGTCGTCCACATGACCTTCGTGCTGTCCGGCGTGCTGCTGGCCCTGATGGACCGGCTGGAGGGGAGTCATCGAGGAGCGCACGGCACGGCCGCGGCCGCTGCGAAATCCGACCATCATTGAGGCCGCCGGAGCGGTTTCAAACCCGACACAAAGCCGTTGCGGCGGGTGGGGAATCAGCCTAAGGATAGCCCCCGGCGCGAGCGGGGCGGTGGCCCGGATGCCGGAGGCTTCCGCCTTCTGTTGACGGAAAATTAACCCTGACGCGGCAGTGTGGCGAACACCGGAGGACGGCGTTCCGCCAGGACTTCGGGGATTGGACATTCCGCCGGGACCGGCCTTGCCTCAAGGACCGCCTCCCATCGACCAGAGCGCCGGACCGGCGCCGGCATCCGCCCCACGGGCGCCGGAAACAGGGTTCGGCAAGGCGTGCCGTCTGCACTCTCCGCTTGAGCGCGAAGGGGCATTCGTCTATGGAACCGTTGGCGGGCGTGGCCCTCCGCACCGGAGCGGGCACATCGCCGGCAAGGCCGTCTCAACCGCATTGAAGAGTTAGTCGGGTCCATGCTTTCCAAACTCCTCGGCGTGCTTTCCGCCGACATGGCGATCGATTTGGGGACGGCCAACACCCTGGTCTATGTCAAGGGCCGCGGCATCGTTCTGAACGAACCCTCGGTCGTGGCCATCGCCAACGTCCGCGGCAAGAAGCAGGTGCTGGCCGTCGGCGACGAGGCGAAGATGATGCTGGGCCGCACGCCCGGCAACATCCAGGCCATCCGCCCCCTCCGCGACGGCGTCATCGCCGACTTCGAAGTCGCCGAGGAGATGATCAAGCACTTCATCCGCAAGGTGCACAACCGGCGCAGCTTCGCCAGCCCGCAGGTCATCATCTGCGTGCCGTCGGGCTCCACCGCCGTGGAGCGCCGCGCGATCCAGGAATTGGCGGAGGCCGCCGGCGCCCGCCGCGTCTTCCTGATCGAGGAGCCGATGGCCGCCGCGATCGGCGCCGGGCTTCCGGTGACGGAGCCGACCGGTTCCATGGTCGTCGACATCGGCGGCGGCACCACCGAGGTGGCCGTGCTGTCGCTGGGCGGCATCGTCTATTCCCGCTCGGTCCGCGTGGGCGGCGACAAGATGGACGAGGCCATCATCGGCTACATCCGCCGCACCCACAACCTCCTGGTCGGCGAAGGCTCGGCGGAGCGGATCAAGAAGGAAATCGGCTCGGCCTGCCCGCCGGAAGACGGCGAAGGCCGCATCCTGGAGATCAAGGGCCGCGACCTGATGAACGGCGTGCCCAAGGAACTCATCATCTCCGAGCGGCAGATCGCCGAGTCCCTGGCGGAGCCGGTGTCGGCCATCGTCGAGGCGGTGAAGGTCGCGCTGGAGCACACGGCGCCGGAACTGGCCGCGGACATCGTGGACAAGGGCATCGTGCTGACCGGCGGCGGCGCCCTGCTGGGCAACCTGGACTTCGTCCTGCGCCACGCCACCGGCCTGCCGGTGTCGATCGCCGACGACCCGCTGTCCTGCGTCGCGCTGGGCACCGGGCGGGCGCTCGAAGAGATGAAGACGTTGCGAAACGTCTTGGTCAGCGCCTACTGATTGGTGTATTGCTCGCTTGGGTTCCCCCGGTGGTTCGTCCATTCGCCGGCGTAGCCGGGGGCGGATCGCGTACCTGGACGGGATGATCCTGTGAAGCCTCGCAATTCCGGTTCCGTCGTGCGCCTTGCCGCCCCGCTGCGGGCGCTCGCCCAGCGCTTCTCCTTCCTGTTGCTGGTGCTCGCCTCGATCGCCCTGATGATGGTGGGCCGGATCGACGCGCTGTCGGTGGACAGCGCGCGCGCCCGGGTGACCGACGCCTTCGCCCCGATCCTCGACGCGATCTCGCGCCCCGCCGCCACCGCCGCCCATGTCGTGGAGTCGGTGGTCGAGGTGCAGAACGCCTTCGAGGAGAACCAGCGGCTGAAGGCGGAGAACGCGCGGCTGCTGCAGTGGAAGCAGGCGGCGCTGCGGCTGGAGGCGGAGAACATCAGCCTCCGCTCGCTGCTGAAGGCGACGCCGGAGCCGTCCTCCTCCTTCATCACGGCGCGGGTCATCGCCGCTCCGGGCAGCTCTTTCCTGCGCACGCTGGTGGTCACCGCCGGCCGCCGCGACGGGGTGCGCAAGGGGCAGGCGGCCATCGCCGGCAGCGGGCTGGTCGGCCGGGTGATCGAGGTCGGGGAATGGTCGTCCCGCGTCCTCCTGCTGACCGACATCAACACGCGCATCCCCGTCGTTCTGGAGCGCTCGCGCCAGCGGGCGGTGATGGCGGGCGACAATTCCGACCAGACCCGGCTTCTCTACCTGCCGCCGGAAGCGCCGGTGCAGGTGGGCGAGCGGGTGGTGACCTCCGGTCACGGCGGGCAGTTCCCGCCGGGCCTGCCGGTGGGCGTGGTGTCCTCGGCCGGTGAACGTGGCGTCCGTGTGCAGCCGAACGTCGACCTGTCGCGGGTGGAGCACCTGCAGCTGGTCGAGTTCACCCTGCCGGGAAGCGAGACGGAACCGTCGTCCGAGTCGAAATGACGCTGACCCTGTGGCAGCGGCTGGACAAGACGGGGCGGAATCTCGCTCCGTTCGCGGTGACGGTCATGCTGGCGCTGGCCGGGATGATCCCGGTGCCGCTGCCCGGCTATGCGTCGGTGGCGCCTTTCCTGACCGCCGTCGCCGTCTATTATTGGGCGATCCACCGGCCCGATCTGATGGGGCCGGGCACCGCCTTTCTGATCGGTTTGCTGCAGGACCTGCTGACCGGCGGACCGCTGGGGGTGAACGCTCTGGTGCTGGTGCTGGTCCATTGGGCGGTGTCCAGCCAGCGGCGCGTGCTGGTGTCCAGCACCTTCGCCCTGATGTGGTTCGGCTTCGGCTTGGTCATGATGGGCGTGGCCTGCATCCAGTGGCTGGCCTTTTCGGCGCTTCAGGCGACGGTGCTGCCGTTCCGGCCGGCGCTGTTCCAGGCGCTGCTGACCATGGCCTTCTTCCCGGCGATCGCCTGGATGCTGATCCGCGTCCATCGGGCGTTTCTGCAGGGGTGATCGGCGGGCGTGAGGGCAAGGATGATCTGGCAGGGGATGTGAGCCTTTGACTGCGATGGACCGCGACACCGACCGCTACCGCCTGCTGACCCGCCGCGCCGCCGTGCTGGGTGGGCTGAAGCTTGCCGGTCTGTCCGCTCTGGTCGGGCGGCTCTATTACCTGCAGGTGGTGGAATCCGCGCGCTACACCATGCTGGCGGAGGAGAACCGCATCAGCCTGCGCCTGGTCGCCCCGTCGCGCGGCACCATCGTCGACCGGTTCGGCGCGCCGCTGGCGGTGAACCAGCAGAATTACCGCGTCGTCGTGGTGTCGGAGCGCACGCGCAACATCCAGGACACGCTCGACAAGATCTCGAAGATCGTCCCGCTGACCGACGGCGACCGCCGCCGCGTCATGCGCGAGCTGCACCGCAAACGCCGCTTCGTGCCGGTCACCGTGCGCGAGAACCTGACCTGGGAGCAGGTCGCCACCATCGAGATGAACACGCCGGACCTGCCCGGCGTCGCCATCGAGGTCGGCGAGATCCGCCACTACCCGGAGGCGGAGGCGACCGCCCACATCCTGGGCTATGTCGGCGCCGTGTCGGAGGCGGAGCTGAACGGCGACCCCGTTCTGTCGCTGCCCGGCTTCCGCATCGGCAAGGCGGGGATGGAGAAGTATCACGAGAAGGCGCTGCGCGGCACGGCGGGCACCAGCCAGCTCGAGGTCAACGCGGTCGGGCGCGTCATCCGCGAGCTGTCGCGCGACGAGGGGCAGCCGGGCCGCGAGGTCCAGCTGACCATCGACATCGGCCTGCAGAAGTTCGTGCAGCAGCGGCTGGCGCAGGAGGTCAGCGCCTCCTGCGTGGTGATGGACGTGCACACCGGCGGCATCTACGCCCTGTGCTCCCACCCCAGCTACGACCCCAACCAGTTCACCATGGGCATCAGCGCCGAGCTGTGGGAGGAGCTGCTCTCCAACCAGGCAACCCCGCTGAACAACAAGGCGGTGGCCGGGCAGTACCCTCCGGGCTCGACCTTCAAGCCGGTGGTGGCCCTGGCGGCGCTGGAGTCCGGCTTGATCAGCCGCAACCACTCGGTCTTCTGCCCGGGCCACATGGACCTCGGCGACCACCGCTTCCATTGCTGGAAGAAGGGCGGGCACGGCACGGTGGACGTGGTCGGCGCGCTGCGCCATTCCTGCGACGTCTGGTTCTACGACGTGTCGCGGCGCATCGGCATCGACCGCATCGCCGAGATGGCCAACCGCTTCGACATGGGGCAGCTGACCGGGCTGGACCTGCCGCACGAGCGGCCGGGCCTGATCCCGTCCATCGACTGGAAGAAGGGCGCGCTCGGCAAGCCCTGGGCGCAGGGCGAGACGCTGATCGCGGCGATCGGGCAGGGCTATGTGCTGTCCACGCCGATGCAGCTCGTCGCCATGACGGCGCGGCTGGCCAACGGCGGTTTCGCGGTGAAGCCCCACCTGACCAAGCAGATCAAGGCGCTGTCCGGCGAGCAGACGAGCTGGCCGCCGATCGGGGTCAAGAAGGAGAACCTCGACCTCGTCCTGCGCGGCCTCTACGAGGTGACCAACGCGCCGAACGGCACCGCCTACAAGTCGCGCATCACCGAGCCCGGCTATGAGATGGCCGGCAAGACCGGCTCCGCCCAGGTCCGCCGCATCACCATGGCGGAGCGCAGCACCGGCGTGAAGAAGAACGAGGACCTGCCCTGGCGGGAGCGCGACCACGCGCTGTTCATCTCCTACGCGCCGGTCAGCTCCCCGCGCTACGCCTGCGCGGTGTTCGTGGAGCATGGCGGCGGCGGGTCCACCGCGGCGGCGCCGATCGCGCGCGACATCCTGCTGGAATGCCAGAAGCGCGATCCGGGCCGC
This sequence comes from Azospirillum sp. UENF 211521, assembly GCF_058780535.1. Taxonomy (NCBI): domain Bacteria; kingdom Pseudomonadati; phylum Pseudomonadota; class Alphaproteobacteria; order Rhodospirillales; family Azospirillaceae; genus Azospirillum; species Azospirillum sp. UENF 211521. Next base: position 1,215,637 of record NZ_JBSNCF010000001.1, read on the forward strand.
GCCGCCGTGGCGGAGAGCGCTCCGCCGCCCCCGCCGCCGGGGGGCACCCGGGGCTAGGGGCTTCGGAGCCGCGCGGCCGCTTACGCCGCGCGGACCTCGGCGAGGAACTGGTCCACCTGATGCTTGAGGCTTGAGGCACGCTCGGCCAGCTGGTCGGCGGCGGTCTTCACGCTGTGGGTGGCGGCGCTGGTCTCCGCCTCCGCCTGCTGGATGCCGGCGACGTTGCTCGACACCTCGGCGGTGCCGCCGGCGGCCTGCTGGGCGTTGCGGCTGATCTCGCCGGTCGCCGCGCTCTGCTGCTCGACCGAGGCGGCCATCTCCGCGGTGGAGCGGTCGATGTCCTCGACCTGGGTGATGATGGCGCGCATGGCCTCCACCGTCCGCCCGGATGCGCTCTTCACCGCGGCGATCTGGTTGCCGATCTGCTCGGTCATCGCGTGGGTCTGGTTGGCAAGGTTCTTCACCTCGCTGGCCACCACGGCGAAACCCTTGCCGGCCTCCCCGGCGCGGGCGGCCTCGATGGTGGCGTTCAGCGCCAGCAGGTTGGTTTGCGAGGCGACGGCGTTGATCGAGGCGACGATCTGGTCGACCTGTTCGATGGCAGCGGCCAGGGCGTCGAGCTGGGCCTGGGCCTGATTGGCCCCCTCGGCGGCGGCCTTGGAGCGGGCGGCGGAGCGGGTGACGCGTTCGGCCAGCTCATGGATGGAGGCGGACATCTCCTCCGACGCCGAGGCGACGGTCTGGACGTTGGCGCTGGCCTCCTCCGAGGCGCCGGCGACGGCGTTGCACTGGGCGCCGACCTCCTCGACCGCGGAGGCGAGCTGGGCGGCGGTGGCTTGCAGCTCGGTGGCGGCGCCGCCGACGTCGTTCACGATGACGCCGACCTGCGACTCGAAGCGGCCGGCCAGGGCGAGCATCGCGGCGCGCTTCTCCGCCTGGGAGCGGGCCTCGGCCTCCTTGGCCTCGCGCTCCATGGCGCGGCTGTGCAGCAGGTTGCGCTTGAACACGTCGGCGGTGGCGGCGATGGCGCCGACCTCGTCCTTGCGGTCGGTGCCGTAGACCTCGGTGTCGAGCTTGCCGTCGGCGAGGCCGCGCAGGCAGGCGACGATGGCGTTGACCGGCCGGACAATGCCGAACTGCGACATCAGCCAGCCCAGCAGCAGGCCGGCCAGGATGCCGACCGACGCGGCGGCGATGAGCTGGGTGGTCCGCCGCTCCGCCAGTTGGGTGGCGTCGTCCGACAGGCGGGACGCCTCCTCGTCCGTGTAGGCGGTGTAGGCCATAGTCATCTGCTGAAGCTTATTCGCAACCTCGGCGCTCTTCTCCACCGAGGCGAGAATCTCGCGTTGGACGCTGACGTTTCCGTTCGCCCCGATCCGGCGCGCCACGGTCAGCGTCTCTTGAAGTTCCCGGTTGTAATAGGACGTCAGCAACGTCGAGAACTCGCCCAACAGGCGCTTCTGCTCGGGATCGCCGGATTCGATGATCTTGCCGAGATGGGTGACGATGGTGTCGCGGGTTTTGGCGATGCTGGAGGTGACCTGTTCAAGGTCGTTGGGATTGGCGGCCAGCCGGTACTCGTCGCGGATCAGCTCGACCACCAAGCGGTTCAAGCGCGCGCCGATCCTCATCTCCTCACCCGACACCTTGATCTCGTCGGTCGCGCGATTCAAGGCATCCAAACCGGAAATGGAAGTGGCGGTGATGCCGCCACAGATTGTGGCCAGCAGAACAATGATTGACAAAATTTTTGTGGATATTTTCAGGTTGCCTAGGAGCATGGGGAGGACTCTCTTTTGGAGCCCCGACTCTCTGGGTATGCCGTGGCAGGACTCGAGGGGAGGGGCTTGTTTGCACACATAAGTGTGTACGTCTCTTACCTATTTTATATCTAAACATTTGTCAGCTGAATGTGACATGCGGTTTTGCGCCGCGATAACCGCCAGGAACCGACCGCCGTCCGCGCTGTTTTTTTGAGGGATTAAAATCTGGGTGAGCAGATATGGCCGGCGGACTGACCAATTGGCTGGTGGATGTGATGCACACGATGAATTACGTGGGCATTTTCCTGCTGCTGGTTCTGGCGCGGGTTATCCCGCCCGTTCCCGCGGAATCGGTCATTCCATTGGCTGGCATCGCGGCGGCGCAGGGCGAGTACAACCTGCTCGGCGTTGCCTTGGCCGGTGGGTTGGGCTCGCTGGCCGGGCAACTGGTGTGGTTCCTGCCCAGCCGCCTGATGGGCCGCGACCGGCTGGAGGCGTTTCTAAAACGCTACGGTCACTGGTTGACGATCCACCCCAGGAAGGTCCGACGAAGCACGGAGTGGTTTGGAAAGCATGGCGGGATCGCCGTCTTCCTGACCCAGCCGGTGCCCGGGGTACGGACGCTGATCTCGATCCCGGCGGGGGCCTGCCGGATGTCGATCCCGCTCTACTGCCTCTATTCCGGGGCCGGGTCGATCCTGTGGACGCTGCTGCTCGCCTGGACGGGCTACATGCTCTCCCGCTGGCCGTTCGCGCACAGCCTGGTGGGCTATTTCACCGTGGGTCTGCTGGTGGTTCTGGTCGGGCTCTATCTGTACAGGCTGGTCAGCCATTTCCACGGCATACGCCGCGCCCAAAAATCCCCCGGCGGCGACCCGCCGGTGGCCGGGGCCCCGTTCAGTCCCTGAGTTCAGCCCGTAAGGATCAACCCATGGCCCAGGAGGCCATGCCGGTGAAGGCCATGCCCAGCGCCCAAATGCCGAAGGCCGCCAGCGCCACTCCCGTGCAATGGTTCAGCCGGGTCAGCCCGCGGTCGGAAATGCGGTGGCGCACCGCGGCAACACCCATCGACAGGGCGAGCCACCACAGCGACGCTCCGATGAAGACGCCGGCCACCAGCGTGGAAGCGTCCACCCGCCCCAGATTGCCGCCCAGCCCGAAGCCGGCGAAGATGGCGATGAAGGCCATGATGGTCGCCGGGTTGGTCAGGGTCAGCGACAGGCCCGTCATGAAGCCGCCGAGGAAGGACGGCGTGTCGGGGGCGCTGGCCGCCTCGCGCTCCTCGTCCTCCGGTTTCTGGCGGAAGGTGCGGATGGCCACCACGATCAGGAAGATGCCGCCGACGAGCTGGAAGGCGATCTCGTGCCCCTGCAGGAAGTCCAGGGCGGCGGACACGCCGAAGGCGGCGATGGCGCCGTAGATGGTGTCGGCCACGGCGGCGCCGAAGCCGGTGAAGAAACCCATCAGCGGCCCGTGCTGCAGCGTGCGCCGGATGCACAGCAGACCGATGGGACCGACGGGGGCGGCGATGGCGATTCCAAGGACGATGCCCTGCAGCAGCACCACCAGACCATGCACGCCGATCACCTCGTCCAATATGGGATTCCCCTCCTCCGGGCAATGGCGGGCGTGATAGCGGGCCACCGCCCTTCCGTCAACCGGCGTCGCGGGGGGAGGTCCCGCAAAGGGCTTTTGCCTGCGGCGGAAATCCCTCCCGCCATGTGCCCCCTGTCACCGGGCGGGAGGAGCGGCTATCCTGGCCGCCACGCCCCGGCAAGCGGGCGCACCGGAACGGGGAAGCGGAACGATGACGATGACGCGCATTCTGACCATCCTGGCCCTGTCGCTGACGGCGGCGACCGTTCCCGCCGCGGGGCCCGCCCTGGCAGCGGACGAATTCATGCCGGCGGTGGTGTTCGACCAGGGCGGCAAGTTCGACAAGTCCTTCAACGAGGCGGCCTACAACGGGGCGGAGCGCTTCAAGAAGGAGACCGGGATCGTCTACCGCGAGTTCGAGGTCACCAGCGAGAGCCAGCGCGAGCAGGCGCTGCGCAACATGGCGCGGCGCGGCGCCACCGTCATCACGGCGGTCGGCTTCTCCCAGTCCGCCGCCGTGGACAAGGTGTCGCGGGAGTATCCCAACACGAAATTCTGCCTGATCGACGACAAGCTGGACCTGCCCAACGTCCAATCGGTGACCTTCAAGGAGCATGAGGGCTCGTTCCTCGTCGGCATGCTGGCGGCGCTGGCCTCGCAGAGCGGCAAGGTGGGCTTCATCGGGGGCATGGACATCCCGCTGATCCGCAACTTCCTGACCGGCTACGAGCAGGGCGTTCGCCATGTGAAGGCGGACGGCGAGGTCTTCACCAACATGACCGGCACCACGCCCGCCGCCTGGAACGACCCAACCCGCGGGGCGGAGCTGGCCAAGAGCCAGTTCGGGCGCGGCGCCGACGTGGTCTTCGCGGCGGCCGGGGCGACCGGGCTGGGCGTTCTCCAGGCCGCGGCGGACGCCGGCAAGCTGGGCGTCGGGGTGGACAGCAACCAGAACTGGATCCACCCGGGCAAGATCCTGACATCCATGGTCAAGCGGGTGGACGTGACCGTCTACGACTGCATGAAGTCGGCCAGGGACGGCAGCTGGACGGCTGGGCACCGCGTCGTCGGGCTGAAGGAGGAAGGCGTCGGCTACGCGCTCGACGAGAACAACCGCAAGCTGGTCACGGCGGAGATGGAGACGGCCGTCGAGGACGCCAAGCGCAAGATCATCGCGGGCGAGCTGGTGGTGAAGCCGTATCAGCCGTGAGCTGAGTTTCCGCGTTGCCGAGCATTGCCCCCTCCCTGACCCTCCCCCGCTGGGCGGGGGAGGGAAATCGGCCCTCTCCTGCGAAGCGGGGGAGGGAAGGGGCCCGCGGCGAAGCCGTGGGAAGGGTGGGGGCAAGGACCTTCCAATCATGAAAGTCCCCATGCCCCAACACCCTCCCGCTTTGGAAACCCGCGGCGTCAACAAGTGGTTCGGCGCCAACCACGCCAATCGCGACGTGTCGCTGGCTGTGCCGAAGGGCACCATCCACGGCGTGATCGGCGAGAACGGCGCCGGCAAGTCGACGATCATGAGCATCGTCTACGGCTATCTGCCCGCCGACGGCGGCACGATCCTGGTGGACGGCCGCCCGGTGGCGGTGCGCAGCCCGCGCGACGCCCTGGCTGTCGGGATCGGCATGGTCCACCAGCATTTCATGCTCGTCGATCCCTTCACCGTGCTGGAGAACGTGCTGCTGGGGGCGGAGGGTGGCGTCACCCTGGCCGCCGGAATGGCGCGGGCGCGGGCGGAGCTGACCCGGCTCGCCCGCGACTACGGGCTGGAGGTGGACCTCGACCGTCCGGTCGGCGAGCTGCCGGTGGGGGCGCAGCAGAGGGTGGAGATCCTCAAGGCGCTCTACCGCGGCGCCGACCTCCTGATCCTCGACGAGCCCACGGGCGTCCTGACCCCGCAGGAGACCGACCACCTCTTCCGCATCCTCCGCGCCTTGCGCGGGCAGGGAAAGACGGTCGTCATCATCACCCACAAGCTGCGCGAGATCATGGAGCTGACCGACAACGTGACGGTCATGCGCCGCGGGCAGGTGGTGGCGAACGTCGCCACCGCCGACACCAGCCGCGAGGCGCTGGCCGAACTGATGGTCGGGCGCAAGGTGCTGCTGCGGGTGGAGAAGGCGCCAGCCACGCCCGGCCCGGCGGTGCTGGAGGTCTCCGGCCTGCGCGTGTGCGACGGCGCCGGGGTGGAGCGGGTGAAGGGCGTCGGGCTGACCGTGCGCGCCGGGGAGATCGTCGGCATCGCCGGTGTCTCCGGCAATGGCCAGTCCGAACTGCTGGAAGCGCTGGCCGGGATGCGCACGCCGGCGGGTGGCTCCGTCCGCCTGCGCGGGGAGGAGCTGGCCGACCGGCCCGACCGCTTCACCGCGCGGGGGCTGCGCGCCCTCGGCGTCGGCCATGTGCCGGAGGACCGGCAGAGGGTCGGCCTCGTCACGAGTTTCGAGGCGCAGGAATGCGCGATCCTCGGCCATCAGGGCGATCCGGCCTTCAACGGGCGGCTGCTGATGGACCGCCGCGCCCTGTTTGACCGCTGTGCGGCGGAGATGGACGCCTACGACGTGCGCCCGCGCGACCCGCGCCTGCCCGCCGCCAACTTCTCCGGCGGCAACCAGCAGAAGATCGTGCTGGCCCGCGAGATGGAGCGGAATCCCGACCTGCTGCTGGTTGGCCAGCCCACCCGCGGCGTGGACATCGGCGCCATCGAGTTCATCCACCGCCGTCTGGTGGCACTGCGCGACCAGGGCAAGGCGATACTGCTGGTGTCGGTGGAGTTGGACGAGATCCGCGCCCTGTCCGACCGCATCCTGGTCATGTTCGACGGCCGGCTGGTGGGTGAGGTCGCCCCGGACGAGGCGGACGAGCGGCGTCTCGGCCTGATGATGGCCGGGGTGACGGAGGCAGCGTAAGGTTGACCCCGAACGCTCCCGCTTGCGCTGGCCCCGTGCGCGGGGCACTTTCCTTGACGCCGGGACGCTCGAACCGTCCGGTCTGTGAACGGAAATCACCACGGATGGAGCCGGGATGGCGCAGGACGCGGCGCAGGGGGGACGGGCCGGGGCTTCGGCCGGCCGGGCGCGATTCCCGGCTGGGTCGGCTACGCGCTTCTGCCGCTGCTGAACCTGCTGGCCGCCCTCGTCCTGTCCGGGCTGGTCATCCTGGTGATCGGCGAGAATCCGCTCGACGTGCTGGCGCTGCTGGTGACCGAGGCGGTCGGCTACCCCGAGGCCATCGGCTACACCCTCTACTACACGACCAGCTACATCTTCACCGGGCTGGCGGTCGCCATCGCCTTCCATTGCGGGCTGTTCAACATCGGCGGGGAGGGGCAGGCCTATCTCGGCGGGCTGGGGGCCGGGCTGGTCGGGCTGGCTCTGACCGGCTGGCCCTGGCCGGTGGCGGCGCTGGGCGCGGTGGTCCTGTCGGCTCTGTTCGGGGCGGTCTGGGGGGCGGTTCCCGGCTGGCTCCAGGCCAAACGCGGCAGCCACATCGTCATCACGACGATCATGTTCAACTTCATCGCCGCGGCGATCATGACCTACCTGCTGGTGGACGTGCTGATCCGCCCCGGATCGCAGTCGCCGGAAACGCGGGAGTTCGATCCCGGCGTCTGGCTGCCGACCATGGACCGGGCGCTCGGCTGGTTCGGCGTCGCCATCCCGGCCTCGCCGCTGAATCTGTCCTTCCTGTGGGCGCTGGCCTGCTGCGCGCTGTTTTACCTGTTCCTGTGGCGGACCCGCTGGGGCTACGAGATCCGCACGGTCGGGCGGAACGAGCGGGCGGCGATCTACGCCGGCATCTCGCCGGCGCGGAACATCATCCTCGCCATGGCGATCTCCGGGGCGTTTGCCGGCTTCGTCGGCGTGAACGAAATCATGGGGGTGCAGCACCGCATCCTGCTGAACTTCACCGGCGGGGTGGGCTTCGTCGGCATCGCCGTGGCGCTGATGGGGCGCAACCATCCGGTGGGGATCATCCTGGCGGCGCTGCTGTTCGGCGTGCTGGCGCAGGGGGGCGGACAGGTGTCCTTCGAATACCCCACCGTGAACCGGGAGCTGGTGATGGTCATCCAGGGCCTCGTCATCCTGTTCGCCGGGGCGCTGGAGAACCTGTTCAAGCCGCGGGTCGAGGCGCTGTTCCGCCGTCGTCGCGAGTGGCGCGGCGGGGGCCATGACGGGGGAACAGCGCATGGATGACGCCCTGCTCGTCGTCCTGCTGCTGGCTGACGCCACCATCCGCGTGGCGACCCCGCTGGTGCTCGCCGCCTTCGCGGCGCTGTACAGCGAGCGGGCGGGGGTGGTGGACATCGGGCTGGAGGGCAAGATGCTGGCCGGCGCCTTCTTCGCCGCCGCCGTCGCCTCCTCCACCGGAAACCCCTGGCTGGGCCTGGGCGCCGCCATCGCGGCCTCGGTGGCGCTGGCGCTGGTCCATGGCTTCGCCTGCATCACCCACAAGGGCAACCAAGTGGTGTCGGGCATGGCGATCAACATCCTGGTCGCCGGGCTGGCGCCGACGCTGGCCTACGCCTGGTTCCGCCAGGGCGGCCAGACCCCTCTGCTGCCGGGGGAGGCGCGGTTGCCACAAATCCATCTGCCGGGGGTGGAGGCATTGTCCGGGATTCCGATCCTCGGCCCCGTCTACCGGGAGCTGATCGACGACGCCAACGTGCTGATCTGGCTGACCGTCCTTCTGGTGGTGGCGACCCACTGGCTGTTCACCCGCTCGCGCTTCGGGCTGCGGCTGCGCGCGGTGGGGGAGAACCCGTCGGCGGTCGACACGGCGGGCCTGTCGGTCACGCGGCTGCGCTATCAGGCGGTCATCATCACCGGGGTGCTGACCGGCATCGCCGGCGCCTACCTGTCCACCGCGCACGGCGCCGGATTCGTGCGCGACATGACGGCGGGCAAGGGCTATCTGGCGCTGGCCGCGCTGATCTTCGGGAAATGGCGGCCCTGGCCGACGCTGTTCGCCTGCCTGCTCTTCGCCTTCACCGACGCGGTGCAGGTGCGCCTGCAAGGCGTGCCGCTGCCGGTGGTGGGGGTGATCCCGGTGCAGTTCATCCAGATGCTGCCCTATGTGCTGACCGTGCTTCTGCTCGCCGGCTTCGTCGGGCGGGCGGTGGCGCCCAAGGCCAGCGGCGTCCCCTATGTGAAGGAACGGTGATGAGCGACCCGCAAAACGTCCCCGACTCCCTGCTTGCTGCCGCCCGCGACGCGATGGCGCAGGCCTACGCGCCCTATTCTCATTTTTCGGTCGGTGCGGCCATCTTGGGCGAATCCGGGCGCATCCACGCCGGGGCGAATGTGGAGAACGCCGCCTACCCGCAGGGTCAGTGCGCCGAGGCCTCGGCCATCGGGGCGATGATCCTGGCCGGGGACCGAAGCATCCGGGCGATCGTCGTGATGGGCGGCCGGACCGGCGACGGCCGGCTGTGCACGCCCTGCGGCGGCTGCCGCCAGCGGTTGCGCGAGTTCGCCAAACCCGACACGCCGATTCATGTCTGTGGACCGGAAGGGCTTCGGCAAACGTTTCGGTTGGACGAGTTGCTGCCGCACTCCTTCGGCCCTGACAATCTCGACTTCTGAGGGGAACTGACCGCCATGACCGCCGCACGCGCCGCCGCGGAAATCCTGCACCGGGTCCCCGGCTTCCGCCCGCGGGTGGGGATCGTGCTCGGCTCCGGCCTGGGCGGGGTCGCCGACCGCATCGAGGGGGCGACCGTCATGCCCTACGGCGACCTGCCCGGCTTCCCGCTGCCCAGCGTCGAGGGGCACATGGGCCGGCTGGTGCTGGGCCATCTCGGCGGCCAGCCCGTCGCCTGCATGCAGGGCCGCGTCCACGCCTACGAGGGCAACGGCTTCGACGCGCTGAAGACGGCGGTCCGTGCGCTGAAGCTGGCCGGCTGCGACACGCTGGTGCTGACCTGCGCCGCCGGCTCGCTGCGGGTGGAGGTCGGGCCGGGGCGGCTGATGGCGATTTCCGATCACATCAACATGCTGGGCGCCAACCCGCTGACCGGCCCCAACGAGGACAGCTTCGGCCCGCGCTTTCCCAGCATGACCGACGCCTGGGACCCGGCCCTGCGCGCGCTGATGCGGCGCCGGGCGCTGGAGCTGAACATCGATCTGGTCGAGGGCGTGTACGCCGCCTATCCCGGCCCCTCCTTCGAGACGCCGGCCGAGGTCCGGATGTTGAAGGTCCTGGGCGCGGACGCGGTCGGCATGTCCACGGTGCCCGAATGCATCGTCGCGCGGCATTGCGGCCTGCGGGTCGTGGGCTGCGCGGTCATCACCAACCTGGGGGTGGGACTCGGCGACGGGCCGGTGGACCATGACCAGACCCTGCGCGCCGCCTCGGCCGCCGCCTCCGACCTGGAGCGGCTGCTGACCGGCTTTCTCGACGGGCTGAACATAGACGAAGGACGCCGGTCATGAAACTTCCCGCCGATCTGCAACGGGCGCTCGACAGCGCGACCGCCGTCAAGGCCGACGCCAAGGGGGCCGGCCGCGCCGTCGGCCTGCTCGACCTGACCAGCCTGAACGACGACGACACCGAGCAGGCGGTGGAGGCGCTGTGCAAACGCGCCGTCACCCCCGCCGGCAAGGTCGCCGCGGTGTGCGTCTGGCCCCGCTTCGTCAAGACCGCGCGCAAGGCGCTGAAGGGCAGCGGCGTGAAGATCGCCACCGTCGTCAACTTCCCTTCGGGGGAGGCCGACGCGGCGACGGTGGCGGCGGAGACCAAGGCGGCCATCAAGGACGGCGCGCAGGAGATCGACGTGGTGCTTCCCTACCGCGCCTTCATCGACGGCGCCCGCACCCAGCCGATGAACGTGATCCGCGCCTGCCGCGAGGCCTGCGGGACCGACGTGACCATGAAGGTGATCCTGGAGTCCGGCTGCTTCCCCGATCCGGAGCTGTTGGCCTGGGCCGCTCGCGACTCCATCGCCGCCGGGGCGGATTTCCTGAAAACCTCCACCGGCAAGGTGCAGCCGGCCGCGACGCTGGAGGCGGCGGCGCTGCTGCTGCACGTCATCCATGAATCGGGCAAGCCGGTGGGCTTCAAGGCGGCGGGCGGCATCCGCGACGCCGATGGGGCGGCGGCCTTCCTGGCGCTTGCCACCGCGATCCAGGGCAAGGGCTGGGCCAAGCCGGAGACCTTCCGCTTCGGCGCGTCGGCGCTGCTCGAACTCGCTGCTCGCCACCGCCGGCCATGGCGGCGGCAAGGGTGAGGGAAAGGGCGAGGGCAAGGATGGGAAGGACGGCAAGGGCGACGGCAAGGGCGGTGGGGCGGTTGCCCAGCCGGCCGCCGCCGGCTATTGATCCGCGCGACAGACCAGACCACGGAACGGACGCACGGATGCTTCCCCAGGAACTGATTCGCAAGAAGCGCGACGGCGCACGCCTGGACGCGGCGGAGATCGGCGCCTTCGTGCGCGGCATCACCGACGGCTCCGTCACCGAAGGGCAGGCGGCGGCCTTCGCCATGGCCGTCTTCTTCCGCGGCATGACACTGGAGGAGCGGGTGGCACTGACGCTGGCCATGCGGGATTCCGGGACGGTGATGCGCTGGGACCATCTCGACCTGCCCGGTCCGGTGGTCGACAAGCATTCGACCGGCGGCGTCGGCGACAAGGTCAGCCTGATCCTCGCCCCGGCGCTGGCCGCCTGCGGCGGCTTCGTGCCGATGGTCTCGGGGCGCGGGCTGGGCCACACCGGCGGCACGCTCGACAAATTCGAGAGCATCCCCGGCTACCGCGCCAAGCCCGACCGGGCGACGCTGGAACGGGTGGTCAAGGAGGTCGGCTGCGCGGTGATCGGCGCCACCGACGACATCGCCCCCGCCGACCGCCGGCTCTACGCCATCCGCGACGTGACGGCGACGGTGGAGACCATCGACCTGCTGACCTCCTCGATCCTGTCGAAGAAGCTGGCGGCCGGGCTGGACGCGCTGGTGATGGACGTGAAGTTCGGCTCCGGCGCCTTCCTGCCCGACATCGCCAAGGCGCGGGAGCTGGCCGACAGCCTCGTCACCGTGGCCGAGGGCGCCGGGCTGCCCACCGTCGCGCTGCTGACCGACATGAACGAGGTGCTGGGCCTGACCGCCGGCAACGCGCTGGAGATGCGGGAGTGCATCGACATCCTGCGCAGCGGCGCGGCCGACTCCCGGCTCTACGAGGTCACCGCCGCCCAGGCCGCCGAGCTGCTGGTGCTGGCCGGGCTGGTCCCCGACGCCGCCGCCGGCCGCACCCGCTTCGACCAGGCGATGGCGAGCGGGCAGGCCGCCGAGCGCTTCGCCCGCATGGTCCACGCGCTGGGCGGCCCGGCGGACCTGCTGGACGCGCCGGACCGCTATCTCGACGCCGCCCCCGTCGTCCAGCCGGTCTTCGCCGAGCGGGCGGGCGTGGTGGCGGCCATCGACGTGCGGGCGGTCGGCATCGCCGTGGTGGCCCTGGGCGGCGGGCGGACCAAGACGACCGATCCCATCGACTTTGCGGTCGGGCTTGCCGACGTCGCCGGGCTGGGCGCTTCGGTGGGACCGGCGGAGCGCCCGCTCGCCGTCGTCCACGCCCGCAGCGCGGCGCAGGCGGAGGACGCGGCGGCGCTGCTCCGCCGCGCCTTCACCTTGGCCGACAGCGCTCCGCCGGCCGGACCGCTGATCGCCGACCGCATCCGGCTGTAAGAGGCGGCTTCACGCGGCACGGCGTCCGTCCTCGGCCTGCCGCGCCCGCGCCGGCCCCACCAGAGCCTCCGCGGCGCGGCGGCCCGAGATGACGCAGGCCTCGACCCCCGGACCGGGGAAGACCCCGCCACCGGCCAACAGCAGGCCGGGCACCGGCGACTTGGCGGGAAGCGCCGGATCGGTGCCGTAGATCGCCCCCTCCGTCGTGTGGGCGTAGCGGGCGAAGGTGGCGGCGCTGGCGTCCTGCCGGTGCAGGATGTGGCGCTCCAGATCCGGGATCACGGCCGCGGCCGCGGCGATCATCGCGTCGCCCTCCCGTGTCTTCCGCGCGCGGTAGTCGGGGGCGGAGCGGTCCCAGGCGGCGCCCGCCGGGTCCAGCCGCATCAGCGTCAGCGCCGCGCAACCCGACGGAGCCAGATTTGAGTCATGGGCGGAAGGCAGGGCCAGCGCCAAGCCGGTCTCCCTCAGAAAGGTCATCGCCGGCAGGTCCGGGCGTATGTCCAGGGCCAGCGTGACCAGAAAGGCCGAGGTCGTGGGGCGCAGCGCGCGGTATTGGTCCGCGCTCCCGGCGGGCAGATGCTCCTCCCCCACCAGTTCCAGCAGGGTCCGCCGGGCGTCGGCGTTGGAGATCACCGCGGCGGCGGCGATGCGCTCTCCATCCAAGGTCTCGACCCCGGCGGCCCGGCCGTTCTCGACCAGGATGCGACGGACGGGGGTGCGCAGCCGGACCTCGCCGCCCTTGGCGCGGATCGCCTCGACCAGAGCGTCGGCGAGCCGCTGCGATCCGCCCTCCGGGTAGGCGCCGCCGTCGAAGACATAGCCGAAAATCGGCGCCATCTGGGTGGCGCCCAGCCGCTCCGGCCGGTCGGACAGGTAGCCGGTCAGGCTGGACAGCAGGGCGCGAGCCCCGGCGTCGGGCACATAATGCGCCAGCATCTCCAGAAAGCCGCGGTCCTGCCAACGGAAGGCCTGCGGGCACTCCAGCGGATAGGCGCGCATCGCCGCGACGTCGCGCGGGATGTGGGGAAGGCCGGTGTCGGCGCAGCCGCGGTAGAGGTCGCGGTAAACCCCGCGCATCTCCTCCAGAAAGGCGGTGGCCCCAGCGGCGCTGCCGGGATGCTCCCGCGCGATCAGGGCGGCCAGACCCTCGGCGTCGACGGGCAGCGGCTGAAGGGCGCCGTTCCGGACGATGCCGCGGGTCACCGGCTGCCAGCGCACGCGGTCCGCCACGCCGACCGTGCGCAGCAGATGCCCGACCGGGCCATCCGGATGGGTGCCGCTGACGTCGTGCACCCCGGCGTCGAAGGTGAATCGCCCCATCGACCCGTCGCGCAGCCAGACCTTGCGGTCCCAGGAGGAGCAATAGCCGCCCGGACGGTCGTGCGCCTCCAGAACGGTGACGCGGACCCCGGCCTCCGCCAGCAGGGCCGCCGCGGTCAGCCCGCCGATGCCGGCGCCCACCACGACGACACCGTCCTTCTGCCCGAGCACGGCGGGGGCGGGCCAGCGGTGGGGCTCCCGCTCGGCCAGACGGCGGGCGACGGTCCGGTCGACCAGCCAGTCCGGCAATCGACGGGTCGCCAGCATACCGGCCAGGGTGGCGAGGGTCGAGGTGACGACGCCGACCTCGGTCGCGATGGCGAAGCCGCCGGCGCCGGCCAGGAAGACCACACCCCACAGCGCGGTGACCGCCTTGTTGATGGCGACGAACTGCGGCAGATGCCACAGGCCGGGCGGAGTCGTTTCGCGGGCATAGGGCAGGGTGAAGGGGCGGCCCAGCGCGAGCGAGGCGAAGGCCATGCCGGCCAGGGCGAGATGGACGGTCATCCCCATGCGCTCGAACGGCCCGCTGAGGAGCAGCGCGGCGAAGAAGGCGGCGGCGACCAGTTCCGGCGCCTTCGGCGAACCGCGCCGCCAATCCTGGGCGCAGAGCGCCAGGCTGAGCAGCAGCGCCGCCAGCACGGCCGCCGCATGGCCCGCCGGCTGCAGAACGCCGAAGGCGATCCAGGGCGAAAATCCGACGAGGATGCGGATCGATTGGGGCATCGGCTTGGACAGGAGCATGGCGGACCCTTGGTGTGATGGAAATGTCCGCCAGACTGTCCGATGCGCCGGATGGGACCAGCGCCGATCCGCGAAAAGCCGGGTTCGCTTCGCCAAACGTCCGCCCGGCGATTCACGAAGCGTGAATTGCCGACGCCCCCCGAGGCGATGCGGCGCGGGCCAGACCTGCGGTTGCGGCATTGGGCAGCGTCATGGTTGCTCAGATACTGTGCAATCATGACCCAAACCGCCGCTCTTCCCGCCGCTGCCGCCAGCGATGACACCCGCCGTGCTATCGGCTGCTTCGTGCTGGCCATCTTCCTGTTCGCGGGCATGGACACGCTCATCAAATATCTGAGCAGCGGCTACCCGGTGGCGCAGCTCATGTTCGCGCGGTCGGTGGTGGCGGTGGTGCTGGTCGGCGGCATTTCGGTGGCGCGCGGCGGCTGGGGCGGGATGCGCACGCAGCGCCCGGTCGCCCACGTCCTCCGCTCGCTCGCCGGGCTGCTGTCGATGGGCTGCTTCTTCTATGCCTTCAAGCACTTGCCGTTGGCTGAGGTCTATGTGCTGAGCTTCGCCGGCCCCCTGTTCATCACGGCGCTGTCCATGCCGCTGCTCGGCGAGCCGGTGGGGTGGCGGCGCTGGGCGGCGGTGCTGGTCGGGTTCGGCGGCGTGGTGGTGATGGCCCGCCCGGAGGCCGACGCGCCGCTCCTGCCGATTCTCGTGGGCGTGGCAGCGGCCTTCTTCTACGCGCTGGCGATGATCGCGGTGCGCGGCCTGTCGCGGACGGAGAGCAACACCGCCATCGTCGTCTATCTGCTGCTGACCACCACGGTGGTGAGCGGCGTGGCGGCGATCCCCGACTGGGTGCAGCCGGGCGGGTTCGACCTGTGGCTGATGCTTCTGGTCGGCACGCTGGGCGGGGCGGCGCAGGTGCTGATGACCCAGGCCTTCCGCCTGGGCCGCGCCGCGGTGGTGGCGCCCTTCGAATACACGGGGATGATCTGGGCGACCCTGCTCGGCTTCCTGGTCTTCGGCGACGTGCCGACCCCTACGGTCCTGGCCGGGGCTGGGATCATCATCGCCAGCGGGCTCTACATCCTCTACCGGGAAACGCGGCGCCGCGGCGACTGATCGGTCAGGCCGCGGCGGAGAAGGTCAAGCCGCTGTCCGCGACACGCGGCGGGTCGGTCAGCGCGACGATCCGGCTGCGCTCCAGCACGCGCCGGATGCGCGGCGGGTGGTTCTCGAAGGCGATGACGCCGCCGCGCTCAAGCACGGCCTTGCGCAGAGCCAGCAATATCCCGATGCCGCAGGAATCGAGGAACTCCACCCGTCCCAGATCGACGCGCAGGGTCAGGGTCCGCGCATCCGCGGCGCGGCGGAGCAGGGGCGTCAGCCCCGGCAGGGCGGCGTGGTCGATGCGCCCCGACAGGACGGCCCGCAGCCCGCAGCCGTCCGGCGCGGCGGCGAAGCGGTGGAGGGTGACGGTGCCGTGCGACGGGGTGGGCCGCATGCTGCGTGACGACTTTCCGGTTGGGGCGACGATCCGGCGTGGGCCGGGGGCGGCGGAAGGAACCACGGGAAGCGCGACTCTCCGGTGTCTGTTGCGTTGCGAAATTGTGAAAAGGCGCCGGGCCGCCGCTTGACAGCCGGGCGCCGGGCTCACACTGTGCACACGAACGGCTGGGGTGCCTGCCGCAAGGCGGGCTGAGACCACACCCATCGAACCTGATCTGGGTCATGCCAGCGAAGGGAGCCAAGCGTTCGAGGCTGTGCCGCCGCTACACCCCTGGCCTCCTCGTCCTCGCGCGGTTCTTCGCCGGGCAGGAGGAGACACATCCATGCGGCGCTTCCTTTCCATCCTCTCGGCAACCGTCTTTACGGCGTCCCTCCTGTCCGGCGCGGCGCGGGCGGGCGATGCCTCGGTCCCCGTGCTGGTGCCGCTGACCGGCTTCCTGTCGCTGGAGGGGACGAGCCAGCGCAACGGCGCCGTCCTGGCGCTGAAGGACGCGCCCGCGGGTGTGACGGTGCGGTCGGAGGTGATCGACACCGGCACCTCGCCGGAGGCTGCGGTCACGGCGCTGGAGCGCGCGGCGGGCGGCACGGTCACGGCGGTGGCGGCCAGCATGCTGGGCACGCAGATGCTGGCGATGCTGCCGCTGGCCCAGGATTACAAGATTCCGCTGGTCACCGTGTCGGGCACGGCGAGCATCACCGAGCAGGGCAACCCCTGGGTCTTCCGCTTCTTCCCCGGCGACGCCGTGACCAAGGAGGCTCACGCCCGCTACGTGACGGAGGAGTTGGGCAGGAAGCGCCCGGCGGTGATCTACCAGACGACGGCCTACGGCCAGAGCGGCAAGGCCCATCTGGAGCAGGCCTTCAAAAAGCTCGGCGTCGAGCCGGTGTTCGAGGAGGGGGTGGACCCCGCCGCCAAGGATCTGCTGCCGGTCCTGACCAAGGCGTTGGCGGCCAAGCCCGACGTGCTGGTGCTGCACCTGCATTCCGGCCCGACCGCCCTGTTCATCCGGCAGGCGGCCGCCAACGGGGTGGCGGTGCCCATCGTCGCCGGTTCCGCCATGCACCAGCCGAGCACCGCGGCGCTTCTGGAACCGGCCGAACTGAAGGGCGTGTGCGCCGAGACGGCGGCCTCGCCGATCTCCGGCGGCAGCCCGGAGGTGGAAGCCTTCACCACGGCCTACCGCACCGCCTTCAACGCGGAGCCGGACGCCTTCGCGCTCGGCCAGTATGACGGCATCCGCATGGTGCTGGCGGCGGTGCAGGATGGGGCGGGGAACGCGGAGGCCGTGCGCAAGGCCCTGTCCACCGGGACCCACCAGGGTCTCGCCATGACCTACAAGTCGGACGGCAAGGGCAACATGGCGCACTCCGCCGTGATCGTCTGCTACGACGGCGCCTCGCGCGTGCCGGCGATCGCCAAGCGCTACGACAACCTGACCGGCGTGGTGACCGGCATGGTGAAGTGAGCATGTCTTGATCACCCTGCAGCTTCTCGTCAACGGTCTGGCCCTGGGTGCGGCCTACGCGCTGGTCGCGCTGGGCTTCGTGCTGGTGCTGAACGCCACGGCGGCGGTGAATTTCGCGCAGGGTGACCTCGTGATGGCCGGCGGGCTGCTCGGCGTGGCGCTGGCGCCGCATCTGCCGGGGTATCTGCCGCTGCCCGGGCTGCTCCTGCTGCCGGTGGTGCTGGTGCTGATGGCCGGGCTGGGGCTGCTGCTGGCAGCGGCGGCCTATCTGCCGCTGCGCCGCCGTCCGCCGGTGGCGGTCTTCATCAGCACCATCGCAGCGGGGATCATCCTGCAGAACGGCGCCTCCGTCCTGTTCGGACCGGAGCCGCGCGCGGCACCGCCGCTCCTGGGTGGGGGAACGCTCGACCTCGGCGGGCTGGTGGTGGCGGAGCAGTCGCTGGCGATCATCGCCGTCGCCGCTCTGCTGATCGCCGGGCAGCAATGGCTGTTCGGGCGGACCCAACTCGGCCGCCGCCTGCGCGCCACGGCCCAGGACCCGGAGATGGCACGGGCTTGCGGCGTGCCGGTGACGGCGATGATCCTGATCACCTTCGCGCTGGGCACCGCCTTCGCCGGGGCGGCGGGGCTGCTGCTGGCCAACCGCTACTTCGTCACGCCCACGGCGGGCGGCGACCTGATCCTGAAAGCCTACATCGCGGTGACCATCGGCGGCTGGGGCTCGGTTCCGGGCGCGGTGGCCGGCGCGCTGCTGATCGCGCTGTTCGAGGTCGGGGTGTCGTCGGTGCTGTCCTATCCGGTGGCGCTGGGGCTGCTCTACGCCACGCTGCTGGTCATTCTGGTCGCCCGCCCGCAGGGGCTGTTCGGCGAGGCGGCGCGGCGTCGTGCGTAAGGGCGTGCGCAAGTTGTGGGCGCTGGCCCCCACCCTGACCCTCCCCCGCTGGGCGGGGGAGGGGATTGGGGTCGCGGTGCTGCTGGCGTACGCGCTGCTGTACGCGTCGCCCTACGGGCTGCGCGTGCTGACCGTGGCGGGGGTGTACGCGCTGGCCGCCATCGGGTTCCAGATCGTCTTCGGGCTGGGCGGTGCGCTGTCGCTGGCCCATGGCGCTTTCTTCGGGATCGGGGCCTACGCGACGGGCATCCTGGGCAGCCAGTGGGGGTGGGGCTTTGCCGCGACCTTTCCGGTGTCGCTGCTGGTGCCGCTGCTGCTGGCCCTGCTGGTCGGGTTGCCGGTGCTGCGGCTGGAATCCCATTACTTCGCGCTGGCGACGCTGGGGATCGCGCAGGTCGTCCATCTGCTGGCGGTCAACAGCCCCGCCCTGACCGGCGGCGCCAACGGATTGCCGGGGGTGCCGGGCATCGTCCTGTTCGGCTGGGCGGTGCCGCGTGGCCTGCCGCTGGCGGCGGTGGTCTGGGGCTTCGTGGCGCTGGGCGGGCTGCTCGCCTGGAGGCTGGCGCGCGGGCGCTGGGGGCGGGCGCTGACGCTGGTGCGCGACGACCCGCTGGCCGCCGGCACGCTGGGTCTGGACGTCGGCGGGCTGCGGCTGGCCGCCTTCACGCTGAGCGCCGTCTATGCCGGGGCGGCGGGCGCCTTGGCGGTGCACACCCAGCGCGTCGTCTCGCCGGAGGTGCTGGAATTTCCGGTCATGGTCTCCGTCCTGACCATCGCTGTGGTCGGCGGGCGGGGGCGGGTGGCCGGGGCGATCCTGGGAGCGGTGCTGCTGCTCCACCTGCCGGAGTGGTTCCGCTTTCTGGAGCGCAGCTATCTGATCGTCTACGGCGTGGCGCTGCTCGCCACCATCGTTCTGGCGCCGCACGGGCTGACCGGCCTGCTCGACCGGCTGTTCCCGGCCCGCCCGGCACTCCTGCCGAAGCCCGAAGCTCCGCCGGAAATGGCCATTCCGAATGGACCTTTGCTGCGGGTGGAAGGGCTGACCAAGGGCTTCGGCGGGGTGCGGGCGGTGGACGGTGTGTCGCTGACTCTGGAGGCCGGGACCATCACCGGGCTGATCGGCCCCAACGGCTCCGGCAAGACGACGCTGGTCAACCTGATCTCCGGCCTTGAGACTCCGGATGGCGGGCGGGTGCTGATGGGTGATGTGGATTTGGCGGGAAAGCGGCCCGACCGCATCGCCCGCGCCGGGATCGCCCGCACCTTCCAAGCGGTCAGCCTGCCCGACGGCGCCAACGTTCTGGCCGCCGTAGCCGCGGCGCGGCTGGAGCGCGACGGCTCGATCGCCCAGGCCGAGGCCCACGCCCTGTGGGCGTTGGAGCGGCTGGGCGCCGCGGACCTCGCCGCGAAGCCCTGCGCCGGGCTGCCCGCCGCGCTGCGCCGCCGGGTGGAGCTGGCCCGCGCGCTGGCCCGCCAGCCCGCCGTCCTGCTGCTCGACGAACCGGCGGCGGGGTTGACCGACGGGGAGAAGGCGGAGTTGGCTGGTCACCTGCGCGCCATCGCCGCCACCGGCACCGCGCTTCTGGTGGTGGAGCACGACATGGGCTTCCTGCTGCCGCTTGTCGGCCATGTGCTGTGCCTGGACCAGGGGCGCCCGCTCTACGCCGGCCCACCGGAAGGGGTGCGCAGCGATCCGGCCGTGGTCGCCGCCTATCTGGGGGAGGGCGCGTGATGAGCGAACCTCTGTTGCAGGTCGAGGGGCTGACCGCCGGCTATGGCGGAGCGGTGGCGGTGGACCGCCTGTCGCTGTCCGTGGGAGCGGGGGAGGCGGTGGCCCTGTTGGGCGCCAACGGGGCGGGCAAGTCGACGTTGCTGAAGGCCATCCTCGGTCTCGTCCCGGCGACGGGCGGGCGGGTCCGGCTGGAGGGCGCGGAGATTGGCGCCCTCGCCTTGGAGCGGCGGGTGCGCCTTGGCCTGGGCTATGTGCCGGAGGGGCGGCGCGTCTTTCCCGGCATGAGCGTGCGCGACAATCTGGAGGTGGCGAGCTGGCAGGACCGGGCCGGGCGCGCCCGGGATCTGGAGCGCGTCTTCGCCCTGTTTCCGGCGCTGGCGGGCAAGGCGGAGGAGCGGGCGTGGCGCCTGTCCGGCGGGCAGCAGCAGATGCTGGCGGTCGGCCGCGCGCTGATGGGCCGCCCGCGCGTCCTGCTGCTCGACGAACCGTCGCTCGGCCTGTCGCCCAAGCTGGCCGGGGAGGTCTTCGCCGCCGTCCGCGCCATCGCCGCCACCGGGACGGCGGTTCTGGTCGCCGAGCAGAGCGCCGCCCGCGCCCTGTCCGCCGCCGGGCGTGTCGTGCTGCTGCGCCTTGGTCAGGCGGTGCACGACGGGCCGGTGGACACCCTTCCCGCCGAGGCGCTGCGGGACGCCTTTCTGGGCGGCTGATCGCGTTGCGGAGGGTGGCGCCGGACGCAATTCGGCATTGCGGCAACAGGCCGGGATCTTTGTCGTGACTTTCTCGTCTTGCGCTTGCCGATCCCCAACGGCGGGGCTAGCTTCCGGCGTCGCACCGCCCGTAAGGATTACCTCTGCCATGTTGGACAAAGCCGTCGCTGCTGCACTTTCCTCCCTTCTTCTGCTGGGCGCCGCCGCTGCCCACGCCGATGGGGCGCAGGTGGCGGAGCTGGTCCCCGTGAACCCGCCGACCATGTATTACCCGGCGCCGTCCTCCGGACCGGCACCGGCGCCCCGCACCGTCGCGCCCTCGGCACCCGCGGCGCCGGCGGCGGCCGCCGATCCGACCGAGAAGACCGGGCCGGCCGAGCTTGAGGACGGCTGGGAAGGCGGCCCGTCGCGTGACCGGGACGGCAAGTTCGCCTATTGCGCCATCGAGGGCCGCTTCGACACCGGCCATGTCCTGATGATCGCGCGCAACGTCAAGGGCGAGGTCAATCTCGGCATGGGCATCCCGGGCGCCGAGCTGCCGAACGGCGAGCAGTGGAAGGTCAAGGTCGTGGTGGACGGCAAGCTGACGCGCGAGCGGCGCGCGCTGGCGCCGAAGCCGGACATGCTGGTCATCCCCAACGGCAAGGACGAGGAACTTTACACCGCCCTGATGAACGGCAAGGAGGTGGTCTTCGCCTCCGACGCCGACCGCATGGCCTTCGCGCTGAAGGGCACCAAGAAGGTGCTCACCGACCTGAAGACCTGCGTCGACAAGGCCGGCGCCGTTCCGCCCATCGACACCCGCACCAAGAAGGTCGCGGCCCGCCCCGACGAGCTGCCGGAGGGGCTGGCCGACCTGCTGAAGGCGGCCGGCGTGCGCGACGTCAAGCGCGTGTCGCTGGAGAATGTGCCGAAGGGCGAGCGTCCCGCCGACATGGCGTGGCGCATCGGCCCGATCGTCGGCGGCATCCGCGAGCGGATGGTCGAGGAGGGCTCCAAGCTGGAGGACCTGTCCGCCGGCTACGTCGACGCCATGAAGAAGCGCTGCGAGGGCGGCACGCCGACCGCGTCGCTGAGCGCCGTCGAGGACCTGCCCGGCCTGATGCTGCGCACCGGGTCGGTCGACTGCGCGCTGAAGGAGGGCAAAATGCACGTCTCGCTGACCTTCTTCCTGTCGCCGGGCCGCCTGTTCACCATCCTGTTCCACGAGGCGCAGGAGGCCGACATTGGGCTGGCCGACAAGGTGCGCGACAATCTGGCGGAGGTGCTGCGCCGCCTCGCCGTCAACCCGCCGACGGCCCAGCCGTCCTCCGGGCAGTCGCCCGCCGCTCCGGCGCCGGCCCAGACGGGCAAGCCCTAAGGGGGTAGGTCGGCGCCCTGCGGTTGACGGGGCGGAGGCAGGGCACACATTGACCGGCATGCCGGACGACATGACGGGAATCCGGGGCGCCGCGGGGGATGCGGCTGGCGCCCTGACCAGAGCACGAAACCCCGGCCGGCGGTTCCTCAGGGTGCTGACACGGCGGAGCCTGCGTGACAGCGTGCTGGGCGTGCTGATGCTCGCCGGGGCGATCGGCGCCGGGGTCGGGCTCGCCGTCGCTCTGCTCCACGAACTCGTGGTCTGGACACAGTCCTTCGTCTTCTCGGTGGCCCACGGCCAGGATCTGGGCGAGGCCGCGCTGTCCGATCCCTGGCGGACGGTGCTGGTGCCGACCCTCGGCGGCCTGCTGCTCGGCGTGATGGTGAAGCTGGTGCGGCGCTGGCGGCCCAACGACATCGTCGACCCCGTCGAGGCGAACGCCCTCTACGGCGGCAAGATGTCCCTGATCGACAGCCTGCGCCTGACCCTGGCGACCCTGCTGTCCAACGGCTCCGGCGCGTCGGTGGGGATGGAGGCGGCCTACACCCAGGCGGGGTCGGGCCTCGCCTCGACGCTCGGCCAGAAGCTCCGCCTGCGGCGGGCGGATTTGCGCACGCTGGTCGGCTGCGGGGCGGCTGCGGCGATCGCCGCCGCCTACGGCGCGCCGCTGGCCGGCGCCTTCTACGCCTTCGAACTGGTCATGGGCGGCTACACCATCGCCACGCTGGCCCCGATCGGGGCGGCATCGGTTGCCGCTGTCGCGGTGGCTCACTGGCTGACCGACCCGTCGCCGGCCCTGTTCTTCGGCCGGCCGGCGGCTGTGGAGGGCTGGGACTATGTGGCCTGCGGAGTTCTCGGCTTTCTGGCGGGCTGGCTGAGCATCCTCGCCATGCAGGCGGTGACGGTGGCCGAGCGCGGCTTCCGCGCGCTGCCCATCCCCGTCTGGGGGCGCCCGGCGCTGGGCGGGCTCGCGCTCGGCGCGCTGGCCCTGGCTGTGCCGCAGGTGCTGGGCGCCGGACCCGGCGCCGACCCGTCCCAACTGGCCCGCGGGCTGGAGGCCATGGCGGTCCTGCTGGCCGCCAAGATCGTCGCGTCGGCCCTGTCGCTCGGCTCCGGCTTCCGCGGCGGGCTGTTCAGCGCCTCGCTTCTTCTGGGCGGGTTGTTCGGCGGGCTGGCCTACGGGGTGATCGAGCTGCTGGTGCCGGGGCTGGGGCTCGACCGGATGCTGCTGGTGCTGGCCGGCATGGGGGCGGTGGCCGCCGGCATCATCGGCGCGCCGGTCACCATGGTGCTTCTCGTGCTGGAGGCGACGCAGGATTTCTGGGCGGCGTCCGGCGTGCTGATCGGCGTGGTGGTGTCGACCACCGTGGTCCGGCAGGCCTTCGGCTATTCCTTCGCGACGTGGCGCTTCCACCTGCGCGGCGTGCCGATCCGTGGCGCCTATGACGTCGGCTGGGTGTCGGAGCTGACGGCGATGCGGCTGATGCGCGGCGACGTGAAGACGATCCTGACCACCCAGACGCTCGACACGCTGCGCCGCCTGCACCCGCTGGGCGCCGCCAAGACCGTCTTCGCGGTGGAGCCGGACGGCTCCTACGCCGGCATCATCGACATGGGCGCCGTCCATGACCCGTCGCTCGGCGAGGAGGACGCGAAGACGCCGGTCGGCGAACTGGCCAAGCACGCCGACGACTTCCTGCGCCCGGGCGACGATGTGCGCAGCGTGCTCAACCGCTTCAGCAGCGCCGAGGTGGAGGCCCTGCCGGTCGTGACGTCGCCCACCGACCGCCGGATCGTCGGCTACGTCACCGAGGCCTACGCCCTGCGCCGCTACAGCCAGGAGCTGGAGCGGCAGCGCGGCGAGGAGCTGGGCGAACGCAGCCTCTACGGGCGGGACTGACCGACGCCCTTTTCCGGCGACGGTTACGGCGCGGATGGCCGGCGCCGCGGGTTCGCGAGGAAGAAGCGCAGCATCTCCCGCGAGGCGTCCGGCCCGCGCGGGTCGGTGTAGGAGCCGGACGGGCTGCCGCCGGCCCAGGCGTGCCCCGCGCCCCGGATCGTCCACTGCTCGCACAGCGCACGACCGGCGGCGTCGGTGTGGATGTGGCGCCTGTAGCCATGCCCGCCCGGCACCTGACCGTGCTCCACCGCAACCCGCGCTCCCGCCGCCCCCATCCTGGACTGCGCGGCGACGTCGTCGCCATTGCGCGGGTGAACCGTGGTGTCCCGGTCGCCGTGGAAGACGATGGTCGGCACGGCGGGCCCGGCTTGCCGTTCCGCCGGACTCCCGCCCTGGCGCATGGCGACGAAGGCGGAGGGAATGTCGGAGGCGGCACCCCGGGGGAGGCCGGAATGCACCCCAACGGCGGCGTAGAGATCGGGGTAGGCGGCCCCCATGATGACCGCTGCCGCCCCGCCGGCCGAGAGGCCCGCGACGAAGACGCGGTCCGCGTCGACGGCGTGGTCGCGCATGACCTGCCGGGTGATCCCCGCGATCAGCGAGGGTTCTCCGTCGCCGCGCCGTTGGTCGAGCGGGTTGAACCAGTTCCAGCATTTCTGAGCGTTGGCCGAGGAGGGCTGTGCCGGGTAGACGACCAGAACAGCCATGTTCCTCCGCCAGCGCGTTCATGCGGGTGCCGGCGGCGAAATCGTCCGGCGATTGGGTGCAGCCGTGCAGCATCACCAGCAGGGGACGCGGCCGGCCGTCACCGCGGTTGGCGGGGACATAGAGCTTGTAGGAGCGCGTGCCGGCATTGTTGGTGAAAGAGGCCGTCGTGAAGGCGGCGCCGTCCGGCAGCGGGTCGGCGGCGGGACGGAGGGTGCCGTTCCCCCCGAAACCGGCACCGGTCGGCAGGACCCCGGCGGCAAGGCCGCGCAGGGTCTTGCCCAGGCCCGCCCGCGGTCCGGGGTGGAAGCGGCCGGCAAACGCGCCGGCGGGTTTGAACGCCGTGGCGCGGTGCGGCGGCACCGGGTCCGGCGTGTCGTTCACCGTGACCGGCTCGACATCGATGATGGTTGGGTCGGCGCCGGGCGGCACCGGCGCGGTACCCCGCAACAGGCGTTGCAGGTGAGCGGTCGCCCCGGCGAGGTCGCCGGCCTGGGTGAGGCGCAGCGCCTCGGCCATTCCAGTGGGGACACGGTTGTTCATGTCGGAAGCTTTCCGGGCTCGGACAAGGCAGGCGGAAAAAGCCCTGTCCGTCGTCTTTCAGGAAGGCGGCCAGCGCCGTTAGCCCATGCGGTCGGCGAGAGCCGCCTTGACGGCGCTGCTGGCGTGCAGCGCCCCCAGCACGGCGACCGAGGCGATGGTGGCGCGGGCAAGTTCGGGGGTGACGTCCCGGGCGATGGTGGCCAGCCCGAGGACGCGGATGTGGAGCATCCGTCCGGCCTCCCGCGCCGCTTCGAGGTCGTCGCGGGAGTAGTGGCGCAGGCCGAGGTCGACGCTCTTGCGCGTCACGGCCTGTCGCAAGGCGTCGCCATGCCGGTCGATCTGGTTGCGGATGGCGGTGCGGATGAGGTCCGTGCGATTCGCATAGAAACCTTCCTGCACCAGCAGGTCGATGTGACCGAGGTCGATGTAGCCGAGGTTGATCGTGATCTTTTCGCTGTCCCCGGACTTCGGCTTCGGATCGAGTTCGTTGGCGGACATCCCGTTGCCATCCTTCTACCATCCACAGGGATGGTAAATGGGGGTGGCAGCGAGCTGTTCAAGGGGCAAGGGGGCAAGGGGGAACGGCGGCGTTGGGGGAACGCCGTTCCGGAAAGCCGCGCTTTCGGGAGCATCGCGTAAGGTCCCCCTCCCCGAAAAGGAGAGAGGGTTGGGACGGCTGACGGAGGAGGCCTCGTCAGTAGACCTCCGGGACCCAGTTCTGCTTCGACTTCTTCGGCCGCTTGTAGCCGTCGTCGCTCTGCCGCGGCGGCAGGTCCAGCTCGACCGGGGCGATGTCCTGGTAGGGGATCTGCTGCAGCAGGTGGCTGATGCAGTTCAGCCGGGCCTTCTTCTTGTCGTCGGCGTCGACGATGTACCAGGGCGTCAGCTTCTTGTCGGTGTGCTCCAGCATGGCGTCCTTGGCCTTGGAGTACTCGACCCAGTGCTTGCGCGATTCGAGGTCCATCGGGCTGAGCTTCCAGCGCTTGATCGGGTTGCGCATCCGCTCGGTGAAGCGCTTCTCCTGCTCCTCGTCGCTGACCGAGAACCAGTATTTGATCAGGATGATGCCCGACTGGACCAGCATCTCCTCGAACAGTGGGCAGGCACGCAGGAACTCCTGGTACTCCGCGTCGGTGCAGAAGCCCATGACATGCTCGACGCCGGCGCGGTTGTACCAGCTGCGATCGAACAGGACGATCTCACCCTTGGCGGGAAGCTGCGCCACGTAGCGCTGGAAGTACCATTGCCCGCGCTCCTTCTCGGTCGGTGTGCCGAGCGCCACGATCCGGCAGACGCGGGGGTTGAGGCTTTCGGTGATGCGCTTGATGACACCGCCCTTGCCGGCGGCGTCGCGCCCCTCGAACAGCACGCAGACCTTCAGCCCGTTGACCCGCACCCATTCCTGCAGCTTGATCAGCTCGAACTGCAGCCGGGCCAGCTCGTCGATGTACTTCATCTTCTTGCCGCCCTTCGCCGGCTTGCCGCCGCCCTTGCCGCCGCCGAGGTCGCGCCAGTGGGATTCGATGGCCGCGGCCTCCTTGGCGTTGCGCAGCACCTCGCCGCCGGTGGCCGGAACGCCGAGCCCGAGGTCCTTCAGCTTCAGCGCCTTGCGCTTCTTCCGCGGCTTCTCCTCCGCCCC
Source organism: Azospirillum sp. UENF 211521 (assembly GCF_058780535.1). NCBI lineage: Bacteria > Pseudomonadati > Pseudomonadota > Alphaproteobacteria > Rhodospirillales > Azospirillaceae > Azospirillum > Azospirillum sp. UENF 211521. Next base: position 1,242,180 of record NZ_JBSNCF010000001.1, read on the forward strand.
GGCCACGGCACCCGTCTTGACCTCGTCCATCGAACGCACCCTTGCTTATTGTTTTACCCGCCAACCAACGCTAGGAGATGCCGGCGCATCAGGCAACCGCCCGCGCACACACCGCGACGAAGTGACCGGGGGTGGGGCCTGTTTTCAGTCCTTCCCATTACCGTCGAAGGTCAGATGGACGCCCAGAACCTCCGCGGCGATCCGGGCGACGGTCAGGTCGATGGGCGGCGGTGCGACGTTGACGCCGCGGCTCAGCGCCTCGGTCACGATCTCCATCACCTTCAGGCGGGCGTGCCATTTTGAGTTGGCCGGGACGACCCGCCAGGGCGCCGTCTCGGTCGAGGTCTTCTCGAACATCGCCTCGATGGCCTTGCTGTAGTCGTCCCAGCGGGCGCGGTTGCGCAGGTCCTCCTCGGTCAGCTTCCAGCGCTTGTAGGGATTGCTCAGCCGCTCGCGGAAGCGGTTGAGCTGTTCGTCGGGGGTAATGTGCATGAAGATCTTGATGATGCGGGCCCCGTCGTCGGTCAGCATCTTCTCGAACTGATTGATCTCGTCGTAGGCGCGCTTCCACTGCTCCTTTTCGGCGAAGCCCTCGACCCGCTCCACCAGCACGCGGCCGTACCAGGAGCGGTCGAAGATGGCGAAGGTGCCGGGGGCGGGCAGCTTGGTCCAGAAGCGGTAGAGGTAGTGCTTGCCCTGCTCGTCCGCCGCCGGAGCGCCGATCGGCCAGACGTGGAAGCCGCGGGGGTCGAGCGGCTCGGTCAGGCGGCGGATGCAGCCGCCCTTGCCGGCGGCGTCCCAGCCCTCGAACACCAGGATGGCGCGGCGCTTCTCGTGCCAGTAGGTCTGTTGGATGTGCAGCAGGTCCTTCTGGAGTTTGGCGAGGCGGCGTTCGTAGTCGTCCTTGCTGCCGATGCCCTCCGCCGTCATATCGAGCTTGTCGAGACGGATCTTGCCGTTTCCGTTGCCCATGCACGCACCTTTCGAAATGTCTGGCCCAAATGTCAGGTTTCGGAACCTTCGCGTTTCGCAGGGGTTGAGCGCGTGCGCCCCGCAGGGCGCGCGTTGCAACCTCGCGATGGTCCTTCCGGTGACGCCCTTTGGCCGGTGACGGTCTGCTGGACGATTTACGGGAGGCGCCACGCTTGTCAACCAGCGGCGACCGGCTGGCGTGCCGCTGCCGACCAGGAGGATGTCCCCGATGGCCACCGCCGGACCGCGCATCTACAACCTGTTTCCCACGCTCGTCGGCCCGATGCGCGACTGGGCGGGGCATCTGCCCCGCATCCAGGGCATGGGCTTCGACTGGCTGTTCCTGAACCCGATCCATTATCCCGGCTTCTCCGGCAGCCTCTACGCCGTGAAGGACTATTACCGGCTGCACGATCGCATCCAGGGCGGCGCGCCGGAGCATCCGGACGAGCTGCTGCGCGGCTTCATCGCCGAGGCGGGACGGCACGGCCAGTCGGTCATGCTCGACCTCGTCATCAACCACACCGCCAAGGACGCGATCCTGGTCGGCGAGCATCCGGACTGGTACCGGCGCGATGGCAACGGCGAGCTGTACAGCCCGCGCGCCGTCGACCCGGTGGACCCGTCGCGGGTGACCATCTGGGGCGACCTCGCCATGCTCGACTACGAGCGGGCCGAGGTCCGGGTAGGGCTGACCGACTATTGGACGCGGTACCTGCGCCATTACATCGGGCTCGGCGTGAAGGGCTTCCGCTGCGACGCCGCCTACCAGATCCCGGCGGAGGTGTGGAAGACGCTGATCGAGCGCTCCCGTGAGGTCGATCCGGAGGTCAAGTTCTTCGCCGAGACGCTGGGCTGCACGGTGGAGCAGGTGCGCGACCTCTGCGGGGCGGGCTTCGACTTCCTGTTCAACAGCGCCAAATGGTGGGACTTCAAGTCCGACTGGCTGCTCGACCAGTATGACGAGTTCCGCTGGATCGCCCCGTCCATCGCCTTCCCGGAGAGCCACGACACCGACCGTCTGGCGGCGGAGGTCGGCAGCCAGGACAGCGAGCGGCTGGCCGCCCAGCTGAAGATGCATTACCTGTTCGCCGCCTCCTTCTCGACCGGCGTGATGATGCCGGTGGGCTACGAGTACGGCTTCACCCGCAAGCTGGACGTGGTGAACACGACGCCGGACGATTGGGAGCAGCCGAAGCTGGATCTGACCGGCTTCATCGGGGCGGTCAACGCCATGAAGGCGGACAGCCCGGCGCTGAACGTCGAAGGGCCACAGCGGCGGGTGACCGCGCCGCACAACCCGGTGATCGGGCTGATCCGTGAGACCAGCGGCTGGGCCAACGGGAGCGGGGAGGGCTGTTCCGTCCTGCTCATCAACCCCGACGAGACCCAGCCCCACGCCATCGACCCCGGACCGCTGCTGGCCAGCACCGGCGGCGGCTTCGCCGACTTCGAGGACGTGACTCCGGAGGCGCCGCCGCTGCCCTTCGAGCCGGGTCGCGACCTGCGCCTGCGCCCGCTGGAGATGCGCGTCTTCCGCGCCCGCCCGGCGCAGAGCCGCCCCATCGAGCTGAACCATCTGGGCGAGCGCGGGGCGGAGCACGACGCCGGCACCCGCGCCTGGATGGATGAGCTGGCGTCGCGCCGCGTCACCATCGAGAACGTCTATCCGGAGCTGGACGGCGGGCGTTTCCCGGTCAAGCGGGTGGTCGGCGACGTCATGGAGGTGTGGGCGGACATCTACACCGACGGCACCTTCGTCCTCGGCGCCGCCGTCACCCACCGCCCGGTCGACGAGGAGGAGTGGCGCGAGGTGCCCATGACCTTCGTCGACAACGACCGCTGGATGGGAAAGCTGCCGCTGACCCGCAACACGCGCTACCAGTACAGCATCCTGGCGTGGCGCGACGTCTGGGAAAGCTGGCGCGCCGACTTCAAGAAGAAGAACGACGCCGGGCTGGACGTCGGTCTGGAACTGATCGAGGGGCGCCGCTTCGTCGAGCACGCGGTCGGGCTGAATGAGGGCGAGGGCCGCGCCGCGCTGGAGCGGGTGGTCGAGCGGATGACCAGCCTGCAGGGGGCGGAACTGACCGCCTACGCCCTGTCGGACGAGCCGCGGCAGGCCATGGCGACGTATGGCGAGCGGCAGTATCTGTCCCGCTACGGCTGCGACCTGGAGGTCTATGTGGACCGCACCGCGGCCCGCTACTCCGCGTGGTTCGAGATCTTCCCGCGCTCGGCCTCGCCGGACCCGTCGCGGCCCGGCACCTTCGACGACGTGTCCAACATGCTGCCCTTCATCCGGGGCATGGGCTTCGACGTGCTGTATTTCCCGCCGATCCACCCGATCGGGCGCAGCTTCCGCAAGGGGCGCAACAACACGCTGAACCCCGGCCCGAACGACCCCGGCGTGCCCTACGCCATCGGCGCCTCGGAGGGCGGACACGCCGACATCGACCCGATGATCGGCGACTTCGAGGGCTTCCGCCGGCTGGTCAAGGAGGCGCGCCGCCACGGCATCGAGATCGCGCTGGACTTCGCCGTCCAGTGCTCTCCCGACCATCCCTGGATCAAGTCACACCCGCAGTGGTTCTACTGGCGCCCCGACGGCACGATCCGCTACGCCGAGAACCCGCCGAAGAAGTACCAGGACATCGTCAACGTCAGCTTCTACCGCGAGTCCTACCCGGACCTGTGGTACGCGCTGCGCGACGTGGTGCTGTTCTGGTGCGACGAGGGGGTGCGCATCTTCCGCGTCGACAACCCGCACACCAAGCCCTTCCCCTTCTGGGAATGGATGATCCGCGAGGTGCAGGACCGCTTCCCCGACGCGCTGTTCCTGGCCGAAGCCTTCACCCGGCCCAAGCTGATGCGGCGGCTGGCGAAGATCGGTTTCACCCAGTCCTACAGCTACTTCACGTGGCGCAACACCAAGGCGGAACTGACCGAGTATCTGACGGAGCTGACCCAGGGCGAGTCCAAGGACTACATGCAGCCCAACTTCTTCGCCAACACGCCGGACATCCTGCCGCCGATCCTGGTCCATGGCGGGCGGCCCGCCCACATGATGCGCGCCGTGCTGGCCGGGACCTTGTCGGGCGTCTACGGCCTCTACGCTCCGTATTTCGTCTGCGAAGCCGACCCCTATCCGGGCAAGGAGGAGTACAACCACTCCGAAAAATACGAGATCCGGCACTGGGATTGGGACAAGCCCGGCAACATCGTCGACTACGTGACGCGGCTGAACAAGATCCGCGCGGAGAACCCGGCACTCCACACATTCACGAACCTGAAGTTCTACAACGCCTACGACGACAACATCCTGCTCTACGGCAAGATGACCGAGAGCAAGGACAACGTCATCCTGATCGCGGTGAACCTCGACCCGCACAACGGCCATGGCGGCACCATCGAGGTTCCGCTGTGGGAACTGGGGTTGGACGACGGCGCGCATGTCCAGGTGGAGGATTTGTTCACCGGCCAGCGCTTCACCTGGATCGGCAAGTTCCAGCATGTCTGGCTGGACCCGCAGCAGAACCCGGCGGCGATCTGGCGCATCCGTCCGCCGGGGCGGTGAGGGAAGGGGGCGCGCGTATAGCCCCCCTCCCGGCCTCCCCCCGCTGACGCAGGGGGAGGAGTTAAGCCCTCCCCTGCGAAGCGGGGGAGGGTTGGGTGGGGGCCCGTCTCAACCACTCCCCACACCACCGCCTCACCGAAACGCTGGCGTTCCCGCCCCGCTCAAGCTAGAACCGCGCCGGTCCGTGACGGTTCTTCCTGGCGGGGGACGGGTGCAGTACCGACTCGACGACGAGGCGTCCCTGTGTTCGATCGACATCCTGGCTCAGGCGGTCGAGCGCATCTGCGTCAAAGGCGTGCTGGAGCTGCGCATGCTGCGCAACGCGCTCCGCGAGGCCGCCACCAGCCCGACCCCGGACGCGGTCAAGTTCGCCTTTGCCATGTTCTCGCGGGTGGACGGTGACTACCGCCGCCTGATCGCTCACGAGGCGCTGACCCTCGCGACCGAGCAAAGGGGGCGTTACGCGGCCCCCCGGCCGCGGGCGGTGCGCCGCCCACGGATGCTCTAGCCCGCTCAGGCCAACGCCGGCGCAAATTCCATGGTGGGCACCACCAGCGTCTCCACCGCCGGGCGGGCGAACAGGTAGCCCTGCATCAGCGTGATGCCCAGGTCGCGCAGCGCCGTCGCCTCGCCGGGCGTTTCGATGCCCTCCGCCACCGGGGTGATGCCGAGATCGCGGCACACGGTGAGGATGGCGCTGACGATGCTGCGGCGGGCTCGGTCGGTGTCGATGGAGCGGGTCAGCTCCATGTCCAGCTTGATGATGTCCGGCTGGAACTCGGCGAGCAGGTTCAAACCGGAATAGCCCGACCCGAAATCGTCGATGGCGGTGTGGAAGCCCTGGCGCTTGTATTCGGTGAAGATCGACTTCAGATGGGCGCCGTCGACGACCCGCTCGTTCTCCGTCACCTCGAAGATGATGCGCTCCGGCGGGAAGCCGGTGCGCCTGGCGGCGGCGAGCGTGGCGCGGATGCAGGCTTCGGGCTGATAGACGGCGTTGGGCAGGAAGTTGATCGACAGCCGGGTGTCGGGCTGCTGGCCCATGCCCAGGCTGGCGGCCAGCTCGATGGCCTTGACCCGGCAGGCCTGGTCGAAGGCGTAGCGGTTGGCCTCGGTTACTTGGCTCAGCACCCAACCGGCACCCTGGCCGTCGAGGCCGCGCACCAGCGCCTCGTGCGCCCAGGGCCGCCCGCCGCCGCCAACATCGACAATCGGCTGGAAGGCCATGGTGAAATCGAACCCCAAACCCTCGGTGCACTGCCCGCCGCACCCGCCGCCCCTGATACGCTCCGCCGTCATGCCCGTTTCTCTCTTGGGGTGATTCTATGTTAATTCATTATAGCACCTATATTGTCTCAAATTTATTCAACGCAAGCTGTGACATCGGGTCTGGAAATAGGGCCTATGACGTCGTTACTCCGTTCTTCGTCATTCCGCAGCGGCTTTACTATGCGTCTGGATCGCGGTCCATACGGACAGCGGGGTCGCCGGCATGTCGATGTGGTCGATTCCATACTCCGACAGCGCGTCCACCAGAGCGTTGATGACCGCGGGCGGCGCGCCGATGGCCCCGGCCTCGCCGGCGCCCTTCATGCCCAGCGCGTTGGTGGTGCTGGGCACGCAGTTCAGCTTGATGCGGATGTCCGGCACGTCCACCGCGCGCGGCATCTGGTAGTCCATGAAGGAGCCGCTGAGCAGCTGCCCGCTGTCCGGGTCGAACACCACCCGTTCCTGAAGCGCCTGCCCGATGCCCTGGGCGACGCCGCCATGGACCTGACCCATGACCAGCAGCGGGTTCACCACCGTTCCGAAATCGTCGACCACGGTGTAAGCGACGACCTCGACCACCCCGGTGTCGGGATCGACCTCGACCTCCGCAACGTGGCAGCCGTTGGGGAATGTGTTGGCCGGCGGGGTCCAGCGGGCCACCTCGGTGAAGGCGATGGGGCCTTGCGCAGCGGCCTTGGCGGCCACCTCCTTGAAGGAGACGCTCCGGTCGGTGCCGACGACGCTGAAGCGGCCCTCGACGAACTCAACGTCCACCGCGGCGGTCTCCAGCAGGTCGGCGGCGACTTCGGTCGCCTTGGTCACCACACGCGCGGCACCCTCGGCCAGGGCCGCTCCGCCCACCGGGACCGAGCGTGAGCCGCCGGTGCCGGCCCCCCAGGACACGCGGTCGGTGTCGCCCTGCACGACCTCCACATCCTCCGGCGGGACGCCCAGCCGGTCGGCGATGATCTGCTTGTAGGCGGTCTCGTGGCCCTGGCCGTTGGTCTGGGTGCCGATCATCAGGACGATGCGTCCGTCGCCGTTGACCTGCACGGTGGCCTGCTCCGCACCGCCGCCCGCGCAGGCCTCGATGTAGGTGGCGATGCCCGCCCCGCGCAGCTTCCCGCGCGCCTTTGCCGCCACCTTGCGGGCGGGCAGGCCGGCGTGGTCGGACAGCTCCAGCCCGTCGCGCAGATTCTGCTCGAACTCGCCGGTGTCGTAGGTCTGGCCCATCGGCGTGGCGTAGGGCATGGCGGCGGGCGGGATGAAGTTGCGCCGCCGGATCTCCGCCGGGCCGAGGCCGGTGACGCGCCCGGCATGGTCGATCAGCCGCTCCAGCAGATAGGCCGCCTCCGGCCGGCCGGCGCCGCGGTAGGCGTCCACCGGCTGGGTGTTGGTGAAGACGCCCTTCACCCGCACATAGACCGCCGGGGTGGTGTAGGAGCCGACGAGCATCGCCGATCCGGCGTCGGTCGGGATGAAGGGGCCGTAGTTCGACAGGTAGGCCCCCAGATTGGCGACCGTGTCCACCCGCAACCCGAGGAAGCGCCCGTCGCCGTCCAGCGCCAGCCGGGCGCGGCTGACATGGTCACGCCCGTGGTCGTCGCTGAGGAAGCCCTCGGTCCGCTCCGCCGCCCATTTCACCGGCCGGTTCAGGCGGCGCGCGGCGAACAGGCAGACCATGTATTCCGGGTAGTTGAACAGCTTCATGCCGAAGCCGCCGCCGACGTCGGTGGTGACGACGCGGAATTTCTCCTCCGGCAGGCCGAAGAGCTGGGCGAACTGCTTGCGCAGCCCGTGCACGCCCTGGCTGGTGACGTAGATGACCAGCCGTCCGGTCTCCGCCTCCACCGCGGCGAGGCAGGCGCGGCCCTCCATCGGGTTGGCGACGACGCGGTTGTTGACGATCTCCAACTCCACCACGCGGGCGGCCTTGGCAATCGCCGACTCCACCGCCGCCTCCTCGCCCTGCTCCCAGTCGAAGCAGAGGTTGCCCGGCGCCTCGTCCCACACCTGCGGGCGGCCCGCCTCCAGAGCCTCCGCCGTGCCGGCGATGGCGGGCCGGTTGTCGTAATCGACCATCACCAGCTCCGCCGCGTCGCGGGCGGCGTCCAGCGTTTCGGCCACCACCACGGCGACCGGATCGCCGACATGGCGCACGCGTCCCTTGGCCAGCGCCGGACGGGGCGGGGCGACGTAGGGGGAGCCGTCGCGCTGGGTCAGCGCCGCGGCGCAGGGGATCGGCTGGACGCCGTCCGCCTCCAGGTCGGCCACGGTGAAGACGCCGAGCACCCCCGGCTGCTGCGCCGCCTCCGCCGCGTCGATTCCGCGGATGTCGGCGTGGGCGTGGGGGGAGCGCACGAAGACCGCGAAGGTCTGGCCAGGAAGCGACACGTCGTCGGTGTAGCGCCCGCCGCCGGTCAGCAGGCGCGCGTCTTCGGTGCGGGGGACCGGCTGGCCGATGCCGAACTTCATCATGGGGCGGGGCTTTCCTATCGCGTGGAGAGACACCCGGAGAAGATAGGCGGAGCCTTGGCCGGCGGAAACCCTCGGTTGGGCATAAGCCGGCGGTGGCGTGGGGGCTCCGGGCCACCTATTCTTAGGCCATGTGCGGACGCATGATACTCGCCACGCCGGCCGCGGAGGTTCAGCGGCTGTTCGGCTTCCCCGAACTGCCGAACCTCCAGCCCCGCTGGAACGTGGCTCCCACCCAGCCGGTGCCCGCCGTGCGGCGGGAGGAGGATGGGCGCCATCTGGTCACCCTGCGTTGGGGCCTCGTGCCTTTTTGGGCGGACGACCCGTCCATCGGGGCGCGGCTGATCAACGCGCGCGGGGAGACGCTGGCCGAGAAGCCGTCCTTCCGGGAGGCGTTCCGCAAGCGGCGCTGCCTCGTCCCGGTGGACGGATTCTATGAGTGGAAGGCCGAGGGCAAGCGCAAGCAGGGCTATGCCATCCGCCGCCGCGACCGCGCGCCCTTCGCCTTCGCCGGCCTGTGGGAGCGCTGGAACGGTCCGAAGGGCGGCCCGGCCCTTGCGGAGCCCTTGGAGACGCTGACCATCGTCACCACCACGGCGAACGCGGTGCTGAAGCCGCTGCACGATCGCATGCCGGTGATCCTCGACGAGACGGACTGGGACCTGTGGCTGGACCCCGCCGCCCCGCTGCCGGTGCTGGAAGGGCTTCTGAAGCCGGCGCCCGACGCGCTGCTGGAGACCCATCCGGTGGGGCCGCGCGTCAACAACGTGCGCAACGACGATGAGGCGTGCGCGGCTCCCTTGGACGATGCACCGCCCGATGATGCTTGGCCCGATGACGCGCCGACCCTGTTCTGAGTGGCTTGCTCCTTTGGTGGCGATTCTTCTCATTGGCTCAACCGGAACGGCGTATGCCCAGGGAGGGACGACCAAAGGCAAGGTCGCCAACACCCCCAATGAAACGTTAAAAGGACAGGGTGTCGCCATGGAGGGCGATACGCTGTCCATCAAGGGCGCGCCGGTTCGCCTGATGGGGATCGACGCCCCCGACGTCGGGCAGAAATGCCGGAACCGTTACGGGCATGAGTTGGACTGCTTCCGCATCGCCACCGCGGTGCTGGCCAGCCTGATCAAGGACCAGGAGGTGACCTGCACCATCGCCGAACGCGACCGCAACGGCCAGCAATTGGGCGAATGCCGGGTGCTCGGCGTCGATCTGGGGGCGGCCATGGTGGCGCGCGGCTGGGCCTTCGCCTACCGCAGCCTGTCGCCGGCCTACGCCTCCAGCGAAGCCTTCGCGCAGAGCCGCCGGCTGGGCCTGTGGGCTGGTCAGGTGGAGAAGCCCTGGCAATGGCGGTCGCGCCAGCAGCGTGAGCAGGCGCGGTAGATCTGCCGGTCGGCATCGGCCATGCGGACTCTGCCAACGGAGGAAGGGGGACTCGGCCTTTTTTTCGGTTCGCCCTCCTTGGGGGGCGTGATAGTGTTTCAGAGTGTTAACAAGTTATGAATCAAGCCGACCGGCCAGCGCCCCTCGGTGCCGAAGGCCGGACGGACCCACCCACCGGCGCGGAAGAACGGGTCATGCAAGTCTACGCACGCCAGCTTTACGATCATCTCCCTTACCTGCGCCGCTACGCGCGTGCGCTGACCGGAGCGACCGAACGCGGTGACGATCTCGTGACGCGTTGCGTCGAAGTCGCCGTGATGGCTCCCTCCCGCTTCGGTCTGGAAGCCGGGGTGCGGGTACCGCTCTACGCCCTGCTGCATCTGCTGTTCGACGAGGACGGGGACGGGCAGCCGACCCCGTCGCCGCACCCCATCGAACGGGCGCTGGCGTCCCTGCCGGAAGGCGAGCGGCGCATGTATCTGCTGATTACGCTGGAAGGGCTGACGGTCCCCGAGGCCGCCCAGGTGCTGCAGGTTCCCGCGCCGGAGGCCCACGAACGGCTGACCATCGCCCGCGACAAGGTGCGCAACGCCCTGACCCAGCGGGTGCTGGTGGTCGAGGACAACCCGATCCTGGCGATGGAGATCGGTTCGCTGGTCACCGACATGGGCCACGTCGTCTGCGGCACCGCCAACAACGAGCAGGAGGCCCTGGAACTGCTGGAGGCCGAGAAGCCGACGCTGGCTCTGCTCGACGTCCGGCTGGCCGACGGCGGCAGCGGGGTGGAGGTCGCCCGCCGGCTGCGCCAGAAGCGCGCCATGCGGACGATTTTTGTCACGGCCTTCGACGGCGACCTGGAGGAGGCGGACGCCCGCCATCTCGGCCAGATCGTCCGCAAGCCTTTCACCAACGAGGCGATCCAGGCAGCCATCTCCCGCGCGGTCTTCATGCCGAGCCCGGTGGCGTTGGCATAGGTGGCGCAAGCGGCGCTGGCGTAGCCCGAGGTTCGGTTCGGACATGCGAAAAGGGCGGCCCCGTCGGGCCGCCCTTTGCATGTGCGTTGCCGTGTTTCCGCCGGTCAGACGGTGGTGCGGCGCCCGGCGATCATGCGGTAGATGGCCAGGATGATGATGGCCCCGACGATGGCGCCGATGAAGCCGGCCCCTTCGCCCGCCCGGTACCAGCCCACGGCCTCGCCCAGATAGGTGGCGACGAAGGCACCCGCGATGCCGAGCAGCGTGGTGATGATGAAGCCGCCCGGATCACGGCCCGGCATCAGGAACTTCGCGACGATGCCGGCCAGGAAGCCGATGATGATCGTCCACAGAATACCCATAACCTCTCTCCCTCCAGTATCGGTGTCCTCGATCCCACGCAGCCATAACGCCCAAAACGGCGTTTGGTTCTGCCCGAAGGAGGATCCCCTTGCGGATAAACCCACCTGGAGCATGGCCGGGAGGGAGAAGGGTTAGGGGTGGAATCAGCTCCGCAAGGCGCGGATGTTGGCGGCGTAGCGGTCCGGCCCGCCGGTGAAGGTGGCGGTTCCGGCGACCAGAACGTCGGCCCCAGCCTCGATGGCGATGCGCGCGGTCTCGCCGTTGATCCCGCCGTCCACTTGCAGGTCGATGGGCTTGCCCAGCGCGTCGATGCGGCGGCGCAACTCATGGATCTTGGGAAGCTGGCTGGCGATGAAGCTCTGCCCGCCGAAGCCCGGGTTGACCGTCATGACCAGGATGAGGTCGAGGTCTTCGAGCAGATAGTCGACGGCCTCCAGCGGGGTGGCCGGATTCAGCGACAGGCCGGCCTTCTTGCCCAGCGACTTGATGAGCTGGATGGTGCGGTGGACGTGGGCGCCGGCCTCCGCGTGGACGGTGATGATGTCGGCGCCGGCGTCCGCAAAGGCGGCGATGTAGGGATCCACCGGGGCGATCATCAGATGCACGTCGAAGGGCTTCGCCGTGTGCGGGCGCAGCGCCTTCACCACCGCCGGGCCGATGGTGATGTTGGGGACGAAATGGCCGTCCATCACGTCGATGTGGATGTAGTCGGCGCCCGCCGCATCGATGGCGCGCACTTCCTCGCCCAGCCGGGCGAAATCGGCGGAGAGGATGGACGGGGCGATCTTGACCGGGCGCATGGCGGAAATCCTTGGCGTGAGCGATGCGGGAAAGGGCGGTGGAAAATCCGCCTTCCCATACCACGGCTCCCCCGCCGCCCCAACCCCTCTCGCCGTTCCGTTCAGGGCCAAGCCGCTTGATGGTCCCTCTCCCGTCCCGGGAGAGGGAAGGGACCCACGCAAAGCGTGGGAAGGGTGAGGGTGCCGTCGAGAATCGGTGCCTCAATCCTTGTGCGACCCTCACCCGGCGCTTTCAGCGCCACCCTCTCCCGGGGCGGGAGAGGGGAATCAACGGCGATTGCTCCGCCGTTCCGGAAGAACCGTTAGGCCGGCTTGCAGCCGGGCTTCAGCCCAGGATCGCCGGAGAAGCTGCCGTCGTCCGCCGGGTCGCTTCCCGCGCCGTAGTCGGCGTTGAGCATCCCTTCCAGCGCCTCCAGCCGGGGGGTGGCGGCGGCGAAGGCGTCGCGCTCGACGGCACGGTAATGCCCGATCACCCGTTCGCCGAAGGCGGTCAGCGCGGTTCCGCCGCCGTGCTTGCCCCCTACCGCGGCGGAGACCACCGGCTCGGCGAAGATGCGGTTGAGGTCGTCGACCAGCAGCCAGGCGCGGCGGTAGGACATGCCCAGCGTCCGCGCGGCGGCGGAGATGGAACCGGTCTCCCGGATCCGCTCCAGCAGCATGATCTTGCCCGGCCCGACCGAGCCGCCGGTGTCGAAGTCGATGCGGATGCGCAGGCGGGTCATGGCGCCGCCCAGGACGTGGTCGCCGCGGCGGACCGCGCCCGGCCTTTGCCCCCGTTCACCCCAACCATGCGCGCTTCTCCGCTCCGCTCCCTTGGAGCGGGAGACTGACCGTCCCCCGCCCAAAAGGCAAGGCGCGGTTCAGAAGCCGGCCAGCACGATCTTGCCCTTGGCCCGCCCGCTTTCCAGCAGGGCGTGGGCGCGCGTCAGGTTGGCGGCGTTGATGGTGCCGAACGTCTCGGCCAGCGTCGTGCGGACGGTGCCGGCGTCGACGAGGCGCGACACCTCGCTGAGCAGAACGTGCTGGGCGTCGATGTCGGCGGTGCCGAACACGGGCCGGGTGAACATGAACTCCCAATGCAGCGACACGCTCTTGCGCTTCAGCACCATGACGTCCAGCCCCGCCGGATCGTCGATCAGCGCGACGCGGCCCTGCGGGGCGATCAGGGTAGCGATCTCCGGCAGGTGGGCGCCGGTGTCGTTGGTCGAGAAGACGAAGGCCGGGGCGCCGATGCCCAACGCCTCCACCTGGGCGGCCAGCGGCTTGCGGTGGTCGACGACATGGTGGGCGCCCAGGTCCCGGCACCAAGCCTGCGTCTCCTCGCGGGAGGCGGTGGCGATGACCGTCAGGTCGGTCAGTTGCCGGGCGAGCTGGATGGCGATGGAACCGACGCCGCCGGCCCCGCCGACGATCAGGATGGCGTTCGCCGCCCCCGGCACCGGGCGCCGCACGTCCAGCCGGTCGAACATGGCCTCCCACGCGGTGATGCTGGTCAGCGGCAGAGCGGCGGCCTGGGCGAAGTCGAGGCTGGCGGGCTTCGGCCCGACGATGCGCTCGTCCACCAGATGGAACTCGGCGTTGGTGCCGTCGCGATCGATGGCCCCGGCGTAGAAGACGGCGTCGCCCGGCTTGAACAGGGTGGCCTGCGGCCCGGCGGCGACCACGGTGCCGGCGGCGTCCCAGCCCAGCACCTTCATGGCGCCCGGTGCCGGCGGCATGTTGCGGCGGACCTTGGTGTCCACGGGGTTGACCGAGACGGCCTCGATCTTGACCAGCAGGTCGCGGCCCTGGGGCCCGGGGCGGGGCCGCTCGACATCGATCAGGGCGTCGGGGGCGTCGATGGGCAGGGATTGGGTGAAGGCGACGGCGCGCATGGCCTCAAGTCCTTATGCTTGTTGCGGCGTGGTGTGCTCTGCCGACAGACTTGCGCCTTGCAGCACTGGGGCGCAAGAATGCACATGAAACGCACATAGTGTCGAAAAGGATACCGTCATGGCCCGTGTTCCCCACGCCAACCTGGACTGCTCGCCGGGCTGCCCGGTGGAGGGTGTCCTCGCCATCATCGGCGGCAAGTGGAAGGGGCTGATCCTCTACCATCTGCTGGCCGGCACGCTGCGCTTCAACGAGATCCGCCGCCGCGTGCCGAACGTCACCCAGCGCATGCTGACCACCCAGCTCCGCGAGTTGGAGGCGGACGGGCTGCTGGTCCGCACCGTCTACGCGGAGGTGCCGCCGCGTGTCGAATACAGCCTGTCGCCGCGCGGGCGGAGCCTGGAGCCGATCATCCTGGCGCTGAAGGCCTGGGGTGAGGAGCATCTGCGCCCAGCCATCCCGAAAGCCGTCGTCGCGGCATGAGCGGCTTCGTCCCGCCCCCGCCGCAGCGTCCGTGGGGGCACCGCCTGTTCTTCCCCGCCGCCGCGCTCTATGGGGCGCTCAGCGTGCCCCTGTGGGTGGCCGGCTATGTCGGCTGGCTCGGCATCGGCTGGACCCCGGCGCTCCACGCGCACGAGATGCTGATGGGCTATGCGCTGGCGGTGGTCGGCGGCTTCCTGCTGACGCGGCCGTCCGGGACGGCGCTGGGCGTCGCCTTCGCCGCGTGGCTGGCCGGGCGGCTGGCGGTGCTGGCCGGCCTGTCGCCGGAGATCGCGGCGCCGCTGGCGCTGGCCTATCCGGTGGCGCTGTTCGTGATCGCCGGCGTGCCTTTCCTGCGCGCCGCCAAGAGCGGCCATAACCTGCTGTTCGGCCCGGTGATCGGCGCCTTCGCTCTGGCCGAGGCGCTGGTCTGGTGGGGCGGCGACGGCGGGCGGACGGGCGCCCTGTTCGCGCTTCATCTCGTCGGCATCCTGATGCTGGTGATGGGCGGGCGCATCATCCCGTCGGCCACGGCGGGAGAGGTCCGCAAGCAGGGCGGGACGCTGGTCGAGCGGGTGCAGCCGCGCCTGGAATGGGCCGGCGTCGCCGGGGCGGTGCTGGCCGCCCTGACCGTGGCCGCCGGAGCGACGAGCGGTCCGCCGGCCTGGATCGGGGCGGCGGGCGCGGCGCTGGCCGGAGTGACCGCCTGGGCGCGTCTGGCGCGCTGGCGGACCGGTGCCGTGCTGAAGCGTCCCGACCTGTGGAGCCTGCATCTGGGCTACGGCTGGCTCGGGCTTGGCTGGCTGTTCCTTGGGATGGAGCGGCTGGCCCCGCTGGCCGGCGGGGCGGGCTGGCACGTCATCGGGGCGGGCGGGCTCGGCACGCTGGCGGCTTCGATGATGGTGCGCGCGACCCTGCAGCGCGAGGCGCTGCCGCCGGACTTTCCCCGGCCCGCCACCGCCGCCATAGCCCTGGTCGGGCTGGCCGCCGCGCTGCGCGTCGCCGCGGCCAGCACGGCGCCGGACCTGCTGATGCCCGCGGCGGCGCTGGCCTGGATGGCGGCGCATCTGCTGGTGCTTTGGGTGCTGCTGCGTGTGCCGAAGCGGATCCGGGCGTGAATTCGGCGCCCTGATTTTTGGCGTTCCGGTTCTGGTCTTCGCGCAGCGCCATCGCTATGGTGCGCCGGGTGCAACTGAGGTCGGCGCGTTCCATGGAAACCTTGCCGTTCGAGGCCGAGACCGCCGTCGTCATCTGCGCCGATCGTGGCGTGTTCGAGCTTCTGGTCGGGCTTCTGCTGTCGCTGCGCCCGCTGGACCACCGGCGCTACCGGGTCTGTCTGATCGATGTCGGGCTGACCGCCGCGCAGCGCGACCATGTGGCGCCGCTCTGCGACCGCATCGCGCCGGTGCGGGACGATCTGGTTGTCTGGCCGCACCCGCAACTGGTGGCGCAATTGGACCGGCAGATTCCCTTCTGGAAGGCGATGCTCTGCCGCCCGTTCCTGCGCGACTACTTTCCCGGTTTCCAATGCTACCTGCATCTGGACGCCAACATCTGGGTTCAGAGTTCCACCGCGTTGGACGCCGCGGTCGAGGGGGTGCGCGGCGGGCGCGCCGTGATCGTCCCGGAGGCCGACGCGGCCTATCCCTTCCTGGCCTCGCACACCGCCAACGCCCAGTCCGTGGCGGAGCGCGCCAAGCTGATTACGCGCTTCTTCGGCGAGGAGATCGCCGCTCTGGCCGGTTCGCTGCCCTATTACAATCTGGGCTTCTACGGGCTCCGCCACGACGCGCCCCATTGGGACCTGTTCCGGGACAGCCTGCGCGACGCGACGCGGACCACCTTTCATTTCCTGTGCGAACAGATCGTCCTCAACATCGTGATGTTCCAGGTGAGGACCACGCTGCTGCTGCCGGCGACGGCCAATTGGATGTGCAACATGGCCACGCCCATGCGCGGCGCGGACGGGCTGTGGCGCTCGCCCGTCTACCCCCACACGGCGATCGACCTGCTGCACCTGACCGGCACGGACAAGTTGGAGCGTTACCAGCCGCTCGGGCTGCTCTACGACGGGGGGCGCTATCTGGAGGGCATCGCGCATCTGGCGGCTCCCCATGCTCAGGTCGGCTGACCGCCGGACCTTGTGCAACGGCTTGACGGTCGCCGCCCCAACCCCCGACACTCCGGGGCAACGGCCTCCACCGAGGGCCATGAGAGGCGGGCAAACCCGCAAGGGGGGATCATGAGCGACGCGTTGGAACCGGCCCGCAGCGCGGGCGTCGTCGGGCTCGGCTCCATGGGCATGGGGGTGGCGCTGTCGCTGCTCCGCGCCGGCTTCCGGGTCGTCGGCTGCGACCTCGACGCCGCCAAATGCATGAGTCTCGTCACGCATGGCGGGGAGGCCGCGGGATCGCCCGCCGACGTCGGGCGCCGGGTGGACCGTGTCATCGTCCTGGTCGCCACGGCGGAGCAGGCGGAGGAGGTGCTGTTCGGCGCCGAGGGCGTGGCCGGCACCCTGCCGAAGGGCGGCGTGGTCGTCCTGTCCACCAGCGTCCCGCCGGACATGGCCGCCGCCATCGGCCGCCGCCTCGCCGAGCGGGACCTGCTGATGCTCGACGCGCCGGTCGGCGGCGGCCCGGTGCGGGCGGCGGAGGGGCGCATGGTGGTGATGGCCTCCGGCCCCGAGGACGCCTTCGCGCGGGCGGCCGATCTGATCGCCGCCGCGTCGGGCACGCTGCACCGCGTCGGCACCGAGCACGGGCAGGGCTCCGCCGTGAAGGCGGTGGAGCAGATGCTGACCGGCATCCACGCCGCCGCGGTGGCGGAGGCCACGGCCTTCGGCGTGCGCGCCGGGGTCGATCCGCAGCGGTTGGCCGAGATCCTCGCCGCTGGCCCCTTCCACATCCCGTCGCAACGGCCGCTGGGCATCGTCGGGGCGGACCTGGGCAACGTAATGGACGCCGCGCGGCGGATGACCGTGCCGACCCCGCTGGCCGCCTCCGCCCTGCAACTCTTCACCATGGCCGCCGCGGTCGGGCTGGGGCGTAAGGGCGACGGCGCGCTTGCCCGGATTTTTGACCGGCTGGCCGGCAACCCGCAGGAGAGCTGAGAAACCATGTCATCGACACACAAATCCCTGGTTGTCACTGGGGGCGGCCGGGGCATCGGGGCGGCGGTCGCCCGCATGGCCGCGCAGCGCGGCTACGCCGTCACCTTCTCCTACATCGGCAACGCGGCGGCAGCCGAGACCACGCTGGTGGCGATCCGCGAGACCGGCGGGCAGGCCCAGGCGGTGAAGGGCGACGCCGCCCGCGAAGACGACATCCGCGCTCTGTTCGACGCGGCGGAGGACCGCTTTGGCCCCACCGCCGGCCTGGTCAACAACGCCGGCATCATCGGCCCCTACGGACGGCTCGACGAGGCCGCGCCGGACGACCTGCGCCGCATGCTGGACATCAACGTGACCGGCGCCGTGCTCTGCGCGCGGGAGGCGGTGCGCCGGATGTCCACCCGCCACGGCGGGAAAGGCGGCGGCATCGTCAACATCGGCTCCATCGCCGCCGTGCTGGGCTCGCCCAACGAGTATGTGGGCTACGCGGCCAGCAAGGGCGCGGTGGACAGCCTGACCGTCGGCCTCGCCCGCGAGGTGGCGAAGGAGGGCATCCGCGTGAACTGCGTGCGGCCCGGCCTGATCGACACCGACATCCAGATCATCCCCGGCATCGGCAACCGGCTCGACAACCCCGCCTTGATCCCGCCCGCCGGGCGCGCCGGGACGGCGGACGAGGTCGCCGAAACCGTGCTGTGGCTGCTGTCCGACGCCGCGTCCTATGTGACCGGCGCCCTTCTCAACGTCTCCGGAGGCCGCTGAGCCATGCCCGCGTCGAATTCCTTCGCCATCGGCCACCAGGACATCGTGGAAGCCGCGGCGCGGCTGGACGGCGTCGCCGTGCGCACGCCGCTGCTGGAGAACGCCCTGCTGAACGAGCGGGTTGGCGGTCGCGTCCTGCTGAAGCCGGAGGTCCTGCAGCGCAGCGGCTCCTTCAAGTTCCGCGGCGCTTTCAACCGGCTGTCCCAACTGACGCCGGCGGAGCGCCGGGGCGGGGTGGTCGCCTGGTCGTCGGGCAACCACGCCCAGGGCGTCGCGGCGGCGGCGGCGCTGCTGGGCATGCCCGCGGTCATCGTCATGCCCAGCGACGCGCCGGCCCTGAAGATCGCCAACACCCGCGGCTACGGCGCCGAGGTGGTGCTCTACGACCGCTGGACCGAGAGCCGCGAAGCCATCGCCACGGCCATTGCGGCGGAGCGGGGGGCGACGACCGTGCCGCCCTACGACGACCCGCACATCATGGCCGGGCAGGGCACGGTCGGCCTGGAGATCGCCGCGCAGGCGCAGGCCATCGGCGCGGTTCCCGACGACGTGATCGCGCCGTGCAGCGGCGGCGGGCTTATGTCCGGCGTCGCCACGGCGGTCCGCCACAACTTCCCCGACACCCGCCTGTGGGCGGCGGAGCCGGCGGGCTTCGACGACGTGGCGCGCTCGCTGGCCGCCGGGGAGCGGGTTGAGAACACCGCCGGGCAACGCTCCATCTGCGACGCGCTGCTGACCCCGACGCCGGGCGCCCTGACCTTCCCGGTGATGAAGGGCCTGCTGTCCGGCAGCCTCGCCGTCACCGACGCCGAGGTGAAGGCCGCCATGGCCTACGCCTTCACCGTGCTGAAGCTGGTGGTCGAGCCGGGCGGGGCGGTCGGGCTGGCCGCCGTGCTGACCGGCAAGCTGCCGGCGGCGGGCCGCACCGTCGTGGTGGTGCTGAGTGGCGGCAACGTCGAGGCGGCGACCTTCACGGACGCGCTGGCGTCGTCGTAGTGCGCTCCAACACGTAATAGGCGGCGCCGGGGGCGAACTTCCGGCGCAGCGAGTCGCGGTGGTAGGCGATGTTCCACCGCGTCAGCGCGCAGGCCGCCTCGTCCAGCCGCACCAGCAGCGGGTTGCCGTAGGGCAGGGGGACGCCAAGCAGCGGCCCCAGCCGCTCGGTCAGCGGGAAGGAGCAGAAGCGGCGCTGCTGCACCATGAAGCCCAGCCGGGCGAAGCGCTCCTCCAGCCACGCCACGGGGAAGCCGCGCTCGTTGGCGGTCAGGCCGCGGCGGGGCTGGCGCCAGTCGCCCATGGTGCTGATCGGTTCGCGCAGAATGAACAGGCCGCCGGGGGCGGTGACGCGGGCGAACTCGGCGAGCAGGGCTCCGGCGTTGGGGATGTGGTGCAGCGTGTGCAGGCAGACGGTCAGGTCGTTCGCCCCGTCCGCGCAGTCGATGCGCCCGCCCAGCGTCGGACGGCGGTACTCGGCGGGGGTGCCGGCGATGTCGGTCCGCCAGAAACGCTCGATGGGCTCGACGGCCAGGAAGCGGTCCACCTGCCCGGCGATCGGCGCCACGTCGTCCCCCGCGGCGCAGCCGAAGGCCAGCGCCTGCCGAAACCGCCGTCCGGCCAGAAAGCGGAAGGCATGGCGGTGGTTCAGCGCGTGGTATTCGTAGCGGTAGCCGGGCCGCTCCGGCGCCGTGCGCGCAAATTCCTCCTCCGGGTTCCGCGCCGCGACGCCGTACCAGCCGGCGATACGGGCCGCATCGAAGTCGTCGCCATAGAGGGCGGCGCCGGAGAAATACCGTTCCTCGAAACTGGCGGTCTCGAAGCTGGCGGACTCAAACGTGGCGGTCATGGGGGCTGGCGCTCCGCTGAATGGACCACGCGACGATAGCGCGCCGGTTCCGGCGGAAACATTCAGCTTGCCCGCCTAGGACGGAGGAGGAGTCCTATTGCGGAGCGCGATCGCGTGGCGTGAAAGGGAGCACCTCCGGTTGGTGGGCTCCTATCCTTATGAAGGCGCTACAGCCGGATGTCGCTCTGGAACAGGCCGAGGTCGAGATGTTCCATCGGGACGCGGCGGGCGCGGCGGCGGCTGAAGCGCTGGACGGCGTGACGGGCGCGACCGATGAGGGCGGCGTAGCTCTTCAACGTCTTGGGCATGTCCGTTCTTCCCAATCTGTGTAAGGGGTGAACGGATCACAGCTATGACGGGTCCATGTGACAAATTCTATCGCACTGCACACCGGCCCGAGGAACGCCGGGCGGCGCCACCTGTTCGAGAAGGAATACCCCGAAAAACTCGCGTGAAGCATGGTGAGGAGGCGGCGATGAGCGGCGTTCTGAAGGCCGTCATTTTCGACGTGGACGGCACCCTGGTCGAACTCGGTGGACCTGCACGCCCACGCCTGGGTGGAGGCGATCCGGCATTTCGGCTACCACGCGGAGTTCGACGCGGTGCGTTCCCAGATCGGCAAGGGCGGCGACCAGTTGATGCCGGTCTTCGTGCCGGAGGAGGACCTGGACCGCATCGAGGACGAGCTGGACCATTTCCGGCACGAGCTGTTCGCCCGCAAATACATGCCGAAGGTCCGCGGCTTCCGCCGGGTGCGCGGCCTGTTCCAGCATCTCCACGCCGAGGGGCTGCGCATCGCGCTCGCCTCCTCCGCCAAGGGGGACGAGCTGGAGCGATACAAGCGCGCGGCGGAGATCGAGGATTTGGTGGACGTGGAGACCTCCTCCGACGACGCCGAGCGGTCGAAACCGCATCCGGACATTTTCGAGGCGGCGTTGAAGCGGCTTGGCCTGCCGGCGGAGGAGGCTGTGGTGGTCGGCGACAGCCCCTGGGACGCCAAGGCCGCGGGACGCGCCGGTCTGACCGTGGTCGGCGTGCTGTGCGGCGGCTTTGCCGAACAGGATCTGCGCAAGGCCGGCTGCGCGGAGATCTTCCGTGATCCGGAAGACCTCCAGCGCCGCTTCGCTACCAGCCTCATCGGGAAACGCAGCCCACGCGCCATGGGGCTCTCTCAGCCCGGTGGGCCTCAGCCGGGCCGGCCGTCGGCCCGCGGCGCGAGCAGGATGGGCGCGTAGACGTACAGGTAGCAGGCGAAGGCCGCGATCCAGGCCGCACCGGCGCCCTCCAGGGCGGTCCAGTAGAGGCCGCCCGGCAGCTCGGGCGCCAGGACCCGCAGCAATGCTGCGGCGGTCAGCAGGATGTAGCCGGCCACGGTCGGGCGGGTCACCACCAGCATCCGCCCGGTGTGGCCGAGTGTGGCCCGCGTCATCACCGCCAGGATCATCGTGGCGAAGGCCCCCGCGGTCAGGGCATGGACCCAGGCGGAGCTTTCCACGCCCGCTCCCAGCAGATGCGCGGCCTTCAGCGCCAGCGCCGCCGGCACCCAGGCGTAGCCGAGGTGCAGCACCCACAGGATCGGCTGGTCGAGTGTCTTCGCCGGCTGCCAACCGCCCAACCGCAGGGCGTGGGCGAGCGCCGCGACGAGCGCCAGCAGACCGGCGACGGCGGTGCCCGGCAGGGCGAGATCGGCGGGGATCATCAGCAGGGTCGAGACGAGCGTCACCTTCTCCACCCAGGGCCGGGAGACGACGGTGCCGTCCAGCCCGCGCAACCGCAGGGCGTTGCGGGTGAAGGCCGGGACGATGCGCCCGCCGATCACCGCGATCATCATCAGCACGACGCCGATGGCCAGCGTCTCACCCAGCGCGGTGCCGCCCGGCAGCACGCCCAGCCAGTCGAGATGGAACAGCAGGTTGGCGGCGGTCAGCAGGCCCAGCAGGGCGAGGAAGGCGGTGTTGCGGATCTTGCCCGCCGCCACCAGCGGCCCGGCCAGCGCCACGCCGAGCGCCGGCAGAAAGGCGAGGTCGAGGATGGCCGCAACCGGCAGGGGCACGCCGAGGACGGGCAGCAGCGCCACCCGCCCGGCCAGCCACAGCGCCGTCAGGCCGGCGAGCGGCAGGCCGGACAGCGCCTTGGTGCCCGTCCAACTCGGCACTGCGGTAAGCAGGAAACCGGCCACCGCGGCGACCACGAAGGCGAACAGCATCTCGTGCGCGTGCCAGGAGGCCGCCGGGACGGCGCCGTCCGGCCAGGACCCGGTCGCCAGCACGGCGATCCAGGCCGCGAGCAGGACGGGTGCGGCAAGGCCCGAGAGCAGGAAGAAGGGCCGGAACCCATAGGCGAAGATCAGGGGGACCGGCGGTCGGTCGGGCTGGTCGGCAACGGAACTGGTCATGGCGTTCCCCGCGCGTTGGAGGCATCGGTCATGCCGTCACACTGCGCCGGGGGCGGTCACCCTTCTTTGACCGCCGTCAAACAGAAACCCTCCAAACAAAAATCTGGCGCGTCGGAGAAAAAGCCGAGGTCAGACCGTGATGCCGTTCTCGGCCATCAGGCGCTTCAGCGCGTCGCGGGCGGGCGCGTCCAGCACGGGCAGGCCGTCTCGGGCGGTCAGCACGAAAGCGCCGGGATCGGCCAGGGTGCGCAGGGCGAAACCGCCCACGCGCGGCGGGCCGCTGCTCAGCGGCGCGTCCTCGTAGATCGGCGAGAAGGTGCAGCCCAGAAGCATGGCGCGGGCGATCAACGCCTCGTCCGAGGAGCCGCCCGACGCCGGGCTGTTGATGCCGAACAGCAGCCGTTCGGCCTCGCCGCTGGTGACGAGCCCGCGTTCCTGCAGGATGTCCACCATGGCGGACGTTGTCATCACCGGCGCGGCGCGCCCCTTCCAGCAGAAGCGCCCGTCGTCCCACCCGATGTCCAGGCAGCGGTAGATCATGTGCGGATCGGCGCCGCCGGGCGACCCGGCGACGATGTAGTTGACCCGAAGCAACCCGTTCCACGCCCCGGCCGGAGCGACGATGCAGGAAACACCGCGCCGGGTCAGGCGCAGATAGGTGTCGTTGATGCCCGAAGGCTCGAAATCGAACAGCATGGCTGGCTCACCTTGATCGGGGACCCCGCTCCCCTCGAACGAAAAAGGTGAGCACGGGTTCCCGCAAGGCAACATGGCCATGCGTATGGTATTCCTCTCCGCACGCGCAAAAAGGGTATAGGCGAAAGCTCAGGACTTCGGGCGGAATGCCTTGCAGACCAATGGGTC
Source organism: Azospirillum sp. UENF 211521 (assembly GCF_058780535.1). Taxonomy (NCBI): domain Bacteria; kingdom Pseudomonadati; phylum Pseudomonadota; class Alphaproteobacteria; order Rhodospirillales; family Azospirillaceae; genus Azospirillum; species Azospirillum sp. UENF 211521. The sequence goes on from NZ_JBSNCF010000001.1 coordinate 1,265,321, forward strand.
AGTGTCGATGCGCGCCGCGCCGATCAGATCGAGGCAGTACGGAATTGCCGGGAAGACCGCCATCAGGCAGTCGTGAATGGCGGAAGGCTTGCCCGGAAGGTTCACGATCAGGCTGGAGCCGCGGATTCCCGCGGTCTGGCGCGACAGGATGGCGGTGGGCACCACGGTCAGGCTGACCGAGCGCATCAGCTCCCCGAAGCCGGGCATCATCTTTTCGCAGACCTGCTCCGTCGCCTCCGGCGTCACGTCGCGCGGGGCGGGACCGGTGCCGCCGGTGGTCACGATCAGGTCGCAACGTTCCCGGTCGGCCAGCTCGATCAGGGTGGCGGCGATGCCCTCGCGGTCGTCGGGGATGACCCGGGCCACCGGCTCCCAGGGGGAGGCGACGATGCGCTCCAGTTCCTCCCGGATGGCCGGGCCGCCCTTGTCCTCGTAGATGCCCTGGCTGGCGCGGTCGGACACGGTGACGATGCCGATGCGGGCGGGCTGTGCGGAGGTCATGGGCGGCGGTCCTTGCGGTGCGTGCGGCAGGCTTACTTGCTGCCCGGCGCCAGGAACACGCTCTTGTAGCTGTCCCGGTCGCCGTTGTTGGTGTCGGTCAGCTGGAAGGTGACCGGGGTGGAGGCGTCCGGCACCGACTCACGCGGCACCGTGACGTAGACGCGGTAGGTCGCCACGCTGTCCGGCGAGGCGGAGATGTGGCTGACCGCGCTGCCGCTGTCCTCGTCGCGCTCGCCCACCACCTTCACCTCGGCGCCGGTGATGCCGGCGGCGGCCAGCGTGTAGGAGCGGTCCTGGCGGGTCTTGTTGGACACCTTGAAGGTGTAGGCGTTGCGGATGGTGCCGTCCTGCAGCGTGACGAACAGTGGGGCGCGGTCGCGCTGCACGGCGATGTCCAGCCGCGGCCGCAGCGCGTAGCTCCAGGCCATGGCGCCGGTGATCACCAGCATCAGCAGGCCGTAGACGATGGTGCGCGGGCGGATCAGCCGCCACTGGTAGGGCTTGCCCTGGGCGCGGGTGTCCTGGGCGGCCAGGCTGTCGAAGCGGATCAGGCCCTTCGGCAGCTCCTGCGACACCATGATGTTGTCGCAGGCGTCGGCGCACAGGCCGCAATTGATGCAGTCCGCCTGCTCGCCGGTGCGGATGTCGACCCCGACCGGGCAGACCTGCACGCACTGGCCGCAGTCGATGCAGTCGCCGAAGCCCTTGGTCCGGCGCTCGTCCCAGCTCTGCGACTTGCGCTTCGGGCCGCGGGTGTCGCCGCGCAGCGTGTCGTAGGTGACGACGAGGCTGTGCTCATCGAGCATCGCGGTCTGGATGCGCGGCCACGGGCACATGTAGTAGCACATCTGCTCGCGGGTCCAGCCGGCCATGACGTAGGTCATGCCCGCGAACAGCGCGAAGAAGCCCGCCGCCTCGTAGGACGCGTTGAAGGTCAGCAGATCGACGGCGAGCCGCGGCGCGTCGGTGAAGAAGGCGACGAAGCCGAAGCCGGTGACGACGGACAGAGCCAGCCAGCCGGCGTGCTTCCCGGCCTTGCGCAGGACCTTCTTCGCGCTCCAGGGGGCCTTGTCCAGGCGGATGCGTTCCGCCCGGTCGCCTTCGAAGGCGCGCTCGATCCAGACGAACAGGTCGGTCCACACCGTCTGCGGGCAGGTGAAGCCGCACCACACGCGCCCGGCCAGCGCCGTCGCCAGGAACAGCCCCAGCGCCGCCACGATCAGGACGCCGGTCAGGTAGTAGATCTCCTGCGGCCAGATTTCGATCCAGAAGATGAAGAAGCGCGGCGTCGTCAGGTCGAACAGCACCGCCTGGGCCGGCGCGTCGGGGCCGCGTTCCCAGCGAATCCAGGGGGCGATGAAGAAGACCGCCAGAAGCATCCAGGTCAGGATGGTTTTCCACCGCCGATAGCGTCCGGAGACGGCCTTCGGGTGGATTTTCTTCTGGCTTTCGAAGAACTGGATTTTCGCCGGCGTGACAGCGCTTCCGTCGGGCATATCGTCTGCCTTGGCTCCGGATAGGGACGCAAGACCGGACAATAGCGGACAGGACCCGATCGCCTCTTGATCGGGATCAAGACGTGAACGGATTCGAAAAACCCCTAGAAATTATAAGGATTTTTCAGCGGCGCTGGTGACCGGCCGGGATTACCGGCTGTAATACGTCCATCGGCCGATTGGCTCAAGCTTCGTTTCGCAATGCGGAAACGTTTCCGCCCTCCGCGGCCACGGCGTCGGGCGCCGCGTCCTGCGGCTCCGGGCGGGACGGCGAGGGGCGGGTGACGATGTACGCGGCCACCGCCGCCATGCAGGTTCCGGCCAGGATGGGGACCAGCGGGCGGCTGGCGGTCAGCGCGACGATCGCCCAGCTCACCCCCATGCCGATCAGCGCCGCCGCCTTGGCCTTGCGGGGGATCGCCCCTTCGGACTGCCAGTCGCGCAGCAGCGGGCCGAAGCGCGGGTCGCGGTACAGCCGGTCGCGGAGCGCCGGGCTGCTCTTGGCGAAAGCCCCGGCGGCCAGCAGCAAGAACGGGGTGGTCGGCAGGAGCGGCAGCACCGTGCCGGCGATGCCAAGCCCGACCGCGGCGTAGCCCAGCGCCAGCCACATCCGGCGCCGCAGGGGCGAGGCGCAGATGGGGTCGTCCTCCGGAGGGGCGGTCTGGTCATCCATGGGGTGAATGTAGGACGCTCACAGGGCCAGGACCAGCGCCGCGTAGCGGGCGGCTTTGCCCGCCGTGACCAGCAGCAGGAAAATCCGGATGTCCACCCGCAGGATGCCGGCCACCAGCGTCAGCGGATCGCCGATCACGGGCATCCAGGCGAGCAGCAGCGACCACACGCCGAAGCGCTGGTACCAGCGGGTGGCCCGCGCGACCATCGTGGCGGGAACCGGAAACCAGCGGCGGTCCTGGAAATGCATCAGGTAGCGGCCGAGCGCCCAATTGACGACCGATCCCAGCACGTTGCCCGCCGTGGCGAACAGCAGAAGCGCCAGATGATCGTAGTTGCCGGAGGCGTGCATGCCGACCAGCAGGATTTCCGATTGCGCCGGGAAGATGGTCGCGGCGAGGAACGCGGTCAGGAACAGCCCGCCGTAGGCGGCGATTTCGGGCATGCGGCGGGCAGTCCTTCCAGGCGAGGGGGCGGCGGAGGCTAGAACATGGGTGCGCATACAGGATTGCGGGAGGCGCCATGGTGCAGGTGCGGTGATCTGGTGTAGATTCATTTTGCGTGAATTCGCAGCGGATCGACGCGGAATGCCCAACCCGTCTCGCGCGGTGGGCGTCGTCTTGGGGACTCGCAGGGCTGTCTTGGGGAATGAAGGGGAGTGTTCGCGGATGGCCGCTGCCGGGCTTGCCCGCTTCGATGCCGACGGGCGCCTGATCTGGGCCAACGCCGTGTTCCGGGCGTCGCTGGGCGGTTGTCCAGGTGACCGCCTCGATGCCCTTTTGGCCGCGCATCCGGCCTGTGGGGACGCGGCGTCGGCGGCGGATCGGCTGCGCGCCGGCCGGCCAGTGGCGCTCGCGGCGTCGCCCGGCGGCGGGCGTCCGACGCTGATCCCGGCGGAAGGCGAGGGTGGCGAGCTGGTGCTGACCCTTGCCGATGACGGCGCCCTGGCGGTCCCGCCGGACGAGACCGGGTTCATCGGTCTGGAGGACCTGCTGGGCGACCGGGCCGGCGAGGCGGAGCGGGCGATCATGCAGGCCATCGCCGTTCCCCTGGTGGTGACGCGGCTGTCCGACGGACTGGTGATGGCGGTCAACCAGCCCGCCGGCCTGCTGTTCGGTGTGCCGCTCGACGCGGTGGTGGGGCGCAGCTTCGCCAGCGATTACTACACCGACCCGGCGGAGCGGGAGCGGCTGCTCACCGCCCTGCGCGACGGGGCCGGCAGTGTGGACGGTTTCGAGACGCGGCTGTGCCGGCCCGACGGCAGCGACCTCTGGGCGATGGTGTCCGCCCGGCGCTTCCGCTTCCGTGGCGAGAGCGCCATGCTGGCCTGCATCAGCGACATCTCCGCCCGCAAGCGCACCGAACAGGCGCTCGAAGCCCAGTGGGACCAGACCCGGGCGGTTCTCAACGGGCTGGGCCAGGGCGTGATGGCGTTCGACCGGGCGCTGCGCCTGGTCGCCTGGAACGGACGCGTCACGGAACTGCTGGGGCTGGAACCGGAAGCCCTCGGCTACCACACACCCTACGCCGCTATTGCCCGGCGGGTCGCGCAGGGGCTGGCCTTCGGGCCGGGGAGCGTGTGCCCCGCCGCCGTGCCCGACGATCAGCCCATGGAAGGGGCCGGGGCCGGCGCGTCCGCGGCCCTCGGCGTGCCGCTTCCCGTCCGGCCCGCTCCGGACGATCGGGCCTGGGAATGCACCCGGTCCGACGGGCAGGTTCTGGAATGCCTGATCCGGCCCCTGCCGGACGGCGGATTCGTCGTCACCTACACCGACGTGACCGAGCGGCGGAACGCCGAGCGGGAGATCATTGCCAGCCGGGAGCTGTTCGAGCTGGCCATCCGGGCGGCGCGCGAAGGCATTTCGCAATGGGACCTGCGCACGGGGCAACTGTGGCTGTCGCCCTACTGGTGGGGAATGCTCGGCTACGGCGAGAGCGAGATGGTCAACACCGCCGCCCGCTGGACCGAGCTGATCCTGCCCGAGGACCGCGAGTTGTCGATGCATATGGCCCGCGATCTCGTCAACGGGGTGGTGAACGAGTGCCAGTTCGTCCAGCGCTTCCGCCACAAGCGCGGGACCGTGGTCCATATGCTGACCCGGGCCATCCGCGTCCTCGGTCCGGACGGAGCGCTCTTCCGCATCGTCGGTTCGCACACCGACGTGTCGGACCGGGTCCACGCGGAGGAGCGCGTCCACGCCGCGCGGGAGGAGGCCGAACGCGCGCTCCGCGACCTGAAGGAGGCCCAGGCCCATCTGATCCAGTCCGAGAAGATGGCGGCGCTGGGATCCCTGGTGGCGGGAGTGGCGCACGAGATCAACACGCCCATCGGCATCGCCCTGACCGGCGCCTCGCTGGTGGCGGAGCGCACCCGCCTCATCCGGCGCGATTTCGAGGCGGGAACGCTGCGCCGGCCCGATTTCGCCGACTTCCTTGAGATGGCGGGGGAGGCGGCGCAGCTGATGCTGCTGAACATCGACCGCGCCGCCCAGCTCATCCAGAGCTTCAAGCAGATCGCCGTGGATCAGGCGAGCGAGGAGCGCCGCGTCTTCGACCTGCGCGACTACATCGACGAGGTCCTGCGCAGCCTGGGCGTCCGCATCAAGCGGGCGGCCCACGGCGTGGAGGTGGATTGCCCGGCGGACCTGCTGATCGACGGCTATCCGGGGGCGCTCAGCCAGGTGTTGACCAACCTGGTGATGAACTCGATCATCCACGGCTACGCCGCGGGGCAGCACGGCCTGCTGCGCGTCTCCGCGCGTGGGGTGGGCGCTGACGAGGTGGAGCTGATCTACGCCGACGACGGACGGGGCATCCCGGCCGAACTGCAGGGCAAGGTGTTCGAACCCTTCTTCACCACCAGCCGCGGCACGGGGGGCAGCGGGCTGGGGCTGAACATCGTCTACAACATCGTCACCCGCAAGCTGAGGGGCCGCATCGCGCTGGACAGCGCGCCGGGCCGCGGCACCGCCTTCACCCTGCGCTTCCCCCGCGTCGCGCCGGCGGACCGTGCCCCGGCCTGACGGCGCCGCGGAGCCTCGTCGGGCGACTCGTTACTGGGCGTCCACCCAGGCGATGCGCAGGATGTTGGTGTTGCCGGGGGTGCCGAAGGGCACGCCGGCGGTGATGACCAGCCGCTGCCCCTCCACCGCCAGCCCGTCCTCGTAGGCGCAGCGGGCGGCCTTCTGAACCATCTCGTTGAAGTCGGCGACGTCGGCGGAATGCACGCTGTGCACCCCGTAGGCGAGCTGGAGCCGCCGCGCCGTCTCCAGGCTGGAGGTCAGGCACATGATCGGCACCTCCGGCCGTTCACGGGCGGCGCGCAGGGTGGTCGAGCCGCTGGTGGTGTAGGTGACGATGGCCGCGGCCTGGATGGTGTGGGCGACCTGACGCGCCGCCGCGGTGACGGCGTCGGTGGAGGTCTGCTGCGGGTCGGGATGCTGGGCGTCGGTGATGGTGCGGTAGAGCGGGTCCTGTTCGACCCGGCGGGCGATGCGGTCCATCATCGACACCGCCTCGATGGGGTAGGTGCCCGCCGCCGTCTCGGCCGAGAGCATCACGGCGTCCGCCCCGTCATAGACCGCGGTGGCGACGTCCGACGCCTCGGCGCGGGTCGGGGCGGGGGAGCCGATCATCGACTCGAGCATCTGCGTGGCGACGATCACCGGCTTGCCGGCCTTGCGCGATTCGCGGATGATGCGCTTCTGGATGCTCGGCACGTCCTCCGCCGGCATCTCGACGCCGAGGTCGCCGCGGGCGACCATGACGCCGTCCGACAGCTCGACGATGCGCTCCAGATGCTGGATGGCCTGCGGCTTCTCCATCTTCGACAACAGGGCGGCTCGCCCGGCGACCAGCTTGCGTGCCTCGGCCACGTCCTCGGGCCGCTGCACGAAGGACAGGGCCACCCAGTCCACTCCCTGGTCGAGCGCGAAGGCGAGATCCTCGTGGTCCTTCGGCGTCAGCGGCGTCAGCGGCAGGACGACGCCCGGCACGTTCACGCCCTTGCGGTCGGACAGGCGGCTGCCGGACAGCACGACGCAGTCGGCGTGGTCGGGGCTGCAGCCGACGACGCGCAGGCGGACCTTCCCATCATCCACCAGCAGCTCCGCCTCCGGCTCCAGGGCGGCGAAGATTTCCGGGTGGGGCAGGCCGACGCGGGTCGCGTCGCCCGGCTCGGTGGAGAGGTCGAGGCGGATGCGGTGCCCCGGCTCGACGGTGACCGGGCCATCGGCGAAGGTGCCCAGCCGCAGTTTCGGCCCCTGCAGGTCGGCCATCACCGCGATGGGGTGGTCGAGTTCCGCCTCCAGCGCGCGCAGCGTGGCGAGGCGCTGGCCGTGGTCTTCGTGCGTGCCGTGGCTGAAGTTCAGGCGGAAGACGTCCACGCCCGCCTCGAACAGCGCGCGGATCATCTCCGGCGTCGCGGTGGCCGGCCCCAGCGTGGCGACGATCTTGGTCAGGCGGAAGCGCCGGAAGGGGATGACTTTGCGGGTCATGGGTCTGCCTTCTGATGTGCGCCGTTCGGGTTGTTCCGTTCGGGGCGGGCCGTTCATCTCAAGAGCTGCCGTCCGGCTTGTCAACCGCGGCCATCCTCCCCACAATGGACAGGCACCGGGAAAAGCACGGTAACGCCGCAGAACGGCCTTGACAGATTTCCGGCTTTTTCTATAGTCGCACCCTCTCGCGGCCTACCGGGCCTGGCGGGAGACATTGTGCGTCCCGTATCCGGGAGCCGCCTCGGGCCTTCGGGCCTCTGGCATCCGGATCGGGGATCAATCGGTGTGTAGGCGGCCCATGAGGGCTGCCGTTGAGATATCGAGGAGAGCAGGCGTGGCGCGTATCGCTGGCGTCAACATCCCCGCGCAGAAGCGCGTGGAGATTGCGTTGACCTACATTCATGGCATCGGCCCCTTCAAGGCCAAGGAAATCTGCACGAAGCTGGAGATCCCGGCGGAGCGCCGTGTGAACCAGCTCACGGACGACGAGATCCTCAAGATCCGCGAGACCATCGACGCCGACTACCGCGTCGAGGGCGACCTGCGCCGTTCGGTCGCCATGAACATCAAGCGTCTGATGGACATGGCCTGCTACCGTGGCCTGCGTCACCGCAAGGGCCTGCCGGTCCGCGGCCAGCGCACCCACACGAACGCCCGCACCCGCAAGGGTCCGGCCAAGCCGATCGCCGGCAAGAAGAAGTAAGAGGACGCACGGACCATGGCCAAGCCCTCAGCCGCTTCGCAGCGTCTTCGTCGTCGCGAGCGCAAGAACATCACCGCCGGCGTCGCGCACGTGAACGCCTCCTTCAACAACACGATGATCACCATCACCGACGCGCAGGGCAACACCATTGCCTGGTCGTCGTCGGGCACGATGGGCTTCAAGGGTTCGCGCAAGTCGACCCCCTACGCCGCCCAGGTCGCCGCCGAGGACGCGGGCCGCAAGGCCCAGGAGCACGGCATGAAGACCCTCGAGGTCGAGGTGAAGGGTCCGGGTTCGGGGCGTGAGTCGGCGCTGCGCGCTCTGCAGTCGATCGGCTTCCAGATCACCTCGATCCGCGACGTCACGCCGATTCCGCACAACGGCGTCCGTCCGCCGAAGAAGCGTCGCGTCTAAGAAGCATCGCTACTCCGCACCCGCGGGGATCCGCCGTTCCGGGACAGGCGCCGCAGCCATCGCGGCGCCATCGGATGGGAACGGCCGGTCCCCGCGGACGTGTGTCCACCCCGATGGCATGAGGTAATACCGTGGCTCTTCAGAAGAACTGGCAGGAACTGATCAAGCCGAACAAGCTGGACATCCAGCCCGGTGACGACGCCGACCGCACGGCGACCGTCGTGGCCGAGCCGCTGGAGCGTGGCTTCGGTCTGACGCTCGGCAACGCGCTGCGCCGCGTGCTGCTCTCCTCGCTGCAGGGTGCGGCCGTCACGGCGATCCACATCGACGGCGTGCTGCACGAGTTCTCGTCGATCCCCGGCGTGCGCGAGGACGTGACCGACATCGTCCTCAACATCAAGTCGATGGGTCTGCGCATGGGCGGCGACGGCCCGAAGCGCATGCGCCTGCGCGCCGAAGGCCCCGGCGAGGTGAAGGCCGGCATGATCGAGACCGGCGCGGACATCCAGGTGATGGACCCGGACCTCGTGATCTGCACGCTGGACAACGGCGCGCGCCTGAACATGGAACTGACGGTCGAGACCGGCAAGGGCTACGTCCCGGCCAGCCAGAACCGTCCGGAAGACGCCCCGATCGGCCTGATCCCGGTCGACGCGCTGTTCTCGCCGGTCCGCAAGATCTCCTACAAGGTCGACAACGCCCGCGTCGGGCAGGTCACCGACTATGACCGCCTGTCGATGGTCGTCGAGACCAACGGCGCCGTGAAGCCGGACGACGCGGTGGCGCTCGCCGCCCGCATCCTCCAGGACCAGCTGCAGCTGTTCATCAACTTCGAGGAGCCGACCCACGCGGTCGCCGAGGAGAAGCACGAGGAGGTTCCGTTCAACAAGAACCTGCTCCGCAAGGTGGACGAGCTGGAACTGTCGGTCCGTTCGGCCAACTGCCTCAAGAACGACAACATCGTCTACATCGGCGATCTGGTGCAGAAGACGGAGGCGGAGATGCTCCGCACGCCGAACTTCGGCCGCAAGTCGCTGAACGAGATCAAGGAAGTGCTGGCCCAGATGGGTCTGCACCTCGGTATGGAAATCCCGAACTGGCCGCCCGAGAACATCGAAGAGCTGGCCAAGCGTCTGGAAGAGCCGTACTAAGTCTCGCACGTTCCATTGCCCCCTCCCTGACCCTCCCCCGCCTTCGGCGAGGGAGGGGACAAGCTCCCTCTCCCGCGCGAGCGGGGGAGTGCCGGGGAGGGGGCATTCGTTCCCAGGGCCACCAACCGGCCCGCCCCGCGCCGTACCAGCTCTAACGACTGGGCGGTCGGGTTCACCACCGGCTCCCCGAGGGGGGCCACGCCATGAAGGAGGACCGTCATGCGTCACGGCGTTTCCGGACGTAAGTTCAGCAAGACCACCAGCCACCGCAAGGCCATGTTCTCGAACATGGCGAATGCGCTGATCAAGCACGAGCAGATCAAGACGACCCTGCCGAAGGCCAAGGATCTGCGCCCGATCGTCGAGCGTCTGATCACGCTCGGCAAGAAGGGTGGCCTCGCCAACCGCCGTCTCGCCTTCGCGCAGCTGCGTGACGACGCGATGGTGACCAAGCTGTTCACCGTTCTGGCCGACCGCTACAAGGACCGTCAGGGTGGCTACAGCCGCGTCCTGAAGGCCGGCTTCCGCTACGGCGACGCCGCCGCCATGGGCGTGATCGAGCTGGTCGACCGCGACGTCGCCGCCAAGGGCCAGGATTCGGGCCCGGTGGAGATCAAGGACGAGGTCGAGGCCGAGGGCTGAGCCCACGGTTGAGCGTTCGTGAAATCTTGTCGCCGCCGTTGCCCCTGGGCGCCGGACGACGATATAGGTGACCGACCGGCCCTCCCTTCGGGTTCATCCCCGGAGGGAGGGTTTCCGGTTTTCGGGTTCCGTCACTTCGGGAGGGCGCCGCGCGCGCGGTATGCTGAAACCTCTCTACAACCGGATTCTCAAGCTCTCCGCCCGCAAGGACGCCGTCTGGTGGATGTCCGCCGTCTCCTTCGCGGAAAGCTCCTTCTTCCCTCTGCCGCCCGACATCATGCTGGTGCCGATGTGTCTGGCGGAGCCCAAGAAGCTCTGGCGCTACACCAACATTTGCGCGCTGGCCTCGCTGATCGGCGGGATGTTCGGCTACGCGGTCGGGTTCTACCTGTTCGAGAGCATCGGACGGCTGATCATCGACCTCTACAACGCGCAGGAGTCATTCCAGCGCTTTCAGGACATGTTCGCCGAATTCGGTCCCTGGTTCCTGATCCTCAAGGGCATCACGCCCATTCCCTACAAATTGCTGACGATCACCGCGGGATTCGCGCACCTCGACCTGACGGTGTTCATCCTGTGCTCGATCGTCGCACGATTCTCGCGATTCTACATGATCGCGATCCTGCTGCATTTCTACGGGCCGCAGGTGCGCGACATCATCGAGAAGCGGCTGATGCTGGTGACGACCGTTCTGCTGGTCATCATCATCGGCGGATTGCTCAGCTTCAAGTTCGTGTGAGCGGCGCGGGGCCCGGCCCCGCGCGTCACCTTTACTTCCCGGCAAACATCAATCGGGCATCCCGCGGTCCTGGCGGTTGCGCTCCGACGGGGGCAGGGCGTTGCGCTCGCGGCGGTCGCGCATGACCATCACGCCGATGGCCAGCGCCATGGCGATGCCGGCCAGCAGGGGCAGGACGACCTCGCCGGCGCTGACGGTGGGCATGGAGAGCATGCGCACGATGAGCAGCAGCAGCCCGCCGATCAGCAGCGCCACGAAGACGGTGGTCGATGTCCGGCGGCGCGGCGACGGGCCGGGATTGTTGGGACTCATTTGAGGCATTCCCTTATCGCTTGCGTTCCCGGCATAGTGGGCGCCGAGCCCGCGGCATGGTCCAATCCGGGGGACCATCCGCCAACGTCCGGGGTCACGCAAGAACAATGGGAGTCAAAGCCGCGATGTTCCGTCCGAAACTCATTCTGGGGCCGGTGCTGGCCCTCGCCCTGGTTGCGCTCGCCGCCTGCGCGGACGCGCCGGGGCGTTCGTCCGGCGCCGCCGTGGGCGGTGCTCCGGCGGCCTCCACCACGGTCCCCACAACGGCTCCCGCCGGGGCACCGGCGTCCTCGCGCCCGGCCCGCGGGGTCGAAGATCCGTCGCTTCGCCTCGACGGCGGCGTCGGCAGCGACGATTCCTGCCGCTCCCAGTGTGAGCGCAGCAACAACTCCTGCATGGACTCGGTCGCCGCGCGCGCGCAGAGCGGGCTCGACCGTCCGGACCGCGGCGGCATCTTCTCGCCGACCGACAACTGCCAGCATTCGCTGCGCATGTGCTACCAGCGCTGCGGCGCGCCCACCAACCAGTGACCGGTCCGGTGCGATCGGTGGATCGGCGATGAGCAAACGCGGCGACTCCGGAGCCACCGGCGGCCTGTTCGAGGCGGGCGCCCCCCGCCCGCTGGCCGACCGGCTGCGCCCGCGCAGCCTGGGCGAGGTGGTCGGTCAGGAGCATCTGCTGAAGCCCGACGGCCCGCTGGGCCGCATGGTCGCCGCGCGCCGGCTGGCCTCCATGATCCTGTGGGGGCCGCCCGGCTGCGGCAAGACGACCATCGCGCGGCTGCTCGCCCTGTCCACCGACCTGCATTTCGAGCCGCTGTCGGCGGTCTTCTCCGGCGTGGCCGACCTGCGCAAGGTCTTCGACGCCGCCCGGGCGCGGCGTGCGGCCGGGCAGGGCACGCTGCTGTTCATCGACGAGATCCACCGCTTCAACCGCTCCCAGCAGGACGGCTTCCTGCCCTATGTGGAGGACGGCACCGTCACGCTGGTCGGCGCCACCACCGAGAATCCGTCCTTCGAGCTGAACGCGGCGCTTCTGTCGCGCGCCCAGGTCTTCGTGCTGAACCGGCTCGACGACGCGGCGCTGGAAAAGCTGCTGACACGGGCCGAGGCGGAGATGGGCCGTCCGCTGCCGCTGACGCCGGACGCGCGGGCCGCGCTGAAGGCGATGGCCGACGGCGACGGGCGCTTCTGCCTGAATCTCTGTGAGGAGCTGTTCGCCCTGCCGGTGCCGGAGGACGGCGCGCGTCTCGACAACAACGCGCTCGCCACCGCCATCCAGCGCCGCGCCCCGCTCTACGACAAGGCGCAGGAGGGGCATTACAACCTCATCAGCGCGCTGCACAAGTCGCTGCGCGGGTCGGACACCGACGCGGCGCTCTACTGGTACGCCCGCATGCTGGAGGGCGGGGAGGACCCGCGCTACATCGCCCGCCGGCTGACCCGCTTCGCGGTGGAGGACATCGGCATGGCCGACCCCAACGCGCTCGCCCAGGCCACCGCCGCCTGGGAGGCCTACGAGCGGCTGGGCAGCCCGGAGGGGGAATTGGCCATCGCGCAACTGGTGATCTATCTGGGGACGGCGCCGAAGTCGAACGCCGGCTACACCGCCTACAAGAGCGCGGTGCGCGCCGCCAAGGAAACCGGCAGCCTGATGCCGCCCAAGCACATCCTGAACGCCCCGACCAAGCTGATGAAGCAGATTGGCTACGGCAAGGGCTACGAGTACGACCACGACACGGCGGACGGCTTCTCCGGCCAGAACTACTTCCCGGAGGGCATGGCGCGACGCGCCTTCTACCAGCCGGTCGAGCGCGGATTCGAGCGCGAGATCAAGAAGCGCCAGGACTACTGGGCGCGCCTGCGCGACCGCAAGGCCGCTGACGGGGACGAATAGGGCGCATCACGGCTTCGGGTAGGCGACTCCGAGGATCCAGACCGGGGCGTGCGGCGGGCCGGCGCGTTCGAACACGTAGGTCACGGTGGCGCTGGTGAAGGGTTTGGCGTCGGTGCAGCGGCCGGTATCATCCGTTTCCCCGCACCACAGCGCGGGGACCCGCACGCTCAGCGTCTTGCCGAACTGGGTGCCGCCAAGCTCCTCGCCGCACAGGACCTCGCCCGGATGGCCGGTCACCGCGTTCCACGCCGCCCGCCACGCCCAGAGATCCGCGAAAAGAGGCATGCCGACCTCCTGCACGGCGTTCGGCAGCGGCGGCGCGCCGAAGATGTGCCGGGTGAGGCGCCCGCCGAACGCCGTGTTGAGCGCGGGCTCGGCGGAGCGCAGGACGCTTGGGATGTCCAGGCACGGATCGCTTCGGGCCGGGGCGGCGGTGAAGACGAGGAGGGCGGTGAGAAGACCTGAGATTGAGCGAATGGTCATTGGAGGGTCCGTATGCAATTCCCGCGTGTTGAAATCCGGACGCTCGGAATCAGGGTTCGTGAAATGGCGGGAGAAGCGTGCTCATGACGACGGATGACGCGGTTCCGGCGTTCTCACGCTTCATCGCCATCGACTGGTCGGGCGCCGCCGGCAAGCGCTACGCCGGCGTCGCGGTCGCCGAATGCGGCGTGGAAGGGCCGCCGCGGACCGTCGCGCCCACGGAGCGGCAATGGTCGCGCACCGCCGTGTTCGACTGGCTGCTTGACGGGCTGGAGCGGGGGCCGGCGCTGGTTGGGATCGATTGCGCCTTCTCGCTGCCCTTCGACGTGGCTCGGCGCTATTTCCCCGACCCCGACGCGGTGACAGCCTTCGACCTGTGGGACCGGGTGGAAGCGGTGGCCGGGGCGGAGCCGGACTTCGCCGGGGGCGGCTTCGCGGCGCACCCGGACTACGGCGCCGATTTCTGGCGCGCCGGGACGCAGCCGGACTGGTACCGCGACCCGCACCGGCTGACCGAGCGGGTGTGCCGCGCCGACGGCTACGGCAGCCCGCAGAGCCCCTACAAGTTGATCGGCGCCAAGCAGGTGGGGAAGGGCGGGCTGGCCGGGATGCGGATGCTGCGCGCGCTGAAGCGGGCGGCGCCGGACCAGGTGGCGGTCTGGCCCTTCGACGCGCCGGGGCCGGGCCATACCGTCTTCTGCGAGATCTACCCGCGCCTGTTCCTCATCCGCGCCGGCTTCGGGCTGCGCAAGATCCGCGACGGGGCGGCGGTCGACGCCGCGCTGGCCGCCCTCGGCGCGCCGCCCGCCGGCCTGTCCGGGCCGGTGAGCGACCATGACGCGGACGCGCTGGTCTCCGCGGCGGGGCTGCGCCGGCTGGCCGGGCGGGAGGCGGTGTGGAGTCCGCCGGCCATGGACGCGCGGGCGCGGCGGCAGGAGGGCTGGATCTTCGGCGTGGGCGAGCGGGATGGCGGGGACGCCGCGCCCGGCGCGTGACAAACCGCCGTATTTCTGGCTCTAATCCGCGCGGGATGCCCGTCGTCCCGTCCGTTCCGGAGGTTCCGTGATCGCATCACCGTCCACGCTCGCCGCGGTCGCCGTCGGCGGCGCTGTCGGTTCCATGGCGCGCTATCTGCTGATGACGGCGGTCGGCCATTGGCTGGGCACGCAGTTTCCCTACGGGACGCTGATCGTGAACGCCGTGGGCTGCTTCACCATGGGCGCGCTGGCGGAGCTGGCCGCGCTGGTGTGGTCGCCCTCGCCGGAGCTGCGGGCGCTGCTGATGGTCGGGGTGCTGGGGGGATTCACGACCTTCTCCTCCTTCACGCTCGACGTCGGGCTGCTGGTGGAGCGGAACGCCCTGTCGGCGGCGGCGGGTTACATCCTGGCCTCGATGGTGCTGACCATCGCGGGTTTCTTTGCCGGCCTCGCGGTCGTGCGTTCTCTTGTTTCGGTGCCCGTTTGATGAGTGAGAACAAGTCCCCCAGCGTGGAAACCCGGACCGTGACGTCCGACGAGGCCGACGTCCGCCTCGACCGCTGGTTCAAGCGCCATTTCCCCGACGTGGGGCACGGCTATCTGCAGAAGCTGCTGCGCACCGGCCAGGTCCGCGTGGACGGCAAGCGGGCGGAGACCTCGACCCGGCTCGCCGCCGGCCAGTCCATCCGCATCCCGCCGCTGGCCGACTGGGCCAAGCCGGAGGGCGCCGCCCCGGCCCCCGCGCCGAAGAAGCCGGCCATGTCGGACAAGGACATCGCGGCGCTCCAGGCGCTGGTTCTCTTCAAGGACGGCGACGTCATCGCGCTGAACAAGCCGGCGGGCCTCGCCGTCCAGGGCGGCACCAACACCACCAAGCATCTCGACGCCATGCTGGACGCCCTGCGCTTCGACGCGAAGGAGCGGCCCAAGCTGGTCCACCGGCTGGACAAGGACACCTCGGGCGTCCTGCTGCTGGCGCGCAACACCTTCGCGGCGTCCAAGCTGACCGAGCAGTTCCGCGGCCGCGACGTGCGCAAGATCTACTGGGCCGCCACGGTCGGCGTTCCGAAGCCCTACCAGGGCAAGATCGACCTCGCGCTGGCCAAGGAAGGCGGGCCGCAGGGCGAGCGGGTGGCCGGCGACGAGGACGACGGCAAGCGTGCCGTCACCTACTACTCGGTGCTGGAAAACCTGGGCAAGCAGGCGGCCTTCGTCGCCATGTGGCCGCGCACGGGGCGCACCCACCAGCTCCGCGTCCACATGAATGCCATCGGCACGCCGATCCTGGGCGACGGCAAGTATGCCGGCCAGGGTGCCCATCTTCCGGGCGCCGAGATTCAGAAGAAGCTGCACCTGCACGCCCGCCGCCTGATCCTGCCGCACCCGCGCGGCGGCAACCGGATGATCGACGTGACGGCGCCGCTGCCCGACCACATGCTGACGACCTGGAAATATCTGGGCTTCAGCGCCAGCCTGAAGGGCGACCCGTTCGAGGGGGTAGAGTGAAGGCGGGGGCCTCACCCCGCCTCGCGCCCCTCCAGAAACGCCGTAAGCTGCTCCGCCGCCTGCCCGACATGGTCGGTGACGAGCCGGCAGGCCGTGTCCGCGTCTCCCGCCCGGCAGGCCGCGAGCAGCGCGCGATGCTCGTCCTGCGACCGCGGCCGATAGCCCAGCGCCGCGAATTGGAAGCGCAGGTAGCGGTCGGCGGCCAGCAGATGCTGCTCCGTCAGCGCCAGCAGCCGGGGCCGCCCGGCCCGCGCGTAGAGCGTCATGTGGAAGCGCCGGTTCAGCTCTCCCATGCGGCCGGGATCGGCCTCTCCATCCATCTCCGCGATCAGCTCCTCCGCCTGATCGAGGTCCGCCGCCGTCAGGCCGGGCAGCGACAGGCGCAGCGCCATCGGTTCCAGCGCCATGCGGATCGCCCCGATGTCGGCGCCGTCCGCCGCCGAGATTTCCGCGACGACCGCGCCGCGGTGCGGGTGGAACTCGGCCAGCGCCCGCGCCTCCAGCTGGCGCAGCGCTTCGCGCACCGGCATGCGGCTGACCCCGAAGGTCTCCGCCAGTTCCTCCTGCCGCAGCGGCGTGCCCGGCGCGATGACCCCGGTCAGGATCGCCTCGCGCAGCGTCGCCTCCACGAATTCCGTGGTGGTGCGGTGGCGCGGCTGCGCCCGCGCCACGAGGCGCGACAGCCCGTCGTTGACCGCCATGCGTGATCTCCCCTTGCCAGGATATTGGATCCAATCTATCACCAGTCTCATCGTCCCGCACGCCCGATGGAGGGTCCCAAGCCATGTCCTCTTCCGACACCGTCCCGGCGACGGGCCTTTCGACGGGGCTTTCCCTGCGCGCGGTCGGCGCCGGCCTGCTGGCGGCCCTGGTCGGCTACGCCAGTTCGGTGGCGGTGGTCATCCATGGCCTGACCGCCGTGGGCGCCAGCACGGAGCAGGTGGTGTCGGGCCTCGTCCTGCTGGGCTTCGCCATGGGTCTGACGGCGATGGGCCTCAGCCTGCACCGGCGCAAGCCGATCAGCATCGCCTGGACGACGCCGGGCATGGCCCTGCTCGCCGCCACCGGCGCGGTGGAGGGTGGGTTCCCCGCCGCGGTGGGGGCCTTCGTGGCGACCGGCGTGCTGATCGTCCTGGCCGGGCTGTGGTCGCCGCTGGGCCGCTGGATCGCGGCGATTCCCAAGCCGCTGGCCAACGGCATGCTGGCCGGCATCCTGCTGAAGCTGTGTCTGGCCCCCTTCCTGGCGGTGTCGCAGGCGCCGGGAATGGCGCTGCTGGTGCTGGCGACCTGGGCGGTGGTGGGGCGGGTGGCGCGGCTCTACGCCGTGCCCGCCGCGGTGGCGGTGGCGCTGGGGGCGATGGCGCTCGACTCATCCGGCGGTTTGGCCGGCGGGGCGGCGCTGTCCGGCGCGCTGTGGCCGGGCGTGACTTTCGTCCAGCCGGTGTTCACCTGGGAAGCAATGGTCGGCATCGCCCTGCCGCTGTTCGTCGTCACCATGGCGTCGCAGAACATTCCCGGCCTCGCCGTTCTGGCGACCTACAACTACACGCCGCCGACCCGTCCGATCTTTCTGGCGACGGGGGCGGCCTCCGCCCTGACGGCGCTGGGCGGCGCCCCCACCATCAACCTCGCGGCGATCACCGCGGCGCTCTGCGCCAGCCCGGACGCCGACCCCAATCCGGCGCGGCGCTGGCAGGCCGCCTTCGTCGGCGGCATCGGCTACATCCTGTTCGCCGGGCTGGCCGGGGTGACGGCGGTGATGGTCACCCGTTCCCCGCCGATCCTGATCGAGGCGGTGGCCGGGTTGGCCCTGGTCGGGGCCTTCGGCGCCGCCTTGTTGGGCGCCGTGCAGGTGGAGGCGAACCGCACGGCCGCGCTGGTCACCATGCTGGTCACCGCCTCCGGACTGTCCTTCGCCGGGGTGGGCTCGGCCTTCTGGGGGCTGCTGCTGGGCGGCGCGGTCCATCTGCTCCATTGGCGCCCTTCGGTGTCGCAGCCGGCGAAGTGAGTTGCGCTTTGCCGGTATGGGCCGCATAAGTCCGGTACGACCCGCGTCCCGGAGGCGATGCCCGTGAGCAGCTCAGAGAATGCCCGTCCCCTGCGGCTGGCCCTGTTCGATTGCGACGGCACGCTGGTGGACAGCCAGTTCGCCATCATCGACGCCATGACCACCGCCTGGGCCGCCCACGGGCTGGGCGAGCCGGACCCGCTGGAGGTGCGCCGCATGGTCGGCCTGCCGCTGGTGCAGGCGGTGTCGCAACTGTTGCCGGACCTGGACACCGACCGTCATGTGGCCGTGGCGGAAAGCTACAAGGACGCCTTCGCGGCGCTGCGCCACCGCGGCGACCTGCACGAGCCGCTGTTCCCCGGCCTGCGCGACACGCTGGACGCGCTGGAGGCGGAGGGCGTTCTGCTCGGCGTGGCGACCGGCAAGTCGCGGCGCGGGCTGGACGCCGTGCTGGCCCACCATGGGCTGACGGAGCGCTTCGTCACTCTCCAGACCAGCGACGTCGGTCCCGGCAAGCCGCACCCCGACATGGTCTACCGCGCCCTGGCCGAAACCGGGGTGGAGGCGGCGCGGACGGTTGTGATCGGCGACACCACCTACGACATTCGGATGGCCCGCAACGCGCGGGTCGCGTCGGTCGGCGTCTCCTGGGGCTATCACGCGGTGGCCGAGTTGGAGGCCGCCGGGGCCGACCGCATCGTCCACCGCGGGCGCGCGGTGGCCGGCGCCGTGCTGGACCTGTTGCACCGTTAAGAGAGACTTCGAAGGACCCCGATGAAGCGCTTCTACAAGACCGCCTCCGTCGACGAGGCCGCCGGCGGCGGCTTCGAGGTGCGCCTGGACAACCGCCCGATCCGCAGCCCGGCCAAGGCGCCGCTGGTCTTCGCGAGCTGGCCGCTGGCCCAGGCCGTCGCCGCCGAATGGGACGCGCAGCCCGAGGACATCGCCCCGGACAGCATGCCGCTGATGCAGCTCGCCAGCACGGCGGTGGACCTGATCGGCAAGGGCCGCGTCGTCATCGTGGACGGCGTGGCCGCCTATGCGGAGACGGACCTGCTTTGCTACCGCGCGGAGCATCCCCGGAAGTTGGTGGAGTTGCAGGCGCAGCGCTGGCAGCCGCTGCTCGACTGGGCGACGCTGCGCTACGACGCGCCGCTGCACGTCAACGCCGGGCTGATGCCGAAGCCGCAGCCGCCCGAGGCGCTGCGCGCCCTGCGCAACGCGGTGGAGGCCTACGACGACTGGACGCTGTCGGCGCTCCAGACCGCGACCGGCTCCTGCGGCTCGCTGATCGTCGCTCTGGCGCTGGTCGAGGGGCACATCGACGCCGAGGAGGCCTTCGCGGTGTCGCAGCTCGATGAGACCTTCCAGATCGAAGCCTGGGGTGAGGACCCGGAAGCGACCAAGCGCCGCGCCGCCCTGCGCGTGGACATCGCCGCCTGCCGCCGCTTCGTCGATCTGCTGCGGGCCTGATCATCCTTCGGGTGGGGACGGAATAAAGCGGCGCGGTGGGCGTCCTGTCAGTGAGGGCCGGGTCAAATCGCCCGCCCCGTCACGACAGGGAGGTTCCGTCCATGCACCGCTTCACCCGTTTTGTTGCCGCTGCGGCCACCGCACTCGCGCTCGGTCTCGTGGCGCCTTCCGCCTTTGCACAGGGCACCATGCCCGCAAAGACCGGCCAGTCGGCCGGCGGCCCCGTGCTGACCGACAGCAAGGGCATGACGCTGTATGTCTTCGACCGCGATGCGGGCGGCAAGTCCGCCTGCAACGGGCAGTGCGCCACCAACTGGCCGCCGCTGATGGCTCCGGCGGGCGCCAAGGCGATGGGCGACTACTCGGTCGTCACCCGCGACGACGGCACCATGCAGTGGGCCTACAAGGGCAAGCCGCTCTACGGCTGGGCGAAGGACGGCAAGCCGGGCGACACCACCGGCGATGGGGTGAACAACGTCTGGCACGTCGCGCGTCCGTAAGCACGACTCCGAACAGGGAAAAGCCCCCGCGGCGCTTGGCCGCGGGGGCTTTTCATGACCGGACCGGCGATTACTGGCCGGTGCCCGACGGAGCGGCCGGCGGGGTGCCGGTGGCGCCGCCCGGAGCGGTCATGGTGCCGGAGGTCCCGGTGGAGGAGCGGCTCGCCGCGCCGTTCACCGTGTCGCCGGCCTTGTCCTTGTTGCGGTTCAGCGAGGTGGTGGTGTCGGAATACTCGAACTCCGGCATCTCCTTCACCTGATCACGGGTCATGCCCGAGAGCTGGACGCGCTCCTGCTGGGCGTCCCAGTTGGCGTTGCCGATGTCCACGGCGATCTGCTTCTCGCCGATGCCGAGGAAGCCGCCCGAGGAGATCACGAGCTGGCGGGCCTGGCCGTTGCTGTCGAGGATGATGTCCTCGACCTCGCCGACCTTCTCGTTGTCGGTGCCGTAGACGTTCTTGCCCATCATGTTCTCGGCGCTGGCGAGCGTGCCGCCGGTCAGGCCCGCGGCGCTGCCGGTGGTGGCGCTGCCGCTCTTGTTCATCTCGGTCGCGGTCGGGGCGCCGGTGGTGGGGCTGCCGGTGGTCGGCGACGTGGTCTGCGCCATCGCCGTGCCGGTCATCAGCGCCAGGACGGACGCAGCCGCGATGATTTCCCTACGCATAACTCACTCCTCTCCGTGTTTCGGCGTTTCTGTCGAGTGCCTTGGTTTGTCTCGGTAAGGCAGATCGACAACAGGGCCTCGGTGGGAATGGTCACGCGGAAAATCGAAAAAATCTTTCGGCTAGTCCGTCCAAGTTTCGGGAATAAAAGTCACGAAGAACTCAAAAGCTTGCCCAGACTGGCTTTGCCGGCGTGACTGTGGCCTCTCCGGCTGTCAAGACCAATCCGTCTTGCCCCGCACGGGTGAGGTCTTCCAGCCGCAACAAGGCGAGCGCCGTCGAGCCATGGCCGCTGCGGATCTCGCCGATCTCCTTGCCGTCGAGCGTCACCGGCGTGCCGGGAGCGGGCAGGGGGCCGTCCAGCGTCACCGGGAACAGCTTCTTCCTGATCAGGGCACGGTACTTGGTGCGGGCGGTCAACTCCTGCCCCATGTAGCAGCCCTTGTCCCAGGAGATGGCGTTGAGGTCGTCCAGATCATTCTCCAGCGGCAGCGCCTTGTCGGGCGTGAGGTCGCGGCTGCCCTCCGGAACGCCGAGCGACAGGCGCAGCCGGTCGTAGTCCTCCGCGCCGCGCGGAACGAAGCCCGCCGCCTCCAGCGCCGCCGCGGCGCTCTCGCGCGGCAGGAAGGCGCGGGCGCCCAGCGCCGGCAGACGCGGGTCGGTGAAGGCGACGCCGCCCGCGAAGGGCACCGCCGCACCGGCCTCCTCCGGCAAACCCAGCCGCGTAAGCGCGTCGCCGCCGAACAGGACGACGGCCAGCATGGCGCCGGCGCGGTCCTCCAGCGTGATCTTGGAGCGCAGCTTGTACATCTTCAGGCGGCGCAGGAATTCCTCGCGCCGGTCCGTCTCGGGGTCGAGCAGAAGGGCACCGTCCGATTCGGCGATGCGGAAATCGTGCAGGAACTTGCCCTGCGGGGTCAGGAAGAGGGCGTAGACGGCGCGGTCCGCGGCGACGCGGCGCACGTCGTTGGACACCAGCCCTTGCAGGAAGGCCGCCCGGTCCTCGCCCGCGACCGCGATGACGCCCCGGTCCTCCAGGATCGCGTAGCCCGCCTGTTCCGCCGTCATGCCCTTGCTCCGAATGTCCCGTTCAAGTCCCCGATAGTTGGGCGAAGGGGGCAGGGGAGGCAAGGGTGGCGAGGTCTGTGCCCTTGCATGGCGCGTCCGCCTTTTCCGCGGACGCGCCACGGTGCAAGCCGTGGTCGATGGACCTTCAGGTGGGCGGTCAGCCGGCCGGAGGTTCGATCCGCAGGACCTGCACCGACTTGGTGCGGCCGTCGAGCGTGCCGTAGGCGATGGATTGCCCCTCGGACAGGCCGAGCAGGGCGGCGCCCACCGGGGTCAGGATCGAGATGCCGTCCTGGCGCCGGGCCGCTTCGTCCGGTGTGATGAGTGTGGCGGTGTGCCGCGTGCCCCGGTCGTCCGCGAAGGTGACCCGGCTGCCGAGCCGGACGAAGGGCATTCCGCCGTCGTCGGAATAATCCGCGACATCGGCGCGGTCGACCTCGCGCTGGAGGAAGTCGATGACGCCGGCGGGCTGGCTGAGATGGGCGAGAAGGACGTCGAGACGCCCAAGGTCATGGGGGGTGATTCGGATCGGCGGCGGATCGCCGAGCATCGACTTGCGGTTCATTCCAAAAGCTCCATAAGCAAAGGCCGCCGGAAATGGCGGCCCTTCCCATAGCTGAGGACGACGGCGGCCTCTTGTCAACCGTGCGGCGGCGTGGCATCTGTCCGTGTGCGAAGCAACTGCTGATTTGTTGGGTCATCTGCCGCTTTGTTGGGCTGCGACAGGCGCCCGAAACGGGGCGAATGACCGCAGGCTGGGCAATCGCTTCCCCTGTTGACGGCGAACAGCCTTGACGGGCAAGACTCTCCGAAAGTGGCATGGCTTTGGCAATGCCCTGCCGACTTCACCCCTACCCGGTTCGCCTCCTTGGATTCCCCATCCGTGTCATCCCCACCGCACCGGCTCGAACTGCGCGGCATCACCAAGCGCTTTCCGGGCTGTCTGGCGAACGATCAGGTCGATCTCGTCCTCCGTCCGGGCGAGATCCACGCGCTGCTGGGCGAGAACGGCGCCGGCAAGTCGACGCTGGTGAAGATCATCTACGGCGTGCTGCACGCCGACGCCGGCCGGATCCAATGGAACGGGCAGGACACGCACATCTCCGACCCGGCGGGCGCCCGCCGGCTGGGCATCGGCATGGTGTTCCAGCATTTCTCCCTGTTCGACACGCTGACGGTCGCCGAGAACATCTCGCTCGGCCTGGATCAGCCCGGCCCGATGGACGCGCTGTCGGCGCGCATCGCCGAGGTGTCGGAACGCTACGGCCTGTCGCTGGACCCGCGCCGCCACGTCCACAACCTGTCGGTCGGCGAGCGGCAGCGGGTGGAGATCGTGCGCTGCCTGCTCCAGGACCCCAAGCTGCTGATCATGGACGAGCCGACCTCGGTCCTGACGCCGCAGGAGGCGACCCGACTGTTCGAGACGTTGCGCCGGCTGGCGGCGGAGGGCTGCACGATCCTCTACATCAGCCACAAGCTGGAAGAGATCCGCGCGCTCTGCGACACCGCCACCGTGCTGCGCGGCGGGCGCGTCGTGGGAAGCTGCGATCCGCGGAAGGAAACGGCGCGCAGCCTTGCCGAGATGATGATCGGCACCGAGTTGTCGACCCCGGAGCGGCTGCCGCAGGGCGAGGCCGGGGCGGCGAAACTGCAGGTGCGGCATCTCTCCACGACGTCCGACAACCCCTTCGCCACCAACCTGAAGGACGTGTCCTTCGAGGTGCGGGCCGGCGAGATCATGGGAATCGCCGGTGTGGCCGGCAACGGCCAAGCGGAGCTGATGGCCGCGCTGAGCGGCGAGGCTCTGGTGCCCGACCCCGCCTCGGTCGCCATCGAGGGCCGGCCGGCCGGCCATCTCGGCCCGCGCGAGCGGCGCCTGCTCGGCCTTGCTTTCGTGCCGGAGGAGCGGCTGGGCCGCGGCGCCGTGCCGGAGCTGAGCCTGTCGGAGAACGCGCTGCTCTCCGGCTACGCCCGCGAGCCGCTGGTGCGCAGCGGGCTGGTCCATTTCGGGCGTGCCCGCTCCTACGCCGAGCGGATCATCGGCGCCTTCAACGTGGTCACCCATGGCCACCGGGCGGAGGCGCGCTCGCTGTCGGGCGGCAACCTTCAGAAATTCATTATCGGCCGCGAAATCCTGCAGAAGCCGCGCCTGCTGGTGGTCGGCCAGCCGACCTGGGGCGTGGACGCGGGGGCTGCGGCGGCGATCCACCGGGCGCTGATCGACCTCGCCCGGTCCGGCGCTGCCGTCCTGGTCATCAGCCAGGACCTGGATGAGCTGTTCGTGCTGAGCGACCGCATCGCCGTGCTGTTCCACGGCCATTTGTCGGAGAGCCGCCCGACCCACCACACCAGCGTGGAGGAGATCGGCCTGCTGATGGGCGGCCTGTTCAACCACCCGCCCGACGAGGATGAGGAGTGATGGGACCAACGCTTCATACCCTCTCCCCTCTGGGGAGAGGGAAGGGTGAGGGGGATGCCCTTCTGCCGAACGCCGCGCCCTGCGCAACCCCCTCACCCCAACCCTCTCTCCGCTCCCGGCGGACCTTCGGTCCGCCTGCCGCGTCAGCGCAAACTTCGTTTGCGTGTGAGCGGAGGGGAGAGGGGGATGTTTTCGGCGGAGCCTTTTCATGACCCTCCTCCGTCTCGAACCCCGCGGCGAGGCGTCGCGCGCGATGGTCTACGCCACGCCGCTGCTGGCGGTCGCGCTCACGCTCGTCAGCGGCTTCCTGCTGTTCTGGGCCATGGGCTTCGACCCGGTCAAGGCGCTGCACGCCTTCTTCATCGCGCCGCTGATGTCGCTGCGCGGCCTCGGCGAGCTGGCGGTGAAGGCGACCCCGCTGGTGCTCTGCGCCATCGGGCTGGCCATCGGCTTCCGCGCCAACGTCTGGAACATCGGAGCCGAGGGGCAGCTCACGCTCGGCGCCATCACCGGCGGCGGGCTGGCGCTGGCCTTCTACGGCGAGGGCGGCTGGTGGCTGCTGCCGCTGATGATCGTCGCGGGCATGGCCGGCGGTGCTCTGTGGGCGGCGATTCCCGCCTTCCTGCGGGTGCGCTTCAACGCCAGCGAGATCCTGACCAGCCTGATGCTGAACTACGTGGCGCTGCATCTGCTGAACTACCTGATGCACGGCCCCTACCGCGACCCCGACGGCTTCGCCTTCCCGGAATCCCGCCTGTTCGAGGCCGACGCGGTGCTGCCGCTGCTCGTCGCCGGGACGCGCGTCCATCTGGGATCGCTGTTCGCCCTGCTGGCGGTAGCGGCGGGCTGGTTCCTGATGGCGCGGACCTTCATCGGCTTCCAGATCAAGGTCATCGGCCTCACCCCGACGGCGGCGGGCTATGCCGGCTTCAACCAGAAGAAGATCATCTGGCTGACGCTGCTGCTTTCCGGCGCGCTGGCCGGTCTGGCCGGTCTGGGCGAGGTTGCCGGACCGATCGGCCAGATGAACCCGACCATCTCCCCCGGCTACGGCTACACCGCCATCATCGTCGCCTTCCTGGGGCGGCTGCACCCGGTGGGCATCCTGCTCGCCGGCTTCCTGATGGCGCTGTCCTTCATCGGCGGCGAGGCGGCGCAGATCGCGCTCGGCCTGCCCAAGGCCATCACCGGCGTGTTCCAGGGCATGCTGCTGTTCTTCCTGCTGGCGACCGACGTGCTGATCCGTTACCGCGTGCGCTTCGGCGCGAAAGGTGCTGCCGGGTCCGGGGTGGGGAGGGCCGCGGCATGAGCGCCGAACTGGCCCTGATCGGCCCGATCCTGGCGGCCATGCTGGCCGCCGCCACGCCGCTGCTGTTCGCCGCACTGGGCGAGCTGGTGGTGGAGAAGTCCGGCGTCCTGAACCTGGGTGTGGAAGGCATGATGCTGGTCGGCGCCGTCTGCGGCTTCGCCGTGGCGGTGCAGACCGGCAGCTCCACGCTCGGCTTCGTCGCCGGTGCGGCGGCGGGGGCGGGCATGGCGGCGCTGTTCGGCGTGCTGACCCTGTTCCTGCTCGCCAATCAGGTGGCGACCGGACTGGCGCTGACGCTGTTCGGCGTCGGCCTGTCGGCGCTGATCGGGCAGGGCTTCGTCGGCATCCCCATCGCCGATGTGCCGGAACTCTACATCCCCGGACTGACCGACCTGCCGGTGATCGGCAAGGCGCTGTTCGGGCAGGACGCGCTGGTCTATCTGGCGCTGGCGGCGGTGCCGGCGGTGCACTGGTTCCTCTACGCCACGCGCAAGGGGCTGATCCTGCGCGCGGTCGGCGAAAACCACGCGGCGGCCCACGCGCTCGGCTACAAGGTCATCCGCATCCGCTTCCTCGCCGTGCTGTTCGGCGGTGCGATGAGCGGCATGGGCGGGGCCTTTCTGTCGCTGGACTACACGCCGATGTGGGCGGAGGGCATCTCCTCCGGGCGCGGCTGGATCGCGCTGGCGCTGGTGGTCTTCGCCACCTGGAAGCCGGGCCGCGTGCTGCTCGGCGCCTGGCTGTTCGGCGGGGTCACCATCGCGCAGCTCCACGTCCAGGGGCTGGGAATCGACATTCCGTCACAACTCTTGTCGATGCTGCCTTATCTGGCTACCGTCGTCGTTCTGGTGGTGATTTCACGGGATGTCGCCCGAATCCGGCTGAACGCGCCGGCCAGCCTCGGGAAGGTTTTCCATCCCGATGCCTGACGGGCCTTGCCTGACGGGCGCCGGTATGTCTGCAAGTCTTACGTTCGTGCTCAATCAATTGGATCAGGGAGCAAACACGTGAACAGAAGGACCATGGGCAAGGCCCTGATGGGTCTGGCCACCGGCGCCGCCATGCTGGCGCTGGGCGTCGGCGCGGCCGACGCGCAGGAGAAGATGAAGGTCGGCTTCGTCTATGTCGGTCCGATCAGCGACCACGGCTACAGCTACCAGCACGACCAGGGCCGTCTGGCCGTGGAGAAGGAGCTGGGCGACAAGGTCACCACCACCTTCGTCGAGAACGTCCCCGAGGGCGCCGACGCCGAGCGCGTGATCGAGCAGCTGGCCTCCTCCGGCCACAAGCTGATCTTCACGACCTCCTTCGGCTTCATGAACCCGACGCTGAAGGTCGCGCAGCGCCATCCCGACGTGAAGTTCGAGCACGCCACCGGCTACAAGCGCTCGGCCAACGTCGCCACCTATTCCGCGCGCTTCTACGAGGCCCGCACGGTCATCGGCCAGATCGCCGGCCAGATGACCAAGTCGAACATCATCGGCTACATCGGCTCCTTCCCGATCCCCGAGGTCGTCAGCGGCATCAACGCCTTCACCATCGCCATGCGCGAGGTGAACCCGAAGGCCGAGGTGCGCGTCGTCTGGGTGAACAGCTGGTACGACCCCGGCAAGGAAGCCGAGGCCGCCAAGGCGCTGATCGACCAGGGCGCCGACGTGATCTCGTTGCACACCGACAGCCCGGCGGCCATCCAGGTCGCGCAGGAGCGCGGCCTGTGGGTGTTCGGCCAGTCGTCGGACATGACCCGCTTCGGCCCGAAGGCGCACCTGACCGCCATCGTCGACGACTGGCGCGAGTATTACGTGAACCGCGTCAAGGCGGCGCTGGACGGCTCCTGGAAGTCGCAGGACACCTGGGGCGGCTTCAAGGACCACATGCTGTTCCTGGCCCCCTACAACCCGGCTCTCCCGGCGGACGTCGTCGCGGCGGCCGAGAAGACCCGCACCGACATCATGGAAGGCAAGCGCCACTCCTTCCAGGGCCCGGTGAAGGACCAGTCCGGCAAGGTCGTGATCGCCGAGGGCAAGCAGGCCACCGACGAGCAGATCCTGAAGATGGACTGGTACGTCGAGGGTGTGCAGGGCAAGGTTCCGAAGTAAGCCGGAACCGGTCACCAAGTGAGAAAAGGGAGGCTCCGGCCTCCCTTTTTTTGTTGCCCGCTTTTTATGGGCGGCTGCTCAGCCCGGCTGGCGGCCCAGCGCGGCCCAGCCGGCGGGGGCGAGACGCATCACCTCCGGCCCGCTTCCGGCGGGGTTGGGCTCCATCGTCACCAACTCCCGGTTCTCGAACCAGACCCATCGGGGGACCTCGGCCGCGGTGGGGACCCAGCCCTCGGCCATCTTTTCCAGCACCGCCAGATCGGCGGCGGCGATCGGGAATTTCGGCTTCGCCGGGGCACGTTTGGGTGCGGCGGTGGTGGGCGGGGGCGCCGTCGGGGCATCCTGCCCGGCGCGGGCGTGTATCCAGGCCGTCTGGAAGGCGGTCAGCGCCGCGTTCAACTCGCCGCGCAGCGGCTCGGACGGGCAACGCAGATAACGGTCCAGCAGGGCGTGCAGGGACTCGGCGGAAGGGGGCGGCGTCTCGGGCATGGGGCGGTTCCGTGGTCGGCGTGGTCCGGCACCGCAGCCATAGACGCAAGGGGCGGGAGAAGACAAGGGGCAGGAAAAGAAAGGCTCCGCCGCTTCAGGGAGCGCGGCGGAGCCTGTCGAGGAGGCACAATCCCCTGTGCTGCCTAAATTCAAACACACCGCCGGCCCTGCGGTTCCACCTTCCCTTCCGGGGTGACCCGCAAGGCTGCGGTCCGAAAGCCGGGACGACGCGTTGACAGCCGCAGGACAGGCTCTCGCGTCGGAAAGGGAAGCGCATCGTGGGGAACGGATTCCGGAAGGCGTCGCGGGTCATGTATTTCCTGGCGACCGGCGTGTTGATGCTGTTCGCCCTGGTGTTCATCGGCGTGGCCGCCTATTCGGTGTTCCACAGCCTTCTGCTCCTCGACATCGAGGCGACGACGCACGGGCTGCTGGACGGCGTCGGCATGATCGTGCTGGCCATCGCCGTCTTCGAGATCGCCAAGTATCTCTATGAGGAGGAGCTGGAGCACGACCGCGAGTTGCGCCACGCCGACGAGGCGCGGCGCACCCTGACCAAGTTCCTGACCACCATCATCATCGCCGCCAGCCTGGAAGGGCTGGTGCTGGTGTTCGAGGCGCGGACCTCGCAGATGAGCGACATGGTGTATCCCGCCATCCTCCTGATGGTCATCGTCTTCATGGTGCTTGGGCTCGGGCTCTACCAGCTGATCAGCCGTCGGGCGGAGACCATCGATCCGAAGGAGGGGGATTCCTGACCGTCCCCCGCGTTCCAACATGTCTGGAAGGAGTTGTTGATTCCTCCCAGCCAGAGCGGAGCGCCCCCATGTTCGACCCCGCCCAGATCGGCCGCATCTCTCCCGTGGAGCAGGCCGACGCCCTGCGCACCCTGATCGCCGTTTTCGCCACCGCGGTGGTGCGGCCCGGCGAGTCGGCGCCGCGCAACGCCGTCAGCGCCGAGATCGTCGACATCCTCGACGAGGTGCCGCCGGAGCGGGTGGAGGCGGTGGCCCAGCTCTTCACCATGATGGCGCTGCGCCTGCGGCGGAAGGGGCGACCGCGCCGCACGGCCTTCCGGCTGACCCTGGAGACGGCGCTGCTCGCCCGTTCCTACGTCGGGGAGCCGGCGCCGCGCAACGAGACCAGCTACCTGTCGTCCGACCGCCCCGGCCTTGGGACGATCGACCACGCCTGCAACGCGATGCTGGAGCGCATGGCCGGGGTGCCGGACGAGGAGCAGCGGGCGTGGCTGACCGCCCAGGTCATCGCCACCGGCCTGATCGACGCCGACCGCCGCCACCGGCTGGGCGGCCCCGACCGCGACCTGGGCGACATGGCGGTGGCGGAATTCCTGCTGCGCACGGCGGCCCAGTATCTCGCCGCCACCGCCGTCCGCACCCCGCCTGGCGACAGCAAAAGCTGAGACCGCGGCGGCGGGCTCACTGCAGGGCGATGATCGCGGCCATGGTCGCGTAGCGCTCGATCGACTGGGAGGAGGGCGAGCGCATCGCCTGTCGGGTGATGGCGAGCTGATTCTCGTGCGAGACCGGCTGGCGCACCCCCAGATGGGCGACCACCTTGGCGAGCGGCACGACGTGGGCGGAGGCCAACTCCCAGTTCACGATGGCGCCGCCCGCCGGGCGTCCGGGTGTGACGGCGGATTGTGCGGCCCGCAGGGTGATCGCCGAGGCCAGCGACTCCAGCCCGGTCACCGGGACGAAATACAGCGTGAAGCTCCGCGAGGTGGGCCGCCAGGGTTCCGCCGAGCGGGAGTCGGGGAAAGCGAGGCCGGTCTGCTCGTGGAACAGGCGTTGGAGCGCTGCGAGCGGGCTGGTGACGCTCTCGTAGCCGCCGCCGGGAACCGCCCATTGGCCCGCGGCGTCGACGACGCGCGGCTCCGCCGGGCTGCGCCCCCACCACGTGCTGACCTCGCGCCGCCGGACGATCAGGACCTTCGTCCCCTCCAGAAACGCCACATGGACATGGCGCATCGCCTCTTCTCCGCATCCCGTTGGCTTCGCTGCCGGAGACGGGCGGGAGAGGCACGGCGTGAACGGTCTAAGGAGAAGGGACCACGCGGTTCCGCCCTTCGGCCTTCGCCCGATACAGCGCGGCGTCGGCCACCCGGAGCGCGTCGTCGATGCCGCCGGGGGCGTCCGGCGCGACGGGCGCGACGCCGAAGCTGGCGGTCATGTGGAACGAATCGCCGTCCGGCCCCATCTCCTGCGCGGCGACGCGCTGGCGCAAGCGCTCCGCCACGACCGAGGCGTCCGTCAGCGCGGTGTTGGGAAGCAGAACCACGAACTCCTCCCCGCCGTAGCGACCGACCAGATCGCCGGGACGCAGGGCGCCGTCCAGCGTCCGGACGAAGCGCTGCAAGGCCTCGTCGCCGGCGGCGTGGCCGCGGCTGTCGTTGATGCGTTTGAAATGGTCGATGTCGGCGATCAGCAGGGACAGAGGTTGCCGTGACCGCTGCGCCCGCCGGATCTCCTCACCCGCTCGGTCCAGAAGGGCGCGCCGGTTGGCGACGCCGGTCAGCGGGTCGGTCTGCGCCTGAGCAACCAGCAAACGGTGCATGTCGGTGATGCGGCCGCCCGCCTTCAGCCGCGCCTTGAGGTGGGCGCGGTTCACCGGCTTGTGGATGAAGTCGTCCGCTCCGGCGTCCAGCGCCTTCATCTCATAGAAGGGTTCATCATGGGACGTCATGAGGATCAGGTAGCTGTAGGCGGTGCGCGGATCGGCCTTCAGAAGCCAGCACACCTCCAGCCCCGACAGCCGAGGCATTTCCCAATCGATGATGGCGATGTCGAAGGGTTCGGCCTGGGCAAGATTCAGCGCTTCCCGGCCATCCCTGGCCAGGATGACCTCATGCCCGTAGGACGCCACCTGCTCCGAGAGCATGGTGCGCATCAGGACCGTATCGTCGGCGATGAGCACGCGCATGGCGGGAAACTGCCTCATACCTTCGTCTGCGGTCAATAAGTGGCGGGCGTCCACGGTGTCATTTGTGGGTGTTCACCTCTGCCGTCCTATCGCCTTCACGGTAACGTTGCGCCTAAGGTCGTGGTCGCGGCGCTGCGGCCCTTGCGGCATAGTACGGGCCGAAACGGGGCGCCCAAGTCCGGGCGCGCAACGCGAGAGGGGACAGCATGGCCCGCTACACGGGCGTCTATGGATTTCCGGAATCGGCCGACGGCGCGCGGCGTCTGGCCGAGGCTCTGAACGTTCCCTGCCACATCGCCGAACTGCACCGCTTTCCCGACGGCGAAAGCCTCGTCCGCCTTCCCGAAGCCGTGGAACGGGCGGTGGTCTACCGCTCGCTCGATCGCCCGAACGACAAGCTGGTGGAACTGACGCTGGCCGCCTCCGTCCTGCGCCGCCAGGGCGCCACGGAGCTGTGCCTCGTCGCCCCCTACATGGCCTACATGCGCCAGGACGCGGTGTTCCGCCCCGGCGAGCCGGTCAGCCAGACGGTGGTGGGCGACTGGCTGGGCCGGTTGTATGACCGCTTCGTCTGCGTGGAGCCGCACCTGCACCGCACCCACACGCTGGACGAGGTGTTCGTCGGGCGTCCGTCCGTCTGCCTCAGCGGCGCCGGGGCCATCGCCGAGCGGCTGCGCCAGGACGGGGCCGCGCCCGACACCGTGATCGTCGGCCCGGACGAGGAGGCCGCTCCGCTGGTCGAGGCGGTGGCCGGGCCGCTCAGCCTCACCGCCCTGGTCGGGCGCAAGGAGCGTCGCGGCGACCGTGACGTGACGGTGACCCTGCCCGCCGATGCGCCCCTGGCCGGCCGGCCGGTGGTGATCGTCGACGACGTCATCAGCTCCGGCGAGACCATCTTCTCCTGCGCGCGGGCCGCACGGGCTGCGGGCGCGGCATCGGTCCGCGTGTTCGGGGTCCACGCCCTGTTCGACGCGGCGGTGGCCGCCCGTTTCCAATCCGAAGGTCTGGGAGCGCCGTTGTCCTGCGACGGGGTTCCGCACCCCAGCAACGCCCTGCCGCTCGCCCGGCTGATCGCCGACGCTCTGGCAGCCTCCTGTTGATGGCCCCCTGTTGACGGGCCGGTAACCCTTCGTCGGGCAGGATAGAGGGACAGGGCACAACAAGGCGGGGTTTCGCCATGACACTGTCCCTCACCTTCCACGGCGCCGTCGGCACGGTCACCGGGTCCTGCTTCCGCATCCGGACCGGCGACGGCGACCTGCTGATCGACTGCGGCCTGTTCCAGGGCACCAAGACGGTCAAGGAGCTGAATTACCGGCCCTTCCCCTTCAAGCCGTCCGCCGTGAAGGCGGTGCTGCTGACCCACGCGCACATCGACCATTCCGGCCTGCTGCCGAAGCTGGTCCGCCAGGGCTTCAAGGGGCGGGTGCACACCACGGCCGGCACCGCCGACCTGCTGGCCTACATGCTGCCCGACAGCGGCTACATCCAGGAGACGGAAGTCGAGCGGCTGAACCGCCGCAACCGCCAGCGCGGGCGCCCGGCGGTGGAGCCGATCTACACCCAGGCCGACGCCCAGGCGGCCATCCGCCACCTGCACGCGGTCGATTACGGGGAGTGGGTGAAGGTGCTGCCCGGCATCCGCGCCCGCTTCTGGCAGGCCGGCCACATCCTCGGCTCGGCGTCGGTGGAGCTGGAGGTGACGCGCGGCGGGACGGCGGAGACGATCCTGTTCTCCGGCGACCTCGGGCCGGGCGGCAAATCCTTCCACGCCGACGCGGAGGGGCCGCCGCGGCCCGACTGGATGGTGCTGGAGACCACCTACGGCAACCGCGAGCGGGTCGAGGTGGGCGAGGCCGAGCGGCAGGCCCTGCTGCGCGACGAGGTGCGGGCGGCGCTCGCCGCGGGCGGCCCGCTGCTGATCCCGGCCTTCGCGGTGGAACGCACGCAGGAGCTGCTCTACGACCTGCACCGGCTGTTCGACCGTGGCGAAATTCCGCTGGTCGACGTGTTTCTCGACTCGCCGCTGGCCGACTCCGTCACCGGGGTGTTCCGCCGCCATCTGGCCGATCTCGGCACCGGGGGCGATCCCTTCGCCCGGCCCAACCTGCACCGTGTGCGCTCCGTCGCGGAGAGCCAAAAGCTCAACGCGATCAGGGGTGGCGCCATCATCATGGCGGCCAGCGGCATGTGCGACGCCGGGCGCATCCGCCATCACCTGAAGAACCATCTGTGGCGCCCGGAGGCCACGGTCCTGCTGGTCGGCTATCAGGCGCCGGGCACGCTGGGCCACCTGTTGCAGCAGGGGGCGGCCACCGTCCGCATCCATGGCGAGGAGATCGCGGTGCGCGCCCGCATCCGGTCGCTGGACGTCTATTCCGGCCACGCCGACCGCAGCAGCCTGCTGGCCTGGGTGGCGGCGCGGCAGGGCGTGAAGCGCGGCCTGTTCCTGGTGCATGGCGAGGAGGACGCCCGCGCCGGCCTGCGCGACGCGCTGGTCCGCCGCGGCTGGGATCCGGCGCTGATCCGCCTGCCCGAGCTGGACGAGGTGGCCGACCTGAGCGCCGCCGTCCCGGTCCGGGAGCCGGCCGAGGCCCAGGGCGGTCCACCACGGCTGGAGCCGGAGGCGGTGGCCGCCAAACGGGACTGGCACAACCGCTACGCCGCCTTCCTGCTCGACCTGCACCGGGCGCTCGACGCCGCCCCCGACGACGCGGCGCGCGAGGCGCTGCTCCGCGGAATGGGCGACCGCCTGCCGCAGGCGCCGGAGCGGCCGGCGACGTGAACGTCCTGCCCCGGGCCGGGCGGCGCGTGCTATAGATCGATGACAGCCGCGAAACAAAAGGATGACGGGGCGATGGGGAAGGTGGCGAACATCGTGGTCCAGATGGCGCGCAAGCTGACCGACGACAACGCCCGGCTGGGCCGCGTCCGCAACGCCGGCAAGCCCAAGACCTTTCCCCATTTCCGCGAGATCCGGAACGCCTATCTGGACATCCAGGGGCTGGTCTTCTCCATCCAGGAGCGCCTGCCCGAGACGGGGAACGACCTGCCGCCGAACTTCCCGCAATGGGTGATCCGGCAGAAGCTGACGGCCATCGCCCATTTCACCGACATCAGCTACGCCTTCGTCAGCGATCCGCCGCTGGCGCTGACCAGCTCGCTCGGCGCCTTCGACGTGCTCCAGGCGGAACAGAAGGCCTTTTCGGAGACGCTGAACGCCTTCGACATGATGCTGATGGAGGCGGGCATCGACGACAAGACCGCCGACGAGTTGGACGCCACGCGCACCAAGATCGAGCAGATCCTGCGCATGATCGACACGCTTTTGCAGAACAGCCCCAAGGTGTTGCAGGAGTTTTGAACGCCGTCGCACGCTTCGGGCGATTTCGCCCTGATTTATACGCTTCTCGCACGGGCCCAATCTGGTTAAGGTCTACCGGCGCGCGTTGTCCCGACGGTCGGAATCCGGGGCGCGGCGCCACAGGCAGCTTCGGTACGGCCCCATGCAGAGGTCTTCCAGCCCCGATCCGATTGACCTTGCGCCGGGCGAGACCATCACCGATTCCATGGCCGCTTCCACCGCCGGTGCGGTGGCCATTCCCAAGCGCCTCCCCCTTCTGGTTCTGCTGGCGGCACTTCTTCTGACGGCTCTGGTGTGGCAGGACAGCCGCCAGCGCGTCGCCGCGGAGGCCGAGGGCCGGTTCGCCTTGCGGGTGGAGGAGCTGCATCGCCGTTTCGAGAGTCAGATCCAGGCCTACGTGCAGGTGACGCGCTCCGCGGCCGCCCTGTTCACCGCCTACCCGGAGGTGAAGCGCGCCGAATGGAACCGCTTCGTCGACGGGCTGCATCTGGCCGAGCGTTTTCCCGCGATCGGTGCCGTCGCCTTCGCGCGGGTCGCCGACCAATGGACCGGACCGGAACTGGTGACGGAGGCCCGGATGGACGGGCTGCGCGGTTTCCGCATCTGGCCGGACACGGCCGGTCCGATGCGGCTCGTCACGCTGTACGCCGCCCCGGTCAACGAACGCACGCTGCGCACGCTCGGCTACGATCTGCTGGCGGAGCCGGTGCGTCGCGCCGCCGCCGAGCAGGCGCGGGACAGCGGCGAGCCGACAATCGTCCGCACCGCCGGCCTGAAGCTCGACGAGGGTGAGCCGTCACCGCCGGCCGTCATCGTCTTCCAGGCCGTCTACCGCGACGGGCGCAGCCCGGCCACGCTGGAGCAGCGGCGGGCGAGCTTCGCCGGTCTGGTGATGACGCCGATCCAGGTGGCTCCGCTGGCCGAGTCCGTGTTCGGCCGGATGGGCGACGTCGCGGCGACGGTGTTCGAAGGGCGGGGGGAGTTCCCGCTCTACCGCAGCCGCCCGGAGTCGCCGGACCGGCCGTTGCTGAGCACAAGCCGCGACCTTGCCCTGCTCAACCGCGTCTGGGCGGTCCAGTACGAAAGCCGGTCGAGTTTCGAGGAGGGGCTGGATCCTTGGAAGCCGACGCTGGTCCTGGCGGCCGGGCTGTCGCTCAGCCTGCTGTTGTCGGCCCTGCTGTGGGCGCTGGCGGCGACGCGGCACCGGGCGCTGGTGATCGCAAGGCGCATCACCGCCTCGTTGCGCCGCCGCGAGACGGAACTGGACCTGCTGTTCAACCAGGCGCCGCTGGGCATCGCCCTCGTCGGGCCGGACGGCCGGATCACCGACTGCAATCCCGCCTTCGCCCGCACGGTCGGGGTGGCGCGCGACGCGCTGGTCGGAACGGACATGAGGCTGCGCGCGCCGGACCCGGCGGTGACCGCCGCCATCGACTCCGCGATCGCCGGGGAGAGCCTGCGGCTGGAGGTCGACCGCCTGCTGATGGCCGGGGGGCGGCACAGCCACTTTTCCCTCCATCTCCAGCCGGTGTCCACCCCCGGCGATCCGCCCTTCGTCATGGCCTTCGTCGAGGATGTCGGCGACAAGCGGCGGGCCGAGCAGCACGTCCATTATCTGGCCCATTACGACCCGCTGACCGGCCTGCCCAACCGCGTCCTGCTGTTCGACCGCATCGCCCAGGCGGCCCGCGAGGCGCGACGCGACGGCGCGCGGGTCGCCGTGCTGTTCATCGATCTGGACCGCTTCAAGATCATCAACGACAGCCTGGGCCATTCCTTCGGCGACGAGGTGCTGCGGTCGGTGGCGCGGCGGCTGCACGGGGCGATGCGCCCGTCGGACACGGTGGGCCGGCTGGGCGGCGACGAGTTCCTGATCGTCGTCCCGAACATCCCGACGCCGGGCGTCGCCGCCGCGGTGGCGGAAAAGGTGATGGCCCAGCTTGCCACCCCCTTCGCCATCGGCGGGCGGAACTTCGTGGTGTCGCCCAGCATCGGCATCAGCCTGTTTCCCGACGACGCCGAGGATGCCGAGGGGCTGATCCGCTGCGCCGACATCGCCATGTACAACGCCAAGGACGCCGGGCGGAACGCCTACCGCTTCGTGACGCGCGAGATGGGGGCGCGGTCCCGCGAGCGCCTGGACCTGGAGGCGGCGCTCCGCCACGCCCTGCAGAACCGCGAGCTGTTCCTGGTCTACCAGCCGCAGCTGCGCATTTCCGACGACCTCGTGGTCGGAGTGGAGGCTCTGCTGCGCTGGCGCCATCCGGAAGCCGGCCTCATCATGCCGAACCGCTTCCTGCCCGTGGCCGAGGAGACCGGCCTGATCCAGGCCATCGGCGATTGGGTGCTGGACGAGGTGTGCGCCCAGATCCGCCGCTGGCACGACCAGATCGGCCTGACGGTGCCGGTCGCCGTCAACGTCTCCGCCCAGCAGTTCCGCGACGGGCAGCTTCCCGTCAAGGTGGGCGCCGCGCTGGACCGCAACGGCCTCCAGGGCTGGGAGCTGGAGATCGAGGTCACCGAGGGCACCCTGATCGACGACATCCCCTCGGCCATCGCGACGCTGCGCGCGCTGAAGCAGCGCGGCTGCCTGATCGCGCTGGACGATTTCGGCACCGGCTATTCGTCTCTCAGCTATCTGCACCGTTTCCCGATCGACAAGCTGAAGATCGACCGGTCCTTCATCCACGATTTGGAGCAGGATGGAACCGGCGACTCCATCCCGCGCGCCATCGTCGGGCTGGGCCGCAGCCTGGGCCTGTCGGTGGTCGCCGAGGGCGTGGAGACGGAGGCGCAGCTCCAGCTTCTGCGCAGCCTGAGATGCGAGAGCTTCCAGGGCTACCTGTTCAGCCGCCCCGTCCTGGCGGAGGAGTTGGAGCCGATCCTGGCGCTGCGCGCCACCCGCGGGCGCCGCCACGCTCCCGTGACGGAGGCGGCGAGGGAGTCGGTGTAGAGCGGCGGTCAGCGGGGAAAGGTGACCATGCCTTCTTCCGCGGCCTGCCATGCCGGCTTGGCGTTGTGGCCGATGGTGCGCCCTTCCTCGTCCATCCGGTCCCGATGCCGCCGCATCGACCGGCGGTGCCGGTTCAGCCCCGACGCTGCCTCCTCGTTCCGCACCCAGCCCCGAGCCAGCGCCGCCCCGGCCAGCACGCCGAAACCGGCGACCACCGCGGCGGTGACCCAGGGATGCATCCTGGCCTCGGTGTAGAGGCTGGTTTCCCGCACGAAGCGATGCCGGCCGGCGCGTTCCCGCCCGTCGTCGCCGTGGCTGTGCAGGGCGTCGTTGCGCGGGCGGAGCAGCCCGCCGGAGCGGATGACCCGCGGCAGGGTCCGCTCCATGATCCGGTCGGTGAGCCGCGGCGCGAAGGTTTCCGCCAGCGCGAACAGCTTGGCGCCGCCGCCGACATAAAGGTCGCGCATCGGCCGGCGGGCGCAATGCAGGATGGCCTTCGCCACGACCTCCGGCGCGTATACCGGGGGCGGGTTGCTCGGCTCCGCGTCCAGCAGGTTCAGGGCGTGGTCCTCGTACAGGCTGTCGACGGCCGCCGGCTTGATCAGGCTGACTGAGATGGGCAGGCCCTCCGACTCCAGCTCCATGCGCAGCGCGTCGGTGAAGCCCTTCACGGCGTGCTTTGTGGCGACATAGGCGCCCTGGAGCGGGATGGCGCGGTCGGACAGCACGCTGCCGATGTTGATCAGCGCCCCGCCGTTCTGACGCAGGTGGGGTATGGCCGCCAGCGAGCCGTTGACCACGCCCCAATAGTTCGTCTCGAACAGGCGGCGGTGGTCGTCCGGGGCGGTGTCCAGAAGTTTGCCGATGATCGCCACGCCGGCGTTGTTCACCCAGGTGTCGATCCGGCCGTAGCTGCGGACCGCTGCGTCGGCCACCCGCCGCAGGGCGTCGGCGTCGGCCACATCGGCGACGCAGTGGATCGCGTCCCCGCCTTCCGCGCGGATCTCTTCCGCCACCTGGGCGAGCGCGTCGCGGTCGCGGGCGGCCAGGACGACCTTCGCGCCCTGGCTTGCGGCCATGCGGGCGGTGACCAGCCCGATGCCGCTCGACGCGCCGGTGATGACGATCACCTGCTCATCAATGGGTTTGAGCCGCGCTTGCATGGGTGCCGTTCCTCCATCGTTCGATCGTCGGAATCCGTGCCTCATCCGCTGTGAACAGGCGGTGCGGCGGAGCGTTGCCGACGGCTGGTGCGTCCGGGCCACTCCAAAAGGAGGGTTGGCGGGCCGGCGAAGCGGCACAGCTTTACCGGGACCTGTCAGGCGGGGAGGACCCAGCGCCCATGCTCAAAACAGCCGCCAAAGCCGGCGGAACTCGCCGACCGATTCCGCCGGGTGCGCGCCACCTCGGCGGAACTGGCCGTCGGGCTGTCGCCGGAGGATCAGGTGGTGCAGTCCATGCCGGACGCCAGCCCGGTCAAATGGCATCTGGCCCACACGACGTGGTTCTTCGAAACCTTTCTGCTGATCCCGAATCTGCCGGGCTACCGGGCCTTCGACCCGGCCTTCGGCTATCTCTTCAACTCCTATTACGAAACCGTCGGGGCCCGGCATCCGCGGCCCCGGCGCGGTCTGGTGACGCGGCCCGGCGTGGCCGAGGTGGCGGCCTACCGCGACCATGTCGACGCCGCCATGCTGACCCTGCTGGAGCGGCCCGACGCCGAACGGCTGGCTCCGCTGGTGACGCTCGGCCTGTCCCATGAGGAGCAGCATCAGGAGCTGATCCTGATGGACCTGCTGCACCTGTTCTCCTGCAACCCGGTCGCGCCGGCCTACCGGCCCTACCGCCCGGCCTTGCGCGGCGGCGCCCATGAGGGGCGCTGGATTGCGGTGGACGGCGGGATCGTCGCAGTCGGGCATGAGGGCGAGGGCTTCGCCTTCGACAACGAGGGGCCGCGGCACGAGGTGCTGCTGCGCCCCTTCCGCCTGTTCTCCCGCTTGGTTACCAACGGGGAGTGGCGGGCCTTCGTCGAGGACGGCGGCTACCGCAATCCGGCGCTCTGGCTGTCCGACGGCTGGGCGACGGTCAACGCCGAGGGCTGGGAGGCCCCGGCCTATTGGCGGCGCGGCGAGGACGGCGGCTGGCGGGAGTTCACCCTGCTCGGCGAGCATCCGCTGGACGACGACGCGCCGGTCTGCCACGTCGGCTTCTACGAGGCCGACGCCTTCGCCCGCTGGGCCGGCAAGCGCCTGCCGACCGAGGCCGAATGGGAAACTGCCGCCGCCGGGCTATCCCCCACCGGCAACACGCTGGGCAGCGGGCTGCTGCGCCCGGTCGCCGCCGCGGCGGGGGAGGGCCTCGTCCAGATGTTCGGCGACGCCTGGGAATGGACGGCCAGCGCCTACAGCGGCTACCCGGGCTTCCGCCCCGCCGCCGGGGCCGTCGGCGAATACAACGGCAAGTTCATGGCCAACCAGTATGTGCTGCGCGGCGGATGCTGCGCCACGCCGGACGGCCATGTCCGCTCCACCTACCGGAATTTCTTCTATCCGCACCAACGCTGGATGTTCAGCGGCGTGCGCCTCGCGGAGGACGCTTGATGACCGCAATTTCCGCCGCCCGCGCCCATCTGGCCCAGGGGCCGGCGCAGGCCCCGGCGCCGGACGACGTGTTCCTGGCCGACGTGCTGGACGGCCTGTCCCGCCCGGCCAAGAGCCTCCCCTGCAAGTACTTCTACGACGCCGAGGGCTCGGCCCTGTTCGACGCGATCTGCACGCTCGACGAGTATTACCCGACGCGGACCGAGACCGCGCTGCTGCACGACCGCGCGGACGAGATCGCCGCTCTCGCCGGGCGCGGCGCCACCCTGGTGGAACTGGGCAGTGGGTCGAGCGTCAAGGTGCGCATCCTGCTCGACGCGCTGGACGCGCCGGCCATGTATGTGCCGGTGGACATCAGCCGCGACCATCTGATCGCCGCCGCCGCCCGCCTGGCCGGCGACTATCCGGCGGTGACGGTGGTGCCGGTGGCCGCCGATTATGTGCGGGGCTTCGCGCTGCCGAGGGGCGTCGCGCCGGAACGGACGATGGCCTTTTTCCCCGGCAGCACCATCGGCAATTTCCGGCCCGCCGAGGCGATGGCCTTCCTGGACACGCTCGGGCGGCGGCTTGGGGCCGGCGCCCGGCTGCTGATCGGCGTGGACCTGCGCAAGGACCCGGCGGTGCTGGAGGCCGCCTACGACGACGCGCGCGGGGTGACCGCCGCCTTCAACATGAACCTGCTCGCCCGCATCAACCGCGAGCTGGACGGCACCTTCGACCTCGACCGCTTCGCCCATGTCGCCCGCTACGACACGGGACGCGGGCGGATCGAGATGCATCTGCGCA
This sequence comes from Azospirillum sp. UENF 211521, assembly GCF_058780535.1. Classification (NCBI taxonomy): domain Bacteria; kingdom Pseudomonadati; phylum Pseudomonadota; class Alphaproteobacteria; order Rhodospirillales; family Azospirillaceae; genus Azospirillum; species Azospirillum sp. UENF 211521. The sequence continues at coordinate 1,305,982 of NZ_JBSNCF010000001.1, forward strand.
GCCTGGACGACCAGACGGTCCGCATCGCCGGCCATCCCGTCCGTTTCGCCCGCGGTGAGACGATCCACACCGAGAACTCCTACAAGTATTCCGTTCCCGGCTTCCGCCGCCTCGCCGCCCGCGCCGGCTGGGGTACGGAGCGCAGCTGGACCGACGAGCGGAGCCTGTTCAGCCTGCACTGGATGGTTCGGCATGGCTGACCCCGTTTGGCACCGGGAACACCGTATCCGGACCGGGGTTGAGTCCGGTCGAAACACCGCAACAACGGGACAGGACCCATGACCAGCATCTTCGACCGGATCAAGCAGGATCACGACACCATCCGCCGCCTGCTCGACGCGGCCGAGAAGGCGGACGGCGACGGGCGCGCTGCCTACGAGGACCTGCAGCGCGAGCTGTGGGCCCATGGCAAGATCGAGGAGGCCGTCTTCTACCAGTCGCTGTCCAAGGCCAAGAACACCAAGCAGGAGACCACCGAGGGCCTGAACGAGCACCACATCATCAACGGCTTCCTCGACGAGCTGAATGCCATGCCCGCTGACAGCACCGCCTGGAAGGCGAAGCTCCAGGTGCTGGGCGAGGTCACCCGCCACCACCTCGACGAGGAGGAGGAAGAGCTGTTCGAGGAGGCCAAGAAGGCGCTCGACGACAAGCGCGCCGAGGAACTCGGCAGCATCTACGGCGAGCGCAAGAAGCAGATGCTGGCCGCCCTGGCCCCGCTGCCCAAGAGCGCGTGACCGCGCACGCGACGGCATTCCGGTGAAACGGAAGACCGCAGTCTCTTGCGCCGGGGCTTCCCGGCGTGACAGGCTGCGGTCTTCCGTTCCGCTGCACGAACCGTCGCCATGCCCCCGATCGCAAAAACCCCGATCGCCAAACCCGCCCCGAAGTCCGCCGCCGGCTCGCTCGCCTCCTTCGCGCCCTGGGCGGGGGAGGGCGGCGTCCGCGTCTATCTGCGGCCGGTGGGGCTGCTGCCCATCGCCGCCTGGAGCGCCGGGGCGGCGGTGCCGCTGGCCGGCGGGCGCTTCGCCTTCGCCACCGCCGAACTGATCGTCCGGCAGGGTGCGCGGATCGAGCGGGCCTTCGCGCCGCTGACCGAGATCATGGCCTGGGGGTGGGAGCGCGGGACCGCCGTCGCGCAGAGCCTCGACCAGCGGCTGGGCGCGCTGACCCGCGGGCGGGCGCCGTTCGGGGGTCTGGACCTTGGGCGCCCGCAGATCATGGCCATCGTCAACGTGACGCCCGACAGCTTCTCCGACGGCGGCGACTTCTTCGACGCCAAGGCGGCCATCGCCCATGGCGAAGCGATGCTGGAGGCCGGGGCCGACCTGCTGGACGTCGGCGGCGAATCCACCCGTCCCGGCTCCGCGCCCGTGTCGCCCGAGGAGGAGGAGGCCCGCGTCCTGCCGGTGGTCCGCCACTTCGCAGCCAAGGGCGCCGTGGTCTCGGTGGACACGCGGCACGCGCGGGTGATGCGCGCGGCGCTCGACGCCGGGGCGGTGCTGATCAACGACGTGGCCGGGCTGCGCGACCCCGGCGCGCTGCCGCTGGTGGCGGAGAAGGCGGCCCCCGTGGTGGTCATGCACATGCGGGGCGAACCCGGCACCATGCAGCAGAACCCGGTCTATGAGGACGCTGCGCTCGACGTCTTCGATTGGCTGGAGGAGCGGGTGGAGGCCTGCCGCGCCGCCGGGGTGGCGCTGGAGCGCATCGCCGTCGATCCCGGGATCGGCTTCGGCAAGACGGTGGAGCACAATCTCGCCATCCTGCGCCACACCGCCCTGTATCATGGGCTGGGCTGCGCCCTGCTGATCGGGCTGTCGCGCAAGACGCTGATCGGCAAGCTGTCGCGGAACGAGCCGCCCAAGGAACGGCTGCCCGGATCGCTGGCCGCCGGTCTGGAAACGCTGAATCAGGGCGCGCAGATCCTGCGTGTGCATGACGTTCCCCAAACGGTCCAGGCGCGCGCCGTCTGGGAGGGGCTGCATCCCGCACGGATGCCGTGATCGCATGGCCCATGTAACCCTTTGGCGTCTGCGCGGAAGGGTTCTTGACCGTGCCCCCCGCGCCAAGCGATGACATTTTCACACATCCGCGATTGCGGTACAGTGACTGGGCCATTCCCGAGGGTTTTCATGACGCGACACCTGTTCGGCACCGACGGCATCCGTGGCACCGCCAACATCGATCCGATGACGGCGGAAACCGCCCTGCGCGTCGCGATGGCGTCCGCCCTGCAGTTCCGCCGGGGCGACCACCGGCACCGCGTGGTGATCGGCAAGGACACCCGCCTGTCGGGTTATCTGCTGGAGCCGGCGCTGACCGCGGGCTTCATCTCCATGGGCATGGACGTGGTGCTGCTCGGCCCGGTGCCGACGCCCGCCGTCGCCATGCTGACGCGCTCGCTGCGCGCCGATCTCGGCGTGATGATCTCCGCCTCGCACAACCCGTACCAGGACAACGGCATCAAGCTGTTCGGACCGGACGGCTACAAGCTGTCGGACGCGGTGGAGATGGCCATTGAGACGCGCATGGGCCAGCCCTTCGCGCCGGACCTCGCTGGTTCCGCCGATCTCGGCCGCGCCTCCCGCCTGGAGGATTCGACGGGCCGCTACATCGAGTATGTGAAGAACACCTTCCCACGCGGCCTGCGGCTCGACGGGCTGAAGATCGTCGTGGACTGCGCCAACGGCGCCGCCTACCGCGTCGCCCCGAAGGTGCTGTACGAGCTGGGGGCCGACGTGATCCCGGTCGGGGTCAACCCGGACGGCCTGAACATCAACAAGGATTGCGGCGCCACCGCGACCCGGACCCTGCAGGAGCAGGTGGTGGCCCACGGCGCCCATCTGGGCATCGCGCTGGACGGCGACGCCGACCGCCTGATCATGGTCGACGAGGCCGGGCGCGTCGTGGACGGCGACCAGGTGATGGCGCTCATCGCCTCCTCCTGGGCGCAGGCGCAGACGCTGAAGGGTGGCGGCGTGGTCGCCACGGTGATGTCCAACCTGGGCATGGAGCGCCATCTCCAGGGGCTGGGCATCGCTCTGGTCCGCACGCCGGTCGGCGACCGCTATGTGGTGGAACATATGCGCGAGCACGGCTACAACGTCGGTGGGGAGCAGTCGGGGCACGTCGTGCTGTCCGATTACTCCACGACCGGCGACGGGCTGATCGCCGCACTCCAGGTCCTGGCGGTGCTGATCCAGTCCGGCGGCCGGGCGGCCAGCGAGGTCTGCCAGGTCTTCGCCCCGGTTCCGCAGAAGCTGACCAACGTCCGCTTCGCCGCCGGGTCGAAGCCGTTGGAGATCGCCTCCGTCCAGGCGGCGATCCGCGACGGCGAGGCGCGGCTGAACGGGTCGGGACGCATCCTGATCCGCAAGTCGGGGACCGAGCCGGTGATCCGCGTCATGGCGGAAGGCGACGACGAAGGGCTGGTGCACGCGGTGGTGGCCGATATTGCCGGCGCCATCATGGACGCCGCCCGGCTGGAGACCGCCTCCTAAGGCCAACCCTCCAACCAGACGACCAGACGGAAGCAATCCCGATGCAGGCCCACCCGATCAACGGCCGTGTTCTCATCGTCGCCGGATCCGATTCCGGCGGCGGTGCCGGCATCCAGGCGGACATCAAGGCGGTCAGCGCGCTGAACGCCTTCGCCATGACCGCCATCGCGGCGCTGACCGCGCAGAACACGACGGGGGTCTATGGTGTGCTCCCGGTGGACCCGGCCTTCGTCGCCCTGCAGATGAAGGTGGTGCTGGAGGATCTCGGGGCCGACAGCATCAAGATCGGCATGCTCGCCACCGCCGCCGTCATCGAGGCGGTGGCCGGCGAGTATGAGGCGCGGGCCATCAACGTTCCGCTGGTCGTCGATCCGGTGATGGTTTCGAAGAGCGGCCATTTCCTGCTGGAGCCGGACGCCGTGCAGACCCTGCGCAAGCGCCTGCTGCCCCATGCGGAGCTGGTCACCCCCAACCTGCCGGAGGCCGAGGCGCTGACCGACATCCCGGTGCGCAACCTGGACGACATGCGCCGCGCCGCCGAGTTGATCCGCACCTTCGGGCCGAAGACCGTCCTGCTGAAGGGCGGCCATCTGGAGGACGAGCGGCTGTGCGACCTGCTGCTCACCGAGGATGGCGAGGAAGTGTTCGAGGGGCGGCGCATCCACACCCCGCACACCCACGGCACCGGCTGCACCCTGGCCTCGGCCATCGCCGCCGGCATCGCCCAGGGATTGACCGTGCGTGATTCGGTGGCCCGCGCCCGTGCCTATGTGGACGAGGCCATCCGCTCCGCCCCCGGTTTCGGCCATGGCCACGGCCCGCTGAACCATCTGCACACGGTCCGGCCGTTCCCGTAAGGGCGCGGCTTTTCCGCTTCTCCTCAATCACACGATCGACAGCATCGCCGTCTGCGGATTCTCCAGCAGGTCGGCCAGCGTGCGCAGGCCGCGCGCCAGCTCGTCCCGGCTGTGCGGGTGGCAGAGGCCCAGCCGCACGGCGTGGGGGGCGCTGGCCCGGCCCACGGCGAACACGTCGCCGCCCGTCACCTTCACGCCGCGCCGCAGCGCCTCCGCGATGAAGTCGTCGCGCCGCCAGGGCTCGGGCAGGACCAGCCAGAGATGCTGTGCCGAGGCGTGCCCGCAGACGGCGCTGGCGGGCAGGATGGAGCGGGCGATCTGCTGGCGCGCCATGGCTTCGCCGCGCTGGGCCTCGGCGATCCGGTCGGCGCCGCCGTCGGTGATCCAGCGCGTCGCGACCTCCGGCGGCAGGGGCGGGGAGGAGTATTGCAGTGCGCGGATGACCGCCTCCACCCGCGGCACCAGGGCCGGCGGGGCGACCACGTAGCCGACGCGCAGCCCGGCCGAGACGCTCTTGGACAGGCTGTTGACGTAGATCGTGACGTCCGGGGCGATGGCCTGGATGGGCTTCGCGTCATGGACCAGGAAGCCGAACACGTCGTCCTCGACCAGCACCACCCCGTAGCGGCGGGCGATGGCGGCGATCTCCACGCGCCGGGCCTGCGGCATGACGGAGGCCGTGGGGTTGTGCAGGGTCGGCACCAGATACAGCGCCTTGGGCGCCAGACGGCGGCAGGCGCTGTCGAAACTGTCCGGGACCACGCCATGCTCGTCGATGGCGATGCCTTCCAGGTGATAGCCCTCGACGGCGCTCAGCGTCTTCATGCCGTAGTTGGTCAGCCGCTCCGTCAGCACGACGTCGCCGGGGCGCGCCACCGCGGCCAGCGCCACCGCCATGGCGTTCTGCGCGCCCGTGGTCAGCAGGACCGTGTCGGCAGACGTGGCCACCCGGTGCTGCCGCGTCAGCCACTGCGCCCCGGCGGCGCGGTGCGCGGGCAGGCCGGCGTGCGGCGCGTATTCCAGAAGCGCCCCGAGATTCGGTGACGCGCCGATGGCGGCCAGGGTGGCGCCCATCATCGGCACCGACATCGGGTGTTCCGGCGTCACGACGGTCATGTTGATGACCGACGGTTCCGGCCGGGGCGTCCAAGTGAAGGGGTCGGACGGGGGCATGTGGCGCTGCCCCTGCACGAAGGTGCCGCGCCCGACCTCGCCGCCGATCAGCCCGCGCTTCTCCGCCTCCGTATAGGCGCGGGTGATGGTCCCGACGGTGACGCCGAGGCGGTAGGCGAGGTCGCGGTGGGTGGGAAGCCGGGTGCCGGGGGCGAGCCGTCCGTTGGCGATGTCGTCGGACAGGGCGTCGGCGATGGCGCGGTAACGGGGGCCTTGCCGCCCCTCCAGATCAGGAACCCACTGTGTCATGGGGACAATGATGACATTGTACCGATCCGCAGGCAAGTGTCACCGCATTGTCGCGATTGTACGTGTCGGGTTGCGCCGAGCACGCGGGAACCCGGACGGCCAAGCGGGCGTTGCAGTCAGGACCGCCCGGCGCCGCTTCGGCATCCCTTTCGCGCCGGGCACAGCCGGGAGAATTCAGGCATGAGCGCCGAAAACGCCATCCGACACACCTACGACCGCGTCTTTGGGGGCGCGCGGAATCTCGGGCCGCTGGAACGCGCCGTGTCCACCGGCCTCGGCCTCGTCATGGCGGCGGGCGGAGTGCGCCGCGGCGCCGACGTGCGGGGCGCCATCATGGGGCTGGCCGGCGCCGCCCTGGTGGCCCGCGGCATGAGCGGACACTGCCCGCTGAAGGCCATGGTGGCCGACGAGGACCACGACCGCCTGTCCGGCCCGCGGTCGGAGCGCTACAGCCCCGGCGAAGGGCCGCTGGAGCGCACGCCGGCCCGCACCGGGGCTTTTTCCTGACGGAACGGCCCCGTCAGGGGATGACGGTCACAGGCAGACGATCGCGAACATCACGGTCATGAGGATGAGGAAGCGGCGCGGCGGCGCCGCTTCCACTCCTTCCAGCGCCGCTCGCCCCGCACCAACGCGCGGTTGATCGGCGGGCGAAGGAACGGAACGTCGTAGGCGAGCAGCACGAGGCCGAGAGGCAGCATCCAGATTCCCAGCACGGGCAGGAAGCTGAGCAGCCCGCCGAGAATCAGCAGCAGCCCGGCCGGGACGCGCACCCAGGTCGCCCGCGGCTCGCGGAGCCAGGCCAGCACGCGCGCCATGGAGTCGGGAAGCTTCTCCTGGATGCGATCCACCCGCCGTTCGAGGCGTCTGTGGTGCTGGTCGCTCAACGCGGCACTCTCCATGTTGTTGATCCGGCTCTCAGTTGTTGATGCGTGACGCGGCGCTCCAGCTTGCCGGACCGGCCGCTCCCAAGCCGCCATATGGGAACAGCCGGGCGCGTTCCAAGCTCCCGTTCGCGTGGCTCCCGCGAGGGGGCAGGTCTCTTGAAAGGCGCCGGCCACACGGCCAACTATTAGGGCAACCAGGGTCCGGGCCCCTCTGGCGGCCGAGTTGCCGCTATGCGCCCACCGCCGGTCGGAGGCCTGCCGGTCAGAGTCATGCCGGTCGCAGGCCCGCCGGTCAGAGGCTTGAACGAGGGAGTTTTCGCAATGTTCGACCAGTATCCCAACCAGAGCCGGTGGGGCGCCGGTGCCGCGGGCGTGGACCGTGCGGCGTTCGACGAGGGCCTGCGCAAGCACATGCTGCGGGTCTACAACTTCATGATGCTCGGCCTTGGCGTGACCGGTCTGGTGGCGCTGTTCGTGGCGAGCACGCCGGCGCTGTATGTGCCGATCTTCACGACCCCGCTGAAGTGGGTGGTGATGCTGGCGCCGCTGGCCTTCATCATGGTGCTGTCCTTCCGCTTCCACGCGATGTCGGCGAGCGCGCTGCAGGGGCTGTTCTGGGCCTTCTGCGCGGTGATGGGCGTGTCGATGGCGTCGATCTTCCTGGTCTTCACCGGGGCCAGCGTGGCGCGGGTGTTCTTCATCACCGCGGCGATGTTCGCGGCGATGAGCCTGTGGGGCTACACCACCAAGGCCGACCTGTCGAAGATGGGCTCGTTCCTGATGATGGGCCTGATCGGCATCGTCATCGCCAGCCTCGTCAACATCTTCGTCGGCTCCAGCGCGCTGCAGTTCGCCGTCTCGGTGATCGGCGTGGTGATCTTCACCGGCCTGACCGCCTACGACACCCAGCGCATCAAGGAGGAGTACGCCGAGGGCTACGGCCATGAGGCCAACACCAAGCTCGCCGTCATGGGCGCCCTCTCGCTCTACCTCAACTTCATCAACCTCTTCCAGATGCTCCTCCAGCTCATGGGCAACCGCGAGTAACGGGACCGCATCCGGCGCCATCCAAGGCGCTCTTCCGGGCCGGCCGCTTTCCGCGGCCGGCCTTTTTTATGCCTGGACGGTGAGGTCGAAGGAGAGTGGGCTCGTCCAGGGGGTGTGTCACGGGTGGGTGTGGCCGTCGGGATACATCCGATATCGGAAATGTAGTGGTGACAATAACGACATTGACCGGGGCGATTGCGCGGACATAATCACCATTGTCTCGATTGTTCGGGGCCGAATGTTTTGATGAAGGAGGCACATTATGCGCACCACGGAAGCGACCCGCTCGTCCGGATCGTCCTCGTTCACGACCGTCTTCAAGGTCATCGCGCGCGCCCTCACCGTCGGCATCCGCCCCGTCTGGTTCGTGATGGAGGCCGGCCTGAACGGCTACGAGCGGTGGCGGCAGCGGCAGGCTCTGATGCGGCTGGACGACCATCTGCTGAAGGACATTGGCGTGTCCCGCGCCGATGTGGACAGCGAGGTCAACAAGCCCTTCTGGCGGGGTTGAGCCGATGAGCGCCGATGCGATCCTCTACGCCGTCGAGCCCGACCTGACCGCCGACGCCTTCATCGACGTGCTCCACCGCTCCGGGCTGGCCGAGCGCCGGCCCGTGGCGGACCGCCCGCGGGTGGAGGCGATGCTGCGCAACGCCGGCCTGATCGTCACCGCCCGCGACGCGGACGGGCAACTGGTCGGCGTCGCCCGGTCCGTCACCGATTTCGCCTTCTGCTGCTACCTGTCCGATCTCGCCGTCGACCGCGCCCGTCAGGGGCGCGGCATCGGCAAGGAGCTGATGCGCCGCACCCGCGCCGCGGTGGGGGAGGGCGTCACCTGCCTTCTCCTGTCGGCGCCCAAGGCGATCGGCTTCTATGAGGCGGCGGGGATGGAGCGGCACCCCCAGGCGTTCCTGTTCACCGAGAAACCGTAAGGAGGCACCGTGCGCCTTCCCCTGTATCAGGTTGATGCCTTCGCGGACGCGGTGTTCGCGGGCAACCCGGCGGCGGTCGTGCCGCTGGAGGACTGGCTTCCCGACGCGACGCTCCAGGCCATCGCGGCGGAAAACAACCTGGCGGAGACCGCCTTCCTCGTCCGCCGCGGCGACGGTTACGAGATTCGCTGGTTCACCCCGACGGTCGAGGTGGACCTGTGCGGCCACGCCACGCTGGCCTCGGCCTTCGTCATCGCGACGATGCTGGAGTGGGGCTGCCCGCGCATCGACTTCGCCACCCGGGAAGCCGGGACCCTCAGCGTCACCCGCAACGGCGACCTCTACACGCTGGATTTCCCCAGCCGCCCGCCGGAGCCGCTGGCCGGGCCGCCGGCCGGCCTGCTCGACGCGCTGGGCGGACCGCTGCCGACAGCGCTGCTGAAGGCGCGCGACCTCGTGGTCGTCTATGACGACGAGGCGACGGTGCGCGCCCTGACCCCCGACATGAGCGCCCTGGCCCGGCTGGAGGATTTTTACGCGGTCATCGTGACGGCGCCGGGCGGCGGCGGCGTGGACTTCGTCTCCCGCTTCTTCGCGCCGGCCCAGGGGATTCCCGAAGACCCGGTGACCGGCTCCGCCCATTGCACGCTGATCCCCTATTGGGCGCGGAGGCTGGGCAAGGAGCGGCTCAAGGCCCGGCAGGTCTCGGCCCGCGGCGGTTCCCTGTCCTGTGAACTGGCCGGCGACCGTGTGAAGATCGCCGGGAAAGCGGTTCTCTATATGGATGGCGCCATCTACATTTAGCGCCGTCCATACGAGGACCGACGGAACGGGAGGGCAGCGGGCATGGCAGGGCGTTACTTCGAGGATTTCCGCGTCGGTGACGTGATCGAGACCGAAGGGGCGACGGTCACCGACAGCCAGATCATGGATTTCGCCCAGCGCTTCGACCCGCAGCCTTTCCACATGGACGCGGTGGCCGCGGCGGAGGGGCCGTTCGGCGGGCTGATCGCCAGCGGCTTCCACACCCTGTCCCTGACCTTCCGGCTGTTCCGTGACACCGGGGCCATCACCGGCACCAGCCTGGGCGGCTCGGGCGGCGACGAACTGCGCTGGCTGCGCCCGGTGCGGCCCGGCGACACGCTGCGCGTCCGGGTCGAGGTGGTGGAGGCCATCCCGTCCCGCCGCGGCGACCGCGGCACGGTCCGGCTGGCCTACACCACGCTGAACCAGCATGGCGAGGCGGTGATGACCGTCACCTTGAACCACATCGTGGCCACCCGCAGCATTCCCGCCGAGTAGGCCGGCCGAATAAGAAGGACAAGCGCGGCCTGTTCCGTCGCGCGTCTTGATCCGCAGCCCCGGCCCCTGTATAGCCTCGCCCCTTCCATCACGGCGGGGGTTCCCATGACGGCTTGCGGCCTCGATTTCGGCACGTCCAACACGACGCTCGGCGTGCGGACGGCGTCCGCGGCCGCCGGCATGGGAGGGGGCGGTTACGGACTGCTTGCCCTCGACGGCGCGCGGACGACCCTGCCCAGCGCCGTTTTCTTCGATTTCGAAGCCGACGCGGTGACGGTCGGGCAGGCGGCCATCGACTCCTATGCCTCGGGCGTCGAGGGGCGTTTGATGCGCTCGATCAAGTCGATGCTGGGCACCGACCTGATCGACGCCGACACCGCGCTGCGCAAGGGGCGCATCACCTTCCGCGCGGTCATCGCCACCTTCCTGGCCGCGGTCAAGGAGCGGGCGGAAACCGCGCTCGGTGGCGAGCTGACCGACGTGGTGCTCGGGCGCCCGGTGCATTTCGTCGACGGCGACCCGGCGGGCGACGCCGCGGCGGAGGAGGTGCTGGGCGAGATCGCCCGCTCCGTCGGTTTCCGCGGCATTTCCTTCCAATACGAGCCGATCGCCGCCGCGCTCGACTACGAGCAGCAGGTGGAGCGCGAGGAACTGGCCCTGATCGCCGACATCGGCGGCGGCACGTCGGACTTCTCCATCGTCCGCATCGGGCCGGAGCGGCGCGGGCGGGCCGACCGCAGCGCCGACATCCTGGCCAACGACGGCATCCGCGTCGGCGGCACCGATTTCGACCGCGACCTGTCGCTGGCGACGGCCATGCCGCTGCTCGGCCACGGCAGCGCCATGAAGCGTCCCGGTCTGCTGGCCCCCAAGCATCTGTTCTTCGATCTGGCGACCTGGTCGAAGATCAACTTTCTCTACACCGCCAAGGCGATGGCCGACCTGGAGCGCCTGAAGCGCGATTCCGCGACTCCGGACCGCATCGAGCGGCTGATCGGCGTGGTCGAGCACCGGCTGGGCCACGCCCTGGCCATGGCGGTGGAGCGCACCAAGATCGCGCTGTCCGACGGGCCGGAGGCCGGCCTGTTGCTGGATTGGGGCGGCGGTGGCCTGACGCGCCCGGTGTCGGTGGACGAGTTGAACGAGGCGACGGCGATCCTGGCCGGACGCATCGGCGGGCGGGTGCGCGCCTGTCTGGCCGAGGCCGGCACGCTGCCGGCGGAGATCGACGCGGTGTTCCTGACCGGCGGCTCCACGTTGCTGCCGCAGGTGCGGGCGGCCATCCTGGCCGAACTGCCCGGTGCCCGCGTGGTGGAGGGCAACATCTTCGGCTCGGTCGGCACCGGCCTGACCATCGAGGCGGCCCGGCGCTTCGGCGGCACCGCCTGAGGCGTCCTTCAAGTCCCAGACACGAAAAAGCCCACCGACGGTGTCGCCGGTGGGCTTTTTCGTGCTCTGTTCCGCGGATCGGTCCTCCGGTCGTGCCCGCCGCGCCGCGAGGGCAGGGCGGACACCGGAGGACCGAAGTCCAATGGATCAGACCGAGTAGTACATCTTGTACTCGATCGGGTGCGGCATGGTCTCGAAGGCCAGCAGCTCCTCGGTGCGCAGGTCGATGTAGGACTCGATCATGTCCTTGGTGAACACATCGCCCTTCTGCAGGAAGGCGCTGTCGGCCTTCAGGCTGTCCAGGGCCTCGCGCAGCGAGCCGCAAACCGTCGGAACCTTGGCCAGCTCTTCGGCCGGCAGGTCGTACAGGTTCTTGTCCATCGCCTCGCCCGGATGGATCTTGTTCTGGATGCCGTCCAGACCGGCCATCAGCAGGGCGGCGAAGGCCAGGTACGGGTTGGCCGACGGATCCGGGAAGCGGACCTCGACGCGCTTGCCCTTCGGCGAGGCGACGTACGGGATGCGGCAGGAGGCCGAACGGTTGCGGGCCGAGTAGGCCAGCAGAACCGGAGCCTCATAGCCCGGGACCAGACGCTTGTAGGAGTTGGTCGTCGGGTTGGTGAAGGCGTTCAGCGCCTTGGCGTGCTTGATGATGCCGCCGATGTAGTACAGCGCCAGCTCCGACAGGTCTGCGTACTGGTTGCCGGCGAACAGCGGCTGGCCTTCCTTCCAGATCGACTGGTGCATGTGCATGCCCGAGCCGTTGTCGCCGAAGACGGGCTTCGGCATGAAGGTCGCGGTCTTGCCGTAGGCGTGGGCGACGTTGTGCACGACGTACTTGTAGTACTGCATGTTGTCGCCGGTGCGGACCAGCGTGTCGAACTTGATGCCCAGCTCATGCTGCGAAGCGGCCACCTCGTGGTGGTGCTTCTCGACCGGCACGCCCATCTCGGCGAGAACGCTCAGCATCTCGGCGCGCAGGTCCGAGCCGCTGTCGACCGGAGCGACCGGGAAGTAGCCGCCCTTGACGCCCGGGCGGTGGCCCAGGTTGCCGTCCTCATAGTCCTTGTCCGAGGTGTACGGGCCTTCCTCCGAGTTCGAACTCGTAGGACACCTTGTTCATCTCGACCTTGAACTTGACGTCGTCGAAGACGAAGAACTCGGCTTCCGGGCCGAAGTAGGCGGTGTCGCCGATGCCGGCCGACGCCATGTACTTCTCGGCGGCCTTCGCGATGCCGCGCGGGCAGCGGGCGTAGGGCTGGCCGGTTGACGGCTCGTACACGTCGCAGAGGATGTTCAGCGTCGGCTGGGCCGAGAACGGGTCCATGACGGCGGTGGTCGGGTCGAGCTGGAGGATCATGTCCGACTCGTTGATCGCCTTCCAACCGGCGATCGAGGAGCCGTCGAACATGATGCCGTCCTCGAACACGTCCTCGTCGATGGTCGAGACGTGCTGAGCGGTGTGGTGCAGCTTGCCGCGCGGGTCGGTGAAGCGGAGGTCCACGTACTTGACGTCGTGTTCCTTGATCAGGTCGAAGACCTTGCTGATGTCGGACATATCTCTTTTTCCACGCTTAAGAGGTTTGGGTCCCGCTGCGTCAAACCGACCAAGGGGCGGGTGACGGCGCTCGCGGCGGACGTTATGTCATGCCTTTCCCAAGCACACAACGTGACAGCACAAAAAGTCGCGCCCGGATGGGCCTCCACGCACGGATCGTTCCGCTCGCGGTTGCGACGGTCTGCGTCGGCCCGATCGGTGTCGGCCGGCTTTGCGTCGGTTGTGGGCGGGGCTGGTTCATGTTGGCCGGTGGTCGGGTTTTCGGGACGCGATCAGATCGCGTCGCCTCCCTTCTCGCCGGTCCGGATGCGGACAACTTCTTCCACGGGGGTGACGAAGATCTTGCCGTCGCCGATGCGGCCGGTGTGGGCGGCCTGCTGGATCGCCTCGATCGCCCGCTCCACCAGGGAGTCCTCCATCACCACCTCGATCTTCACCTTCGGCAGGAAGTCGACCACATACTCCGCGCCGCGGTACAGCTCGGTGTGCCCCTTCTGACGGCCGAAGCCCTTGGCCTCGGTGACGGTGATGCCCTTGATGCCGACCTCGTGAAGGGCTTCCTTCACTTCGTCGAGTTTGAACGGCTTAATGATGGCTTCGATCTTCTTCATGGGTCTCTCGTGTACGAGGTGCCAACGTCGACAGGCACCGTCCACGGCTCTGCCGACAATCCGATGTAAAGCACGTTGCGTGCCAATCGGAGCGGTTGCGATCCGGCTGCGTGGGATGCCGGGCCGCAGCGGGCCGATGCCACCGCGGGCGGCACGCGACTGCCAACGGATAGGGCGAAGTGAACAATATTTGTGCACACGCTGCAAGCAATCCGCGCAGCCATCCCCTTTCGGAGGGGGTAAGGCGGTCTTTTCACATTGATGATTTCGGTGGAAAATAGAGCTTGACCCGCCCCGTCCCTTGAGGCAAATAGGCGACCCCGGTGGCGGTGGTAGCTCAGTTGGTAGAGCTCTCGGTTGTGGTCCGAGCGGTCGTGGGTTCGAGTTCCATCCATCGCCCCAGTCCTCCTTAGACGGCGGATGCGCGCGTGTCGTCGGTGTTTCTCGCCGACATTGCATCGACCGAAACGGTGGCAGGGGTTTTTCGGACGGGTCGTTCCGTCCTCCGGTGGCGGTGGTAGCTCAGTTGGTAGAGCTCTCGGTTGTGGTCCGAGCGGTCGTGGGTTCGAGTCCCATCCATCGCCCCATCCTCCCTTTCCAAGTCCCGTGCCAGACCGGCCAACCCTTCCATTCCCCGTGTGCCCAGCTATCCTGCGGCCGTCGCGGCGCTTATTGTGCCGGGTGACGATCACGCGGTTTTGCGGCGGGTGTGGCGATGGACGAACTGCTTTCCGTGGCGGAGATGTATCGCGCCGACGCGCTGACCATGGCGGGCGGCGTGCCGGGACCCGTGCTGATGGAGGCGGCGGGGGCCGCGGTGGTGCGTGCGGTCTGCGAGCGCTGGGCGCCGCACCCGACCGTCGTGCTGTGCGGGCCGGGCAACAACGGCGGCGACGGCTTCGTCATCGCGCGTCTTCTTCTTGAAGCGGGCTGGCCGGTGCGGCTGGCCCTGCTGGGATCGCGCTCCGCCCTGCGCGGCGACGCGGCGGTGGCCGCCGGGCGCTGGACCGGGCCGGTGGAAGCCGCCGACCCCTGGCTGCTGGAGGGCAATCCCCTGGTCATCGACGCGCTGTTCGGAGCCGGGCTGGCCCGCCCGCTCGACGGAATGGCGAAAGAGGTGGTCGAGGCGATGGCGGGACGCACCGTCGTCGCCGTGGACGTGCCGAGCGGCCTGCACGGCGACAGCGGCCAAGTGATGGGAGCGGCCCCGCAGGCGGCGCTGACCGTCACCTTCTTCCGCCGCAAGCCCGGCCATCTGCTGCTGCCCGGCCGGGTCCTCTGCGGGGAGGTGGTGGTCGCCGACATCGGCATTCCCGACACCGTGCTGGACGCCCTCGCACCACAAATCCTGGTGAACGGCCCCGACCTGTGGCGGCAGCGCTACCCCTGGCCGCGGCTCGATGCGCACAAATACGCGCGGGGGCACGCGCTGGTGCTGGGCGGGGCGCGGATGACCGGAGCGGCGCGGCTGTCGGCGCGGGGCGCGCTGCGCGCCGGGGCGGGGCTGGTCACGGTGGCCTGTCCGCCCGACTCGGTGCCGATCTACGCCGCCGGGTCGCCCAGCCTGATCGTGACCGACGTGGCGGACGGCGCCGCCTTCGCGGCGCTGTTGGCGGACCCGCGCAGGAACGCGGTGCTGCTGGGGCCGGGGGCCGAAGTCGGGCAGGGCACGCGGGACCATGTCCTCGCTGCGTTGGCCGCGGGAAAGGCCTGCGTGCTGGATGCCGACGCGCTGACCAGCTTCGCCGAGTCGCCCGCCAACCTGCTCGGCCGGCTGAACGAACGCTGCCTGCTGACCCCGCACGAGGGCGAGTTCGCCCGGGTTTTTCCGGACATTGCGGCGCAGGAGGGCGGCAAATTGACCCGCGCCCGCGCCGCGGCGGAGCGCAGTGGGGCCGTCGTTCTTCTGAAGGGCGCCGACACGGTGGTCGCGGCGCCGGATGGGCGGGCCGTCGTCAACGCCAACGCTCCGGCCGATCTGGCGACCGCCGGGTCGGGGGATGTGTTGGCGGGCATCGCGCTCGGGCTGATCGCCCAGGGGATGGACGCGTTTGACGCCGCCTGCGCCGCGGTCTGGCTGCACGGCGAGGCGGCGACCGCGTTCGGGCCGGGTCTGATCGCCGAGGATCTGCCGGACGCTCTGCCGGCGGTGCTGAAGCGGTTGAAGGCGGGCGGGCACTGACCGGCCGTCCCCGGGGCATACATACGCCTGGACAGGGGACCTACTCTTAAGGCCGGGCTCAAGCTATGGCTTGCCGAGAGCGCGTCCACACGCCAGACTCTGGGTATGAGCGAGACGCCCGAAACCAAACCCGCCGGGACCAAGTCCATGGGGTCCATCCCGGCCCAGCCCCCCGTCGTCGGGGCGGGAACGCCGCCGGGCCTGCTTGACCGCACCCTGGATACGCTGCGCGCTGGCTGGCGCGAGATCGCCGCCTCCGCCCGCGGGGTGGTCGGCGCCGCGCCGCGCGCCAATCTGCCCAAGGAGGACGCGGAGCGGCTGAAGGAGCAGATCGAAGCCTGCCTGGAGGGCCGCGGCGGCGAGGTGTCGGCGCGGGCGCGGGCGGCGCAACTCGGCCGCACCTATCTGGCGCTGGACGGGCAGGGGCGGCGCAACTTCCTGATGATGCTGGCGCGTGACTTCGACGTGGACCGCGCCGCCGTCGACCAGGCGATGGCGACCTTTCAGACGGCGGGCGACCCGGTGTCGCGCGGCCATGCCGAGCGCGCCCTGCGCCGCGCGCTGGAGCCGCCCCGGCTGCGGCTGCTGACCCAGTTCAACGGCCTGCCGGAAGGCGTGAAGTTCCTGGTCGACCTGCGCGCCGAGCTGATGGAGATGGCCCGCGGGGAGCCGCTGCTCCAGGCGCTGGAGGACGATCTCAAGAGCCTGCTGCGCAACTGGTTCGACGTCGGCTTCCTGGAGATGCGCCGCATCACCTGGGACAGCCCGGCCTCGCTGCTGGAAAAGCTCATCAAGTACGAGGCGGTGCACGAGATCAGCGGCTGGCGGGATTTGAAGGACCGCCTCGATTCCGACCGCCGCTGCTTCGCCTTCTTCCACCCGCGCATGCCGAACGAGCCGCTGATCTTCGTCGAGGTCGCGCTGGTCCAGGGCATGTCGGACAACGTCCAGGCGCTGCTCGATCCCTCCGCACCGGTCTGCGACCCGAAGAGCGCCGACAGCGCCATCTTCTATTCAATCTCCAACGCCCAGGTCGGGCTGGCGGGAATCAGCTTCGGCAACTTCCTGATCAAGCGGGTGGTGGACGGGTTGGCCGGCGAGTTTCCCAACATCAAATGCTTTGCCACCCTGTCGCCGATTCCCGGCTTTCGCCGCTGGCTGGACCGGGAATTGGCCGAGCGCGCTGATTCGCTGCTCACCCCGCCCGAGGCGGAACGCATCGCGGAGGTCATGGCCGGTCGTCCGGGCGCCGGCGAATCGGACATGGACACCGAGGCGGACGAGCGCCCGGTGCTGGCCGGCGCTTTGGCTCTGCCGGAGTGGCACACCGACGAGGAGCTTCAGAAGTCGCTGCGCGGCCCGCTGACGCGGCTGTGCGCGCATTACCTGACGACCGCGCGCGCGTCGGACCGTCGCAGCGAACGGCCGGGCGCAGCGCCGGCACGGGCGCTCGACCCGGTCGCCCACTTCCACCTCAGCAACGGTGCCCGCATGGAACGGCTGAACTGGCTGGGCGACCGCTCGCCCAAGGGGGTTCGGCAGTCCTGCGGGATGATGATCAACTACCGCTACAAGCTGGGCGAAATCGACGCCAACCACGAGGCATACCGGGGGGAGGGCAGGGTCAACGCCTCCTCCGCGATCCGGTCGTTGGGCAAGGGGGGCGCGTGAGCCGGTCCGCCCCTGCACCCGCTCCCTCGCGCCGCACCCTCCAATGGCGTGCGGAACGGCGCCCATTTTGCCTGTTTGCGGCGCGAACCCTGTGCTATAGAGCGGACTTCGCCGGCAGTCCGTCGGGTGTTCCGCACCCGTCGCGGGCTGTCTATGCCATTGCGGGCGTGGCGGAACTGGTAGACGCGCCGGATTTAGGTTCCGGTGACTTCGGTCGTGGGGGTTCGAGTCCCTTCGCCCGCACCATGGCAACAGCTTGGACCGCATGGGAACACACGGTTTCGGGCCGCCCGGACGGGCGCCGCCGGGCCGGACAACGAGATAGGCTTTCGTTCCGATGAACATCACCGAGACCAGCGCCGACGGCCTGAAGCGCGAGTACAAGGTCGTCATTTCCGCCCAGGATATCGAACAGAAGGTGCAGGGCCGGCTCGAAGAGCTGCGCCGGACGGTGCAGCTCCCCGGCTTCCGTCCGGGCAAGGTGCCGGTTGCCGTGATCAAGCAGCGCTACGGCGGCAGCGTGCTGGCCGAGGCTCTGGAGGATGCGATCGCCGACAGCTCGCGCCAAGCGCTGAACGAGCGCGGCCTGCGCATCGCCATGCAGCCGAAGATCAACGTCGAGAAGTACGAGGACGGCGGCGACCTGTCCTACACCATGGGCGTCGAGCTTCTGCCGGACATCGAGCCGGGCGACCTCAGCGGCCTGGAGCTTGAGAAGCCGGTCGCCGCGGTCGAGGACTCGGCCGTCGACGAGGCGCTGACCCGTCTGGCCTCGGCCCATTCGGTGCAGGCTCCGGTCACCGAGGACCGCGCGGCCGAGAAGGGCGACATCGCCGTGATCGACTTCGCCGGTTCGGTCGATGGCGAGGCCCTGCCGGGCATGGACGGCAAGGACTACCCGCTGGAGCTGGGCGCCAACCAGTTCGTTCCGGGCTTCGAGGACCAGCTGGTCGGCGCCAAGGCCGGCGAGCACCGCACGGTGAAGGTCACCTTCCCGGCCGACTACCCGCACGACCGCCTGAAGGGCGCGGACACCGTGTTCGAGGTGGACGTCAAGGAACTCCGCAAGAACGTCCCGGCCGAGGTCAACGACGACCTCGCCAAGGAGTTCGGCATGGAGAGCCTGGAGAAGCTGCGCGAGGCCGTCGGCGACCGCATCAAGAGCGAGTACGCCAACGTGTCGCGCCTGCGCGTCAAGCGCCAGCTCCTCGACAAGCTGGCCGAGGCCCACTCCTTCGAGGTCCCGCCGGGCATGGTGGACGTCGAGTTCGAGGGCATCTGGCAGCGCCTTCAGCAGGAGCTGAAGAACGGCACCGCCGGTGAGGACGCCGGCAAGCCGGAAGAGGAGCTGAAGACCGAGTACCGCGGCATCGCCGAGCGCCGCGTGCGCCTGGGCCTGCTGCTGTCGGAGATCGGCCGCCGCAACGACATCCAGGTGACCCAGGACGAGATCAACCGCGCCCTGATCGCGGAAGCCCGCCGCTTCCCCGGCCAGGAGCGTCAGGTGTTCGAGTTCTTCAAGCAGAACCGGGAAGCGCTGGAAAACCTCCGCGCCCCGATCTTCGAGGACAAGGTCGTCGACTACATCCTGGAGCAGGCCAAGGTCAGCGAGAAGCCGGTGTCCGCCGAAGAGCTTATGAAGGACCCCGACGAGGAGGCCGAGGCGGCCTGACGTCAGAAAGGTTGAGGGGCGGCCTACCGGTCGCCCCTTTCCATTCCTATATGTAGACTGCTCAGACGACTAACCGAGCTGCGGGAGCAGGGAAGACCACCATGTACGACTTCGAACCGAAGATGAATGCTCTGGTCCCGATGGTCATCGAGCAGACCAACCGGGGCGAACGAGCGTACGATATTTACTCGCGCCTGCTGAAGGAACGGATCATCTTCTTGATCGGTGGCGTGAACGACGCCGTCGCCAGCCTGATCTGCTCGCAGCTGCTGTTCCTGGAATCGGAAAACCCGAGCAAGGACATCGCGCTCTACATCAACTCGCCAGGCGGCTACGTCTCGGCCGGCCTCGCCATCTACGACACCATGCAGTACATCCGTCCGCAGGTGTCGACGGTGTGCATGGGGCAGGCGGCCTCGATGGGCTCGCTCCTGCTCGCCGCCGGCGCGCCGGGCAAGCGCTTCTCGCTGCCCAACAGCCGGATCATGATCCACCAGCCGTCGGGCGGCGCCCAGGGCCAGGCCTCGGACATCGAGATCCAGGCCCAGGAGATCCTGAAGCTGCGTTCGCGCCTCAACGACATCTACGTCAAGCACACCGGCCAGTCGCTCGACACCATCGAGGCGGCCATGGAGCGTGACAAGTTCATGTCGCCGGAAGAGGCCAAGGCCTTCGGCCTGATCGACGAGGTCGTGGAAAAGCGCCCCGGCTCGGTCGGCGACGGCAGCGCCGCCTGAGGGCACGCGCGAACTAATGATTGATTGCGCCGGTTCCCTGTTGTTGAATGATGGGGAACCGGTCCGATGGATCGGGTTCGAAGGATGAGTGAGCGGATGCGTTAACCTTGTCGCGGGCCTTCCCCGTGACAACCTTTGAAAGGACCGGCGTCGGGGGACGCCGAAGGCGGTTGACAGGGTATACGGATCAGTCCCCCGCGAGATGACGGAGTACCGATGAGCAAGTCCAGCAGCGGCGATTCGAAGAACACGCTCTACTGCTCCTTTTGCGGCAAGAGCCAGCACGAGGTCCGCAAGCTGATTGCCGGTCCGACGGTGTTCATCTGCGATGAATGCGTCGAGCTGTGCATGGACATCATTCGCGAGGAGAACAAGACGACCCTCGTGAAGTCCCGCGACGGCGTGCCGACCCCGCGCGACATCCATGCGGTACTGGACGATTACGTGATCGGCCAGCATCACGCGAAACGGGTCCTTTCTGTTGCGGTGCACAACCATTATAAGCGGTTGGCGCACGGCACGAAGCACAACGACGTCGAACTGGCGAAGTCCAACATCCTGCTGGTCGGCCCCACCGGCTGCGGCAAGACGCTGCTCGCCCAGACGCTCGCCCGGATCATCGACGTTCCCTTCACCATGGCCGACGCCACGACCCTGACCGAGGCGGGCTATGTCGGCGAGGACGTCGAGAACATCATCCTGAAGCTGCTCCAGGCCGCCGACTACAACGTCGAGCGGGCGCAGCGCGGCATCGTCTACATCGACGAGGTCGACAAGATCAGCCGCAAGTCCGACAACCCCTCGATCACGCGCGACGTGTCGGGCGAGGGCGTGCAGCAGGCCCTGCTGAAGATCATGGAAGGCACCGTCGCCTCCGTGCCCCCGCAGGGCGGCCGCAAGCACCCGCAGCAGGAGTTCCTGCAGGTCGACACCAGCAACATCCTGTTCATCTGCGGCGGCGCCTTCGCCGGGCTGGACAAGATCATCGCGCAGCGCGGCAAGGGCACGTCGATCGGCTTCGGCGCCGACGTCCGTGGCCCGGACGAGCGCTCGACCGGCGACATCCTGCGCGAGGTCGAGCCCGAGGATCTGCTGAAGTTCGGCCTGATCCCCGAGTTCATCGGCCGTCTGCCGGTGGTTGCCACGCTGGCCGATCTGGACGAGTCGGCCCTGGTCGAGATCCTCACCAAGCCGAAGAACGCCCTGGTCAAGCAGTACCAGCGCCTGTTCGAGATGGAGGACGTCCGTCTGGAATTCTCCGACGACGCCCTGCGCACGATCTCCCACAAGGCGATCCAGCGGAAGACCGGCGCGCGCGGCCTGCGGTCGATCATGGAGTCGATCCTGCTCGACCCGATGTTCGACCTGCCCGGCCTGTCCGGGGTGGAGAGCATCCTGGTCAACAAGGAGGTGGTCGAGGGGCGGGCCAAGCCGCTCTACGTCCACGCCGAGCGCCGCGGGGAGCAGCAGGCACCGGGTGCCTGAGGTTGTCACGGCCGATCAGCATCGGATACGGGGAAGGGCGCCTTTGGGCGCCCTTCGTCGTTTCCGGCATTTGCGGACATTTGGGGCGCCGGCCGGGCCGCGGCGCGGCCGGACCGGCATGCCGCACCGCCATACGGAATTGGGGTTCTGACCCTTGAAGGGGGGCTATGGCTGTGCCACGTTAGAAAAAGTGCCGGTTTTCGATCCCTGTGCTCATCCCCCGAGGCGGGGGTCTTCCCAGGCCCATCCCGGGCTGACGGCGTCCCAATGAAAGAGGCCCAATCAATGTTCGAAATCCCTCGTGGTGCCCTCTATCCGGTCCTGCCGCTCCGCGACATCGTGGTTTTCCCCCACATGATCGTGCCTCTTTTCGTCGGCCGCGAGAAATCCGTGCGCGCCCTGGAAGACGTGATGAAGGACGACAAGCAGATCCTTCTCGTCACCCAGAAGAACGCCGCGCAGGACGATCCGACGCCGGCCGATATCTACAGCGTCGGCACCGTTGGGACCGTGTTGCAGCTGCTGAAGCTGCCCGACGGAACGGTGAAGGTGCTCGTGGAGGGCGGCCAGCGCGCGTCCATCACCAAGTTCGCCGAGAACGAGGATTTCTTCCAGGCCCACGCCGACCTCGTCGAGGAGAAGGTCGGGGAAAGCCAGGAGCTTGAGGCGCTGGGACGGGCCGTCGTCTCGCAGTTCGAGCAGTACATCAAGCTCAACAAGAAAATCCCGCCGGAGGTCCTGGTCTCGATCAACCAGATCGAGGAGCCGGGCAAGCTGGCGGACACCGTCGCCTCCCACCTCGCGCTGAAGATTCCGGAGAAGCAGCAGCTCCTGGAATGCGCCACGGTGTCGGAGCGGCTGGAGCGGGTCTATGCCTTCATGGAAGGCGAGATCGGCGTCCTGCAGGTGGAAAAGCGCATCCGCAACCGCGTCAAGCGGCAGATGGAGAAGACCCAGCGCGAGTACTACCTCAACGAACAGCTCAAGGCGATCCAGAAGGAACTCGGCGAGACCGAGGACGGCCGCGACGAGTCGGCCGAGTTGGAAGAGAAGATCAACAAGACCCGCTTCTCCAAGGAAGCCCGCGACAAGGCCCTGGCCGAGCTGAAGAAGCTGCGTTCCATGAGCCCGATGTCGGCCGAGGCGACGGTGGTGCGCAACTACCTGGACTGGATGCTGTCCATTCCGTGGAAGAAGCGCACCAAGGTGAAGAAGGACCTGAAACTCGCGCAGAAGATCCTCGACGCCGACCATTACGGCCTGGAGAAGGTCAAGGAACGCATCCTCGAGTATCTCGCGGTCCAGAACCGCATGAACAAGGTGAAGGGGCCGATCCTCTGCCTCGTCGGGCCGCCCGGCGTCGGCAAGACCTCGCTCGGCAAGTCGATCGCCAAGTCCACGGGCCGCAACTTCGTGCGCATGTCGCTCGGCGGCGTGCGGGACGAGGCCGAGGTCCGCGGCCACCGGCGCACCTACATCGGCTCGATGCCCGGCAAGGTCATCCAGGGCATGAAGAAGGCGAAGTCGTCCAACCCGCTGTTCCTGCTGGACGAGATCGACAAGCTCGGCGCCGACTGGCGCGGCGACCCGTCGTCGGCCCTGCTGGAGGTCCTCGACCCCGAGCAGAACGGCACCTTCAACGACCATTACCTGGAGGTCGACTACGATCTGTCGGACGTGATGTTCGTCTGCACGGCCAACACGATGCGCATGCCGCAGCCGCTGCTGGACCGCATGGAGATCATCCGAGTCGCCGGCTACACCGAGGATGAGAAGGTCGAGATTTCCAAGCGCCACCTGATCGAGAAGCAGGTGGAGGCCAACGGCCTCAAGAAGGGCGAGTTCGCCATCTCCGACGACGCGCTGCGTGACCTGATCCGCTACTACACGCGGGAAGCCGGCGTCCGCAGCCTGGAACGCGAGATCGCCAACCTCTGCCGCAAGGCCGTGAAGGAGATCCTGATGAAGGGCTCCGCCGGCGCCAAGGTCTCGGTCACCCGCCGGAACCTCGACAAGTACGCCGGTGTCCGCCGCTTCCACTTCGGCGAGGCGGAGCTTGAGGACTTGGTGGGCGTGACCACCGGTCTGGCCTGGACGGAAGTCGGCGGCGAGCTGCTCTCCATCGAGGCGGTTGCCCTGCCCGGCAAGGGCCGGGTGACCACCACCGGCAAGCTCGGCGACGTCATGAAGGAGTTGGTGCAGGCGGCCGAGAGCTACGTCAAGTCGCGCGCCACCGCCTTCGGCATCAAGCCGACGCTCTTCGAGAAGCGGGACATCCATGTCCACGTGCCCGAAGGCGCCACCCCGAAGGACGGTCCGTCGGCCGGCGTGGCGATGATCACCTCGATCGTGTCGGTCCTCACCGGCATCGCGGTCCGCAAGGATGTGGCGATGACCGGTGAGATCACCCTGCGCGGCCGGGTGCTGCCGATCGGCGGCCTGAAGGAGAAGCTGCTGGCCGCTCTGCGCGGCGGCCTCAAGCATGTGCTGATCCCGAAGGACAACGAGAAGGATCTCGCTGAGATCCCGGACAACGTGAAGCGCGGGCTGGAGATCATCCCGGTCAGCACGGTGGACGACGTCCTGAAGCACGCCCTGGTCCGCGCAGTCGAGCCGATCGAGTGGAAGGAGCCGGAAGCGGTCGAGCCGGCGGTCGCCAAGCCGCAGCCCGACGGCGGCGGCGAGGTGCTGCGTCACTGATCCCGTCCGGCGTTTAAAGCGCCGTTAAAGCGCCATCGCGCGTCGCATCGCCCGCCCGTCTGCAATTGACGGGCGGGCGATGTCGCGTTTATCGTTTGAAAGCGCGAAGTCATTGGGCGGCTTTGCTTCCATTTTCTTTGCCGAAGCGGGAAGGGGGGAAGTAAGTGAACAAAAACGATCTGGTGGCGCACGTCGCCGATGCTGTGGGTTTATCTAAAACTGATGCGACCAAGGCGGTCGATGCGGTTTTTGATGGCATCGCCGACTCGTTGAAGAACGGCGAGGAGGTCCGCCTGGTCGGCTTCGGCACCTTCGCGGTGTCCGAGCGCGCCGCCAGCGAGGGCCGGAACCCGCGCACCGGCGAGAAGATCGCCATCCCCGCGTCGAAACAGCCCAAGTTCAAGCCGGGCAAGACGCTGAAGGACGGTCTGAAGTGATGACGTCTTGAACGGCCGAGTCAATCCGGGCATAGTGCGCGCCGGTCAGCACCCGCTGGCCGGCTTTGCTTTTGTCTGAGCGGAACGTTCGGGCATTGGCGCGGCGCGGGCGATTAGCTCAGCGGTAGAGCATCTCGTTTACACCGAGAGGGTCGGGGGTTCGAAACCCTCATCGCCCACCAGCGCGCCCGGCCATCCGGACCGGCACTTTTCAAATTCGTGATTGACAGGCGATGCGTCGGGCGGATAGAAACCGCCCATCGGCGACGGGCGACTGCCCTGGACACTGCGCTGCGCCCCCTGACACGGACGCTTGTTTTGCGCAGTTGATGTCGCCGCGTTGCGCGGGTGTAGCTCAGTTGGTTAGAGCGCCGGCCTGTCACGCCGGAGGCCGCGGGTTCAAGTCCCGTCACTCGCGCCATTCTCCCATCATCTCCTCTCTCCTTTTCGTAATGAAAACGAAGCGTTCGCGGCTTTACCGACGGGCTCGTGATCCCTATATCCGGTTAGCTCGACCCGCATATCCGATAAGCCGGATAGAGAGAAGGGTCATTTAAAAAGTTTGGTAATACCAAGGACATCCGCTCATTTCCGCAGAGTGGATTCGTTGGCCGAAAGCGATTCAAAGCGCTTTCCTTGATCACGCTCTCGTCATATATTCCGGCCCGTCTGATGGGCTAATCCAAGGCATTCCAGCCACGACACCGCGCGTCGGCCGATTACGGGCCGTACCGGCGATCGTGGCGTGGGCTTATGGGAGGACCGCGGTGACCAACCCGCTGATCATTGAGTACCTTCCGATCCTGGTGTTCCTGTTGATCGGTATCGCGCTGGCCGTGGTGATGGTTGGCGCGTCTTACGTCATCAGCCCGAAGAATCCGGATTCGGAGAAGCTCTCCCCCTACGAGTGCGGCTTCGAGCCGTTCGAGGATGCCCGCACGAAGTTCGACGTGCGGTTTTACCTGGTCTCCATCCTCTTCATCATCTTCGACCTCGAGGTCGCCTTCCTGTTCCCGTGGGCCGTGGCGCTCGGGGACATCGGCCTGTTCGGCTTCTGGTCGATGATTGTGTTCCTGGGGATCCTGACCATCGGCTTCATTTATGAGTGGAAGAAAGGAGCTCTGGAATGGGAGTAGAGGCTGCCAAGCTGGCGCCGATTCCGCCCGGACCGGAACAGGACGCCTATCTCCGCGCGGTCACCGAGGAGATCCAGGAAAAGGGCTTCATCACGGCGAAGTACGAGGACGTGCTCGCCTGGGCCCGCACCGGTTCCCTGTGGCCGATGACCTTCGGTCTGGCCTGCTGCGCGGTGGAGATGATCCACGCCTACATGAGCCGGTACGACCTGGACCGCTTCGGCGTCATTCCGCGCCCCAGCCCACGCCAGTCCGACTGCATGATCGTGGCCGGCACGCTGACCAACAAGATGGCCCCCGCGCTGCGCAAGGTCTATGACCAGATGCCGGAACCGCGCTGGGTGATCTCGATGGGCTCCTGCGCCAACGGCGGCGGCTACTATCACTATTCCTACTCGGTGGTGCGCGGCTGCAACCGGATCGTTCCGGTCGATATCTATGTGCCGGGCTGTCCTCCGACCGCGGAAGCGCTGGTCTACGGCATTCTGCAACTCCAAAAGAAGATCCGGCGCGGCAACCGCATCGCTCGCTGAATAAGAAAAAGGCAGGTCCTGGCCATGTCCGAACAGGCGTTGAAGGAACTTGGGGACCATATCGCCGCGACGCTCGGCGATGACGTCCTGAAGGTCGAGCTGAAGCTTGGCGAGCTGATGGTGACCGTCCGCCGGCCCTCGCTCATCAAGTCGCTCACCTTCCTGCGCGACGATCCGACCTGCTCGTTCGAGCAGCTGCTCGACGTCACCGCTGTGGATTGGCCGGAGCGGGAGGAACGCTTCGAGGTCGTCTACATCCTTTTGAGCTACAAGCACAATCGGCGCCTCCGCGTGAAGGTCACGACCGACGAGGACACCCCGGTGGCTTCGGCCGTGCCGGTGTACAACGCGGCGGGCTGGTTCGAGCGTGAAACCTGGGACATGTTCGGGATCTTCTTCTCCGACCATCCGGACCTGCGCCGCATCCTGACCGATTACGGTTTCGAAGGTCACCCGTTGCGCAAAGACTTCCCGATGACGGGCTATGTCGAGTGCCGCTACGACGAGGACCAGAAGCGCGTCGTCTACGAACCCGTCCGCCTGACGCAGGATTTCCGCAGCTTCGACTTCCTGTCGCCCTGGGAAGGCATGACGAACGTGATGCTGCCCGGCGACGAGAAGGCCCAGGCCCCTGACACCGGGAGCAAGCCGTGACCATCGCCACGTCCGCACACCCCTCCGCCGGCCAGTCCGGCGGCAAGACCCAGATCAAGCCCTACACCATGAACTTCGGGCCGCAGCACCCTGCGGCCCACGGCGTGTTGCGTCTGGTGATGGAGCTGAACGGCGAGGTCGTCGAGCGCTGCGACCCGCACATCGGCCTGCTGCACCGCGGCACCGAGAAGCTGATCGAGTACAAGACCTATCTGCAGGCCGTTCCGTATTTCGACCGCCTGGACTACGTCAGCCCGATGTGCATGGAGCACGCCTATGTGCTCGGCATCGAGAACCTGCTGCAGATCAAGGCGCCGCTGCGCGCCCAGTACATCCGCGTCCTCTTCTCCGAGATCACGCGCATCCTGAACCACATCCTGTCGATCACCACCGGCGCGCTCGACGTCGGCGCGATCACGCCGGCGCTGTGGGGCTTCGAGGAACGCGAGATCCTCATGGAGTTCTACGAGCGTGTGTGCGGTGCGCGCCTGCATGCGAACTACTTCCGTCCCGGCGGCGTCGCCTGGGATCTGCCCGCTGGCCTGACCGACGACATCTGGGAGTTCACGGAGCGCTTCCCGAAGTTTGTTGACGACATTGACAATCTGCTGACGAACAATCGCATTTTCAAGCAGCGGACCGTCGACATCGGCGTCGTCACCAAGGAAGAGGCGTTCAACTGGGGCTTCACCGGCCCGATGCTGCGCGGTTCGGGCGTCGCCTGGGACCTGCGCAAGTCGCAGCCCTACGAAGTCTACGACCGCATGGACTTCGACGTGCCGGTCGGCCTGACCGGCGACTGCTGGGCGCGCTACCTCGTCCGCATGGAGGAGATGCGCCAGTCCAACCGCATGATCCGCCAGTGCCTGAAGGAGCTTCCCGAAGGCCCGGTGCGCGCGGAGGAGCGCAAGGTCTCCCCGCCGCCGCGCGGCGAGATGAAGCGGTCGATGGAAGCGCTGATCCATCACTTCAAGCTCTTCACCGAGGGCTTCCACGTCCCGGCGGGCGAAACCTACACCGCCATCGAGGCGCCGAAGGGCGAGTTCGGCGTGTATCTGGTCTCGGACGGCACGAACAAGCCGTACCGCTGCAAGATCCGCGCGCCGGGCTTCGCCCACCTGCAGGGCCTCGACTTCATGTCGAAGGGCCACATGCTGGCCGACGCGGTGGCCAACATCGCGTCCATGGACATCGTGTTCGGAGAAATTGACCGATGAGCGCCCCGGCTCACGACCCGGCCAAGGAGCCGGCCTCCTTCGCCTTCACTCCGGAAAATCTGGAACGGGCAAAGGCCATCATCGCGAAGTACCCGGCGGGCAAGCAGGCCAGCGCCTGCATGCCGCTGCTCGATCTGGCCCAGCGCCAGAGCGAGGGCTGGCTGCCGCGCGTCGCCATGGACGCCGTGGCCGACCTGCTCGGCATGCCGCGCATCCGCGTGTACGAGGTCGCGACCTTCTACACGATGTACAACAAGACCCCGGTCGGCAAGCACGTCATTCAGGTCTGCACGACCACGCCGTGCTGGCTGCGCGGGTCGGACGACATCGTGCACACCTGCGAGCGCAAGCTGGGCATCGGTGTCGGCGAGACGACGGCCGACGGCCAGTTCACGCTGCGCGAGGTCGAATGCTCGGGCGCCTGCGTCAACGCGCCGGTGGTCCAGATCGGCGACGACTATTATGAAGACGTCAGCCCGGAACACATGGAAAAGATCATCGACGCCCTCAAGGGCGGCGAGGTCCCCAAGCACGGCTCGCAGATCGGCCGGCAGTCCTCCGAACCGGTGGGCGGCCCGACGACTCTGAAGGCCTTCACCACCACGGCCGATTGAGGGGGATGCGATGCTTCGCGACGAGGACCGCATTTTCACCAACCTGTACGGCTACCAGAGCTTCGGCCTGGACGCCGCCCGGAAGCGTGGTGACTGGGACAACACCAAGGCCCTGATCGCCCAGGGCAAGGAATGGATCATCGAGCAGGTCAAGGAGTCCGGCCTGCGCGGGCGCGGCGGCGCCGGCTTCTCGACCGGCATGAAGTGGTCCTTCATGCCGAAGAACGTGACGGACAAGCCGGTCTACCTCGTCATCAACGCCGACGAGGGCGAGCCGGGCACCTGCAAGGACCGCGACATCCTGCGCCACGATCCGCACAAGCTGATCGAAGGCTGCCTGATCGCCGGTTTCGCCATCGGCGCGTCCGCCTGCTACATCTACATCCGCGGCGAGTTCTACAACGAAGGCTCCAACGTCCAGCGCGCCATCGACGAGGCGTACGAGGCGGGGCTGATCGGCAAGAACGCCTGCGGCACCGGTTACGACTACGACATCTACATCCACCGCGGCGCGGGCGCGTACATCTGCGGCGAGGAGACGGCGCTCATCGAGTCCATCGAGGGCAAGAAGGGCCAGCCGCGCAACAAGCCGCCGTTCCCCGCCCAGGCCGGTCTCTATTCCTGCCCGACCACGGTGAACAACGTCGAGTCCATCGCGGTGGTTCCGACCATCCTGCGCCGCGGTGCGGCGTGGTTCGCCGGTCTCGGCCGTCCGAAGAACACCGGCACCAAGCTCTTCTGCATCTCCGGGCACGTCAACAAGCCGTGCAACGTGGAAGAGGAGATGGGCATTCCGCTGAAGGAGCTGATCGAGAAGCACGCCGGCGGCGTGCGCGGCGGGTGGGACAACCTGCTGGCGATCATCCCCGGCGGCTCGTCGGTGCCGCTGCTGCCGAAGTCGATCTGCGACACGGTCCTGATGGACTTCGACAGCCTGCGCGACGTGCGGTCCGGCCTGGGCACCGCGGCGGTGATCGTGATGGACAAGTCCACCGACGTGGTGAAGGCCATCGCCCGCCTGTCCCAGTTCTACGCCCATGAGAGCTGCGGCCAGTGCACGCCGTGCCGCGAGGGCACCGGCTGGATGAACCGCATCATGCAGCGCATGGTGACCGGCAACGCGCGGGTCGAGGAAATCGACATGCTGCTGGAGGTCACCAAGCAGATCGAGGGGCACACCATCTGCGCGCTCGGCGATGCCGCGGCCTGGCCGATCCAGGGCCTGTTCCGGCATTTCCGGCCGGAGGTCGAGCGCCGCATCCTCGACTATCGCAACGCCGCCAAGTCCTTGGCGGCCGAGTAAGGAGCCCGGTTTCCCATGCCGAAACTCACCATCGACGGGATCGAGATCGAAGTCGAGCCGGGCACCTCGATCCTGCAGGCCTGCGAACAGCTGGGCATCGAGATCCCGCGCTTCTGCTACCACGAGCGTCTGAGCGTGCCGGCGAACTGCCGCATGTGTCTCGTGGAGATGGAGCGCGCGCCGAAGCCGGTGGCCGCCTGCGCCATGCCCTGCGGCGACGGGATGGTCGTCAAGACCAACACCGAGCTCGTGCACAAGGCCCGCAAGGGCGTCATGGAATTCCTGCTGATCAACCACCCGCTGGACTGTCCGATCTGCGACCAGGGCGGCGAGTGCGATCTCCAGGACCAGGCGATGGCCTACGGCTTCGACCGTGGCCGCTACGGCGAGAACAAGCGCGCCGTCCAGGACAAGTACATGGGGCCGCTGATCCGGACCGAGATGACGCGCTGCATCCACTGCACGCGCTGCATCCGCTTCGTGAACGAGATCGCCGGCGTTCCCGACCTCGGCGCGGTGAACCGCGGCGAGCACATGGAAATCACCACCTTCGTCGAGAAGGCCATCGGGTCGGAGCTGTCGGGCAACCTCGCCGACGTCTGTCCGGTGGGCGCGCTGCTGTCCAAGCCCTACGCCTTCACGGCCCGTCCGTGGGAGCTGCGCAAGACTGAGACGGTCGACGTGCTGGACGCGGTCGGCTCGAACATCCGGGTCGACACCCGCGGCCCCGAGGTGATGCGCGTCCTGCCGCGCGTCAACGAGGACGTCAACGAGGAGTGGATCGCCGACAAGACCCGCTTCGCCTATGACGGGCTGAAGCGCCAGCGTCTCGACCGCCCCTACGTCCGCAAGGACGGCAAGCTCCAGCCGGCAACCTGGGCCGAGGCCTTCCAGGCCGTCGCCGCCAAGGTCAAGGGTGTTCCGGGCAACCGCATCGCCGCGATCGCCGGCGATCTGGCCGACACCGAGTCCATGCTGGCGCTCAAGGAGCTGATGGCGGGCCTCGGCTCCGCCAACATCGACTGCCGCCAGGACGGCGCCCTGTTCGACACGTCGTCCCGTGCGGGCTACCTGTTCAACAGCGGCATTGCCGGGATCGAGCGGGCGGACGTCATCCTGCTGGTCGGCACCAACCCGCGTTGGGAAGCCACCATCGTCAACGCCCGCATCCGCAAGCGCTACCTGATGGGTGGCCTGAAGGTCGCGGTGATCGGCGAGGCCCGCGAGCTGACCTACCCGTATAGCCATCTCGGCACGGGCACCGAAGCCCTGCAGCAGCTCGTCGACGGCACGCACGCCTTCGCCGACGCGCTGCGCGGCGCCAAGAACCCGATGGTCATCCTCGGCGCCGGTGCCTTCCGCCGCAAGGACGGCGCCGCCGTCCAGGCCGCGGTGCGCAAGCTGGCCGAGACCTTCAACGTGGTTCAGGACGGCTGGAACGGCTTCAACGTGCTGCACACGGCGGCGTCCCGCGTTGGCGGTCTCGACATCGGCTTCCTGCCGGGCGAGGGCGGTCGCGGCACCGCCGGCATCGTCGAGGGGGCAGGGAAGGGCGAGATCGACGTGGTGTACCTGCTGGGCGCCGACGAGATCGACACCGCCGCGCTCGGCAACGCCTTCGTGGTCTACCAGGGCCACCACGGCGACAAGGGCGCCCACCGCGCCGACGTCATCCTGCCGGGTGCAGCCTACACCGAGAAGAACGCCCTCTACGTCAACACCGAGGGCCGCCCGCAGCAGGCGCGTCTCGCCACCTTCCCGCCCGGCGAGGCGCGGGAGGACTGGAAGATCCTGCGCGCCCTGTCGGAACAGCTCGGCCACAAGCTGCCCTACGACAGCCTGACGCAGATCCGTCGCCGTCTGGCCGAGGTCAACCCGGTCTTCGCGGCGGTCGGCACGGTCACGCCGGCCCCCTGGGCGCCGTTCGGCGTGGAAGGACTGGTCGACGACTCGCCCTTCTTCTCGTCGGTCGCGAACTACTACATGACCGATCCGATCAGCCGCGCCTCGGTGACCATGGCTCGTTGCGCCGAGACGTTTGTGAAGCACGCCGAGAGCGCTCAGGAGAGGACCGGTACCCATGGCTGAGTTCTGGAGCGGCTTCCTTCTGCCGCTGATCATCATCGTCCTCAAGATCCTGGCGATCGTCGTGCCGCTCCTGGTGGCCGTGGCCTTCATGACCTACGCCGAGCGTAAGATCATGGGCGCCATGCAGCTCCGCCAGGGTCCGAACATCGTCGGCCCGTTCGGGCTTCTGCAGCCTTTCGCGGACGGCCTGAAGCTGTTCGCGAAGGAGCAGATCCTGCCGGTCGGCGCGAACCGCTTCGTGTTCTACTTGGCGCCGATGCTGACCTTCTTCCTGGCGCTGGTCGCCTGGGCGGTCATCCCCTTCGACTACGGCATGGTGCTGGCTGACATCAACGTCGGCATCCTGTACCTGTTCGCGATCTCGTCGCTGGGCGTGTACGGCATCGTGATGGCCGGATGGGCGTCGAACTCGCGCTACGCCTTCCTCGGCGCGCTGCGCTCGGCGGCGCAGATGGTGTCCTACGAGGTCTCGATGGGCCTCGTCATCATCTCCGTCCTGCTCTGCGTCGGCTCGCTGAACCTGACGAAGATCGTCGAGGCGCAGGAGACGATCTGGTTCGCCATCCCGCTGCTGCCGATGTTCGTCATCTTCTTCATCTCGGCGCTGGCGGAAACCAACCGGTCGCCCTTCGACCTGCCGGAAGGCGAGTCGGAGCTGGTGGCCGGCTTCATGGTGGAATACAGCTCGGCCCCCTTCGCGCTCTTCTTCCTTGGCGAATACGCCAACATGATCCTGATGAGCGCGATGACCAGCATCCTGTTCCTGGGAGGCTGGCTGCCGCCGCTGCCGTTCGCGCCCTTCACGTGGATCCCCGGCCCGATCTGGTTCGCCCTGAAGATCGCCTTCTGCCTGTTCGTCTATGTGTGGGTCCGCGCGACCATGCCGCGCTACCGCTACGACCAGCTGATGCGTCTGGGTTGGAAGGTGTTCCTGCCGTTCTCGCTGCTGTGGGTCGTGCTGACGGCCGGCGTGCTGGTGACGTTCGGCTGGCTGCCGAAATGACCGGCGCCTGAACGGACCATCGGATCGAGTTTCAAAGAGAAAGCGCGGGCGCTACCCGGAACGGGGCGCCCGCTAGGAAGGAGACGAAGAGGCCATGGCGTTCCTCGATCGTGCGGCGCGCAGCCTGTTCCTGACCGAACTTTTGGGCGGCCTCGGGCTCACCCTGCGCTACATGTTCAAGCCCAAGGTGACCCTGAACTACCCGTTCGAAAAGGGCCCCATCAGCCCCCGCTTCCGCGGCGAGCACGTCCTGCGCCGGTATCCCGGCGGCGAGGAACGCTGCATCGCCTGCAAGCTGTGCGAGGCGGTGTGTCCGGCCCTGGCCATCACCATCGAGGCCGAACCGCGTGAGGACGGCAGCCGCCGCACCACGCGTTACGACATCGACATGACGAAGTGTATCTACTGCGGCTATTGCCAGGAGGCTTGCCCGGTGGACGCCATCGTGATGGGGCCGAACTTCGAGTTCTCCACCGAGAACCGTGAAGAGCTTTTCTACAACAAGCAGAAGCTGCTGGCGAACGGCGACCGCTGGGAAGCGGAAATCGCCCAGAACCTCGCGGCCGAGGCGCCGTACCGGTAAGTCTTTGCAGTGCGGTAAGCGGAAACGGGGATAACGATGATTGTTCAAGGCATCGCCTTCTACGTCTTTGCTGCGCTGCTGGTGGCCTCCGGTGTGATGGTCATCTCGGCGCGGAATCCGGTTCATTCGGTCCTTTATCTGGTCCTGGCCTTTTTCCAGGCCGCCGGCCTGTGCGTGCTGCTCGGGGCCGAGTTCATCGCGATGATCCTGGTGATCGTCTATGTGGGCGCGGTCGCAGTGCTGTTCCTGTTCGTGGTGATGATGCTCGACATCAACTTCCGCGAGCTGCGGGCGGGCGCGCTCCAGTACCTGCCGATCGGCGGGCTGATCGGTCTCATCCTGCTGGCCGAACTGGCCGCCGTTCTCGGCGGCTGGATCATCGCGCCGGCCGCGGAGAAGGCCGCCTCGGCGCCGGTTGCGGCGATGCCCGGTGCGACCAACACCGAGCAGCTCGGTCAGCTGATCTACACCCACTACGTCTATCTGTTCCAGGCGTCGGGCATCGTGCTGCTGATCGCCATGATCGGCGCCATCGTCCTGACCCTGCGTCAGCGCGAGGGTGTCCGGAAGCAGAACATCGGCTCCCAGCTCGCCCGTCGGCGCGAGGACGTGGTCGCCATCCGCAAGGTGCCGACCGGGGAGGGCGTGTGATCATGGAAATCGGTCTCGGGCATTATCTGACGGTCTCGGCCATCATCTTCACGCTCGGCGTCCTCGGCATCTTCCTCAACCGGAAGAACGTCATCATCATCCTGATGTCGATCGAGATGATGCTGCTCGCCGTGAACCTGAATCTGGTCTCGTTCTCGGTCTTCCTGAACGATCTGGTCGGGCAGGTCTTCTCCATGATCATCCTGACCGTCGCCGCCGCCGAGGCGGCCATCGGTCTCGCCATCCTGGTGGTGTACTTCCGCAACCGCGGCTCCATCCGGGTCGAAGACATCAATCTGATGAGGGGCTAAGGCAGCGCCATGGAAGTCCTTGTCGTATTCCTCCCGCTCCTGGCGTTCCTCGTCGCGGGTTCCATCGCCCTGTTCGGCGGGCCGAAGGCGGAGCCGGCGCATGCCGGCGGCCACGATCACCATGGGCATGACCACGGTCATGGCCACGACGCCCATGGGCACGGTGCGCACGCTCACGACGAGCATCACGATGATGCGCATCACGACGACGGGCACGACGACCATCACGTCGTCGCCGGGCCGCCCACCGTGGGCGACCGCGCCGCACAGTTCGTCACCACCGGTGCCGTCCTGCTCTCCGCGGTCCTGTCCTGGGTGCTGTTCTTCGACGTCGCCGTCGGCGGCCATCCCCGCACGATCGAGCTGATGAGCTGGATTCGCAGCGGCGGCCTGGACCTGTCCTGGGCGCTGCGCGTCGACCAGCTCACCGCGGTCATGCTGGTGGTGGTCAACACCGTCTCGTCGATGGTCCACCTCTACTCCATCGGCTACATGGCCGAGGACCCGCAGAAGCCGCGCTTCATGGGCTACCTGTCGCTGTTCACCTTCGCCATGCTGATGCTGGTGACGGCCGACAACCTCGTGCAGCTCTTCTTCGGCTGGGAAGGCGTGGGTCTCGCCTCCTACCTGCTCATCAACTTCTGGTACGAGAAGCCCTCGGCCAACAACGCGGCGATCAAGGCGTTCCTGGTCAACCGCGTCGGCGACTTCGGCTTCGTGCTCGGCATCTTCGCGATCTTCGTGCTGACGGGCTCCGTCCAGTTCGACGCGATCTTCGCCAAGGCGCCGGAGCTGGCCGGCCAGACGCTGCATTTCCTCAGCTGGAACTTCGACGCGCTGACCATCACCTGCCTGCTGCTCTTCATCGGCGCCATGGGCAAGTCGGCCCAGCTCGGCCTGCACACCTGGCTGCCGGACGCCATGGAGGGCCCGACCCCGGTGTCGGCGCTCATCCACGCGGCCACCATGGTGACCGCCGGCGTGTTCATGGTCTGCCGCCTGTCCCCGGTCTTCGAATACGCCCCGACGGCGCTGGAGATCGTGGCCGTGGTCGGCGCCCTGACGGCCTTCGTCGCGGCGACCATCGGGTTCACCCAGTTCGACATCAAGCGCGTCATCGCCTATTCGACCATGAGCCAGCTCGGCTACATGTTCTTCGCCGCGGGCGTCTCCGCCTACGGCGCGGCGATGTTCCACCTGTTCACGCATGCCTTCTTCAAGGCCCTGCTGTTCCTCGGCGCCGGCTCGGTGATCCACGCCCTGCACCATGAGCAGGACATGCGCAACATGGGCGGCGTCTGGCGGAAGATCCCCTTCACCTACGCGGTGATGTGGATCGGCAACCTCGCGCTGGCCGGTCTGCCTTTCTTCGCCGGCTACTACTCCAAGGACATGATCCTGGAGGCGGCCTTCGCCTCGGCCAGCCCGGTCGGCAAGTTCGCCTTCGCGCTCGGCATCGCCGCGGCCCTGCTGACCGCCTTCTACTCCTGGCGCCTGCTGTTCATGACCTTCCACGGCAAGCCGCGGATGGAGAAGTCGGTCTTCGACCACGCCCATGAATCGCCGATCGTCATGCTGATCCCGCTGGGCGTCCTGGCCGTGGGCGCGCTGTTCGCCGGCTTCGGCTTCCACGAGCTGTTCATCGGCCACAGCATGGAGCATTTCTGGGGCAAGACCATCCTGGTGTTGGCGGACAACAACAGCATCGAGGCGGCCCATCACCACACCCCGGGCTGGGTCAAGCTGGCTCCGCTGGTCGTCGGCCTGATCGGCATCGCGCTCGCCTACATCATGTACATGGCGATCCCGGGCCTGCCCGAGAAGGTCGCCGGCACGTTCCGTGGCGTGCACCAGTTCCTGTACAACAAGTGGTATTTCGACGAGCTGTACGACCGTCTGTTCGTGCGTACGGCCAAGTATCTGGGCTACGGCCTGTGGAAATCCGGCGACGGCGCCGTGATCGACGGTGTCGGTCCGGACGGGATCGCCGCCGTCACCCGCGACGTCGCGGCGCGCGCCAGCCGCCTCCAGTCCGGCTACGTCTATCACTACGCTTTCGCGATGGTGATCGGCGTGGTGCTGCTGGTCGCCTGGCTGTCTGTGTTCGGTTGAGCGGTTTGAAGGGGAACAAGAACAATGGCTAGCTGGCCGCTCCTGTCGTTCACGACCTTCCTGCCGCTGGCCGGTGTGGCGCTGATCCTGCTCTTCTGCAGGGGCAACACGCCGGATGTGGTTCGGAACGTCCGTTACGTCGCGCTCTGGACGACGGTCATCACCTTCGTCCTGTCGCTGTTCATCTGGTTCAACTTCGACCCGCGCAACCCGGGCTAC
Source organism: Azospirillum sp. UENF 211521 (assembly GCF_058780535.1). Taxonomy (NCBI): domain Bacteria; kingdom Pseudomonadati; phylum Pseudomonadota; class Alphaproteobacteria; order Rhodospirillales; family Azospirillaceae; genus Azospirillum; species Azospirillum sp. UENF 211521. The sequence goes on from NZ_JBSNCF010000001.1 coordinate 1,342,798, forward strand.
CAGCTCGTGGAGAAGGCGGCGTGGATTCCCGAGTTCGGGATCTCCTACCACATGGGTGTGGACGGCATTTCGATGCTGTTCGTCATCCTCTCCACCTTCCTGATGCCGCTCTGCATCCTCTCCTCCTGGGAGGCGGTGCAGACCCGGGTGAAGGAATACATGATCGCCTTCCTCGTGCTGGAAACCCTCATGGTGGGGATGTTCTGCGCGCTGGATTTCGTCCTCTTCTACATGTTCTTCGAGGGCGTGCTGATCCCGATGTTCCTGATCATCGGTGTCTGGGGCGGCGCGCGGCGCGTCTACGCGGCGTTCAAGTTCTTCCTCTACACGCTGCTCGGTTCGGTCCTGATGCTGCTGGCCATCCTGGCCATGTACTTCGCGGCCGGCACGACGGACATCCCGACGATCACGGCGACCCATTTCCCGCGCAACATGCAGCTCTGGCTGTGGCTGGCCTTCTTCGCGTCCTTCGCGGTGAAGGTGCCGATGTGGCCGGTGCACACCTGGCTCCCCGACGCGCACGTCGAAGCGCCGACCGCCGGGTCGGTCATCCTGGCCGGCGTTCTGCTGAAGATGGGCGGCTACGGCTTCCTGCGCTTCAACATCCCGATGCTGCCCGAGGCGACCGAGTATTTCGCCCCGATGGTCTACGCCCTGTCGATCGTAGCGGTGATCTACACCTCCCTCGTCGCCCTGGCGCAGGAGGATATGAAGAAGCTGATCGCCTACTCGTCCGTCGCCCACATGGGCTTCGTCACCATCGGCATGTTCGCGCTGAACCAGCAGGGCATCGAGGGCTCGATCTTCACGATGCTGTCGCACGGCATCGTCTCGGGCGCGCTCTTCCTCTGCGTCGGCGTCGTCTATGACCGGCTGCACACCCGCGAGATCGCCCGCTACGGCGGTCTGGTGAAGAACATGCCGAAATACGCGGTGGTCTTCCTGTTCATGACCATGGCCTCGGTCGGCCTGCCGGGCACCTCCGGCTTCGTCGGCGAGTTCCTGGTCCTGCTCGGCGCCTTCCGCGACAACACCTGGGTCGCCTTCCTGGCCGCCACCGGCCTGATCCTGGGCCCGGCCTACGCGCTGTGGCTGTTCCGCCGCGTCGTGTACGGCAAGCTGGTCAAGGCGGACGTCCGCGCGATGTTCGACCTGAACACCCGCGAGGTTGCCATCTTCCTGCCGCTGATCGTCGTGGTGCTGTGGATGGGCGTCTACCCGAACAGCTTCCTGAACGTCACTTCGGCGTCGGTCGGGCAGCTGATCCAGACCTACCAGACCAAGCTGGCCGCCGCTCAGGGCGGGGCCGACGTCTCCGTCGCCGCGCGCTAGAGGTTCCGACATGACCGCTGTGTTTCCCGACATCTGGCCGGCCCTGCCGGAAATCTTCCTCGCCTGCGCCGGCATGGCCCTGCTGCTGATCGGCGTGTTCCGCGGCGACGGCTTCACGCGCCCCATCGGCTACATGACGATGGTGGCGCTGCTGCTGGCCGCCATATTGACCATGGGCTACGGCACCGGCCGGGTCGTCACCTTCAACGGCCTCTTCGTGATGGACGCCTTCGGCGTCTTCATGAAGGTGCTGATCCTCGTCGCCGCCTCGCTGTCGGTCCTCCTCGCGCTCGGCTTCAACGAGCGCGAGAAGATGGCCCGGTTCGAGTTCCCGGTGCTGATGCTCTTCGCAACGCTCGGCATGCTGATGATGGTGTCGGCCAACGACCTCATCTCCCTCTATGTCGGGCTGGAGACGCAGAGCCTCGCGCTCTACGTCATCGCCGCCTTCCGCCGCGACAGCGCCAAGTCGTCGGAAGCGGGCCTGAAGTACTTTGTGCTCGGCTCGCTCTCCTCGGGCATGCTGCTGTACGGCGCCTCGATGGTCTACGGCTTCGCCGGCACGACCTCCTTCGACAAGATCGCCGCCCTGTTCGCCGGCGGCGCGCATCCGTCGGTGGGCGTCATCATCGGTCTGGTCTTCGTCGCCGCCGGCCTGGCCTTCAAGATTTCCGCCGTTCCGTTCCACATGTGGACGCCGGACGTCTACGAGGGCGCACCGACCCCGGTCACGGCCTTCTTCGCCGCCGCCCCGAAGGTCGCCGCCATCGCGCTGTTCACCCGCCTGCTGATCGAGCCGTTCGGTCATCTGGCCCACCAGTGGCAGCAGATCATCATCGTCAGCTCGATCCTCTCGATGTCGCTCGGCGCCTTCGCGGCGATCACCCAGAGCAACATCAAGCGGCTGATGGCCTACAGCTCCATCGGCCACGTCGGCTACGCCCTGGTCGGCCTCGCGTCCGGCACCCAGGAAGGCGTGCGCGGCGTGCTGATCTACATGGCGGTCTACATCGTCATGAACATCGGCACCTTCGCGGTCATCCTGTGCATGAAGCAGCAGGGCCGCATGGTCGAGGAGATCAAGGACCTCGCCGGCCTGTCGCGCACCAACCCGCTGCTGGCGGGTGCGATGGCGGTGTTCATGTTCTCCATGGCCGGCATCCCGCCGATGGCCGGCTTCTTCAGCAAGCTTTACGTCTTCCTCGCCGCCATCGAGGCGCAGCTCTACACGCTGGCGGTGATCGGCGTGCTGACCAGCGTCGTGGGCGCCTTCTACTATCTGCGCATCATCAAGATCATGTACTTCGATGAGCCGGTTGAGGCGTTCGACAAGATCAACGACGACGGGATGACGGGCATCCTGGTCGCCACCGGCCTGTTCACTCTGCTGTTCTTCGTGGTTCCGGCGCCGATCCTGAACTACGCGGCGGCGGCGGCGGCCTCGCTGTTCGCCGGATGACGGCAGGCAACGAAGCGGAGGCGGCGCGTTTGCGCCTGCCTCCGGGCTTCCGGGTGATGGCCTTCGACTCCGTCGGCAGCACGAACGACGAGGCGAAGGCCTTTGCGCGTTCAGGGGCGGCCGAAGGCACCATCGTCTGGGCCAAGCGGCAGGAGTCGGGCCGCGGCCGCCGCGGCCGGGCCTGGACCTCGCCGGAAGGCAATCTCTACAGTTCCACCATTCTGCGTCCCTCGCGCCCGCCGGCCGAGGCGGCGCAGATTTCGTTCGTGGCGGCGCTTGCGATCGCCGACACCGCTGCCGCCGTCCTTCCCGATCCCGACGGGGTGCGCTGCAAGTGGCCGAACGACGTGCTGGTGAACGGTCGCAAGCTGTCCGGCATCCTGCTCGAGTCGGAGGCCTCGGCCGGGGGAGGGGTCTCCTGGCTGGTGCTCGGCGTCGGCATCAACCTGCGGCATTTTCCCGAAGGCACGGATTACGCGGCCACCTCGCTGGCGGCGGAGGGCGCCCCGTCGCTCCAGCCTTCGGCGCTCCTGGAAATCTATGCCGAGCAGTTGGCGCGCTGGTACGGGCTGTGGACGGAGCATGGCTTCGGCCCGGTGCGCGCCGCTTGGCTGAAGCGGGCGCGGGGTCTGGGCGAGCCCATCGTCGTCCGTCTGCCGGACCGCACGCTGACTGGCACCTTCGCCGATCTGGACAGCGACGGCGTTCTGTTGCTTGATCGGGATGACGGGGCGGGGCGCCAGCGCATCGCCGCCGGAGACGTGTTTTTCCCACCCGCGGTGGAGACCTGAGAGATGCTGCTCGCCATCGACGCCGGAAACACCAACGTGGTGTTCGCGATCTATGAGGGCGACGAACAGCGCGGCCTGTGGCGCACGGCGACCGACAAGAAGCGCACCGCCGACGAGTACATGGTGTGGCTGACCCACTTGATGGCGCTGAAGGGGATGGGGCCGGCGGACATCGACAGCACCATCATCGCCAGCGTGGTGCCCGGCGCCACCTTCAACCTGAAGCGCCTGTGCAAGGACCATTTCGGCTGCGAACCGCTGGTGGTCGGCCAGCCGGACGTCGATCTCGGCACCCGCGCGCTGGTCGACCGCCCCGAGGAGGTCGGCGCCGACCGGTTGGTCAACACGGTGGCTGCCGCGGCGACCTACCAGACGCCGCTGATCGTCATCGACTTCGGGACGGCGACGACCTTCGACGTGGTCGACCGCGACGGCAACTACCGCGGCGGCGTCATTGCGCCGGGGTTGAACCTGTCGCTGGAGGCGCTGCAGATGGCGGCGAGCAAGCTGCCCCGCGTGGAGATCCAGCAGCCGGGCCACGTCATCGGCACCAACACCGTCGAATGCATGCAGTCCGGCGTCTTCTGGGGTTACGTCGGCCTGATCGAAGGGCTGGTCAACCGCATCCGGGCGGAGTACGGCGAGCCGATGACGGTCGTCGCGACCGGAGGGCTGGGTGTGCTTTTCGCCAAGGCAACCCATGTAATCGAACACACCGACGGCGAACTCACGCTGCGCGGCCTCCTCCTGATCCACAAGCGCAACACGGCCCAATGACCCATCCCGACTCCGCTCCCTCCGTCCACCCGGTCGAGGGAGACGGCGACCTGTTCGCTCCCGAGGACGACGCGCTCTACTTCCTGCCGCTGGGCGGTTCGGGCGAGATCGGCATGAACCTCAACCTCTACGGCCATCGCGGCAAGTGGTTGATGGTGGATCTCGGCATCTCCTTCGCGGACGACACGATGCCGGGGCTGGACGTCATCATGCCGGACCCCGCCTTCATCGCGGAGCGACGGCACGACCTTGTGGGCATCGTGGTCACCCACGCGCACGAGGATCACCTGGGGGCCATCCAGTATCTGTGGCCGCAGCTCCGCGTGCCCGTCTACTGCACGCCCTTCACCGCGGCCGTCCTGCGCGCCAAGCTGCACGAGCGCGGGCTCGCCGGGGTGGTGCCGGTGCATGAGGTGGCGCTGGGCAGCACCATCGAGGTCGGCCCCTTTTCAGTCGAATACGTGACGGTCACCCATTCCATCCCGGAGCCCAACGCCCTGGCGATCCGCACCGCCGCCGGCACCGTGCTGCACACCGGCGACTGGAAGCTCGACCCAGAGCCGCTGGTGGGGAAGGCCGCCGACGAGGAGCGGCTGCGCGCCATCGGCGACGAGGGCGTGCTGGCGCTGATCGGCGACAGCACCAACGCCCTGGTGCCCGGCAGCTCCGGGTCGGAAGGGAGCGTGCGCAAGACGCTGACCGAGCTGATCGGACAGTTTCCCGACGTGCGTGTCGCGGTGAGCTGCTTCGCGACCAACGTCGCGCGGCTGGAGAGCATCGCTCACGCGGCGGCGGCGCACGGGCGCCACGTCGCTCTGGTCGGGCGATCGATGTGGCGGATCAACGAGGCCGCGCGCTCCAACGGCTACCTCGCCGACCTGCCGGCCTTCCTGACCGAGCATGACGCCAACTACGTGCCGCGCGACAAGCTGGTGCTGGTCTGCACCGGCAGCCAGGGGGAGCCGCGCTCCGCGCTCGCCCGCATCGCGTCGGACGACCATCCGCAGGTGTCGCTGCAGCGCGGCGATGTGGTGATCTTCTCCTCGCGCGAGATTCCCGGCAACGAACGGGCCATCGGCCGCATGCAGAATATGCTGGTCGGGCAGGGCATCCGCATCGTCACCGCCGACGAGGCGCCGGTTCATGTGTCCGGCCACCCGGCGCAGGACGAGCTGGTCCGCATGTACCAGTGGGTGCGCCCGCGCATCGCCATGCCGGTCCACGGCGAGCAGCGCCACCAGCTGGAGCACGCCAAGCTGGCCCGCGCCTGTCAGGTGCCGGAGGCTCTGGTGCCCGGCAACGGCGACCTGATCCGTCTGACGCCCGACGCGCCGCCGCGCGTGGTGGCCCAGGTGCGGGCCGGTCGCATGGCGCTGGACGGCAAGCGGCTGATCCCGCTCGACACCGGGCTGATGCGGGCGCGTCACCGGATGGTCCACAACGGCGCCGCCGTCGTCACGCTGGTGATGAACGGCAAGGGTGAGCTGGTGACCGCGCCGCAGATCGCGGTGATGGGGCTGCTCGACGACTCGGCGGACCGCGACATGCTGCTCGATGTGGTGGACGCGGTGCGCGAGGCCGTCGCCGAGATGCCGAAATCGGCGCGGTCGGACGACGAGCAGGTGCGCGCCGCCGCCCGGATCGCCGTCCGCCGCTGCTTCAACGCGACGCACGGCAAGAAGCCGGTGACCGACGTCCATCTGGTCCGTGTATAAATCTTTGCGACGTTACGCCTTTCGGGAGGACCCATGATCGGGAAGCTGAACCACGTCGCCATCGTCGTGCCGGACCTGACGGCGGCGACCGCGCTCTACCGCGACACGCTGGGTGCGGCGGTGTCGCAGCCGGTGGACCTGCCGCCGCACGGCGTCACCGTCGTCTTCGTCGAGCTGCCCAACACGAAGATCGAGCTGCTCCATCCCTTCGGCGAGTCGTCGCCGATCGCCGGCTTCCTCCAGAAGAACCCGTCGGGCGGCATCCACCACATCTGCTACGAGGTGGACGACATCCTGGCCGCCCGCGACCGGCTGAAGGCGCAGGGCGCCCGCGTGCTGGGCGATGGCGAGCCGAAGATCGGCGCCCACGACAAGCCGGTGCTGTTCCTGCACCCCAAGGACTTCTGCGGCACCCTGGTGGAGCTGGAGCAGGCCTGAGGCAAGGCGCGAAGACCGGAGGCATGCGATGGGCTGGGTGACGGGCATCAGCGTCTATGTGGTCGTCTGGTGGGTGGTGCTGTTCGCGGTGCTGCCCTGGGGCGTGCGCACCCCGGCTCAGCCCGAGCCGGGCATGGCGAGCAGCGCCCCGGAACGCCCGCGCATCCTCCTGAAATTCGCCGCCACGACGCTGGTCGCGGCGGTGGTCTGGCTGGTCATCTTCGGCATCGTGCAGTCGGATCTGATTTCCTTCCGCGAGATGGCCAAGCCGCACTGATCCCCCTCCCGGAAGGAGCCTCTGCGTGAGCCTGACCTACTGCGACGCGGCACCGGGCCACGCGCATCACGGCCCCTACCACGACGCCGAATACGGATTCCCCAGCGCCGACGACCAAGTGCTGTTCGAGCGGCTGGTGCTGGAAATCAATCAAGCCGGCCTGTCCTGGCTGACCATCCTGAAGAAGCGCGAGGCTTTCCGCGCCGCCTTCGACGGCTTCGACATCGACCGCGTCGCCGCCTATGGCGAGGCGGAGCGGGAGCGGCTGCTCGCCGATCCCGGGATCATCCGCAACCGCCTGAAGATCGACGCCGCCATCGAGAACGCGCGGCGGATCGTGGCCTTGCGCGGAACGCACGGGTCTTTCGAGGGCTGGCTGCGCGCCCATCACCCTTTGGGCAAGGCGGACTGGGTCCGGTTGTTCAAGCGGACCTTTCGTTTCACCGGCGGCGAGATCACCGGCGAATTTCTGATGAGTCTCGGCTATTTGCCGGGCGCGCATCAGCCCGGCTGTCCGGTCTGGTCCGAGGTCGCCGCGCTCGATCCTCCTTGGATGGTCGCCGTTCGGCAGGGGTTCGCAGGATACGACGCTTATAAAGCGGGCATATCGGCGCCTATGACGTAATCAACCGCCTATGTCTTGGGCGAAATCTACGAATTCTTTGCTGACGACTTGGTTTAGTCCAAATTCCGTCTTGTCATCGGGTGGGGTCGGGTTCAATGTATTTGGTGTGACGAGAGGGGTTCTTCCCTCTTTTCCGACGCCTGGTGGCGATTCCTCCCTAAACCTCGGGCCGCGCCGCGATCGCCGCGCGGTCCTTTTTTCGTCCCGGCCCGCTCACAGTGCCGACGCCGGCGTTCGTCTGTAGGCGGACGCAGCGTTGTGCTACGGTACAGAATGAATTAACCCTTTGCGGGTATAGCTCATCCAACTGTGCAGGAGGCGGGCGAGCGTCCGGTCCGGCTTTGGATTCACATGCGGCGGTGTTCGCAGCCGGACTTTGCGGCCGTCAGCGGGGAGAACGATGCCGAGGCGCCGATGACCGCGGGTGACAACGAGAAGTTCGAGCAGTTCGCGGCCATTCTGACCACCGAACTGCTTGACCGCACCCGCAAGAGTCTTGAACTGCTGACCCCCGAAGAGCAGCCGGCGGCCAAGCTCCCCTTTGCGCTGACTCCGTCCTTTCAGGAAATCTACGCCGAACTGGTGCGCGTCGGGATTTTCCCGGTTCTGCTCAGCCGCCGTCCGGTGCGGGCCATCGTCGGCGATGTGGATTGGCCACGCGACGGGCGCGATTATCTGCTGACCGTCCTCGACGACCGCTCCAACGCCGTCTTCACCGCCTGGGATTACGCCTGGGACGCGTTGTGGGACGAACGGAAGGTGGGGGCGGACAGCGGCTCCTCGGCGCCGGCCAAGAAAAAGGGCTTCTTCGCGTCGCTGTTCGGGCGCAAGGCGGACAAGCCGGAACGGAAGACCAGCGAGCAGGGTGCGGAGGGCGACGTGATGGCCGGCCTCTACACCATGCTGAACGAGCAGGCGGAGCGGCGCGGCTACCTGCCGCTGTTCCACGACGACATCAAGGTTCTGAAGGGTCTGGTCCGCGTGAAGCCGGCCCGCATCTTCCAGGCCTGGAAGGAAATCAACCAGTACCACCACCAGGAATTCTACCTGTCGGGCCAGGATCAGGCCAAGCCGGGGGTGACCTCGGACTGCCTTCAGAAATGGCACTACAACCTGCCGGACCGGATCGGCGAGTTCCTGGTGCTGAAAGCGGCGGTCGACATGGAGTTCGTGAACAAGCCTTTCCTCGGCAAATACATCCGCCAGTCGGCCCGCACCCAGGAGGAGGCGGAGAAGGGCATGCCTTATCTCGCCACCTACTGGAAATCCATGAAACAGTCCGCCGCCGCCCAAGGCTGAGGTCCGCCATGATCCGCCGCTCCGCTCCCCTTCTCGTCGCCTTGCTGACGCTGTCCGGCGGGGCGTCGGCGCAGCCGATCGACCTGTCCGCCTGCCAGTTCCTGACCGCCCATCGCCCGGCGGCGGGGGTGGAGTACACGCCGGGCGTGGACGTGACGGGCAAGGCGGTGGCCCCCGCCGACCTGCCGGGCTCGGCCGGGGCTGCGCCGCCGCTGGAGCGCTTCGACATCCCGGTGACGGTCGATTTCGCCCGTCGCATGGGCTTTCCGGTGCCGCAGGGTGGGGCGGCGCCGGGCGTCGAGGTCGGCTATCTGACCTGGTACGCCAACCGTCTCTACTTCAACGGCCAGCCCATCGGCGCGCCGAGCGAGGCGGAGGTCTACGCCTATTGCCGCACCGCCCGATAGGCCGAAGCGCCCGTCGCTGCACGCCGTGACGATGGACAAGCGCGCGGTGGCTTCCTAAAGTCGCTCTCCCTGTTGCGGACCGGCGCACCGCCGGACGAATCCCCTCGAAACCGAGAGCAGAGCCATGCGGCTGTCCACCTTCTTCCTGCCGACCCTCAAGGAGACCCCGACCGAGGCGCAGATCGTCTCGCACCGCCTGATGCTGCGGGCCGGGATGATCCGCCAGACCAGCGCCGGCATCTACGCCTGGCTGCCGCTGGGCCATCGGGTCCTGAAGAAGATCGAGCAGATCGTCCGCGAGGAGCAGGACGCCGCCGGCGCCCAGGAACTGCTGATGCCGACCATCCAGTCGGCGGAGCTGTGGAAGGAAAGCGGCCGCTACGACGATTACGGCAAGGAGATGCTGCGCATCACCGATCGTCACGACCGCGAGATGCTGTTCGGTCCCACGAACGAGGAGATGATCACCGACATCTTCCGCGCCTTCGTGAAGAGCTACCGTCAGCTTCCGCTGAACCTCTACCACATCCAGTGGAAGTTCCGGGACGAGATCCGTCCCCGCTTCGGCGTGATGCGCGGGCGCGAGTTCCTGATGAAGGACGCCTACAGCTTCGACATCGACGCGCCCAGCGCCCGGCGCTCCTACCAGAAGATGTTCCTGGCCTATCTGCGCACCTTCGCCCGCATGGGGCTGAAGGCGATCCCGATGCGCGCCGACACCGGCCCCATCGGCGGCGACCTCAGCCACGAGTTCATCATCCTGGCCGAGACCGGCGAGAGCGGCGTCTTCTGCCACAAGGACTGGCTGACCCTGGACGTGCTGCAGAACGCGCCGGGCTTCGACGAGGACCTGCAGCCCTTCTTCGACACCTACACCTCGATCTACGCCGCCACCGACGAGAAGCACGAGCCCGGCAACTGCCCGGTTCCGGAGTCGGACCTGGTGTCGGCGCGCGGCATCGAGGTCGGCCACATCTTCAACTTCGGCACCAAGTATTCGAAGCCGATGAACGCCGTCGTCGCCGGTCCGGGCGGCGAGCCGGTCCCGGTCGAGATGGGCTCCTACGGCATCGGCGTGTCGCGCCTGATGGGCGCCATCATCGAGGCCAGCCACGACGACAACGGCATCATCTGGCCGGACGCCGTGGCGCCCTTCAACGTCGGCCTCGTCAACCTGAAGGTCGGCGACGCCGAGACCGACCGCGTCTGTCAGGAGCTGTACTATAAGCTCCGCGCCAACGGGCTGGACGTGCTGTACGACGACCGCGACGAGCGTCCGGGCGTGAAGTTCGCCGACATGGACCTGATCGGCCTGCCGTGGCAGCTCGTCGTCGGGCCGCGCGGCCTGAAGAACGGCGTGGTCGAGCTGAAGCGCCGGGCCACCGGCGAGAAGCAGGAGCTGTCGGTGGAGAGCGCGCTGGAGAAGCTCTCGGCGTAACACCGTGGGGCGGGGGAGCGGACGCTGTAATCAAAGTTCCGCGTTTTGCCATTTAGCCCTCTCCCCTCTGGGGAGAGGGTGGCCCGGAGGGCCGGTGAGGGGGTTGCGCTTGTGCCGAACGTGGCGCCGCGCGCAACCTCCTCACCCTAACCCTCTCCCCGCTTTCGGCGGACCGAAGGTCCGCCTGTCGCGTCAGCGCAAACTTCGTTTGCGCGTGAGCGGAGGGGAGAGGGGATTTAGGAAGGGGAGGGGTCGCCTTGGAAGGTCGCCCTTTTCCTGCCACGGTTAAGCACTTATGTTGCGGGGCGGCGGACTGGTTTCGGTCCGCCGCCTTTGCTTTTGCCGGGCCTCGACCGCCGGCCTTTCGCTCATCGGGAGCCGCATGATCTTCTCCGCCTTTGAACGCATGGTCGCGATGCGCTATCTGCGGGCGCGCCGCCAGGAAGGGTTCATCTCGGTCATCGCGGGATTCTCGCTGCTGGGCATCGCGCTCGGCGTGGCGACGCTGATCATCGTGATGTCGGTGATGAACGGCTTCCGGGCGGAACTGCTGGGCCGCGTGCTCGGCCTGAACGGCCACCTCAACGTCTACAGCGTCCGCGGCGGTCCGCTGCCCGACTACGACCCGCTGGTGCAGCGGCTCCAGGGCGTGCCCGGTGTGGTCGGCGTGACGCCGACGGTCGAGGGCCAAGCGCTGGTGTCGGTGCGCGGCGTCGCCTCCGGCGCGGTGGTGCGCGGGGTGCGGCCGGAGGATTTCCGGGTGCGGCCGACGCTGTCGCGCAACATCGTGCGCGGCACGGCCGACGCCTTCGGCGAGGACAACATTGCCATCGGCATCCGCATGGCGCAGCGGCTTGGTCTGGCGGTCGGCGACCAGCTCACCCTGATCGCGCCGCAGGGCAACGTCACCGCCTTCGGCACCGTGCCGCGGATGCGCAGCTTCACCATCGGCGCGGTGTTCGACGTCGGCATGTTCGAGTACGACAACAGCTTCATCTTCCTGCCCTTGCCGGAGGCCCAGGCCTTCTTCCGCACGGGCGAGGCGGTGACCTCGCTGGAGGTCTTCGTCAGCGACCCGACGCAGATCCGCGCGGCGCGCGACGCCATCCAGGCGGCGGTGGCCGGGGTGGGGCGGGTGGTCGACTGGCAGCAGTCCAACGCCAGCTTCTTCACGGCGCTCCAGGTCGAGCGCAACGTGATGTTCCTGATCCTGTCGCTGATTATCACGGTGGCGGCCTTCAACATCATCTCCAGCCTGATCATGCTGGTGAAGGACAAGGGGCGGGACATCGCCATCCTGCGCACCATGGGCGCCACCCGCGGCATGATCATGCGCATCTTCTTCCTGTCCGGCGCCTCGGTGGGGGTGGCGGGGACGCTGGTGGGGGTGGCGCTCGGCGTGTCCTTCGCGCTGAACATCGAGACGATCCGCCAGGGCATCCAGGCGCTGACCGGCACCAACCTGTTCAACGCCGAGATCTATTTCCTGTCGCAGCTGCCGGCGAAGATCGACTGGTCGGAGGTGGTCCAGGTCACGCTGATGGCGCTGGGCCTGTCCTTCGCGGCCACGGTCTACCCATCCTGGCGTGCGGCCCGTCTCGATCCGGTGGAGGCCCTGCGCTATGAGTGAGCCGATGCTGGAACTGTCGGGGATCGTCCGCACCTTCGAGCAGGCGGGGACGGAGCTTCAGGTGCTGCGCGGGGCGGAGCTGACCGTCCACGCGGGCGAGCTGGTCGCGCTGGTCGGCCCGTCGGGCGCCGGCAAATCGACCCTGCTGCACATCGCCGGCCTGCTGGAGCGGCCGACCGCCGGCACCGTGCGGATCGCCGGGACCGACGTGTCCGCCCTGGACGACGGGAAGCGGACGGAGGTGCGCCGCCGCTCGGTCGGCTTCGTCTACCAGTTCCACCATCTGCTGCCGGAATTCTCCGCGCTGGAGAACATCGTGCTGCCGCAGATGATCAACGGCGTGGCGAAGCGCACCGCCCGCGAGCGCGCCATGGAACTGCTGCGCATGGTCGGGCTGGAACCGCGCGCCGGGCACCGTCCGGCACGCCTGTCGGGCGGCGAGCAGCAGCGGGTCGCCATCGCCCGTGCGCTGGCCAACGGGCCGGGCCTGCTGATCGCCGACGAGCCGACGGGCAACCTCGACCCGCACACGGCGGAGGGGGTCTTCGCCATGCTGACCTCCATCGTCCGGCAGGCCCGCGTCGGCGCGCTGATCGCCACCCACAACCTCGAGCTTGCCAACCGCATGGACCGGGTGCTCGAAATGAGCGACGGCCTTCTCGTGGAGCATGCAGGGGTTTGACCGCCAATTGCGGCGCGGCCGCGTGATCGGCCAAACCGCGTAAGAGTGGCATCGCCGTTCGGCGGATTGGTGATCGGTGCGTCCTGGGGCAGACTTCGCGCAACTCAACAAGGAGGGACCGGAGTCCATGGATCAGAAGATCATCGATCTGTACGACGAGTACACCCACCGGCCGCTGCCGCGCCGCGTCTTCCTGGAGCGGCTGGCGGTGCTGGCGGGCAGCGCGGCGGCCATTCCGGCGATCCTCTCCCAGATCGAGCCGAACTACGCCCTGGCCGCCGAGGTTCCGGAGGACGACAGCCGAATCGCCACGGACCGCGTCACCTTCCAGGGCGCGACCGGCGACGTTCAGGCCTACCGGGCCCGCCCGAAGCTGGCCGAGCAAGCGCCGTCGGTGGTGGTGATCCACGAGAACCGCGGCTTGAACCCTTACATCGAGGACGTGACGCGGCGGTTGGCGGTGGCCGGCTTCGTCGCCATGGCCCCGGATTTGCTGTCCCCGCTCGGCGGCACCCCGCAGGACCCCGACCGCGCCCGCGAGATGATCGGCCAGCTTGACCCCGACAAGACGGTGAACAACCTGATCGCGTCGATGAGCGACCTGATGGCCTATCGCTACTCCAACGCCAAGGTGGGGGCCATCGGCTTCTGCTGGGGCGGCGGCATGACCAACCGGTTGGCCATCAAGGCGCCGGACCTCAAGGCGGGCGTCGTCTTCTACGGCCCGGCGCCGGACCCGACGCTGGTCACCACGATCAAGGCGCCGCTCCAGCTCCATTACGCCGGGCTGGACAACAATGTGAACGCCAAGGTCCCGGCCTATGAGGAGGCGCTGAAGAAGGGCGGCAAGTCCTACGAACTCTTCATGTACGACAACGTGAATCACGCCTTCCACAACGACACGTCGGCGGAGCGCTACAACAAGGAGGCGGCGGACCTCGCCTGGGGCCGGTCCGTGGAGTTCCTGAAGAAGAACCTGACCTGACCGGTCAGCGCCGAATCAGGGCCGGTGGGTGGCGGGCCGTGCGGAGGGCAGCTTCAGCACGGCCACCGCCAGCCCGGCAAGCACCAGAAGCGCGCCGGCCATCTTCAGCGGGGTGAAGCTCTCCCCCAGGACCAGCGCGCTGGAACTCATGCCGAAGACCGGCACCAGCAGCGAGAAGGGCGCCACCAGGCTCGCCGGGTAATGGCGCAGCAGGAAGCCCCAGGCGGCGAAGCCGAACAGCGTCGCCCCGAAGGCGATGTAGGCGACCGCCCCGACGCCCAGCGGAGTCAGATGGGTCAGGGCTTGCCACGCCCGGTCCGGCCCCTCCATCCCCAGCGACAGCAGCAGCAACGGGATCGGCGGCACCACGCTGACCCACAGCATCATGCGGAACAGGTCCGGCGCCTTGGCCTGCTTCATCAGCAGGTTCGCCACGCCCCAGGTGGCCGCCGCGGCGATGACCAGCCCCAGCCCGAGCAGCGATTCGCCGGCCGGCATCTCAAGAGCGATCAGGCCAATCCCGGCGAAGGCGACCGCCATGCCCAGCATCTGCTTCGGTCCGGGCCGTTCGCCCAGCACCGCCGCGGCGAACAGGGCGGTGAAGAAGGCCTGCGACTGCAGCACCAGCGACGACAGCCCCGCCGGCATGCCGATGTCCATCCCGACGAACAGCAGCGAGAACTTCACCACTCCCAGCACCATCCCGATGCTGAGGATGAAGCGCCAGGGCACCGGCGGACCGCCGCGGACGCCCAGAACGACAAGCGGCAGCGCCGCCAGCGCGAAGCGCAGGGCGCAGAACAGGATCGGCGGGAAATCCGCGAGGCCGACCTTGATGGCGACGAAGTTGAAGCCCCAGATTGCCGCGACGGCAAGAGCCAGAGCGATGTGGGCGGTGCGCATGGAACCGAGGCTAGCTCCGCAGGGCCCGGCGGTCAACGCGGCGCAATGGCACGCGCCGCGGGTGCGATCGTCGAATCTGTTTACTTATCCGTGTGCAGGATGCGGCACTCGTCCAGGGCGGCCAACGCCCAGGAGGAGCCGCCGAGATTGACGTCGCCGATCTCCGTCCCGCCGCCGTCCCGCTGCAGCGTCACCGCGCGCGACCGCATGAAGGGTTCGAAGAGATCCTCGTACTTCGGCAACTCGACCGGCACCACCACGCCGCCGTCGGGCAGGGGGCTGGCGTCCAGCGCCATGGTCTCGCCGTCGGGGAAGATGGCGGTCAGGCGGCTTTCGGTGTCCTTGCCGGCCTGGGCGTGCTGGTCGGCGTTGACCAGCATCGCCGCGCCCTTCGCCGTCGCCCGGAAGGAGAGGGGGGAGGAGTCGTCCGTCCGCGTGGCGTAGCAATAGGCCGAGCCGGTCTTGGTCGCCGGATGGACCCGCACGACCCAGCCCTTGTTCTGCGCGACGACGCGCCCCGGCGCGTCGGACAGGGGGGAAGCGGGCGAGGCGGTCGGCGGCGGCCGGTGGGTCTGCTCCGCGGACGGCGCGGGGGCGCCGGTGGTCTGGCAAGCCGTGAGGAGCGTGGCCGCCAGCACCGCCAGGACGGCGCTGGAGCGGATGCGGCGCATGGAACGGGTCATTCTCGGATCGTGTCTCTGCCTCTTTCGATAGCACGAACACGCATGATCGGGGAATCTTCCCTTTCCCCGACCGGGTTGGCGCATCGCCGCATGGCCGGGCCCGCGCTTGGTCCCTTGCGGTGCGGAGCAGGATGCGCGACGACTAGGAGAGACGTCCCCCTTTCGCTGGAACCGGTGCCCATCCCCGCCATGCCCCACGCCGACTTCATCCACCTGCGCGTCCACTCCGCCTATTCCCTGTCCGAGGGCGCCATCAAGGTGAAGGAGCTGGTCAAGCTCTGCCAGAAGAAGGGGATGCCGGCGGTCGCCGTGACCGACACCGGCAACCTGTTCGGCGCTCTGGAGTTCGCGCTGGCCGCCGCGGATTCGGGCGTGCAGCCGATCATCGGCACGGTTCTGGGCATCACCCGAGTCGGTCCCGCCAACGGCAAGCCGGGCCTGCCGGGCAAGGCGGCGTCGGTCCCTGACCAGCTCGTCCTGCTCTGCCAGACCGACGAGGGCTACCGGAACCTGATGAAGCTGGTGTCCAAGGCCTTCCTGGAATCGGACCCGATGGCCGGACCGCAGATCCCGCTGGACGCTCTGGAGGGCCATTCGGCCGGGCTGATCGCGCTGACCGGCGGCCCTGCCGGCTCGGTCGGCCGGCTGCTGGGCGAGGGGCAGAAGGATCTGGCGCTGGAGGTTCTGGAGCGGTTGAAACGGCTGTTCCCCGGCCGGCTCTACGTCGAGCTGCAGCGCCACCGCGACCATTTCGCGGTGATCGAGGACGCCATCGAGCCGGCGCTGATCGACCTCGCCTACGCCCACGACCTGCCGCTGGTCGCCACCAACGACTGCTACTTCGCGACCGAGGACATGTACGAGGCGCACGACGCGCTGCTCTGCATCGCCGAGGGTGCCTACATCAGCCAGACCGAGCGCCGCCGCCTGACCCCCGACCACCGCTTCAAGTCGGCCGAGGAGATGCGGGACCTGTTCAAGGACCTGCCGGAGGCGGTTGACAACACGGTCGCCATCGCCCGGCGCTGCTCCTTCCTGCTGAAGCCGATCAAGCCCATCCTGCCGCCCTTCCCCTGCGAGGGCGGCCGCGACGAAGGGGAGGAACTGCGCGCCCAGTCCCGCGAGGGTCTGGAGATGCGGCTGAACAGCGTCGTCTACACCCCGGACATGACGCCGGAGCAGCGCGAAGAGACCCGCAAGACCTACTTCGAGCGGCTGGAGTTCGAGCTGGACGTCATCGTGTCGATGAAGTTCCCCGGCTACTTTCTGATCGTGTCGGACTTCATCAAGTGGGCCAAGTCGCACGACATCCCGGTGGGGCCGGGCCGCGGTTCGGGCGCGGGCTCGGTCGTCGCCTGGGCGCTGACCATCACCGACCTGGATCCGCTGCGCTTCGGCCTGCTGTTCGAGCGCTTCCTGAATCCCGAACGCGTGTCGATGCCCGACTTCGATGTGGACTTCTGCCAGGATCGCCGCGAAGAGGTGATCCGCTACGTCCAGGACAAGTACGGCTACGACCGCGTCGCCCAGATCATCACCTTCGGTAAGCTGCAGGCCCGCGCCGTGCTGCGCGACGTCGGGCGCGTGCTGCAGATGCCCTACGGGCAGGTGGACAAGATCTGCAAGCTGGTGCCGAACAACCCGGCCAACCCGGTGACGCTCCAGCAGGCGCTCGACAGCGAGGAGATGCTGCGCCAAGCCCGCGACGGCGACGAGACGGTGGCGCGCCTCGTCAACATCGCGCTGAAGCTGGAGGGACTCTACCGCCACGCCTCGACCCACGCGGCGGGCGTGGTGATCGGCGACCGGCCGCTGCACGATCTGGTGCCGCTGTACCGAGACCCGCGCTCCGACATGCCGGTCACCCAGTTCAACATGAAGTTCGTCGAGCAGGCCGGGCTGGTGAAGTTCGACTTCCTCGGTCTGAAGACGCTGACCGTGCTGAAGACGGCGGTGGACCTGATCCCCGAGAAGCCGGACCTGACCACCGTCACGCTGGACGACCCCCGAAGCTACGAGATCCTGGGCCGCGCCGAATCGACCGGCGTGTTCCAGCTGGAAAGCTCGGGCATGCGCGACGTGCTGCGCCGGCTGAAGCCGAACCGGCTGGAGGACATCATCGCGCTGGTGTCGCTCTACCGCCCCGGCCCGATGGACAACATCCCCAAATACATCAAGGTGAAGAACGGGGAGGAGCTGCCCGACTACATGAATCCGGCCCTGGAGCCGATCCTGAAGGAGACCTTCGGGATCATGATCTACCAGGAGCAGGTCATGCAGATCGCCCAGGTGCTGTCCGGCTATTCGCTGGGCGGCGCCGATCTTCTGCGCCGCGCCATGGGCAAGAAGATCAAGGAGGAGATGGACAAGGAGCGCGACAAGTTCGTCGTCGGCGCCAAGGACAAGGGCGTGGACCCCGACCAGGCCAGCATGATCTTCGATCAGGTGGCCAAGTTCGCCGGCTACGGCTTCAACAAGAGCCACGCCGCCGCCTACGCCCTGGTCGCCTACCACACCGCCTATCTGAAGGCGAACCACCCGGTGGAGTTCATGGCGGCGTCGATGACGCTCGACCTCGGCAACACCGACAAGCTGAACGTCTTCCGGCAGGAGCTGGTGCGGCTGAAGATCAAGCTGCTGACTCCGGACATCAACAAGTCCGACAGCATCTTCGGGGTCGAGGCGCTGCCCGACGGCACCAAGGCGGTGCGCTACGCGCTGGCCGCGGTGAAGGGCGTCGGCCTGCCGGCCATGAAGGCGGTGGTGGAGGAGCGGCGCAAGAACGGCCCTTACAAGAGCCTCTTCGACTTCGCCCGCCGCCTCGACCTGAAGACCATCAACAAGCGCCAGCTCGAAAACCTGACCTGCGCCGGCGCCTTCGACGGCATCAACCCGAACCGCGCCCAGGTGCACGCGGCGCTGGAGACGCTGATCCGCTACGCCCAGGCCGAGGCGGCGGAGCGCGACAGCGGCATCGGCAACCTGTTCGGCGGCGCCGGGGGCGGGCTGAAGGAGCCGGACCTGCCCAAGGTCAAGGAATGGGAGCCGTTGGAGAAGCTGAAGCACGAGTTCGGCGCCATCGGCTTCTACCTGTCCGCCCACCCGCTGGACGCCTTCGCCGGGCCGTTGGCCCGCATGAGGGTGGTGCGATCGGCGGACCTCGCCACCGCGGTGACCGGCGGCGGCTCGACCCGACGCAGCGTCGCCGGCATCGTGGTCAGCCGCAAGGAGAAGACGGCGAAGTCCGGCAACCGCTTCGCCTTCGTGGAACTGTCCGACGGCAGCGGCGGCTACGAGGTGACGGTCTTCTCCGAGGTGCTGGCGACCAACCGCGACCTGCTGGAGGCCGGGCGACCGGTGCTGATGACCGTGGACGTCCAGATGAACGGCGAGGACATCCGCCTGACCTGCCAGGAGGTGAAGCCGCTGGAGGACGCCGTCGCCCAGGTCTCGGACGGCCTGAAGGTGGTGGTGCGCGACGGCGGGCCGGTGGAGAGCATCCGCGGCATGCTGGAGCGGCTGACCCGCGGCAAGGGCAAGATCCACCTGCTGGTCGAGATCGACCCGCTGAAGGAGGTGGAGATCCAGCTCCCCGGCTCCTTCAACATCACCAACCAGAGCCGCGCCGCGCTGAAGGCGGTGCCGGGGGTGGTCGAGGTGGTGGAGCTGTAAAGAACGCGCTTACCAGGACGAAGCGGTGCGCGATGCACCGCATTCGGCGCCAACCAATTGGCAAACCGGTGTTGCCAAAGCGGTTGCGGCGGGCTATGTAAGCGCCGTCGTCAAAACCTCACGCGGGCTGGCGGTCCCTCGGCTTTACCCCGATGGCCCGATCCGGTGTCCTGTCAAACGGACAGTGCCCGCGGCGGAGCAACCGGAAAAGGACTTTTCCAAATGGCTATTCCGTCTTTCACCATGCGCCAGCTGCTCGAAGCCGGCGTCCACTTCGGTCACCACACCCGTCGCTGGAACCCGAAGATGGGCACGTACATCTTCGGCGTGCGCAACGGTGTGCACATCATCGACCTGGAGCAGACCGTCCCGGCGCTGCACCGCGCCCTGCAGGCCGTCCGTGACGTCGTCGCCGGCGGCGGCCGCGTCCTGTTCGTCGGCACCAAGCGCCAGGCCCAGGAGAAGGTGGCCGAGGCCGCGTCGAAGTGCGGCCAGTACTACGTCAACCACCGCTGGCTCGGCGGCATGCTGACCAACTGGAAGACCATCTCCCAGTCGATCAAGCGCCTGCGCGAGATGGAAGAGCGTCTGGGCGGCGACACCTCGGGCCTGACCAAGCGCGAAATCCTCGAGCTGACTCGCGAGCGCGACAAGCTGGAGCGCGCGCTGGGCGGCATCAAGGAGATGGGCGGCCTGCCGGACGTCCTCTTCATCATCGACACCAACAAGGAGTCGATCGCGGTCAAGGAAGCCAACAAGCTCGGCATCCCGGTCATCGCGGTGATCGACAGCAACTCCGATCCGGACGGCGTGGCCTTCCCGATCCCGGGCAACGACGACGCCCTGCGCGCCATCGACCTGTACTGCGAGCTGGTGAACGGCGCCGTGCTCGACGGTCTGCAGGCCGAGATGAGCGCCGCCGGCATCGACGTCGGCTCCTCCGAGGAGGCTCCGGCCGAGCAGCTGCCGGAAGAGGAAGCGGAAGAGGCCGCGCCGGCTGAGCAAGCCCAGGCCTGATCCCGGTGATACGGGGCAGCCGGGCCTTATGACCTATGGCCCGGCTGCCTTTTTTATGAGTTGTTAGGATCAACCCGATCCGCTTGGATCCGTTCGGAAGGAAGAGGGCGAAACCATGGCCGAGATTACCGCCGCGCTCGTCAAGGAACTGCGCGAGAAGACCGGCGCGGGCATGATGGACTGCAAGAAGGCGCTGGCCGAGACCCAGGGCGACCTCGAGGGCGCCGTTGACTGGCTGCGCAAGAAGGGCCTCGCCGCCGCCGCCAAGAAGTCCGGCCGCGTCGCCGCCGAGGGTCTGGTCGCCGTCGCCACCGCCGGCACCGCGGGCGCCGTCGTCGAGGTGAACGCCGAGACCGACTTCGTCGCGCGCAACGACAAGTTCCAGGCCTTCTCCCTGAAGGCCGCCGAGCTGGTCCTGTCCGGTTCGGGCGACGTCGAGGGTCTGAAGGGCACCGCCTATCCGGACGCCGGCCGCACGGTCCAGGAAGAGCTGACCAACCTGATCGCCACCATCGGCGAGAACATGAACATCCGCCGCTCGGCCAAGCTGTCGGTTCCGGCGGGCGTCGTCGTGTCCTACGTCCACTCGGCCATCGCGCCGGGCCTTGGCAAGATCGGCGTTCTGGTCGCCCTGGAGTCGACCGGCGACGTCGCCAAGCTGAACGAGCTGGGCAAGCAGGTCGCGATGCACATCGCCGCCGCCCGTCCGGATGCCCTGGACATCGCCGACGTCGACACCTCCGCCCTGGAGCGTGAGCGCAACGTGCTCGCCGAGCAGGCCCGCGCCTCGGGCAAGCCGGAGAACATTGTCGAGAAGATGCTCGAAGGCCGCATCCGCAAGTACTACGAGGAAGTGGTGCTGCTGGAGCAGACCTACGTCATCGACGGCGAGACCAAGGTCCGCAAGGTCGTGGAGAACGCCGCCAAGGACGTCGGCGCCCCGGTCAAGGTGACGGGCTTCGTCCGCTTCGCGCTGGGCGAGGGCATCGAGAAGGCGGAGAGCGATTTCGCCGCCGAAGTCGCCGCCGCCGCCGGCCAGAAGTAAGGACCCGGCGTTCCGCCGCACGCACTCTTCACACAAACCGGGAGAAAGCCCCCCATGGCCCAGACCACCGGGACCACCGAGCCGGTTGACGGCATCCGCTTCAAACGAGTCCTGCTGAAGGTGTCGGGCGAGGCGTTGATGGGTCAGCGCGACTACGGCCTCGACCCGGAGGTGGTCAACCGCGTCGCCAACGAGGTGAAGGCGGTGATCCAGCTGGGCGTCCAGGTCAGCCTGGTCATCGGCGGGGGCAACATCTTCCGCGGGGTGAAGGGTGCGGCGAGCGGCATGGAGCGCGCCTCGGCCGACTACATCGGGATGCTCGCCACCGTGATGAACGCCCTGTCGATGCAGAGCGCTCTGGAGCGGATGGGCGTGGCGACCCGCGTGCAGTCGGCCATCCCCATGTCGTCGGTGTGCGAGCCCTACATCCGGCGCCGCGCCATCCGGCACATGGAAAAGGGCCGCGTGGTGATCTTCGCCGCCGGCACCGGCAACCCCTTCTTCACCACCGACACCGCCGCCGCGCTGCGCGCGTCGGAGATGGGCTGCGACGCTCTGCTGAAGGGCACGCAGGTGGACGGCGTCTACACCGCCGACCCGAAGAAGGTGAAGGACGCGCAGCGTTACGAGCGCCTGAACTATCTTGAAGTTCTGGCGAACGACCTGCAGGTGATGGACGCCTCCGCGATCTCCTTGGCGCGTGAGAGCCACATCCCCATACTCGTGTTCTCGATCCACACCCCCGGCGCCTTCGCCGAGGTGATGCAGGGCCGGGGCAAGTTTACGATCATCAACGAAGAAACGGAGTGAGCCGTGGCTGCGCCTGATACATCGGACCTCCAGTCGGATCTCAAGCGCCGCATGGAAGGAGCGCTTGAGGCGTTTCGCAAGGAGTTGAGCGGCCTGCGCACCGGCCGCGCCTCCGCCAGCCTGCTTGAGCCCGTCACCATCGAGGCTTACGGCGCGAGGATGCACCTCAAGGAGGTCGGCACCGTCAGCGTGCCGGAGCCGCGCCTGATCGTCGTGCAGGTCTGGGACCGCGGCATGGTCAAGGCCGTGGAGAAGGGCATCCGCGATTCGGGCCTCGGCCTGAACCCGCAGACGGAAGGCCAGTCGATCCGCGTGCCGCTGCCCGACCTGACGCAGGAGCGCCGCAAGGAACTCGCCAAGGTCGCCCACAAGTACGCCGAGCAGGCCCGCGTCGCCGTGCGCAACGTGCGCCGCGACGGCATGGACGGCCTGAAGAAGGCCGAGAAGGCCGGCGACATCTCGCAGGACGAGCACAAGGGGCTCGGCGAGAAGGTCCAGGCGCTCACCGACCAGTACATCAAGCTGGTCGACGATGCGCTTGCGGCGAAAGAAAAGGACATCATGCAGGTCTGACGGCATGCGCGACGCGGAAGACAGCCGCCCCCTGCGCCCGCCCGCGCACGTGGCCGTGATCATGGACGGCAACGGGCGCTGGGCGAAGTCCAGAGGGCTGCCCCGCACCGCCGGCCATAAAAAGGGCGTGGACGCCGTCCGCCGGACGGTCGAAGCCGCGGGCGAGCTGGGGATCGGCTATCTGACGATCTTCAGTTTCTCGTCCGAGAACTGGCGTCGGCCGGAGGAGGAGGTGTCCGACCTCATGCAGCTCCTGCGCTTCTACCTGCGCAGCGAGATTGCCGACCTCCACCGCAACGGCGTGCGCCTGCGCGTCATCGGCGACCGGGCCCGCCTGTCCAAGGACATCGTCGGCCTGATCGACAACGCCGAGGCCCTCACGCGCGACAACCGCAAGCTGACCCTCGTGGTGGCGTTGAGCTACGGCTCCCGCCAGGAGATCACGCTGGCGGCTCGGCGTCTGGCCGAGGAGGTGAGGGCGGGGACGCTCGACCCCGCGGACATCACCGAGGATCGGCTGTCCGAGCGCCTGTTCACCGCCGACATCCCGGACCCCGACCTGATCGTCCGCACCAGCGGCGAAAAGCGCATCAGCAACTTCCTGCTCTGGCAGGCGGCGTATGCCGAGCTGGTCTTCGTGGACACGCTCTGGCCTGACTTTTCCAAGCGCGACCTGGAGGCGGCGATTGAAGAGTTCCACCGACGGGAACGTCGCTTCGGCGCAACCACCGGCACCCGCTAAATCCGGCGACCTGAAGACGCGCGCCATCTCGGCGCTCGTTCTGGCCCCGCTCGTCCTCGCCGCGGTCTGGGCCGGCGGCTGGGTGTTTTACGCCCTGATCGCGCTCGGCGCCGTGGCCTCCGCCGTGGAGTGGGGCAACCTCGTCCCCTGCCGTCGCAAGGGTGCCGCCATCGCGTTATCGGTGGCCGGCGTCCTGCTGGCGCTGGCCGCGCAGATCGCCGCCGGGCCCTGGGCGGCCGTCGTCGTCGCCATCCTGGCCACCGCCGGCGTCGCGCTGGCGTCGGGCGGACCGGACCGCGGCCTGTCCGGCGGCGGTCTCCTCTACATCGTCGCCGGTCTGGCCGGCCTGATGTGGCTGCGCGACGATCCGGACTCCGGCCTCGCCCTGTTCCTCTTCACCATGCTCGGCGTCTGGGCGACCGACATCGGCGCCTACGCCGCCGGCCGCAGCATCGGCGGGCCAAAGCTGGCCCCGCGCATCAGTCCCAAGAAGACCTGGGCCGGCCTGATCGGCGGCATGGCCTCCTCCGCCCTGGTGGGGTGGGGGGTGGCTCTGGCCGCGGGCGCGCAACGGCCGTTGCTGGCTCTTGCGGTGGGCGCCGTCCTCGCCGTGGTGGCGCAAGCGGGCGACCTCTTCGAATCCGCGGTCAAACGCCGTTACAACGTGAAGGACAGCGGCCATCTCATTCCTGGTCACGGGGGAATCCTGGACCGCATCGACGGGCTGCTCAGCGCGGCTCCGGTGCTGGCCCTGTTCCACGCGACCATCGGCACGGCAATCGCATGGTGGTGACGGGGTTATGGTTGTGAAGGCTGAAGGGGCGGTGGACGCGCCGCGCCGCGTGACGATCTTCGGGTCGACCGGATCGGTCGGCACGCAGACGGTGGACCTCGTCGCCCGCGATCCGGAGCGCTTCCCGGTGGAGGCACTGACCGCCAACCGCAACGTCGCCCTCCTCGCCGAGCAGGCGCGGCAACTCCGCCCCAGACTGGCCGTGGTCGCCGACCCCGCCGCCTACGCCGACCTCAAGGCGGCGCTGGCCGGCACCGGGGTCGAGGCGGCCGCCGGGCCGCAGGCGGTGGCCGAGGCCGCGGAGCGCCCCGCCGACTGGGTGATGGCCGCCATCGTCGGCGCCGCCGGGTTGGAGCCCACGCTGGCCGCCGTGCGCCGCGGCGCCTGCGTCGCCTTCGCCAACAAGGAGGTTCTGGTCTGCGCCGGCGCCCTGATGATGGAGGAGGTGCGCCGCCACGGCGCCAACCTGCTGCCGGTCGACAGCGAGCATTCGGCGATCTACCAGGTCTTCGATTTCGACCGTCTGGACAGTGTGCAGCGCCTGATCCTGACGGCGTCCGGCGGCCCCTTCCGGACCAGGGACCGCGCCTTCATGGCCGCGGCGACGCGCGAGCAGGCGGTGGCCCATCCGACCTGGGAGATGGGCGCCAAGATCTCCATCGACAGCGCCACCATGATGAACAAGGGGCTGGAGATCATCGAGGCGCATTTCCTCTTCGGGATTCCCGAGGTGAAGATCGACGTGCTGGTCCATCCCCAATCGGTCGTGCATTCGCTGGTCGAGTATGTGGACGGCTCGGTCCTGGCGCAGCTCGGCACGCCGGACATGCGCACGCCGATCGCCTACGCGCTCGGCTGGCCGGCGCGCATCCCGACGCCCGCCGAGCGGCTGGACCTCGTCAAGGCCGCCACCCTGACTTTCGAGGCCCCGGACCCCGAGCGATTCCCGGCCCTGAGGCTCGCCCGGGCCGCCTTGCAAAGCGGTGGGGGCGCTCCTACTATTCTCAGTGCCGCCAACGAGGTGGCTGTGCAGGCGTTCCTCGACCGCCGGATCGGCTTTCTCGACATCGAACGGATCGTCGAGGGGGTGTTGGGCACACTGCCGCACCGGCCGCTCCGCGACCTGGGCGCGGTGCGCGACACCGACGCCGAGGCGCGCCGCGTCGCGGCGGACCGGGTCGAGGCGCTGGCACGCTAGAGTCTTTTTCCGGACGCGGACCGCGACGGGGCTGCTCCGGGATGCAAAGGATGTGATGGACGTCATGGGCGGCTTCGGGACCACGCTTCTGTCTTTTCTGCTGGTCCTCACCGTGCTCGTGTTTGTGCACGAACTCGGCCACTACCTCGTGGCGCGCCGCAACGGTGTGCGCATCGAGGTTTTCTCCATCGGCTTCGGCCCCGAGCTGTTCGGCTGGACCGACCGCTCCGGCACGCGCTGGAAGTTCAGCGCCATCCCGCTCGGCGGCTACGTGAAGATGTTCGGCGACGCCGACCCGGCGAGCACGCCGGGCGCTCACACGCAGAGCATGAGCGCCGAGGAGCAGGCGGTCTCCTTCCACCACAAGCGGCTCGGCCAGCGGGCGGCCATTGTGGCGGCGGGTCCCATCGCGAATTTCCTGTTCGCCATCGTCGCCCTGACCATTCTGTTCGCCACCGCCGGCCAGTCCTTCACCCCGCCGGACGTCGGCGGCGTGCAGCCGGACAGCGCCGCGGAGCGCGCCGGGCTGCAGCCGGGCGACCTGATCGTTTCCATCAACGGCAGCGGCATCCAGCGATTCGAGGAAATCCGCCAGATCGTCTCCATGCAGCCGGGCGCGCCGCTGGAGATGGTCGTGCAGCGCGACGGGCGTTCGGTCAATCTGACGGCGACTCCGGACGTGCGCGAAGTCACCGACCGACTCGGCAACACGCACCGCATCGGCCAGCTCGGAATCATGCGCGGCGGGGCGGAAACGAAGCGCCACGACCCGCTGACCGCCCTGTGGCAGGCGGGCCGGGAGGTTGTCGGCATGGTGTCCGGCACCTTCGTGGCGCTCGGCCAGATGATCGAGGGATCGCGCGGCACCGAGGAGCTGGGCGGGCCGCTGCGCATCGCCCAGATGTCCGGCGAGGTCGCGCAATCCGGCTGGTACCCGCTGATCTGGTTCATGACCTTCCTGTCGGTGAACCTCGGCATGATCAATTTGTTTCCGGTTCCGCTGCTTGACGGCGGCCATCTGATGTTCTACGCCCTTGAAGGACTCCGTGGGCGTCCTCTCGGACCTAAAGCGCAAGAATACGGTTTCCGCATCGGGCTTGCTTTGGTATTAACGCTCATGGTTTTCGCCACGTGGAACGATCTCGTTCAGCTTCGCGTGGTGGATTTCTTTAGGGGGCTGATTTCCTGAGGGATGCCCCCAAAGCCAGGGAGCGAGCTTTGCGGGTGTCGAGCAGGGTTCTGGCGTTCGGCCTGATGGCCGGTTGCGCCATGACGACGGTTTCTCTTGCCCTTTCCCACGCAGCCTGGGCCCAGGCGGGCGCGCCCAATCCGGGGGCGGCGAAATCCGCCGCCTTCGGCGATGGGACGCTGGTGGCGCAGATGTTCTCGGGCGGCACCATCCGGGACATCCGGGTGGAGGGCGTCCAGCGCATCGAGCCGACGACGGTCCGCTCCTACCTCGCGGTGGCGCCCGGCGATCCCTTCGATCCCGACCGCATCGACCAGTCGCTGAAGGCCCTGTTCAACACGGGCCTGTTCGCCGACGTCGTGCTGAAGCGCGACGGCGACGCGCTGGTGGTGCAGGTGGCGGAAAACCCGATCATCAACCGCATCGCCTTCGAGGGGAACCGGCGCATCGAGAGGGAGAACCTGGAGAAGGAAATCCAGCTCCGTCCCCGCGTCGTTTACACCCGCACGCGCGTCCAGAGCGATGTGCAGCGCATCCTGGACATCTACCGCCGCCAGGGCCGCTTCGCCGCGACCGTCGAGCCGAAGATCATCCAGCTTGACCAGAACCGCGTCGATCTGGTGTTCGAGATCAACGAGGGTGTGCGCACCGGCGTGCGCAGCATCACCTTCATCGGCAACGAGAAGTTCTCCGACGGGACGCTGCGCGAGGCGATCCAGACGCGGGAAAGCGCCTGGTGGCGCTTCATGACGTCGGACGACAACTACGATCCCGACCGCCTGAACTACGACCGCGACCTGCTGCGCCGCTACTACCTCAAGGAAGGCTACGCCGATTTCCGCGTCGTCTCGGCCGTGGCGGAGCTGACGCCGGACCGCGAGGACTTCGTCATCACCTTCACGGTGGACGAGGGCGAGCGCTATAAGTTCGGCAAGATGGACATCAGCACCTCGCTGAAGGCGTTGGACCCGGAGCAGCTGCGCAGCGTGCTGAGCACGCGCGAAGGCGACTGGTACAACGCGCAGGAGGTGGAGAACACCATCACCAAGCTGTCCAACGCGGTCGGCGACCTGCAGTACGCCTTCGTGGACGTCCGTCCGCGCATCTCGCGCAACCGCGAGAACCAGACCATCGACATCGTCTACGACATCGTCGAGGGGCCGCGCGTCTTCGTGGAGCGCATCGACGTCACCGGCAACGTCCGCACGCTGGACAAGGTGGTCCGGCGCGAGATGCTGCTGTCCGAAGGCGACCCGTTCAGCACGACCAAGCTGCGCCGCTCCGAACAGCGCATCAAGGATCTCGGCTATTTCGAGCGCGTCAACATCACCACCGCGGAGGGCTCGGCGCCCGACCGCACCGTGATGAACGTCGAGGTGACCGAGCAGTCGACCGGTGAAATTTCCATCGGTGCCGGCTACTCGACCTCCGACGGTCCGCTGGCCGACTTCTCGATCCGCGAGCGCAACCTGTTGGGCCGCGGCCAGGACCTGCGCTTCGGCGCCACCGTGTCGGGCAGCCGCCAGGAATACGACGTCTCCTTCACCGAGCCGTACTTCCTCGACCGGGACCTCTCGGCCGGTTTCGACCTGTTCCGCATCACCCGCGACTACCAGGACGAAAGCTCCTTCGACGAGAAGAGCACCGGCATGGCCCTGCGCATGGGCTATCCGCTGACCGAGAACCTGCGCCAGCGCGTCTACTACCAGCTGCAGAACACCGACATCACCAGCGTTCCCAGCTCGGCGTCCCGCTACATCCAGGACCAGAAGGGCGCGCGCACGACGTCGCTGATCGGCCAGGAGCTGACCTACGACCGCCGCAACAGCCGTTTGAACCCGACGGAAGGCTACTACATCCGCCTGACGAACGATTTCGCCGGCGTGGGCGGCAACGCCCGCTTCCTGCGCAACCGTCTCGCCGGCGGCTATTACCTGCCGCTGTTCGACGACAGCTGGGTGCTCAGCACCACGGGCGAGGTCGGCTACATCGTCGGCATCGGCAAGGACGTCTTCCTGTCCGACCGCTTCTTCCTGGGCGGCGACACGCTGCGCGGCTTCAACACCGCCGGCATCGGCCCGCGCGACCTGCGCACCGGTGACGCCCTGGGCGGCACCCGCTACTACCGCGGTTCGGTGGAGATGAGCTTCCCGGTCGGCCTGCCCGAGGAATTCGGGCTGAAGGGCCACGCCTTCTCCGACGTCGGCACGCTGGGCAAGGTCGACATCAATGACCCGCTCGTCCCCGACGACGAATCGGTCCGCCTGTCGGTCGGCACCGGCCTGTCCTGGCGCTCGCCCTTCGGGCCGATCCGCCTTGACTTTGCGGTCCCGATTATCAAGGAAGATTACGACAAGAAAGAGATCTTCCGCTTCAGCTTTGGAACCAGGTTCTAACATGCAGTTCAGCAAGCTCAGGGCGCTGGTCGCCGCCGGTGCGGTGATGGCGGGCGTCGCGATGGCGACGCCGTCCTTCGCCGAAGACAAGCCGACCGACAACCTCAAGGCGCCGGTCATCGCGGTGGTCGACGTGCAGAAGATCATGCAGGAGTCGAACGCCTCCAAGGGCGTCTCGAAGTCCTTCGAATCGCTGCGCGAGACCTACCAGAAGGAAATCGCCTCGCTGGAGGACAAGCTTCGCAAGTCCGAAGAGGAACTGCGCAAGCAGCAGACCGTGCTGGCCCCGGACGCGCTGGCCACCAAGCGCCGCGACTTCGAGAAGCAGGTCGGCGAGGTCCAGAAGACGGTGCAGAGCCGCAAGCGCGCCCTGGAGAACGCGCTGAACGAGGCGATGGCCGTCGTCCACAAGAACATGGTGGAGATCGTGGCCGATGTCGCGCGCGAGCGCGGCGCCAACCTGGTTCTCGCCCGCCAGCAGTTCGTCCTGGTCGACACCCAGCTCGACGTCACCGACGTGGTGCTGGAGCGGGTGAACAAGAAGCTGCCCCAGGTCGCGCTGACCGTTCCCAAGCAGTAAGGCGCGTCGGAACGAGCCGCCACGCTTCCGCAGGGAGGCGTGGCGGCTTTTTGTTTGCGCGAAGGGCGGAGCCGGAAAGCCGTCGGCGTCGGGATTGCCAAATCCTTGGAAATGGGGCACAAGGGGCGACGTCCCGTGCCGCCGCAGGCGCGGCGCAGGGCGTTCTCGTGGATTTTGAAAGGCGGGCGGCCGGACCATGGATGTGACGGCGGACAACAAGAAGATAGCCGACCTCGACATCATGCGGATCATGGAAATGATCCCGCATCGCTATCCGATTCTGATGATCGACCGGGTGATCGACATCACTCTGGGCGAAAGCGCCACCGGCGTGAAGAACGTCACCATCAACGAGCCGTTCTTCCAGGGGCACTTCCCATCGCGGCCGGTGATGCCGGGCGTGATGATCATCGAGGCGATGGCGCAGACCTCCGCCGTGCTGGTGGTCGCCACGCTGGGCAAGGAGTCCGAGGGCAAGCTGGTCTACTTCATGACCGTGGACGAGGCGCGCTTCCGTCGCCCGGTCACCCCCGGCGACACCATCCACATCCATGTGAGCAAGCAGCGCCAGCGCGCCAACGTGTGGAAGTTCAAGGGCGAGGCCAAGGTCAACGGTGTCCTGGTCGCCGAAGCCGTCTATTCCGCCATGATCCTGGACGAGAAATGAGCGTTTCCATTCACCCGACGGCGGTCGTCGATCCGGCCGCCAAGCTGGGCGAAGACGTTTCCATCGGTCCCTTCTGCGTGGTCGGGCCGGATGTCCAACTCGGCGACCGCGTGCGCCTGACCTCCCACGTGGTGGTCGAGGGCCGCACGCTCATCGGCGGAGACTCGGTCATCTACCCGTTCGCGTCCATCGGCCACCGCCCGCAGGACCTGAAGTTCAAGGGCGAGCCGTCCGAGCTGATCATCGGGCGCAACAACCAGATCCGCGAGCATGTCACCATGAGCCCCGGCACCGAGGGCGGCGGCATGGTCACGCGGGTCGGCGACAACGGCCTGTTCATGGTCGGTGTTCACATCGCCCACGACTGCGTCGTCGGCAACAACGCGGTTCTGGCGAACAACGCCACGCTGGCCGGCCACGTCCATCTGGGCGACTTCGTGACCATCGGCGGTCTGTCGGCGGTCCGCCAGTTCGTCCGCATCGGCTCGCACGCCATGATCGGCGGCATGTCCGGCGTGGAGAAGGACGTGATCCCTTACGGCCTCGTCATGGGCGACCGCGCCCGTCTGGCCGGCCTGAACCTCGTCGGGCTGGAGCGTCGCGGCTTCCAGAAGGACGAGATCCACGCCCTGCGCGCCGCTTATCGCCTGCTCTTCGGCAACGAGGGCACCTTCGCCGAGCGCATGGAAGAGGTCGGGCGCGACATGGGGCAGCAGACGTTGGTCGCCGACGTGCTGACCTTCGCGCGCGCCTCGCGGTCGCTCTGCCAGCCGCGCGAGGGCTGAGGGGCCTTCACGCTCCTCTTTTTATGTTCTGATTCCTGGGAGAGTCCTGGCCATGTCGCAGCCTCTTCCCAAGCTCGGCATCCTGGCGGGTGGCGGCACCCTGCCGGCCCGCATCGCCGCCGCGGTGCGCGGCCAGGGGCGCGAGGTCTTTGTCGTGGCCTTCGACGGCCACACCGACCCCGCCACCGTCGCAGGCCTTCCCCATCTGTGGAGCCGCTTCGGCGCCGCCGGCAGCATCATCGACCGGTTGAAGAAGGAAAAGGTGACGGAGTTGGTCTTCGCCGGTCCGGTGCGCCGGCCGTCCTTCACCGAACTGCTGCCCGACTGGTACACCACCAAGTTCCTCGCCAAGGTCGGCACCCGCGCGCTCGGCGACGACGGGCTGCTGCGCTCCGTCGCGCGTGAACTCGAAGGGGAGGGGTTCCGCGTCGTCGGTCTGCACGACCTGCTTGGCGAGATTCTGACCCCGTCCGGGCCGGTGGGCCGGCTGCGGCCGGACGCCGAGGCGGAGCGCGACATCGCCCGCGCCGTCGAGGTCGCCCGCGCGCTCGGCGCGCTCGACGTCGGACAGGGGGCCGTGGTTCAGCAGGGGCTTGTGCTCGCCGTGGAAGCCATCGAGGGAACCGACGCGATGCTGGCCCGCTGCGCCGGGCTGGCGCGCCCCGGGGCGGGCGGCGTTCTGGTCAAGGTGAAGAAGCCGCAGCAGGACCGCCGCCTCGACCTGCCCACCATGGGGGTGACGACCGTGGAGAACGCCGCCCGTGCCGGTCTGCGCGGCATCGCGGTCGAGGCGGGCGGCAGCCTGCTGGTGGACCGCGCCGCGGTGGCCGAGACCGCCGACCGGCTGGGTCTCTTCGTCGTCGGCATCACCGTTGTGTCGGAGACCCGGTCGTGAGCGATCCGCTGATTTTCCTGATCGCCGGGGAGCCCTCCGGCGACGCGCTGGGCGCGCGGCTGATGGCCGCCTGCAAGCGGCTGACCGGCGGGCGGGTGCGCTTCGCCGGCATCGGTGGCGAGAAGATGGTCGCGGAGGGGCTGGACAGCCTGTTCCCGATGGGCGAGCTGACCCTGTTCGGCGTGTTCGAGCTGCTGCCCCATCTGCCGAACCTGCTGCGCCGCATCGACCAGACGGTCGCCGAGATCCTGCGGCTGCGGCCCGACGCGGTGGTGGGCATCGATTCGCCGGGCTTCACGGTGCGGGTGTCCAAGCGGGTCAAGGCTCAGGCGCCGGACATCCCGCTGATCCATTACGTGGCGCCCACCGTCTGGGCGTGGAAGCCGAAGCGCGCCGCCAAATACGCGGCGATCTACGATCACCTGCTGGCCATCCTGCCCTTCGAGCCGCCCTATTTCGAGAAGGAGGGGCTTCCCTGCACCTTCGTCGGCCATTCGGTGGTGGAGAGCGGCGCCGGGCATGGCGACGCGCGGCGCTTCCGCGAGGCCCACGGGCTGGCACCGGATGCGCGGATCGTCGCCGTCCTGCCGGGGAGCCGGAAGGGCGAGGTGTCCCGCCTCCTCCCCGATTTCCGCGCCACGCTGGAGCGCTTGCTGCCGTCTCATCCGGAACTGGTCGCCGTTGTGCCGACCGTGGCAACGGTGCGCGACCGCGTCGCGTCGGAGGTGGCGGGTTGGCCGCTGCGCACCATCCTCGTCGAAGGTGACGGTCCGAAGTACGACGCCTTCGCGGCGGCGGAGGCCGCGCTGGCGGCATCCGGAACGGTGGCGCTGGAGCTGGCGCTGGCCCGCCTGCCGACGGTGATCGCCTACCGCCTCAACCCGGTGACGGTGGCCTTGTACCGGCGGCTGATCCGGGTCAAATACGTCAATCTGGTCAATCTGATGCTCGACCGCATGCTGGTGCCGGAACTGCTTCAGCAGGACTGCCGTCCCGACCGGCTGGCGTCCGAATTGGGCCGCCTGCTCGACGATCCCGCCGCCCGCGCGACGCAGATCGACGGGGTGGCGGAGGTGGCGCGCTGGCTGGGGCAGGGCGGAACGCCACCCAGCGAACGCGCCGCCCAGGTCGTGCTGGAGGTTGCCGCCGGTCGGTCGGGCCGGACGAATCCGGAAAAGACTAGAGCGCAAGAACCCGCTTGGGAGAAGAGACCATGAGCCAATTCCGCCTGCTGCACACGATGCTCCGGGTCTATGATCTGGAGAAGTCGCTGGACTTCTACACCCGCCTGCTCGGCATGAAGCTGCTGCGCCGCAACGACTATGAAGGCGGGCGCTTCACGCTGGCCTTCGTTGGCTACGGCGACGAGAAGGACACCGCTGTCCTGGAACTGACCCACAACTGGGACCAGGCGGAGCCCTATGAGATTGGCACCGCCTACGGCCACATCGCGCTGGGCGTGCCGGACATCTATGCCACCTGCGAGCAGCTCGCCAAGGAAGGCGTCAAGATTCCGCGCCCGCCCGGCCCGATGAAGCACGGCACCACCGTGATCGCCTTCATCGAGGACCCGGACGGCTACAAGGTCGAACTGATCGAGACGAAGTAAGCGGTCTCACAGCGTTTTGTAGAAGAGGACGGTGTCATGGAAGGCGCCGTCCGCTTCCACGGTGTAGCCAGGGATCAGCCCGGCGCGCCGCCAGCCCGTCGCTTCATAAAAGGGCTCGCCACGGTCGCCCTTCAGCGTGTCGAGCACCAGCAGCGACCGCCCCAATAAGCGGGCCGTGTCCTCCACCGCCGCCATCAGCCGCCGCGCGACTCCGTTCCGCCGGTGACGGGTGAAGACGAGCAGCTTCTGCACCTCGGCGCGGTGCGCGCCATTCGGCTTGGTGCAGAGCGCCAACTGAACGCTTCCCAGCAACTCTCCCTCCGTCCCGCGGGCGATCAGCAGACGGTGCGCGCCACCGGAAAGCTGGGCGGCCACCCCGTCCCAGAACGCCCGCCTCCAGTGCGGTTCCAGCGGGGCGTGGTAGCCGACCGAGGCGCCGCTGTTCACAGCGTCTTCCAGAAGGGTTTCAAGCTCCACCCGCAGGCGGTGATTGTCGAGGGCGGAGACGTCGGTGATGGCCAAGTGGGTCGTCATGGGAAGCGCCGGGATGGTTCTGTTCGTGCCCCAAGCCTGCCCGCCGCTTCATCGGTCCACAATTGACTTCGCAGGGCAGGGGTGTGAGGAATCCTCACAGCGAAACCCAGCCGTCTCACCGATGCCGCGTCTTCCTTTCACCGCCCTGGCCGCCTTTGAGGCGGCGTCCCGGCACGGCAGCATGACCCGCGCCGCCGACGAGCTTGGCTTGACCCACGGCGCGGTCAGCCGTCAGGTGGGCGATCTGGAGAAGCGGCTGAAGGTCCGTCTGTTCGAGCGCACCCCGCAGGGGCTTCTTCTGACCGACGCCGGGCGCGACCTCGCGCAGGCCTGCACCGCCGGTTTGGGCCGGGTTCAGGAGAGCTGGGACCGCATCGCCGGGCAAGGGCCGGAGCGGCTGCGCGTTGCCGCTCCGCGCACCTGGGCCGCCTTGTGGCTGGTGCCGCGGCTGGGGCGCTTCCTGGACCACCGGACGGACCTGCGGCTGGACATCGAGGGTGGCAACACCGACCGTGTGTCGGAAGCCGAGGCCGGCTGGGCCGTCATCCGCTACGTGCGCGGCGGCGATCCGGGCCCGGAAGGGGCGCTTCTGTCGGAGGAGTCGCTGGTCCCGGTCTGTGCGCCGTCGCTGGCCGAACGGCTGTCCGGTCCGGCCGACCTGGCCCGCCGGACGCTGCTGCATTACCAGGCGTCGCCGGACTGGAGCCTGTGGGGCGCTGGCAGTGGGCTCAGTCTGGATGGAGCAGGCAGCCTGAGCTTTTCGGAATCGGTGATGGTGATCCAGGCGGCGATGGCCGGGCAGGGGATCGCGCTGGGGCGCCCATCGCTGGTGCTGGAGGCCCTGGAGGCCGGACGGCTCGTCGTCCCCTTTGGGCCGGCGGTGTCCTGCGGCGACCGCTATGTGCTGACCGCCCCGGCTGAAGGGCGCGGGCGCGGCGTGCTCCGCGCCTTCCGGCACTGGCTGCTGGCAGAAGCCGCAACGGATCGGATGCGGCTGGAGCGGCTCGGCGTACCGCTTCCGCAGGGCCGCGCTGGCGCCTGATTCCGTTTCGTGTTTATATCCGCCATCGGATGGATTTGGAGCGGAGACACGCCCCCATGCTGCGCCTTTACGACAACCTGTCTTCCGGAAACGGCTACAAGTGCCGGATTCTGCTGCACAAGCTGGGCATCGCCTATGAACGGATCGAGCTGGACATCGACCGGGCGGAGACCCGCACACCGGAATTCCTGGCCCGCAATCCGAACGGCCGCATTCCGACGCTGCAATTGGAAGACGGCAGCCATCTGCCGGAATCCAACGCCATCCTCTGGTATCTGGCGGAGGGCACACCTTACCTGCCCGACGACCGAGAGGGACGCGCGCGGGTCCTGCAATGGATGTTCTTCGAGCAGTACAGCCACGAACCGAACGTCGCGACGGTGCGCTTCTGGATCACGCACCATGTGGAGATGACGGAGGAGCGCAAGCTGGGGCTGGTGACCAAGCGCCGGCTCGGCTACGACGCGCTGGGCGTCATGGAGGGGCATCTGGCGGAGCGCCGCTTTTTCGTGGGCGATCGCTTCAGCATCGCCGACATCGCGCTCTATGCCTACACGCATGTGGCGGAGGAGGGTGGGTTCGACCTGTCCGGCTATCCGGCGGTGCGCACATGGATGGAGCGTGTGGCGGCGGAAGGGCCGCACATCCCGATCACCCAGGGCTAGACGGTCAGATCAGCACCACCGCGGCGATCATCGCCACAATCACCGCATAGAAGACGATGCGGCGAAGCCGCCGCGAGAGCGGCGGCTTGTTGTCGTTCGCGGCGGGCTGGCCCTGACGGACCCGCCGCGCCGGAACGATGAACGCAGCCGGGCTGCGGGCGGCTCCGTCGGAGCCGCCCGTCCCGATGTGTGCTGTCGGCCGGTTAGCCACGCTCGGCCAGCGGGATGAAGTCCCGCTTGGTCGCACCGGTGTAGAGCTGACGCGGACGGCCGATCTTCTGGACCGGGTCCTCGATCATCTCCTTCCACTGGGAGATCCAGCCGACGGTGCGCGCCACGGCGAACAGCACGGTGAACATGCTGGTCGGGAAGCCCATCGCCTTCAGGATGATGCCCGAGTAGAAGTCGACGTTCGGGTACAGCTTCTTCTCGACGAAGTACGGGTCCTCGAGGGCGATCTTCTCCAGCTCCATCGCGATGTCGAGGAGCGGCTCGTCCTTGATGCCCAGTTCGGCCAGAACCTCATGGCAGGTCTTGCGCATGACCTGGGCGCGCGGGTCGTAGTTCTTGTAGACCCGGTGGCCGAAGCCCATCAGGCGGAAGTTGTCGTTCTTGTCCTTGGCGCGGCGGACGATCTCCGGGATGCGATCGACCGAGCCGATCTCCTCAAGCATCTTCAGCACGGCCTCGTTGGCGCCGCCATGGGCCGGACCCCACAGCGAGGCGATGCCGGCGGCGATGCAGGCGAACGGGTTGGCGCCCGACGAACCGGCCAGACGGACGGTCGAGGTCGAGGCGTTCTGCTCGTGGTCGGCGTGCAGGATGAAGATCTTGTCCATGGCCTTGGACAGGACCGGGTTGACCTTGTACGGCTCGCACGGCGTGCCGAAGGTCATGTAGAGGAAGTTCTCGGCGTAGGACAGGTCGTTGCGCGGGTACATGAACGGCTGGCCGACCGAGTACTTGTAGGCCATCGCGGCGATCGCCGGGATCTTGGCGATCAGGCGGTGCGCGGCGATCTTGCGCTGCACCGGGTCCTCGATGTCCGTCGAGTCGTGGTAGAAGGCCGACAGCGCGCCGACCACGCCGCAGAGAACCGCCATCGGGTGGGCGTCGCGGCGGAAGCCGCTGTAGAAGCGGGTCAGCTGCTCGTGCACCATCGAGTGGCCGCGCAGGATGCCCTCGAACTCTTCCTTCTCGGCGGCGTTCGGCAGGTGGTTGTTGAGGAGGAGGAAGCAGACCTCCGGGAAGGTCGCGTGCTCGGCGAGGTCGTCGATGGCGTAACCGCGGTGCAGCAGGATACCCTCATCACCGTCGATGTAGGTGATCTTGGACTCGCAGCTGCCCGTCGAAGTGAAACCCGGATCGTAGGTGAAACAACCGGTCTCGGCGTAGAGCTTGCGGATGTCGATCACGTCCGGACCCGTGCTTCCCTTCATCACGGGCAGGCTGACCTGCTTGCCAGTCCGGTTGTCGATCAGGGTGAAGGTATCGGCCTTGTCCGCGGTTTGGGTCATCTCGGCACGTCCTTATCTTTAGGGTTGGGGCTTAACGCCCTTTTCGAATGCGCGCAGCATAGTTCTATGCCGGGCGGATATCAACGCACGGAAGTTATCCCCGTGCTGCAGTTGCGGCATCCTTCATCCGGGCCAGCGTTTCCGCGCGGCCGAGGATCTCGGCCACCTCGAAGATGGGCGGCGACACGGTGGAACCGGTGAGCGCGGCGCGCAGCGGCTGGGCGATCTTGCCCAGCTTCTCGCCCCGCTCCTCGGCGAAGGCGCGCACCAGCCCTTCGAGGGCGGCGGCGGTGAAGTCGGCTTCGGCCTCGAAGCGCGTGGCGAGGTCGGTCAGGACGCCGCGGCCCTTCTCGTCCAACAGCGCCGCGGCC
Source organism: Azospirillum sp. UENF 211521 (assembly GCF_058780535.1). NCBI lineage: Bacteria > Pseudomonadati > Pseudomonadota > Alphaproteobacteria > Rhodospirillales > Azospirillaceae > Azospirillum > Azospirillum sp. UENF 211521. The sequence continues at coordinate 1,380,339 of NZ_JBSNCF010000001.1, forward strand.
TTCTCGTCCATCGCCAGCGGACGCGCGGCGAGGTAGAAGCGGGCGCTCTGGGCGAGATCGACCACGGTGCGGGCGCGCTGCTTCAGCCCGTTCATGGCGCGGGTCAGCAGGTCGCGTTCCAACTCGGTCAGCGCGCGGCCAAGCTCGGCCTCCAGCCGCGGGGCGGCCAGACCCACGAGGCGGGCGTCGTCGGCCTGCCGCATGTAATGGGCGTTCAGGTTCTCCAGCTTGGCGAAATCGAAGCGCGAGGGGGAGCGCCCGATGCCCTCCAGGTTGAACCACTCCACGGCCTGTTCGGTCGAGATGATCTCGTCGTCGCCGTGTCCCCAGCCGAGCCGCAGCAGGTAGTTGCGGATCGCCTCCGGCAGGTAACCCATGTCGCGGTAGGCGTCGACGCCGAGCGCGCCGTGGCGCTTCGACAGCTTCGCGCCGTCCGGACCGTGGATCAGCGGGATGTGGCCGAACTCCGGCAGGTCCCAGCCCATGGCGTTGAAGATCTGGATCTGGCGGAAGGTGTTGGTCAGATGGTCGTCGCCGCGGATGACGTGGGTCACGCCCATGTCGTGGTCGTCCACCACCACCGCCAGCAGATAGGTCGGGGTGCCGTCGGCGCGCAGCAGGATCAGGTCGTCGAGCTGGGCGTTCTGCACCGTCACCTCGCCCTGGACGCGGTCCTTCAGGACCGTTTCGCCCTCCTGCGGCGCTTTCAGGCGGATCACCGGCTTCACGCCCGCCGGCGCCTCCGACGGGTCGCGGTCGCGCCAGCGCCCGTCGTAGCGCACCGGCTGGCCAGCGGCCTTCTGGGCGGCGCGCATCTCCTCCAGCTCCTCGGGGCTCGCGTAGCAGTAATAGGCGCGGCCGGCGGCCAGCATCTGCTGCGCCACCTCGGCGTGGCGGTCCTTGCGGGCGAACTGGCTGACCGCGTCGCCGTCCCAGTCGAGGCCGAGCCAGGACAGACCGTCGAGGATGGCGTCCACCGCGGCGTCCGTCGAGCGCTGGCGGTCGGTGTCCTCGATGCGCAGCAGGTACGTGCCGCCGTTGCGGCGGGCGTACAGCCAGTTGAACAGCGCGGTGCGGGCACCGCCGATGTGGAGAAAGCCGGTGGGCGACGGGGCGAAACGGGTGACGACGGTCATGGGTGGCTCAATTCCAGGTTCGGCGCTGCTACAGTGCTGCGGCCGCCGCGCTGTGGCTGCTGCGGTGCGACTGCGGTGGTGCGGTGGTGTAACACATTAACGGCGCCGGAGGCATTTGCCTTGCGCGCATAGGCGACAGTATGGCCCACGGGGTTGAAGAGGGCGTAGCCGGAGGTTTGGCGGCGGAGGAGGGCGATGCCGCCCCTGTCCGTCGCGGCGTCGGCGCGCGCCTTTCCACGGCGGCGGTGGAGTGTCTCGCCGCGGAGCGGGAGCGCTGGGCGCTGTGGCTGCCGGTGGGGACCGGGGCGGGCGTGGCGCTGTATTTCGGCCTGCCCGCCGAGCCGCCGCTCTGGCTGGGGCCGGGCGCGGCGGTCGGTTGTCTGCCTCTGCTCTGGCTGGCGCGGCGGCGTCTGGCGCCGGTGGTTCTGCTGCTGGCGCTGTTGAGCGTCGCTCTGGGCTTCGCCGCGGCGCAACTCCACAGCGTGGCGGCGATGGCGCCGATGCTGACGCGCGAGCTTGGGCCGGTGCAGGTCACCGGGCGGGTGCTGGCGGTCGAGCGGCAGCCCACCGGCACGCGGCTGATGATCGGGGAGCCGACGGTGGAGCGGCTGGCCCCGGAGGCGACGCCGGAGCGGGTCCGCCTGCATCTGCCGGCCAAGGTGGCACCGCCGGAGGCCGGGACGGTGGTCCGGCTGCGCGCCATGCTCCACCCGCCGGCCGCTCCGGCGGAGCCGGGGGCCTTCGACCTGCAGCGGCGCGCCTATTTCGAGGGCTTCGGCGCGGTCGGCTTCGTCATGGGCGCCCCCGTCGCTCAGGAGGCGCCGCCGCCCAGTGGCTGGCGCCGGGTGACCGTGGCCTTCGAGCGCGCGCGCGCCGCCATCGCCGAGCGGGTGCGCGCCATCGTGGCCAACTCCGCGGAGGCCAGCGTCACCGCCGCCTTGCTGAACGGCGACGCGGCGGCGATTCCCGAACCGATGATGGACGCCTTCCGCGACAGCGGTCTGGCCCACCTTCTGTCCATCTCCGGCCTCCACGTGGGCATCGCCGCGGGCATCGTCTTCTGGGTGGTGCGGGCGTTGTTGGCGCTGGTTCCCTGGATCGCGCTGCGCTGGCCGATCAAGAAGATCGCGGCGCTGGCCGGCATCCTGTCGGCGATCCTCTACACGCTGCTGGTGGGGGCGCCACTGCCGACGCTGCGGTCGGTGCTGATGACCGGCCTCGTCATGGGAGCGGTGATCGCCGACCGGTCGCCGATCAGCATGCGTCTGGTCGCCTTTGCCGGCATCGTCACCGTCCTCTACGACCCGGAGGGGATGCTGGGGCCGAGCTTCCAGATGTCCTTCGCGGCGGTCGTCGCCCTGATCGCCGCCTTCGAACGTTTCACGCCCTGGGCGGTGAGCCGGCGGCGCGAGATGGGCTGGCTCGGCAAGGGGGTGATGGCGCTGGGCGGAATCGTCTTTTCCAGCGTGGTGGCGACGGTCGCGACGACGCCCTACGGGCTCTACCATTTCCAACAGGTCGCCTTTTACGGCGTGCTGTCCAACATGGTGGCGATCCCCATCACGACGGTGTGGATCATGCCCTTCAGCCTGCTGTCCTACCTGCTGCTGCCCTTCGGGCTGGAGGGGCCGGCGGTGACGGCGATGAGCTGGGGCGTCCGGCTGGTCATCGAGACGGCGGAGCGGACCGCCGCGCTGCCCGGAGCGACGGCGTTCCTTCCAGCCATGCCGGACGCGGCCATCGCCGCCATCACATCGGGCGGGCTGTGGCTGGCCATCTGGACAAGGCGCTGGCGCTGGTTGGGGGTGGTCGCGGTGGTGGGCGGGCTGGTTGCTCCGGCCGTCGCGCTGCGACCCGACATCCTGGTGTCGGAGGACGGAAAACTGATGGCCGTGCGCGGTGCTGAGGGGATTCTCAGCCTGTCCACCGCCAGCGACGGCCGGGTCGCCAACACGTGGAGGCGGCGCGACGGCATGGAGAAGCCGGAGGAGACGGCCGGTCAGGATGTCTGGCCGCTTGCCGGGGTCAGCCTGGACGGGCGGCTGCGCTGCGACGCTCTGGGATGCCTGTACCGCGCGCAGGGAAAGACCGTGGCGCTGCTGCGCCAGCCGGACGCCTTGCCCGAGGATTGCGCGGTGGCCGATGCGGTGGTGACCGCGAGCCCGTCGCGCGGGTGCCGGGCGCCGCTGGTCATCGACCGTTGGCGCCTGCGTCGGGAGGGCGCGCAAGCCCTTTACCTGTCGAACAAGGGAATCCGGGTCGAGAGCGTGCGCGACCAGCGCGGCGACCGTCCTTGGACAATGGGGGGAAAGCTGCCCGATAGAAAGACCGGGGCGCGCTGAACCGTCGCCCCGGAGCATCCTGCCGTCAGTACTTCCGCACCAAGCCGACGAGGCGGCCCTGCACCCGGACGCGGTCGGCGCCGAAGATGCGGGTTTCGTAGGCGGCGTTGGCGGGTTCGAGCGCCACGGTGTTGCCCTTGCGGCGCAGGCGCTTCAGCGTGACCTCGGCGTCATCGACCAGGGCGACGACGATCGAGCCGTTATCCGCGCTGTCGCAACGCTGGATGACCACCGTGTCATGGTCGAGGATGCCGGCCTCCACCATCGAATCGCCGGCGACCTCCAGCGCGTAGTGGTCGCCCATGCCGAGCATGGCGGCGGGAATGTCCACGAAGGCGGACGCGTCGCGCAGCGCCTCGATCGGCGTGCCGGCGGCGATGCGGCCGTAGAGCGGAAGCTGCACCAATTCCGACGCCGGGTTCGCCTCCCGCCCCGCGAAGCTGAAGTCGCCCTTGATGACGTTGGGCTGGAACTTGGCGCGCGGCGGCCGCGGGCGGGCGGTCTCCAGCCCCTCCGGCAGACGCAGCACCTCCAGCGCGCGGGCGCGGTGGGGCAGGCGGCGGATGAAGCCGCGCTCCTCCAATCCGGTGATCAGGCGGTGGATGCCCGACTTGGACTTCAGGTTGAGAGCGTCCTTCATTTCGTCGAAGGAAGGGGACACACCGCCCTGCCCGAGCCGCTCGTTGATGAAAAGCAGCAATTCATGCTGCTTGCGCGTGAGCATTTGTGCCTCCCGGCCGGTTCCGCACTAGATATGGAACAAAAGCAAAACGTTCCATCTTGTTCTAGTTTGGTTCTTAACCCCCGTCAAGCCCTACGGACGAAATCAACCGCAAATCGACGGACAGGACTCCCGAAAGGATCGTCACCGGGTTGGCGGGTGCGGAAGGGATTAAAGCGACAGGACACCGCCGCTCAACGGGATCACCGTGACGCGGTCGCCCTCGGCGGCGGCGGTTGCCTGCGGCTCGCGGACGATCAGGGCGTCGGCCCGGGCCAGCCGGGACATCATCGCGCTGTCCTGGCGCGGGAAGGGGGTGGCGACCGGTTCGCCGTCCGGACCGGGGGACAGGGTGGCGCGCAGGAAGTCCGTGCGGTCGTCGTTGGCCTTCAGCGGCGCGCCGAGCCGGACCGCGAGGGTGGCGTTCTCGGCGGGCAGCCCCTGGAGACGGCGAAGGACGGGCACCAGGAACAGCAGGGCGGCCACCCCGGTGGACACCGGGTTGCCGGGCAGGCCGAGCAGAGGCACGCCGTTTGCCGTCCCGAAGATCAACGGTTTGCCGGGCTTCATGGCGACGCGGTAGAAATCCAGCGACAGCCCGCCCAGCACGTCGCGCACATGGTCGTGCTCGCCTTGCGACGCGCCGCCCGTGGTCACCAGCAGGTCGCAGCCGGCCGCCCCGGCGGCCATGGCGGCGAGATGCTCCGGGTCGTCCTTGGCCACGCCGAGATTGTGGGCGACGCCGCCCTGGCTGGTGACCAAGGCGCACAGGCCGAGCGCGTTGGAGCTGACGATCTGGCTCGGCCCCAGCGGGTCGCCGGGCAGGGCGATCTCGTCACCGGTGGCGAGCACGGCGACCCGCGGGCGGCGGTGGACGCGCAGCCAGGGCAGGTTGGCCGCGGCGGCCAGGGCGACGTCGCGGGCGGTCAGCAAGCGTCCCTTGGGAAGCAGATCCTCTCCCGCGGTGAAGTCCAGGCCGGCGGGGCGGATGAAGCGCCCCGCGGGGACGGCGCGCCCGACGCGCACCCGGTCCCCGGTGTCCTCGCAATCCTCCTGCATCACCACGGCGTCGGCGCCGGCGGGCAGGGGGGCGCCGGTGAAGATGCGCACGGCCTCGCCCGCACCGACCGTTCCGGCGAAGGCGTGGCCGGCCGCGGACTCGCCGATGCGGCGCAGGGTGACCGGCGCACCAGCCGACGCCGGGACGATGTCGGCGGCGCGGACGGCCCAGCCGTCCATGGCGGCGGCGGCGAAGGGCGGCTGGGTCAGGCGGGCGACGGCGGGCTCGGCCAGGACGCGCCCCAGCGCGTCGGGCAGCGGCACCGTCTCCGCCGGCAGGGCGGTGAAGGCGGCGAGGATGCGGGCGCGGGCTTCACCAACCTGCAACATCAGACCGCGCTCCCCCACACGCCGCTCTTGCCGCCGGCCTTGTGCAGCAGCTTCACCTCGGTGATGGTCATCCCGCGATCCACCGCCTTGCACATGTCGTAGACGGTGAGCGCGGCGACCGACACGGCGGTCAGCGCCTCCATCTCCACACCGGTCTGGCCCCTCAGCTTGCAGGTGGCGGTGATGTCCACGGCGTTGCGCTCGGGATCGCAGGTCAGGTCGACCTTGACCGAGGTCAGCATCAGCGGGTGGCACAGCGGGATCAGGTCCGGCGTGCGCTTGGCCCCCATGATGCCGGCCAGCCGGGCCACCGACAGGACATCGCCCTTCTTGACGCCGCCCTGGAGGATGAGCGCCAACGTTTCCGGCTGCATCAGCACGGAGCCGCGGGCGGTCGCCGAGCGCTCCGTGTCGGCCTTGCCGGACACGTCCACCATGACCGCGAGGCCTTCGGCGTCGAAATGGGTGAAGCCGCTTGCGGGCTGGTCGGTCATAGGGGTTTCTCCATGAACAGGCTCAGCGGGTCCGGACCGTAGGGGCCGAACGGGCCGCGGTCGGCGAAGCCCTGCTTGCGGTAGAGGGCGATGGCTTCGTCCTGATAGACGCCGGTTTCCAACAACAACGCCGACAGACCGGCGGCGCGCGCCTCGTCCTCGATGCGCTCCAGAAGGCGGCGACCGATCTGGCCGCCGCGCGCGGTCGGCTGGACGAACATCCGCTTGACCTCGCCATAGCCGCCGTCGGCGTCGATGCGCATGGCGCCGCAGCCGACCACGGTTCCCGACCGCCGGGCGACCAGGAAACGGATGTCCGGCTTCGCCAGCGATTGCAGGTCGAGCAGATGGTTGCTCTCGGCCGGGTAGAGGTCGCCCAGATAGCGGTCCAACTCTTCGATGAGCTGAACCACCTCGTCCTGGAGCGGGCTTTCTCGGGCAATGGTCACGTTCGGCACGGCGTCGCTCCTCCCCATTGCTTTTTATTTGGTGTCAGGCGAGCAGGGCGCGGGTGGCCGCGCTCACATCCTCCTGCCGCATCAGCAATTCACCGACCAGGAAACAACGCGCCCCGACCGCCGCCATGCGCGACAGGTCCGCCGGGCTGTAGAGTCCGCTTTCGGCGACCAGCATCCGGTCGGCGGGCACATGGGCCGCCAGTTCCTCGGTCGTGGCGATGTCCACCGCCAAAGTCTTCAGGTTCCGGTTGTTCACGCCGAGCAGCGGGGTCTTCAGCGCCAGCGCGCGGTCCAGCTCCTCGCGGTTGTGCACCTCGACCAGCACGTCCAGGCCCCAGGCGATGGCGGCGTCCTCGATCTCCGCGGCCTGCGCGTCGCTCAGCGCCGCCATGATGATGAGGATGCAGTCGGCGCCGAGCGCGCGGGATTCGGCGATCTGGTAGGGATCGACCATGAAGTCCTTGCGCAGCACCGGCAGGTCCACCGCGGCGCGGGCGGCCAGCAGATAGTCGTCGCAGCCTTGGAAGTAAGGCTCGTCGGTCAGCACCGACAGGCAGGTGGCGCCGCCCTCGCGGTAGGCGCGGGCCAGCGACGGCGGGTCGAAATCCGGGCGGATCAGGCCCTTGGACGGGCTGGCCTTCTTGATCTCGGCGATCAGGCCGTAGCGGCCGCCGTCGACCGTGCGGCGCAGCGCACGGATGAAGCCGCGCGCCGGGTCGGCGGCGCGGGCGGCATCCTCCACCGCGGACAGCGGGCGGGCGGACTTGCGGGCTTGGACCAGCGCGCGCTTGTCGTCGCAGATGCGGGTCAGGACGTCGCTCATGGCGCGGCAACCGGTTCGTTGGTGATGGACGAATTGGTGATGGAGACGAGGTGCTGGAGCACGGCGCGGGCGGCACCGCTGTCGATGGCGTGGCGGGCCCGCTCGACACCCTCCTTCAGGTCGCCGGCCTTGCCCGCCACATGGAGCGCGGCGGCGGCGTTCAGCAGCACGATGTCGCGATAGGCGCCCTGCGCCCCGTCGAACAGCGCGCGGATGGCCTCGGCGTTCACATGGGCGTCGCCGCCCTTCAGCAGCTCCGGCCGGGCGCGGAAGATGCCGGCCTGCTCCGGTTCGATCTCGAACACCGTGACCTCGCCGTCCTTCAACTGGGCGACGGTGGTCGGGCCGGTGGTGGTGATCTCGTCCAGCCCGTCGGAGCCATGGACCACCCAGGCGGCCTCCGACCCCAGACGCTTCAGAACATGGGCCAGCGGCTCCACCCACTGCCGGGCGTAGACGCCGAGAAGCTGGCGCTTGGCGCTGGCCGGGTTGGACAGCGGGCCGAGCAGGTTGAAGATGGTGCGGGTGCCCAGCTCGACGCGGGTCGGGCCGACGTTGCGCATGGCGAGGTGGTGGCGCGGCGCCATCAGGAAGCCGATGCGCGCGTCCCACAGAGCCTTGCGCACCAGACCCATGTCGCAGTCCAGGTTGACGCCCAGCGCGCCCAGCACGTCGGCGGCGCCCGACTTGGACGACATGGCGCGGTTGCCGTGCTTGGCCACCGGCACGCCGCAGGCCGCGATGACGACCGCGGCGGCGGTGGAGATGTTGTAGGTGCCCGAGCCGTCGCCGCCGGTACCGCAGGTGTCGATGGTGCCGTCCGGTGCCTCCACCGGGATCGCCTTGGCGCGCATTACGCGGGCGGCGCCGGTGATCTCGTCCACCGTCTCGCCGCGCACGCGCAACGCCATCAGGAAGCCGCCCATCTGCGACGGGGTGGCGTTGCCCGACATGATGATGTCGAAGGCGAGCGAGGCCTCCGCCTCGTTCAGGGCGTTGCCGGCGGCGACCTTGGCGAGGATCGCCTTCATGTCGGTCAGGTCGCCGTGCGGCGCGGACGGCGTGCTCATGCGGCGGTCTCCAGCCGGCGGGTCGTGTTCAGGAAGTTTTCCAGGATCTTGTGCCCGTGCTCGCTCTCGATGCTTTCCGGGTGGAACTGCACACCGTGGATCGGCAGCTCGCGGTGGGACAGCGCCATGATCAGGCCGTCCTCCGTCTCGCCGGTCACCTCCAGGCAGGCGGGCAGGGTGGCGCGTTCGACGATCAGCGAATGGTAGCGGGTGGCCCGGAAGGGCGAGGGCAGGTCCTTCAGGACGCCGCGCCCCTGGTGGAACATGCGGTCGACCTTGCCGTGCATCGGCACCGGCGCGCGCAGCACCGTGCCGCCGAAGGCCTGCCCGATGGCCTGATGGCCCAGGCACACGCCCATCAGCGGAACGCCGGCCTTGGCGGCGGCGTCGATCAGCGGCAGGCAGATGCCCGCCTTGTCCGGGTCGCAGGGGCCGGGCGACAGCACGATCCCTTCGGGGCGGAGCGCCATGGCCTCCTCCACCGTCAGGCTGTCGTTGCGGCGGACGTCCAGTTCGGCGCCCAGTTCGCCCAGGTAATGGACGAGGTTGTAGGTGAAGCTGTCGTAGTTATCGATGAGCAGCAGCATGGGGCGCCCCGGCATCCTTCCGGCCTGTCGTTTCCGGTCCGTTGGTCACGGGTCCATTGTTCCCGGCCCAATCGTCCCGGAACACCGTTCCGGCCTTGTTCCAAGGCGGGTACCCTAGCGGCTGAGGCCATGGATTTCCAGCCCGTCCGAACCTCGACTTGGCGGAGAATCAGCGGCAGAGGAACTGCGGCGCCGTCGCCGGCTTGTCCAGCACCATGCCGCGCGCGTCGGTCTCCTCGGTGATCTGGCAGCGCCGCACGGTGCGAGGCAGGTCGATGGCCAGCGTGGCCTGCGTCCCGGCGTAGCGGCAGATCAGGAAGACGTTGTCGCGCCGTGCGGCGGGGAAGTCCCATTGCCGGACTTCCGAGCGGCCCCGCCGCAGGCCGCGGTCCGGTTCCAGCGCCGCCGGGGCGGCGGCCAGGGAGGGAGACGTCATCTGCGCCGTCCGGTCGCCCTCGACCAGAGCAATGCCGGCGAAGGCGTGCTGGTCCTTCGCCGGGTAGGGCGACCAGCCGCCGGGCGCCTCCGGCTGGGCCTGCACGGTCAGGCTGGGCGGGCAGCGGACCTCGTCGGCGAGGGCGGGGCCTGTGGCGGCGAGGATCGCCAGAAGGGTGAGGGTGCGGAGCATGGCGGGTCACAGCATAGTCCCAGCCGGCGGACACCTCCACCCCGCTCCGCTGTTGCAGGGACGCAGCGGGGGTGCCACCTTGCGCGCAAACCGGAAACCAGGGTTCGAGATTCCTTCCCATGGCCAAGAAAACGCCGCGCAAGCCCCAGAAAGCCGCGGCACGGAAGCCATCGCCGAAAACGCCCGCCGCCACGTCCGGACGTGCCGTCTCGCCGGTCCTCCTGGCGCTGGCCGGTGTGATCGCGGTCTTCGCGGTGGCGCTCGGCGCGCGCTTCATCATCGGGCGCGACGCGCCGGAGACGGAGACCGTCGTGGAGCGGGAGGCGCCGGTCATCGCCCCGGCCGCGCCGATCAAGGCGCCTCCGCCCAAGGTCGCCGAAGCGTCGCCTCCGCCTCCGCCGGTTCGCGAGGCCGAGCCCGCTCCGGCGCCCGTTCCGGCACCGCCTCCCCAGGTGACCGAGGCCCCGGCCCCCGTTCCGGTTCCCGCACCGCCCCCGCCGCCGGCCATGACGCCGAAGCCGGTGGTGGCAATGCTGCCGCCTCCCGTCGCCCCGCTGGACCCGCCGAAGGTGGCGCCGGGATCGCCGCTGTGGAAGAAGAACGCGCTGCCCTTCCGCGCCCCACCGGGAAAGCCGGCCATCGCCATCGTCATTGACGACATGGGGGTGGACCGCAAGCGCTCGAACCGCGCTGTGTCGCTGCCGGGGCCGCTGACCCTGGCGTGGCTGCCCTACGCCCACGAGCTGCCGGCCCAGGCCCGCGCCGCCCGTGCCGCCGGGCACGAGCTGATGCTGCACCTGCCCATGGAGCCCAGCGGCTCGGCCGATCCGGGGCCACAGGCGCTGCGCGTGTCGCTCGACAAGGGGGAGATCCTGCGCCGGACCAAGGCGGCGCTGGACAGCTTCGACGGCTATGTCGGGGTGAACAACCACATGGGCAGCCGCTTCACCGCCGATTCCGCGGCCATGGCGCCCGTGCTGGGGGAGATCGCGCGGCGCGGCCTGTTGTGGCTGGACAGCCGGACCACCGCGAAGAGCGCCGGCCTGACCCTCGCGCGGGAGTTTCAGATGCCCTTCGCCGGCCGCGACATCTTCCTCGACAACGAGATGACCGTGTCGGCGGTGCGCGGACAGCTCGCCAAGACGGAGCATGTGGCGCGCAAGCAGGGCTACGCCATCGCCATCGGCCACCCGCACGATGCGACAATCGAGGCACTGGCCTCCTGGATGCCGGAGGTGCAGAAACGCGGCTTCGTCCTGGTTCCGGTCAGCGCCGTCGTGCGCGCCCATCACACCGGCGGGTGACCGCCGATCCCGCTTGAGGAGAGTTCCATGGCTGACACCTACAAGGTCGGCGGCATGACCTGCGGCGGCTGCGCCCGCTCCGTCACCAACGCCATCGGCAAGCTGGCGCCGGGCGCCGCCGTGACGGTGGACCTCGACGCCGGCACCGTGGCGGTGGAGGGCGGAGTCGCCCCGGAGACGGTGAGGAGGGCCGTGGAAGGCGCCGGCTTCGACTTCGGCGGTTCGGCCGGTTAGAGTACTCAGGCCGGTCGGCGCAGCCGCCACACCAGCAGGCCGCCGGCCCAGGACAGCGACACCGCCAGAGCGACGCCGAGCGCGACGAACCGTCCGGCGGGCTCGGCCAGCAGATGGGCGGTGGTCAGCGCCAGGGCGAGGCCGGGGTTGGTCAGCAGCGCGCTGCGCATCGCCGCGGCGACCACGCCGCCGCCCAGGCGGCCGTGCAGGATCACCGTCAGGCTGGTCAGGGCGATTGGGAACACGGCGGCGATGCCGGTGGCCGCCGGTCCGATGCTGTGGCTGAGCGTGGTCACGGTGGCGACCAGCAGGCCGACGAGACCGGCGCGCGCCGGGATGTCGTACCAGCGCGACCGCGCCCCCCGGACCACGCCGTCCTGCGGAATCGGCGCCGACACCGCCCAGGCGGCGATCCCGTAGCAGGCCAGCGTCAGCAGCAGCGCCAGCGGCAGCGTCCAGTCGACGGCGGAGCGCAGGGTGGCCGCCACGACAATCCAGAAGGCCGAGCTGGTGATAACCGTCGCCGGCATGCTCCAGCGTGGCGCGATCCGCACGAGAAGCGCCAGATAGAGGACGATCGTCGCGTTGCCGACCATTCCCGACAGGGCGGCGTCGGCGACGAAGCCGTCGCCATGCTCCATCGCGAGCATCACGAAGGCCGGGCCGGTCGAGACGGGCAGGGCGGTGATCATGCCGCCATAGAAGGGGCCGGCCTTCTCCGCCGCCAGCGAGGCGGCGACGACGACCAGGGCCGCCGCCGCGATCTTGACGATCAGCGGCAGCAGCAGCGCATCGAGGGGCATGCGGTCCTTACCGGGCGGAGGTCTCGCGAACGGTTTCCTCCGCGGCGCGGATCAGGGCCATCGACTTGTTGACGGTCTCCTGATACTCGGCCTCGGGATCGCTGTCGGCGACCACGCCGCCGCCGGCCTGCACATACATCATGCCGTCCTTCAGCACGGCGGTGCGCAGCGCGATGCAGGTGTCCATGGCGCCCGACGCGCCGAAATAGCCGACGCAGCCGGCGTAGACGCCGCGGCGGGCCTTCTCCAGCTCGTCGATGATCTGCATGGCGCGGACCTTCGGCGCACCGGAGACGGTGCCGGCCGGGAAACCGGCGACCAGGGCGTCCAGCGCATCGTGCTTCGGGTCGAGGTCGCCCTCGACGTTGGAGACGATGTGCATGACGTGGCTGTACAGCTCCACGATCATCTTCTGCGTCACCTTGACGGTGCCGGTACGCGCCACGCGGCCCACGTCGTTGCGGCCGAGATCAAGCAGCATCAGATGCTCGGCCAGCTCCTTCGGATCGCTCAGCAGATCCTCGGCCAGCGCCTGATCCTCCGCCGCCGTGGCGCCGCGCTTGCGGGTGCCGGCGATGGGGCGGACGGTCACCTTGCCGTCGCGCACGCGCACCAGGATCTCCGGGCTGGAGCCGACGACCGACAGCTCACCGAAGTCGCAGTGGAACAGGAAGGGCGACGGGTTCAGGCGGCGCAGCGTGCGGTACAGCGCCAGCGGCGACGGCTTGAAGGGGAAGCGGATGCGCTGGGACGGCACGACCTGGAAGATGTCGCCGGCCCGGATGTACTCCTTCGCCCGCTCGACGATCGCGTGATACTCCTCGCGCGTCGTGTTGGACGTCCAGGCGAGCGGCAGCCCGTCCTTGGTCCGCGGCTCCCGCCGGTAGGGCAGGGGGCGCTCCAGATCGGCCACGGCGTCCATCAGACGCTCGCGGGCGTCGCCGTAGGCGGCGGCGCCGTCGACCCCCGGCTTCGGCCAGACCGGGGTGACCAGGGTCACCGAATCGGTGTGGCTGTCGAAGATGGCGACGATGCTCGGCCGCGACAGGATGGCGTCGGGGATGCCCAGCTCGTCCGGGTTGTCGTCCGGCAGCCGCTCCATCAGCCGGACCATGTCGTAGGTCAGGTAGCCGAACAGGCCGGCGGCCATCGGCGGCAGCGCGTCCGGCAGGTCGATGCGGCTCTCGTTGATGAGGGCGCGCAGCGACTCCAGCGGGGCGGCGTCGATGGGCTCATAGGCGTCGCGGTCGTGCAAGGCGTTGCGGTTCACCTCCGCCCGGTCGCGGCGGCAGCGCCACACCAGATCGGGCTTGAAGCCGATCACCGAATAGCGGTCGCGCCGCGACCCCGCCCCGCGCTCCGCCGACTCGAAGAGGAAGCCGAAGGGCCGCCCGTCGGCCAGCTTCATGTAGGCGGAGACCGGGGTCTCCAGATCGCTGACCAGCGTGGTCCACACCACCTGCGGCTTGCCGGCCTCATAAGCGGTGTGGAAGGCGGCGAATTCCGGCTGAACCTTCACGGGACGGGCCTCGGCTGAGTGGGGCGATTGAGTGGGGTTAGTTGCCGCTGGCGAAGAACTGGTCGATGCGGTTGCGGTGAACCTCGACCGGGTAGCTGTTGCGCAGCGCGTTGCCGAACTGGGCCATGATGTCGCTTTCCAGCCCCTGGGCGACGGTGCTCTCCACGGTCGCCAGCGTGGCGTCGCTGGCCGCCGGGTCCGCCGGGATGATCTCCTTCAGGCGGGCGACGACCTGGCTGTCGGCGGTGGCGCCGGTCACCGTCTCGCCGGGAGCGACCTCGAACAGCTTGCGCACCAGCTCGCCCGGCAGCCCCTCGACCGAACGGGCGTCGCGGGTGAAGGGCGTGGTCATGGCGAAGCTGGCGCCGGACTGGCTGGCGACGTCCTGCGCTGCGGCCTCCGAGCCCTGCTTCAGCTTGGCGGCGATGTCCTGGGCCTTTTCGGCGGCCAGCTTGGCGCGCTTGTCGTCCTGCCAACCGGCGACGGCCTGATCGCGCACCTCGGCCAGCGGCTTGGGCGCGGCCGGCGTCACGCCGTCGACGCGCACGGCGTAGAAGACGTTGTTGGGCGCCTCGGTCAGGTTCGAGGTGGCGCCGGAGGCGAGCTGGAAGGCGGTCTGCACCATGGCGGCGAAGTTCGGGCGGCCGGGAGCGGCGTCCTTGCCGTCCGGCGCCTTGCCGCTGCTGTCCACCGCGGCGATCTTGGCGATCGGCAGCGACTGGGCCTGGGCGACCTCCTCGAGCGGCGCGCCGCTGGCGAGCTGGTCCTCGACCCGGTTGGCGATGGAGTAGAGCGAATCCATCGCCTTCTCCTTGCGCAGCTCGGCCAGGAGCTGGTCGCGGGCCTCCTCGAAGGTCTTGGTGGCGCCCGGCTGGATGGCGGTGACCGTCAGGACGTGCCAGCCCAGCCCGCTGCGCACCGCGTCGCTGACCGCACCCTGGGCCAGGGCGAAGGCGGCGTCGCCGATCTCCGGCAGCTCGTTGCGGGTGACGTTGTCGAGCGTGATGACGTCGGTCCCGGCGTCCTTGGCGGCGGCGGTCAGGCCCTTGGTCTTGGCGGCCTCGGCGATCTGCTTCGCCTTCGCCTCGTCGTCGGCCAGGACCATCTCCACCGTCCGGCGCTCCGGCGTGCCGAGCTCGTCGGCACGCTCGTCGTAGGCGGCGCGCAACTCGTTGTCGGGGATCTGGAGGTCCTTGGCGATCTCGTCGGCGGAGAGCTGGGCGATGCTCAGCGACCGGTATTCCGGCGCGGTGAAGCGGACCTGATGGTCCTCGTAATAGCGGGTCAGTTCCGCCTCGTCGGGCACGCCGACGTCGCCGATGGCGGCGTTGGGCAGGGTGACCACCTCGGCCACGCGGCGCTCCCCGCGGAAGCGGTAGAGGTCCTGGACCAGCGGCTTCGGCGGGGTTACCCCGGCGCCGACCGCGCCGGCCACCAGCTCGCGCGCGGTCTCGCGGCGCAGCAGGGCGACGTAGCCGTCCTCGGTCAGCTGGTTGTTGCGCAGCACGCTGCGGAACTGGTTCGGGTCGAACTGGTTCTGCGCGTTGCGGAAGGCCGGCTCCTCGGCGATGCGCTGGCGCACCACGTCCGGGCCGACCGAGATCCCGGCGTCGCGCGCCGCCTGATCGTAGAGCGCGCGCTGCACCAGCGCCGACAGCGACTGGTCGAGCAGGCCGAACTGGCGCGCCTGCTCCGTCGTCAGGTTGCCGCCCATCATCGGGCGCAGCCGCTCCATCTGACGGCGGAACTCCTGGTCCAGCTCCGCCCGGTCGATGTCCACCTTGCCGACGGAGGCCACGGTGCTGGAGATCCCGCCTGTGCGGATCATGTCGCCGATGCCCCAGGCCGCAAAGCTGACGATGAGGAGCACGAACAGGATCTTGACGACCCACGAACCGGCGTAAGTGCGGATGAACTGAAGCATGGGACCCGAAGTGAGTGCGCAAAGGGCGGCCCTGCGGCCGGGGCGGCATCATAGGCACCCCGCGAAAGCCCGGCAACACCCCATTTCCCCCGCGATTCCCCATCGGAAAGAACCCGTTGGACGGGTGGAAATGCCAAGCACTCCTTGCTAGACAGGGGGCGCACTTTGAAAACGAACACCCGCGACAACGCCCACATCAACAAACGAGAGCCGGAGGACGAAAACGCCATGGCCGCACGCCGCAAACTGATTGCCGGGAACTGGAAGATGAACGGGCTGAAGGCCGACGGGCTCGACCTTGCCTCCGACCTCGCCGGGCGCCTGACGGGGGCCGGGACGGTCGCCTTCGACATGCTGGTGTGCCCGCCCTTCCCGCTGCTGTTCCCGGTGGGCGACGCCATTTCCGGCAGCCCGCTGGCGCTGGGCGCGCAGGATTGCCACGCCAAGACCTCCGGCGCGCACACCGGCGACGTCAGCCCGGCCATGCTGACCGACGCCGGCTGCCGCTACGTCATCCTGGGCCATTCGGAGCGCCGCGCCGACCACGCCGAATCCGACGCGCAGGTCGCCGCAAAGGCCGCCGCCGCCCACAAGGCGGGCCTGATCGCCATCATCTGCGTCGGCGAGACGGAGGCCCAGCGCGACGCCGGGCAGGCGAACAGCGTCGTCGCCAGCCAGCTCAAGGGCTCGATCCCGGAGGGCGCCACCGCGGCGAACACCGTCATCGCCTACGAGCCGGTCTGGGCCATCGGCACCGGCAAGACCGCGACTCCCGACGACGTCAAGGCGATGCACGCCCACATCCGGGCGGAGCTGGCCGGCAAGACCGCCGATCCCGAGGCGGTGCGCGTGCTCTACGGCGGCTCGGTCAAGCCGGGCAACGCGGCGGAACTGATGGCGGTGGAGAATGTGGACGGCGCGCTGGTCGGCGGGGCCGCGCTGAAGGCGGACGATTTCTGGGCGATCGCCACCAGTTGCCGCTAGCATATCGCGCAGGACCGCGTTAAAAACAGTGGGCGCGCGCCACGGGCCCTTGCCAAGGTCCGTGGCGCGCTGTTGGTTTGGGCGGTCCCTGCGGATCGCTCCGGGAAGGGATCAAGGGAACAGGCTGCATGGAATCGGTGCTTCTGGTCATTCACCTGCTGATCGCCCTGGCGCTGGTCGGGGTCATCCTGATCCAGCGGTCGGAAGGCGGCGGTCTCGGCATCGGCGGCGGCAACATGGGCGGCATGATGTCCACCCGCGGCACCGCCAACCTGCTGACGCGGACCACCGGCATCCTGGCGGGCTGCTTCATGGCGACCAGCCTGGTCCTGGCGGTCCTGGCGGGCGCGCACAGGGCGCCGACCTCGATCATCGACACGATGCCGGCCCAGCCCGTGGCCCCGGCGGCTCCCGCCCAGCCGGCGACGCCGGCGCAGCCCGCTCCGCCGGTCGCCCAGTAACAGCGGCCCGGCAAAACGCGACGCGGCTCCGGCCGGGTCTGACGTGAGGCGGCCTCCCCCGAAGCCGCCTCTTTCTTTTGAGGATCGTCGATCTGGGCATCGCCCGGGGGACGGTCCGAATTCGGGGAACGGATCAGGCTCTGAAGGTCTTCGGACGGACATGACTCGCTACATCTTCATCACCGGTGGCGTCGTTTCCTCGCTGGGCAAAGGTCTGGCGTCGGCGGCGCTTGGGGCGCTTCTTCAGGCGCGCGGCTACAAGGTGCGGCTTCGCAAGCTGGACCCGTACCTGAACGTGGACCCCGGCACGATGAGCCCGTACCAGCACGGCGAGGTCTATGTGACCGACGACGGCGCTGAGACCGACCTCGACCTCGGCCATTACGAGCGCTTCACCGGCGTGGCCGCGCGCCGTGGCGACAACATCACCACGGGCCGCATCTATTCGACCGTGATCGCCAAGGAGCGGCGCGGCGACTATCTGGGCGCCACCGTGCAGGTGATTCCGCACGTCACCGACCAGATCAAGGACTTCATCCGCGCCGACACCACCGACGAGGACTTCATCCTCTGCGAGATCGGCGGCACGGTGGGCGACATCGAGTCGACCCCCTTCCTGGAGGCCATCCGCCAGTTCGGCAACGAGGTCGGTCCGGAGAACGCCCTGTTCATCCACCTGACCCTGCTGCCCTACATCCCGACGGCGGGCGAGCTGAAGACCAAGCCGACCCAGCATTCCGTGAAGGAGCTGCTTGGCATGGGCATCCAGGCCAACATCCTGCTCTGCCGCGCCGACCGCCCGATCCCGGACAACGAGCGCCGCAAGATCGCGCTGTTCTGCAACATCCGTCCGGAGCGCGTCATCGCCGCCCTGGACGTCGATTCGATCTACCAGGTGCCGGTCAGCTACCACGAGGAAGGCTTCGACACCCAGGTGCTGGCCTATTTCGGCCTGCCGACCGAGGGCAAGCCGGACCTGTCGCGCTGGACCAGCATCGTCGAGCGCGTGCGCAAGCCGCAGGGCGAGGTGACCATCGCCGTCGTCGGCAAGTACACCAGCCTGCTCGACAGCTACAAGTCGCTGGCCGAAGCGCTGACCCACGGCGGCATCGCCAACAACGTGAAGGTCAAGCTGGACTGGATCAACTCGGAAATCTTCGAGGACGACACCGCCGTCCAGCGGCTGGAGAACGTCCACGGCATCCTGGTGCCGGGCGGCTTCGGCTCGCGCGGCACGGAAGGCAAGATCCGCGCCGCCCAGTTCGCCCGCGAGCGCAAGGTGCCGTATTTCGGCATCTGCTTCGGCATGCAGATGGCGGTGATCAAGTCGGCCCGCAACATGGCCGGCATCGTCGACGCCGGCTCGACCGAGCTGGGCAAGCCCGGCAACCCGGTGGTCGGCCTGATGACCGAGTGGATGCGCGGCAACAGCCTGGAGAAGCGCACCGAGGGCACCGACCTCGGCGGCACCATGCGGCTCGGCACCTACCCGGCGAAGCTGGTCCCCGGCAGCAAGGTCGCGGAGGTCTACGGCACCACCGACATCACCGAGCGGCACCGCCACCGCTATGAGGTGAACGTCTACTACAAGGAGCGCCTGGAGAAGGTCGGCCTGCTGTTCTCCGGCCTGTCGCCGGACGGCGAGCTGCCCGAGATCGTCGAGATCCCGGACCATCCCTGGTTCATCGGCGTGCAGTTCCACCCGGAGCTGAAGTCCAAGCCCTTCGACCCGCACCCGCTCTTCACCTCCTTCATCAAGGCGGCGATCGAGCAGAGCCGGCTGGTCTAATGTGACCATAGGGGGGAGGGCATTCCTCCCCCGCGTGTTCCGGTTCCGGGTTTCCGGTGGGTATAGTGAGAGCGGCGGCCGAGCCAACGGTCGCCGCTTTTGCGTTACGGGCCAGGGAAAAACCATGGGAAGGGACACAACCATGACCGACATCAGCATCCCCGCCGCCGACGGCGGCAGCTTTTCCGCCTATGTGGCCAAGCCGGCGGGCGGCGGGCCGGCGCCGGGACTCGTCGTCATCCAAGAGATCTTCGGGGTCAACAAGGTCATGCGCGACCTGTGCGACGGCTTCGCCGCCCAGGGTTGGCTGGCCGTCTGCCCGGACCTGTTCTGGCGGCAGGAGCCGGGCGTACAGATCACCGACAAGACCCAGGAGGAGTGGAACCGCGCCTTCGCCCTGATGAACGGCATGGATCAGGACAAGGCGGTGGACGACCTCAAGGCCACGCTCGCGTGGCTGCGCCAGAATCCGGATTGCACCGGCAATGCGGGGTCGGTCGGCTACTGCCTGGGCGGGCGGCTGGCCTTCATGATGGCGGCGCGCTCCGATTCTGACGCCAACGTCAGCTATTACGGCGTCGGTCTCGACGGTCTGGCCGGTGAGGCGGCGAGCATTACCAAGCCGCTCCTGATGCACATCGCCGAGAAGGACCAGTTCGTCCCGGCGGAGGCGCGGGAGACCATCCTGGCCGCGGTGAAGGGCAACCCGAACGTCACCGCCCACGTCTACCCTGGCGTCGATCACGCCTTTGCCCGCGCCGGCGGCGCCCATTTCGACGCCGAGACGGCGGAGCTGGCCAACGGGCGCACGGCAGCCTTCTTCAAGCAGCATCTGGGTTGACGCCATTCCGGTTGACCGGGATCGCCGATATCTGGGAAGGAAGGAGCAGCGCGAGGGGGCCTTCGGCATGCGTCCCCTCGCATTGCTTTTTGGAGAGCACGGGATGACCACCGCCAAGACCGTCCAGATCGGCACCCTGACCATCGCCAACGACCGGCCCTTCACCCTGATCGCCGGCCCGTGCCAGATGGAAAGCCGCGACCACGCGCTGGAGACGGCGGCGGCGCTGGTGGAGATGACCGGCGCGCTGGGCATCGGGCTGATCTACAAGTCGTCCTTCGACAAGGCCAACCGCACCTCCATCAGCACGATGCGCGGCCTCGGCATGGACAAGGCGCTGCCGATCTTCGCCGAGATCAAAGAGCGGTTCGGCTGTCCGGTGATCACCGATGTCCACGAGGCCGACCAGTGCGCCGCGGTGGCCGAGGTGATGGACGTCCTGCAGATTCCCGCCTTCCTGTGCCGCCAGACCGACCTGCTGATCGCCGCCGCCAAGACGGGCCGGGCGGTCAACGTCAAGAAGGGCCAGTTCCTTGCCCCCTGGGACATGAAGAACGTCGCGGCGAAGCTGGTGGCGTCGGGCAACGACAAGGTGCTGTTGTGCGAGCGCGGCGCCAGCTTCGGCTACAACACGCTGGTGTCGGACATGCGGTCCCTGCCGATCATGGCGGAGACCGGCTTCCCGGTGGTGTTCGACGCCACCCATTCCGTGCAGCAGCCGGGCGGGCAGGGCACGACCTCCGGCGGCCAGCGCGAGTTCGTTCCGGTGCTGGCGCGCGCCGCCATCGCTGTGGGCGTCGCCGCGGTCTTCATGGAAACCCACGAGAATCCGGACTGCGCGCCCAGCGACGGCCCGAACATGGTCCCGCTGAAGGAGATGCCGGCCCTGCTGGCGCGGCTCCAGGCCTTCGACCGCCTGGCGAAGGCCTGACGAAAGGACAGGTTTCGGAACGGCCTGCCGTTCCCGGCGTTGCCCAGACACCGCGGGCGCCGCGCTTCCGCTGGAGCGCCCGCGGGTTGAGCCATGGAGCAACGCCATGAAGCCGATCCGCCTGTGCGCCATCGCCGCCGTCGCCAGCCTTGGCGCGATGATCGCCGTTCCCGCCGTCGCGCAATCGACCGCGCCGTCCGCAATGCCTTCGACCACGCCGATGCCGCAGGCGAAGCCGGCCATGCCGCCGGGCCACAGCGGCACCACCACCGCGCCGCCGATGGGCAGCGGGTCGTCATCGTCGACGGCGAAAGCCAAGGTCATCGACCTCAACACCGCCGGCAAGGACGAGCTTCAGACCCTTCCGGGAATCGGCGAGGCGCGGTCCGAGGCCATCGTGAAGAACCGCCCCTACCGGTCCAAGGACGAGCTGGTCAGCAAAAAGATCGTGCCGCAGAACGTCTACGACGACATCAAGGGCCGCATCGCCGCGGTCGGCGGCTCAAAGACCAGCGCCTCGGCGACCCCCCCGAAGAAGTGAGCCACTTCCCTCTCCCCTCCGGGGAGAGGGTTAGGGTGAGGGGGGGCGCGTGTCGTTACGTTCGGCACAAGCGCATCCCCCTCACCGGCCCTGCGGGCCACCCTCTCCCCGGAGGGGAGAGGGCTACAGACCCTTGGGAACCGGCCTCTACAGGCTGAAGCTCCGGTAGGTGATCGGCGCCTCGGCCGTGCCGCCGTCCGTCGCGGCGATGTCGCCCAGCCGGCCGTGATGCTCCGACAGATCGCACACCGGGTCGGTGTTGTCGGCGCTTCCGGTCAGCGCCAGCGCCTGACAGCGGCAGCCGCCCCAGTCGATCTCCTTCTGGTCGCAACTCCGGCAGGGTTGCGGCATCCAGTCGGTGCCGCGGTAGCGCTGGAAGGCGGCGGAGTTGGCCCAGATGTCGGCCAGCGGGCGCTCCGTCACCCGGTCGAAGGCCATGCCGGGAATCGTCTCGGCGGCGTGGCAGGGCAGGACCGAGCCGCTGGGCGTCACGTTCAGAAACTTGCGGCCCCAGCCGCCCATGCAGGCCTTGGGGCGCTTGGCGTAGTAGTCGGGCACCACATCAGTCGACCACAAGCCGGTCCTTCAGCTCTGGCAGACGGGCGCGCACCCGTTCGTCCATGCGGATCAGCTGCTCGCGGGTCGGCATCAGGGCGGCCCGGTTCTTCAGCGCCCAGCCGTAATACTGGACGTTGGCGATCTCGATCCGGCCGGCCTTCAGCTCGAGCGCCATGTCGATGAAATCGTCCACCCGGTCGATGTTGTGGCGCTGCACGATGGCGTTGACGGTCAGCGCCATGCCGACGTCGGTGACCGCGCGCGCCACCTCCAGCTTCTTCGGCTGGCCGCCGGGGAAGCCGCTGATCAGTTCGGCCTTGGCCGGCACCGTGTCCTGGAAGCCGATCTGCACGTGCTGGAGCCCGGCGTCGCGCAGCCGCTCCAGCCGCGCCCGGTCGAGCAGCACCGCCGAGGTGATGAGGTTGGCGTAAAGCCCGGCCGCGGTGGCGTGGGCGATCAGCGCCTCCAGGTCCTTGCGCGCCGTCGGCTCGCCGCCGGAGAAATGCACCTGGATGATGCCGAGGTCCGCCGCCTCGTCGAGCACGCGGCACCACGCAGCGGTGTCCAACTCGCGGCTGGCCGGGTCGAGCGCCAGCGGGTTGGAGCAGTAGGCGCAGCGCAGCGGGCAGCGGTGCGTCAGTTCCGCCAGCAGGGCCAGCGGCGGTTCGAGTCCGGTCGTGGCGCCACAGACGGTCATCGGGTCAGGAACCCCTTCGTGATCATGTCGCCCAACAGTTCCAACACATCCGCGGCGATCTCCTCCCGCGGCGCGTCGAATTGCGCGGCCAGCGCGGCAATGGCCGTGCCCACCGTCGCCGGAGGTTTGGTGGTCACGGCCCGCACGACCTCCAGCGCCACCTCGTCCAGGATCAGCACGCGCTCCGGACCCAGAAGCTGCCAGTGGCCGCGCACCCGGTCCTGGCGGAGCATGACGCCGGGGGCCAGCCGAACCCGGTCCTCCTCGCTCACGCCGTCCGTCATCGCCGGTAGACCGTCGGTTCCATGTCCTCCGGCACGAAGGCGCCGGGCGGGATCAGGCCGGGCGACACATAGGCGTGGTGCAGCGCGTCCAACTGCGCCCAGAGAAGCTCCGCCTTGTGGCGCAGCGCGGCGATCACCTGCTGCTGCTGCTCCGGCGTGCGGGCGTTGTCGAGCACGTAATCGAGCCCGAACTCGACGTCGCGCGGCGCCTCGTCCAGCCGCTTGCGGAAGTAGGACAGGGTGGCGTCGTTGGCGAAGGCGTAATAGGCCTCGAACCCGGCGATGCGCTCGCGGTGGATGGCCGGGGCGAACAGCTCGGTCAGGGACGAGGCGACGGCTTCCAGCGTCGATTTGCTCGACACGAAGTTGACGTAGGAATCGACGGCGTAGCGGGTCGCCGGCAAGATGCCCCTCAGCGAGGTGACGTAATCGCGGTCCAGCCCCAGCCCGTCGGTCAGGCGCAGCCAGCGCTCGATCCCGCCGACCTTGCCCTCCTCGCGCTCCCGGCTCTCGCCGAAACCGTCATGGTCGAGCACGCGCTGGATCCAGATGCGGCGCAGCGCCGGATCGTCCATCCGCGCCATCAGGGCCAGATCCTTCTTGGGGATGCAGACCTGATAATAGAAGCGGTTCAACGCCCAGGCCTGGACCTGCCCGCGCTTCAGCTTCCCGCCGTGCAGCAGTTTGTGGAAGGGGTGGAGGTCGTGGTACTGGCGCTCGCCGATGGCGCGCAGCTCGCGTTCCAATTCCTCGCGTGACAGCGCTGACGTCATAGCGTGAACTCCATCCCGTCGTGGGCGATCTCCCAACCTTCGGCGGCGGCGGCGGCCCGTTCGGGCGAGTCGTCCAGCAGGGCCGGGTTGGTGTTGTTGATGTGGACAAAGACCTTGCGCCGCACGCCCAGCCCCGCGAAGGCGGCGATGGAGCCGTCCGGGCCGGACATCGCCATGTGGCCCATGCGCTGGCCGGTCTTGCTGCCGGTGCCGGCGCGGATCATCTCGTCGTCGGTCCAGGTGGTGCCGTCGAACAGCACCAACGGCGCCCCGCGCAGCCGGTCGGCCAGCCAGCCCGGCATCGCCGAGCAGCCGGGGATGTAGAAAAATTCCCCATCGCCGTTGCGGTCGCGGATGCGCAACGCCACCGTGTCCTCCGCCACCGAGCCGAAGCCGGCGGCGGACGGGTCCTCCAGATAGAGCGCGACCTTGCCGGGCACGGCGAAGGCTTCGATCTCGAAGGGGAAGGGGGCTCCGGCGGCGTCGGCGGGAACCCAGGGCCGGTCCAGCGCCATGGCGCGGCGCGGCGCCAACTCCGGGTTGACGACCCGGAAGACGGCGTTCGCCTCCAGCACACGGTGAACCCGATCGGTGGCGTAGACGGCCAGCGGCTGGGATTCGCGAAGGGTCAGCAGGCCCGCCACATGGTCGATGTCGGCGTTGGTCAGAACCGCCGCGGCGATGGGGCTGTGGCGCACGGCGGTCTGCGGGTGCAGCGCCGGGTTGGCGAGGATCTGCTGGCCGATGTCCGGCGAGGCGTTCAGCAGCAGCCAGCGCCCGTCGCCGCCGCTGACCGCGAGCGAGGATTGGGTGCGCGGGCGGGCCGCCGGGTCGCCGGAGCGGGCGCGGCGGCAGCCCGCGCAATTGCAGTTCCATTGAGGAAAACCGCCGCCCGCGGCGGAGCCAAGGACCAGGATCGTCAGCATGGGGTGCCTTTCCTAATCAAGGCGGCCCGAATCAGGCGGCGGTCGTCACGCATGGGAACCGGCCGGCGCTCAGAGGCGGGCGCAGGCGTAGGCGTTGATTTCGGTGCCGACGGCGATTTCGACGATCTGGGGCTTGCGCCAGGTCTTCATGGGTGGGTCCTCCGCGCTTGGATTGGCCTTGGGATGATTCCCGGGGGCTATTGCCGCCCGCCGCGGGCGGCCCCGCTAGCGAACGTTAGAACGCTACGGGTACGGGACAAGGGCGGTCTATGCGACTTTGGAAGCAGGTGCGCTGCACAACCGGATAGGGGTGCTCCACCGTCCGGGCGTCCTTCCGCGCGTTGTTGCGCCCCAGCGGCCTTGCATCCCCCCGCACGCAGGGCTATCAAGCCCGCGCGCTTCTTTTTCGCCTGGAAAGATCATCCACCTGGAAAGATCATCCAGTGGACGCGCGCAACGCGGAGGAAGGACAAACATGAGCGCCATTACCGAAATCCACGCCCGCGAGATCCTCGACAGCCGTGGGAACCCGACCGTCGAGGTGGACGTCCTGCTCGAATCCGGCGCCTTCGGCCGCGCCGCCGTCCCGTCGGGCGCCTCGACCGGCGCGCACGAGGCGGTGGAGCTGCGCGACGGCGACAAGGGCCGCTACGGCGGCAAGGGCGTGCTGAAGGCCGTGGAGTCGGTCAACGGCGAGATCTTCGACGCCATCGCCGGCCTCGACGGCTCCAACCAGCGCGCCCTCGACCTCGCCATGATCGAGCTGGACGGCACGCCCAACAAGGGCCGCCTCGGCGCCAACGCCATCCTCGGCGTCTCGCTCGCCGTCGCCAAGGCCTCGGCGGAAGAGGCGGCCCTGCCGCTGTTCCGCTACGTCGGCGGCGCCTTCGCCAACCTGCTGCCGGTGCCGATGATGAACATCATCAACGGCGGCGCCCACGCCGACAACCCGATCGACATCCAGGAGTTCATGGTCATGCCGGTCGGCGCCGAGACCGGCGCCGAGGCCATCCGCATGGGCTCGGAAATCTTCCAGGCGCTCAAGAAGAAGCTCAAGGACGCCGGCCACAACACCAACGTCGGCGACGAGGGCGGCTTCGCCCCCAACCTCGCCTCGACCGAGGATGCTCTGGGCTTCATCATGAAGGCCATCGAGTCCGCCGGCTACAAGCCGGGCGACGACGTCATGCTGGCGATCGACGCCGCCTCGACCGAGTTCTTCAAGAACGGCAAGTACGAGCTGGCCGGCGAGGGCAAGTCGCTGGCGCCGGAGCAGATGGTGGCCTACTGGGCCGATCTGGTCGGCCGCTACCCGATCATCTCGATCGAGGACGGCATGTCGGAAGACGACTGGGAGGGCTGGAAGGCGCTCACCGACGCCATCGGCAACAAGGTGCAGCTGGTCGGCGACGACCTGTTCGTGACCAACCCGGCTCGCCTGGCCGACGGCATCAAGAAGGGCGTGGGCAACTCGATCCTGATCAAGGTCAACCAGATCGGCACGCTGTCGGAGACGCTGGAAGCCGTGGACATGGCGCACAAGGCCGGCTACACGGCGGTCATGTCGCACCGATCCGGCGAGACCGAGGACAGCACCATCGCCGATCTGGCGGTCGCCACCAACTGCGGCCAGATCAAGACCGGCTCGCTGTCGCGCTCCGACCGTCTGGCCAAGTACAACCAGCTCATCCGCATCGAGGAGATGCTCGGCACCGCCTCCCGCTACGCCGGCCGCGGCATCCTCAAGGCCTAAGACGCGCTTAAGGACCTCCTGAGGGAAAGGCCCCTTTCCGGGACACCGGGAAGGGGCTTTTTTCTGTGGTCTCTTTCGAGATTGCGCCCGTCGCGCGGGAGATTTCCAAATCACCACCGTGCAAGGCGTACGCGCTTCTGGTAAACAGCCGCCATAGTTTCGCCCGCTTGGGCCGCCACCCTCCCACGACGGCATTCCCCGCCCGGACAGGACCCTCGACGCATGACCAAGACCACTTCTTTCGCCGCCCTGCTGCTTGGCGGCCTGCTGTGCAGCGGTTCCGTCCTCGCGCAGACGGTTTCGCTGCAGGACCGTCTGGACCGGCTGGAGTCGGGGGTGGAAGCGCTGGGCGGGCGCGTCGAGGTGGCCCAGGCCTATCCGGGCAGCGGCTACACGCGGGGGCAGACGGCCGAGATCCAACCGTCCCTGGCCGCGGACTTCGAGGTGCGCCTGCAGAAGCTGGAGCGCGCGCTGTCGGAGCTGACCGGGCGCTACGAAGAGGCGACCTATCAGATCTCGCAGATGAAGGACCGGCTGGAGCGGGTCAACAGCGACATCGATTTCCGCCTGAAGGAGCTGGAGAGCAAGGGCGGCGGGGCGGCCAGCGACCCGTTCGGCGCCCCGGCCAAGCCCAGCGCGGCGGCTCCGGCCGCGGCGCCCAGCGCCGCCAAGGCGCCGGAGAAGGCGGCCGACAAGCCGGCGCAGACCGCCGCCGTGGCGCCGCTGCCCGCCAACTCGACCCCGGAAAAGCAGTACGAGCACGCCTTCGAACTGCTGCGCCAGTCCGACTACGACAAGGCGGAAAAGGCATTCAGCGACTTCCTGGCGAAGAACAAGACCCACCAGCTCGCCGGCAACGCCCAGTACTGGCTGGGTGAGACCTACTATGTCCGCAACAAGTTCCAGGACGCCGCCGTCGCCTTCGCCGAGGGCGTGCAGAAGTACCCGAAGAACAACAAGGCGGCCGACAACCTGCTGAAGCTCGGCATGTCGCTGCAGCAGCTCAACCAGAAGAAGGACGCCTGCACGGCCTTCAACCAGTTGATCAACAAGTTCCCCGAAGCCTCGGCCAGCGTGAAGCGCCGCGCCGACACCGAGCGGCGCCGCCTGAACTGCGCCTGACGGGTGCGGTGAACGCGTCCGATCCGGCCGGGCCGATCTCCGCGGGGCCGATCTCCGCGAATGAGTTCGCCGCCCGTATGGACCGGCTGGGCGGCTTCGAGACGCGGCCGCGCGTGGCCGTGGGCGTGTCCGGCGGGGCCGACAGCCTCGGGCTGGCCCTGCTCGTTCAACGGTGGGCGGCGGAGCGGGGCGGCGCCGTCCTCGCCCTGATCGTCGATCATGGGCTGCGCGCGGAATCCGCGGCGGAAGCCGAGCGGGTGGGCGGCTGGCTCCAGGCCCGCGGCGTTGTTCCCGCCGTTCTGCGCTGGGACGGCGAGAAGCCGGCGACCGGCATCCAGGAGGCCGCCCGCGCGGCGCGCCACCGTCTGCTGGCCGAGCGCTGCCGCGAGGAGGGCATCCTCCATCTGGCGCTCGCCCATCACCGCGACGATCAGGCCGAGACGGTGCTTCTGCGCTTTGCCCGCGGCTCCGGAATCGACGGGCTGGCCGGCATGGCGCCGGTGCGCGCGGGCGGCGCGGTGCGGGTGATCCGGCCGCTGCTCGACCTGCCTCACGAGCGGCTGGTGACGACCTGCCGCGCCTTCGGTCAGGAATGGGTCGAGGACCCCTCCAACCGCAACCCCCGTTTCGCTCGCGCCCGCCTGCGCGCGGCGGGGGACACGTTGGCCGCCGAGGGGCTGGACGCGCCGCGTCTGGCCGACCTTGCCCGCCGCGCCGCCCGCGCCCGCAACGCGCTGGAGGCCGGGACCGCCGCCCTGCTGGCCGAAGCCGTGGAGGTTTTCCCGGAGGGCTGGCTGCGGCTCGACCCGAGGCCGTTGCTGGCGGCGCCCGAGGAGCTTGGTCTGCGCGCTCTGGTCCGCTGCATCGCCGCGACGGGGGGAGCCGCTTACCCGCCGAAGGACGAGGCGGTGGAGCGCCTGTTCGCCGAGATCGCGGGGGGAATCTTCCGGGGACGCACGCTGGGCGGCTGCCGCATCGTCCCGCGAAAAGGGGCTGTGGGGCAGGGGCATTTGGTCATCGCACGGGAGCCGGCCGGGGTGACCGAACGGCTGGGCCTTATCTCTGGCGGAGAGGTCTGGTGGGATCGCCGATTCGCCGTTCGGCGGGGGGCGGACGCCGGAGGCGCGGTCACGGTGGCAAAATTGGGTCGGGAGGGGTGGCAAATGGTGCGGTCCTCAGGCCCGGATTCGGGCCGCATCGGCCTGCCCGAACCGGTCCGCGAGACGCTGCCGGCGCTTTGGGACGGAAACGGGCTGGCGGCGGTGCCGCATCTGGGCTTTTCGCGGCCCGGATTCCCCCTTTCGGCGGTCGCTTTGCACGCGCCCGGGGTGGTGTTGGCCGGCCCAGCTTTTCCGGTTGTTTCGGACCGTGTCGGCATTATTTAATCTGGGAACGTGCCCGTAAGCCCGGGAGGGGTGGCTCCGCATCAGCCTACCTTTCCGCGCAGGGTTCGCAGAAAGGCTTTCGACGTGAACAATTTCGGCAAGAATCTCGCGCTCTGGATCATCATCGGGCTGCTGCTGGTGGCCCTGTTCAACCTGTTCCAGAGCTCTTCCACGCGCAGCCCGCAGACGACGGTTCCGTTCAGCGAGCTTCTCGCCGAAGTGGACCGCGGCCAAGTGGCCGACGTCACCATCAAAGGAAACCAGGTCTCCGGCCACTTCACCGACGGCCGGTCCTTCAGCACCTACGTCCCGCCCGAAGCCGGGCTGGTCGAGCGGCTGACGCAGAAGAACGTGCGCATCAGCGCCGTTCCGGACGACAGCAACGTGCCCTCGCTGTTCTCCGTCCTGCTGTCCTGGTTCCCGATGCTGCTGCTGATCGGCGTCTGGATCTTCTTCATGCGTCAGATGCAGTCGGGCGGCGGCAAGGCCATGGGCTTTGGCAAGTCCCGCGCGCGCCTGCTGACGGAGAAGGTCGGCCGGGTCACCTTCGACGACGTCGCCGGCATCGACGAGGCCAAGCAGGAGCTGGCGGAAATCGTCGAGTTCCTGAAGGACCCGCAGAAGTTCCAACGTCTGGGCGGCAAGATCCCGAAGGGCGTGCTGCTCGTCGGCCCGCCGGGCACCGGCAAGACCCTGACCGCGCGCGCCGTGGCGGGTGAAGCCAACGTGCCCTTCTTCACCATCTCCGGCTCCGACTTCGTCGAGATGTTCGTGGGTGTCGGCGCCAGCCGCGTCCGCGACATGTTCGAGCAGGGCAAGAAGAACGCTCCCTGCATCATCTTCATCGACGAAATCGACGCCGTCGGCCGCCATCGTGGCGCCGGCCTGGGCGGCGGCAACGACGAGCGCGAGCAGACCCTGAACCAGCTGCTGGTCGAGATGGACGGCTTCGAGGCGAACGAGGGCGTCATCCTCATCGCCGCGACCAACCGTCCGGACGTGCTCGACCCCGCGCTGCTGCGTCCGGGCCGCTTCGATCGTCAGGTCGTCGTGCCGAACCCGGACGTGCTGGGCCGCGAGAAGATCCTCAAGGTCCACATGCGCAAGGTGCCGCTGTCCCCGGACGTCGACGCCAAGGTCATCGCGCGCGGCACCCCGGGCTTCTCGGGCGCCGACCTCGCCAACCTCGTCAACGAGGCCGCGCTGCTCGCCGCCCGCATCGGCAAGCGCGTCGTCGGCATGGCCGAGTTCGAGGCCGCCAAGGACAAGGTCATGATGGGCGCGGAACGCCGCTCCATGGTCATGACCGAGGACGAGAAGAAGCTGACCGCCTACCACGAGGCCGGTCACGCCATCGTCGCCATCCACCAACCGGACAGCGATCCGGTGCACAAGGCCACCATCATCCCGCGCGGCCGCGCGCTCGGCATGGTGATGCGCCTGCCGGAAGGCGACCGCATCTCGCTGTCCCAGGCCAAGCTGCACGCCGACCTGCGCGTCGCCATGGGTGGCCGCATCGCGGAAGAGCTGATCTTCGGCAAGGAGCGCGTGACCACGGGCGCGTCGGGCGACATCAAGATGGCGACCGACATGTCGCGCCGCATGGTCACCGAATGGGGCATGAGCGACAAGCTGGGCCCGCTGCTCTATGGCGAGCCGACGCAGGAGGTCTTCCTCGGCCACTCCGTCACCCAGCACAAGAACATGTCCGACGCCACGGCCCGCACGGTGGACGAGGAAATCCGCCGGATCGTCGATGAGGCGTACGGCGAGGCCCGTCGCATCCTAACGGAGAACATCGACCAGCTGCACACCATCGCGAAGGGCCTTCTGGAGTATGAGACCCTGAGCGGTGAGGACATCGCCCGCCTGCTGCGCGGCGAGCCGCTGATCCGCAACGACGAGCGGGAAGGTTTCTCTCCGGCCCCGCCGAAGCAGCCGACCCCGACCTCTGGCCGTCGCCCGTCGGTGCCGACCACCAAGGAAAGCGGCGGAATGGACCCGGAGCCCCAGGGCACCTGATGGTTCGTATCTGATCCGCATCTCAGCTTACGTCAGCGAAACCGGCGCTCCGCATGGGGCGCCGGTTTTTCTTTGCCCCCCTTCGCCTGTACGTGTGTCCCGTACGTCTTGGCGGAACCGACCGGCGGGACCATCGTGTTGAACAGGGCCACCCCAACCGAAAGCGCCGCCGATGCTGCTCCTGCCCATCTACGACGACAACCCGACGCGGCGGACGCCGGTGGTGACGATGGCGCTGATCGCGCTGTGCGTGATGGTGTTCCTGTGGCAGCTCTCGCTGGGCGCGCGGGCCGGAAACCTCGCCGTCTATTCCTTCGGCCTCGTCCCGGCGGTGCTGTTCGGCTATGCGGACCTGCCGGAACCGTTGCGGGTCGTCCCGCCCTGGATGTCCGTCGTCACCTCCATGTTCATGCATGGCGGCTTCCTGCACCTCGCCGGCAACATGCTGTACCTCTGGATCTTCGGCAACAACGTCGAGGACAGCATGGGGCGGGGCCGCTTCGTGGTCTTCTATCTGCTGTGCGGAACGGCGGCGGCGCTTGCCCAGAGCTTCGCCGCCCCGACCTCCCAGGTGCCGATGGTGGGGGCGAGCGGAGCCATCGGCGGGGTGCTTGGCGCCTATCTGGTGCTGCACCCGCGGGCGAATGTCGGCGTCTTCTTCTGGTTCATCATCATCGTGCGCGTCATCAGCGTTCCGGCGGTGCTGGTGCTGGGCTTCTGGTTCCTCGGGCAGATTCTGAGCGGGGTCACCACCCCGACCTCCGACGACAGCGGCGGGGTGGCCTTCTGGGCGCATGTCGGCGGATTCGTCATGGGGGCCGCGCTGATCCCCTTCTTCAAGCGGCCGGAGGTGCGGTTGCTGGAGCCGGCGCACAGCCGTGCCTTTGCCGTCGTTCCGCCCGGCACCCGGCTGCGCCGCGGCAGCGTGCCGGAGGCGGGCGACCGCCGCCGTCCCTTCCGCTGGTGAATAGGGAATCCCTATCGATCTTTTCAGATCGTTCGATTGGACCGGTCGACGCCCGACGCGCATGCTGAGGCTGAACAGAAACGGCGGCGTTCGGGAGTTCCGCGATGACCAAGACCTTCAGCTTCGCCTGCATCCACTTCACGGTGGCCTTCACGGTCGGCTATCTGATGACCGGCAGCATCGCGGTGGGCGGTGCGCTGGCGCTGGTGGAACCGCTGTGCAACACGGTGGCCTATCACCTGCACGAGCGTGCCTGGGCGGCCCATGAACGCCGCAAGGCGCAGGTGGCCGAGGCGGAGCCGGCGGAGGGGACCGCCGTTCCGGCTTGAAAAGAACGGTGGTCATCCCCTCTCCCCTCCGGGGAGAGGGGCAGGGTGAGGGGGATGCGCTTGTGCCGGACGTACCGCTGCGCGCAACCCCCTCACCGGCCCTACGGGCCACCCTCTCCCCGGAGGGGAGAGGGCTATAGAAACGGACTACCGGCTCAGCGCGACCGCAGGTAGGCAAGCACCGCTTCCGGAGCGGATTCGCCGTAGGGATCGCCGCCCTCGCCGGCGTCGTTGATGCCCGGCTCCTCGAACAGCTTTTCGACCACGCCGTCGGTCACCACCATGGCGTAGCGCCAGCTGCGCATGCCGAAGCCGACATGGTCCTTGTTGATCAGCATGCCCATGCGGCGGGTGAACTGGCCTGAGCCGTCGGGGATCAGCTTGACGTTCTTCACACCGAGATGCTTGCCCCACTGGAACATCACGAAGGCGTCGTTGACGCTGAGGCAATAGACCTCGTCGACGCCCAGGTCGCGGAACTCCGGATAGAGCGCGTCGTAGGTCGGCACCTGCTGGTTGGAGCAGGTCGGGGTGAAGGCGCCAGGCAGGGAAAAGACGACGACGCGCTTGCCGGCGAACAGATCGTCGCTGCTGACGTCCTGCCAACGGAACGGGTTGGGGCCGCCGACGCTCTCGTCGCGCACGCGGGTCTTGAACACGACCGAGGGGACTTTGCGTCCTTCCATGATGGTCTCCGGATCGAAGTGAAGCGGTTGAGGTGGGATGATTCGAACCTTAGCCCTTCAACGGATTGACGAAAACCGGCGGGAGCCGCCTGCGCGGTCTTGTCTCAGCATCCGGGCAGGAGATCTTCCGCGAAGGGGCGGAAGGCCCCCTCGGTCACCAACCGCTTCGCCGCCGCGATGTCCGGGGCCATCGCCCGGTCTTCCGTCCACACCGCCACGCGGGCGCGCAGCAGCCCGCGCGCGCGCTCCAGCGCGGGGGAGGAGGCCAGAGGCGCCCGCAGGTCGATGCCCTGGGCCGCGGCCAGCAGTTCCACCGCGACGATGCCCGCCAGATTGTCGGCCATGTCCGTCAGGCGGCGGGCGGCGTGGGTCGCCATGCTGACATGGTCCTCCTGGTTGGCGGAGGTGGGCAGGCTGTCCACGCTGGCCGGGTGGGCCATCTGCTTGTTCTCGCTGGCCAGCGCCGCCGCGGTGACCTGGGCGATCATGAAGCCGCTGTTCAACCCGCCGTCCGCCACCAGGAAGGGCGGCAGCCCCGACAGGTGGGTGTCCATCAGCAGCGCGACCCGCCGCTCCGACAGGGCTCCCGTCTCGGCGATCGACAGGGCCAGCACGTCGGCGGCCATCGCCACCGGCTCGGCGTGGAAGTTGCCGCCCGACAGGATGTCGCCGCTGTCCGGGAAGACCAGCGGGTTGTCGGACACCGCGTTGGCCTCGCGCTCCAGCACGCCGGCGGCGAAGCGCAGATGGTCGAGCACCGCGCCCATCACCTGCGGCTGGCAGCGCAGGCTGTAGGGGTCCTGCACCGTCTCGTGCCCCTCGCGGTGGGAGTCGCGGATGCCGCTGCCCTGGAGGAGGGAGCGGTAGACGGCGGCCACGTCGCGCTGGCCCGGCTGGCCGCGCAGCTCATGGATGCGCGCATCGAAGGGGCCGTCGCTGCCCAGCGCGGCGTCGACGCTGAGCGCCCCGGCGACCAGGGCGGCGGCGAAGCCGTCCTCCGCGGCGACCAGCCCGGCCAGACCCAGGGCGGTGGACACCTGCGTGCCGTTCAGCAGGGCCAAGCCCTCCTTGGCCTCCAGCGCCAGCGGCGCCATCCCGGCGCGG
This sequence comes from Azospirillum sp. UENF 211521, assembly GCF_058780535.1. NCBI lineage: Bacteria > Pseudomonadati > Pseudomonadota > Alphaproteobacteria > Rhodospirillales > Azospirillaceae > Azospirillum > Azospirillum sp. UENF 211521. Next base: position 1,413,924 of record NZ_JBSNCF010000001.1, read on the forward strand.
GCCAGCGCCTCGGCGGCGGGCAGCCGCTCGCCGTCCACGTCGGCCTCGCCCTCGCCGAGCAGCACGCCTGTCAGATGGGCCAGCGGCGCCAGATCGCCCGACGCCCCAACCGACCCCTTGGCCGGCACCACCGGCAGGACACCGCGGTTGTGGAGCGCCAGCAGCGCCTCGATCACCACCATCCGCACGCCGGAATGGCCGCGCGCCAGCGCGTTGACCTTCAGCGCCAGGATCAGCCGCACCACGCCCGGCGGCAGGTCCGGCCCGGTGCCGGCGCTGTGCGACAGGACCAGCCGCCGCTGCAGCTCGCGCACCTGATCCGGGGGGATGCGCTTCTTCGCCAGCAGGCCGAAGCCGGTGTTGACGCCGTAGACCGCGCGCTCCCCGCCCGCCGCGTCCGCCACCGTGCGGGCCGAGGCGTCGATGGCCGCGCGGCAGCCGGGCGCCAGGGCCAGGGTGGGTGGGTCGCGCAGGATGCGCCGCAGATCGGGCAGGGCGAGATGGCCGGGGTCGAGGATCAGCGTGTCGGTCATGCGGCGTTCCTTCGAGCGGGGCGGGGTGAAACGGGGCGAACAGGAGGACTCTTCACATGAGGCGCCGTTGTCGTTTGCGCAAAGGGGGTGGTTTTCAGTGGCATTCCTGTGATGTCCCTCAATCTTCAGATTTCATTTACCAAAAACGCGCCAACTGACCTCGCCTGCATCCAGTGGGCACTGCCGCAAACGGTGACAATTGGAGGGCTGTAAATGCCTCGCCTGTTTTCTCGCGGGTCTGAAAAGACCAATAAAGATGTTAAAATGGATAAGGCTCACGGTGGACGTTATTTCACCCGTGTACTTGTTGGTGCATTTGTCTTTAGCGCCACCATCAATCTTCTGATGTTGGCGATGCCGCTTTATTCGCTTCAGGTCTTCAGCCGGGCCATTCCATCCGGCAACATCGATACGCTGGTCATGCTGACGGTCATCGTCGTCCTGGCCCTGACGCTGAGCGCCGCCATGGAAACGGTGCGGGCGCGCATCCTGGCCCGCGCGGGCAACGCGCTGGAGGTCACCTGGCGCCGCCGGCTGACCGCCGACGTGCTGGACGCCTCGGGCCGCGGCCGTCCGGACACCGCCCCGGTCAGCGACCTCATGGAGGTCAAGGGCGCGATGAGCCGTCCGTCGCTGCCGGCCCTGATGGACCTGCCCTGGGTGCCCCTGTACGTCATCGGCATCTACCTGATCCACCCGCTGCTCGCCGTGATCCTGGTCGCCGCGATGGTCATCATGACGGCGCTCGGCTATCTGAGCAACTGGGCGGTCCGCCACTTTGCCGAGGACAGCAAGGCCCCGGCCAGCCGTTCGCAGCGCCTGTTCAACTCCCTGCTGTCGCGGTCGGAGACGGTGCGCGGCCTGCGTATGGGGCCGAGCGCGCTGGACGCCGTGGCCCGCGACGCCATGACCACCTCCGCCCTGCAGGGCCGCTCGACCGAGCGCGCCGCCGCCATCGGCGCCTTCACCAAGTGGGTCCGCATGGTCATCCAGATCGCGGTGACTGGCGTCGGCGCCCTGCTGGTGATCGAGCAGCACCTGTCCTTCGGCGGCATGATCGCCACCTCCATGCTGGTCGGCCGCGCCCTCGCCCCGGTTGAGCAGACCGCCGGTGCCTGGGGCCAGATCCAGAAGTCCTACCAGGCCTTCCGCCGCCTGTTCCCGCTGCTGAAGCGCCTGTCGCTGGAACCGGAGCGTCCGATGATCCCGGTCGAGCGCGAGCGCCTGACCGTCGAGAACCTGCTGTTCGTCTCGCCCCGCGACCAGAAGCCGATCCTGCGCAGCGTCACGCTGGCGGTGGAGCCGGGCCAGACGGTGTGCATCGCCGGCCCCAACCGCTCCGGCAAGTCGGTCCTGGCCCGTCTGCTGGCCGGCGTGGCGATGCCGTCGGCGGGCACCGTGCGGCTGGGCGGTCTGGCCGTCGCCTCGCTGAACCCGGAAACCCCGGAGCAGGGCATCGGCTACATGGCGCAGGGCGCCGACCTGCTGCCCGGCACCATCGCCGAGAACATCGCCCGCTTCACCGAGACGACGCGGGAGAAGGTCGAGGACGCCGCCAAGCGTGCCGGCATCCATTCCTGGGTCGAGAGCCTGCCCGGCGGCTATGAGACCGAGGTGACCGACCCGCTGTTCCCGATCACCGGCGCCTCGGCCCGCCTGATCGCCCTGGCCCGCGCCGGCTACGGCCGCCCGTCGCTGATGGTTCTCGACGAGCCGTCGGCCGGCATGGACGAGATCGGCCATAAGGCGGTGCGCGAGTTCATCGTCGAGGCCAAGACCAGCGGCGTCACCACCATCGTGCTGACCCATTCCCCGGCCTTCGTTGATATTTCCGACAAGACCTTCGTTCTGAAGAACGGCATGGCGGTCGAACTGCCGCAACGCCAGCAGGAGCAGCAGGGTCCGAACTGGAGCCGCCTGCGCAACATCGGCCCGGCGCCGGTGCAGAGCGCCGCCGGCTGACGCCGGAACCTCCAGACCAGCACCTAGCCCTTCCGGCGATCAAGGACCTTCTGTGATGACCGACACCACCATGAACACCTACAAGACGAAGACCATGACGTCGATCGGCGCGCTGCGCGCGCTGGTTCCCGACACCCGGGTCAGCGGGCTTCTGGCCGGCGGCTTCATGGTGCTGGCGGTGGGCTTCGGCGGGATGACCGCCTGGGCCGCGCTCGCCCCGCTTCACAGCGCCGTCATGGCCTCCGGCGCGCTCGCCCCGGAGACCGGCCGCAAGATCGTGAAGCACACCGAGACCGCCCAGATCGAGGAGATCCTCGTCAAGGAAGGCGACACGGTGAAGGCCGGTCAGGTCCTGATGCGGCTGGACAGCACCGAGGCGGCGACCCGGCTCCAGGTGCTCAGCACCTCCTGGCTGGAGACCCAGGCGCTGGAAGCGCGCCTGACCGCCGAGCTGTTCGAGCAGCCGGCCATCGAGTGGCCGGACGAGCTGATCCGCCGCCGCGGCAGCGACCGCACGGTGGAAAAGCTGATGGGCAACCAGGAAACCCTGTTCCAGGTCCGCCGCAACCAGCTCGACACCGAGGCCAAGCTGACCAAGGAGCGCGTCATCACGCTGCGCGAGGAAGGCAAAAGCCTTCAGGAGCAGCGCAAGTTCCTGGCCCGCGAGATCCAGCTGATCGAGGACGATCTGCGCATCACCCAGGGACTGCTGTCCCGCGGCAACGCCACCCGGACCAAGCTGGTCGAGCAGCAGAAGGAGGAGGCGCAGCTCAAGGGCCGCGACCGCGAGCTTGAGGCCCGCATCGCCCAGGCCAACCAGGCCGCCGTGGATGCCGAGGGCGACCTTCTGCGCCGCCGCAACGACTTCCGCGAAAAGGTGCTGGTCGATCTGGAGAAATCCCGCGGCGACGTCATCCGCCTCGCCGAGCAGATGCGCGACGCCGCCAACCGGCTGGAGACCCGCGCGATCAAGGCTCCGGACGCCGGGACCGTCGTGATGCACAGCCATTGGGCGGCCGGCGGCACGATCACCGCGAACGAGCCGATCCTGGACATCATCCCGGACGGCCGTGCCCTGCTGGCCGAGGTGAAGGTCCAGCCGAAGGACATCAAGTCGCTGACCGTCGATCTGCCGGTGAAGGTTCAGCTGACCGCCTATGACAGCCGCGTCGTCGGCTCGCTGGACGGCACGGTGACCTACGTCTCGGCCGACCGCGTGATGGACCCGATCACCCGCCAGGAGTCCTACATCGCGCGGATCAAGCTGAAGGACAGCGACTCCCATCAGGTCCACAACCTGACGATCAAGCCGGGCATGCCGGTGGAGGCGCGCATCCTGCTGTCCGCCCGCACCCCGCTCGACTATCTGGTGCAGCCGCTGTCGCACTCCTACGTGAAGGCCTTCATCCAGGAGTGAGGGCAGGGGGAGGGAGCGTCACGCTCCACGACGGTTGAAAGAAAAGGGCGGCTTCCCACGGGGGAGGCCGCCCTTTCCTGTTTGGCGGAGCGGGATGGTATCAGCCGCGCGGGCCGTGGAGGCGCCGCGCCGCGAGGTCGAGCGCCAGCTTCAACTGGGCCAGCGAATAGGGCTTGTTGACCACGCCCAGCGGGTAGGTCTCGGTGATGCGGGCCATGATGGCGTGGTTGGCGTAGCCGGACAGGAAAATCGAGCGGATGCCATAGTTGGCGCGCAGGCGCCGCGCCGCCTCGATCCCGTCGCCGCCGGCCAGCCGCACGTCCATCAGCGCCACGTCGGGCCGCTCGCGTCCGGCGATGGCCACCGCCTCCTCCTCGGTGCGGGCGGTACCGCAGACGATGTGGCCAAGGTCCATGGCGGCCATCCCCACCGCCTCGGCGGCCAGGGATTCGTCCTCCACGATCAGCAACCGCAGGGGCCGGATCACTGCCGGAGTGTCGTGCCGGGGGGAATCTCTGCGGTCAGCCTGGGCGGCCGGGCCACAGCGGTGCCGCCATTCCAGGCGGGGCGATGGCCGTGCCAGCGTGTCCACATCATCCCGTGCCATGACCACCCCCATGCGTCGCCGCAGGTGTTATTGGTAAAGATTCATTTACCAAATAAAGTGGTAGCCGCACCCATTTCGGAGTTCAAGGAAAATCGGTGTGACGTGGGTGCGTTCGGACGAGGTGCGACCTTCCCGCAACAACGGGACGAAAGGGGGGCAACGGAGGAGGTCAGCGTTTGGGACGGCTCAGCCAGTCCACGTTGCCGTTGCGCGGAGCGCTGCCGTTGACTCCGGGACCGCCCTTGCGCCCGGACAGGGGCGAGAGCCAGGAGGGAGCCGGAGGCGCTTCGGGAGCGGGATCCGGTGCCGCCGGACGCTGCGGCGCCGGCGCCGGGGCGCGCGGCACGAACGGCGACAGAACGGGCGCCCGAGTCGGCGGCGGGGATGTCTCCTCGCGTTCCGGTTCCGAAGCGAAGGACGGGGCCGGCTCGTCGGACGGCGGCGGCGCGTAGGTTTGCGGCGCGGTCTGCGGCGCGGTCTGGGGGGAGGGGGGCGGCGGGACGGACGGCGGTGCTGCCGGGGTCCCGGCGGAGGGCGGGGGGCGCGGATCGGCGACGGTCCGCGTGGGGCGGTCGTCGTCGTCGACCGGGCCGGTCTGGGTGTTGATGCGCCGGGCCTCGTCGCGGATGGTCAGCAGGGTGGAGACGGCGAACTGGAGCAGCGGCGCCATCGTTTCGGAGTTCGCCAGTTCCTCCGCCGTCAGGGCGGCGAAGCGCTGGCGCACCTGCTCCACCGCGTCCTCGATGCTGTCGCGCAGGGCGCCGGTGTCCTGGAGGACGCGCTCCAGATCCTCCCGAAGGGCCGAAATCTCGCAGGCCTGGCGCAGCTCGTGGAAGCCGATGGGAGTCCCCGGCGTCCGCCCGGAGTCGGCGGTCCGCTGATCCTGCGATCGAAAATCATAGGGCATCTTCGCCAAACGCCGGGCCCTATCCTGCAATCCTGATGGAGACCAAGGAAGGTTGCCGTGTCACAGGTTTAATGCGGTTGAACATGGTTGGAAACCGTTTGCGCACCCCAATCGCTTGTACTATTTTTTCCGCACCGGGGGGAACGGAATCCTGCGGTATCACAAATCCTACCCACCCCTCCCCAGAACCACGCATGCCGGGTACTCACGGTGTCGATTGATCGCGCGGAACTGGAACGGCTCCTTGCCGATCGTCCGACTGGAAACCGCTCGGCCATGCAGGCCGTCCGCGAAAGCTACGCCGACATCGGCCTGATGCGCGAGCGCGGCCTGTCCTGGGCGGACATCTCCGATGTGCTGGCGAAGCTGGGCGTCACCGCCCGCGACAACCAGCCGATTTCGCCCGTCACCCTGCGCTCCGCCTTCTTCCTCGTGGGGAACGAGGCGCGCGACGGGGGTGCGGACGGGGAAGAAGCGGGCGGGGCGACCCCGCGCGAAACGCTGGACGCGGTGCACCGCGCCGCCCTGGCCGCCGGCCAGCCGGATGCGGCTGTGGATGTGGCGGAACCACCCGAGGCGGCGGAACCCGACACACCGGAATCCAAAAAACGGGAATCCGAAACACCGGAACCGGACGGCGCGGCCGACGGTCCGCCGGAAGCCGGCGTGCCGGACTCTTCTCCCGGTCCCGAACCGGAGCCGATCCCCGTTCCGGAGCCGGCGTCCGCCGCTGCGCCGGAGGAAGCGACTCCGGCCCCGGTTCCGGACGTCTCTCGCACACAGGCTCCGATCCTCAAAGCTCCGGACCTTAACGTTTCAACACCTCAAGATTCGACATCGAACAGACCCTGGAAAGGCGATCGCATGCTGGGCACCATCTTCGTTCTCAACGACCGCGGTGGCGTCGGCAAGACGCTGCTGTCCCATCACCTGATGGCGACCGCCATGCTCGAAGGCCTTCAGCTCAAGGTCGTCGAATATGAGGTCAACGAGCGCCTGAACCGCCTGTTCGGTCCGGAGGTGGTCGAGCACCGCCGCATCACCCAGGACTTCATGAACATGATGGGGTCGGGCGACGGCTTCTACGAGTTCTGGGACCAGATCGGGCCGGAGTTGCAGCGCGGCGGCCGCCTCTTCGACTTCGGCGGCAACATCTCCCAGTGGTTCTTCAACTGGGCCGAGGTGTCGGGCTTCGACTACTATGTCGGCGAGGGCGAGCGGCTGACCTTCATGGTTCCGGTCACCGTCGATCTGGCCTCGCTGTCCACCGGCATGAACACGCTGGAGCGCATCGCCACCATCGCCCCGAAGGCCAAGCGCGTCCTCGTCGAGAACGGATTCTCCGGTCCCTTCTCGCAGCTCGACGACAGCCAGTACGCCCGCCGCAAGGCGGAGATGGTCGAGCGCGAGGGCGTGGAGGTCATCTCCATGGCGCCCTGCACGGCCCCGGCCTGGGCTCGCCTGACCGGCCACCGCATCGACGAGGTGGCGCAGATGACCCGCGAGGATCTGGTGAAGCTGGGCATGACCCCGCCGGTCGCCTCCCGCTCGCTGATCATCATCCACGAGTGGCTGCGCACGATGCGGCAGGCGCTGTCGCCCTACCTGCGCGACGCCTTCAACCAGTCCGCCGGCCCGGCCGCCAAGACCGGAGCCCGTCAGGGCGCGCTCTGAGCCGACATCGCATCGCCAGCATGCGGAAACGGGGGCCTTCGCGGCCCCCGTTTCTTTTTTGACCGTACGGGCTTACGCGAAAGCCTCGACCAGCGCGGCGAACTCCTGGGGGCGTTCGGCGTGCAGCCAGTGGCCGGCGCCCTCGATCATTTCGATGGCGGCCTTGGGGAAGTGGCGGCGGATGGCGGCATGGTTTTCCGGCACGATGTAGTCGGAGCGGGTGCCGCCGATGAACAGGGTGGGGCCGTCGTACCGGGCGTCGCCCAGATCCGGGAAGCCGATCAGGTCGCTCATGCGGGCGCCAATGGCGTCGAGGTTGATCCGCCAGTGAAACGACCCCTGCTCCAGAACGAGATTCTGCAGCAGGAAGGAACGCAGGGGGGCTTCCGGCACCGCATCCACCAGCTGCGCCTCGACCTCCGAACGGCGGGTGCAGCCTTCCAGCTTGGCCTGCTTCATCGCCGCCACGAAGGGAGCGTGGGTGTGGGTGTAGGCGACCGGCGCGATGTCGGCGACGGCCAGACGCTCCACCCGGTCGGGATGGGTCAGCGCCAGCGTCATCGCCACCTTGCCGCCCATGGAGTGGCCGACCACCGACGCCCGCGCGAAGCCGCGGTCGTCGAGGAAGCGCAGCACATCCTCGGCCATCGCCGGGTAGGTCATCTCGTCCGACCATGGGGCGCCGCCGTGGTTGCGCAGGTCCAGCGCATAGACCCGGTGCCGCTCCGCGAAGCGCTTCGCCAGGGTCTGCCAGTTGCGCGCCGACCCGAACAGGCCGTGCAGGACCAGCAGGGGGGTGCCGCCGTTCGCTTCGCCGGCTTCCAGATAGGTGAGGGGAAGACCCTGGGCCATGGACGTTCCGCTTGTCTGAAGATGGAGGATGGGGCAATGGGTGGGCGCCGATCCTAGCAGACCGTTTCCGCCCACCGCCTTCAAATTCCACACGGGCCGGCATGCCGAAAGGCGTGACGCGGGCGGGGAAAACGCTAGGATGGCGCCGCCCATCAGAGGACCGTACCACCGTGCTCCGCAACATCCTGTCCGTCGGCGGGCTGACGCTGGTCAGCCGCGTCCTTGGCTTCCTGCGCGACGTCCTGACCGCAGCGCTGCTCGGCGCCGGGCCGGTGGCCGACGCCTTCTTCGTGGCGTTCCGTCTGCCCAACCATTTCCGCGCCCTGTTCGCGGAGGGTGCCTTCAACTCCGCCTTCGTGCCGCTGTTCTCGGCCAAGCTGGTGCAGGACGGGCAGGCCGCCGCCAAGCGCTTCGCCGAGGAGGTGATGAGCCTGCTGCTCGCGGTGCAGCTTCTGTTCCTGGCCGGCATCCTGGCGATCATGCCGCAGTTCATGACGGTCTTTGCGCCGGGCTTCTCCGACGAGCCGGAGAAGTTCCGGCTGGCCGTGCTGTTCACCAGCATCACCTTTCCGTACCTGCTGTTCATCTCGCTGGAATCGCTGCTGGCCGGCGTACTCAACAGCATGGGGCGGTTCGGGGCGGCGGCGGCGGCGCCGATCCTGCTCAACCTGTGCCTGATCGCGGCGATGGTGCTGGCCGCGCCGCTGCTGCCCACGGTCGGTCACGCCCTGTCCTGGGGCGTTTTCGCCGCCGGGCTGGCGCAGTTCCTCTACCTGTATTGGGAGGCGAGCCGGGCCGGGATGGGGCTGCGGCTGGCTCTGCCGCGCCTGACTCCGGATGTGAAGCGGTTCCTGACCGTGCTGGGGCCGGCGGCGCTGGGGTCCGGCCTGACGCAGATCAACCTGTTCGTCGACACGCTGATCGCCTCGCTGCTGCCCACCGGCGCGGTGTCCTACCTCTATTACGCGGACCGGCTGAACCAGCTGCCGCTGGGCGTCATCGGGATCGCGGTGGGCACCGTCCTGCTTCCGGAAATGGCCCGGCGCATCAAGGGCGGGGACGAGCCGGGCGCGGTGGAGAGTCAGAACCGGGCGGTGGAGCTGTCGCTGGTGCTGACCCTGCCGGCCGCCGCCGCCTTCCTGGTCGCCGGCCTGCCCATCGTGTCGGTGCTGTTCCAACACGGCGCCTTCGGCCCGACCGACGCCGCGCAGTCCGCCGCCACCTTGCAGGCCTACGCGCTGGGCCTGCCGGCCTTTGTGGTGATCCGCAGCCTCGTCAACGGCTTCTACGCCCGGCACGACACGGCGACCCCGGTGCGGGTGGCGCTGGCCGCGACGGCGGTCAACGTGGCGCTGAAGCTGGCCCTGATGGGGCCGCTGGCGCAGGTGGGGCTGGCGGTGGCGACCTCCGTCGCTGCCTGGGTCAACGCCGGGCTGCTGGCGTGGCTGCTGACCCGGCGCGGGCTGTTCAAGGCCGATGCCCGGCTGCTGCGCAACCTGCCGCGCATGGCCATCGCGGCGCTCGCCATGGGTGGCACGCTGTGGCTGGTGCAGACCCAGCTGTCGCCCTGGCTGACCGCCCATGGGCTGTTCGAGCGCCTGGGCGGGCTGGTGCTGCTGGGCCTTGCCGGTCTGCTGGTCTACGCGCTGCTGGCGGTCGCGCTGGGCCTGCTGCGCCGGTCGGATCTCGGGCGGTTCCGCCGGCGCCGCAAGAGCGCTTGATGGTTACGCCGCCGGCCCGTTCTTGACAGGGCGGGCCGGGTCGGCGGTCCATTCCGACATCGACCCGTCATAGAGCCGGACCCCGTCGATCCCCGCCACCTCGCTCAGCGCGAACCAGGACACCGAGGCGAGGTGGCCGGTGTTGCAGAAGGTGATCGTGGCATTGCCCGTCCCGGCCCGATCGGCCAGCGCCTTCACCGCGTCGGCGGGGAGGAAGCGCTTCTCGGCGGCGGAGTAGAAGGCGCCATTCTCGATCAGCACCGCCCCCGGCAGCGTGCCCGGAACGCGGGCCTGTGGGCTCTTGGCCTTGCCCTCGAACTGCTCGGCGGTGCGGGAATCCAGAAGCGGGACGGAGCCGTCGGTCACCGCCGCCGCGACCACGGGCAGGGGCGCGCGCAGGTCCTCGCGGGGGGCCGCGGTGAAGGTCGCGGCGGGGCGGGTGGCGGCGGCCGTGACGACGGGGTGGCCGGTGTCGCTCCAGGCGGCGAAGCCGCCGTCCAGCACCGACACGCGGTCGTGACCGAGCGTCTTGAAGGTCCAATAGACGCGCGTCGCGTTCCCCATGTCGGCGGCGCTGAGGCCGCTGGCGACCAGCACGACGTGGTCACCGTTCCGAATCCCCAGCCCACCGATCAGGCCTTCCAGAACGGCGGTCTCGGGCAGCAGGCCCGGAACGCCGTCCACCGTCGCCCGCCAGCCGGCCTTGGCGTAGTCGGAATGGATCGAGCCGGGGATGAAGCCGCCAGACGGCGGCGTGCGCACGTCCAGAACCACGAGGTCGGGGCGGTCGAGGGCGCCCTTCAGCCAGGCGCTGTCCACCAGCGGGCGTTGAGAATCGGTCGTCATGGCTCTGCCTTCGCGGCTGTTTTCACGTCTTGCAGGCAGGGTATCAACACAAGCCGGCGCAGGAAAACCAAATCTGCTCTGTTGTTTCCCATCCTTGTCGCAGGCTGTGGCGACGGTCTCCGTTGCCCCGGTGCGCCCGGTGCGGTACCTCTAGTCGGTTGCAAGGGTCCGGTGACCCGGGGTGAAGGAGGGCGGCATGGCCAACATCGACGATCTGCTGGGCGCCGGCTCGTCCGACGACATGAGCAGCGACGCCTTCGCCATCGGCGACGCGCCGGTCGAGATCAAGGTGGTCATCGGCACCGCCATGCTGCGTGTCCGCGATCTTCTGAAGCTCGGCCGCGGCGCCGTCGTGGAACTGGACCGGCACCTGAAGGACCCGACCGACGTCTATGTGGAGGGCGTCCTCGTCGCCCGCGGCGAGGTGGTCATCGTGGACGATAAGATCGGCGTCACCCTGACCGACTTCGTGAAATCCAGCCGCGAGTGGAAGCGCTAAGCTTTCGACGCTTTGATGCGCTTGCGCAACGACATGTTCCGGGAGCGAAACGTCATGTTGCGCTCCCGGAACAATCACGGTGCGGCTTCGCAACGATCCTTTGTTTAAAGCGTCACTCGGCCGGCTCGGGGACCACGATGTCCAGCGGCGTGCCGGTGGCGTGGGCGTAGAGCATCAGGTCGTTCAGCAGTTCGGCTTCCTGCTCGCCGGCGTCCTTGCGGCGGATGGCGACCAGCTTGTCGAGCGCCTTGATGTTGAAGCCGGCGGATTTGACCTCGCTGCGCAGGTCCTTCAGGTCGGCCTTCAGGCCGTCGATCTCGTCCATCAACCGCTCCATGCGGTCGGCGAACTGCTTCAATTGGTCGGCGGCGGTGGTGTTGAAACCGGTCGTCACGACGGAACCATCTCCTTGAGGAACGGGGACCCCGCCGCCTTCGGCGCGCGGGCCGGACCGCGGGGGGAGGCGCTGTTAGCACAGCTCGCGGCGCTTTGTCCGGGGACAACGCGCGTGGCTTGACGCGGCGTGGCCGGCAATGCTTTCGTGGCTGCGGCCGTCCTTGCGGCGCTGGAGAGCGAACACGATGTCCGACCTGCCGCCGCTTGGCACCCCGCGTCTCTTCTCGAATCCGCGCGCCGACACGGACCAGCCCTACGGGCCCGCCGAACGGGCGATCCTGAGCCGCGCCGCCTTCCAGGACGCGATGACGGAGATCGGCGCCTGGCCGGGCTACGCCCCGACTCCGCTGCGCTCGCTGGGCGGGCTGGCCCGCGCCGCCGGCATCGACCGAATCTGGTACAAGGACGAGAGCAGCCGCTTCAACCTGCACAGCTTCAAGGCGCTGGGCGGCGCCTACGCCGTGCTGCGCCTGCTGGTGCGCGAGGTGCAGGCCCGCGTGCCCGGCGTGCCGGTGACCGCGCTCGATCTGGTGGTCGGGCGCTACGCCAAGGTGACCCGCGGCATCACGGTGACCACGGCGACCGACGGCAACCACGGCCGCTCCGTCGCCTGGGGCGCGCAGGTGTTCGGCTGCGGCTGCGTCATCTACATCCCCGGCAACTGCTCGCAGGGGCGGCAGCAGGCGATCGAGTCCTTCGACGCCCGCGTCGTCCGCGTGACCGGCAACTACGACGACGCGGTGCGGCAGGCGGCGGCGGACGCGCGGGAGCATGGCCGGCACGTCGTTTCCGACACCTCCTACACCGGCTACATGGACATCCCGCGCGACGTGATGCAGGGCTACACCGTGATGGTGGAGGAGGCGATCGGCCAGCTTCCGGCCAGCGAGCGCCCGACCCACGTCTTTGTGCAGGGCGGGGTGGGGGCCTTGCCCGCCGCGGTCTGCGGCCATCTGTGGGAAAGCTGGGGCCGCCAGCGCCCGCGCTTCGTGGTGGTGGAACCGCACGCCGCCGACTGCCTGTACCAGAGCGCCGTCAACGGCCGCCCGACACCGTCCAAGGGCGATCTAGAGACGCTGATGGCCGGACTCGCTTGTGGGGAAGTGTCCCTGCTCGCCTGGGCGATCCTGGAGCGCGGGGCCGACGATTTCCTGACCATCCCCGACGACGCGGCGGTGGCGACCATGCGCCTGCTGGCCGAGGGGCGGCACGGCGGACGGTCCATCGTGGGCGGGGAGTCCGGTGTGGCCGGTCTGGCCGGTCTGCTCTGCGCCGCAGCGGACCCGGCGACCCGCGCCAGCCTGGGCCTCGCCCCGGACGCCCGCGTGCTGGTGTTCGGATCGGAAGGAGCGACCGACCCCGAGGTCTATGAGTCCCTGGTGGGCCTCAAGCCGGACGCGGTGCTGGGCGGCGCCTGACCGTCCTGCGCGTCCCCCCGTTCTGGTCCCTTGCGCGAGCCCGGCGGGGCGTCCACCATGGCGCCCCATAAAAATTCGGACCCCGCAGACTGGACATCAGGGAATGGACCGCAGAGACGTCAACCCGCTCGTCGCCGCCACCGAGGCCCCGCCCATCGCCGAGGCGTGGCGCTGGGTCGAGGGCCGCAGCTTTCCGGCGGACAAGCCGCTGATCGACCTCTGTCAGGCGGTGCCCGGCTATCCGCCCGCCGACGCGCTGACCGCCCATCTGGCCGAGCAGGTGCGGGCCCCGGACACAGCGCGCTACACCGCCATCGATGGCATTCCGCCGCTGACCGCCGCGCTGGCCCGGCGCACCGGATCGCTCTATGGCGGCGAGGTCGCGGCGAACGAGGTACTCATCACCGCCGGCTGCAACCAGGCCTTCGCGGTGGCGGTGATGGGGCTGGCGCAGGCCGGCGACAACGTGATCCTGCCCGCCCCCTGGTACTTCAATCACAAGATGACGCTGGACATGCTGGGGATCGAGGCCCGGCCGCTGGCGTTGCGCGAGGAGAACGGGCTGATCCCCGACCCGGCGGAAGCCGAGCGGCTGATCGACGCCGGCACCCGCGCGCTGGTGCTGATCTCCCCCAACAACCCGACGGGCGCCATCGCCTCGCCCGACGCCATCGCGGCGCTCTACGAACTGTGCGAGCGGCGCGGCGTGAAGCTGCTGCTCGACGAAACCTACCGCGACTTTCCGGATTGGGAGGGGCGGGCGCCGCATGGGCTGTTCCAGCGGTCCGGCTGGCGGCGGACTCTGGTCCAGCTCTACAGCTTCTCCAAGGTCTACAGCCTTGCCGGCTATCGGGTCGGCGCGGTGATCGCCGACGCCGGCCTGCTGTCCCAGGCGCGCAAGGTGATGGATTGCCTCGCCATCTGCGCGCCGCATGTCGGGCAGAAGGCGGCGCTGTTCGGGCTGGAGAATCTTGACGGCTGGGTGGCGGAAAAGCGGGGCGACATCCTGGCCCGCGTCCACGCCTTCCAATCGGCGATGGAGGCCAGCGGCACCGGGTACCGCATCGCCAGCATCGGGGCCTATTTCGCCTATGTCCGGCATCCCTTCGCCGGCAAGCGCGCCCACGACGTGGCCGAGGGGCTGGCCCGCGATCACAACATCCTGTGCCTGCCCGGCTCCATGTTCGGTCCCGGCCAGGACGATTATCTGCGCTTCGCCTTCGCCAACGTCGACGCGGCGGTCATGCCGGAGATCGCCCGGCGCCTTGTGGAAAGTGAAGCGTAACGAACGTCAGCGGATCAGGTGGGTGACGATGTTGGCGCCCACCGCCGCCAGATGATCGGCGTTGTCGCGGTAGTCGAGGCTGCCGGAGAAACCGCCGGCGGCCCGCACCCGCTCGATCCAGGCGGGGGCGGCGCCCAGCGCGACCAGACGCTTCACCATCTGGTCGGTGGAGCGCAGCGTCATGCGGCCGTTCTCCGCCAGACGCGGGGCGTGCACCATGAATTCCGCGGTCGGCGCGGCGTAGCGCGGGTAGCCGGCCAGATAAAGACCGACGCACATGCTCTCGCAGGACTGTCCGCCGGCCACGCGGGTGGCGACGGCACGCCCCGCCTGCCGTTCCGCCAGCATCAGGTCGATCATGCGGTAGCCAGCGGTCGTGAAGCCGCCGGGGCTCGACAGTTCGACCACCACCGGCTGGCCGGCCGGAACGCTGCGCAGCGCGTCGGAGAAGCGCTGCTCCACGGCCGGGGTGATGATGCCGTCCAGCCGCAGCGTCGTGGAGTCCATTTGATCGACGCGGACCAGCGTGGCGTCGGGGAAGTCGGAGGCGGCGGGCGCCGGCGCCGGGTTCGGACGGTTCACCGACAGGCTGTCGGCGGTTGCGGCCCCAGACGAGCCGACGGCCAGCAGCAGCCCCAGAACCATCATGCGTGCAGTCGCGCGAACCGGCATCGAAACCTCCTTGCTCTGGGAAGGAGGGTGCCGGGAAATGCTTGCGTGATGGTTAACGCCAAGCCTGCCCAAAGGTGCAACGTCCCTCGCCGTAGACTGTTTATGGAGGAAGGCGATCGTCTGGGCTGTGAATGGTGAAACAATTTTGCGCATTTTGCGCTGCGACCATGCTGATTCTGTGGGCCATTCAGGGCTTAGCGGCGGAATTAGTTAATAATGTGGCACCGCAACAATTATCGCGCGGCTGCGGAGCGCCGGCCCCGGCAACGGTGCCCGACCATGTGACCCTGGACGGGGCGGCGCGCGGCGTGATCGTGGCCGTGCCGGACGGCTACCGTCCCGACCGTCCGTTCAGCCTCGTCGTCGCCTTCCACGGGCGGACCAACAGCAACGCCGAGGTGCGGCGCTACTTCGGCCTGGAAGGTCAGGCGGGGGAGCCGGCGATCGTCGTCTATCCCGCCAGCCTGAAGGACTCCCGTGGCTTGAACGTCTGGTCCGACCCCGGCGACCCGCCGGACCGGCTGCGCGATTTCCGACTGTTCGACGCCGTTCTGGAGAGCATGGCGGCGAGCTATTGCATCGACATGGGCCGGGTGTTCGTCGTCGGCCATTCGCTGGGCGGGTCCTTCGCCAACAGCCTCGCCTGCGCGCGGGGCGGGGTGATCCGCGGCTTGGCCAGCGTCGGGGGCGGGTCCGCGCGGCCCAAGGACTGCGGCGGGCCGGTCGCCGCCATGGTCCTGCACAACCCGCGCGACGAGCAGGTGCCGGTTTCCGAAGCCCTGCGCCTGCGTCGTGCGCTGCTGGCCCAGGACGGCCTGCCGACGGGCAGCGAGCCGGACGAGCCGCACCGTTTCAACTGCCGCCGCTATGGCGCCGAGGGCGGGGAGAACCCGGTTCTGTGGTGTCCGCTGGCCGACGACCGCACGCGCAACGGACGCTTCTACCCGCATCAATGGCCGCAAGGGGTGGGGGCGGCGATCATGGCCTTCTTCGCGCGGCTGGACTGAGGCTCACCGTCCGCGGCAACAATTGTTGGCTGTGCCCATTGCCGAGGCCGCCTCATTCCGCCAAGATGCCGTGAAAACGACCATCAGGGACGGAACGCATTGATGTCAGACAGCGCCGCCGTGGCGGCCGCCCTGCGGACGGAGGGGGCGGACAAGGCCGCGCTCCGCCTGGACGGCGTGACCTGCACCTTTCCATCGCCCGACGGACGCGGGCAGACCTACACGGCGGTCCAGGGCGTGACCCTGTCGGTCGCCGCGGGGGAGTTCGTGTCCATCGTCGGGCCGACCGGCAGCGGCAAATCCACCATCCTGAACGTCGCGGCGGGGCTTCTCGCCCCCAGCGCCGGACGCGCCCTGACCTTCGGGGAGCCGGTCGACGGCATCAATCCGCACGCCGGCTACATGTTCCAGGCGGACGCGCTGATGCCCTGGAAGTCAGCGCTGGAGAATGTCGCCGCCGGGCTGGAGTTCCGCGGCGTGCCGCGGCGCGAGGCGGAGGAGCGGGCGCGCCCCTGGCTGGCCCGCGTCGGGCTGGACCGCTTCGGCGACCGCTACCCCCACCAGCTTTCCGGCGGCATGCGCAAGCGGGTGGCGCTGGCCCAGACGCTGATCGTCGATCCCAAGATCGTGCTGATGGACGAGCCCTTCTCGGCGCTCGACATCCAGACGCGGCAGCTGATGGAGAACGAGCTGCTCGACCTGTGGTCGGCGGACCGCAAGTCGGTCGTCTTCATCACCCACGACCTGGAGGAGGCCATCTCCATGTCCGACCGGGTTCTGGTGCTGTCCGCCGGCCCCGGCGCCCGGCTGATCGGCGAGTACCGGGTGGATCTGGAGCGCCCGCGCGACGTGGCGGAGATCCGCATGACGCCGCGCTTCCTCGACCTGCACCGGGAGATCTGGGGGCAGCTGCGCGAGGAAGTGCTGAAGGGCTACGCCCAAACCAAACTGAAATGACGTCCAAGCCGACGTGAGGACCCCATGGCCGTGGCCCGTGTGAAACGCCTGCCGAGCCGTCCGGTGATCCTGCTGCTGCAGGTCGCCGTGCTGATCGGATTCTTCCTGATCTGGCACGTCCTGACCGCGACGAAGATCCTGAGCCCCTTCTTCTTCGGCACGCCGCTGGCGGTGCTGGAGCGCACCTGGAGCGACTTCGCGTCCGGGGTGATCTGGTACCACCTGGGCATCACGCTTCTGGAGACCGCGCTGGCCTTCGTCATCGGCACGGTGGCGGGCATCGCCTTCGGATTCTGGTTCGCCCGCGCGCCCTTGGTTTCCATCGTCTTCGACCCCTACATCAAGGCGGTCAACGCGCTGCCCCGCGTGGTGCTGGCGCCGATCTTCGCGCTGTGGCTCGGCCTCGGCATCTGGTCGAAGGTGGCGCTTGGGGTGACGCTGGTCTTCTTCATCGTCTTCTTCAACGTCTACCAGGGCGTGAAGGAGGTCAGCCCGGTCGTGCTCGCCAACGCGAAAATGCTGGGGGCGAGCAACCGGCACCTGTTCCGGCACGTCTATCTGCCGTCCGCCCTGTCCTGGGTCTTTTCCAGCCTGCACACCGCGGTCGGCTTCGCCATGGTCGGCGCGGTGGTGGGCGAGTATCTCGGCTCCGCCGCCGGCCTCGGCTACCGCATCCATCAGGCGGAGGGGGTGTTCGACACGGTCGGCGTCTTCTCCGGCATGCTGGTGCTGACGATCTTCGTCGTGGTGATCGACGCCGTGGTGACCATCATCGAGAAACGCCTTCTGCACTGGCGCCCGCAGGAGGCGCAGACGACCAACGCGCAGGGATGACTGCGCCATATAGAAAGAAACTTGGGAGGGAAGCCATGCGTATGAAAAGCGTGATCGCCGCCGCGGCGGTGGTCCTGGCCTTCGGCATCGGCGGGGCGAACGCCCAGCAGGTCGAGAAGAAGGACCTGAAGCTGGCGGTCGGCGGCAAGCCGCTGCTCTATTACCTGCCGCTGACGGTGGCGGAGCGGCTCGGCTACTTCAAGGAGGCCGGGCTGAACGTCGAGATCAACGACTTCGGCGGCGGCGCCAAGAGCCTCCAGGCGCTGGTCGGCGGCTCGGCGGACATCGTGACGGGCGCCTTCGACCACACGGTGCAAATGCAGGCCAAGGGCCAGCCGATCACCGCCGTCGCCCTGCTGGGCCGTTATCCGGGCATCGTTCTGGCCGCGGTCAACAAGGCCGGCACGATCAAGTCGATCAAGGAGCTGAAGGGCAAGAAGATCGGCGTGACCGCCCCCGGCTCCTCGACCAACTTCATGGTCAACTACCTGCTGACCCAGCACGGCATGACGCCGGAGGATGTGTCCTTCATCGGCGTCGGCGGCGGCCCCAGCGCGGTGGCCGCGGTGAAACGCGGCGAGATCGACGCCATCGCCAACCTCGACCCGGTGATCAGCCAGCTCGAAGCTGACGGCGACGTCACCACCATCGCCGACACCCGGACGGAGAAGGGCACGCTGGACACCTACGGCGGGCCGTACCCGGCGGCGGTGCTCTACACCACGCCGGCCTTCATCAAGGAGAACCCGAAGACCACCCAGGCGCTGGTCGACGTCTTCGTGCGGACGCTGAAGTGGCTGGATCAGGCGAAGACCGAGGACGTCCTGAAGGTTCTGCCGCCGGAATACTTCCTCGGCAACCAGACGCTCTACGCCCAAGCCTTCGAGCATTCGAAGCCGACCTACTCGCCCGACGGCCGCTTCTCCCAGGAGGGGGCGGAGGCCGCCTACAAGGTGCTGAAGGCCTTCGACAAGGCGGTGGCGGCAACGGACATCGACCTGTCCAAGACCTACACGAACGCCTACGTCGAGGACTCACTGAAGCGCATCAAGTGATTGGCGAACAGCCAAGCCGCTCGACAATCCGGGGGTGCGACATTCCGTCACCGGCACCCCCGGTCCCCGCGCCGCTAGACTGGACTTAATTCGTCCTGTTTCGATGCGGAGCACCAACCCCATGACGGAAGTGATCTTTTACGGTCTGTCCGGCTGCACGGCGAACGCCAAGCAGAAGCTTCAACTCCAGGCCGCCGGCCACACGCTGGTGGAGCGCGATCTGGCCGCCGAGCCCCTCACCGCCGAAACCCTGCGCCCCTTCTTCGAGGACCGTCCGGTCGAGGACTGGTTCAACCGCCGCGCCGCCGCCGTGAAGACCGGCGCCATGAAGCCCGACGAGCTCGACGAGGAGTCGGCGCTGGCCGCCCTGCTGGCCGACCGCGACCTGATCCGCCGCCCGCTTCTCCAGGTCGGGGCGGAGCGCAAGGCCGGATTCGACCCCAACACGCTGCACGCCTGGATCGGCCTGACCGCGTCCGGCGAAAGCTGCGACGACAAGCATTCGCGCGGCGTCTGCGACCACGGACACCACCATTTCCCGAAGCAGGGCTGAGCGCGGAATCAACTGGCGGGGGGACCGGGGGGAATGGTTGAATGCCGGGCTATGGACCGGCCCGACCAAGAGCTTGCGGAACTCCTCGACACCCTGGGCGCGCGGCTCTCCGCCGTGCCGCCCGGTTCGCTGACGCATCTGCGGGAGCCGTTGCGGGCGCTGCGCGACCGGCTCGACGCCGTCGTGGAGAGCCCGGCGAGCCATCATCCGGGCGAGGGCGAGGCCCATTTCCGTGCGCTGCTGTCCGACGCCATCGGTTGCGTGTCCGAAGGCTTCGTGCTGTTCGGCGCCGACGGGCGGCTGGTGCTGTGCAACGACCGCTACCGCGCCGCCTACCCGCTGCTGTCCGACCATCTGGTTCCCGGCGTCCGCTTCGCCGACCTGCTGCGGGTCGCGGTGGAGCGGGGGGCGGCCGGCGACGATCTCGGCGACCCGTCCGACTGGATCGCCGAGCGGCTGAACCGCCACACCCGCAGCGGGCCGCCGAGCGACCACCAGCTCGGTGACGGGCGCTGGTACCGCATCAGCGAGCACGCCACGCGATTCGGCGGCGTGGTCAAGATCCTCACCGACATCACCGCGCTGAAGCGCCACGAGGAGGCGCTGGCCGACAGCGAGGCGCGCTACCGCCGGCTGGTCGAAATGGCGCCCTACGGCATCCTGATCTGGGACGGGCTGCGGCTGCGCTTCACCAACCGCTCCGCCGCGCTGATCCTGGGCAGCGGCGATCCCGACGCCATGCTGCGCATCCCGCTGGTCGAGGCGACGGAGTTCGACGGGGTGCAGCGCCTGTTCGACTGGCTGCCCCCGCCCGGCAGCGGTCTGGAAGCCCCGCCGCCGGTCGAGGCCCGCTTCGTCACCGCGCAGGGGGCCTTGCGCGAGCTGGAGGTCGGCATCCACCCCTTCGCGGTCGAGGGAGAGGCGGCGTGGTTCCTCGTCCTCATCGACATCACCGGGCGCAAGCAGGCGGAACGCGCCATCCAGCAGGCGCAGAAGATGCAGGCCATCGGCCAGCTGGCCGGAGGCATCGCCCACGAGTTCAACAACATGCTGACGGCCATTGGCGGATTCGCCCAGATGGCCCGCCGCGCCCCGCAGGACCGCCCGCGGGTCGAGCAGTGCCTGACCGAGATCGTCAAGGCGACCGACCGGGCCTCCGGCTTGACCGCCCAGCTTCTCAGCTTCGGGCGGCCCGGCCAGACCGACGCTGCGCGTCCCGTGCGCGTCGGTGCGGTGATCGACGACTTGCGCCGCTTCCTCGGCCCGACACTCGGCGAGCGCCACCCGTTGCGGGTCGGCGGCGCGGGCGGTGGGACGCTGGTGACCATCGATCCGGCTCTGCTGCACCAATCGCTGCTCAACCTCGTGCTCAACGCCCGCGACGCCATGCCGGAGGGTGGGCCGATCACCATCGTGGTGGAGCGGACGGACGATCTCGGAGTCACCATCACCGTTGCCGACACCGGTTGTGGCATCGACCCGGCGGTGATCGACCGCATCTTCGAACCCTTCTTCACCACCAAGGAACCGGGGGCCGGGACCGGGCTGGGGCTGGCGCTCGTCTATTCCACGGTCGCGCGGGCCGGCGGCGACGTCGAGGTGGACACGGAGCTGGGGCGCGGCACCGTCTTCACGCTCCGCTTGCCGACGGAGGACGTCGCAGAACCGCAGGACGCGGACGCCCCTGGCCTGGACGACGCGTTCCTCCTCGACGCGGCGGACGACGAGATGGAGGGGCTGTCGATGGCCGCCACCGTCCTGCTCGTCGAGGACGAGACGCAGGTGCGCGACTTCATCCGCTTGACGCTGGAGGACATGGGCATGCGGGTGGTCTGCGCCGCCGACGGCACCGAGGCTCTCCGCGCCTACGCCGACCATGGCGGGGCCTTCGACCTGCTGGTGACCGACCTCGTGATGCCGCAGCTCGGCGGGGCGTCTGTGGCGCGCGCGCTGCGCCGGGAGAATCCGGACCTGCCCACCGTCCTGATGTCCGGCTACCCGCCGGAGACGGAAAGCCTGGACGACCTGCTGGCTGATCCGCTGGCGGACCCTCTGATCGACCGGTGCCGCACCGTCTTCCTGCGCAAGCCGATCAACCCGGACGAGCTGGCCGACACGATCCACGCGCTGCTGATCTGATGGCGGGGCATCGATGAGCGCCGTTCCGCCGTCCTCCACCCTCTCGACCGACGGCATTCCCATCGGCGTCTACGACGTCGACGCGCTTCTCGGCGAACTGAGCGGCGACGCGCCGACGGAGTCGCCGGAGGCCGCCGTCTGCGTCCGCGTCGAGGAGATCTTCGCCCCCGCCGCGCGATTCCTGATCGCGGAGGAGCTGGCGGAGTTCCTGGAGGCGCGCGGCATCACGCCCACCGAGTTCCTGCACAAGGTCGAGCCGCAGCGTTCCTTCCTCGACTGGCCGCGGCGCGCCCAGGTGCTGGAGCGGGTGGCCCAGCGGCAGGCGCGCCCCGGACGCCGCTCCCCCGCCATGCGGCTGGAGGAGCTGAAGCGGCTGGAGCAGGAGGTGCTGGCCGTCACCGCCCGGCGCGCCCACAGCGGCACCGCCCTGTCCATCGACGCCAAGCAGTTCGCCGTCACCGTGGCCCAGACCATGGCGCGGACGCCGGGCTTCGCCGGTCGCCACACCATTGACTGCTGGCTGTCCGCCTGGCTGGGGGAGGGGCGCAACCACGAGCTTCGGCTGGTGCGAATCCTGTCGCTCGACGGGGACGGCCTGTCCGGCGAGGGCATCGCCATCCTCGACCAGATCGTCGGGGAGATGCTGGCCAACGGTCTGGTGGTCGAGGCGCTGTTCGGCTGGGCGGACGGGCTGCGCGGCGTGCTCGACGCCATGGCGATGGTCTGGCGGGGCGAGGCGCCGTCCCACCCCGACGCCCCGGCGGTCCTGCACCGCCTGTCCGCCTTCGTCGCCCGCCATCAGGCGCGCGCCGCCCGGCTGGGGCTGGAGGCCGGGGTTCACCACGCCCTGCTCGGCGACGCCCCGCTGTCCGGCACCAAGGCGGAGCCGAACAGCGTCGCGGCGGTGCTGGATGAGCTGTCGGCGATCAGCCTGCTGTCCTCCCGCTTGGCGGTGATGGGCGGGGTAATCGGCGGCGAGCGCACGACCCGGCTGATCGATCGGCGGGTGGCGCTGCTGCTGTCCGGCGCGCGGCTGGAGGCGGTGCTGCACGCCAAGAGCCATTACGCCCGCATCGTCGACCTGCTGGCCTTCGAGGGGGCAGTGTCGGGGGAGCGCAGCCGGCGCATGATCGTCGCCCATCTGCGCCGCCATCTCGAGGCCCGCGACTTCACCCAGCGCCTGTTCGAGACGGCCCGCACGCCGCGCGCCCGAATCAAGGCGCTGGCCGACCTGCAACGGCGCGTGGCGCGCTCCACCCTGCCGGACGGCCTGCGCGAGCGCTACGTCCGCATGCTCGACGAGATCCAGAACACCTTCCTGCGCACCAACAAGGTCTTCGCCCGCATCGCCAAGGACCGCCCGCCCAACGTCGACGAGGTCATGGAGTTCGCCAGCCTGCTCGCCGAGGGCGCCTTCACCGAGGGGAAATGCGTGGCGGCGGCGCGCGAGCTGGTCGGGCACCATGTCCGCTCCACCGCCTTCCTGCGCGGCTACCTCGCCCGCTGCAAGGATGCGACGGAGCAGCGGGCGGAGCGCTTCGCCCAGTTCTTCGCCACGCTGGCCGACGCCGGCCTGCCGATGCGCGCCATGAACACGCTGCGCGTCCTGCTGGCCGACGACGAGCCGGCGGCGCGCGGCTACGTCGAGATGATCCTGCGCGACCTCGGCATCACCGAGCTGACCATCGCCCAGGACGGGCGCGAGGCGCTGACCCGCTTCGAGGAGCGGCAGGGCGCCTTCGACCTCATCGTCTGCGACTGGAAGATGCCGCGCCTGTCCGGGCTGGAGTTCCTGAAGCTGGTCCGCGCCGTGCGTCCGGACATGCCCTTCCTGATGGTCACCGCGCTCGCCACCATCATCGCCGTGGAGGAGGCGATGGCCCACGACGTCACCGCCTACATCGCCAAGCCGTTCTCTCCCGAACAGCTCGAGGAGAAGATCCTGGTTCTGGTGAACCGGCGCTGAGCGGTGGAAATCGTATGCTCACGGTAGAATCCGTTCGTACGAAGGCGAACAGCGAAACCGGCTGTTAACGGCTCCCCACCTATTACGGGTCTATGCGCGTCGCGCCTTGCGCGATGGTACACCCATGACGATGGAGCGGGGCTCCGTGGATCTTTCCGGCCGGGGCCCGCTGCCCCCCACCGACACCGACCGCGACGTCCGTGCCGCCCGGCCGGCCGGGGACGCCGCGCCGCGCCGCGGGCCGGCCGGGCTGACCGACCTGCTGTTCCTCATGCTCGGCGCCGCCGGCCTGCTGGCCGTGATGATGCCGGAGGAGGGGCGCGACCGGCTGATGCTGCCGCTTGGCGTGATGACGCTGGCGATGGCGGCGCTGGCCGTGCTGTCGGTGCGCCGCGCCCGCGCCGCGGCGGCCGCCCTGGACCGCTCCGCCCGCCTGCTGCGCGCCGCCAACGAGGAATTGGCCGGCAGCCGCCAGCGCTTCCGCGATTTCGCCGAGGCCGCGTCCGACTGGTTTTGGGAAAGCGCCGCCGACCACCGCTACACCTACGTGTCCGAACGGCTGCCGGAGATTCTCGGCGGCGACCCGGCGCCGGTGTTCGGCGATTCGCTGCTCGACCTCGGCGCTCTGGTCGAGGACACCGACACCTGGCTGGACCATCTGGCCGACATCGAGGCCGGGCGGGCCTTCCGCGACCTGGAGGTCACGCTGCGCGACGGGGCGGGCGACACCCGCGTCTTCCGCATCAGCGCCCAGCCCTTCACCGACGCGGACGGGCGGTTCGCCGGCTACCGCGGCACCGGCATCGAGACGACCGCCGAGACGCTGGCCCTGGTCGAGGCGCGCTTCATGCAGTCGGTGGTGCACGACGCGCTGTCCAGCATCTCCGAGGGCTTCGTGCTGTTCAGCCCGGACGACCGCCTGATCTTCTGCAACGAGCGTTACCGCAGCGCCTACCCGAACCTCGCCGACGTGCTGGTGCCCGGCACCGCCTTCAAGGACATCCTGCGCGCCGCCGCCGAACGCGGTGGCTATGAGGGCGACGACCGCGAGATGGCCGACTGGATCGCCGAGCGGATGAAGCGCCACCTGCTGCACACCGATCCGGTGGACGGCCGCCTGTCCGACGGGCGCTGGTACCGCATCAGCGAGCACGCCACCGGCTCCGGCGGCATCGTGAAGATCCTGATGGACATCACCGAGTTGAAGCGGCGCGAGGAGCAGCTCGCCGGCCAGACCGAGCGGCTGGAGGCCACCGTCAGCGCGCTCAGCGAGAGCGAGAAGCGCTATCGCCAACTGGTCGAGCTGGCGCCTTACGGTATCGTCATCTGGGACCGCCGGGCCATCCGCTTCGGCAACGCCGCCGCGGCGTCCATCCTGGGGGTGGGCGGCAGCGGCGGGCTGGAGGGGGTGGACCTCAACCGCTTCATCGTCGAGGCGGAGACCGTGACGACGCGGCTCGGGATGGGAGCGGAGGGCGACCACCAGCGCGTGGAATGCGCGATCGCCCGCCCGTCGGGCGAGCAGCGCCATGTGGAAATCGGCGCCTTCCCAGCGGTCTATCAGCGGGAGGCGGCGGTTCTCCTGGTGCTGAACGACGTGACCGAGCGCCGCCGCGCCGAAGCGGAGCTGCAGAAATCGCAGAAGATGGAGGCGGTGGGCCGCATGGCCGGCGGCATCGCCCACGAGTTCAACAACATGCTGACCGCCATCGGCGGATTCGCCCGGCTGGCCGAACGGGCGCCGGATGACCCGGCGCGCGTCACCACCTGCGTGCGGGAGATCGCCAAAGCCTCCGATAGGGCCGCCGCGCTGACCGCCCAGCTTCTCGACTTCTCGCGCCGTCGCCCGTCCGACGAGACGGAGGTGGTGGCGCTGGCGCCGCTGGTGCGCGACCTGAAGGTCTTCCTGAAGCCGCTGATGAGCGCCGGCATCGACCTGGACATCCGCATCGGCGACGGGGACGCCCACGCCGTCGCAAACCCGGTGATGCTGAACCAGGCGATCCTGAACCTCGCCCTCAACGCGCGCGACGCCATGCCGGACGGCGGGCGGCTGACCATCGCGCTGGACAGCGCCCTGCCGGACGCCGGCTTCTTCGGGCGGCACGGTGCGCTGGCGCACGGGCGCTACGCCGTGATCCGGGTCGTCGACGAGGGTTGCGGCGTGCCGGAGGCGGTGCGCGACCGCATCTGGGAACCCTTCTTCACCACCAAGGAGCCGGGCAAGGGCACCGGGCTCGGCCTGTGGATGGTCTACGGCACCGCCCAGCAGGCCGGCGGGGCCGTGGAGATGGAGGCCGGGCCGGACGGGCGCGGCAGCGTCTTCTCCATCCATCTGCCCGCGGTTCCCGCTCCCGCTCCGGCCGGCTCGCTGGCGGACGGGCTGGGGCTGGGCGAGGACGAGGGGGCCGCCATCCTGCTGGTGGACGACGAGGAGGCCGTCCGCACCTACGTCCGGCTGGCGCTGGAGGAGGCCGGCTGCACGGTGACCGAGGCGGCGGATGGGCTGGACGCGCTGGAGCGCTGGGACGAATGCGGCGGGCTGTTCGACGCCGTGGTTTCCGACATGTCCATGCCGCGGATGAACGGGCTGGAGCTGAGCCGCGCCCTGGCGGAGCGCAACCCCGACCTGCGCATCCTCTTCCTGACGGGTTACGCGTCCCATGAAACGGCGGCGGACATGACGGCACAGCCCGGCCGCCGGATCGTCATGAAGCCAGTGGCCCCGGACCGCCTGATCGAGGCGGTGCGCGGGCTGCTGGCCGAATGAGACGGGGTTAGGGCATGGCATCGGACCAGAGCATCGCGGACGGCCGGGATAGCGGTCGTGACCTGGACACGGATGGCGGGAGCGACACCGCCGTCTGCCGGACCCCGGAGGACTTCTACGCCCCGCAGGGCCGCGACAGCATCGGCCGGCATTGCCAGCGCTACTTCGACGAGAACGCGCTGACGCCGACCGAGCTTCTGCACTCCCCCCGCCACCAGCAGAGCCTGTCCAACATCCCGACCTTCGTCGCCATCCTGCAGCAGGCGGAACGGGCCATGGACCGCAAGGGCGCGCTGACCGCCCTGGTCAACGAGGTCGCCCGGCTGACCCGCGAGCGGCTGAAGGACGCCCAGCCGCCGGACCTGACTCCGGCCACCTACGCCGCCACGGCGGAGCGGCTGATCGCCGCCCGCGACGCCTTCACCGGGCGCTTCATGGTCGATGCGGCGCTGACCACGCATCTGTACCAGGGCCGCAGCTTCGCCGAGAAGGCGCGGCTCCTGCTGGAACTGGCGGACGGCCTGGAGGACGCCGACGCGCTGGCGCCGCTCGACCGGCTGCTCGGCGAGATCCTGCGCAGCGACACCGGCACCGCCTCCTGCTCCCTGGACGCGCCGTTCGTGGACCGGGTGGACATGATCGTGACGCTGATCGCCGGGGACAAGCCGCTGTCCGAAGAGGCGCCGCCGGTCTTCCGGAGTCTCGAGACACTGGTCCGCCGCACCGCCATGCCGGTGCTGAGCGACAGCCTGATCGTCGCGCTGCGCCGCGAATTGTCGAAGCCCGACCGCTTCACCATCACCAGCGCTGGCGACCTGTTCGGGGTGGAGGCGGTGCAGCGCGAGATCATGGCGCTGAGCCAGGTGTCGCAGCGGCTGCGCACGAGGGAGGGGTATTTCGGCGGCGCCCGGACGGAGGCGGCGCTCCAGCGGCGCAGCGCGCTGCTCGTCAACGAGGACACGCTGCCCGAGATCACCAAGGGGCGGACGCTGATGCAGAAGCTCCGCATCCTGTTCGTCCTGCAGAGGATGCCGCTGTCGCCGAGCGCCGAGCGGGCGGTGAACGGCTATCTGACGCAGTTCTTCGACGGGCGGGATTTCGCCGGGCGCCTGCTCGACTGCTGGAAGGAGAAAACCGAGAAGCTGAAGGGGCTGGCCGAGGTGCAGAAGCTCGTGCTCGACAGCGCCTTCGCCGAGGACGCCCGAGAGCACATGGCCGGGCAGATCGACGAGATCCAGAACGCCTTCATCCGCACCCAGCGCCTGCTGAGCCCCCTGCAGGGCAAGGACGAGCCGAACCCCGACACGGTGCTGGAGATGGTGCGGATGGCCGGCGACGGCGCTTTCTGCCGCGGCAAGAGCCGGGCGGCGGTTGCCAAGGCGCTGTACCGGCAGGTGCACCGGCCGCGCTTCGTGCGCTCCTTCCTGTTGGGCGCCACGGGCGGCAAGGAGCGTTCGGCCCGCGCCTCCTGGATGCGCGGGGCCCTGGGGGTGATCGGCGTGCCCTTCATCGACCTCGGCGCCATCCGCGTGCTGGTCGTCGACGACGAGGACGGGCCACGGCATTTCGTCGAGTCGGTGCTGCGCGACCTCGGCATCGGCCACATCGACACGGCGGCGGACGGGCAGGAGGCGCTGCTCCGGCTGGCCGGGGACGGGGCGTATGACCTGATCGTCTGCGACTGGATGATGCCCAAGGCCAGCGGCCTCGACGTGCTGCGCCGGGTGCGCGAGGTGCGGCGCGACCTGCCCTTCCTGATGGTGACGGCGCTCGCCACGCTGAAGGCGGTGGAGCGGGCTCTGGCCCACAACGTCAGCGCCTACATCGCCAAGCCCTTCACCCCGGAGCAGCTCGAGGAAAAGGTCTTTCTCGTCCTGACCCAAAAATCGGCCCCCGGCGCGTGAGCGGAGCAACCAAAGCTGGTTGCGGCATTCTTTTATGTCTCCTGTGGGTTATCAATTTCCAGGCGCGAGCGTCAAAACAATCTCGATGGTTGTTCTGAAGTTGTTTGAATTTCTTTGAGGAGAATTGAGTAAAACTATTAACAAATGAGTCACGATTGCTTCGATAGCATTCCGGCAAAGGAACGGCCCGCGCGCCACCGCCCGTTGGCGCGGATTTGTCGGAAGGGTTGTCATGTTCGATAATGTGTCCATCCGCTCGAAGCTGTGGGGGTTGGTGGCGCTGGCGAGCGTCGCTTCGGCGGCCATCGTCGGCGCCGGCCTCTGGCTGAATTACCAGCGCATGCACGCGGACCGCGTCCAGTCCCTGCGCTTCATGGTGGAGGCGGCGCACAGCATGGCCGCCGCCTACGAGGCGGAGGCCGCCGCCGGGCAGATCACCCGGGAAGAGGCGCAGACCCGCTTCAAGCGGTCGCTCCTCGCCATGCGCTACGGCGGGCAGGAGTATCTGTTCGCGATCACGCTGGACGGCTTCGGCTTCGCCCATCCCAGCCCGAAGCTGATGGGGCAGGACGTCTCCGGCGTGAAGGACACCAAGGGGGCGCCGATCCTGATGGACATGGCGCGCATCGCCAAGGCCTCGGGCGAGGGCACCTACGGATATTTCTGGAACGTCGCCCCGAACAGCGACGAGACGGCGGCGAAGCTGTCCTACATCAAGACCTTCCAGCCCTGGGGCATCTACATCGGGACGGGCGTCTTCATCGACGACATCCGCAGCGCCTTCCTGAGCACGCTGTGGACCGTTCTGGCGGTGGCCGGTCTTCTGGCCGTGCCGGCGGTCGGCCTGATCGCGCTGGTCGGGGTGCGGCTCAGCGCCACGATCCGCAGCCTCAGCGTCCGTATGCACGCCCTGGCGGACGGCGATCTTTCGGTCGCCTTTCCCGAGGCGAACCGCCGCGACGAGATCGGCGCCATGGCGGGCGCCGCCCGCGTTTTCCTGGGCAACGCCGCGGAGAAGAAGCGCCTGGAGGCCGATCAGGCCGCCGCGCTGCACCGCTCCGAGGAGGACAAGCGCCGCACTCTCGCCAGCCTTGCCGAGCGCTTCGAGCGGAGCGTCGGCGAGGTGATGAAGTCGGTGTCGCACGAAACCGAGGCGATGGAGCGCGAGGCCCAAGAGATGACCCGCGCCGCCGGGCAGACCGACCGGCTGGCCGGCGCCGTGGCGTCGGCGACGGAGCAGACCTCGGCCAACGTGCAGACGGTCGCGGTGGCGACGGAACAGCTGTCGGGCTCGGTGGGGGAGATCAGCCGGCGGGTCGCCGACGCCTCGCGGATCGCGCGCGAGGCCGTCAGCGCGTCGGAGCGCGCCACCGGCAAGGTGACCGGGCTGGCCGAGGCGGTCGGGCGGATCGGCACCGTGGTCAGCCTGATCAACGACATCGCGGCGCAAACCAACCTGCTGGCGCTCAACGCGACCATCGAGGCGGCACGGGCCGGCGAGGCCGGCAAGGGCTTCGCGGTGGTCGCCGGCGAGGTGAAGAGCCTCGCCAGCCAGACCGCCAAGGCGACCGAGGAGATCGCTGCCCAGGTCGCCGGCGTCCAGTCCGCCACCGGCGAGGCGGTGGAGGAGATCGGCGGGGTGGCGCGGGTGATCGAACAGGTGAACGGGATCGCCACGATCATCGCGTCGGCGGTGGAGGAGCAGGGGGCGGCGACCCAGGCCATCAGCCGCAACGTGCAGCAGGCCGCCGAGGTCACGCGCGACGTGGCGCGGGACATCTCGGGCGTGACGGCCGCCGCCGGGCAGTGCGGGAGGATGGCCTACGCCGTGCTGGAGGCGTCCCGGCAACTGGCCCAGCAGTCGGAGTCCCTGAACGGCGAGATCGGCGGCTTCCTGGGTACCCTGCGCACCCAGTGACCGGGGGGCGCCGGGTTTTCAGTCGGCGGCGGCGCGGATGCCCGAATCCGGAGCCGCCGTCTTTGGAGTTGCCGGCTTCGGAGCCGTCTTCTCCTGCGCCGGCTTTCCCAGGACGGTCGTCTCCACCCAGCCCGCGACGTGGCGGGCGACCGCTTCCCAGCCGGGTTCGAGCATCATGCTGTGCCCCATCTCCGGGAAGAACACCGGCTCCGTCCGGAAGGCGCGGGCGGTGGCCTCGACCTGGTCCTTGGGGATCAGCCGGTCCTCCTCCGCGCCCAGAACGGCCACGCGGGCGCCGCGGGCCGGCAGCAGCGGGAAGGGAATCCAGCCGCCGATGTCGAGAAGCACGCGCTGCGATTCCTCCTGCATCAGCGGCTCGTAGCGCTTGGCCAGCTCCAGCGGCACCCGGTCGGAGAACATGGCGCGGCGCACCGCCTCCGCCTCGATGCCGTTGGCGAAGGTCATCAGCCTGCCCATCTGCTGGAACACGTAGGGATCGCTCCAGGCCAGCCGCAACGAGGATTCCAGAAGGCCGTGCGGCGGGGCGGAGGCCATCAGGACCGCCCCCGGGAAGCGCCGGCGGGCCAGGGCCCGCTGGACCACCATGCCGCCCATGGAATGGCCGATCAGCACCGGCGGCGTCGAACAGGACTCCACCGCGCTCAGAACATCATCCACATAGTCGGCGATGCCGAAGCTGTTCAGCCGCTCCCGCCCCGCGCTGGCGCCATGGCCGCGCAGGGACACGGCGTGGGCCTCCCACCCCTGCTCGGCGAACCAGGGCAGGAAATGCTCGTCCCAGATCCAGCCGGCGCAGAAGGCGCCATGGACGAACAGCAGGGGCACGGGCTTGGCCGGTCCGGCAGGGCGGCGGCTGAGGATTTCAAGCTTGGGCATGGGCGGTCCGGTCCGGATGCTGCGGTGCGGGAGAAAACCAGAGGTAGCCTCTCCCGGTTCCGCTGTCGACCCACGCTCAGCCGTTGGCAGCCTTGAGGAGATGGGTGGTGAACCAGGAGCGCGCAGAATCGGCCACTTGATCCAGCTTGCCGGTCTCCTCGAACAGGCGACCGGCCCCCGGCACCACCTCCAGCGCCTTGGTGCAGTGCAGCCGGGCGAAGGCGTCGTTGTTGAGGTCCAGCGCCGGGGCGTCCTTGCCGCCGACCACCAGCAGGGTGGGGGCGGCGACGGCGTTCAGCCATTCCTCCGCCAGATCGGGACGCCCGCCGCGGCAGACCACGGCGCCGATCCCGTCATGCTCCGCGGCGCGCCCCGCCGCGATCAGCGCCGACGCCGCCCCCGACCCGGCACCGAAGAAGCCGATGGGCTTGCGCTCGACCGCGGTGGCGGCGCGCAGGTGGCGGACGGCCAGCAGCAGCCGTTCGGATTGGCGGTGGACGTCGAACTGGTTGGCCGGGTCGGCCTTTTCCCCCTCGGTCAGCAGGTCCATCAGCAGCGTGGCGAATCCGGCCTCGCGCAGGCGGGCGGCGACGCGGACGTTGCGCGGGCTCGTCCGCCCGCTGGATGTGCCGTGGGCGAAGATCACCACCGCCGCGAAACCGGCCGGTGCCCCGAATTGCCCCGCAAGACCGAGCGGTGGAATGTAGAGCGTCGTCTCCATGCGCCTTTCCCCCTTTCGTTGGGCCTTGCCCCGATGAGGTGCCTGGCCGGTGGCTCAACAGGCCGGATGGTCGGTCCGTGCCCGATGGCCTACAGTGACGATCCCGGACCGAATCCAGAGATCGGTATCGGTCCCCGGTGAAGGGAGACCCACCTTTGTCAGACAAGCCCCCCGCCACTGTCCCGCCCGTCGTCCCACCCGCTGCACCTGTCCTCGACCCCGCCGCCGTCGGGGCGAAGCTCGGCGCCACCGGCTACCCGGAGCCGTTCCGCGCGGCGGTCGCCGGCCGCCTGCGCAAGCGGCTGGGCAACCCGCTGGGGATCACCAACTTCGGCGTGAACCTGACCCGGCTGGAGCCGGGCGCCGCTTCGGCCCTGCGGCACTGGCACACCCGCCAGGACGAGTTCGTCTATGTGCTGGACGGCGAGCTGACCCTGGTCACCGACGCCGGCGAGACGGTTCTGCGTCCCGGCATGTGCGCCGGCTTCCCGGCCGGCAAGCCCGACGGACACCAGCTCGTCAACCGCTCCGACGAGCCGGCCACCTATCTGGAGGTCGGCGACCGCAGCGCGGGGGACGAGGCGCATTACCCGGACGAGGATCTGCGCTACGACAGCGCGACGGACCTCTTCACGCACCGCGACGGCACCCCCTGGTGAGCGGGCGGCTCCCATCCGGTCAGGGCACCGCCCGCGCGCCGAGAAACGCCGGCTCCGCCAGTGGATAGGCGGATCGCCGCAGCCGGGCGATGTGTCCTGCGGCCCGGGCGCATTGGCTGCGCAGTTCGGGCACCGCGGTCATCTCCCAGAAGGGCGGCCGGCTGACCGGGCCGAGCGCGAACAGCCGGTCCGACGCCCGCCCGTCCTCGCCGATCAGGGCGCCGTCCGCCGTGACGTCCAGCCCCAGCCGCAGCGGGTCGGGCCGCGCCAGACCGCGCGTCAGCAGCGCCTTGACCAGCGGATGGCCGATCCGGCCGAAATCGCACTCGGTGCCGGTGGCGTTGACGATGGCTCCCACCGTCCGGGTCCAGACGGTGCCCTCCGCCCCGCGGGCGCGCACGGTCGCCTCCACCCCGTTCGGCACCAGAGCCAATGTCTGCAGGCGGCCGGCGCGGATGGCCAGCCGGCCGTTCGCGCAGAGCGCGGCGATGCGGGCGGCCACCTCCGGCGCGATGCGGTGGCGATGGACCTCCCAATAGGGACGGACATGGCGCAGGAAGCGTCGCCGCTCCTCGATCGGCAGATGGCTCCAGATCAGGTGGTGGTAGGGGCGCAGCGCGTCGAAGGCCGACCGCCAGTCGAATCCCGTCTCCCGCGCGCGGCGGATGTCGGCTTTCAGGGCAATCATCACGTCCAGGACGGTGCGCGGCATCACCTGCGGGTGGATGAAGCTCTTGAAGGGCCGCGTCTCCTCGTGCGTCTGGGGCAGCAGGCCGCGGCGCGACAAAGCGAGGATCGGGCCGCGGTGCCCCTGGTCCTCCAGCGACAGGACGGTGTCCACCATGGTCAGCCCGGTGCCGAGGATCAGCACGGGTGCGTCGGGGGCGATCGTGGCCAGCGCCGGCCAGTCCCAGGGCGAGCCCACGTAGCGGCTGGAGGCATAGACCTCCGGCGCCCGGACCGGCGGCGGCGAGGGGGGGAAGTTGCCGACGCAGAGGACCGCCGTGTCCACCGACAGGCTGGTGCCGTTGCCCAGCCGCAGCCGGGTGCCCCGGGCGTCCGACGCGACGTCCACCGCCTCCGCCTGCGACACGGTGAGCGAGACGTGGGGCGGGGCGGCCGCCACGGCTTCGCGCAGGACGTCCTGGATGTAGGCGCCGTAGCGGGCACGGGAAACGAAGGCGTGGCCGCTGGGCGGAACCGCGCCATTGCCGCTGTCGTGTGCCTCGCCGTCCTGGGCCCACAGCCAGCGCAGGAAATGCCGCGGATCGTCCGGATAGGCGCTCATGTTGTAGGCGCGCACGTTCAGCAGATGCGCGGCGTTGGGGGTGGAGTAGGCGAGCCCGGCGCCGACGCTGGGCGTGCGTTCGATCAGGTGCAGGCTGGTCGGCTCATCGGCGGAGCGCAACAGATGCGCGGCAAGGACGCTGCCGGTGAAGCCGGCCCCGATGATGGCGATGCGGCGTTTCGAAGGGCGTGCTGACAACGTCGTCGCTCCTCTGCTCTGGCCGTGCGAAGGGGGCGGTGATCCGGTGCCGTGGTACCGAAAGGCCCGGTCGGCCACTCTTCGGTGCAGGGTTGGACAGGTCAACCGCTATTCCGGCGTAGGACAAACCCCTGGCACCGCTGGAAGGTTTATGGTTAACAGGAAATTAACTATAACCGGGGATGGTTTCGCACCTTCGAACCATGTACGGCAGGACCGATGCGAGACCACCCCTTCCGCCCCGCAGCCACCATTCCGTCCAACACCAATCCGGCACCGTCGGACCGCCGTGAACCCGACGTGCAGCTGGCCGCCATGGTGCCGCAGAGCGTCAAGCGCGCCGTCCGCCGCCGCGCCGAGGAGGAGGGGACGACCGTGCGCAGCGTCCTTCTGCGCGCCCTGAAGCACGCGGGGATTGCCGAAGTGGATGAGTTGGAGATTGCCGACCGCCGCATCGCCGCCGGCGCCGAACGCTCGGGTACTTGGAAGGCCACGCGTATCCGTTGACGGGACGGTCGCGCATCGCGCACGGTCACACGGAATCCTTTTCCGAAAGCCGCCCTTCATGAGTCTTCTTCACCGTCTGCTGCTTCTTGTCCTCGTGGCGATGATTCCGGCGGCCGTCATCGAGGTGAAGAACGAGCTGGCTCTGCGCGCCGCGCGGGAGGCCGAGGTGGGGCGGGACGCCCTGCACCTCGCCGCGCTGTTCGAGGCGGAGCAGCACCGCATGATCGACGGGTTGCGGCAGGTTCTGAACACGCTGGTCAAGGCCGACCCGGCGCGCGCCCCCGGCTCGCCGGCCTGCCAAGCGCTGATGGACAGCCTGCGCGCGTCCTATCCGGGCCATCTCGGCATCGTGATCGCCGGGCTGGACGGGGTGGTGCGCTGCGCGACCGATCGCGCCGCGCTGGGGATTTCCATCGCCGACCGCGACTATTTCCGCGACGCGCTGGCCAGCGGCCGGATGACGCTGGGGGAGCCTGTTTCCCGGCGGACCGACGGACGCTCCGCCATGCCGGTCGCGCTGGCCTACCAGGACGCGGAGGGCCGGGCGGCCGGCGTCGTGACGGCGTTGACCGACATCTCCTGGATCGCCGATTTCCTGTCCAAGCGGCCATTGCCCGACAACGCGCGGATCACGCTGGTGGACCGCCGCGACCGGGTGGTCGCCCAGGTGCCGCCCCTTCTATCGGAGCCGGGGCCAAATCAGACGGCGCCGAGCCGGACGGATGGCGGCGTGCTGTCCCCGTCCGTCCTCGCGCTGCTCTCCCGCGACGCGCCCGGCGTCGCCGAGGTGACCGGGCCGGACGGACGGCCGCGCATCGTCGCCTATCAGCCGATCGGCCAGAGCATGGACGGCATCGGGGTCGTGGTCTGTCTGGACAAGGGCGAGGCGCTGGGGCCGATCCGCGGCGCGATGGTCCAGGCGATGGCCGGCATCGCGACGGTCCTGCTTCTGACGCTGCTCACCGTCTGGTGGGGCGCCAGCCGGTTCCTGCGGCGGCCGGTGGCGGCGCTGGTCGCGACGGCGGAGCGCTGGAAGGGCGGTGATCTGACGGCGCGCAGCGGCGTCGCCGATCAGTCGTCCGAACTCGGCACGCTGGCCCGCGCCTTCGACAGCATGGCCGAGGAACTGGCACGCCAGCAGCAGGTGCGGGAGCAGGCCAACGCGCTGGCCCACAAGACGGCCGCCGTTCTGGGCAGCATCACCGACGGCGTTTTCGAGGTGGACCGCCACTGGCGCATCACCTTCATGAACGAGCGCGCCCGGGCGCTGATCGCCGGCGGGCACGATCTGATCGGCCAGGACCTGTGGGACGTCTTTCCCGAGGTGTCCGCCAGCGCGTTCGGGGAAAACTACCGCCGCGCCATGCAGGATCAGACGCCGGTCGAGTTCGAGGAGTATTGCACGGCCTTCGAATCCTGGTTCGCCGTGCGCGCCTTCCCGTCGCCGGATGGGCTGGCCGTCTTCTTCCAGGACACCACCGCCCGCAAGTGGGGCGAGGCGGCGCTGGTTTCGGCCAACCGGGAAAAGAACGCGCTGCTCGCCCAGTTGAACAGCCTGCTGCAGAACGCGCCGGTCGGCTTCGCCTTCTTCGACCGCGAGCGCCGCTACATCCGCATCAACGAGCAGTTGGCCGATTGCAACGGCATCCTGGCGGAGGCCCACATGGGCCGCACTCTGGCGGACCTGCTTCCCGTCGTGGGCGCCAGCGTCGAGCCGCTGATCGATCGGGTGTTCGACACCGGCGAGCCGATCCCCTACCGGGAGGTGATGGGCGAGACGCCCAGAGAGCCCGGCGTGACGCGCCACTGGCTGATCGCCTTGTTTCCCGTGCATGAAGGGATGGATGTCGCGGCGGTCGGCGCCGTCGTGATGGAGGTCACCGACCTGCGCCGGGCCGAGACGGCGCGCCGTCAGAGCGATGAACGCTTCCGCTCGGTCTTCGAACTGGCGGCGGTGGGCATCGAGCGGGTGGGGCTGGACGGTCGCATCCTCGACGTCAACGCCAAGATCTGCGACATCGTCGGCTACCCGCGCGAGGAGTTGCTGCGGCGGACCTACCGCGACATCACCGACCCGGCCGATCTGCCGGCCGAGGAGCGGTTGATCGAGCGGCTGCTGTCCGGCGAACTGTCCAGCTACGCCATTGAGAAGCGCTACCGCCGCAAGGACGGTGGGGCGGTGTGGGTGCGGGTGACCTCGTCGCTCGCCCGGATCACCGGCACGGAGCCGGCCTACCGAATCACGGTTGCCGAGGACATCACCGAGCGCAAGGCGATGGAGGCCGCGCTGCGCTCCGCCCGCGATGAGGCGGAGCGCGCCAACCTTGCCAAGTCGAAATTCCTGGCCGCGGCCAGCCACGATCTGCGCCAGCCGCTCCAATCGCTGTTCTTCTTCGCGGCCGCCCTGTCGGCCCATGTCGGGTCGCCCGCGGGCGCCAAGGTCCTGGGCCATCTGGAGCAGGGGCTGGAGGCGCTGAAGGGTCTGCTGGACAGCCTGCTCGACGTGTCGCGCCTCGACGCCGGAGTGGTGACACCGGTGTTCGAGGATTTCGACGTGGCGGAGGTGCTGGACCCGATCCGCGCCGCCTACGCGCCGGTCGCCGCCGGCAAGGGCATCGGCTGGCAGGTCGAGGTCGCCGCCGGGCGGGTGCGCAGCGACCGCACGCTGCTGGGCCGGCTGCTGCGCAATCTGGTGGAGAACGCCATCCGCTACACCGACAGCGGGCTGGTGCGGGTGCAGTGCCGGCCGGATGGGCGGTTTCTCTCCATCGTCATCCAGGACACAGGCAGGGGCATCCCGGACGACCACCTGGAGCGCATCTTTGAGGAGTTCCATCAGGTCGGCAACCCGGAGCGGGACCGCAACCAGGGCCTCGGCCTCG
Organism: Azospirillum sp. UENF 211521; assembly: GCF_058780535.1. Taxonomy (NCBI): domain Bacteria; kingdom Pseudomonadati; phylum Pseudomonadota; class Alphaproteobacteria; order Rhodospirillales; family Azospirillaceae; genus Azospirillum; species Azospirillum sp. UENF 211521. The sequence continues at coordinate 1,450,968 of NZ_JBSNCF010000001.1, forward strand.
GCCTCGCCATCGTGCGGCGGCTGTCGCGGCTGCTCGACCATCCGGTGGAGGTGCGCTCCGCGGTGGGCAAGGGCTCGGCCTTCCGGGTGCTGGTGCCACTGGGCGAAACGGTGGTGCCCGCCGTCGCGGGGGCGGGGGGTGAGTCGCCGGGGATGGGGCAGGGCCGCCTCGCCGTTCTGGTGGACGACGACGCCATCGTGCTGATGGGGCTTCAACTGATCCTGACGGAATGGGGCTACGCCGTGCTGGCGGCGGGCAGCGCCGACCAGGCCATGGAGCGGCTGTCCGCCCAGACGCGCGTCCCCGACATCGTGATCGCCGACTACCGGCTGCGCGAGGGGCGGGTCGGGACCGAGGTGATCCTGCGCGTGCGCGAGCGCTACGGCGCCGGGGTTCCGGGGGTGATCCTGACCGGGGAGACCGGGCCGGACTGCCTGCTGGACGCCACCGCCCACGGGCTGACGGTGATCCACAAGCCGGTCACCCCCCGCGAGTTGGCGGCCGCGGTGGACCAGCAGTTGAAGGCTGTGCCGGCGTGAAGCCGGCGTCCGGCCATCAGCGCGTGAGGTCCCAGCGCCGGTACCACGCGTTCAGGTCCCGTGCGGAGTTGATCCGGATCTTCGGCAGGTCGGCCTGATCGAAGGTGCGCAGGTTCCGCGCCCGATTTCGCGGGGTGGTGACGGCGATGTGGCGGATCATCTCCCACTTGATGCGGTCCCGGCGCCCCTCCAGCGCGCCGCGCCGCTCCCGCTCGAACAGGGTCCGGCGGAAATAGCGCAGCAGGCTGAGCGGCATGGGCACGTCCAGTTGGATCAGGCCCGTCGCCCGCTGGAAACGCTGCGGGATGCAGCGCGAGTAGTTGCCCTCCATGACCCAGCGCTCGCCGGCGATGGCCGCGTCGTGCAGGGCGATGAACTCGTCGGTCGGGCGTGGCTGCCAATCCGTGTCGGGAGCATGGTACAGCCGGTCGAGATGGACGACGGGAAAGCCGTTCCGCCGCGCGATCGCTTCGGCAAGCGTTGATTTCCCGCTGTTGGACGGCCCGAGGATGCAAATGCGTGGGCCGAGGTCGGAAAGCTGCATGGATCGATACCGTTACGAAGCAAAGCCCGGTCAGGCCGCGAAAAGCGCGGCGATCCTAGCGGGCGTCGGCGTGGTGCGACACCCCACCTATGCGGTACGCCGTCGGTGTCGTCCGGCGGTCATTCCGCCTGGGCGAGTTCCTTCTCGGCGGGGCGGGGGGAGAGGGCGGCGCGGCCGGTGTCGGTCAGGCGGCAGACCAGCCAGTCGGGCTTCAGCGGGTTGTGGAACCAGCGCTCCGCCCAGCCGGACTTCAGGCAGCTTTCGATGGTCTGACGCTTGACGCGCTGGCCGTCGGCGTCGAACAGGGGCAGCTTGCCGCCGGGCTGCTCCAGACCGTTGCGCAGCCACGCCGCCTGCGCCTCGGTGGGGCGGCGTCGGGACGTGGTGCGTCGGGGTGCGGCCATGGTTCGTCGCCTCGAAAGATGTTGCGGCCTGGCGGCCTGTGGCAAGATTCGAACACTCTACATCGAAAGGCTTCGGTCATGGAATTCGTCTTCGCCTACATCACCGCCGGCTCGCGGGACGAGGCCCGTCGCATCGGCCGTGCGCTGGTCGAGGAGCGGCTGGCCGCCTGCGCCAACATCTTCGACGGCATGACCTCCATCTACCGCTGGCAGGACGCCATCGAGGAAGCCAATGAGACGGTGCTGATCGCCAAGACGCGGGCGGAGCTGTTCGACCGGCTGGCCGCGCGGGTGCGGGAACTGCACAGCTACGAGGTGCCCTGCGTGGTCGAGCTGAGGGTTGGGCGCGGCAATCCGGCCTATCTGGACTGGCTGCGCGACGCGACCGCCTGATCCCTCATGCCGGCCGCCGCATGTCGGCCATGACGGCGGCGCATTGGACCGCCCCGGACCGGCGTGCCAGTTTCGCAAGGGTTGCTTTCAAGCGCAAATCATCCGGATGCGGAGAATTTCCATGACCGACACATCAGCGCGGCTGTCGATCGGCTTTTCCTGGATCGGCCATGCGCTGATGCACATCGTGTCGGCCCTGTTCCTGACCGTCGTCCTGGCGCTGGAGCGGGAATGGAAGCTGCCCTACGACGAGTTGATCCGGCTGTGGACACTGGGTGCCCTGATGATCGGCGTCGGCGCACCGCTGGCCGGCTGGCTGGGCGACCGCTGGAGCGAATGCCGGATGATGGCGGTCTTCTTCCTGCTGACCGGGGCGGGGACCATCGCCTGCGGCCTGACCGACGGTCCGGAGGCGCTGCTGTGGGCGCTGGCGGTGCTCGGGCTCGGCGCCTCCATTTACCACCCGGTGGGCATGGCCTGGATGGTCAAGAACGCCACCAACCGCGGCAAGGCTCTGGGCTATCAGGGCATTTTCGGCACCATCGGCATCGCCTCGGCGGCGGTGGTGGCCGGCGGCCTGACCGAATGGCTGGGCTGGCGCTCCGCCTTCCTGATTCCGGGCGCGGTCTGCCTGGGGCTGGGGGTCTTGCTGGCCCTGCTGATCGCCATGGGCAAGGTCGAGGATCGCCAGGGCGACGTGAGGCCGATCCCCAAGGCGTCGCGCGGCGACGTCATCCGCGCCTTCGTCGTGCTGTCGGTGACGATGGTCTGCGCCGGGCTGATGTTCAACGCCATGCAGGTGGTGCTGCCCAAGCTGTTCGAGGCGCGGCTGAGCGACCTGCTGGGCGGCAGCACGCTGGGCGTCGGCGGCGTGGTGACGGCGGTCTATCTGTTCGCCGCCCTGCCGCAGCTGATCGGCGGGCATCTGGCCGACAAGTACCCGCTGAAGCGCATCTACACCCTGTGCCTGCTGGTCCAGGTGCCGATGATGGCGGCCGTGGCGGTCCTCGCCGACCTGCCGCTGGTTGGTGCTGCGGCGCTGGTCGTCGTCGCCTCGCAGGTGCAGATTCCGGCGGAGAACCTGCTGCTCGCCCGCTACACCCCGGAGAAGCACCGCGGGCTGGCCTACGGCGCCAAGTTCATCCTGTCCTTCGGCGCCGGCCCGCTGGCCGTGCAGCTCGTCGCCCTGGTCTATGAGCGGACGGGTGAGTTCGTCATGCTCTACGCCACGCTGTCGGTGCTGGCGCTGGTCGCCTTCGCGGCGGCGCTGCTGCTGCCGCGCGACCGCGACGCTCCGGCCAAGCCGGCCGCCGTCCCGATGGCGCCGGCGGAGTAAGGGCTTACATCTGGTCCGGCAGGCTGGGGTCGGGCGCGTCGCCGGGCAGATCGGCGACCACCGTCCGCCCCCTCCAGGTCAGGAGCCACGCGTCGCCGACCCCGGCGGCGCGCATCTCGGCCAGACGGCGCAGGGCGGTCGGACGGTCCTCCGGCGGCAGGACGAGCCGGTGGATGCGCCGGCCCTGCACGTCGGCCGCCACGATGTCGGCCTCCGGATGGCCCAGCCGCGCGCGCTGGGCTTCGGCCTGCCCACGCTTGGAAAAGCTGCCCGCCACCACGAGATAGCGCCGTTCGGCGGGGCGCGGCATCGGCGGCAACACGGTGGCTGGAAACGCGGCGATCTCCACCTCCGCCGTCACGGGGAGCGGCGCGGGCGGTGGCGGGGCGGGGACCGGCGACGGTTCGGTTTCCGGAAGGGGGACCGGCACGCTTTCGGCGCTGCGGGTTACCGGCACGATCACCGGCTTGCAGACATAGCCTAGGCTCAGGACGCGGAAGGTCGCGCAATCCTGCTGGAGCATCGCCGACAGCATGTGGTCGGTGCTGCTCTTGCTGGTGCCGACATACAGCATCCCGTCCACCGCGAAGGATGCGGCGGTCATCGCCACCGGCGCGCCCGCGCAGCCGCCCAGCCCCACCAGCGCGACCGCCGCCACTCCACGCCTGAGCCGTCCGCTCATGCCCCGCTTCCCCGCCTTGTTCGTGCCCCCACCCTTTGTGTGCCAGGGTCGGTGCTATGACCTGCGGAGGTCAATGGAACGGCCAGCGCTCAGCCCTTCGCGTCGCATCTACCCCTTGCGGGGTATCCCTCCGCCCGCCGGGCCGGACGCCGCGGCGGGCGGAGGGGAGCCGGCCTCAGGCGGCGGCCAATCAGGCGGCCGATAGGGCGCGGTCGAGGTCGGCGATGATGTCCTCCACGCTCTCCAGCCCGATCGACAGGCGCAGCACGTCCGGACCGGCGCCCGCCTGGGCTTGGCCTTCCGGCGACAGCTGGCGGTGCGTGGTCGAGGAGGGGTGGATGATCAGCGACCGGCTGTCGCCGATGTTGGCGAGATGGCTGAGGAGCTGGACGTTCTCCACCACCTTTACGCCGGTGTCGAAGCCGCCCTTGACGCCGAAGGTCAGCACGGCGCCGGCCCCCTTGGGCAGGTACTTCTTGGCCAGAGCGTGGTACTTGGAGGATTCCAGCCCGGCGTAGCTGACCCAGCCCACCGCCGGGTGGCTCTCCAGGAACTGCGCGACCTTCAGGGCGCTGTCGCTGTGGCGCTGCATGCGCAGCGGCAGCGTCTCGATGCCGTTCAACGTCAGGAAGGCGTTCAGCGGCGCCTGGCTCGGCCCGAGGTCGCGCAGGCCGACGGCGTGGCCGTGGATGGTGAAGGCCAGATGACCGAAGGTCTCCTGGAACTTCAGCCCGTGGTAGCCGGCGTCCGGCTCCGACAGGGCCGGGAACTTGCCCGACTTGCCCCAGTCGAAGGTGCCGCTGTCGATGACCACGCCGCCGACCGAGGTGCCGTTGCCCGACAGGAACTTCGTGGTCGAATGCACGACCAGCGTGGCGCCCCACTGGATCGGGTTGATCAGGTACGGCGTCGCCAGCGTGTTGTCGACGATCAGCGGAATGCCGGCCTCGTCGGCGATCTTGGCGATGGCCTCCAGATCGGTGACCACACCGCCCGGGTTGGCGAGGCTTTCCACGAAGATGGCCTTGGTCTTCGCGGTGATGGCGGCGCGGACGTTCTCCGGCTGGTCGGTGTCCACGAAGACGGACTTCCAGCCGAAGGCGCGCGGGAAGCTGGTGCCGAGCTGGTTGAGCGTGCCGCCATAGAGCTTGCGCGAGGCAACGATCTCGTCACCCGGCTCCATCAGCGGGAACAGGGCGAGCAGCTGCGCGGCGTGGCCGGAGGAGGTGGCCGTGGCCCCGGCGCCGCCTTCCAGGTTGGCGAGCCGCTCCTCCAGCACCGACACGGTCGGGTTGGTCAGGCGGGAGTAGATGAAGCCGACCTTCTGAAGGTTGAACAGCGAGGCCGCGTCGTCCACGTCGTCGAAGACGAAGCTGGTGGTCTGGTAGATCGGCGTCTGGCGCGCCCCGGTGGCGGGGTCGGGAGCGGCGCCGGCGTGGATGGCGCGGGTCTCGAAACCAAAGGACTTCTGCTCGCTCATGATGGCTTCCTCTGCTTTTTACATCAGTTTTTTGAAGGATTTGGCCGGTGCGGCCTTCTTGGACGTCAGGATGTTGGAGTTGACGCCGATGCGCCCGATCTCGTGGAACAGGCGCTGAAGCTCGATCTTGGGACAGCGGTTCATGACCACGGTCAGCCCCGCCGCTTCGGCCCGCGCCGCCGCCTCGTCGTTGCGCACGCCGAGCTGCATCCACACCACCTTAGCGCCGACGGCGATGGCCTCGTCCGTCACGCCTCCGGCGGCGGTGGCGTTGCGGAAGACGTCCACCATGTCCGGCGGCTCCGGCAGGTCCGACAGGCTGGCGTGGACCCGCTCGCCGAGGATGGTCTGGCCGGCCAGCTTCGGGTTGATGGGGATGACGCGGTAGCCCTTGTCGCGCAGGTATTTCAGCACGATGAAGCTGGCCTTCACCGGGTCGTTCGACGCGCCGACCAGGGCGATGGTCTTCACCCGGTCCAGGACCTGGCGGATGAACGCGTCGCTGTAGCCGTCGTGCGAGGGGGCGGGGCCGCTCATTGGCCGCACCACACCGGGGGGCGCTTCTGCAGGAAGGCGTCGATGCCCTCCTCGGCGTCGCGGGCCAGCATGTTCTCGGTCATGACGCGGGCGGCGTAGGCGTAGGCCTCCTCCACGCCCAGCTCGATCTGGCGGTAGAAGGCCTCCTTGCCGATGGCGAGGGTCAGCGGCGACTTCGCGGCGATCTTGCCGGCGGCCTCCGCCACCACGGCGTCGAGCCGGTCGGCCGGCACCGCGCGGTTGACGAGCCCGATGCGCTCCGCCTCGTTGGCGCCGATCAGGTCGCCGAGCAGAAGCATCTCCATGGCTGCCTTGCGCCCCACGGCGCGGCTCAGCGCCACCATGGGGGTGGAGCAGAACAGGCCGATGTTCACGCCCGGCGTGGCGAATCGCGCGGTGTCCGCGCAATAGGCGAGGTCGCAGGTGGCGACGAGCTGGCAGCCCGCCGCGGTGGCGATGCCGTGCACCTTGGCGATCACCGGCTGGCGGAGTCGGCTGACCGTCAGCATCAGTTTGGAGCACTGGACGAACAGCGACTCATAGGCCGCGCGGTCCGGGTTGGCGCGCATCTCCTTCAGGTCGTGCCCGGCGCAGAAGGCCGGTCCGGCTCCGGCCAGCACCACGGCGCGGACCGTGGCGTCCTGATGGATGGCGTCCAGCTCCGCCTGCAGCGCGCCCATCAGCCCGATGGAGAGGGCGTTGCGCGCCTGCGGGCGGTTCAGCGTCAGGGTCGCGACTCCGTCGCGGTCCTCGCGGAGAACCAGCGGCGCGTCGTCACCGATGAGGGGCCCGTCGGCGGGTGGGGTGTCGTTCATCGCTGTCCATTCCTCCCGGATGTTTTGATCGTTGGCGGGAACAGTACCCCGACCGTCCCCGCCACGGAACCGGGCGTGTGGTCCGATCATCTAACGATGCCGTGGCGGACAACTCAACCTATTTGTTGATTGAATTTGTAGATTTATTGACAGATGAGAGCGGGCGGAGGTGTGAAATTGGTTTCGACGCGATGCGCTTGGCGGGGCGGGCGATGTTCGCCATGATCGGGTCTCCATAAGAAAAGCCATGGGTGAGGGAATGAGCGCGCCGGTCGTGTCCGCCGAGGAATTGGAAGCCCTGATTCGCGAGGGCGTGCCGCTGGTCGGCAATTACGGGATCACCATCGAGCAGCTCGGCGCCGGGACCGTGCGCATGAAGCTGCCTTACAACGACAGCTTCGTCCGCCCCGGCGGCACGGTGACCGGGCCGGCGATGTTCGGGCTGGCCGACGTGGCGCTTTACGCCGCCGTGCTCAGCCTGATCGGGCGGGTGGAACTGGCCGTGACCACCAGCATGACCATCAACTTCCTGCGCCGCCCGGCGCCGGTCGCCATCACCGCCGATTGCCGGATCCTCAAGATGGGCAAGCGGCTGGCCTATGGCGAAGTCCTGCTGTTCTCCGAGGGCGATCCGGAGCCCGTCGCCCACGCCACCGGCACCTATTCGATTCCGCCGCACGACCCGGTGACGCTCGCGGTATCAGGATACCATGATCCGGAAATGTCCTGAAAAAGCCAATGATATCAACAGCTTTGCTTTCGCGGTAAAATAATACCGTGAGCGTAGAGCGTTGATATAAAACGGATATTTTTCCGTTGACAGAGACCCCATGCACTGCGTACAAAACCGGCCGCTTCGGCGCCCCGGGGATTGAACGTCCAGTTTCGGTGGCCCGCCGATCCACGTTTAGTCAACGAGTGTGGCGATGAAGACCTTCAATCTGAAGCCGACCGACATCGAGAAGAAGTGGTACGTCGTCGATGCCGACGGCCTCGTTCTCGGCCGGCTTGCCAGCATCCTGGCGAACATCCTGCGCGGCAAGAACAAGCCGACCTTCACCCCGCACATGGATTGCGGCGACCATGTCGTCGTGATCAACGCGGAGAAGGTCAAGCTGACCGGCAACAAGCGCCAGGACGACATCTTCTACTGGCACACCGGTTATCCGGGCGGCATCAAGGGCCGTTCCAAGGGCCAGATCCTGGACGGCAAGTACCCGGAGCGCGTGATCGAGAAGGCCGTGGAGCGCATGGTTCCGCGCGGTCCGCTCGGCCGCAAGGTGATGACCCACCTGAAGGTCTACAAGGGCGCCGCCCACCCGCACGAGGCGCAGCAGCCGGTCGCTCTCGACGTTGCGGCCATGAACCCGAAGAATAAGCGGAGCGCGTAATCCAATGGCTCAGGTTACCACCACCCTTTCCGGCCTGAAGGACATCGCTGCCGCTCCGGCCGCCGCCTCCGCCGAAGTGGTCGCCCCGAAGCTGGACGCCCAGGGCCGTGCCTACGCCACCGGCAAGCGCAAGGACGCCGTCGCCCGCGTGTGGATCAAGCCGGGCTCCGGCAAGATCGTCATCAACGGCCGCGACCAGGAAGTCTACTTCGCCCGCCCCGTGCTGCGCATGATGATCGCCCAGCCGTTCGGCATCACCGACCGCGCCGATCAGTTCGACGTGATGGTCACGGTGGCCGGCGGTGGTCTGTCCGGTCAGGCCGGTGCGGTCCGTCACGGCATCTCCAAGGCGCTGACCTACTTCGAGCCGGCGCTCCGTCCGCCGCTGAAGGCCGCCGGCTTCCTGACCCGCGACGCCCGCGTCGTCGAGCGTAAGAAGTACGGCAAGGCCAAGGCCCGCCGCAGCTTCCAGTTCTCGAAGCGCTAAAGCCTACCGCGGACCCGCGTTACTGCTGTACAAGCGAGGGGCGTCCCGACGGGGCGCCCCTTTCTTGTTTCAGTTCTGTTTCACTCGTCTTCACGGTTCGTGCCCATCCCCGTGCGTCAAAAGGAACAGCGTCCATGGCCAACAGCACTTCCCCCATCCGCGTCGGCATTCTCGGTGCGTCCGGTTACACCGGCGCCGAGCTGGTGCGCATGCTTCTCCGCCATCCCGGCGTGGAGATCTGCGCGCTGACGGCCGAGCGACAGGCGGGGAAGCCCATGGCGGAGGTGTTCCCGCATCTGGGCCAGTTCAACCTGCCCGGCCTCGTGAAGATCGAAGAGGTCGCCTGGGACAAGCTGGACGCCGTCTTCTGCGCCCTGCCGCACGGCACCACGCAGGAGGTCATTGCCGGCCTGCCGCGCCACATCAAGGTGGTGGACCTGTCCGCCGACTTCCGCCTGTCCGACCCCGCCGAGTACGCCACCTGGTACGGGCATGAGCACCGCGCCGTGGACCTCCAGAAGGAGGTCGCCTACGGCCTGACCGAGTTCAACCGGCAGGGCGTGCGCAAGGCGCGCGTGGTCGCCAACCCCGGCTGCTACCCCACCTGCTCGCTGCTCCCCCTGCTGCCGCTGCTGATGGACGAGATGATCGAGCCGGGCGGCATCGTGATCGACGCCAAGTCGGGCGTCTCCGGCGCCGGGCGCGACGCCAAGCAGCAGAACCTCTTCACCGAGGTGTCGGAGGGCTTCAACGCCTACGGCGTCGGGCATCACCGCCACATGCCGGAGATCGAGCAGGAGCTGCGGCTGGCCGCCGGGCGTCCGGTGACGGTCAGCTTTACGCCGCACCTCGTCCCGATGAACCGCGGCATGATGGCGACGATCTACGTCCGCATGGCCGACGGGGTCACCGCCGACGACCTGCGCGCCACCCTGACCGCGCGCTACGAATCGGAGCCCTTCGTGAACGTCACGGCGGCGGGCATCGCCCCGGCGACCCGCCACGTCCGCGCCTCCAACCAAGCGCTGATCGGCGTCTTCCCCGACCGCACCCCGCGCGGCGCCATCATCGTCGCGGTCATCGACAATCTGGTGAAGGGCGCCTCCGGCCAGGCCATCCAGAACATGAACGTCATGTTCGGCCTGGGCGAGACGACCGGCCTGGAACAGGCCCCGCTGTTCCCCTAAGTAACGGCCTGTTCGGAGCGCGGTGACACCGCTGGCCCATGGAGGCCGGCGGTGTCACGCGCCGTCCGCTTGGGCTGTTGCGTTGGAATTCGGGAGTTGCAACGGTGGTGATTCGAACGGCGCGCTGCGCGTCGTCGCCCTCCATCAAACGGTTGCAATCCAGGTGGTGTCAACGCGATAAGGGTTGTGGAAATCCGCCGAGGAAGACTATAATAGAGAGAAAATCAATCAAAAATTGAGGCTGGTCCGATGGGAGTGGCGAGTGCTGTTGTGACGAGTTCGTTGAAGCCCGTGGTGGCGTCAGATTCGAAGTTCAATGGATATCTCAAGCCGGGGCTCTATACCATTTGTCTCGGCGCGGGCGTTTCCAGGGGCATCGCGCCGGACTGGAAGGACCTAGCCTACAATCTCATGTCCCAGGCTTTCAGCACACATGTGCCGTCCAGCACATTCGATGAGCTAATGGGCCTGGGATGGTCACTTGATGCGCTGATTCAGGCTGCGGCCAACGAGTTCAAAAGAAGGGGAAAGACGAACGCAGACATCAGCGAGGCCATCGAGCAATGTCTTTATGCAAGAATCAGAGACAAGGCGCGAGGGCTCGGCCTCGAAAGTTATCTGACGGCCGTGTTGAACAGACCAAAGTCGATGCCGAAGGACAGGGTGATCGAGGTCTGTGACTTTTTGGAACACAGCTTTCCAAATTGCACGCTGTTCCCGGTGGCGAGGTTTCTGATCAATTCGGCAAAACGGCAGCGCGGGCCGCGGGCCGTTTTGTCGTTCAACGCTGACACGTTCCTCGAAACATACATCGATCTTTATCTGCGTCGGGAGCATTATAAATCTCCGCCTCCGCATGGTCACCCAACTTATTATTTTGTGTCGGTCCACGGTTCGGGCGGCGGTAGCGAGGATAAGACGCCGATTTACCACTGCCACGGCTCAATCGCCCCGTCCGAGACGGCAGGAAGGCGGCCGCGCGATCGACGGGATCGATTGATTTTTCTGGAGGAGGAGTATCTTGCGGTGTCGGGTGGTCGATCCGCCTGGGCGCAGACCGTGTTTCTTTATCATGCGCAAAACACCACCATGGCGTTTTACGGTTTGTCCATGTCGGACACCAATATCCGCCGGTGGATGAGCACGATGGAGGCGGATGAACGAGCTTACCATCATGCTCAGGGGAACAGCGATCGGACAAATCCGAAGCACATCTGGCTGCGTCCAAAACCGTCCGAGCCGCTTACCCAGGAAATCATTCTATCCAGTTTGACGCATTTGGGTGTCCGACCGGGTTGGATTGGCGATTGGGGAGACATCGACAAGGCGCTGTTGTCGCTCACCGCTACGAAGGCCGCCTGACCGGGGCGCCCGAACCAACCGCACGAACCCGGCGGCTGATCGCGCTGGAATGGTGCGGGTGACAATGCTGGCCCCCTGTGGCATCAAGTGCCGAGGCAACCACCGTGCCCGCCGAGACGGGGCGCGGTCCACTGTTCTGAGAAGAGGATGGTATGTCCGGCCTGATATTGCCCTTCCAGGGCACGCATCCGAAGATCGATCCGAGCGTCTATGTGGCGCCGACGGCCTCGGTCATCGGCGATGTGGAGATCGGGCCGGGCAGCAGTGTCTGGTTCGGCTGCACGATCCGCGGCGACGTGAACGAGATCCGAATCGGTGCGCGCACCAACATCCAGGACGGTACCGTGATTCACGTCGCCTCGGCGGGGCAGGGGACCTACATCGGCGACGACGTGTCGATCGGCCACATGGCCCTGTTGCACGCCTGCACGCTGGAGAGCGGTTGCTTCATCGGCATGCAGGCCTGCGTCATGGACGGTGCCTACGTCGAGTTGGGTGCCATGGTGGCCGCCGGAGCCCTGGTGACCCCCGGGAAGCGTGTTGCCGCCGGGCAACTTTGGGCCGGAAGTCCCGCAAGACCCGTGCGTGCACTTACGGAAAAGGACACATCTTTCTTCCCGGTAAACGTCCGGAACTACGTGCGGCTTGCTCAAATCTACAGAGAGGGCTAATACCTCTTTAGTGCGTCGCAGCACTGTGGCATACTAGCAACAGTGACACCGGCACGAAACGTGTAGGACTTCCGGGGGGTATGTTTGTACGTGGACAAACCCCACATGTTTCGCGTTTTGTCACGTTACATGCACGCGATAAGTCCTATCGTTTGTGCGATTCGTCCTCCGCGAACCAAGCGGTAGGGAGTGTGTCTCTAAGGGAGTGGAGAAATGAACAGCTTCTTCCGCGCTACCATGGCCGTCGTGCCGGCCGCCGTCGTCGCTTTCGGCCTGACCGCCGGGGCTCAGGCCCAGAGCGCCGACACCGCCGAGTGGTGCAACCCGGTCATCGGCTGGAACGACACCCCGGTCCGCACGGCGGATGGCGGCTACGCCACCCACCAGGGCAGCTTCAAGTGCCCGCCGGCCGCCGCTCCGGTGGTGGCTCCGGCCCCGGCCGCCCGCGCCCAGACCGAATACCTCGTGTTCTTCGACTGGGATAAGGCCAACGTCACCCCGGCCGCCGATCGCGTGATCGGCGATGCGGCCGCCGCCATCGGCAAGGGCGCCAACGCCCGCGTCCATGTCGTCGGCCACACCGACACCTCGGGTTCGCCGGCCTACAACCAGCGTCTGTCGGTGCGTCGCGCCGAGGCGGTGAAGCAGGCCCTCGTCTCCAAGGGCATCGCCGCCGGCGCCATCACCACCGAGGGCAAGGGCGAGAGCCAGCTCCTGGTGCAGACCGGCCCGAACGTCCGCGAGCCGTCCAACCGTCGTGCGCAGATCCTGCCGCGCGGTGCGAACGCCCCGTCGTCGTAAGGCGCAGGTTCCCTTTCGGGACACGAGCCCCGGACCTCGGTCCGGGGCTTTTGCCTGATGGCGGAAGCCGCCGGATCAAGGAAAAGGCCCCGGACAATCGTCCGGGGCCTTTTCTTATGGGCCGTCTCTGGTGGTTCGTCGCGTCGATGGCTCCGGACGTCCGAAGGGCGGCGGACCGCCCTTCGGAGCGGGGAGATCAGACGATGCGCACCTTGGCGTAGGAGCCGGGGGCGTCCTCCAGGACGGGCAGGCCGCCCTTCGCCGGATCGCGCGCCGGGACCTTGCCGTCGGAGAAGGTGGAGACCCACTTGTTCCATTCCGGCCACCAGGAGCCGGGCGTCTGCTCCGACGACGCCAGCCAGTCGTCCGAGGCCTTCGGCAGCTTGGCGTTGGTCCAGTAGCAGTACTTGCCGGCGGCCGGCGGGTTCACCACGCCGGCGATGTGGCCGGAGGCCGCCAGCACGAACTTCACCGGGCCGGAGAACAGGTGGGCGCCCATGTAGGTGGACTTCCACGGCGCGATGTGGTCCTCGCGGGCCGACAGGAAGAAGGACGGGGTCTTGACGTTGCGCAGGTCGATCGGAACGCCGCCCAGCGACACCGCGCCCGGCTTCGCCAGCAGGTTCTTCTGGTACATGTTGCGCAGGTAGAAGCTGTGCATGGCCGCCGGCATGCGGGTCGAATCGCTGTTCCAGTAGAGCAGGTCGAACGGGAACGGGTCCTTGCCGAGCAGGTAGTTGTTCACCACGAACGACCAGATCAGGTCGTTGGCGCGCAGCATGTTGAAGGTGGTCGCCATCTTCGAGCCGTCCAGGTAGCCCTGCTGGGCCATCTGGCTCTCGATCATGGTGAGCTGCTCCTCGTCGATGAAGACCGACAGCTCGCCGGCTTCCGTGAAGTCCAGCATGGTGGTGAAGAAGGTGGCCGACTTGATGCGGTCGTCCTTCTTGGCCGCCATGTAGGACAGCGTGGAGGCCAGCAGCGTGCCGCCCAGGCAGTAGCCGATGGCGTTCACGTCCTTCTCGCCGGTCACCTTCTCGATGGCGTCCAGCGCGGCCAGCACGCCTTCGAACATGTAGTCTTCGAAGCCCTTCTGGGCCAGCTTCTCATCCGGGTTCACCCAGGACAGAACGAAGACGCTGTGGCCCTGGTCGACCGCCCACTTGATGAAGCTGTTCTTCTCGCGCAGATCGAGGATGTAGTACTTGTTGATCCAGGGCGGCACGATCATCAGCGGCCGCTTGTTCACCTCCGGCGTGGTCGGGGTGTACTGGATGAGCTGCATCAGATCGGTCTGGAAGACGACCTTGCCCGGGGTGACGGCGATGTTCTTGCCGACCTGGAAGGCGTCGTAGTCGGTCATGGAGATGCGCAGCTCGCCCTTGCCGCGCTCCAGGTCCTTCAGCAGGTGCTCAAGCCCCTTGACGAGATTCTCGCCGCCCGTCTCGATGGTCGTGCGCAGCACCTCCGGGTTCGTCATGACGAAGTTGGAGGGCGCCATCGCGTCGACGAACTGGCGGGTGTAGAAGTCGACCTTCTTGGCCGTGTGGTCGTCCAGCCCATCGACCTCGTTGACCGTGGACTGCATCCACCGGGCCGACAGCAGGTAGGACTGCTTGATGAAGTCGAACAGGGTGTTCTCGTCCCAGGCCGAATCCTTGAAGCGGCGGTCGTCCTTCGCCGGGGCGATGACCGGCTGGGCCTCCTGGCCGAAGAAGCGCTGGGTGGTGCGCTGCCACAGGGTCAGGTAGTCCTGCCACAGCGTCATCTGCGCCTTCATCAGCTTGGCCGGGTCGGCCATCATGCGCGTGGTCATCTCCAGGAACGCATGGCCGACGCCCATCGGGTCGGGGTTCTTCGCGCCGACGCCGTCCGAGGCCTGACGGGACAGGAATTCGGTGACCAGCCGCTGGCTCTGCTCGGCGATGCGGGTCATCGCCCGCGACATCTCCACCGGGTCGGGAAGCTTGACGTCAGGGGCCTGGTTTTCGGCCATTGGTGCGGTCCTTCTTCTTTAGGCGAGTTTTAGGCTTCAGGAGGGACGTTGTGCGGTTTATACAGTGCCTGCCGGAAGTCTGTTCGGTCGGAGTGCGGTCCGGTCCTGGCATCCTGGACAGCTTATGCCATGTCCGTTCGAGCCGGGGTCCGTCATACACCTCTCGTATGAAGATTTCATTTCGCCCACCACCGTTCAAGCGGCTGGATGGGTTCGGATGTGAGGTTCGCAGAATGGAAACGGGTATCCGACGCGGCGTGGTTGCGAAGGCGGGCCGGCTGGGGCCGGCCCTGTCCGTCCTGGTTGTTTTCGCCCTGCCGGCCTGCAGCAACCACGTGCTCGACACCGGACTGCTCGGCGCCGTGACCGGCCGCGACGTGCCCAGCCAGGAATCGCCGGTGCGCGGCATGTCGGGCGAGAGCCGGGAGTATCCCAACCTCGGCACCGTTCCGCCGCGTCCCACCGATCTGCGGACGGAGGCGCAGCGCCAGCAGGATCTGGACCGTCTGGCCCAGGATCGCGCCGCCGCCAGGAAGATGCTGCCGTCTCCCATGGACGTTCCCCCGCCGCCGGACATCACGCCTGGAAAGCCCGGGTGAGGGCAGGGGTCTAGCAAAAGGCGGGCGCCGCCAGTAATCCGTAAGTATACCTATGCGGAGCGTCCTTCGGCTTTTGATGGCATCCCTTTGAAGGAAAGGGATGCGCCGGTCTTCGTCCGGTCGATGCGCAGTTACGAAGGCGGTGGCGCGGACCACGGAGCACCCATTGCTGCTGCCAAGGCGGAAAAACTACGTCTTGCGGCGGCGGCTCCGCAACAGATTTTCAAACTGCGACTATTTGGCGCGCCAGCTTCGCTTCACATCGCGTGAATTGCCGCCGCTCGGCCATGGCGCGGCGGCATGACCGCCCTGCGCGCCCCGCGGTTGCCCCAAATTATAAGGCGCCCTTACAATAAGGGATGCTTGATGAATCCCCCTTCGGAATGATCCTGATCGACTGCGCGCGGCTCCTGCGCGCGCGGTTCGACCGCGCCCTGGACGACGCCCGGCTCGGCCTCACGGCGGGGGAGGCGCGAGCCCTGGTTTACGTCTGCCGCCACCCCGGCTCGCGCCAGTCGGTGCTGGCGACCCACATGTGGGTGGAGCCGATGACCCTGGTCGGCTTCCTCGACCGGCTGGAAGCGCGCGGGCTGGTGGTCCGCGAGCCGGACCCGGCGGACCGCCGCGCCAAGATCGTCCGGCCGACCCCGCAGGCCGAGCCGCTGGCGCTCCAGGTCCTGGAGGCCTTCCGCACCGAGCGCGAGTTGGCCATGGCCGACCTCTCGGCGGAGGAGATCGTCCTGCTCAAGGACATGCTGGGCCGCCTGCGCAACCGCATGATCGCCGACGACATGATCGCCAACGACCGCGGCGGGGCCGGCCAATGAGCCATCCTCCCGTGCAGACCGACGCGCCCGCCATGACGGAGACGCGGACGGCCGTCATCGGCACGCTGATCGTCACGCTGGGACCGCTCAGCCTCGCGCTCTACACGCCGGCCCTGCCGATGCTGGTGGAGGCCTTCCAGACCACACCGGCGGCGCTGAAGCTGACGCTCTCCGTCTATTTCTTCGGCTTCGCCTTTTCCCAGCTCGCCTGCGGGCCGCTGTCCGACGCCTACGGGCGGCGGCCGGTCGCTCTGGGCTTCTTCGTCACCTACGTCCTGGGCAGCGTCGTGGCGGCCCTGTCGGGCAGCATCGAATGGCTGCTGGTCGGGCGGGCCCTGCAGGGCATCGGGGCGGCGGCGGGCATCGCCATTTCCCGCGCCATCGTGCGCGACCAGTTCACCGGGCAGCGGTCGGCGCGCATCCTGAACCTGATCGGGCTGATGCTGGCCATCGTGCCGGCGGTGGCGCCGACGCTGGGCGGGGTGATCCTGGGCACGGTGGGCTGGCACGCCATCTTCTTGGTGATGACGCTCTACGGCCTCGCCGTGCTGACGGTCTTCGCGCTGGGCACGGCGGAGACCAACCGGACGCGCGACCGCTCGGCGGCGCGGCCCGGCCCGGTGATCCGCAACTACCGGACCCTGTTGACCGACCGCCGCTTCATGCGGGCGGGGCTGGTGCTCGGCACGACGCTGGGCGGCCTCTACACCATGGCGGCGCTGCTGCCCTTCGTGATGATTGAGCGGGTGGGGCTGAGCCCGACCGTCTTCGGCTTCGCCATGCTGCTGCAGACCGGCTCCTACACGCTGGGGGCGACGCTGGCCGGGCGGCTGCTGCGCCGGGTGGACGCGATGCGGCTGATCCCCTACGGGCTGGCCTGCGTGGCCGTGGGCGGACTCGGCTTCGCCCTGGCGCCCCTGACCGGCGAGCCGACCGTGGCGAGCGTGATGGGGCCGACCGCCGTCTGGGCCTTCGGCATCGCCCTGGTCATGCCCGGAGCGACCAGCGACGCCCTGGCCGGCTTCCCCCGCATGGCCGGGGCGGCTTCGGCGCTGATCGGCTTCATGCAGATCGGCGGCGGGCTGGCCGGCACGGCGGTGGCCGCCCTGTTCGCTGATCCCTACACGGCGACCACGGCCATCATGCCGGGCCTCGCCGCGCTGTCGCTGCTCTCCTACGCGCTGCTGCGCGTGCCGGCGTCCCGTCGCGTCCACCACGCCAAGCCCCCCCGGCCGGAGGATCTGGAGGTCGCCGTGGACCCCGCCGCCCTGGTCGGCGCCGGTGGTGAGGAGATCGAGGAGGCGCTGCACCAGCGCCGGGCCTCCGGCCGCAAGGGAGGCTGAAGACGGGCTTCGGCGTCCGGGATGCCATGGGCAGCGCAGGAATGCGCCCGGACGCGAATTTTACCTCGCTTCTGAAGATGCGGGGCGGTAGATAAGTGGTCCCGGTCCGCAAATATGGGTTCGTGGCGTGGCCGGACAAGGCTTCGGAGCGTCCATGAGCGATTCAGAATTCCACCGGATCAAGCGGCTTCCGCCCTACGTCTTCGCCGAAGTGAACGCCATGAAGGCGCGAGCCCGAGCTGCCGGCGAGGACATCATCGACCTCGGCATGGGCAACCCGGACCAGCCGACGCCCCAGCACATCGTCGATAAGCTGATCGAGGCCGTGCGCGATCCCAAGACGCACCGCTACTCGAACTCCCGCGGCATCCCCGGCCTGCGCAAGGCGCACGCGGCCTATTACAAGCGCCGCTTCAACGTGGACGTCGATCCGGAGTCGGAGTGCATCGTCACCATCGGGTCGAAGGAAGGCCTCGCCAACCTCGCCCAGGCGATCACCAGCCCCGGCGACATCATCCTGGTGCCGAACCCCAGCTACCCGATCCATCCGTTCGGCTTCATCCTGGCCGGCGCCTCGGTGCGCCATCTGCCGGTGGGGCAGGCCAACGGCACCTCCACCGACATCGACAGCTTCATGAACATGCTGGAGCGCGCCGTGCGCCACAGCGTGCCGAAGCCGCTGGCGCTGGTGCTGAACTACCCGTCCAACCCGACGGCGGAGGTGGTGGGGCTCGACTTCTACCGCCCGATCGTCGAGTTCTGCCGCAAGCACGGCATCTACATCCTGTCGGATCTGGCCTACGCCGAGGTCTTCTTCGACGGTGAGCCGCCGCCCTCGATCCTGGAGATCCCGGAGGCGCGCGAGGTGGCCGTCGAGTTCACCTCGATGTCGAAGACCTATTCGATGGCCGGCTGGCGCATCGGCTTCGCCACTGGCAACAAGACGCTCATCACCGCGCTGGCCCGCATCAAGTCGTACCTGGACTACGGCGCCTTTACGCCGATCCAGGTCGCCGCGACCGCCGCGCTGAACGGCCCGCAGGAGTGCGTGGAGCAGGTGCGCACCATGTACCGCCAGCGCCGCGACGTGATGATCGAGGGTCTGGCCGCCGCCGGCTGGACGGTGCCGAGCCCGTCGGCCTCGATGTTCGCCTGGGCGCCGATCCCCGAGCCCTTCGCCCATCTCGGCTCGCTGGAATTCTCCAAGCTGCTGCTGCAGGAGGCCAAGGTCGCCGTGGCGCCGGGCATCGGCTTCGGCGAGTACGGCGACGGCCATGTCCGTCTGGCGCTGGTGGAGAACGTCCACCGCATCCGTCAGGCGACCCGCAACATCAAGGAGTTCTTCCGCTCCAACGCCGCCGGCGCGGCGGCGAGCAAGGACCCGGCGGCGCGCGCCGCCCTCCTCGATCCCGAGAAAGCGAAAGCCTGATGTCCGACTCCCACAAACCCGGCCCCCTGAACATCGCCGTCGCGGGCCTGGGCACGGTCGGCGCGGGCGTTCTCAAGCTTCTGGAGCGGCAGGCCGACCTGATCGAGCAGCGCTGCGGCCGCCGCATCGAGGTGGTCGCGGTCAGCGCCCGCTCGCGCGGCAAGGACCGCGGCGTCGACCTGTCGGCGGTCGAATGGTACGACGACCCGGTGGCGCTCGCCGCCCATCCCGGCGTGGATGTGGTGGTCGAGCTGATCGGCGGGTCCGAAGGGGCCGCAAAGGAGACCGTCGAGCTGGCGCTGGAGCGGGGACGCCACGTCGTCACCGCCAACAAGGCGCTGCTCGCCCATCACGGCACCGCGCTCGCCGCCAAGGCGGAGGCCGCCGGCCTCGCCATCGGCTTCGAGGCGGCGGTGGCCGGCGGCATCCCGATCATCAAGGGGCTGCGCGAGGGGCTGGCGGGCAACCGGGTGTCGGAGGTGCACGGCATCCTCAACGGCACCTGCAACTACATCCTGACCGAGATGCGCACCACCGGCCGCGATTTCGCGGACGTGCTGGCCGACGCGCAGAGGCTGGGCTACGCGGAAGCCGACCCGAGCTTCGACATCGACGGCGTGGACGCGGCCCACAAGCTGGCGATCCTGACCTCGGTGGCCTTCGGCACGCCGGTGGACTTCCAGAGCGTCCATGTCGAGGGCATCCGCCATGTTTCGGCGGTGGACTTCGACTACGCCGACGCGCTCGGCTACCGCATCAAGCTGCTGGGCATCGCCCGGCGCACCGATCACGGGATCGAGCAGCGCGTGCACCCCTGCATGGTGCCGAAGGCGGCGCCCATCGCGGCGGTGGACGGCGTGTTCAACGCCGTGATCGCCCAGGGCGACTTCGTGGACCGCGTGCTGTTCGTCGGCCGCGGCGCCGGCGAGGGGCCGACGGCCTCGGCCGTGGTCGCCGACCTGATCGACATCGCCCGCGGGCGCTCCACCCCGACCTTCGGCGTGCCGGCGGCCCAGCTTTCCGAGGCCCAGCCGTCGCCGATGGAGGCGCGCCGGGGGTCGTACTACGTACGCCTGATGGTCGTGGACCGTCCCGGCGTGATAGCGGATGTTGCGGCGGCGATGCGCGACCAGAACGTCTCCATGGAGCAGTTCCTGCAGCGCGGGCGCGCCCCCGGCGAAGCGGTGCCGGTGGTCCTGACCACCCATGACACCGAAGAGGCGGCCATGCAGCGCGCGCTTGCCACCATCGCCGCCAAGGAGTTGGTGGTCGAGCCGCCCCGCATGATCCGCATCGAACAGTTTTGACCGAACCATAGAAGAACCGAGCATCGATTCGGGGGAGAACAACATGTCCGTTCATGTCGACCTGTCCGGTATGGACCGGAACCTGGCTCTGGAAGCCGTCCGCGTCACCGAGGCCGCCGCGCTGTCCGCGTCGTTGCTGATGGGCCGCGGTGACGAGAAGCTTGCCGACCAGGCCGCGGTCGACGCCATGCGCCAGGCGCTCAACACCCTCTACATCGACGGCACCGTCGTGATCGGCGAGGGCGAGCGCGACGAGGCGCCCATGCTCTACATCGGCGAGAAGGTCGGCGCCGGCATCGGCCGCGGGCCGAAGGTCGACATCGCGCTCGACCCGCTGGAAGGCACCACCATCTGCGCCACCGGCGGCCCGAACTCGCTGGCCGTCATCGCCATGGCGGACGAGGGCGGCTTCCTGAACGCGCCCGACGTCTACATGGACAAGATCGCCGTCGGCTCCGGCCTGCCGGAAGGCGTGGTCGATCTCGACGAGACCCCGGCCAACAACCTCAAGGCCCTGGCCAAGGCCAAGGGCACCGAGGTGCAGGAACTGCTGGTCTGCATCCTGAACCGTCCGCGCCACGCCGAGCTGATCGCCCGCGTCCGCGAGGCCGGCGCGCGCATCATGCTGATCAACGACGGCGACGTGTCGGGCGTGATCGCCACCAGCCAGGTCGGCACCGGCGTGGACATGTATGTCGGCTCGGGCGGCGCGCCGGAAGGCGTGCTGGCCGCGGCGGCGCTGCGCTGCATCGGCGGCCAGTTCCAGGGCCGTCTGCTGTTCCGCAACGATGACGAGAAGGCCCGCGCCGCCCGCTGGGGCGTCAAGGACCTGAACAAGAAGTACAGCCTGACCGAGCTGGCCAGCGGCAACGTCATGTTCGCCGCGACCGGCGTGACCGACGGCGCCATGCTGCGCGGCGTCCGCCGTTTCCCCGGCGGTGCCACCACCCACTCGGTGATCATGCGCTCCAAGTCGGGCACCGTGCGCTACGTCGAGGCGCACCACAACCTGCAGCGCAAGCCGAGCATGGCGTAAGGTCACGGCCACAAGGAAAAGGGGCGCGCGGCGTTCCACCGCGCGCCCCTTTCTTTTTTTACGGGCTACAGACCCTTTCGCCGCCGTCCCTCGGCGTCGGCGGCCTTCATGGCGGCCAGGACGCGCTGCGGGGTGATCTCGTGCGGCTCGTTGTGGATGGTCTCGCCCTCGGCGCAGGCCCGTTCCGCCGCCAGCAGAAGCCGCTCGTCCGACACATCGCCAAGACCGATCTCGGCCAGCGTCGTCGGCAGCCCGACCGCCTTGCAGAAACCATAGACCTCGTCCAGCACCGCCGGCGGCCGGTCGGTCAGGATCAGCAGAGTCAGCGTGCCGAAGGCGACCTTCTCGCCGTGCCAGTAGTGGTGCGTTTCCTCCAGCGCGGTCAGGCCGTTGTGGACGGCGTGCGCCGCCGCCAGCCCGCCGCTCTCGAAGCCCAGCCCGCTCAGCAGCGTGTTGGCCTCGACGATGCGCTCCAGCGCCGGGGTGACCACGCCCTGCTCGCAGGCCGACTTGGCGAGCACGCCATACTCCAGCAGCGTGTCGTAGCACAGCCGGGCCAGCGCGAAGGCGGTCATCGGGCCGACGCGCCCGGTCATGTTGCCGCCGCGCTTGATGCGGCAGTCCTCCGCCTCGAACCATGTGGACAGGGCGTCGCCCATGCCGGAGACGAGGAAGCGCACCGGCGCGCCCGCCACCACGCCGGTGTCGACCAGAACGAGGTCCGGGTTGCGCGGCAGAACGAGGTAGCGCTTGAAGGCCCCCTCCGGCGTGTAGATCACCGACAGGGCGCTGCACGGCGCGTCGGTCGAGGCCAGAGTCGGGACGATGGCGGTGCGCGCGTCCAGCGCGTGGGCGACCGCCTTGGCGGTGTCGAGCGCCTTGCCGCCGCCGATGCCGGCCACGACGTCGGCTCCCATGGCGCGGGCGATGCCGACCAGCCGGTCAATCTCCTCGTCGGAGCATTCGCCGCGGAATTCCTGGATGTCCATCGTGACGCGCCCGGCGGCGGCGTCGACCAGCCGGCCTTTCAGCGTCTTCAGGACGAAACCGTCGGTGACGGCCAGAACCGTCTTGCCCAGCCGGGCCAGATCCTCTCCCAGGCTGTCGAGGGCGCCGTTGCCCTGGACGTAGCGGGCTGGAAAGATCGCCGTGGTGATCATGGTTCCCTCCTCCGCGTGGTGTTGACCGCAGTGGAGCAGGATGCCTCTCCACCCGCAATGACCTGCCTCAAGTTGCGCTGCGGCAAGGCCGCCTGCCACCTTTGCGTACAGGCGCGGCGGCCGCAGGCCCACCGGGAGAGCCCCATCCGCTGGCCCGCCCGTCCCCCATCTGCTATGGCTTCGGCCTTTCCGATCCGTGGCATTCTGGGCAGCATGACCGACACCGTTCCCCCCTTCCTGAACGTCGCCCATTCCCTGTCCGGCAAGCGCTGGCAGGCGCGGCCCTACGACGAGCGGCTGGCCTGGGGGCTGGCGCAGGGGCGGGGGCTGCCGGAGATCGTCGGGCGGGTGCTCGCCGCCCGCGGGGTGACCGAGGAGGCGTGCGACGGCTTCCTGAACCCGACGCTGAAGGCGCTGCTGCCCGATCCCTCCCGCTTCAAGGACATGGACACCGCGGCGGAGCGCATCGCCCGCGCGATCATGGACGGCGAGCCGGTGGCCGTCTTCGGTGACTACGACGTGGACGGCGCCACCTCCTCCGCGCTGCTGCGGCGTTTCTTCCGGGCGGCGGGGGCCGACCTGCGGATCTATGTGCCCGACCGCATGAAGGAGGGCTACGGCCCCAACGGCCCGGCGCTGCTGCGGCTGAAGGCCGAGGGCGTGCGGCTGGTGGTGACGGTGGATTGCGGAATCTCCGCCTTCGCGGCGCTGGAGGCGGCGGCGGAAGCCGGGCTGGAGGTGGTGGTCCTCGACCATCACGCGGCCGAACCGCGCCTGCCGCCGGCCGTCGCCCTGGTCAACCCGAACCGGCTGGACGAGGACGGCGCCTACCGCACGCTGTGCGCGGCCGGGGTGACCTTCCTGGCCGTGGTGGCGGTGAACCGGGCGCTGCGCAACGCCGGATTCTATGCGGGCCGCAACGAGCCGAACCTCATGGAGTGGCTGGACCTCGTGGCGCTGGGCACGGTGTGCGACGTGGTGCCCCTGACCGGGCTGAACCGGGCGCTGGTGGCGCAGGGGCTGAAGGTGATGGCGCGGCGCGCCAACCCCGGCCTGTCCGCCCTGTCCGACGTCGCCGGGGTCAAGGAGAAGCCGGACGCCTACCACGCCGGCTTCGTGCTCGGCCCGCGGGTCAACGCGGGCGGGCGGGTCGGCGCCTCCGACCTCGGGGCGCGGCTGCTCTCGACCGACGATCCCATGGAGGCGATGGAGCTGGCCCAGAAGCTGGAGGCCCACAACGCCGAGCGCCGCGCGGTGGAGCAGGGCGTGCTGGCCGACGCCATGGCCCGGCTGGAGGAGCACGCCGACGAGCTGGCCGAGCTGGTCTTCGTGGCGGGGGAGGGTTGGCACCCCGGCGTCATCGGCATCGTCGCCAGCCGCCTGAAGGAGCGCTACAGCCGCCCCGCCTGCGTCATAGCCCTGGAGGAGGGGGCGGACGGCACGGTGATCGGCAAGGCCTCGGGCCGCTCGGTGCGCGGGGTCGATCTCGGGGCGGCGGTGATCGCGGCGCGGCAGGAAGGGCTGCTGATGGCCGGCGGCGGGCACCGCATGGCGGCGGGCTTCACCGTGGCCGGGAGCAAGCTGGCCGACCTGCAAGCCTTCCTGACCGGCCGCGTCGCCGAACAGGTCGCCGCGGTCCCCCTGGTGCCGACGCTGGAGCTGGACGGCGCGCTGTCCGTGGGGGCGGCGAACACATCCCTGGTGGACCGGCTGAACCAGCTCGGCCCCTTCGGCACCGGCAACGCGGAGCCGCGCTTCGCCGTCACCGACGCCCGCGTGGTGCGGGCCGACGTGGTCGGGGCGAATCACGTCCGCTGCATTCTCCAGGGCGGCGACGGCGCCCGGCTGAAGGCCATCGCCTTCCGCGCGCTGGAGAGCGAGATGGGGAAAGCCCTGCTGATGGGCCGCGGTTCGCCCTTCCACATCGCCGGTGTCCTGCGCATCGACCGCTGGAACGGGGCGGAGGGAGTCCAGCTTCTGATCGACGACGCTGCACCCTCCCAAACCATGTGAATGCAAACAAATTCGCTGCGGAGCGGGTGCATGGGGGGCATACGCGAACGGGGTAGAAAGGAGTTGGAAAAAACGCTTGCGCTCGGCCCGTCATCCCATTAGTAATCCCGCCACGCCAACGACGTCCCCATCGTCTAGAGGCCTAGGACACCGCCCTTTCACGGCGGCGACAGGGGTTCGAATCCCCTTGGGGACGCCACCTTCTCACAGGTTGGCACCGGTTTCGAAAGCTCAGCCCTTGGCTGAGCTTTTGTCGTTTCAGGCGTCATTTGTCCGGCACCTTTGCCGGTCTGGCAAGCGACCCGCTCGCCGCGCCGCGGTCGCCGGCTTCTCCCACCCGCCGAAATAGCGCCAAGGGGCGGTTTCCAGGGGTGGCTCCGTGGACTAACGTTCCTCACGCCCCTCGACGGGGCCACGGGTACGGGAGACATCCATGACCATTGCGACGACACGCCTTCCTTCGGGAACCGCCGTTCCGGTGCTCGGCCAAGGCACCTGGTACATGGGCGAGGACAGCCGCGACCGCGCGCGGGAGGCGGCGGCGCTGCGGCTCGGCCTCGACCTCGGCATAACGCTGATCGACACGGCGGAGATGTACGCCGACGGCGGGGCGGAGGAGGTGGTCGGCGAGGCCATCGCCGGGCGCCGGGACGAGGTGTTCCTGGTCAGCAAGGTGCTGCCGATGAACGCCAGCCGCCGCGGCACCATTGCCGCCTGCGAGCGCAGCCTGAAGCGCCTGCGCACCGACCGCATCGACCTCTATCTGCTGCACTGGCGCGGCAGCCACGATTTCTCCGAAACGATCGACGCCTTCGACGCGCTGGTGCGCGACGGCAAGATCGGTCAATGGGGCGTCAGCAACCTGGATCTCCAGGACATGGAGGAGCTGGTCGGGACGCCGGGCGGGGAGGGCGTGCAGACCAACCAGCTTCTCTACAACCTGACCCGGCGCGGCATCGAGTACGACCTGCAGCCCTGGTGCCGCGGCCGGGGCATCCCGATCATGGCCTATTCGCCCATCGAGCAGGGCCGGATGCTGCGCCACCCGGAGCTTCGCCGCGTCGCCGACCGGCATGGCGTGACGCCGGCCCAGGTCGGGCTGGCCTGGCTGCTCCGCCAGGACGGGGTGATCGCCATCCCCAAGGCGTCGGACCCCGCCCATGTCCGCGACAATAGGGCCGCCGCCGATTTGCGGCTCGACGAGCAGGACCTTTCGGACCTTGATCGTGCCTTCCCGCCGCCGAGCGGACCGCGCCCGCTGGAAATGCTGTAGCGCGGCGAAGCGCCGCGCTTGCGGTGGCGGACTCGATTTCCTCGGCCGAATGGCCTATTTATGCTGCATTGCGGTATCAAGCGTGGAATTGGGCGCGCCTGATTCCGCTCTGCGGCTCATCCGGGAATCGAAGCATGCTCGCCATCGTTCTTCTGTCCATGCTGCTGTCGGGCTTCGCCATCATCGTGGCGCGGATTCTGACCGCCGAGGTCGCCACCGCCGGCATGCCGGTCCGCGATCCCTGGTCGCCCGGCCATCTGCGCCGGGTCAAGAAGGCGCGCAAGGCGCAGGAGGAGATCGAGGGCGGTCCGTCCTGGGCATCGTTCCCGCGCGGGCTCTGATCTTTTCCTTTCCTTACCCACAAGCAAATCGGGCCGGGAAATTTCCCGGCCCGATCGCGTTCGGGTGCTGATGGTGCGTCCGGTGCCTTACTGGGCCGGCTCCGCCGCCAGCTTCGAGGCCGGGAGGCTCTCGGTGATCTGGCGGGCGCGCATCGGCTTCAGGACGAAGATGGCCAGCAGGGCGGCGATGCCGTTGACCGCGGCGGCGAAGAAGAACACCGCCTGCCAGCTGCCGGTCGAGGCGACCGCCACGTTGGCGAAGGGAACGACCAGCGACGCGGTGCCCTTGGCGGTGTACAGCAGGCCGGCGTTGGTGGTGGCGAACTTCGAGCCGAAGGAGTCGCCGCACAGCGCCGGGAACAGGCTGTAGATCTCACCCCAGGCGAAGAACACCAGACCCGTCAGGATCACGAAGGCGACGGGGTTGTGGCCCCACTGGTTCAGCGCCAGGATGCCGACGCACTCCAGGGCGAAGGCGATGAACATCGTGTTCTCACGGCCGATGTGGTCGGACACCCAGCCGAAGAAGGGACGGGTGACGCCGTTCAGCACGCGGTCGATCGACAGGGCGAAGGTCAGCGCCGGCAGGGTCAGGCCCATGATGCTGACCGGCACGCCGTCCAGGTGGAAGTCCTTGGCGATCGGGCCGAGCTGCGCGGTCGCCATCAGGCCGCCCGCCGCCACCATCACGAACATGGCGTACATGACCCAGAAGACCGGAGTCTTCAGCATCTGGACCGGGGTGTAGCTCTCGCGGGTCTGCGACACCGACGAGCGGGAGACCTCCGGAACCTGACCCTTCTTCGGCGACGCCAGGAACCACGCCAGCGCGAGGATCACCGCGCCCTGGCCGATGCCGAAGGTCATGAAGGTGGCTTCATAGCCCGAGGAGTGGATCATGTTGGCGATGGGAACGACCGTGAGGGCCGAGCCGGCGCCGAAACCGGCGGCGGTCAGGCCGGCGGCGAGACCGCGGCGGTCGGGGAACCACTTCAGCGCGTTACCGACGCAGGTGCCATAGACGCCGCCGGCACCGATGCCGCCCAGCGCCGCGCCGAGATAGAGCATGGCGAGCGAGTCGGCCACCGAGTTGACCGCCCAGGCCGCGGCGCAGAACACGCCGCCGATCAGGACGACGATGCGCGGGCCGAACTTGTCGACGAACCAGCCTTCGACGGGAACCAGCCAGGTTTCCATGACGACGAAGATGGTGAAGGCCACCTGGATGGCCGCACGGCCCCAGCCATGCTTCTGGTCGATGGGCTCGACGAACAGAGTCCAGCCATACTGCAGGTTCGCGATCATCGACATGCAGATGACGCCGATGACGAGCTGGAACCAGCGGCCACCGAGGGGCCCCTTCGGGGCCTCCGTGAGGGCTTGGTGCATTTCTCTCCTCCTAGAAGCGATCTCTTTGCGAAGCGGTCTTTTGCTTTTTTGAGTCGGGTTGTTTTTGTTCTTTGACCGGAGGCGTCCCCGTGGTGTGCCGGGTCGTCTCCATCGCCTTGGCTTGACCGTCGAACCGACCGCTTGGTGTGGGCGGTTTAAGCTCGCGGGGTGAGCGTTTTTGGCATTAGAGATATGGTATGCCAGATACAGTTTCCGGCGCAAGCTGTTTGTCAGCGTAACAAACAGACCCGGCATGCAGGGGGCGTCCTACCACCTTCGGAAGTGCCGATGGCCCTTGCCCCAATGGGGTTTCCGGCCGTTGTCCGATGGGGTGCGCTGACGGTTCGTCCGCAAAGCGATTTGGACCGTTCTGGTATCTGGTATACATATAGGGCAAGAGCGCGCATCGATTTGGTGTGCACGCGCGGCCACGCTGTCGCGCGATCATGCGTTTCAAAGCATCGGAACAGGGGAGGGGACGACTCGATGACCACCGCCATTTTCACGCACCCGGACTTTCTGGCGCACGACACCGGTCCAGGGCACCCGGAGCGTCCGGAACGCATCGCCGTGGTGTGGGAGGTTCTGAAACGCGACGAGTTCCGCGATCTTCCCCATTTTGAGGCCCCGGAGGCGGAGGTCGAGCAACTGCGCTGGGTGCACGACCCGGCCTATGTGGACGCCGTGCTGAACGCGGTCCCGGACAGCGGCCATGCCCGGCTGGACGCCGACACCGTGCTGTCGCCCACCTCCCGCTCGGCGATCCTGCGCGCCGCCGGGGCGGTCTGCGCGGCGGTGGACGCGGTGCTGGACGGGACGGCGAAGAACGCCTTCTGCGCCGTCCGCCCCTGCGGCCACCACGCCGAACCAGCCCGCGCCATGGGCTTCTGCGTCTTCAACAACGTGGCGGTCGGCGCGGAGCACGCCCGCAAGCGGCGCGGCCTGACCCGCGTCGCCGTGGTCGATTACGACGTGCACCACGGCAACGGCACCCAGGCGATGTTCTGGAACGACGCCGACCTGTTCTTCGCCTCGACCCACCAGTCGCCCCTCTATCCCGGCACCGGCTCGATGAGCGAGACCGGAGTCGCCGGCAACATCGTCAACGCGCCGCTGCCGCCCCACTCCGGGACGGTGGAATTCCGGCAGGCGATGGAGCGGCGCATCCTTCCCGCGCTGGAGGAGTTCCAGCCGGAGCTGATCCTGATCTCCGCCGGATTCGACGCCCACGCCCGCGACCCTCTGGCCTCGCTGAACTTCACCGGGCCGGATTTCGAGTGGGGGACCCGCAAGCTGGTCGAGGCGGCGGACCGGCTGTGCGACGGCCGCGTCGTGACGGTGCTGGAGGGCGGCTACGACATGGTGGGGCTTGCCGAAGGCTGCGCCGCACATCTCCAGGCCCTGATGCGCGCCTGACCGGGGCTCGAACGGCGAATCCCGGGTGATTTCGAGGGACTTTGCGCAGCTGCACCATAAGGTCGGTTGCTTCCTGCACGGATTATCTGGTATACCAAATACCAGAGAGACGAACAGAGTCCCTCGAACACACAAAAAAACGGGAGTTACGCACGATGGACCAGCGGATCGCCGAACAGAACGCCGCCCAGAACACTTCGGGCCAGCACACCATCGAGATCACTCTGGCTAAGACCGACGCCGACATCGCCGACAGCTACGCGGTGGTGAAGGAACTGCGCACCCACATGACCGACGCCGACGCCTACGCCGCCCAGATCCGCCGCCAGATGGAGGACGGCTACAACATGGCGCTCCTGCGCATCGACGGCGAGGTGGCCGGCTGCGGCGGTTTCCGCGTCCACGAGACGCTGTCGCGCGGTCGCTATATGTATGTTGAGGACCTCGTCACCTCGCCGAAGCACCGCTCCTTCGGTTTGGGCGACAAGCTGTTCGATTGGCTGGCCGCCCAGGCCCGCGAAAAGGGCTGCGCCCAGATGGAAATCATCTCCGGTGTCCAGCGCGGCGACGCCCACCGCTTCTATCACCGCAAGCGCATGACGGTTAAGGCGTTCCAGCTCGTCCTGCCGCTCGCCTGATCCGGCGCACCGGATGGACCCGCGAACCGGGCGTCCGGACGGGCCGGGCGTCCGGTTTTCCATGCGCGAATTTTCGTCGGAAAACCCAGGATTCTCGCCCGATTCCGGATCATGTCCCTCCCTCGACAGGGTCTATTTTGCCAGTTGACATCTGGTATCTGGTATACCAAACTCCGTATTTGTTCGGTGTGCTGATTGATTGGGGTTACTGCAAAGGCTGCGCGGCGCGTGGCCGATAATTGGGGGAGAGGAAACGGGTTATGAAGATCTGCATCTTTGGGTCCGGGGCCATCGGCGGGTATCTGGGTGTGCGTCTCCACCAGGCCGGCGCGGATGTCAGCCTCGTGGCGCGCGGCGCCCATCTCACGGCCATGCGTGAGAACGGCGTGAAGCTGATCGTCGGAGAGGAAGAAACGGTCGTCCACCCCCGCTGCACCGACAACGCGGCGGAACTCGGCCCGCAGGACTACGTCATCATCGGTCTGAAGGCCCACTCCGTTCCCAGCGTCGTCAACGCCATCCAGCCGCTGCTCGGCAAGGACACCGCCGTGGTCACCGCGGTCAACGGCATCCCCTACTGGTACTTCTATAAGAATGGCGGCGAGTTCGAAGGCCGCGTGCTCGACACCGTCGATCCGGGCGGCATCCAGTGGAACGGCCTGAGCCCGGAGCGCGCCATCGGCTGCGTCGTCTACCCCGCGACCGAAGTCGTCGAACCCGGCGTCATTCAGCACATCTATGGCGACAAGTTCTCGCTGGGCGAGCCGGACG
Organism: Azospirillum sp. UENF 211521; assembly: GCF_058780535.1. NCBI lineage: Bacteria > Pseudomonadati > Pseudomonadota > Alphaproteobacteria > Rhodospirillales > Azospirillaceae > Azospirillum > Azospirillum sp. UENF 211521. The sequence goes on from NZ_JBSNCF010000001.1 coordinate 1,481,135, forward strand.
GCAGCCAGTCCGACCGCGTGAAGAAGCTGAGCGCGGCGATGGAGGCCGGCGGCCTGCGCGCCCCGGTGCTCGACCGCATCCGCGACGAGATCTGGCTGAAGCTGTGGGGCAACCTCTGCTTCAACCCGATCAGCGCGCTCACCCACGCCACGCTGGACGTCATCTGCTCCGATCCGGAGACCCGCGCCGTCGCCAAGTCGATGATGCTGGAGGCGAAGGAGATCGGCGACCGTCTGGGCGTGCATTTCCGGGTGGATGTGGAGCGCCGCATCAACGGCGCCGGCGCCGTCGGCGCGCACAAGACCTCCATGCTCCAGGATCTGGAGCGCGGCCGCCCGATGGAGATCGACGCCCTGTTGTCGGTGGTCCAGGAGATGGGCCGCATGGTCGGCGTGGCGACCCCGACCATCGACGTGGTCCTGGCGCTGGTCCGCCAGCGCGGCGAGATCGCCGACTGCTACACCCGCCCGCAGCGGGCGTCGTCCGAGGCCGCACCCGCGGTCGCCGCCCAGTAGGGCGGACACCGTCCGGCCCCCCACACAGAAACCAACGCCCCCAACGACGCAGCGAAGCAACGCCGAGGGGCCGGACCATCGCTTCACAGGAGGAGCGTCATGAGGGTTGAAGACATTCTCCGCCGAAAGGGGACGCGCATCGGCACGGTGCGCATCAACGAAACCGTGGAAACGGCGTTGCGTCTTCTGAAGGCCGAAAACACCGGCGCGCTGGTGGTCAAGGACGTCTGCCGGACCGAGGGCAACACGGTCGTCGGGGTGATTTCCGAACGTGACATCGTGCGCAGCCTGACCGACCGCGGGCCGGGCATCCTGTCCCTGCCGGTCACGGCGGTGATGAGCCATCATCCCGTTTGCTGCGCGCCGGGCGATTCCGTCCGTCACGTGCTCCAGCTGATGGACGAGCACACCATCCGCCACATTCCCGTTCTGGACGGCGCCTCGCTGGTCGGCGTGGTCAGCGTGCGCGATCTCATCAAGGCGCAGCTCGACGCCGCCCCGCCGGACGCCGAGACGGCCGAGGTCGTCAGCTATCCCGTCGCCGCGGCCCAGTGACGGACGACGGTGCCCCGGGCTGTTGTGCCTGGGGCAACCTTCCCATGACGGCGGCGGTGATCCGGAGGCGGTCACCCGCATCCATCTCGGGTGACCGCTCCGCCGCCCTGCGGGCCTAACGCCGGACCACGCCTCGTCGCTGGCCGGCACCGACATCATTCGAGAATTTGACCGGCGGGCCGCCCGCCGAGGCCGCCCGCCGTCGAGGCCGGAGCGCTGACGCCTCGTCCTGCCGATTGCTTTGGGAGGCAATCAACAACCATGAAAATCGCCATACCCAGGGAGCGGCGCGCGGGCGAGAATCGCGTCGCGGCGTCTCCGGAAACCGTCAAGAAGATCAAGGCTCTCGGACTCGACGTCGTGGTCGAGGCCGGCGCCGGTCTGGGCTCGAACCTGCCGGACCGGGTCTATCAGGACGCCGGCGCGGAGATCGCGCCGGACGCCGCGTCGGCGCTGGCCGACGCCGACATCGTGCTGAAGGTGCAGCGCCCGCTGCTGGCCGGGGAGGGGGACCTCGACGAGCTGGCGCTGATCAAGCGCGGCGCGCTGCTGTTCGCCATCCTCAACCCCTACAACAGCCGCGACCATGTGGCGGCCTACGCCGCGGCCGGGGTGAACGCCTTCGCCATGGAGTTCATGCCGCGCATCACCCGCGCCCAGGTCATGGACGTGCTGTCCTCCCAGGCCAACCTCGCCGGCTACAAGGCGGTGGTCGATGCGGCCAGCGAGTACGGCCGCGCCTACCCGATGATGATGACCGCGGCGGGCACGGTGCCGCCGGCGCGCGCCTTCATCATGGGCGTCGGCGTCGCCGGCCTGCAGGCCATCGCCACGGCCAAGCGGCTGGGCGCCATCGTCTCGGCCACCGACGTGCGCCCGGCGGTCAAGGAGCAGGTGCAGTCGCTGGGCGGCAGCTTCGTCGCGGTGGAGAACGACGAGTTCAAACAGGCCGAGACCGCGGGCGGCTACGCCAAGGAGATGTCGGACGACTACAAGCGCCAGCAGGCGGCGCTGGTGGCCGAGCACATCAAGAAGCAGGACATCGTCATCACCACGGCGCTGATCCCCGGGCGCAAGGCGCCGATCCTGGTGACGCGCGAGCATGTGGCGTCGATGAAGCCGGGCTCGGTGCTGATCGATCTGGCGGTGGAGCAGGGCGGCAACGTCGAGGGCTCGGAGCTGGGCAAGGTCGTCACCACGGAGAACGGGGTGAAGATCGTCGGCCACGCCAACTACCCCAGCCGCATCGCCGAGAGCGCCTCGCTCTTGTACGCCAAGAACCTGCTCGCGCTGCTGCAGTCGCTGCACGACAAGGAGAATGGCGTCACGCTCAACTGGGACGACGAGATCGTGAAGGCCATCGCGCTCACCCGCGATGGGCAGGTCGTCCATCCCGCCTTCGCGGACACGGTCCGCGAAGTCCAGACCGTCTGAGGAGGCGGCTTCCATGGAACATCCCGATCCCGCGAGCCAGATTGAGGCCTTCCGCCACTCGCTCCTCACCCTGACCAACCAGACGGCGGAGCTTCAGGTCCAGGTTGCCCAGATGACCCACGCAATGCCGATCCCGGCGCCCGTCATGGACGCGGCGAGCCACGGCAACTTCTTCATCACCGGCCTGACGGTGTTCGTGCTGGCCTGCTTCGTCGGCTACTACGTGGTGTGGCGGGTGACGCCGGCGCTGCACTCGCCGCTGATGGCGGTGACCAACGCGGTGTCCTCGGTGATCATCGTCGGCGCCCTGATCGCCGCCGGCCCGGCCGGCTTCGGCTTCTCCAAGATCATGGGCTTCCTCGCCGTCATCCTGGCCAGCGTCAACATCTTCGGCGGCTTCCTGGTCACCCAGCGCATGCTGTCGATGTTCAAGAAGAAGGGCAAGTAACCATGGAAACCCTGTCCGCCCTTCTCTATCTGGTCGCCTCGGTCTGCTTCATCATGGCGCTGCGCGGCCTGTCCAGCCCGGAGACCTCCCGCCAGGGCAACTTCTTCGGCATGGCCGGCATGACCATCGCCGTGCTGACCACGCTGGCCCTGCCCATCGTCCAGTCCTACTGGATGATCGTGCTCGGCATCGCCATCGGCGGCGGCATCGGCTACGTCATCGCCAAGAAGATCGAGATGACCGCGCTGCCGCAGCTCGTCGCCGCCTTCCACTCGCTGGTCGGTCTGGCCGCGGTGTTCGTGGCGCTGTCGGCCTTCTACTCGCCCGAGGCCTACGGCATCGGCGTTCCCGGCGCCATCGCCAAGGGCTCGCTGGTCGAGATGGCGCTCGGCACCGCCATCGGCGCCATCACCTTCACCGGCTCGATCGTCGCCTTCGCCAAGCTGCAGGGCTTGGTCACCGGCAAGCCGCTGGTCTTCCCCTTCCAGCACCACCTCAACGCCGCCCTCGGCGTGCTGACCATCCTCCTCATCGTCTGGCTGGTGCAGAGCAACGCCGATGCCCCGATGTGGCTGATCGTCGCCGTCTCGCTGGCGCTCGGCCTGCTGCTGATCCTGCCGATCGGCGGCGCCGACATGCCGGTGGTGATCTCGATGCTGAACAGCTACTCGGGCTGGGCGGCGGCGGGCATCGGCTTCACGCTGCAGAACAACCTGCTGATCGTCACGGGCGCGCTGGTCGGCTCGTCGGGCGCGATCCTGTCCTACATCATGTGCAAGGGCATGAACCGCTCGATCTTCAACGTCATCCTGGGTGGCTTCGGCGGCGACAGCGGGGCGGCGTCGGCGGCGGCGGGCGGCGGTGAGCGCGGCACGGTCAAGGCCGGCTCGCCGGAGGACGCGGCCTACATCATGAAGAACGCCCAGTCGGTGATCATCGTCCCCGGTTACGGCATGGCGGTGGCCCAGGCCCAGCACGCGCTGCGCGAAATGGCCGACCTGCTGAAGAAGGAGGGCGTCGAGGTCAAGTACGCCATCCACCCGGTGGCGGGGCGCATGCCCGGGCACATGAACGTGCTGCTGGCCGAGGCCAACGTGCCCTACGACGAGGTGTTCGAGCTGGAGGACATCAACCGCGACTTCGGCACGGCGGACGTGGCCTTCGTGATCGGCGCCAACGACGTGACCAACCCGGCGGCCAAGACCGATCCGCAGTCGCCGATCTACGGCATGCCGATCCTCGACGTCGAGAAGGCCAAGACGGTGTTCTTCATCAAGCGCGGCATGGCCGCCGGCTACGCCGGTGTCGAGAACGAGCTGTTCTTCCGCCCCAACACCATGATGCTGTTCGGCGACGCCAAGAAGGTCACCGAAGAGGTCGTGAAGGCCACCGAGTAAAGGTCTGCTGAAAGGAAAAGCCCCTTCCCGGACGAACCGGGAAGGGGCTTTTTTGTTGCCGCATTGGCAACCGGATCAGAAGCCGACCGCGCCTTCGGCGACATGATCCACGATGATCAGGTGATTTTCCACGCGGGTGACGCCGGGGGTGTTCTCGGCGGCGACCCGCAGGGCGTCACGCTGCGCCTCGGTGCGCACGCTGCCCCAAAGATGGACGACGCCGTTGCGCACGACGATGTTGTCGCTGATTTCCGGCGCCCAGGGCTGCGCCCGCAGGGTTTCCAAAAGCCGGTCGCGCAGCACGCGGTCGTCCGCGGCGGCGGGGGAGACGTCCGGAGCGATGCTGGCGAGGACGTGCAGCAGGTTGGCGCGGCTGACGATGCCGACCAGCGTGCCGTTGCGCAGCACCGGAACGCGCTTGATGCGGTTGCTTTCCATCAGGCGGACCACCTCGTCGAGCGGGGTTTCCTCCGTGACGAAGATCAGCGACTCGGTCATCGCGTCGCGCACGTGGCGGCCGTGGGACTTGGTGTAGTCGGCGGCCTGGTTCGGCGCGCCCGCGAACATGGCGAGCCACCAGGAGGCCCGGCGCACCGTCCCGGTCTCCGCCCGGCGCAGCAGGTCACCCTCGCTGATGACGCCGAGCAGGCGCCCGTTCGAATCGCAGACGGGCAGGCCGCTGATCCGGTTCTCCAGCATGCGCTTCGCGGCTTCGGTCACCGTGGCGTCGGGACCGATGGTGACCACCTGACGGGTCATGATGTCCGCAGCTTTCATGGCTTTCCTCCGTTTGCCTGATTCGTTGACCCAGCCAACATACACACACGCGGAGTGCGGTGAAACTGTCTGGTGTACGGTATACCAATTTGCCGCAGGGCAAATTCCACAGTCGGGCAAATTTTGCGGGCGGAGAAAAAAGAAGGCTCCGCTGGCAGTAAGCCGCGGAGCCGTCAGGTGGGGGAATCTACAGGGAGGAATGCGTGTAGTTCCAAGAACGTTTGTACCCTCAGCGATCCGCCGCAACCACAGTGGATTCGGTATACCAGTCATGCGGCATATGGATACCGTATACGATATGCCAGTGGGAGCCCAAAGGCGCAGAATTGCCGGGCCGTCGCGGAAGAATCGCCGTGTCGTCGTTCATCGAAGAAACAGTCCGCGATCCGAACATATCCGCTTGTCATGAACTGGCATCTGGTATACCGTATCTCCAATCCAAGCCGCTTCCCTCTCCGGGGCAATGAAAGCGCGGCCCAAACCCCGTCAACCGGGGAAACCCCGGATCATTCCGGGGGCGGAGAGAGAGGGACGGGAACGCCAATGCAGACGATGAGTTTCTCGGTCGCACCCCTCGATCAGGGGATGAGCTTCAAGGCCAAGGCCTACCAGTCGCTGCGCCAGGCCATCACCCAGATGGACATCTACGGCGGGCCGAGCGAGATCCGTCTCGACGAGCGTCAGCTCTGCGAGGCGCTGGGCGTCAGCCGCACCCCGGTGCGCGAGGCCATGGCGCTGCTGGAGCAGGAGGGCTTCATCCGCTCCATGCCCCGGCGCGGCATCTTCGTGGTGCGCAAGACCAAGGCGGAGATCATCGAGATGATCACCGTCTGCGCGGCGCTGGAGGGCATGGCCGCCCGCCTCTTCGTCGAGCGCGCCGACGAGCGCGGCATGGCCGACCTGCACGAGACCTTCGACCGCTTCGCCGAAGGCGAGCTGGCCGACCACGTGCTGGAGTATTCCGACGCCAACGTCGCCTTCCACCAGTCGATCATCCAGGCCTCGGGCTGCACGCTCATCGCCGACCTGACCGACCGCTTCTTCATCCACATGCGGGCCATCCGCCGCGTCACCATGCGCCGCGGCGGCCGGGCCGAGACGTCCATCGTCGAGCACCGCGACATCATCGACGCCCTGACCCGGCGCGACGCCGACCTGGCCGAGCGGCGGGTGCGCGAGCACACGCTGGGGCTGGCCCGCCATGTCGAACAGCACTGCGATTTTCTCGATTGACCGATCGTGAACCGAATAAGAGTCGGGGAGGAGTAACCCTTATGTCAGCCGTCACAGTCCTCAACAACCAAGCCACGGCCGCCACCGATGCGGAACCGGCGCTGACGGATGGTTTCCAGCTCGTCATCGATGCCCTCAAGCTCAACGGCATCGAGAACCTCTACGTCGTGCCGGGCATCCCGATTTCCGACCTGCTGCGCATGGCCCAGGGCGAGGGGCTGCGGGTCATCTCCTTCCGCCACGAGCAGAACGCCGGCAACGCCGCGGCGATCGCCGGCTTCCTGACCAAGAAGCCGGGCGTGTGCATGACCGTCTCGGCGCCGGGCTTCCTCAACGGCCTGACCGCGCTGGCCAACGCCACCACCAACTGCTTCCCGATGATCCTGATCTCCGGCTCGTCGGAGCGTGAGATCGTCGACCTGCAGCAGGGCGACTACGAGGAGATGGACCAGCTGGCCATCGCCAAGCCGCTGTGCAAGGCGGCCTTCCGCGTGCTGCACGCCCAGGACATCGGCATCGCCGTGGCCCGCGCGATCCGCGCCGCGGTGTCGGGCCGTCCGGGCGGCGTCTACCTCGACCTGCCGGCCAAGCTGTTCTCGCAGGTGATGGACGCCGCCGAGGGCGCCCGCTCGCTGGTCAAGGTGGTCGACGCCGCCCCGGCGCAGCTGCCCTCGCCGGACTCGGTGTCGCGCGCCCTGGAGGTGCTGAAGGGCGCCAAGCGGCCGCTGATCATCCTGGGCAAGGGCGCGGCCTACGCCCAGGCCGACGAGGCGGTGCGCGAGCTGGTCGAGAAGTCGGGCATCCCGTTCCTGCCGATGAGCATGGCCAAGGGCCTGCTGCCCGACACCCACCCGCAGTCGGCGGGGGCGGCGCGCTCGATGGTGCTGAAGGACGCCGACGTGGTGGTGCTGGTCGGCGCGCGTCTGAACTGGCTGCTGTCGCACGGCAAGGGCAAGACCTGGGGCGAGCCGGGGTCGAAGACCTTCATCCAGATCGACATCGAGCCGCGCGAGATGGACAGCAACGTGGCGATCGTGGCGCCGCTGGTCGGCGACATCGGGTCGTGCGTGTCGGCGCTGACGGCGGGCATGGCCAAGGGCTGGACGCCGCCGCCGGCGGAGTGGACGGGGGCGGTGTCGGCGCGCAAGGAGGCGAACATCGCCAAGATGGCGCCCAAGCTGATGAGCAACGCCTCGCCGATGAACTTCCACGGCGCGCTGGGCGCGCTGCGCCGGGTGGTGCAGGAGCGGCCCGACGCTCTGCTGGTGAACGAGGGGGCCAACACGCTGGACCTGGCGCGCGGGATCATCGACATGCACCAGCCGCGCAAGCGCCTGGACGTCGGGACCTGGGGCGTGATGGGCATCGGCATGGGCTTCGCGGTGGCCGCTGCGGTGGAGTCGGGCAAGCCGGTTCTGGCGGTGGAAGGCGACAGCGCCTTCGGCTTCTCGGGGATGGAGGTGGAGACGATCTGCCGCTACAACCTGCCGGTGTGCATCGTGGTGTTCAACAACAACGGCATCTACAAGGGGACGGACGTGAACCCGACGGGCGGGTCGGACCCGTCGCCGATGGTCTTCGTTCCGGACTCGCGCTACGACAAGATGATGGAGGCCTTCGGCGGCGATGGCGTCAACGTGACGACGCCGGACGAGCTGTACCGCGCGGTCAGCGCGGCGATGGACAGCGGCCGGCCGACGCTGATCAACGCGGTGATCGACCCCAACGCCGGGTCGGAGAGCGGCAACATCGGCAGCCTCAACCCCACCAGCGCCGTCCGCAAGGGTCCCAAGCAGTAACGCCTTCCTGAATCATAAAAAATAAAGCCCCCCGGAAAAATCGGGGGGCGGTTCCAAACGACGGCACGACATCCCAACGTTACGAAAAATCAGCCTGAGACGAGAGGGGAGGGCGGACATGGACACGGCCATCGTCGCCAAAGACGACAACAAAAGGCGCGCCATCCATCCCGGTTCGGGGCGCCGGAACACCCGGCCCCAGCCGAAGGGCCGGCAGGTCGATCCGGCGGCCCTGGCGGAGGTGCAGGAGCTTCTCGGTGACCGGTCCCGGCAGCGGGACCTGCTGATCGAGCATCTGCACCTGTTGCAGGACACCTATCACGGGCTGCACGCCCGCCATCTCGCGGCGCTCGCCCACGAGATGCGGCTGGCCCTGGTGGAGGTGTACGAGGTGGCGTCCTTCTACGCCCACTTCGACATCGTGATGGACGGGGAGGACGCCCCTCCGCCCGTGACCGTCCGGGTCTGCGACAGCCTGTCCTGCTGCATGGCCGGCGGCGAGAAGCTGCTCGACGAGCTGAAGGCCGCCGACATGGGGCCGGACGTCCGGGTGGTGCGCGCTCCCTGCATGGGCGCCTGCCACAACGCCCCGGCGGTGGCCATCGGCCACGCCCTGCACGAGAACGCCACGGTTGAGAGCGTGGTCACCGCCGTGAAGAACGGCGAGACGCACCCGCAGCTCCCCACTTATGTCAGCCTGGAACAGTACAAGGCGGAGGGCGGCTACCGCCTGCTCGCCGACTGTCTGACGGGCAACGTCCCGGTGGACGACATCCTCGGCAAGCTGGAGGGCGCCAACCTGCGCGGCCTCGGCGGCGCTGGCTTCCCGACCGGCCGCAAGTGGCGCTTCGTCCGCCACGAGCCCGGCCCCCGCCTGATGGCGGTGAACGGGGACGAGGGCGAGCCGGGCACCTTCAAGGACCGCTTCTATCTGGAGAACGATCCGCACCGCTTCCTGGAGGGGATGCTGATCGGCGCCTGGGTGGTCGAGGCGACCGACGTCTACATCTACCTGCGCGACGAGTACCCGCACATCCGCGAGGTGCTGGAGCACGAGATCGCCGCCGTGGAAAAGGCCGGCCTCGCCGGGCACACCCGCATCCATCTGCGGCGCGGCGCCGGGGCCTACATCTGCGGCGAGGAGTCCGCGATGCTGGAGAGCATCGAGGGCAAGCGCGGCCTGCCGCGGCACAAGCCGCCCTTCCCGTCGGTCGTCGGCCTGTTCGGCCGCCCGACCCTCATCAACAACGTGGAGACGCTGTTCTGGATCCGGGACATCCTTGAGAAGGGCGCCGACTGGTGGGGCAGCCACGGGCGCAACGGCCGCAAGGGCCTGCGCAGCTACTCCGTCTCCGGCCATGTGAAGGACCCGGGCGTGAAGCTGGCCCCCGCCGGCGTCACCATCCGCGAGCTGATCGACGAGTATTGCGGCGGCATGGCCGACGGCCACACGCTCAAGGGCTACCTGCCCGGCGGCGCGTCGGGCGGCATCCTGCCCGCCAGCATGGACGACATCCCGCTGGACTTCGGCACGCTGGAGCAGCACGGCTGCTTCATCGGCTCCGCCGCGGTGGTCGTGCTGTCGGACCAGGACGACATGCGCAAGGTCGTGCGCAACCTGCTGGACTTCTTCGAGGACGAGAGCTGCGGCCAGTGCACGCCCTGCCGCGTCGGAACGGAGAAGGCGGTGGCGCTCATCAAGCAGCCGGTGTGGGACGAGCCGCTTCTGACGGAGCTCGCCCGGCTGATGGGCACGGCGTCGATCTGCGGCCTGGGTCAGGCCGCGATGAACCCACTCAAGAGTGCGCTGAAGCACTTCCGCGACGATCTGCGCGGGGAGGTCCGGTGATATGAGCGACCGCATCCTGTTCCACCTCGACGACGAGCTCGTCGAAGCCCACGCCGGCGAAACCATCTGGCAGGTCGCCAACCGCCTGGGCACCGAGATCCCGCATCTCTGCTACGCCGACGAGCCGGGCTACCGCGCCGACGGCAACTGCCGGGCCTGCATGGTCGAGATCGACGGCGAGCGCGCCATGTCGGCCTCCTGCGTGCGCCACCCGACGCCGGGCATGCGCGTCCGCTCGGCCAGCGAGAACGCCAAGTTCGCCCGCAAGATGGTCATCGAGATGCTGGTCGCCGACCAGCCGAAGCGGGAGGAGGCCCACGATCCGGACAGCAAGTTCTGGCGCTGGGCCGACCGCCTGGAGGTCTCGGACAGCCGCTTCCCCAGCCGGGAATGCGCGCCGAAGCCCGACTTCAGCCACCCGGCCATGGCGGTGCAGCTCGACGCCTGCATCCAGTGCAACCTGTGCGTCCGCGCCTGCCGCGAGGTCCAGGTCAACGACGTCATCGGCATGGCGCTGCGCGGCCACAAGGAGACGATCGTCTTCGACTTCGCCGATCCGATGGGCGACAGCACCTGCGTCGCCTGCGGCGAGTGCGTCCAGGCCTGCCCGACCGGCGCGCTGATGCCGAAGACTCAGGTGGACATGAACAGCGGCGTCTTCGCCGCCGCCCCGGACCGCCAGGTCGACAGCGTCTGCCCCTATTGCGGCGTCGGCTGCCAGCTGACCTACAACATCAAGGACGAGAAGCTGCTGTCGGTGACCGGCCGCGACGGTCCCGCCAACAAGAACCGGCTGTGCGTGAAGGGCCGCTTCGGCTTCGACTACATCCACCACCCGCACCGCCTGACCAAGCCGCTGATCCGCAAGGAGGGCGTGTCCAAGCACGACGTGGACATCGACCCGCTCAACCCGCTGACCCACTTCCGCGAGGCGAGCTGGGAGGAGGCCCTGGAGGTCGCCACCGCCGGCCTGCGCAAGATCCGCGACGAGCGGGGCGGTTCGGCGCTCGCCGGCTTCGGTTCGGCCAAGGGCTCCAACGAGGAAGCCTACCTGTTCCAGAAGCTGGTGCGCGTCGGCTTCGGCACCAACAACGTCGACCATTGCACCCGGCTGTGCCACGCCTCCTCGGTGGCGGCGCTGATCGAGGGCATCGGGTCGGGCGCGGTGACCGCTCCCTTCATGGCGGCCAAGGACGCCGAGGTGATCGTCGTCATCGGCTCCAACCCGACGGAGAACCACCCGGTCGCCGCGACCTTCTTCAAGAACGCGGCCAAGCGCGGCGCCAAGCTGGTCATCATGGACCCGCGCGGCCAGGTGCTGAAGCGCCACGCCAGCCACATGCTCCAGTTCAAGCCGGGCCGCGACGTGCCCATGCTGAACGCCATGCTGAACGTCATCATCAGCGAGGGGCTGTACGACGCGCAGTATGTGGCCGAGCACACCCAGGACTTCGAGGAGCTGCGCGCCCACATCGCCAGCTTCACCCCGGAGGCCATGGAGCCGGTCTGCGGCATCCCCGCGGAGCAGCTCCGCGAGGTCGCGCGCCTCTACGCCACCTCCAAGGGCTCGATCATCTTCTGGGGCATGGGCGTGTCGCAGCACACCCACGGCACCGACAACGTGCGCTGCCTGATCGCCCTGTCGCTGGTCACCGGCCAGATCGGGCGCCCCGGCACCGGCCTGCACCCGCTGCGCGGCCAGAACAACGTCCAGGGCGCCTCCGACGCCGGCCTGATCCCGATGATGTTCCCGGACTACCGTCCGGTGGACGATCCCGAGGTCCACGCCTTCTACGAGGATTTCTGGGACACCAAGCTGGACTCCAAGCGCGGCCTGACCGTCGTCGAGATCATGGACGCGATCCACGCCGGCTCGCTGAACGGCATGTACGTGATGGGTGAGAACCCGGCCATGTCCGACCCGGACGTGGAGCACGCCCGCGACGCGCTCGCCAAGCTCGACCATCTGGTGGTGCAGGACCTGTTCCTGACCGAGACGGCCAAATACGCCGACGTGGTTCTGCCCGCCTCGGCCTGGCCGGAGAAGACCGGCACGGTGACCAACACGAACCGCCAGGTCCAGCTCGGCCGCCAGGCCCTGCCGCCTCCGGGCGAGGCCCGGCAGGATCTGTGGATCGTCAACGCCATGGCCCGCGGCCTGGGTCTGGATTGGACCTACGAGCATCCGCGCGACGTGTTCCGGGAGATGAAGGGGGCGATGCCGTCGCTCGACAACATCACCTGGGAGCGGCTGGAGCGCGAGCGCTCGGTGACCTACCCCAGCCTGTCCGCGGACGATCCGGGCCAGGAGATCGTGTTCGGCGACGGCTTCCCCACGGCCACCGGCCGCGGGCGTCTGGTCCCCGCCGACGTGATCCCGCCGGCCGAGGAGCCGGACGCCGAGTTCCCGATGGTCCTGACCACCGGGCGCCAGCTGGAGCATTGGCACACCGGGTCGATGACCCGGCGCGCCCAGGTTCTGGACGATCTGGAGCCGGAGGCGGTGGCCTACATGAGCCCGGCGGACCTGCGGCGGATGGGGGCCAAGGGCGGCGACCGCATGAAGGTCACCACCCGGCGCGGCACCATCGAGCTGAAGGCGCGGTCAGACTACAACGTCCCGTCCGGGCTGGTGTTCGTGCCCTTCTGCTACGCCGAGGCGGCGGCCAACGTGCTGACCAACCCGAAGCTGGACCCCTACGGGAAGATTCCCGAGTTCAAGTTCGCCGCGGCCCGCATCGAGCCGGCGGCATAGCCAACCGGCGGCCCCCGCTCCCCGCCAGGGAGAACCGGGGGCCGCCACACCCGAGGACGACAACGGCGCGATGCAACAGCGCCGGACGATTTCGAGAGGGATGGAGCGATGAAGACGCAAGCGCTGATGATGGCACCCCCGGCCCCGCGGGCCGAAGGCCGCGCGGAAACCGTAGACCGTGCGGCGAAGGGCAATCTCGTTCAGTCGCTGTCGCGGGCGCTGAGCATCATGACCATCCTCGGCCAGTCGGACAGCCCGATGAGCCTGACCGCGGTGGCCGAGGCGGCGCATCTCTCGCCCTCCACGGCGCACCGTCTGCTGACCACCCTGCAGGAGGAGCGTTACGTGCGCTTCGACCAGGGCAAGCGCGGCTGGGCGGTCGGGGTGCAGGCCTACATGACCGGCACCGGCTTCCTGAAGACGCGCAGCCTGCTCGACGTCGCCCGCCCGCGCATGCGCCGGCTGATGGAGGAGACCAGCGAGGTCGTCAATCTGGCCATCGAGGAGAACGGCGAAGCCATCTATCTGCACCGCGTCGGCGGTCCCCGCGTCGCCCAGGCGGCGCTGCCCGTCACCGACCGCACGCTGCTGCACTGTTCCGCCGTCGGCAAGGCGCTGCTCGCCGGCATGCCCGACACGCGGGTGCAGAGCATCGTGACCCAGCGCGGCATGCGCCAGTTCACCCGGACCACCGTGTCGTCGATCCCGGCCCTGCACCGGGAGCTGATCCTGACGCGCGACCGCGGCTACGCCGTGGACCAGGAGGAGCGGGTCAGCGGCCTGCACTGCGTCGCCGCGGCGATCTACGACGAGCAGGCCCGCGTCATCGGCGCCCTGTCGCTGTCGAGCACCAACCGGCGCCTGGACGACGCCCGCGTCGTGGCCTTCGGCGAGATGGTCAAGCGCACCGCCGCGGCGGTCACCGCCGAGATCGGCGGGCGCTTCCCCACCTGATCTTTTGGCCTGATCCCTGGGCCTGATCCGGAACACCCTTACGGAATTCGAATTCGCGCCGGCCGGGAGGCGCGATCCGCCCCGATCCGCAAATCCTTCGGATTGGGTCGAGGCGGCTGTTACCCCGGTTTTCCTTCCTGTCACGTAGTGCTGCCCTGAAGAAACTGACCGCGCCCGCAACGGCGCGGTCTTTTTTTGCCAAAATACTTTGTTTCCGCAATGTGGAAACTTACGATTCCTTGTTGCGTACCGGAGAAGACTCGTGCATCATTCTTCTTACACAGGGTTCTTCACCCTTTGTATCGGGCGGGTTGTTGCTCCGCATTATATGCGAGCCTCTCGGATACTGGCCGTGCTGGAAACAGCACGGCCTTTTTATTGCCGAGACGGCGCCGGACGGGGAGGCTGTGCTGCAGTGCGGCAAAACAGCGCGGTCATCGCCGCGGATCAAGCAGGCGTGGGCCGGGACCATCCTCCGACAGCTCGTCCCAGGGGTTGCGCAGCGGGCATTCGCCGAGCGACAGGCAGCCACAGCCGATGCACCCCTCCAGCCCGTCGCGCAGCTTGGTGAGCACGGCGATGCGCTCGTCCAGGTCCGCTTTCCAGGCCGCGGACAAGCGTTTCCAGTCCTCTGCGGTGGGGGTGCGGCCGTCGGGCAGGGTCTTCAGCGCCTCCGCGATGGTGGCCAGGGGAACGCCCAGGCGCTGGGCGACCTTGATGACGGCGATGCGCCGGAGCACGTCGCGGGGGAAGCGGCGCTGGTTGCCGCTGCTCCGCCAGCTCGTGATCAGGCCCTTTGATTCGTAGAAGTGGATGGTGGACACTGCCACACCAGAGCGTTCCGCGACCTCGCCCACGGAAAGGTCCTTGTCGATGTCGGCGGGATCGAGAATCGCCATCGCCGGGCCTCCCCTGGGGTTCGGAACCTCTTGACCTCAAGTGAAGTTGAGGTCGTATCGAGAGAGAGTCAACAGCGCGCCGCATCGAGGGTAGCCGATGATTTCACCAACCTCCGTCGACTGGACTTCGCTCAACACCCTGCGCGCCACGCCGGGGCCGGAGGTGACGGCTCTGCCGGCCTCGTTCCTGACGATCACCAAGGCCGCGAACCTGAAGCCGGCCATCGTCCGCCCGGTGCTGGACGGGCTGCTGCGCCAGGGCTTCGTGCGCGAATACGAGACCCAGTACGGGAAGGCCTACGCCCGTACGCTGGAGGGCAACCAGCGCATCCGTGAAGTGAGGGAGTGGCTGCGCTGAAAGCGCCCCCTCTGCCTGGAGAGAGCGGGCCCTGGAAAGAACAGGGGGCCGTACGCATAAAAAGGAACGGCGCCCCTTTTGGGGGCGCCGTCTTCGCGAGGTGTGCCGTCAGACTGTCGGGAAGCGATCAGACAACCTTGTTGGCGTGCAGCTCGGCGATCTGCTCCGGCGTGTAGCCGAGGCTGGCCAGAACCTCGTCGGAGTGCTCGCCGAGGAGCGGCGAACCGGTCACTTCGACGGTCATGTCCGAGAACTTGATCGGGCTGCCGACCGTCAGGTACTTGCCGCGGGCCTTGTGATCGACCTCGACGATCGTGCCGCTCTTGCGGAGCGACGGGCACTCGGCGATTTCCTTCATGGTCAGCACCGGGGCGCACGGGATATCGAACTTGCGCAGGATGTCGACCGCCTCGTACTTCGTCTTGTCGGCCAGCCAGCCCTCGATGAAGGCGAAGATGTCGAAGATCTTGTCCTGACGCGCCTGGGCGGTGTTGTAGGCCGGATCGTCGATCCACTCCGGCTTGCCGAGAGCCTTACAAATCGGCGCCCAGGCATGGCCCTGGATGGTGAAGTAGATGTAGGCGTTCGGATCGGTCTCGGCGCCCTTGCACTTCAGGACCCAGCCCGGCTGACCGCCGCCGCCGGCGTTGCCACCGCGTGGAACCACGTCGGAGAACTCGCCGTGCGGGTACTGCGGGTACTCTTCCAGGTAGCCGACGCGGTCAAGACGCTGCTGGTCGCGCAGCTTGACGCGGCAGAGGTTGATGACCGAGTCCTGCATCGACACGGCGACCTTCTGGCCCTTGCCGGTCTTCGAACGGCCCATGAGGGCGGTCAGGATGCCGATGGCGAGGTGCATGCCGGTGTTGCTGTCGCCCAGCGCGGCGGCGCTGACGGTCGGCGGGCCATCCCAGAAACCGGTGGTCGACGCGGCGCCGCCGGCGCACTGGGCGACGTTCTCGTAGACCTTCAGGTCTTCGTAATGGTGGCCATCGCTGAAGCCCTTCACCGAGGCGACGATCATGCCCGGGTTCAGCTCGTTGATGCGCTCCCAGGTGAAGCCCATGCGGTCGAGCGCGCCAGGACCGAAGTTCTCCACGAGGACGTCGGACTCCTTGATCAGCTTCTCAAGGATTTCCTTGCCCGCCGGGGTCTTGGTGTCCAGCGTCAGCGAGCGCTTGTTGCTGTTCAGCATCGTGAAGTAGAGCGCGTCCGCTTCGGGAATGTCACGGAGCTGGTTGCGGGTGACGTCACCGGAACCCGGCCGCTCCACCTTGATGACGTCCGCGCCGTACCAAGCGAGGAGCTGCGTGCAGGCGGGGCCGGCCTGAACGTGGGTGAAGTCGATGATCTTGATCCCTTCGAGCGGCTTGCTCATGGCTCGTTTACTCCCTCTCACTTATTGCGATGCCGTTGTTGAGCTCTGGACAACACGGACAAACTGGCGGGATGGGTTGCGGGTTACTGGCTTGCGGACTCCAACTCCGACAGGCGTCGGCGGAGCTTGCGCTCCTCGGCCCAGCGGCTGCTCTCGTCGCGGATGATGGCGACGATTCCGGTCACCGAGCCATCCGGCGCGGTCAGCAAGGCGACCGTGAAGGCGATGGACAGGGCGTGCCCGTCCTTGTGCAGGGCCGGGACGCGCAGCACATCGCTGCCGTAGCGCGTCTGGCCCGTGCGCATGGTGTTGGCGTAGCCGTCCCAATGGCGCTGGCGCTGGCGTTCCGGAATGATGATGTCGAGCGACTGCCCCAGCGCTTCGCCCTCCGCGAAGCCGAACATCCGCTCGGCCGCCGGATTCCACAGAGTAATGGCGCCTTGCGCGTCGGACACGACGATCGCGTCCCCGGCGGCCATGACCAGCTGTGCGAAATCGACTGTTGCACTCATGAAGCACTCGCTCCGACACCGGACCCGAAACTTTCCGGCACCGTCATGTTTTCTTCAAAACACGCCCGCGCCGTTGGTTTTGCACTTCGTTTCCGAAGCGCGATGGGATGTGAGATACCGTATACCAGATGCGAAATGCCTGGCAAGCTCTTTTGTGCGTTGGGCGAACTAATCGCGCTCCGGACCTTTCGCGGCAAATGCCGGAGACCGGCAATCCGGCTGGCGGGGCGGCCTTCCACGACGCCGAAGGGTGTGTTCGCTTGGCATGGCGATGTGCGGTTGGCGCCGCGCGTGACCGGCACCTGACGGAGGAGGCTCGCGCCAGCGTGAGCGCTGCAGCCCATGACGGTTCCGACCGTCCGGCATCGGGGGCTGTGGCCCCCTGTATGGTGGGACTCAAAAGCGAGTTGACCGCAGAAGCGCTCCGGGGCATGTTCGCGCCGTCCGTTGATCCCGAGTGCACGCGCACACGGGGTTGGTGGCGTGTTTGGGGACCAACGGCCCCGAACCCCACACAGCGAAGCGGAAATCGCTGATCGGATGGGTGGCCGAGTGGTTTAAGGCTCCAGTCTTGAAAACTGGCGTGGGGGCAACCCCACCGTGGGTTCGAATCCCACCCCATCCGCCATCCTCATCTAATTTCTCCTGTAGTATCAGGCGCTTAGGTCGACAGATTCATCCATACCTACGTCCTTACCCACGTTCGAGATGCGACTTCTCACGACCAGCAGCGAACAATCGCGGTCACACTGAGGCGCAACATGATCGAAGGTGAGCCTTTCAAACGGTCTTAGAGAGTTCCAAAACGCCCACAGGCGAGAGCGAATCGAGTTTCTCATCATCTTGCGAAGACGGCGTGCGCAGGACGATTAAAATGAGAAACATTGATTGAGCTTTCTAATTTTCGATCTTTCTCACCTCGTTGGCCTGCGCTACCATGCGGGCATGAATACCACCCCCCCTCCCCCTTCAGTTCCGGTTCGCGTTGGCAACGGTGGGAGCCACATGTCCATGCGCCGGGAACAATCTTCAACGATCAGTTTGGAGGAGATTGGGACAGATACCTAGCCGCTCTGGAAAATGCCGACCCACCAATCAAAGCCATCGGCATCACAGATTACTACGGTCTGGACTGTTACCGGTCGGTTTGCGACGAGCGTGCAAGTGGACGGCTTGCCGAATGCGACCTAATCTTCCCAAACATCGAAATGAGGCTCAATGTCGGGACGGTAAGGGGCGCGTGGGTTGAACCGCGCCGGGTTTCCCAGAGGCCGATTTGGTTGAGTCACGCCGCCATGGCGACGTCCTCGGTTTGAGCATAGTAGCGCGCTTCGGCCTCAGCGGGGGGAATGTTGCCGATGGGTTCGAGCAGACGCCGGTGGTTGAACCAGTCCACCCATTCCAGGGTGGCGAACTCGACGGCTTCCAGGGTGCGCCAGGGTCCGCGGCGGCGGATCACCTCGGTCTTGTAGAGGCCGTTGATGGTCTCGGCCAAGGCGTTGTCGTAGGAATCGCCGACGCTGCCCACGGAGGGCTCGACGCCGACGTCGGTGAGACGCTCGGTGTACTTGATGGCCACATATTGCGCCCCACGGTCGCTATGGTGGATGAGGCCGCTGCCCTTGGCCGGCCGGCGATCGTGGAGTGCCTGCTCCAGGGCATCCAGCACGAAGCCGGTGTGGGCGGTGCGCGACACCCGCCAGCCCACGATGCGGCGGGCAAACGTGTCGATGACGAAGGCCACGTAGACGAAGCCCTGCCATGTGGCAACGTACGTAAAATCAGCCACCCACAAGGCATTCGGGCGGGGCGCCTGGAACTGGCGGTTCACCCGGTCAAGCGGACAGGGAGTCGCCCGGTCGCTGAGCGTCGTCCGCACCGCCTTGCCGCGCGTAACGCCCCGCAGCCCCATGCGCCGCATCAGGCGAGCCACCGTGCAGCGTGCCACGTCGAGGCCCTCCCGCCGCAACTGCCGCCAGACTTTGCGTACCCCATAAACCTGGAAGTTCGCATCCCAGACCCGTCGGATAGCCACGCTCAGCTCCGCGTCGCTTCGCGAGCGGGCCGGCGCCTTGGCCGGATCGACCGTCCGGGCGGCATGGGCGTAGTAGGTGGACGGGGCGATCGGCAATACCTTGCAGATCGGCTCGACCCCGTGGACGGCGCGGTGCGCGTCGATGAAGGCGATCATTTCTTGAACGGGCGGTCGAGCTCCGCCTGGGCAAAATAGGCCGACGCCTTGCGCAGGATCTCGTTCGCCTGGCGCAGTTCCCGGTTCTCGCGCTCCAGCGCCTTGATCCGCTCCTGTTCGTCCGTCGTCGGCCCCGGCCGCTTGCCCTGGTCACGCTCGGCCTGCCGGACCCAGCCGCGCAGTGTCTCCGCCGTGCAGCCGATCTTCGCCGCGATCGAACTGATCGCCGCCCACTGCGAGGCGTGATCCCCCGCGTGCTCGAACACCATCCGCACCGCGCGTTCGCGGACTTCAGGAGCGTATTTGCGTGATGCCGCTTTCGTCATGATGACCCCAGTCTCTCAAGAAACGGGGCCTCTGGGAAACCCGGCGCGGTTCAGCGACATCGATGAGGATCTCTTCGCGCGGCAGATCGGTCGGCAGGTTGCCGCGGTTCATCCGACGCCGTAGCGGCGAAGGGGCCGGCTTGGCTGCAGCACAGCCGGTGGGCTCGGCCTCCTTGGCAGCCAGCGTCTGCTCCAGGTCCTCCAAGGCCAAGGCGAGCTGATCCGGATCGAGCGGTTCGGCCCGGCGGCCGAAGCGATGGCGCTGCAATTCCCGGATGATCTGGCGCAGCCGGGCGATCTCCTCCTCGGCCGAGGAGCGGGCCGCCGTCAACTCCGCGGCATGCCGGAGCCGTTCGGCCAACAGCAGGGCACGCAGTTCGTCCGGATCGCTGGGAAGGGTTTCAGGCGCGGTCGTCACGTCCACCAGTATAGCGGCGGCTTGCGCAGTCCTCGCCTCCGAAGCGGCAAGCGAGTCGCTGTGTCGCAGCTCAGCCGGCGGACGTCGGCCGAGGCACCCGCACGCCCCGCACCCGGGTCCAGTCCAGACCCTCGACGAGCGCCGAGAGCTGAGCCGGGGTCAGCCGGATCACGCCGTCGCGGATCGCTGGCCAGCGGAACCGGCCGGCCTCCA
This sequence comes from Azospirillum sp. UENF 211521, assembly GCF_058780535.1. Taxonomy (NCBI): domain Bacteria; kingdom Pseudomonadati; phylum Pseudomonadota; class Alphaproteobacteria; order Rhodospirillales; family Azospirillaceae; genus Azospirillum; species Azospirillum sp. UENF 211521. The sequence goes on from NZ_JBSNCF010000001.1 coordinate 1,501,146, forward strand.
ATTTCTTCGCGATGAGAACCATCCCCCCGACAAGGAACCTCTGCAAAGGAGGTCGGGTTTGATTCAGCGCCCGGTGTCGGCGCGGAGGCCCTGCGGGCGTTGGCGCACTGGGTGGCGAGGCACCATGCCCGAACCAGCGACAATAACCGAGACGGTGTCCTGGGGCGACCTGCCGCGCACACGCCGGCAGAGGCTGGCGGTGCTGGTGGGGCAATTGGCTTGGCGGATGGCGCAGGGCCGCGCCCCGGCGGAGGCCGGTCATGAGTCGCACGAGGCGGATCAGCGGGACGCTGTCGAGCAAGATCGAGGGCCGCCATCTTGACCGTCAGGCCGTCGTCTATGTTCGGCAGTCGACGCTTCAGCAGTTGGAGCACAACAAGGAATCCACCGCGGTCCAGTACGCCCTGGTCGAGCGGGCCTGCTCGCTGGGCTGGGCTCGACCGCGGGTCGCCGTCATCGATGACGATCTCGGCTGCTCCGCCGCATCCGCCGCTGGGCGGCCCGGCTTCCAGCGCTTGGTGGCCGAGGTTGGGCTCGGTCACGTTGGCCTGATTCTTGGCTTCGAAGTCTCCCGGCTCGCCCGCTCCTGCCGGGACTGGTACCATCTCCTGGAGATTTGCGCCCTGGCCGGAACGCTGATCGGCGACAACGACGGCGTCTACGACCCCGGCCTCTACAACGACCGGCTCCTGCTCGGGTTGAAGGGCACGATGAGCGAGGCGGAACTGCACATCATGCGTGCCCGCTTCGAGGAGGGGCGCTGGAACAAGGCCGAGCGCGGGGACTTCGGCTTTCCGATGCCGCGCGGCTTCCTCCGCCGGCCCTCGGGGGAGATCGTCCAAGATCCCGACGAGCGGGCGCGCGACAGCCTTCACCTGGTCTTCGAGATCTTCGAGCGGCGGCGCAGCATCCACGGCGTGGTGCGGTACTTTCACGCCCACGACCTCCAACTCCCCGATCGGGTGCGGGGCGGGCCGGCCAAGGGCGACCTCGTGTGGGCGCCCGTCACCCGGAATGCCGTGCTGAAGCTCCTGACGAGCCTTGCCTATGCCGGCGCCTACGCCTATGGCCGGCAACGGCCACCGCCAACGGACCCCTCGAAACGAAGCCGGGCGACCAGCCCCGGTGAGTGGCAGATCCTGATCAAGGACCGCTGGCCGGCCTACATCGATTGGGACACGTTCGAGAGGAACCAGCGCCAATTGAAGGCCAACCAGAGCAAGCACATCGGCGTCGCCCGCGGCGGGCCGTCGCTGTTGACCGGGATCCTGGTCTGCGGCCGCTGCGGCTCGCGCATGGTGACGACCTACCGCAACAACGGCCACAGCCTGCGCTACGAGTGCACGCGGCGGATGATCAACCGCGGCGAGGAGCATTGCCAGGGGTTCGCCGGCGAGACCCTGGACACCCTCATCGCCGACCTGGTCCTGGCGGCGCTGCAGCCCGGCGCCGTCGACGTCGCCTTGCAACTCGCCGAGGACGTGGAGATCGAACGCGCCCGGGAGCATCGGCAATGGGAATTGCGGCTCGAGCAGGCACGCTACGAGACCGAACGGGCGCAACGCCAGTACGACGAGGTCGAGCCGGAAAACCGGCTGGTCGCCCGCACACTGGAACGGCGCTGGGAAGCGGCGTTGCAGACCGAGACGCAGCTCGCGGCCGAGCATGCCCGCTTCCTGGCCCGTCAGCCAGTTCGGCTGACCGCGGCGGATCGGGCCGCCATCGAACGGCTCGCCGCCGACGTGCCGGCGATTTGGCGGGCGGCGAGCACCACCGCGGTCGAGCGCAAGGAGATCGTCCGCCTGATGCTGGATCGGGTCGTGGTCACGGTGGAGGGCGAGACGGAGAACATGGAGGTGGAGTGTCACTGGGCCGGCGGCCGCCGAACCCGCCACCGGCTGCGGCGGGCGGTGCGTCGCATGACCCAGTTGGCCGGCCACGACGAGCTTTTTTCCCGGACCACGGCCCTGTTCGCTGACGGACTGCGCCCGCCGGCCATTGCCCGAACCTTGGCAGCCGAGGGCTGGCTTATGCCACACGGCGGACCAGCCACGGAAAAGGGCGTGCGTTCCTGGCTGCAACGCCGGGGCCTGCTGCCGGACGGGCGGCACCGGCCGACGCTGGTGGTGGAACGGGCTCCGGACGAGTTCACAGTGGCAGAATTGTCGGTCCGTTTGGGTGTCCCCGAGGGCACGATCTACCGGTGGCTGTACAAAGGATTGGTCCCGGCACGTCGGGCGCCGGCGGTAAGCCAGAACCTCTGGCTTGTCCGCTTGGAGGACGCCCTGGCTCACGACCAGCAGCGCCGCCTCCGCAAGCCGACCAAGGTCAAGCACGTTACCTGATGACAAGGAACCTGCTCTGGAGAGGCATTATGACGCCAGGACGCAACTGCCCTGGCCGTCATGCCAGATGATCTTCACAAGATCGCCGCGGCGTCCGCGGAAGATGAAGAGATGGCCGCTGTGCGGGTCCTGGGCGAAGCGTTCCTGCACCAGCAACGCCAAGCTCGCCCAGCCCTTGCGCATGTCGGTGTGCCCGGTGGCCAGCCACACCCGCACTCCGCTCGGCACCGGGATCATGCCAGGGCACCGACGACGGCCGCCGCGAGGGCCGGGTCGACCGGCCCTTCCAGACGCAGGCGTGTCCCGCTGGGCAAGATGACCTCGAGGATCGCCGGGCTCGTGGCCGGCGGCGCCGGAGGCGGCAATGACCCAGGGGGCTCCACGACCGGCGGTTCCGTTACGGTCGGCTCCGGCGCGATGGTCACCGCGACGAAGCTGGACGGTTCGGCCACGGCACTCCCTGTGGCCTTCATCAGCCCCCGCCAGCGATACAGCAGGCTTTCGTGCACGCCCAGCCGGCGGGCCGCGTCCGTCACCACCACGCCGGGGCGGAACGCCTCCTCGACCATCCGCACTTTCTCCGCCGGCGTGTAATTCCGCCGCCGCTCCGTTCCCGTCAGAACCTCGACCCGCTGATAAGCCATGACGTTTGCAACTCGTTTGCGTCCGCGCGATGACGCGCCACACAAACCTCAGACGCCAACCCCTACTTTGCCAAGGCGGCGCTCACCGGAGGCGTACGACATGGGGGCGTTTCCTGGTGGCGAACTGATCCGCCATTTGCGCAGAATTGCGCACGAATACTCGGAATTGCGCGTTGGCGCGCACGAGCGCGAAGCTGCCTCTGCGTTGCGCTCCGATCATGCACCGATGACGACCGAACGGAAAGTCAACGACACGCGCCGCAAGCGTTGCGTCTTCATGCCGTCGATCATGTCGGATTTTCGCGCCGGTATTCCGTGCAACCAGTCGTATCGTGCCGGTCCCGACAGTCTCAGCAGACTGCACGTCGGCAACGTCATTTCGCGCCGCGCGCCGGTGGCGGCGCACTGAAACGTCATGACGACGGAACTGCCAAGGCTGAGGATGGCGATGGTGTCACCGAAACAGGGAACGCAGTCGATATGCGCCGAAATGCCTTGGCCCGTCAGGTATTCATTGACGATGACCTGATCCGGCACAGTGTAGAATACGCCTTTATCGACAAGACGTCCGGCGAGCACGGCCAACCATCCCGGCAAAGGCCCCAGATGGTCGCCAGGCAAAACAGAGCGGGCGCGATAGTCATAGCGAAAGCCATAGTGCTGAACACGACGTTTAAGGTCATTCCGCCAGTTGCCGCCGTCCACTTGTTTAAGCAGTTGGCTTTCCTCAGCTTTACCGATCCAATCGTTGTTCAGGGCCAGACCCGGAATCCGCAGCCCCTCCTCACAGGCAGCGATCAAGGGAACGTCAGCGCTCATGGTTGGAGAATCCATGTTTCGAACGACTGATGTTCTTTCAGAGCACTGTCTTCATCGTTGGTGTTGACGTGCGAATAGGATGGAAAATCGCCCGGAGAGAAAGGAATGGCGTAAAAATTCTTTATGCCGGCGTATTCGGCCGCTTCATCCATGCGGAAGCGTCCGTCATAATATGAGCTATTAACGACGGTGATGATAATTTCTCCGTCCTGCCGAAGGTGTTCGACGGCACTCCTCAGAAAGCGTCGAACAAGGACATAGTTAGGGTTGTGTCCTCGGTTCGGTTCCCGGCTGCCGGCATTGGGAAATTGAAAAATGATCGTATCAAACTTCTGATGATGAAACGTCCGATCCAAATTTGTTGCATCCACATTATCGAGTACGGTTACCCCCACTCTGGATAATTTCCGGACATTGGTTTTGGCGTCATCGGAAATGTCACGGCTGCTTTCGTGTATTGTCGAGGTGATCGACATCGGTATGGCATGATGATCAAAAACAAGTGAGGCTGTGAAACTAAAATTTCCTTCCCCAACGAGAAGAGTCTTACCGCTGAATGCCCGACTAACGATATGGTTTTGGCGCGCATTTTGGACGTTGCCAAAGTCACCTGAAGTAAAAGGTTGCTCATCGATACAGCGATCGGCGCCGTACCGTGCCGCAAACCAATTTGTAACAATATTATGCGTTGATGCGCTTTGCGGGTGACGAGAATCGCGATAGGCAGATGACCCGATGAGACGGTCAATTTCGTGCGGTGACGGGAATTCTAAAGGCATCGCGGTTCGATTCCCATGTTAGGTGACGGTCGCGGCTCATACTCGGGTATCCTGTCGCGTACTATACGTTCCCATTTTGTTCTAAATTGAGTGCAGTGTCAAGCGATTTGGCGGGCATCATCATTGCCAACGTCTGGACTGTCCGGCGACGTGAGTTCTGGCTACGTTTCCGCGCTCGCCACGACAATGGGTTCATAATACGCTGATTTCGAATACAAATTTTCAGCGAATGTTAAATCCCGGTTGCCGCCGCTCCGCCATCATTTCCCCCGCGTTACTTCTCGGATGGCGGCGGATGGAAACGGACAAACGGCATGGGCTGGGCGCTGCTCCGCATGCCGCACAGCACACCAGGAACCGCCGCTCCGCCATCAATGGCCGAACCACCCGCCACCCTGACTATGCCGTGTTCTTGCGATCCGCAAGCGGATCGAGGAAGTCTTCGGCTGGTTCAAGGGAGCCGGCATGTGCAAAACGCGTTATCGTGGCACCGCCCGGGTCGGCCGGATGTTCACGTTGACCTCCGCCGCCGACAATCCGATCCGATCGCCCGGGCTGCTGACCAAAGCATAATCATGCCCGGAGCCCGCCTGAACGGCTGTTCCGGGAACCTGAGACTGAGCAAAGTCGAGCAGAGGCGCCGGTTGTGAAAGGGATGGAAGTGCCTTTCTGACAAGGAGTGTTTGGGAACGGCGCCGCACCTGCCAACCCACCCTGGGATGGAGGTGCGGGCGCCGTCCGCGCGGATGGTATCAAGAGGCGGTGCGGATGGTCCCGACACGTCCCCCGGCCAGGAAGTCCTCCGCGGCCCGCCCGCCGACGCGGAGGCCGCTGTCCTTCTCGAACAGGGAGAAGTCCTTCAGCAGGCAGTCGATCCCGACCGCCTCGCCGACGCGCAGTTCGCTGTAGCCGGGGACAGAGACCATCACCTCATCGGTCAGGCCGCCGTCGTCGTCATGGGCGGTGTGGACGCCGGACAGCTTCACCGAGATCAGCGATTCCGCCCCCACATGCTCGACCAGGGTGACAGTGCCCGGCAGGCTCTTGCCCTGGCCCGGCGGCACGACGGCGAGCGCGCCGGGGCGCAGGCCCAGCCAGACCTTCATGCGGCTGCCGCCGCCCGCCCGCTCGGCCCCAGGGCGCTCGGCCTTATCGGGCAGCGGCAGGACGCTGTTGCCGATGCGCACGGTCATGCCTTCGACCTCGGCGTCGATCAGGTTCATCGGCGGCGTGCCGATGAAGCGGGCGACGTAGGTGTTGGCCGGCTTCTCGTAGATCTCGCGCGGGGTGCCGTACTGCTGGAGGTGCCCGTCGCGCATCAGCGCGATGCGGGTGCCCATGGTCATCGCCTCGATCTGGTCGTGGGTGACGTAGACGAAGTTGCCGCCGACCCGCTGGTGGAGCTGGGTGATCTCCGCCCGCATGGCGGTGCGCAGCTTGGCGTCGAGGTTCGACAGCGGCTCGTCCATCAGGAAGGCCGACGGCTCGCGCACCATGGCGCGGCCCAAGGCGACGCGCTGGCGCTGGCCGCCCGACAGGGTGCGCGGGTGGCGGTCGAGCACCTTGGTCAGGGCCAGCGTGTCGGCGGTGCGCTCCACCAGATCGCGCACCTCCGACGAGTTCTCGATGCGGCGCTTGAAATAGTCGCCGATGAAGGGGATGTGGAACCACCAGCGGAACTGCCGCATGATCAGCGGGAAGGCGATGTTCCGGCGCACCGTCATGTGCGGGTAGAGCGCGTAGGACTGGAAGACGAAGGCCATGTCGCGGTCGCTGGGCGGCAGTTCGTCCACCCGCTTGCCGCCGAGATGGATCTCGCCGCTGGTCACCGTCTCAAGCCCCGCGATCATGCGCAGGATGGTGGACTTGCCGCAGCCCGACGGGCCGAGCAGCACCAGGAATTCGTCGTCGCCGGCCTCCAGGCTCACGTTGTCGATCACGGTCAGGGAACCGAAGGACTTCGTGACGTTCTGCAGTTTGATAGCCATGGGCTTTTCCCTTTTATCTCTCGGGCGTGTCGGTGCAAGGGGGGCGGGATCGGCCCACGGTCAGCCCTTGACGCCGCCGGTCGTCATGCCGGCGACCACGTAGCGTTGGACGAACAGGTAGAAGACGACCGCCGGCAGCGTGTAGATGAAGCCGACCGCCATGACCGTGTGGACCGGCGTGCTCAGCTCGCCCACGAAGCTGGCGAGGCCGACCGAGGCGGTGCGCAGGGCGTCGTCGCTGATGAAGGTCTGGGCGAAGACATACTCGTTCCAGCCGTGGAAGAAGGCGATCACCGCCGCCGCTGCCAGAGTCGGCGCGATCAGCGGAACCACCACCGCCAGCACGATGCCGAGGCGGGAGCAGCCGTCCACCCTTGCGGCCTCCTCGATCTCCGACGGCACGCCGTCGATGGCGCCCTTCAGGATCCAGGTCACCACCGGCACCGTGAAGGCCGTGTTGGCCAGGATCAGGCCGAGCAGCGTGTTGAGCAGCGACAGCTTGGTGAAGATGTCGTAGAGCGGCACCACCAGCATGGCTTCCGGCAGCATCTGCGTCATGAACAGCGCGAAGCCGAGCAGCAGCTTGCCGTTGAAGGTCAGGCGCGACAGCGCGTAGGCCGGCAGCACCGACAGCAGGATGCTCAGCACCGTCGTGCCGACCGCGACGATCAGGCTGTTGACCAGCCATTGACGCAACGAGGTCTCGGTGAAGGCGGCGGCATAGGTGCCGATCTGCGACAGCGTCGGCAGCAGGTTCGGCGTGTCGTCGAACAGCCGCTCCGACGGGGTGAGCGAGGTCACCAGCATCCAGTAGAGCGGGAAGGCCGCCACCCCGAGGAGGACCAGGACGGCGAGCGTGCGGGCCGTGGAATTGTGTTTCATGAGATCACCGTTTCCCGGCGGCCTTTTCCGCCCGCGTCGACAGCCAGAAGTAGACCAGCGTCACCAGGATCGCGACGACCAGCCCGATGATGCCGACCGCCGCCGCGCGGCCGAGGTCGAGATAGACGAAGGCGCGGCGGTAGAGGTCGATGACCAGCGTGTTGGTCTCGCCCAGCGGGCCGCCCTGGGTCATCAGCCAGATCACGTCGAAGCGGCGCAGCGACCACACCGTGATGAGCAGGGTCAGCAGGGCCACCGACGGGCGGATGGTCGGCCAGGTGACGGCGCGGAAGATGCTCAGCCGGTCGGCCCCGTCGATCACCGCCGCCTCGCGCAGCTCCGACGGCACGCCCTGGAGGGCGGCCAGGATGACGACGGAGGAGAAGGGGAAGATCTGCCAGATCGTGGTGATGAGGATGGCCGGCAGGGCGAAGGACGGCTCGTCCAGCCAGTTCACCCCGCCCTCGGCGAAGCCCAGGAACTGGGCGAGGTGGCTGAACAGGCCGTACTGCGCGTTGAACATCCACACGAAGATCAGCGCCGCGGCGACCGGCGGGGCGGCCCACGGAATGGTGACCAGCGCGCGGGCGATGCCGCGCCCCCGGAAGGTGCCGTCGAGCAGCAGCGCCGCCAGCAGGCCGAGCCCGATGGAGGCGACCACGCAGACCAGCGTGTAGACCGCGGTGACGCGCAGGACCTGATGGAACTCCGGGTCGAAGACGAGTTCGCGGTAATTGTCCAGCCCGACGTAGGTCTGCTGGCCGGGCGAGAGCAGCGAGGTGGAGGTGACGCTGAGCAGGAATTCCTGCACCAGCGGGTAGCCCTGGAAGACCAGGAGGTAGAGCGCCACCGGGGCGACGAAGAGCGCGGGAACCCAGCGGCCATGGTCAATCGGCGCGCGCCGCGCGGCGGCCCTGGGCTGGCTCACGGTCCTGCTCATCATGATGCGGTATCCGGAGTTGGGACCACGGCGATCGCATTCGTTGTTCCCTCTCCCCTCTGGGGAGAGGGTTTAGGGTGAGGGGGTTGCGCTTGTGCCGAATGCAACGACACGCGCAACCCCCTCACCGGCCCTTCGGGCCACCCTCTCCCCGGAGGGGAGAGGGTTAGAACGTCGAACACGATCACCGTGGAGTTGGACCGGCGGTACCGAAGCACCGCCGGTGCGGGCGTTACTTCTGGGCGAGCACGCGGGCGGTGATCAGGCGCTGCGCCTCGTCCATGGCGGTCTGCGGGGCGACGCCGCCCTGGAGCACCTTGAGGAGCTGCTGGACGATGATCTGCTGGATCTCCGGCGCCTTGGTCTCAAGCCCCTGCGGCAGGGCGGGCACGCTGTTCGGGGTCTGCGCGTCGTAGACCTTCAGCCAGGGCATGGCCTGAAGCTCCTCCGGCGTGCGCTCCACCGTCGTCGCGACGTTGGCGGCGCCCAGAAGGGTCTGGAGTTCCTGCTGCTGCTGGGGCTGGAGCGCCCATTGCAGGAACTTGCCGGCGGCGTCCTTCACCTTGGTGTTGGCGTTGATGGTCACCGGAGCCAGGATCATGCCCTGCTCCTTGTGCGGGAAGGGCGACGGGGCGGCGGCGATGGGGTGCGCCTTGCCCTGCGAGGTCAGGATGGTGGCGACGCCGCCGTTGTCGATCTCCATGGCGACCTTGCCCTCCCAGAACATCCGCCGGTAGGTGGCGGCGTCGGTGCCCTTGGGGATCATGCCGGCGTCGTAGACGGTCTTGTAGGCGGCGACACCCGCCACGACCTCCGGGCTGTTGAAGGTCGGCGTGCCGTCCGGCTTGGACCAGCGCCCGCCGAAGCCGTAAACGAAGTTGGTCAGGTCGTACCAGACGCCGCCGCGCTCGGCCATCGTGGCGCGGAAGGCGAAGCCGTAGTTGCCGTCCTTCGTCGCCTCCTTGCCGAGCTTCACGAACTCCTCGAAGGTCTTGGGCGGCGTGCCGTTGGGCAGCAGCGCGGCGTTGTAGACCATCGCGTAGTTGGCGGTGTCAAAGGCGAAGCCGTAGCGCTTGCCCTCGACCTTCATGTACTGGTCGGCGGCGGTGAAATTGTGGGCGCCGTCCTTCACGATGTCGTCGATCGGCAGGACCGACTTGGCCGCCACCGCGGCGTAGAACTCCGGCAGGTCGAAGCGGATCACGTCGGGGCCGCCGTTGCCGCCCATCTGCGTGAAGATGGTGGTGGCGAAGGAGGAGAAGGGGATGGTGACCGGCTTCACCTCGATGTCGGGCTGGGACTGGTTGAACTTCTCCACCCAGGCCTTCAGCCGGTCGCCGCGGCCGACCTCGGCGAAGTGGGACGCAGCGAAGGTCACCACCGTCTTTCCGGATGACTGGGCCAGGGCGACCGAGGCGGTGCCCAGCGCCAGGGCGGCGGCCAGTCCGCCGGCCAGAAGGGGGGTGATGCCCGTGATTGCGCTCAGAAACGGCTTCATGCTGCGTCCTCCTCCGAATTTGTTCGTTTGCTGTCTTTTTTGGTTGGTTTGGCCCGCAATCCCGGAACCATACCAGAGTATGCGGGCCGGTGATTGGGGTTCAGTGCCGGCCCAACGCTCCGTCGACCCGGCGCCACAGCCCCAGCGGGTTGCCGTCGCGCAGGGCTTGCGGCAGCAGGTCGGCGGGGATGTCCTGGTAGCAGACGGGCCGCAGGAACCGCTCGATGGCCGCCGTGCCGACCGAGGTGGTGCGGCCGTCCGACGTGGCCGGGAAGGGGCCGCCATGCACCATGGCGTGGCAGACCTCGACGCCCGTCGGCCAGCCGTTGGCCAGGATGCGGCCGGCCTTACGCTCCAGCGTCGGCAGCAGGACCGCCGCCGCTCCGGCGTCGGCCGCGTCCATGTGCAGGGTCGCGGTGAGCTGGCCGTCCAGCCGTTCCGCCACCGCGCGCAAGGACTCCAGATCCGGGCAGCGGATGAGCAGCGAGGCGGCGCCGAACACCTCCTCCCGCAGGGCCGGGTCGTCGAGGAAGGCGTCGGCGGTCGTGGCGAACAGCGCCGCCCGGCACCGGTTGGGGCCTTCGCCGTCCAGCCCGCGGGCCAGCGTCGCCACGAGGGCGTTGCCGGCCAGGGCGGCCACCCCGGCGTCGAAGGCGGCGTGGATGCCCGGCGTCAGCATGGTCGGCGCCGCGCTGCCGCCCAGCGCCTCCACGGCGGATGTCACGAAGCGGTCGAGGTCCGGCCCGTCCACCGCCAGCAGGATGCCGGGGTTGGTGCAGAACTGCCCGGCGCCCATGGTCAGCGAGGCGACGAAGCCCCGGCCCAGAGCCTCGGCCCGCGCGGCGAGCGCCGCCGGCAGCAGGAAGACCGGGTTGATGCTGCTCATCTCCGCGTAGACGGGGATCGGCTCCGGGCGCTTGGCCGCCACCTCCATCAGCGCTACGCCGCCGCGGCGCGATCCGGTGAAGCCGACCGCCTTGATGCGCGGGTCGGCGACCAGCGCCGTGCCCACCGACGAGCCGGCACCGAAGATCAGCGAGAAGACGCCCTCCGGCAGCCCGCATTCGGCGACGGCGGCCTGGACGGCGCGGCCGACCAGCTCCGACGTGCCGGGATGGGCGGAGTGGGCCTTGACCACCACCGGGCAGCCGGCGGCGAAGGCCGAGGCGGTGTCGCCCCCGGCCACCGAGAAGGCCAGCGGGAAGTTGCTGGCGCCGAACACCGCCACCGGGCCGAGCGGGATGCGGCGCTGGCGCAGGTCGGGGCGGGGCAGGGGCGCCCGCTCCGGCAGGGCCGGGTCGATGCGGGCGCCGATCCAGCTTCCTTCCCGCACCACCGCGGCGAACAGGCGGAGCTGGCCGACGGTGCGCCCACGCTCTCCCTCCAGCCGGGCGCGCGGCAGGCCGCTTTCGGCCATGGCGCGGACGATCAACGCGTCGCCGAGGTCGAGGATGTTGCGGGCGACCGCCTCCAGGAAGACGGCGCGGTCCTCCGGCGCGGTCTCGCGGAAGCGATCGAAGGCGTCCCAGGCGAGTTGGCAGGCGCGGTCCACCTCCGCCGTCCCGCCGCCGCCGAAGGCGGGCTCCAGCGTCGCCCCGGTGGACGGGTCGATGGCGTGGATCTCGCCGTTGCGGCCACGGTGGCTCTCGGCGCCGATCAGCATCATGCCGGTGAGGGTCACGGGCGGGTCCTTTCTTGTTCGCGCTGCTCTTGGTCTTGGTGCGGCATCAGCCGAGCAGGCCGCGGCCCGCGAGGTTCCGCATCAGCGCGGCGGCGCCGAAGTCCCAGGGCGCGCAGTCGGCGCAATGGCGGACCCGGTTGGTCAGGCTGCCCAGCGCCGGGGCGGTGATGGTAACCACGTCGTCCAGCTTGTGGGTGAAGCCCTCGCCCGGACGGTCGCGGTCCTCGACCGGCGCGAACATGGTGCCGAGCAGCAGGACGAAGCCGTCCGGATACTGGTGGTTCTCGCCGATGGTGGCCTCCACCAGCTCCACCGGGTCGCGGCTGATCTGCGACATGGAGCTGGAGCCCTCCAGCCGGAAGCCGTCGCTGCCCTCGACCACCAGCCCAAGCTCGGCGCTGCGCACGCCGTCGAGCGTGAAGCGGTCGTCGAACAGGCGGATGAACGGGCCGATGGAGCCGCTGGCGTTGTTGTCCTTGGCCTTGCCGAGCAGCAGGGCGGAGCGCCCCTCGACGTCGCGCAGGTTCATGTCGTTGCCGAGCGTGGCGCCGACGATGTCCCCGCGGCTGGAGGCCAGGACGGCGATTTCCGGCTCCGGGTTGTTCCACACCGAATAGGGCGGGATGCCGACATGGGCGCCGGTGCCGACCGCCGACATCGGCTGGCCCTTGGTGAAGATCTCGGCGTCGGGGCCGATGCCGACCTCCAGATACTGCGACCACACCCCGCGGGCGATCAGCGCCTTCTTGACCTCCATGGCCTCCGGCGAGCCGGGCTTCAGGCTGGACAGGTCGCGCCCGATCAGCGCGTCGATGTCGGCGCGGATGGCCAGCGCCTTTTCCGGGGCGCCGCGCGCCTGCTCCTCGATGACGCGCTCCAGCAGGCTGACCACGAAGGTCACGCCGGACGCCTTCACCGCCTGGAGGTCGATGGGGGCCAGCAGCCAGGGCCGCTCCGGGTCGCGCCGGTCCTCGTCGGAGTTGGCGAGGATCGCGGCGGCGGTGCCGATCCATTCACCGGGCAAGTCGCGGACGATGGCTGCGGCGGCGCCGGTCTCCACCAGATCGCGCACGGTGGGCGCGTCGCGGCTGGTGATGTCGAAGACGTCCCGGCCGCGCACGGCGATGACCGAGGGGCCGACGCCGGGGCGCCAGGCGCGCCCGACCAGCAGCGCGCCCTCGTCCGCCGGCAGGGCGGCGGCGGGGTCGAGGGGAAGGGGTCGCTTGCTCATGGTTTCCTCTCCTCTTGCTTGCGCCGGGTGGTTACTTGCGCCGGAAGACCGGGCTGCGCTTTTCCTTGAAGGCGGCGCGCCCCTCGGCGGCGTCCGCGGTGGCGAAGCAGATGGTCTGCAGGTCGCGTTCGTACTCGATGGCCTTTTCCACCGGCATGGTGTGGGCGGCCTTCAGGTTCAGCTTCGCCGTCTCCGCCGCGATGGGGGCGCGGCTGGCGACGATGGCGGCGATCTCCTGCGCGCGGGCGAGCAGACGGTCGGCGGGCACCACCTCGCTGACGAGGCCCCAGGCCAGCGCCTTGTCCGCCGGGATCGGGTCGCCGGTCAGGATCATCATCGCGGCGTTGGAGGTGCCGATGGAGTGCGAGAGGAAGGCCGCGACGCCGCCGCCGCCGATCCAGCCGAGCTTGATCTCCGGCGCGCCGAACTGCGCGTTCTCCGACGCGATGCGGATGTCGCAGCTCATCGCCGTCTCCAGCCCACCGCCGAAGGCGTAGCCGTTGACCGCGGCGATGCTGGGCTTGCGCAAGGACCGGATGGCGTCGCAATAGTCCTCGCGGTTGCGGAAGTTCCAGGCGGTGTCGTAGCGGTCCAGCTCGCGGATGTCGGAGCCGCAGCAGAAGGCGCGAGGCCCGGCGCCGGTCAGCACGACGCAGCGGATGTCGTCGTCGGCGTTGCAGCGGGCCACGGCGGCGACCAGCTCCGCGGCCATTTCCGGGGTCACCGCGTTCAGCTTCTGCGGGCGGTCGAGGGTGATGGTGGCGACGAAGCCGTCCACCGTGACGGTGACCGCGCCGAGCGCCGGATCGGGGGTGTTGAGCGAGTCCATGGGATGGGCCTTATCGTTCGGCGCCAGCAGCCGGACGGCTGGCGGCGTAGCGGTGTTGCAGGCGGTCGAGCAAGGCGGCGTGCGGCGTGCCGTCGGCCAGCGCGTCGCGGATCATCGCGGCGGCGTCGGCCTGGAAAGCGATGTAGCCGGCGTGGCGCGGGCGGACATAGGCGGCCTCCAGCGTCGCGGCGGTGTTGCGGTAGAACCCGCCCCAGCGTTCGTTCACCGCCGCGTCCGCCCAGGCGTCGCGGCGGCTCGGCTGGCCGTCGTGGGCCGGGATGAAGCTCCGCTGCGCCTCGGCGCCGAGCAGCCAGCGCAGATGGTCGAGCAGGGCGGGCGTCACCTCGCAGCGCACGGAGACGCCGATGCCGGTGCCGCCCAGCGTCGAGCCGGGACGCCCGTCCGCCGTGGCGCGCGGCGCGTCGGCGAATGTGACCGGCGTCTCGCCCGCTGCGGTGGGGGCCGCGTAGTTGACGTAGCCGTAGACCAGCGGGCAGAGCGCCACGCCGTCGGTGCGGGCCATGTGGCCGAGCAGCCCGATGGGGTTCAGCCCGCGCACCGCCGCCGGCATCCGCCCGGCCAGCGTCGCCATGAGGTCGAGCACCTGCGTCCCCACCTCCGTCGAGACCAGCCGGTCGGGATCGGCCACCGCGGGCGGATCGCCGAAGGCCGCCGCCATGGACAGGAAGGTCAGGCAGGCGTGCGGCCCGGCCAGCGACAGGGCGACCGGCGCCCGTTCGGACAGGCTCGCCACATCCGCCCAGGTGACGGGGACCGGCCCGTCCAGAAGGTCGGCGCGGCAGGCCGTGACCTGGGTCGCCGCGTCGAGCGGCAGCGCCCAATGCCGCTCGGCGAAGCGGTAGCTGGCGAGGCTCGGCCCGATGCTGTCGCGCTGCCAGCCGGCGATGTCCTCGGCGGTGAACAGGTCCTCCAGCGGGATCAGGCCGCGTTCCGCCACGGCCTCCCCGACATGGGGGTGGTCGAGGACGATCAGGTCGTAGCGGGCGCAGAGGTCGCCGATCGGATGGGCCTCGAAGCCTTCGAGCGGCTGCTTGTCCCAATCGATCGCAAGCCCGTCGCGCGCCTTGTCCAGCCCGGCGGCGGCTGCCGCCAAGGCGTTGTAGCCGCGCGGGTGGTCCCAGGTCAGCGCGCGGTAGCGCATGCCCGAACCTCCTCTTCCTCCGCCTCCGCCTCCGGCTCGGTGGCGGCGACGACGCCGGCGGCCAGCAGACGGTCGACGGCCTCGGCGGTGAAGCCGGCGGCCTCCAGCACCTCGCGGGTGTGCTCGCCGGTCAGGGGGGCGCCGCGCTCGACCTCCGACGGGGTCTTGGAGAACTTGATCGGGAAGCCCGGCGTTTTGACGCGGCCCTCGGTCGGGTGGTCGTACTCGACGAAGGTGCCGTTGTGCTTGATCTGCGGGTCGTTCACGAGGTCGGCGTAGCCGTAGACCGGCCCGGCCCAGACCCCGGCGGCGTTGAACAGCTCCAGCCACTCCGCGGAGGTCTTGGCGGTCAGCCGGTCGCGGGTCTTGGCGAAGATCTCGTCGCGGCGGCTCCAGCTGTCGGTCTCGTCCTCCATGTCGAGGAAGGACGGCTCGCCGATCAGCTCGCCCAGCAGCTTCAGCGGCGGGAAGGCCACGATGATGAAGCCGTCGCTGGTCGCGAAGGCGCCGTAGGGCGCGCGGATGTAGACGTGGGCGTGCGGCTCGGCGGAGCGGGTTTGCGGCTTGCCGCCGACCGTGAAGACAGACAGCTCCTGCATCTGGATCGTCGTGATGGCGTCCAGCATGTTGACCTGGACGAGCTGGCCCTCGCCGGTGCGCTCGCGGTGGAGCAGGGCGGCCAGCACGCCTTCGAAGGCGGTATAGCCGGTGATCGCGTCCACCAGATACTGGCCGGCGGGGGTCGGGGCCTCGCCCTCGCGGCCCGCCGACAGCATGGCGCCGGACATGCCCTGCAACAGCAGATCCTGGCCCGGACGCTGGACGTAGGGGCCGGTCTCGCCATAGCCGGAGATCGACAGGTAGATCAGGCGCGGGTTGATCGCGGAGAGCGATTCGTAGTCCACGCCCAGCCGCTTGGCGACGCCCGGCCGGTAGTTCTGAAGGAAGACGTCGGCGGTCTTGACCAGCTCCATCAGCAGGGCCTTGCCCTCGGTGTTCTTCAGGTCGACGGCGAGCGAGCGCTTGTTCCGGTTCAGCGACAGGAAGGAGACGTTGACCTTGTTGCCGGTGATGCCGCCGGCCGCGGTGTGGCGCTGCCACTCGCCGGTCACCGGCTCCACCTTCACCACGTCGGCGCCGAGGTCGCCCAGGCGCTGCGCCGCCAGCGGGCCGGCCATGGCGATGGAGCAGTCGAGCACACGGTAACCGCTGAGGATGTTGCGTTTCTTGTCCATGATGTCCGGGTCTTGTTGCCGTGGGTCCGCCGGCCATGGCGGAAGGATGGGGCGGAAGGATGGGTGGTCAGCCGTTGGTTGCCGGGGCTTGCGCGAAGAAGGCGCGGTTCCAGACGGGGCTGATGAGGATTTCGTTGACGCAGACGTGGGGCGGCATCTCGGCCACGAAGCGGATGGTGCGGCCCAGGTCTTCGGGCTGGAGCAGGCGCGCCATCTCCTCCGCCGGGGGCGGGGAGGGGCGCTGGCCCAGCAGGTCGGTCGCCACCTCGCCGGGCATGACCACGCAGGAGCGCAGGCCGTTGCGCCATTCCTCCATGTTCAGGCTGTGGCTCAGCGTCACCAGCGCCTGCTTCGTCGCGTTGTAGCCGGGGCCGCCGAGGACGAGCGCGTGCCGCCCGACCCAGGAGGACACGATGATGACGGTGCCGGACCGGCGCTCCCGCATGGCGGGCAGCACCGCCTGGATGGCGTGCATGGTGCCGTTGAGGTTGACGTCGACCAGCCGCCGCCAGCCCTCCGTCCCGAGGTCGCGGAAGCTGCGGTTGGGCAGGTTCATCCCGGCGCTGGCGACCAGCGTGTCGATTTGCCCGTGGCGGTCGAGGATCGCCGCCGCCACGCGCCGCACCGCCGCCTCGTCGGCCACGTCGAGGACCGCGGTCTCGGCCCTGCCGCCGGCGGCGCGGATGGACTCCGCCACGCGGGCGAGCGCGTCTTCGCGCCGTCCGGACAGGACGACGGTGGCGCCGCCCTGCGCCAGCGCCCGCGCGCCGGCCTCCCCGATTCCGCTGCCGCCGCCGGTGATCCAGGCGACGCTGTCCGCAAGAACGCTCATGTCTTGCCTGCTTCGTTGCTTGTCTTTGTTGCTTTCCCGCCGTCCGGCCATCGGGCCGCCGCGGTGTCCCTCCCAGCGTTCCCCGGATCGTCCGCCTTGGCGTCCGTTTCGAGTGACCGCTAACGTGACCGGTAACATGATTGGTTGGGGCAATCAAGCATCTTTGGTGAGCGATAACGTTAGCGTTCGCGTGACCGCTAACATGAAATGCGCTATGGATTGTGGAAAGGGTGCCGCACCCGGCTTGCAACGGGCGGCGCGGCCATGCACAAGAAGGCGGCCGGTCAGTGCCCGAAGGCGGGCCGGCGGAAGCAGGATATGAGGTCATCCCAGGTGTCGGACGAAGGACAGCTTTCGCTCAGGAAGGCGGAGTCACGGCGGCGCTCCGCGACCCGCGCGGTGACGATGGCCGATGTGGCGCAGGCCGCGGGCGTCTCCACGCAGACGGTTTCGCGCGCGCTCCGCGATCCGCGCAGCGTCGGCCCGGACACGCTCGCCCGCATCGAGGAGGCGGTGCGCGAAACCCGCTACGTTCAGAACCTGGCGGCGAGCCACCTCGCCTCCAACCGCAGCATGACGGTGGCGGCGATCATCCCGACCATCTCCGCCTCGATCTTCGCGGAAACCATCCAGGGCCTGACCGACGTCCTGCTGCCGGAGGGCTATCAGGTCTTCCTCGGCCACACCGACTACATGGCGGCGCGCGAGGAGTCGCTGGTCCGCAGCTTCAGCGGGCGGCGCCCCGACGGCTTCTTCATCATCGGCACCCGCCACACCCAGGAGACCACGGCCCTGCTGAAGCGCACCGGGGTACCGGTGGTGGAAAGCTGGAGCTGGACGAACCGCCCCGTCGACATGCTGGTCGGCTTCTCCAACCACGCCGCCCTGATGAGCGTGGTCGATCATCTGGTGGGGCGCGGCTACCGCCGGCTGGCCTTCACGGGCGTCATGAAGCCGGGCGACCACCGCGCCAAGGAGCGTCTGAAGGGTTTCCAGGACGCCCATGAGCGTCATTTCCCAGGCGTGACGCCGCGCGTCGTCACGGTCACCAGCGGGCCGATGGTGATGGCGACCGGCGTGGAGCTGCTGAAGCTGGTGCGGGAGCAGCATCCCGACACCGACGCCGTGGTGTTCGTCAGCGACGTGCTGGCCTCCGGCGCCCTGCTGGCCTGCAGCGGCCTGGGGATCTCGGTGCCGAAGGATCTGGCGATCACCGGGTTCGGCAATTACGACATCGCCGGGCAACTGACGCCGGGCCTGACCACCATCGCCATCGCCAGCCGCAAGATCGGCATGGAATCCGCCAACCTCCTGCTGCGGCGGATGCAGGGCGGCGAGGTGGAGAACCGCACCCAGGACGTGGGGTTCGAACTGCTGGTGCGGGGCAGCGCCTGAGCCTGCCGGGGTTGATCCGAGACCGGAGTTTCGTCCGGTCATTGGCAGAGATTCTGTGTATCCCAGCTCATGGCACCAACAACGCACAAAACCGCGACGGGTGTTCGGTGCCGGTTTCATGACGCGGGCTGTTGCATTTCTCCGCGGGATCGGTACCCTGTCCCGCATCGCCAGCCACGCTGGCCGTAAGCGTTCAACGTCAACCAACGCACTCAACGATCCTCGCCGATCGGAGTGCGTTCGCGTGTTCGGACGGACGGCCATCGGCGGGGACCAGTGTGGAGCACACCATGGGTCCCCAGCAAAGGCTGGATCAAAGGCCGGCGCCGGCGCGTGATGCGGCGCAAGGCCGCCTGATCGTCCTCACCGCCGTCCTCTTCGTCTCCTATCTCTGTGTCGCCCTGTCCCTTCCCGTCGTGCCGCTGTTCGTGGCCGGGGATCTCGGGATGGGCAATGTCTGGGCCGGGCTGGGCGTGGGAAGCGCCTTCCTCGCCACCATCCTCAGCCGCGGCTTCGCCGGAGCCTTTTCCGACCGCCAGGGCGCGAAGAGGGCGGTCGGGCGGGGGCTGGCCTTCTATGTGGCCGGCGGGCTGGTCTCGATGGCCGCCGGTCCTCTGTCGTTCTCGCCATGGTCGGCCTTTTCGGTGCTGGTGGCGGGCCGCCTGCTCATCGGTGTCGGCGAAAGCCTCGTCGGGGTCGGGGTGGTCGCCTGGGGGATCGGCATCGTCGGTCCGCAGCGCTCGGGCCGTGTGCTGGCGCTGATCGGGGCGGCGCTCTACGGCGCCTTCGCGGCGGGCGGACCGCTGGGGCTGGCGCTGCTCGACCGCTTCGGTTTCTCCGGTGTCATGGCGGTCAGCGCGCTGCTGCCCGCCGTCGGTCTTCTGGCGATCCGGCGCATGGAAGGAACCCCGGCCCATCCCGACGCCGAGCGCCCGCCCTTCCGCAGCGTGCTGGGGCGGATCTGGCGGCAGGGCGCCGTCGTCAGCCTCCAGGGCATCGGCTTCGCCGCCATCGGCGCCTTCTTCTCGCTGCACTTCGTCCGCGAGGGCTGGCCCCACGCCGGGCTCGGCCTGACCGCCTTCGGGCTCGGCTTCGTGCTCGTCCGCTTCGCGCTCGGTCATCTGCCCGACCGCTTCGGCGGTCTGCGGGTGGCGATGGGGTCGCTGGCGGTCGAGGCGGTCGGGCAGGCGCTGTTGTGGAGCGCGGGCGATCCCGTCACGGCGCTGGCCGGCGCCTTTCTGACCGGGCTCGGCTGCTCGCTGGTCTTTCCCGCCATGGGGCGGGAGGTCGTCCATCTCGTCGAGCCGCAACTCCGTGGCACCGCGCTCGGCGCCTTCGCGGCGTTCCAGGACGTCGCCTACGGCCTGACCGGCCCCCTGGCCGGGCTGCTCGCCGACCGGGTCGGCTACGGCGGCGTCTTCCTGCTGGGAAGCGCCGCCGCCGTGCTGGGCTTCCTGACCACCGTCCAACTGCTTCGCGCGCGGCCGGTGGTGAAGACCAGCCCGACCTGAGGGGGCCTATTCCCCCGCTGTGGCCTTCAGGAGCGTGATGCTGATCCGCCGGTTCTGCGGGGCCAGCGGGTTGGCGCCGTCGAGATGGTCGAGGTCGGCGCGGCCCTCCACCCGGACGATCCGGCGGGCCGGCACGCCGGCGGCGATCAGCTCGCGGCGGGCGGCGTTGGCGCGGTCGCTGGACAGTTCCCAGTTGCCGTACTTTGCCCCGTCCGCATAGCCCAGCGCGTCGGTGTGGCCGGTGATGCTGAGGCGGTTGGGCGACGACGCGACGGCGCCGGCGACCAGCCGCATCAGGCGCCGCCCCTGCTCGTTCATCTGGGCGGAGCCGACGTTGTACATCGACACCTTCGCCTGATCGGTGAGCTGCACGCGCAGGCCGACCGACGTTTGCTCGATGACCACGCTGCCGGCGAGCGCTCCCAGCTCCGGCATCGTCTCCAGCGCCGCGCGCAGGTCGCGCTCGGCCTTCTCAAGCCCCTGCTGCTCGGTGAGCGCCGCGGTCTGGCGGTCGAGCAGGGCCTCCAGCTCCGCCCGCGCGTCGCGGTCCGTCTGGCTCCGGCCGCCGGGCGGGTTGGGCATGGGGTCCTTGCGCCCGGCGGGCTCGCGGTCGCTCTCGCCCAGCGAGGCGACGACGGGCGGGGCGGCCACCGGCACGCTGTGCTCCCCCGGCGCGTTGGGGGTGGACAGCGCCCCCGTCTTGTCGACCGCCCGCCCGGCCAGCATGCCGTCGGCGCCCGAATTGGACTGCGACAGGGCCACCGGGTTGAAATAGTCGGCGATGCCCTTGCGCTGCTCCACCGTGGTGATGTTCATCAGCCACATGATCAGGAAGAAGGTCATCATCGCCGTCACGAAGTCGGCGTAGGCCAGCTTCCAGGCGCTGTTGTGCTCCTCCTCCTCGCCGTAGCGGCGCTTGATGATGATCGTCGGTTCGATGCGCTTGCGGGCCATGGCGGGGCCTCAGGCGGGCTGGCTCGCCTCGCGGGCCTTCGCCTGCGAGGAGAGGGTGGTGGCGACCTCGACCTCGGCGAGGCTCGGCTGCGTGTCGGCGAACAGCACCTTGCGGGCGAACTCGGCGCAGACCTGCGGGGGGCTGCCGCGCAGATAGGCGCCGAGCGCGGCGCGCACGCAGATGAACAGCGTCAGCTCCGCCTCGCGGCGATGGCGGGCGGCGGCGGCGATCGGACCGACCAGACCGTAGGACAGCAGCACGCCGAGGAAGGTGCCGGTCAGCGCCCCGCCGATCATGTGGCCGAGCACCTCCGGCGGCTCGCTGATCGCGCTCATGGCGTTGATGACGCCCAGCACGGCGGCGACGATGCCGAGCGCCGGCAGCGCGTCGGCCAGATTCTGCAGCGCCTTCGGCACTTGGTTCAACTCGCGCCCGATGGTCTCGATCTCCTCGTTCATCAGGGCTTCCAGGTCGTGCGGGTTGTCCTGGCCGAGCGCGATCAGGCGCATGTAGTCGCACAGGAAAGTGACGCAGCGCGGCTGGCGGAAGACCGAGGGGTACTGGGCGAAGATCGGGCTGTCGTCCGGCTTGTCGATGTCGCTCTCGATGTTCGATACGCCCTTGGACTTGGCCTGCCGCAGCAGGGCGTAGAGCAGGGAGATCAGGTCGAGATACTCGTCCTTGCTGGTGTGCCGGCCGCGGGCCACCGCGCCGATGGTGCGCACGGTGGCGCGCAGCACCGCCATGGAGTTGGCGATGACGTAGCCGCCGATGCCGGCGCCGACGATGATGACGATCTCCACGGGCTGCCACAGCACGCCCATCCGCCCGCCCATGGCGGCGAAGCCGCCGAGCACGCTCAGGAAGACCGCGACGATTCCGAACAGCAAACGCATGATGTGAGTCCTCCGGCTCGGCCGAAAAGGGGGATCGGGCTCAGGGAGCCGTCGTGTAAGGCGGGAGCTTTCAGGGCGTCTTCCACCGGCGCACCATGCCGGCCAGCGCCTCGGCGGCGGCGAGCTGGCCGCTGACGGTGGCGCCGGACAGCGGCTTGCCCAGCGGGTCGGGCGGGACGGCCAGGGCGTCGAGCAGGCCGGCCCAGCGGGTCCCGGCCAGCGCCTTGCCGTGGCGCTCCGCGGCGGCGGTGACCGCCGCGTCGTCGCCCGCCCGGAAGGCGGCCAGCGCGTGGAAGGCGACGTCGTCCGGCAGGGGCGCGCCGGGTCCGCTGGCCGGCCCCTCGATCAGTTCTGCGTAGGCGGCGCGGGCCGCCGGCCATTCGCCGGCCCGGAACAGGCTGTCCGCCCGGATGCGCGCCGCTTCGGGTCCGGTCAGGCCGCGCAGCGCGTCAAAGGCGCGCATTGCCTCGCCTTCGGTGGCGAAGGCCTCGGCGCGCAGCAGGGCGCGGCGCTCAGCAGCCTGGGCGTCCGGCGTGGGGCCGGCGGTGTGGTCCAACACGGCCAGCGCCTCCGTTCCGCGGCCGGCGTCCAGCAGCACGCGGGCCAGCTCCAGCCCGACCGCCGCGCGCTCGGCGCCGCGCGCGGTCTCGGCGACGGCGTGGAGCAGGCGCGCGGCCTCCAGCGTGAAGCCGCCGCGGGCCAGCAGACGGGCCAGCCGGCGCTGCTGCGTTCCGGCGTCGTCGTCGGTCAGCGCCACTGTGCGGCCGTAGCGCACCTGGAGGGACAGCGCGTCGAGCGCGCTGCCCGGGGTTTTCTCCAGATGGCCAATCACCGCGTTGAGAAGCCCTCGCCCGGTGGTCAGCGCCGCCTGCCCGCGCGCTGTCGCGCCGAAGCGGCGGCCGAGCAGGCCGAAGATGTCGAGCGCCGCGTCGATCCGCCCGGCGCGGGTGTAGGCGGCGCCCAGCGCGGCCAGCGCGTCCGTCTCGACGTCGCCACCGCGCCAAGCGTAGCGCAGGCTTTCCAGCTCCGCGATGGCGCCGGGATCGTCCAGCGCGCCGCTGGCCAGCCGCAGCTCGATGGAACGCACCTGGGCGCGGTGGCCGTAGAGGTTGGGCAGGGCGGCGGCCCGCTTGTAGTGGGTCAACGCCTCCGCCGTCTCGTTGTGCAGCTCCGCCAGACGCCCGCGGAAGAGGTCGAGCCGCCCGTCGGTGGAGCCGATGCCGTCCAGCGTGATCATCTCCAGCACGATCAGGTTCAGCGACGGGCCGTCCGCCGCCTCGCCCGCCGATTCGGCGAGCAGGGTCAGCAGGCGGCCGCGCAGGTCGGCGGGGTAGGACAGCAGTCGCTTCAGCGCGATGGGCAGGCTCGATTTCGCCGCAGCCCAGCGGCTGGGGGCCAGGGTGGCGCTGCGCCAGACGTGATGGTCGGCGGCGGCGGGGCTGGGCTGGGCGCGGACGAACTGGCTGTCATCGGGATCGGCGTTGCCGTCCAGCGCGCGGAAGGCGTCGCGCAGCAGGCGCAGCTCGTACCGCTGGTCCGGCCCCGGCGTCAGGCTCTCCGCGGCGTCCAGCGCGGCGCGGCCTTCCTCCGGCAGGGCGCGGGCCAGCGTGAAGCGGGCCATGGCGAGCAGCGCGTCCACCCGCGCCCGGCCCTGGCTCTCGGCGATGCGCTGCTCCAGATGCTGCTTGCGCGCGGGGTAGTCGTCGCCGGCCCAGGCGTCCAGGTCGAAGGCGCGGATCGGCGGGTCGGCCTGGACGGCGGGAGTTGTGACCGGAGGCATGGCTGTTGGCGGCACAGCGGCCACCGTTTTGGCCGGTTCCGGCTTCGGCGGGGCGGGGGGCGGGGCCTTGGCGACCGGTTGCGGCTGAACCGGTGGCGGTGCCTGCACCACGGGCTGCGCCTGCACGACCGGTTGCGCCTGGGCGCTGGCGACCGGGTTCAGCCGTTCGGCGAGGCTGACGGGCGCCGCTAGGGCCGGCGCCGGTTCAGGGGCCGGCGGCGGCGCGATCATCGGGAACACCGACGCGCCGGGCGCCTCGGCCAGCAGGATGCCTTCGGATGCCGGCACGGGAGCGCCCGGCTTGCGCGCCGGCCGCGGCGGGTCGGTGACGTCGATGAAGGTGATCCGCCGCTCCCGGCGCACGGTGACGCGGGCGCCGCAGGGCCAATCCATGGTCAGGCTGCGTCCGTCCTCGGCCGTCTGGAAGCCGGTCAGCCGCCGCGAATAGGTGCCGTTCAACGCCTCCAGCGGCCAGGGGACCGCCTGCGAAAAGGCGACGCGCCCACCGCAGCTCCCGACATCGACCGCCGGGGCGCCCTGCGCGTTGACCAGCGCAAGGCGCGAGAAGTCGGCGTGGTCGCCCGTCTGCACGGTGATCGGTGCCGGTGCCTCCGCCGCGGCGGGAGGCGCCGTCAGGGCGGTGGTGGCCGACAGCAGGGCCAGGGAGATGGACAAGGTCCGGCAGGGATGCATCGCGACTGCCCCAAATTTTATCTAAATCGGAATCAAATCCCCCAAGACACCGGTCAGTTCCCATCGCGGCGCCTCAGGTTGAAACCCGGCTTTAAACTGCATCACCTAGGTTAAGGCGGCGTTCAAACCGAAGGTGTCCGGCGATGGAGAATCCCCTTTACATTGGATTGTCGCGGCAAGTGGCCTTGCGCCGGCAGCTCGATGTCGTGGCGAACAACATCGCCAATATGAACACTGCGGGATTCCGCGGCGAGCGCATGCTGTTCGAAGCGGCGATGGAGCGCGGCGGCATGAAGCCGTCCGACAAGATCGCCTTCACCATCGACCGCGCCACCTACACCGACTTCACCGCCGGCAGCCTGAAGCCGACCGACAACCCCTACGACGTGGCGCTGGACGGCGACGGCTGGCTCCAGGTGCAGACGCCCGATGGCCCGCGCTACACCCGCGACGGGCGGATGCGGCGCGACGTGGACGGGCAGCTCGTGAACGCCGGCGGCTTCCCCTATCTGGACGACAACCAGCAGCCCATCGTCATCCCGGCCGACCGCAGCCGGATGGAGATCGGCACCGACGGGCTGGTCTCCGCCGACAACGAGATGATCGCACGGCTGCGCGTCGTCCGCTTCGAAAGCCCGCAGGCGCTCGCCCAGACCGGCGACGTGCTGTTCGACGCCGTGGACGCCCAGCCGCTGCCGGCCCCCGACACCCGGATCATCCAGGGCAAGGTCGAGCAATCCAACGTCCAGTCCATCGCCGAGATGTCGCGGATGATGGAGCTGACGCGCGACTACCAGTCGGTCACCCGCATGATGGACGACGGGCAGGACCTGCTGCGCTCCGCCATCAACCGCCTCGGCAAATCCGCTTAAAACCAGGAGATTGCGTCCATGCGCGTGCTCAGCATCGCTTCGACCGGCATGATGGCCCAGCAGTTGAACGTCGAGGTCATCTCCAACAACATCGCCAACATCAACACCACCGCCTTCAAGCGCGGGCGCGCCGAGTTCCAGGACCTGATGTACCAGTCGGAGCGGCGCCAGGGCAGCCAGTCCACCGACGCCGGCACCATCATCCCGACCGGCATCGAGGTCGGCCTCGGCGTGCGTCCGGGGGCGGTCAACCGCATCAACACGACCGGCAACCTGACCTCCACCGGGAACGAGCTGGACCTCGCCATCGAGGGTCGCGGCTACTTCAACATCCGCATGCCGGCGGGCGAGACCGCCTACACCCGCGCCGGCGGCTTCAAGCTGTCGCCGGAGGGCACCATTGTGACCAGCGACGGCCATCCGGTGCTGCCGGAGGTCACCGTGCCGCAGGGCACGCGGGAGATCGCCGTGAACAGCTCCGGCGAGGTGCAGGCCTTCGTCGACGGTCAGACCCGCCCGCGCGTGCTCGGCCAGCTCGTGATGACCGTGTTCGTCAATGAATCCGGGCTGGAGGCGATGGGCGACAACCTCTACCGCGCCACTCCCGCCTCGGGCGAGCCGCAGGACGGCACCGGCGGGCAGGCGGGCTTCGGCACCATCCGGCAGAAGTATCTGGAATCCTCCAACGTCAACGTCGTCCAGGAGATCACCGAACTCATCTCCGCCCAGCGCGCCTATGAGATGAACGCGAAGGTGGTCGAGGCCGGCGACCAGATGGCCTCCACCCTGTCGAACATGCGGTGACCGCCATGCGGCGTTCCGTTCGTCATCTGGCCGGACTCGCGGTCGCTCTGCAGCTGTTTGTCGTGCCCGCCCAGGCGGCGTACCTGTCCGACGGCGAGGGGGCGGTGGAGGCGCTGCTGGCGCAGGAGCTGGCGGCCTCGCTCGGCCCGGCGGTGCCGCCGGACGCGCGGGTCTCGCTGGTGCTGACCGTGCCCTTCTCCGGCCCGGTGGAGGCGGTGCGCGACCTCTCCTACGACCCGCGCGGCGGGCTGGTCCGCGCGCTGGTCAGCAGCAACGGGCGCATCGTCGAGGTGAAGGCCAAGGCCGACATCATGGTGGAGGTGCCGGTGCCGACGCGCCGCATCCTGCCCGGCGAGGTGATCGCCGACAGCGACCTGACCACCATCCCGATGCCGTTGGAGCGGCTGAATGGCGCCGTCATCACCTCCCGCGACAGCCTCGCCGGGCTGGCCAGCCGCCGCCAGCTCTCCGCCGGGCGGCTGATCCAGACCTCCGCGGTCGGCGCCCCGCTGGTGGTCCAGCGCAACAAGCCGGTCAGCCTCGTCTACGAGGACGGGCCGCTGCAGCTGATGGCGCGCGGCCGTGCTTTGCAGGACGGCGGGGTGGGGGAACTGGTCCGTGTGATGAACATCGCCAGCAACATCGTCGTCACCGGCACCATCACCGGGCCGCAGACCGTCACCGTCGCCGGCGCGCCGGCTTTGGAAAGCCAGCCCCCTCCCTAACCCTCCCCCTCTGCGAGGTGGAGGGGACGGACCCCGCTTCGCAGAAGGCACCCTCTCCCTCGCAGAGGGGGAGGGCTGGGGAGGGGGCTCGCCTCTGCGCCCGTCAGGCTCCAATCAAGGACACCACCCATGCGCACCCTGCCGCACCGCCGCACCCTGCTTCCCTTCCTCGCCCTGACGGTGGCGCTCGCCGGTTGCGGGCGGCTGGCCGAGGTGGGGCAGGCGCCGCGCCTGTCGGAAATCTCCAACCCCGCCATGGCGCCGGAGGCGCGCGTCATCTCCATGCCGATGCCGCGCCCCAACACCAACGAGCAGGTGCCGAGTTCGCTGTGGCGCACCGGGTCGCGCGACTTCTTCCGTGACCCGCGGGCCAAGCAGGTGGGCGATCTGCTGACCGTCATCATCAACATCGCCGATCAGGCGCAGCTGCAGAACCAGACGCAGCGCCAGCGCTCCAGCGCCGAATCGGCGGGCGTGCCGAACTTCTTCGGGCTGGAATCGCGGCTGCCCGCCGTGCTGCCGGACGCGGTGAACCCATCCAACCTCGTCGACATGGATAGCTCCTCCTCCTCCTCCGGCACCGGGACGATCCAGCGCAACGAGCGCATCGCCATGCGCGCCGCGGCGGTGGTGACCGAGGTGCTGCCCAACGGCAACTTCGTGATCGCCGGCCGGCAGGAGGTGCGGGTGAACTACGAACTGCGCGAGATGCGCATCGCCGGGGTCATCCGGCCCGAGGACATCACCAACGTGAACACCATCGACTACGACAAGATCGCCGAGGCGCGGATCACCTACGGCGGGCGCGGCCAGATCACCGACGTCCAGCAGCCGCGCTATGGCCAGCAGGTCTTCGACATCATCATGCCCTTCTGAGCGGCGGGGAAACGCGATCATGGCGGACCGTCCCGGACCCAGCCGTTATTCCGTCTTCGTGCTGTGCGCCGCGCTGGCGGCGGCGGTGGGCTACGGCATCGGACGCCTGCAGCTGACGCTCGGCGCCGAGGAGAAGGCTGCGGAGCAGGCGGCCGGCGCGGGGCCGGACCTGCCCACCGACGGTCCCGGCCCTTTCTACGTGGAGGTCGGTCAGCTGATGGTGCCGGTGCTGGTGGAGGGCCGCACCAACGCCTTCATTCTGACCCAGATCACCTTGCAGACCGGCAGCGTCGAGCAGTCCAACCTGCTGCGCCGCCATCTGCCCCACGCGCGCAACGCCCTGCTCCAGGCCCTGTTCGGCATGGCGGGGGCGGGCGCCTTCGACGGCCCATCGGTCGATCCCGCCGCCGTCGCCAAATCCCTGAAGCAGGCCGCCGCCGAACAGCTCGGCCCCGACCTCGTGCGCGGCGTGCTGATCGACCGGCTGATGCGCCAGGAAAACACCCGGCTGTAACCTGCTCAATCCCGGTTCGCTTCCTCAACCCCTTCCCCGCACATGGCGGGGGAGGGGTTTTGCGTTGGCGTGCGGCAAAACGTCCAAAGCAACGAAAGTACCGGTACTTAGGGACTGAGTCGGTGCCGGCACTTGACCTCGGTCAAGCCACTCATGATGCGAAAGGATGAAGCTCCGCGGCGATACCGTTCGATCAATCCATGGGACCGCCATGACCGCGCCGCCCGCCCGCACCGCCGACACCGCCGCCCCGACCCGCCGCTTCGAGGGGTTCGTTTTCTTCGCCCTCTCCATCCTGATATGGCCGTTCCTGGCGATCGGCATGGTCGGGGCCTACGGCTTCTCCGTCTGGATGTACCAGATCCTGTCCCACTCCGGCGGGATGTGAGGCGGCCATGCCCGAACTGCACATTTCCAGCCTCGTCATCCAGCACGCGCCCGACCGCACCGCCGCCCTGAAGGAGGTGGTCCTGGCGCTCGACGGCGCCGACTGGCACGCGTCGGAGAACGGCAAGGCCATCGTCACGCTGGAAACCGCGACGGAGGCCGAGGTTCTGGACCGCATCGCCGACATCAACGCCATGGCGGGCGTCCACACCACCACGCTGGTCTACCACCACTACGAGGACGCCGAGCGCTGCGCGGAGCCGATGCCCGCCGACACCGCTCTCGTCCCCCACGCCCATTGACGTCCGTCCAAAAAAAGACGACCCGCCCCAGGAGGCACCCCCCTATGTCCCTGACCCGCCGTGATTATCTGAAGGTCCAAGCCGCCGTGACAGCGGCGGCGGCGGCCGGTGTGAGCCTGCCGTCCGTCATCCAGCCCGCCGAGGCCGGCACCCTGACGGCCGGCGCCGACGCCAAGCTCACCTGGTCGAAGGCCCCCTGCCGCTTCTGCGGCACCGGCTGCGGCGTCATGGTCGGCGTGAAGGAGGGGCGCATCGTCGCCACCCATGGCGACGTGAAGGCCGAGGTCAACCGCGGCCTGAACTGCGTGAAGGGCTATTTCCTGTCCAAGATCATGTACGGCGAGGACCGGCTGACCCAGCCGCTGCTGCGCATGAAGGACGGCCAGTTCCACAAGGAAGGCGAATTCACCCCGATCAGCTGGGACCAGGCCTTCGACATCATGGCCACCAAGTGGAAGGAGACCCTGAAGAAGAAGGGTCCGACCGCCGTGGGCATGTTCGGCTCCGGCCAGTGGACGATCATGGAAGGCTACGCCGCCTCCAAGTTCATGAAGGCGGGCCTGCGCTCCAACAACCTGGACCCCAACGCCCGCCACTGCATGGCGTCGGCGGTGGTCGGCTTCATGCGCACCTTCGGCATGGACGAGCCGATGGGCTGCTACGACGACATGGAGCAGGCCGACGCCTTCGTGCTGTGGGGCTCCAACATGGCGGAGATGCACCCCATCCTGTGGACCCGCGTCACCGACCGCCGGCTGACCCATGAGGGCTGCAAGGTCGCCGTCCTGTCCACCTACGAGCACCGCAGCTTCGACCTCGCCGACATCGGTCTGGTCTTCACGCCGCAGTCCGATCTGGCGATCCTCAACTACATCGCCAACCACATCATCAAGACGGGCCGGGTGAACCAGGAGTTCATCGCCAAGCACGTCAACTTCAAGCGCGGCCGCGACGACATCGGCTACGGCCTGCGGCCCGAGCATCCGCTTGAGCAGAAGGCGAAGAACGTCGCCAAGGCCAACGAATCCGACCCGATCTCCTTCGAGGAGTTCGCGAAGTTCGTCGAGCCCTACACGCTGGAGAAGGCGCACGAGCTGTCGGGCGTTCCGAAGAACCGGCTGGAGGCGCTGGCCGAGCTGTACGCCGACCCGAAGGTGAAGGTCATGTCCTTCTGGACCATGGGCTTCAACCAGCACACCCGCGGCGTCTGGGCCAACAACCTCGTCTACAACATCCATCTGCTGACCGGGAAGATCAGCCAGCCGGGCTGCGGCCCCTTCTCGCTGACCGGCCAGCCGTCGGCCTGCGGCACGGCGCGCGAGGTCGGCACCTTCTCGCACCGGCTGCCCGCCGACATGGTGGTCACCAACCCGGAACACCGCAAGCACGCCGAGGAGATCTGGAAGCTGCCCGAGGGCACGATCCCGGACAAGGTCGGCTACCACGCCGTCCAGCAGGACCGCATGCTGAAGGACGGCAAGCTCAACGCCTACTGGGTCCAGTGCAACAACAACATGCAGACGGCGCCGAACACGGCGAACGAGACCTATCTGGGCTATCGGAACCCGGAAAACTTCATCGTCGTGTCGGACGCCTACCCGACGGTGACGGCGCTCGCCGCCGACCTGATCCTGCCGACCGCCATGTGGGTGGAGAAGGAAGGCGGCTACGGCAACGCCGAGCGCCGCACCCAGGTCTGGCACCAGCTCGTCGGCGCGCCCGGCGAGGCGCGTTCCGACCTCTGGCAGATCATCGAATTCTCCAAGCGCTTCAAGATCGAGGAGGTGTGGCCGGAGGAGCTGATCGCCAAGAAGCCGGAGGTCCGCGGCAAGACGCTCTACGACGTGCTGTACTGCAACGGTCAGGTCAACGCCTTCCCGCTGTCCGACTGCGACCCGGCCTATGAGAACCGCGAATCGCAGGCTTTCGGCTTCTACGTCCACAAGGGCTTGTTCGAGGAATACGCAACCTTCGGGCGCGGCCACGGCCACGACCTCGCCCCCTACGACATGTACCACCAGGAGCGCGGCCTGCGCTGGCCGGTGGTGAACGGCAAGGAGACGAAGTGGCGCTACCGCGAGGGCTTCGACCCCTACGTTCCGGCGGGCGAGGGCGTGCGCTTCTACGGCAACAAGGACGGCAAGGCCAACATCTTCGCGCTGCCCTATGAGCCGGCGGCGGAATCGCCGGACAAGGACTACCCGTTCTGGCTCTGCACCGGCCGCGTGGTCGAGCATTGGCACTCCGGCTCCATGACGTTGCGCGTTCCGGAGCTGCGCAAGGCCTTCCCGAGCGCCGTCGTCTTCATCCATCCCGACGACGCCAAGGACCTGAACCTGCGGCGCGGGCAGGAGGTGCGCATCGCCTCCCGCCGCGGCGAGGTGCGGGTGCGGGTCGAGACGCGGGGCCGCAACAAGCCGCCGCGGGGCCTCGTCTTCGTGCCCTTCTTCGACCACACGGTGCTCATCAACAAGGTGACGCTGGACGCCACCGACCCGCTGAGCAAGCAGACCGACTTCAAGAAATGCGCGGTCAAGATCATCCCCGTCGCGTGAGGAGCCCGTCCATGAAGACCCGCATCACCTTTGCCGCCCTCGCGCTGGCCGCGGCCATGCCGCTCCTGGTGTCCGGCGTGTTCGCCGCGGACGGGGCCGTCCCCGCGAAGGTTCCCTCCGGCCCGCACCCGATCACCCAGGAGATCCCCGCCGACCCCATGGCGAAGGAGATCACCGACGATCACAAGCGGGCGCGGAACTACGCCGACCAGCCGCCGCTGATCCCGCATGCGATCCGCGACTACCAGATCGACCTGAACATCAACAAGTGCATGACCTGCCATGACCGCAAGAACACCGAGGGCTCGCAGGCCCCGATGATCTCGGTCACCCACTTCCAGGACCGCGACGGCCAGACGCTGGGCGCGGTCAGCCCGCGGCGCTACTTCTGCACCCAGTGCCACGTCCCGCAGACCGACGCCCAGCCGA
This sequence comes from Azospirillum sp. UENF 211521, assembly GCF_058780535.1. NCBI lineage: Bacteria > Pseudomonadati > Pseudomonadota > Alphaproteobacteria > Rhodospirillales > Azospirillaceae > Azospirillum > Azospirillum sp. UENF 211521. The sequence goes on from NZ_JBSNCF010000001.1 coordinate 1,532,705, forward strand.
TCGTCGGCAACCGCTTCCGCGACATCGACAGCATCCTGGCGGGCGGAAAGGAAGGCGCCAAATGAAGGGCCTTCTGAGCCTCGCCGGGCGCTTCTGGCGCGTCTTCTCGCGGCCCAGCGTGCATTTCAGCCTGGGCTTCCTGACGCTGGGCGGCTTCCTGGCCGGCGTGATGTTCTGGGGCGGCTTCAACACCGCCCTGGAGGTCACCAACAAGGAGGCCTTCTGCATCTCCTGCCACGAGATGAAGAACAATCCCTACGAGGAGTTGAAGCAGACCATCCACTTCACCAACCGCTCCGGCGTGCGCGCCACCTGCCCGGACTGCCACGTCCCGCACGACTGGACGCACAAGATCGGCCGCAAGATGCAGGCGTCGAAGGAGGTCTGGGGCAAGATCTTCGGCACCATCGACACCCGCGAGAAGTTCCTCGACAAGCGGCTGGAGCTGGCCACCCACGAATGGGACCGGCTGAAATCCAACAACTCCCTGGAATGCCGCAACTGCCACAGCGCGGAATCCATGGACATCACCCGCCAGAACCCGCGGGCGGCCAAGATGCACGAGAACCTACCTGTTCACCGGCGAGCGGACCTGCATCGACTGCCACAAGGGCATCGCCCACCGGCTTCCCGACATGAAGGGCGTCGAGCCCGGCTGGACCGGAACCGTGTCGGCGAAGTGACCCGACGCCTCACAACGAAAAACCCCTTCTTCCGGTCCCGGGAGAAGGGGTTTTTCGTTTGTTGAGGACGGAGTTTACGACGCGGACAGGATGTCCGTGCCCTTCACGACGGCGCCGCCCTTCAGGACGAATTCCGTCTCGCCGTTGACGCTGCGCACCTCCTTCACCGTGTCGGTCGTCACCGTGGCGGTGGTCAGCGACGCGCCGGCCTTGTCCTTCGCCGTCACGCGCACGAGGTAGGTGCCGTCCGCGGCGGTGGCGCCGTCGCTGCGCTTGCCGTCCCAGGTGAAGGTCTGCCGGCCGGTCTTCGGGCTGCCGGGCGCGCTGTAGATCACCTGCCCGGCGTCGTTCACCACCTCGATCTTCACCGACGCGGCGGCCCCGTCGATGGCGTAGGCCATCTCCGCCTTGCCCTCCGACAGGCTGATGCGGTCCGACGCGGCTTCCACCTTGCGGCCCAGATAGGCCATGTCCAGCCGCATGCCGCTGTTCTTCAGCGTGTCCAGAACCTGCCCCAAAGTCTCGTTCGTGCGCACGCCCTGCTCCACGGTGGAGAGCTGGGCGAGCTGAGTCATGAACTGGGTGGCGTCCATCGGCGACAGCGGGTCCTGGTTGCGCAGCTGCGCGGTCAGCAGCTTCAGGAACGCCTCGTAGTCCACCGTCTGCTTCTTGGCGGCGGCCGAGGGGGGAGTGGTGGGGGTGTTCGAGGCCGTGTTGTTGGCCGCGGTCGTGGTCATGGCGGGTCCTTGCGGCTAGACGGAAATGTCGACGAGGCCGTCGATGGGGCGGGCGGCGCGTTCCGGCGACGGGGAGCCGATGGGATCGGCAGGGCGGAAGACCCGTCCGGCGCCGTCCCCGCGTCCGCCCTCGCCCTGGCCGGAGAAGGCGAAGCCGCGCGGCTCGCCGTCGCCGCGCAGCGAGAAGTTCAGGGTGCCGCCGTCCAGCTCGAACCCGGCGTCGGACAGGGCGCGCTCCAGGTGATGGATGTCCCGGCGCAGCAGGGCCAGCGTCTCCGGGCTTTCGGCCTGGACATGCAGGGCGACGCGGGCGCCGCTCAGCTCGGCGACGACGCGGACGGGGCCAAGCTCCTCCGGCTTCAGGTCGATGTGGAACTCGCCGCCGCCCGCCTCGACGACCCGCACCAGCTGGCCGGCCATCTGGGCGGCGGGCAGCCGCGCCGCGGCGCTCTCGCCGGGGTGCGCCGCGTAGTGGGCCACCGCGTGGGCGGCCGGCGGGGCGAGGGCGGCGGGCAGCGGCGGCGCCCCGGCGGGGTCGGTCAGAGCGGCGGATGCCGACAGCGCCTCCGCTCCGGCGGACGGGTTGCCACGGCCCTGGCCGGAATTCTGGCCGGTGCCGCCGTTGGACGCGGCGTTGCCGCCCGCCTGGGCCATCGCCTGCTGAAGCTGGGGGGAGGGGGCCTGCGGCGCGTCCGCCTTGGCGGGTGCCGCGGGCTCCACGGCCTGGAACAGCGGTGCCGAGTCCGGCTTGGCGTTGGAGGTCGGCGACGGAACGGTTGGGGAAGCGGGCGGCGCGCTGTCGGCCGTGGCTTTCGGCGTCGTTCCGTCGGGTGGGGCATCCGGGATCGCCGGTTCTGCCGTGGCGGCGAGCGCCGCGGCCGGCGGTTGCGCACCGGGTCGGGCCGGGACCGGAGGCTGGGGCGCCGTGGCGGTCTCCGCCGGGGGCGTCGCGACGGGCGGAACCGGGGGAAGACCGTTGGCGGCGGGCAGGGCCTCCGGCACCAAGCCGGAGTCCGCAAGGCCCGGCGCCGTCGCCGGCGGCGGTGCGCTCAGCAGCGGCAGGAGTGCGGCCAGAGCGGCGTCGGCGCCGGCCGGCGCGCCGCCGGTCTGGTCGGAGGAGTCGGCTTGGTCGCCGTCCGCATCGGCGGCGCCGCGTCCCGCCGCGTCGTCGAGCAGGTCGGCGAAGGGTGTGCCGGACGCCTCGCCCTTGTCCGGCGCGCCGGCGGACGGCGCCGCCTCCGCGGAACGGGCGGGGCAGGGCGGCGGGGCGGCGATGACGTCGGGAAGGCTGGGCATGATGTCTCTTGGTGAGAGAACCGCGTGTCTGGCAGCCGGGGACGGGTTCAGTTCGTCGGTGTCTGCGTCAGGCGGACGGGAAGCGGGGCGGGCGGCGGCGGGCGGTCGCCGGGCAGGGCGCGGCGTTGCAGGACGAGGCGGGTGACCTCGCGCGCCTTGCCGTCCTCCAGCTCCGCGATGATCGGGGCGGAGCGGCGCTCGGCCATGCGGTCCAGCACGTCGATGATGATGTCGGTTTCCAGGTCGTTGAAGATGCGCGCGGCGTCGCGCGGCTTCATCGTCTCGTAGATCGTCACCATGCGCTTCAGATCCTCCGCCTGGAGGTTGGAGCGCTGCTGCATCAGCGCCTCCACATCGCGCTTGATGGCGCTCAGCTTCTGGATCTGGGCGGTGGCGCGGGTCTCGGCGGCGGCCAGCACCGCTTCCGCCTCGCCGAGATGGCGGGTGCGGGCGGTCACGTCGGCCTTCTGCTCCGCGATGGCGGCGCGCAGGGCCGGGTCGGTGCAGCTTGCCGCGGGCAGGGCGGCGTCCATGGGCGGGGCCGCCGGGGTCGCCGGCAAGGCCGCCACGGCGGGGCCCGCCAGGGTGGACGCCGGCTCCGCCGCGGCGTCCGAAGAGGCCTCCGCGCCGCCCTTCAGGTCCTTGGCCCAGGGGCGCTCATGCTTGCCGAACTCGCGGTCGAACTGCTGGGCGACCACCGGCAACCCTTCCATCAGCGAGCCGAGCTTGAGCGGCAGCACCATCAGGAGCGCCACCAGAGTGATGGGAAGCACGCGCAGCATGGCTCAGCGCTCCGGTCCGATGGCCCGCAGCCGGGCGTAGAAGGCGTTGGCGGCCTGCTGCCGCGCGCCGCCGGTGTCCACGGTGGATTCGGCGGTCTCGATGGCGGCCATAGGCGCGGGCGGCGGTTCCTCCGTCGGGCGGACGGCGGTCCCGGCCAGCGCGGTCCCGGCCAGCGCGGCGACGCGCATCGGGCGGAAGCCGTCCTCGTCCTCCGCCGCGTCGCCGTCCGGCGCGGGAGCGATGTTCGCGGGGGCGGGCGCCGGTTCCGTGACGGCGGCGGGCGGCGGCACCGGGCGGGGCCGCGGGCGCGGCGCCGGACCCTCCTCCAGCCGGCGGACCAGGGCGCGGGCCTCCTGAACGGACGCCTCGATGCGCTTGGATGCCCGCTCGCAGGAGCCGAGCACCAGCGCCGCCTCCTCGGTCACGCCCTTGGCGCGGTCGAGCCCGTCGGACAGTTTGGCGGACGCTTCCGTCGCGGCGGCGACCAGCCGCTGCACCGAGGCCTCGGTCTCGTCGATGGTCTTGGAGAAGGTGCCGATCAGCGCGCCGATCTCGGCCTGGCTGGACCGCATCACCTTCAGCCGCTTGTTGACGATCACCAGGAACACCGTGGCGGTGACGAGCATGACCGCCAGGACGGCGTCAATGAGGAATGAGACCATCGATCAGCTCCTGCTTGGTCTCCAGGTCGGTGTCGATCTTGACGGAGATGTTGCCGTTGCGCTGGCCCATGTGGCCGGCGAAGAGGGGGGTGGTCTTGCTCTGCAGAACCACCGGCGCGTCGGGGTCGATGCGCAGTTTCAGCGAGGTGCCCTTCTGCCAGTTCAGCACCTCGCCCAGCGACACCTGCGTCTGCTGCAGCACCGCGACGAGGTCCAGCTTGGCGCGCATCAGCTCGGCCTTCAGGTGGCTTTCCCACACCGTGTCGTGGCCGAACTTCTCGCCCATGAAGGTCTGCACCAGCTTGCCGCGCACCGGCTCCAGCGTGGCGTAGGGGATGACCACCTCGGCGTGGCCGACGCGGCGCTCCACCTCCACGGCGATTCGCACGCGGATCACCGCGTTGGTGGCGCGGGTGATGGTGGCGAACTGCGGGTTCGTCTCCAGCCGGTCGAAGGTGAAGTCGATCGGCGTGATCGGGTCGAAGGACTGGCTGAGGTCCTGGAGGATGACCTTGATCAGCCGCTCGGTGATCTTGCGCTCGATCGAGGTGTAGGTGCGCCCGTCGATGCGCCGGGCGCGGCTGCGCCGGCCGCCCAGCAGCACGTCCATCATGCAGTAGATCAGCGCGCTGTCGACCGACACGACGATGTGGTTGTCCCACTGCTCCGCCCGCGCGACGCCGACCAGGGCCGGAAGCTCGATGGTGTCGAGGAACTCGTTGTAGCGCAGCCAGTCGATGCGCAGCAGGCTGGCCTCCACGCTGGTCGAGGAGAACTGGCGCAGCGAGGTGTTGAGCAGCCGGACCATGCGGTCGAAGACCACGTCCAGCATCGGCAGCCGGTCCTTGTTGACCGTCGTCGTGCTGATCAGCCGCTCGATGGCGCGGGTCTGCCCGGCGGATTCCGTCTGCGGCCCGACCGCGAAGTTCAGCAGGCGATCGATCTCCTCCTGGCTCAGCTCCTTGGTGTCGGCCATCAGGACGGCGGCCTCGGACTCACCGGAGCCGGCGTCCAGGCCCCAGTCGAGGTCGTCCCCGGAACCGCCATGGCCGCCGTTTTCGCCGCCGTCGTCGTCCGTGTCGATGGGAGTGCTCATCCGTTCCTCTGGGTCGGCTATTGGGTGAGAAGGCTGCGCAGCAGGACGTCGGACACCGTGTCCGGGCCGAGGATCAGGTTGAAGCGGCGGCGCAGCTCCCCGCGCAGCCGCAGCAGACCGGCGGACCCGCGCAGGTCGTGCTGGTCGAGGTTGCGCAGGAACTCCTGCTGGGCGTTGACGAGATGGGGCATCGCCTGCTCCACCCGGCCGCGGTCCTTGGGCGCCAGGGCCAGCGTCACCCCGATCTTCATGAAGCGCGACGGCGTGTCGGGGCGCAGGTTCACCAGCAACTCCGGCAGGTCGAGCGTCGCCTGGGCCGGCTCGGCGATGGGCGTGCCCTCGAACAGCCGCGCCACCCCGTCCGGCCCGACGGCCATCCAGTAGCCGCCGAACCCGGCCGCGGCGACGCCGCACAGGGCGGCCGCCCCCAGCGCCAGCCGGGCCAGCGGCAGCACGATGACGTACATCCGCTGCCGGCCCGGCGTTCCCGTCCTTGCCTTTTCAGCATCTGTATTCATCGCGCCCGGCGCCTCCAAAATACCGAAAATTTGAGAGACTGTTTTAAACGATCAAGTTTTAGCGACTTCCTTCCGGTTCATCTTCGCGGCTTTTACTCCGCTTAAAAGTCATCCCGGTAGGTTGTGAAGGATCACGGGGTGAACATTACGGTCCCCGCTTTTCGGAAACTTTAAAGGTGCGGGTGTCGTGACGGGACTGATCGACAATCTGCGGACGCTCGGCCGCACACGCCTTCTGGTGCTGGCCGGCACGGGCGTCGGCATCGTCCTGGCGGTCGCCACCATGGCGGTGCTGCTGTCGCGGCCGCACATGACGCCGCTCTACACCGGGCTGGAACCGGCGGAGGCCGGGCGCATCGTCAAGGCGGTGGAAGCCATGGGGGTGCCGGTGTCCGCCGCCTTCGATGGCACGGCCGTCCAGGTGCCGGAGGCCGAGGTGCCGCGGCTGCGCATGCTGCTGGCCGAGAAGGGCCTGCCGTCGCGCGGCGGCATCGGCTACGAGCTGTTCGACACCGACAAGCCGCTGGGCATCACCAGTTTCATGCAGCGGATGAACCGGCTGCGCGCCATGGAAGGCGAGCTGGCCCGCACCATCGAGACGCTGTCCGGCATCGAGGCGGCGCGCGTCCACATCGTGCTTCCCGACCGCGAGGAGTTCTCGCGCGCCGCCCCCACGCCCACCGCCTCCATCGTGGTGCGCATGCGGGGGCGGGCGCCGCTGGAACGGCGGCAGGCGCTGTCCATCCGCCACCTCGTCTCCGCCGCCGTGCCCAACCTGAAGCCGAGCGCGGTGACTGTTCTCGACGCCTCCGGCGAGGTGCTGCTGACCGAGGAGGACGGCGACGCCCGGTCCTCGGCGAAGGTGGACGGGCTGCGCGCCGGGCACGAGACGCGCATCTCCCGCGCCATCGAGCAGATGCTGGTGGCTCGGCTTGGGCAAGGCAATGTTCGCGTTCAGGTTGCTGTCGACGTCGAAACCAAACGCGAGGTCGTGCGCAGCCAGAGCTTCGACCCGAACAGCCAAGTCGTCCGCTCCACCCAGACGGTGCAGGAACAGGACCGCAGCCTGGACAGCACGGGCGAGCCGCCGGTTACCGCCGAGCAGAACCTGCCGCAGCGCGAGGTCCGCGCCCAGTCCCAGAACAACCGCTCCTCCTCCAACTCCAAGCGCCAGGAGGAGACGGTCAATTACGAGATTTCCAACGTCGCCCGCGAAACGGTGATCGAGCCGGGCGACATCCGCCGGGTCAGCGTCGCCGTGCTGGTCAACGGCACCTGGGCGACGGCGCAGGACGGCACGCGCCGCTACGAGGCCCGCGCGCCCGAGGAGTTGCAACGCATCACCGAGCTGGTGCGCTCCGCCATGGGCTTCAGCGAGGCGCGCGGCGACCGGGTCACCGTCGACAACCTGGAGTTCGTCAACCTCGCCCCTGAGCTGGGCGCCCGCGAGCCGATGGCGGAGATCGTCGACACGCTCAGCCGCAACGTGATGACGCTGATCCAGTGGGTGATCCTGCTGGTGCTCTGCGGGTTGCTGATCGTGCTGGGGCTGCGCCCGCTGATCCGCCGCGTCTTCCCGGCGCCGGAGCCGGTGGCGGCCGAAGCCGCCGCCCCGGCGCTGGCCGCGGGAGCGGCGATGCCGCAGCTCACCGGCCCGGCCATGGGCGGCGATCCCGCCATGCAGGCGGCCCAGCTCACCGACGCGGGCGATCCGGCAACCGCGGCCCTGCCGGGCATCGAGGAGACGATGGACCAGCTCATCGAGCTGCGCACGGTGGAGGGCCGGGTGCGCGCCTCGTCCATCCGCCGGCTGGGCGACATCGTCGACCAGTATCCGGATGAGGCGATCGACATCCTGCGCTCCTGGCTTTACGAGGAGGCGGTCTGATGGGCTACCCGCGCTACCGCTTCGACCAGCGCTTCGACAGCACGGCCCAGGCCGCCGCGCAGGCGGCGGCGGAGTTCGGCGCCCCTCCCGAACCGGACCCCGTCGACCCGCTTGACGAAATCGTCCATTCCGAACGCCATCTCCAGGCCGCCGTCTACGGCGCCGAGGTCCGCGCCTTCGCCGAGGGCGTGGAGCAGGGCCGGCGCGAGGGGGCGGCGGAGGCCTCGGCCCGCACCGACGCCGCTTTGGCACAGGCTCTCTCCCACATCGACGAGCAATTGGCCGCGCTGGACGACCGCTTCGCCGACGCCCTGCGCGGGGTCGAGGCGCAAGGGTCGGCGGTGATGCTGGCGCTCGTCCGCCGCCTCGCCCCGGCGCTGCTGGAGCGGATCGGCGCGGCGGAGACCAAACGGCTCGCCACCGACGCCCTGCGGCTGGCCGGCGGGTCGCCGCGGCTGCGGCTGCGCGTCCATCCCGATCTGGCGGAGCCCGTCCGCGCCCGGCTGGCCGACCCGGAGTCGCTTGGCTTCAAGGGCACGCTGGAGGTCGTCGCCGACCCGTCCCTGCCGCCCGGCGGGCTCGACGCCGCCTGGGAAGCCGGGGGCCTGCGCTACGACCCCGCCGCGGTGGAGCGCGCCGTCGACGGCCTGTGCGACCGCGCGCTGGCCGCCCTGTCCACCGAACATGACCTCTTCACCGACACGGAAAGCACCGCATCATGGCCCCACTGAACCTCGACGTCCTGGAAGACGACGCCAAGCCCGCCGAGAAAGACGCCGCCGGCAGCCCCGCCGCGGCCGTGGCCGGCGGCTCGATGAACGCCATCTACAACGTCCCGGTGGACGTCCAGGTGGTGCTCGGCCGCACCAGCATGCTGGTGGCGCAGCTCCTGAAGCTCGGCCGCGGCGCCGTGGTGGAGCTGGAGCGCAAGGTGGACGAGCCGGTCGAGGTCCTGGTGAACCACCGTCTGGTCGCCCGCGGCGAGGTGGTGATCGTCGAGGACCAGCGGCTGGGCGTCACGCTGACCGAGATCGTGCGCACCGATCTGGCGATCGATTGACCCCCCTTGTGCCGCATCCACGGGGTCCCGCCATGATCCGACGCCTGCTTCCGCCCGCCCTTGCCCTGGCCTTCGCCGCGCTGCTTCCCGCGGCGGCCTGGGCGCAGGGCAGCGGGCTGGACCTGTCCTCCATCGGCAGCGCGCTCGGCAGCGCCACGGGGGAGAGCGGGTCGCTGTCCGGGCGCGTCATTCAGGGCATCGTCCTGCTGACGGTGCTCAGCGTGGCGCCGGGCCTGCTGGTCATGGCGACCTCCTTCACCCGGATCATCGTCGTGCTGTCGCTGCTGCGCTCGGCGCTGGGGCTTCAGCAGTCGCCGCCGAACATGGTGCTGATCAGTCTCGCCATGTTCCTGACCTTCCACATCATGGGGCCGGTCTTCGACGCGGCGTGGCAGGACGGGCTGCGCCCCATGCTGAACGAGCAGGTGACCCAGGAGCAGGGGCTGGAGCGGATGGTCGAGCCCTTCCGCAACTTCATGGCCTCCCAGGTGCGGGACAAGGACCTGTCGGCCTTCGCCGGCTTCACCGGCAAGCCGGAGGCGGAGCAGCCGAAGACGGCGGCCACCGCCGACCTGCGCGTGCTGGTCCCGGCCTTCCTGCTGTCGGAGCTGCGCCGCGCCTTCGAGATCGGCTTCCTGATCTTCCTGCCCTTCCTGGTGATCGACATGGTGGTGGCGGCGGTGCTGATGGCGATGGGCATGATGATGCTGCCGCCGGTGATGATCGCGCTGCCCTTCAAGATCATCTTCTTCGTGCTGACCGACGGCTGGTTCCTGATCGCCAACAGCCTGATCCGCTCCTATGGGGGAACCTGACGCGATGACCGAGCCCCGGCTGCTGCCCGCCATCCCCTCCGCCGGCCTGTCGGCGCCGCCCGCCGCACCCCCCGCCGGGGTGTCGGGGATGGCCGACAGCGTGACCGCCTTCGCCCGGCGGCGGGGCGTCACGGTGGACGACGAGACGGCCGTCGTCACCCTCCTGAACGCGCTCGACCCCAGCCCGCTGGTGCCGCACCGCATGGTGCTGGTCGCCGGCAGCGTCCTGGCGAACGCCTTCCGTCACGACCGCCTGCAGGGCGACCGCCCGCTGGAGCGGGATGACAACTCCGACCACTCCACCCTGACCGCCGACCGCTTCTTCTGAGGTGCCAGCATGGGCATGCCGATCAAGATCCGAGACAATTTCAAGAGCCTGAGCGGGTCGGAGAGGACCGCGGTGATCTTCCTGGCGCTGGGCGAGGAACGCGGCTCCCGCCTGATGGAGAAGCTCGACGACGACGAGATCCGCATGGTCAGCCGCGCCATGGCCAGCCTGGGCAACGTCACCTCCAACCTCGTCGAGGCGCTGCTGCGCAGCTTCACGGAGCGCTTCGCCAACACCGGCTCCGTCGTCGGCTCCTACGACAGCACGGAGCGCATGCTCTCCCGCTTCCTGCCCGACGACCGGGTGGTGGAGATCATGGGCGAGATCCGCGGCCCGGCCGGCCGCACCATGTGGGAGAAGATGTCCAACGTGAACGAGGGCGTGCTCGCCACCTATCTGGCGGGCGAGTACCCGCAGACGGCGGCGGTCATCCTGTCGCGCATGCGCAGCGACCACGCCGCCAAGGTGCTGCCGCTGCTGGCCCCGGCGCTGCGGCTGGAGGTGATCGAGCGGATGATCCAGATCGAATCCGTGCAGCGCGAGGTGCTGCTGGACATCGAATCCATCCTGCACAACGAGTTCATGGCGAACTACGCGCGCACCCACGGCGCCGACACGCACGAGCGGATGGCCGACATCTTCAACCGCATCGACCGTGACACCATGGCGGACATCTTCACCGACCTGGACGCCGTGATGCCGGATTCGACCCACCGCATCCGCCAGCTCATGTTCACCTTCGAGGACCTGCTGCGGCTCGACCGCGTGTCGCTCCAGGCGGTGATCCGGCGCTGCGACACCGGCCAGCTCGCCATCGCGCTGAAGGGGGCGGAGGCGCTGCAGCGCGACCATTTCCTGTCCGTCCTGTCCGAGCGCGCCCGCATGATCCTCCAGGACGAGATCGAGAACATGGGGCCGGTGCGCATGCGCGACGTCAACGAGGCGCAGGCGGAGATCGTCCAGGTCGCCAAGGCCATGGCCGACGACGGGGCGATCGTCCTTCCGCAAACGGATGAATCGGACGCCGTTGTGTACTGATGGTTGTGTACTGATGGTCGTCTGCTGAGTCGTCTACCGATGGGTGTGTTCATGCCGGACGCGGTCGCCGAGGTCGGCCATCTGCTGGCGGTGGTCGAGGCGCTGGACCCGCGGGCGGCGCAGGAACTGCGCGGCGGGCTGCCGCGCTGCGATTCCACCTTCGGTCTCGGGTTGGCCTTCTTCCTGGCGGCGACCGCCAATGGCGCGCGGGCGTGGCTGGGGCCGAAGCGCTGCCGCCTGCTGGAGCAGCTCGACGGCGGCGCCCTGCTGGACGACCTCGACCTGGCGCTGGCGCCGCGCCACCGCCGCACCGCCGACGGCCGGGAGTGGCGGGTGATGAGCATCCCCGTGATGGACGGCACGGCGGCGGGCGGTTGCCGCGGCCTGCTCTGCGCCATTTCCGACGGGGCGGACCTTCAGACGGGAAGCGCGCTGGTGCTGCAGATGCGGCTGCCGGCGCTGGGGGCGGTGCAACTCGTCGCGGCGGGGGAGGGGCGGCGGTTCGACGTGACGCTGCAGACCGGCGGCGGCCTGTCCTCCGCCGCGCTGGCCGACATGCAGGACGGATTCGCCGGGGCGATGGGCGACGCGGGCCTGGGCGGCGACCTGACGGTGGGGCCGGTGGCCGGAGCGTGGCTGGATCTGGAGGAGGAGGCGCTCAGCGCGGATTGGTCGGGGTAGGGGGGAGTGGTCGCGCCGGGCCCCCACCCTAACCCTCCCCCGCTCCGCAGGGGAGGGGATCAACTCCCTCTCCTGCGAAGCGGGGGAGGGGAAGGGGCCCACGGCGTGAGCCGTGGGAAGGGTGGGGGCTCAACGCGACAACGTCTTCACCCCGCCAGCCGTGCCTCGCCAATCCCGCGCCCGAACCCTACGTACCCCGGCAGCACGCGGCGCGCCGGCAGGGCCGGGGCAGGGTCCTCATGCTCGGGCGGGGCTTCGAACTTGTAGCCGCGGCCGTAGACGGTCTCGATGTAGCGGGCGCCGCCGGTGGCCTCGGCGATCTTCTTGCGCAGCTTGCAGATGTAAACGTCGATGACCTTGTCCAGCGGGTCGGCGCCGGACAGGCCGTAGACCTCGTCGTAGATGTGCTCCTTGGAGACGACGCGGCGGTGATGAGCGGCCAGCACGCCGAGGATGGCGTGCTCGCGCTGGCTCAGCCGCAGCCGCTCGCCGGCGACCTCCGGGTCGCGCCCGTCGAGGAACACCGTCAGTTGGCCGACCCGCACCGCGTTGCTCAGCAAGCCGCGCGAGCGCCGCCGCGCCACCTCGATGCGCGCCCGCACCTCGGCGCTGACCACCGGCTTGACCAGCACGTCGTCGGCCCCGGCGTGCAGCAGCTCCACCGTCGTCGTCACGCAGCGCCGGTCGAGCAGGCAGAGGATCGCCGCCCCGACCTGATGCGCCCGCAGCGCCGCCACGCAGCGCGCCGGATCGTCGACGCTGCCCAGGACGATGGCGTCGTAGCCCAGCCCGTCGGCACCCTGCTGTTGCAGAAGCTCCTCCAGCCCGGCCCAGTCCTGGCGGTCGTAGCGGATCTTCCCCATGCCGAGCTGACGGCCGAGCGCGTCGGCGATCAGGGGGTTCGGTTCAACCAGAACAGCACGCATGGGGTTCTCCGCAACATCGAATCGGCCAGGGCGATTGATTTGCTTTTTAGGAAAAGTCTTTTTCGCGCCTGCAAACATCATTCAAAAAACCAATCGAAATCCGTACTGTCAATCGTTGGTGTTAATACCTTGGCGAGAGGCGGGAGTCGGCGTTAAAGCGGTTTTAAAACCCGTTAACAGAAAAGATTTTGGAAAATTTGCCGACGAAATCCATGAAAATACGCGATGAATTCTCGACGGCCCGGTTGCCGGGCGGTTTTCCGGCCCGGGCCTATGGAAAAAGGTTCCTGTGCGCAGGACGCGGGACGCGCTACTGTGACGATGCAGGCCCGACTGTCAGGATAAGCCGCGATGACCGAGATGATGCCGCTCTCCAACGCTGAGGATACGCCGCCTCCGCCGGCGGCACCGGCCAAGCGGGCCACCCGTCCGCGCGCGCCAAAGGCGCCCCTGGGGGCGCCGTCGGAGGAAACCACGCAACTCCTGCGCGTCTACGGCGACCAGGTCGCCACGCTGGGCGAACAGATCGCCAAGGCGGAGGCCGCGGCGGACAGCGAACGGGCGGAGCGGCTGCGGGTGATCGCCGAGCACGCCTCGGAACGCGAGCGCTGGCGCGAGGCCATCGGGGCGGTGGAGCGGGCGCGCTCCGGGGAGGTCGGCAGCCTCCAGGGCGACCGCGAGGCGGAGCGCGAGCGCGTCAACCAGCTCGTCGAGACGCTGATCGCCGAGACCTCCGCGCGCGAGCAGGGCATGTCCCGCGCGCTTCAGGACGCGGAGGACCGGCTGTCCGCGGTGAACGCGGAGATCGCCGCCCTGCGCCTGTCCCACGCGGTGGCGCTGGACCGGCTCCAGGCTGACCGTGAGGCGGAGCGCAAGCGCATCGGCGACCTCGTGGAACGGCTGATCGCCGACACCGAGGTGCGGGAGCGCGGCTTCCGTCAGCGCATCGAGGCGGCGGAGCGCCGCAGCGAGGAGGCGCAGGCGGCTCTGGAGGAGGAGCGCCGGACCGGCGCGGAACTGGAGAAGCGGGTGGAGCGGCTGACCGGCACGCTGGACGGCCTGCGCCGCGACCGCGAGGCCGAGGTCGCCGCGTACGAGGCGATGCGCGACCAGTGCCGCGTCCTGGTGACCGAGCTGGCGCGGCGCCAGAGCCCCTGGTGGCGCCGCCTGTTCCGGAGGTGAGCGTCCGGCGCTGAGCGTTATTCGTCCTTCGTGTCGTCGCCGCCTCGGAAGGGCGCGGTCGCCACATGGGCCGTGGCCGACACCACGTCGCCGGCGACGCTGACCGCGGACCCGGCGACGCTGGCCGCCGTGTCCACCGTGGCGACCACCACGCTGCAACTGGTCAGAAGCAAAGCCGCCGGGAAGATCAGAGCGGCGGCGGAAAAGGCGAAGCGGGGCAGGCCGAAGCGGGACAAGGAGGGGCGGGGCATGGTCTTCGGCCTTCGAAAGGGTGATGCCGCTCCACTATGCCCCGGACGCGCGATGGCGCGCCTGTGACCAAACGGCGGCGCTCATGCTGGCACGCCGCCGTGTCGCCGCCAAGCGGTCCGTGCTTACGGCAGCCTCTTGAAGACCATGCGCCGCATCGGCTGGTCGAAGGCGGTCATCCCCTCCGCGTCGATCCGCCCGCTGGCGGCGAAGCGGCGGCGGACCTCGGCCTCCACCGGGGGCAAGCGTTCGCGCCGCGCCGGGTCCACGGCGGTGACGTGGGTCAGGTAATGATCGGCGTCGCGGTAGCGCACCACCGTGCCGTAGACCGTCTCGTCCACCGCCTGCAACGGCAGCGGCGGGTGCTTCAGCGTGTCGTAGGCGGCGGCCCGCACCTCCGTCTCGTCCTCGATGGGCAGGATGACCTCGAAATAGGCGCCCTCGGCGATCGGCTCGACCACCACCAGCGTGCCGCCGGGCTTCAGAACCCGCGCCGCCTCGGCCATCGCGTCGGCCATCACCGCCAGCGGCAAATGGTGGAAGCTGTTGGAGTAGACGATGGCGTCCACCGACGCGTCCTCCAGGGGCAGCGCCTCCCCCTTGCCGACGCGGTAGTCGGCGCCGGCCACCGGTTCCGCCTTGCGGGCGCGGGCGAGCTGGCCCTCGCTGATCTCGATGCCGATGGCCCGGGCGCCGAGCCCCGCGAAATGGCGGGTCAGCGCCCCGTCGCCGCAGCCGACATCCACCACGGTCCGGTCCCGCGGGTCCAGAATCTCGGCCAGGGCTTCCTTCAGGGTCATCGTCGTCATGGTGCGTTTCCGTTTTTCTTGATGGTTGGCAGGTGTTGGGCGGCGTTCCGGCCCCGGTGGGTCAGGGCGCTGCGTTGAGCGTCCGCCGGAAATAGTCGAGAACCTCGTCGTTCAGCCGCGCGTGGAAGCCGGCGCGATCGAAGCCCGGCGGGTCCTGCACCGTCGCGCCGAAGCGGGCGGCGGCGCTGGCCGGGACCGGCGTCAGGAAGGCGTAGTGGCCGGCGCCGGGAACGAGGTCATATTCCGGCGGGCGGGGCAGCAGGCCGCGCACCCGCGCCACCTGGAGGGCGCCGCTCTCGTCGCCCTTCTCCGCCTCGTAGAGCCGGACCGGGACGGTGACGCGGGACAGCGCGCCGTCCGCGAACAAGGCGCCGATCGGGTCCATCAGCAGCAGCGCGCGGATGCGCGGATCGGTGGCGGCCTCCAGCCGCTTCGGCGCGGCGGCGGCGGTGGTCTTGGCGCCCGCCGGGCAGAGGGTCCGGTCGTCCGGATGGGCGGCGCAGATCGGGGCGAGCCGCCCGGGGTCGGCGACCCCGCCTGCCGCCGCCAGCGCCGCATGGCCGCCAGCCGCGTAGCCGAGCACGCCGATGCGCTGGCGGTCCACCCGGAAGCCCATGGGCGAGGAGTCCAGCACGGCGTCCAGCGCGGCGCGGAGCTGCAACGGCAATTCCGGCCACAGCGGCACGGTGCCGACCCGATCGCCCTTTCCGGCCCTGGGGTCCGCGTCCGGTTCCAGGCCGCCGAGATGGGTCACGATGGCGGTCATCATCCCGCGGCGCGCCAGGAACAGGGCGACGCTGACCATCGCCAGCCCGTTGCGCGCCGGTCCCTGGGTCATCATCACCAGCGGCACGGAATCCAGCGCCGGCCCACCCTCCGGGGCGACGTTCAAATGATAGGGGCCCCGGCGGATCGGCTGGACGTGGTCGCGCGTCGGGTAGAGCAGAAGGATCGGCACCGTCTTGCCCGTGCCCGGATCGGCGTATCCGATCTGCGACACCGCCGCCCGGAACTGGGCCGGCGTCTCCGCCCGCGCGGGCAGGGCCGCCGGAAGCAGCCCGGTCATCACAAGAGCCAGAACCCACCGCCGTGTCCGCGGACCCATCGCAACCCCTCCGGCATCACGTCACGAAGCCTTCCCCGTTGGGGGGAGTGTGGCCGTCTTGCCGGTCGAACGGCAAGCACGGTGTTTCGTGCCTGAACAATGAGGTTTGCAAATCATGGCGCCTTGCCAAGAAACGGGCCGGCCTGTACCACGGCGGTGCGCCCCGCCAACCGCCAAGGCACAGGTCGGCCCGTCCCATGCTCGACAGCTTCCTTCTCGCCTTCACGGCGCTGTTCTCGATCGTCAACCCCATCGCCATGGCGCTGATCTTCAGCCAGGTGACGGCGGAGCGCAGCCCGAAGGAACGGGCGCAGCTTGCCACGCTGGTCGCGGTCTATTCGGCCATCGTCATGCTGACCGCCTTATGGGCGGGGTCCTACGTGCTGAACTTCTTCGGCATCTCCCTGGCGGCGCTGCGGATCGCCGGCGGCTTCGTGGTGGCGGAGCGCGCCTGGGCGCTGCTGAGCGCGCCGGAAGCGCACGAGGCCCGCAAGCAGGAGCAGGCCGCCCCGGCGGAAGAGGCGGCGGAGTCCGATGTCGGGGAGTTCGGCCTTCTTCCCCCTGACCATCCCCTTCACCACCGGCCCCGGCACCATCTCCGTCGCCATCGCGCTGGGCGCCACCCGCCCCCGGGGCACCGAGGGGCTCACCGAATTCTTCATCGGGGTGTCGGCGGCGGCGCTGGCCATCGCGCTGCTGATCTGGCTGTCCTACCGCTCCGCCGACCGGCTGGTGGCGCTGCTCGGCCACACGCGCGCCCGCGTGCTGACTCGGCTGTTCGCCTTTCTGCTGTTCTGCGTCGGCGTGCAGATTCTGCTGACCGGCCTGCTGGACGCCTTCCCCGTGCTGGCGACGGGGCGTTGAGCCTGGTTCAGCGCGCCCGGCCGACGCGCTGCCGGGCCATGCGGTCGGCGACGGCGGCGGTCGGCTTGCGCTCCATGTCGGCGCGCGCGAAGATTTCCGTCAGCGTGTCGGCGATCCGCTCGATGTGGCCCATCACGCGGGTGTGGTCGTATCCGGCGCGCTCGTAATAGACGTCGATCACCCCGCCGGCGTTGATGACGTAGTCGGGGGCGTAGAGGATGCCGCGGTCGGCCAGCGCCTGCCCGTGCCGGGCCTCGGCGAGCTGGTTGTTGGCCGCCCCGGCGACGACCGGGCAGGTCAGCCGCGGAATCGTGGTGTCGTTGAGGACGGCGCCCAGCGCGCAGGGGGCGAAGACGTCCACCTCCAGGTCGAAGATGGCGTCGGCGGAGACCGGCGTGGCGCCGACGCGGTCGGCCACGCGGCGGGCCTGCGCCTCGTCGATGTCGGCGACCCACAGCCGCGCCCCGGCCTCGGCCAGATAGCGGGCGAGATGCCCGCCGACGCTGCCCACACCCTGGATGGCGACGGTCAGCCCCTCCAGGTCGGTGCGGTGCAGGCGGTGTTGCACCGCCGCGCGGAGCCCGACGAAGACGCCATAGGCGGTGGAGGGGGAAGGGTCGCCGCTGCGCGTGCCGCCGCTTGCCGTCGCCTTCTCGACCACACCGGAGACATGGGCGGTCTCCAGCGCCATGGTCTTGATGTCAGGCACCCCGGTGCCGGAATCCTCGGCGACGATGTAGCGTCCGCCCAGCCGTTCGACGTGGCGCCCCATGGCGCGCAGCAGCGCCTCGCTCTTGTCGGTGCGCGGGTTGCCGATGATGACCGACTTGCCGCCGCCCAGCGGCAGACCGGCCAGGGCCGACTTGTAGGTCATGCCGCGCGACAGGCGCAGCGCGTCGCGCAGGGCCTCCTCGTCGCTGGCGTAAGGCCACATGCGGCAGCCGCCCAGCGCCGGGCCGAGCGCGGTGTCGTGGATGGCGACGATGGCGCGCAGGCCGGACGCGGCGTCGGAGCAGAAGACCACCTGCTCATGGTCGTCGAAATCGGGATGATCGAACAGCGGCACGGTTTCCTCCTGATCTTTTTCTTTTTGAAAAAGCGGAAATCACCGGCGCGCAAAGCTCGGGCGTTGCGCGCAGCAGGGTTCCGCGCGCCGTGCGATGGTTCGGCGTGTCCGCTTTTCCTTGCCCTGTGCTTCACCCTGTCTTGATCGGGCGGGGGAGCGATGGGGCGTTCTCTTGAAGGAAACTAGATGCGCGTGAAATTGCTGGCAAGACGGATGGTTGGCCGACCTGCAAAAAGCAAGGAGATGAGCGCCGGATCGGTCCGGTATCGGGAAAGTGTCGCGGACGGGACCGCGAACGATCATTTCCGGTCTGCTCTCAAGACGGGGAAGGAGGCCGGGGACCGGCCGGGCGGTGGGAGGAGGCCGCCCGGCCGGTTCCCGCGGGGATCAGAATTCCTCGTCCCCGCCGAAGCCGCCCCACGAATCGTCTTCGCTGGGGATCTCCTCGGCCACCTGATCGACGGCGCCCTGGGCCTCCTGGGCGATGGCCTCGCCGCCGCCGGAGAAGGCGCTGGACAGCGCGCTGCCGATCAGCATGCCGCCGGCCACGCCCATGGCGGTCTGCATGGCGCCGGCCATGAAGCCGCCGCCGGCGCGCTGCGGCTGCTGGGCATAGGCGGCGACGCGCGGGTCGCCGTAGGCCGGGGCGGCGCCGGGCGCCTGGCCCCAGGGCGAGCCGCCGGGGCGCTGCTGCGGGGCGGGGGCGGGCTTGGCGGCGCCGCCACCGAACAGGCCGCCGAAGATGCCGCCGCCGCCGGCCGCCGCGGCCGGACGTTCCTGAAGCTGGCGCTCCAGCTCCTGGTTCTGGTTCTGCGAGGCGGCCAGCGCCTGCTCCAGCATGACGATGGCCTGGGCCATCAGATAGGGCGCACCCGGCTGGCGGGCGATGGTGTCGCGGATGTGGGCTTCGGCCTGCGGGTCGCGCGGGCCGGACTGGGCCTCGGCCTGACGCAGCTTGGCGAAGAGGTCGTCAATGATCTGGCGTTCGGTCTGGTCCATGGCGGTGCTCATGCTCTCGGTGGTTTGAGGGAGGGTCCGGCTATGCCCCGGCGCGTCGTCCATTGGGTGGGCGACGGCGTCCGGAGGGGGCCGGACAGGTGTGGAGGGTGTGGGAGAGGTCTGGGGATCGCGGGTCCATGGGAGCATTCAGTCCCTCCAAGTGCGGTCACGCCCGTCGGCGCAAGAGCAGGTGAAGAGATCCGACATCGCGACCACGTCTAAGTCGCCAGAGGGGCCCGGATCACAGGTCCCGGAGACGTGGGGAGGGCCGGGAACCCTGTCAAGAGAGGGGGGCGCCAGAAAAATTACGCAAAAACAGCGCTGCGTTACTCGGGCCGGGTGCGCGCCTCGAAACGGCGGCGATCGCTTTTGTCGCTGAGCACGAAGGCGAAGGGGCGCAGCGCGTCGATGTGGCTGAGCGCGATGGCGATTAGGACGGTCATCGGCACCGCCAGGACGGCCCCGGCGGCCCCCCACAGCCAGCTCCACAGCAGCAGCGAACTGACGATCACCAGGGGCGAGATGGCGAGCTGCTTGCCCTCCAGCCTTGGGCCGATGAAGTTGCCCATCACCTGCTCGATCACCAGCAGCCCGCCCGCGACCATCAGGGCGGTGGTCGATCCGCTCTGGGCCAGCGCCATCAGCACCGGCAGCGCTCCCGCCGTCACCGACCCGATCACCGGAATGTAGTTCAGAAGGAAGGCCAGGAAGCCCCACAGGAACAGGAAGTCGATCCCGAACAGCGACAGCCAGCCGATGTAGAGCGCCCCGGTGATCAGCCCCAGCGTCGTGCTGACCAGCAGGAAGCGGCGGAACTGCTGGGCGATGGCGGTGACCGCGGTGACGGTGGTGGCGCAGCGCTCCGGCCCCAGCGTCTTCACGATCTTCTCGCGCCAGACCGGCGCCTCGACCAGCATCAGCAGGGCGAGGAACAGCACGATGACGACCGTCGAGACGGCCTCCCGCGCCGCCGTCAGCACCGCCGCAACGAGGCCGGACAGCGCCTCCGCCCCGCCGCCTCCAGCGTCGGAGCCGCCACCCGGGTCGCCGAGGAACTGTTCGCGCAATCCCTCGATCCAGCCGTTCGCCTGCCCCCACAGGCGTTGCAACTCCTCGGCGTGGCGCGGCACCTCGCCGGCCACGCGCTGGCCGATGAACCACAGGCCCCCGGCGAAGACGGCCAGCACCAGAAGCACGGTCAGCATGGCGGCGAGCGGGCCGAGCAGGGCCAGCCGCGGCGGCACCCGGTCGCGCACCCAGCGCCCGACCGGCGCCACGGCGACCGCCACGAAGAAGGCTCCGGCCAGCGGAATGAGCACCGGAGAGGCGGCGCCAAGGCCCCACAGGACGGCCAGGGCGGCCAGCAGGCCGAGCAGCCAAAGGCCAAGCGTCATCCGGTCGATGGACCAGCGCCGATTCCCGTCCGCGTCCTCACGCTGTGCCAAGGCCATCCGCTCCCCGCCGTTGCGCCGCGCTGCCGCTCGGGCAGCATGAGCTTGACGCGGAAGCGGCTCCGAAGTTCCGCAACGCCCTGGTCCCGGCGGGAGCGCAGAATTGCCACCGGGGGGACGTTGCGGCGCAGCGGGGCTGCCACCAACTCACTGGGGCCGGCTCCGCCGGAGCGGGATTCAGCCTTGGGGACTCACGCCATGGACCGCATCAACACGGCTTTCCTGTTCGACCTCGACGGCACGCTGATTGACAGCGTCTACCAGCACGTTCTGGCCTGGCAGGAGGCGCTGGACCATGAAGGGATCGAGCTGTCGGTCTGGCGCATCCACCGCAAGATCGGCATGAGCGGCGGCCTGTTCGCCAACATGCTGCTGCGCGAGACCGGGCTCGCCATCAGCCCTGAGCTTCTGGAGCGGCTGCGCCGCCGCCACGCCGAGGCGTTCCGCGGGCTGGCCGGGCGCGTCCGCCCGCTGCCCGGCGCGCAGGAGCTGCTGTCCCACCTGACGGCGGCGGGCATCCCCTGGGCCATCGCGACCAGCGGGCGGATCGAGACGGCGCGCTCCGGGCTGGAGGCTCTGGGCGTCGACCCGGACCGGGTGCCCGTGGTGACGCGCGATCAGGTGAAATACGCCAAGCCCGACCCCGACCTGTTCCTGGCTGCGGCGGAGCGGCTTGGTGTGCCCATCGAAACGGCCATCGTGGTCGGCGACAGCGTGTGGGACATCCTGGCCGCGCGGCGCGCCCGCGCGCTCAGCATCGGGCTGCTGTCCGGCGGCTACGGGCAGGACGAGCTGGAGCGGGCCGGCGCCTTCCGCGTCTATGAGGACCCGGCCAGTCTGCTGGAGCATCTGGACGAGGTGGGAGGCCGCCGCTGAGCGCCGACCGGCGCCGCGCGCTGCTGATCGTCAACGGGAAGGCCCGCCAGGGGCAGCGCGCGCTCGACGACATCCGGGAGGAGGCCGCGAAGGCGGGCGTCGCCCTGATCCGCGCCGAGTGCCGCGAGCGGGAGGACATCGCCGGGGCGATCCGCGACCACGCCGACTCGGTGGACATGGTCGTCATCGGGGGCGGCGACGGCACGCTGAACGCCGCCGCCCCGGCGCTGGCCGACACCGGCCTGCCACTGGCCATCCTGCCGATGGGCACGGCCAACGATCTGGCGCGCACGCTGGGCATCCCGCTGGATGTGCGGGAGGCGGCGCGACTGGCCGTCACCGGTCCGGTGCGCCGGATCGACCTGGGCGAGGTGAACGGCGTGGCCTTCTTCAACGTTGCCAGCATCGGGCTCAGCGTCGAGCTGGCCCGCGAGCTGACGCGCGAGATGAAGCGGCGCTGGGGCGTGTTCGGCTACGCCGTGGCGGCCTTCCGCGTGGCCCGGCGCATGGCGCCCTTCCGCGCCGAGATCCGCATCAACGGGGAGCGGCACCGCGTCAAATCGGTGCAGATCGGCGTCGGCAACGGGCGCCATTACGGCGGCGGCATGACCGTGCAGGAGAACGCCGCCCCCGACGACGGGCAGCTCGACGTCTACAGCATCGATCTGCGCGGCTGGTGGGAGTGGCCCCTGCTGTACCCGGACTTCCGCCGCGGGCGGCACGGCCACTGGAAGAACGTCCACGCCTGGTACGGGCAGGAGGTGGAGATCACCACCCGCCACCGCCGCCCGGTCAACACCGACGGCGACATCACCACCCACACCCCGGCGCGCTTCCGCGTGCGGCCGGGCGCCGTCGCGGTGATCGCGCCGCCGCGGTGAGGCGAGGGGGACCGTTCTCGGAAGACCGCAAAGAAAAGCCGGGCGCCCTTGCGGACGCCCGGCCGTCGTCACCGAACCGGCAATCTTCGCCTCAGCGGGTCAGCGGAGCGGGCCAGTGGGTCAGCGAGCCAGCCAGCCGCCGTCCACCGGCAGGATCGTGCCGTGGATGTAGTCCGACGCGTCGGAGGCCAGGAACACCGCCGGGCCGCCCATGTCGGCGGGAACGCTCCAGCGGCCCGCCGGGATGCGGCCCAGGATCTCCGCGCTGCGCTGCTCGTCGGCGCGGATCGCCGCCGTGTTGTTGGTCGCGACGTAGCCCGGCGCGATGGCGTTCACGTTGATGCCCTTGCCCGCCCATTCGTTGGCGAGCAGGCGGGTGATGCCGGCCACGCCGCTCTTGGAGGCGGTGTAGGAGGGCACGCGGATGCCGCCCTGGAAGGACAGCATGGAGGCGATGTTGATGATCTTGCCCTTGCGGCCCTGGCTGATGGCGTAGCGGCCGAAGGCCTGGCAGAGGAAGAAGACCGTCTTGATGTTGATGTTCATCACGAGGTCCCAGTCGGCCTCGGTGAAGTCGACGGCGTCGGCGCGGCGGATCATGCCGGCGTTGTTGACGAGGATGTCAAGCCCGCCGAGCGTGCCCACCGCCTCCTCAACCAGGCCCTGCACCGGGGCAATGCTGGTCAGGTCGGCGGTCATGGCGTGGAAGCGGCGGCCCGTGGCCTCGACGAGGCTCTTGGTCTCGTCGAGGGGAATGACGTCAACGGCGGCGATGTCGGCGCCGGCCTGGGCCAGCGCCAGGGCGATGCCCTGGCCGATGCCGGTGTGGGCGCCGGTCACCAGCGCGACCTTGCCGGAGAGATCGAAGGGATGTGCCTGAGCCATTGTCCTGCTCCTTATTCTTGGCGTCCGGGGATCAGCGCAGGTCTTCCATGGGGATGAAGTCCATGTCGGTGAAGTCCTGGTTGTCGCCGGCCATGGCCCAGATGAAGGTGTAGTTGCGCGTGCCGACGCCGGAATGGATCGACCAGCTCGGCGAGATCACCGCCTGCTCGTTGGCGACGACGACGTGGCGGGTCTCGGTCGGCTCGCCCATGAAGTGGAAGACGCGGGCCGGCTCCGGCAGGTCGAAGTAGAAATAGACCTCGCAGCGGCGGTCGTGCGTGTGGCACGGCATCGTGTTCCACATGTTGTTCGGCTTCAGCACGGTCATGCCGAGCACGAGCTGCGCGGTGCGGCAGACGTCCGGGTGGATCATCTGGTAGATGGTGCGCTCGTTCGACTGGGCCGGGTCGCCCATGTGCACGGCCTTGGCCTGCGCGATGGAGATCTTCATCGTCTCGAAGCGGGCGTGGGCCGGGGCGCTGTTCAGGTAGAACTTCGCCGGGTTGGCCGGGTCCAGGCTCTCGAAACGGACATCCAGGCTGCCCATGGTGATGTAGAGGCAGTCGCGCGGGGCCAGCTCGAACACCGCGCCGTCCACCGTGATGCGCCCCGGACCGCCGACGTTGACGGCACCCAGCTCACGCCGGTCGAGGAAGTTGGCCGAGCCGATGGCCTTGGCCGATTCCAGCTTCAGCGGGCCGGACACCGGCATGGCGCCGCCGACCACGAAGCGGTCGATGTGGCTGTAGGTGAGGACGATGTCGTCCGCCTCGAAGATGGACGGGACGAGGAAATGGTCGCGCAGCTTGGTGGTGTCGTAGTTGCGGACGTCATCCTGGTGTGACGCGTGGCGGACGGTGATCTTCATGGCGGTATCCTCGTGTGTGTTTTTCGGGGCCGGTGGGGGCCAATTCAGGGGCCAGATCAGGGACCAGTGAAGAAGAACGGGTTCGCCCCCTGGGCCTGGGGGATCGAGGTCAGCAGGCCGTCGAGGTGGACGGCCATGCGGTCGGCGGCCAGCGTTGGGTCGGCGTCGGCGATGGCGTCCACGATCGCCGCGTGCTCGGCCAGCACGTTGGTCAGGCGCCCCGGCTCCGGCAGGGTCAGGCGGCGGTAGCGGTCGACCTGCACCTTCACCTGCTGGGCCATGCTCCACAGGCCGGGATAGCCGGCGATCTCGGCGATCAGGGCGTGGAACCGCTCGTCGGCCTCGTGGAAGGCGTTGAGGTCGCCGTCCTCCACCGTCTCCTGCTGGAGCAGCAGGTTGGCGCGCAGGCCGGCGATCTGGCTGCCGGTGGCGCGCTGCGCCGCGTAGCGGACGGCGGTGCCCTCCAGCGAGGTGCGGATGACGATGGCCTCGGGCAGGGCGTTGACCGGGATGCGGGCGACGAAGGTACCGACCTGCGGGAAGATCTCGATCAGCCCCTCGTCGGCCAACCGTTGCAGCGCCTCGCGCACCGGGGTGCGGCTGACGCCGAAGGCTTCGGCGATGTGCTTCTCGACGATGGGTTCGCCCGGATTGCGGCGCATCTCCACGATCTCGGCGCGCAGCGACCGGTGGATCGCCGCCATGGTCGAGGCGCCGCGCGCCGGCCCGCGGGAGGGCTTCACCGCGCTCCGCTGAGGGGCGGGACGGTCGCTGCTGGCGTCGGGCGTCGGGGTGGTCGGCATGTCCATGGTCGCACCTGTTGCGGCTGCACCTGTTACGCCGGCTCGGCCGGTCCTAAGGGAGAATATTAGTATATCAGTGCCGCGGCGCAAGCCGGAAATCACGGGGTCCGCAATCTCCGGCTTTCGTCCGGGGTGGGGCGGCGCTCAGCCGGGCGCCGTCACTCGGCGGGGGCGGGCTGGACCGGCAGGGGCTGCGCTTGGGTGTTCTCCTGGGCGGCCTTCTGGGCGGCCAGATAGCGCGGGGAGAGGACGCCGAACCGGCGCGCCCACCAGGCGGTGAGGATCGGGGTGAGCAGCGAGGTGACGACGACGCTGGTGGCGACCAGGGCGGTGGCGGCCGGGGCGCTCGGCGCGAAGCTCGGCTCGATGGAGGCGATGATCGGCGGGACGGTCACGGCCGCACCGGCGGTGGAGGCGGCGCCGATGCCGGCGGTGCCGTTGCCCTTGGCGAGCAGGATGTCGGCGACGACCAGCGTGAAGCCGGTGATGGCGATGACCGAGAGACCGAGGACGATGCCGAGCAGGCCGGTGTTCAGGATGACCGCGAAGTTCAGGTTGTTGCCGAGCGCGAAGGCGAAGAAGGGCACCATCACCGGCACGGCTTGGCCGAAGAACTTGCGGAAGTCCTGGTCGAGGTTGCCGAGTGCGAAGCCGACCAGGAAGGGCAGCAGCGCGCCGACCATGGTCTGCCAGGGGAAGGCGGCCAGACCGGCCAGACCCAGCGTCGCCATCGTCATGAAGGGGCCGGATTCCAGGCACATCAGGCAGAAGGCGCCGGATTCCTCCTTGGTGCCGTACTGCTGCATCAGCGCCATGTACATGCCGCCGTTGGTGTCGTTCATGGCGGCGATGATCGCCAGCACCGACAGGCCGGTGAAGAAGCCCGAACTGACGCCCTCGTGCGGGATGAACCAGGAGGCGATGATGCCCATGGTGGCGGCGGTGAGGATCTTCACGGTGACGAGCACGCCGCTCTTGCGCAGGACCAGCGGGGTGGCCTTCAGGCTGATGCTGGCGCCGATGCAGAAGAACCAGACGGACAGGATCGGCAGGGTTCCGGTGATCAGGCCGTTGGTGAAGGACCCGAAGAATTTGCCCGTGTTCGGCGCGAAGGTGTTCAGGCAGGCGCCGAGGAACAGGGGAAGGATCATCATCCCGCCGGGGATGCGGTCGATCCGGGATTTGATGTTCATAGTCGGTACTCCTGGGGCGGTCCGACTGGGCCGTCGATGGAAAGTCCGGGGTGGTGGCTGCCGGTTGCGGCGCATGGAGGGGGAGCGTGCCGCGCATCCCCTGCGGGAGCGGCGCCGGTCCGGTGGCCGTCGGGCCTGTCCGTGGATCGCGCCGTCGATGGAGTGGATACTAGTATATTAGCGCTGCGAGGCAAGTCAGGAGAACTGCGTACCCCGTCGGATGACACTCTGTCGCACGTCCTGCGGCGGTGGTTCGGCGGTGCCGTTCCCGTGCGCCGGGAAACCCGGCTCCGTGTTGGAAAGTGCAAGCGTGGCAACGGCTTGCAACGCTTCATGGACGCGGTGGTAGGCGGCTTCGATGCGCTGGACGGACTGTTCGTTACCGTCCAGCCGGGCGGCTTCCCGGAAGAGGGCGAGGGCGGTGCGGCCGAACGCTTCGAAGCGCGCGTGCAGGCCGTGGTCGTCCAGGGCGAAGACCGGCGTGGTCAGGAAGGCCCGCCGCAGGGCGTCGGCGTCGCGCTCCAGGGCGGCGATGCGCGCGGTCGGCGGGTCGGAGGTCCGGGGCATGCCGCGGCTCCTTGAAAGGGCGTTTTCAAAAATGGGTTTTGAAAACTGGTATTTTAGTTTTTGGGGTGGGAGCCGCATTGCCCCCACCCTAACCCTCCCCCGCTAACGCAGGGGAGGGGACTGCCGCCGCTTCGCGGAAGGCACCCTCTCCCGCGTCAGCGGGGGAGGGCCGGGGTGGGGGCAAAACCGGAACCGTCACGTTACTTCGCGTTGGCCATGGCGACGGCGGTGTCGCTCATGCGGTTGGAGAAGCCCCACTCGTTGTCGTACCAGGTCATGATGCGGACGAAGTTGCCGTCGATGACCTTGGTCTCGTTCAGCGCGAAGATCGAGCTGTGCGGGTCGTGGTTGAAGTCGGTGGAGACCAGATCCTCGGTGTAGGCGCCCAGGATGCCCTTGAGCGGGCCGTTGGCGGCCTCGGAAATCGCCTTGGTGATCTCCTCCACCGTGGTGGCGCGCTTGGCGGTGAACTTGAAGTCGACCACCGAGACGTTCGGGGTGGGCACGCGCATGGCGGTGCCGTCCAGCTTGCCCTTCAGCTCGGGCAGCACCTTGCCCACCGCCTTGGCCGCCCCGGTCGAGGTCGGGATCATGTTCAGCGCCGCGGCGCGGGCGCGGTGCAGGTCCTTGTGGTTGGTGTCGACGATGCGCTGATCCCCCGTGTAGGAGTGGATCGTCGTCATGAAGCCCTTCTCGATGCCGATCAGGTTGTTCAGCACGAAGGCCACCGGGGCCAGGCAGTTCGTCGTGCACGAGGCGTTCGAGACGATGCGGTGATCGGCCTTGAGCTGGTCGTGGTTGACGCCGTAGACCACCGTGATGTCCTCGTCGGTGGCCGGGGCGGAGATCAGCACCTTCTCGGCACCCGCTTCCAGGTGCTTGGCGGCGTCGGCGCGCTTGGTGAAGATGCCCGAGCATTCCATGGCGATCTGGATGCCCAGTTCCTTCCACGGCAGCTTGGCCGGGTCACGCTCCTGCACGACCTTGATCGAGTGGCCGTTGACGATCAGCTCGCCGCCCCCGCCTTCGTTGGTGCGGGTCTCAATGGTGCCGGGGAAACGGCCGTGGACGCTGTCGTACTTCAGCAGGTGGGCGTTGGCCTTGAGGTCGGCCAGGTCGTTGATCGCCACGACCTCCACGTCGTTGCGGCCGCTCTCGTAGATGGCCCGCAGAACCAGACGGCCGATGCGGCCAAAACCGTTGATCGCTACCTTCACGGACATGCTGTTCTCCGCTGGTGTTCGCGGCCCCGGACGGGATCGGGGGCGGCGCCGGCCAGGGCCGGTGGGAAAGGGGCGCCGGATCGGGCGGCCCGCAGCGGCAGGGCGCGGACGCTTCCGGGCTTCGTTGAGATATATACTAGTATATCAGATTGATGCGCAAGAGCGGAGGGCGGTGCGGCCGGCCCTCCGGACAAAATGTCGCGGTTGCTGCGTTGCAAGACAAATCGTGCCCGGCGCTGTTGGCCTGGGTTGGACCCGTCACCCGGACCGCTCCAAAGGTCTTCCCTGAAGACCGGAACCGCCCTGAAAACGGAACCGCCAGAGGACGATGACTTCCGACGACCGTGCCCCACGGCTTCCCGCCGCCCGCCTCCGCGCCCTGCGCGGCCTTCTCGCCCTCCTTCTCCTGCTGACCGCCGCGCTTGGGGGGATCGCGACCCCGGCCTCGGCGCAGATCCCGACGCCGGCCCCGACGGCCCAGGCCGAGGCGGCGGCCAACCCGGAGGAGATCGCCCGCCTGCGCCAGACGCTCGAGGACCCGGACCGCCGCGCCGCCCTGCTCGGCCAGCTCCGCGCCCTGGAGCAGGCGGAGGCCGCCGTGTCACCGGCGGAACCGGAGGGGATCGGCACCCGCCTGCTCACCCTGCTGTCGAACCGGCTCGACGGGCTGGGGCAGGAGGCCGCGCTGGCCGGCGACGCCCTGTTGAACGCGCCGCAGGGGCTGCATTGGCTGGAGCGGCAGGTCTCCGACCCGGCGCAGCGCGCCGCCTGGGGCTGGCTGGTCGCCGAACTGGTGCTGGTGGTGGTGGTCGGGCAGGGCGCCCGGCTGATCGCCATCCGCACGCTGCGGCGCCCGCGCGCCATGCTGGCGGCCCGGCCCATCCCTTCAACCCTCGCCAAGGTGCCGCTGCTGCTGGTGCGGTCGCTGTTCGATCTGGCGCCCATCGTGGCCTTCGCCGCCGCCGGCTTCGGCGTGCTGGCGCTGTTCGACCCGCCCCCGGTGGTGCGGGTGCTGGGCGTCACCTTCCTCAACGCCAGCATCTTCGTGCAGATCGTCCTTCTGGTGGTCCGGGCGCTGCTCGCCCCGGCCTCGCCCAACCTGCGGCTGATCCCTATGAGCGACGGTTCGGCCCTGCGGCTGCTGCGCTGGTGCCGGACCATCGCCATCACCACGCTCTACGGCATGTTCCTGGCCGAGGCGGCTCGGCGGCTCGGCCTGCCGACGCAGAGCTACAGCGCGCTGGTGACCCTGGTCGGCCTGCTGGTCGCCGTCATGCTGGCGGTGCTGGTGCTGCAAAGCCGGGAGGCGGTGGCCGCACGCCTGCGCGGCGGGATCGCGGCGGCGCAGCCGCTGTCCGACGTGGTGTCGCCGGTTCCGCCCGGACGGCGCGCCGCCGGGGCGGGCCGGATGCTGCGCGCCGCCGGCCGCCGCGTGGCCGACGTCTGGCACGCCATCGCCATCCTCTACATCATCGTCCTGTTCGGCATCTGGGCGCTGGAGATCAGCGGCGGGCTGCTGTTCGTGGTCCAGGCAACGGCCGTGACCCTGGTGATCGCCGGGATCGCGCGGCTGATCGGGCGGGGAATCACCCGCGCCGCCGCGGCGATCCTGGAGCGCATGGACCGCCGGCGCGGACACTCCGCCTGGGCGGCGGGGCGGCTGCGCCGCTACGTTGCCCCCACCGCGCGGCTGCTGCACGCGGTGGTGGCCGTGCTGGGCGGGCTGGTGGTTCTGAGCGCCTGGGGGCTGGATGTCTGGGGCTGGCTGCAGACGGCCATCGGCCTGCGCATCGTGGCGTCGGGCCTGTCCCTCCTGCTGGTCGGCGCCATCGCGCTCGCCGTGTGGGAGGTGACCAACGGCCTGATCGAGCGCCATCTGGCGACGACCGACCGCAACGGGCGGGCCATCCAGCGCAGCGCGCGGGTGCGCACGCTGTTGCCACTGCTGCGCAGCGCACTGCTGGTGGTCCTGCTGACGCTGGTCACGCTGATCACCCTATCGGAGTTGGGGCTGAACATCGGGCCGCTGCTGGCCGGTGCCGGCGTGGTCGGCCTCGCCGTCGGCTTCGGCGCGCAGACGCTGGTCAAGGACGTCATCACCGGCCTGTTCATCCTGTTCGAGGACACCATCTCGGTGGGCGACGTCGTCAATGTCGGCGGCAAGGGCGGTCTGGTGGAGGGGATGAACATCCGCACCATCCGCCTGCGCGACTTCGACGGGACGGTCCACACCATCCCCTTCAGCGCGGTCACCAGCGTGTCGAACATGACGAAGGACTTCAGCTACTACGTGTTCGACGTGGCGATCCCCTATCACGAGAACGCCGACCGCGTGGTCTCCGTGTTGCACGGCATCGGTGACGAACTGCGCAAGGATCCGCGCTTCGCGCCGCTGATCCTGGAGCCGCTGGAGGTGCTGGGCGTCGATTCCTTCCAGGAGTCCGCGGCGGTCATCAAGGCGCGCATCAAGACGCTGCCCATCCAGCAATGGAACGTCGGGCGGGAGTTCAACGGCCGCATGAAGGCGCGCTTCATCGAGCTGGGAATCGACTTCCCGCTGCCGCAGCGCACCCTGCACATCGCCCGCGGCGCGGCGGAGATGCTGGCCGGGGTGGGGGGCGAGGCTGGTGCCGCCAACGCCGGCCGTATGCGCCACGCCGGGGCGGCGGAGTAGGGGAGTGGCGGGGGGCTTGGCGCTCCCTCCCGCGGTCTTGCAAAAAAGTGACGGGGCCATGTCGATTTCGCTTGAGCCCCGCCATCGGCACGGCTATATCAGCGCTCCCGCGTCACCCCAAGAGACGCGGGATGCAAAGAGTAGACGTTGCGCTTGTGGCGGAATTGGTAGACGCGCTAGGTTCAGGTCCTAGTGGCTGAAAGGCCGTGGGGGTTCGAGTCCCTCCAAGCGCACCAACACTTCTTGTGTTGGTCTGTGACTATAGTGGGGCCATAGCTCAGCTGGGAGAGCGCTACAATGGCATTGTAGAGGTCAGGAGTTCGATCCTCCTTGGCTCCACCATCATGAAGCCAGCAACCCCGACGGGTTGCTGGCTTTTCCCATTTCCGGCCCCCCTGTTTCCAAGCCGACATCAACACGGCTTCGAGGGGCGTATCGGGTGCGGCCACCGCCATCGCAGCGCACACCACCCCATCGGCCAGCAGCCACCCGAACTGTTTTCCATCGCTGGGTTTGATCGGCGGCGTCTTCGCAGAGCGGGCGAGAGGCAGGCGGGCAAGCGATCGAAGGATCGGGGGTGTAATGGGGGTGACATGGCGTCGGGCGTCTTGTTCGTGGCGGTGGCGCCCCCACCTACCCATCGACAGCGACGATGCGGGAGGACGAGGAATGCGCATGGGCCGAACCGCCGCCCTGATGACCGCCACCACCCTTGCGGCTTGCCTGAGCGTCACCGACGCGAGCGCCGTGGACAAGGTGTTCAAAACCGAAAAAGCGATGGTGTCGGTGAAAACCGTCGCCAGCGGCCTCAGCCATCCCTGGGGACTGGCCTTCCTGCCCGATGGGCGGATGCTGGTGACCGAGAAGGACGGCCGGTTGCGCATCGTGGCGCCGGACGGCAGCGTGTCCGCCCCGGTGAAGGGCGTGCCGAAGGTCGACGACCGTGGGCAGGGTGGCCTGCTCGACGTGGCGCTGGACCCGGACTTTGCGCAGAACCGCCTCGTCTATCTCAGCTTTTCCGAGCCGGGGACGGAGGACGGCACCAACTCCACCGCCGTGGCGCGCGGCGCGTTGAACGCCGACGAGACCGCCCTGACCGACGTCCGGGTGATCTTCTCGCAGAAGCCCAAGGTGGAAAGCCGGATGCATTACGGCTCCCGGCTGGTCTTCGACCGGCAGGGCCATCTGTACGTGACTCTGGGCGAGCGTTCGCTGGAGCAGTTCCGGACGCAGGCCCAGGACCTCGACTCGCATCTGGGCAAGGTGGTGCGGATCAACCGCGACGGCTCCGTGCCCGCCGACAACCCCTTCGTGAACCGATCCGGCGCGTTGCCGGAAATCTGGTCCTACGGCCACCGCAACATCCAGGGCGCGGCGCTGAACCCGATGACCGGCGCGCTGTGGATCAACGAGCACGGCCCGCGCGGCGGTGACGAGGTCAATGTGCCGGAGCCGGGGAAGAATTACGGCTGGCCGGTGGTCTCCTACGGCGTGAACTACAACGGGACGCCGATCGGGACGGGCAAGTCGAGCGCGCCCGGCATGGAGGAACCGGTGTACCAGTGGACCCCGGTCATCGGCTCCTCCGGCATGACCTTCTACACGGCGGACACGGTGCCGGGCTGGAAGGGCAGCCTCTTCAACGGTGGACTGGCCACCAAGGAGGTCGTCCGGCTCGAACTCGACGGCAGCAAGGTCAAGCACGAGGAGCGCATGTTCCGCGATCTCGGCAAGCGCATCCGGCAGGTCAGCCAGGGGCCGGACGGGGCGCTCTATCTGCTGACCGATGAGAATAGGGGCGAGATCCTGCGGGTGACTCCGGCGGGAAAATCGTAAGCACCGATTCAGCGGCCACCGCGGCGCCGGGGCGGTTTCCCCAGGCGCTCCGCGGCCATCAGGTCGCTGCGGCTGACGCCGATGTCCCTCAGCAATCGGTCGTCGAGGCGGTCGGGGGTGGCGGCTCTTTGCGTCCGGCGCTCCATCAGTTTGCGGAAGGTACCCAGCAGGGCGGAGGCGAGTGATTTCGGCAGGGTTGCGCCGAAGGCGCGGACGACGGGCAGGGTCGGCATGGACGATTCCTCCGTTCGGGCGGGGACTGCCGCCCCGCGTTGCCGGCCCTGTCTAACGGGCTTTGGCCGGTGGGGAAGTGGCCCCCTTCACATCGGCCCCGCACTTTCCGGACTTCCGATGGGGCGGCAGGGGCGCTACACAGGCGCCCATGCCAACCATCATTCCCCCCTCCATCATCCCCATCGACGCCCCGGACGACCCGCGGATCGCCGCCTACCGCGATGTGAAGGAGCGCGACCTCGTGGGGCGGGAGGGGCGCTTCATCGCCGAGGGGGCGGTGGTGCTGCGGACGCTGCTGACCGCCTCGCGCCATGAAACCCTGTCGCTGCTGATCGCCGACAAGCGGATCGCCGGGCTGGCGCCGATGCTGGAGGCGCTGCCCGCCGCGGTGCCGGTCTACAGCGCCCGGCAGGAGGTGCTGGACGCCATCGCCGGCTTCCCCCTGCACCGTGGCATCCTGGG
Organism: Azospirillum sp. UENF 211521; assembly: GCF_058780535.1. Taxonomy (NCBI): domain Bacteria; kingdom Pseudomonadati; phylum Pseudomonadota; class Alphaproteobacteria; order Rhodospirillales; family Azospirillaceae; genus Azospirillum; species Azospirillum sp. UENF 211521. The sequence goes on from NZ_JBSNCF010000001.1 coordinate 1,565,443, forward strand.
GCTGGGGCGGGCGGCGGCGATGCCCGAGCCGGACGCGCTTCTGGCCGCGCTGGGACCGCGGGCGACCGTGCTGGTGCTGTGCGGGATCGGCAACCACGACAATGTGGGCGGCATCTTCCGCAACGCGGCGGCCTTCGGTGTGGACGCGGTGCTGCTCGATTCCGGCTGCTGCGACCCGCTCTACCGCAAGGCGATCCGCGTGTCGGTCGGGGCGGCGCTGCGGGTGCCCTTCTTGCGGATTCCGGCGGGAACCGACCCGGTCGCCCTGCTGGAGCGGCATGGCTTTGCTGTCCTCTCGCTGAGCCCGGCGGGCGCGGTGACTTCTGGCGGGCCTGCGCCGGCCGGAGCGCGCGGCGCTGCTTCTGGGGTCGGAGGGGCCGGGCCTGCCGGCGTCGGTCCTGGCGCGGACGCGGACGGTGCGCATCCCCATGGCGCCGGATTTCGATTCCTTGAACGTCGCCACGACCAGCGGGATCGTCCTGCACCACCTCGCCTTCATGGCGGAGCCGGAGTCAGGCATCGGCTGAGCCGTCGATCCGGCGCAGGCCGGGCGGGGTGGCGTCGCGCAAGCTCCGGGCGAGCGCGCGGAAGCCGGCGGCGCGCGGGTCGCTGGCCCGCCAGACCAGCCCGATGATGCGTCCGGGCGGGTCGTCCTGGAAGGCGCGGTAGGCGACCAGCCCGCCCACCGTCGCCGCCTCCCCGTCGCCGGTGGCGAGCCGCGGCATCAGCGTGTAGCCGGTGCCGCTGGCGACCATGTGGCGCAACGTCTCCAGCCCGGTGGCGTGGCGCATGCCGCGCGTGGTGGCGCCGCAGGCGGCCAGCGCCTGATCGCGCAGGCAGTGCCCTTCCTCCAGCAGCACCAGTTCGCCTGGGTCGAGGTCGGCCAAGGCAATGGAGGGCAGGCTTTCCAGCCGGTGGCCGGTGGGGTGGGCCAGCACGAAGGGCTCGAAGAACAGGGCGTCGCAGGTCAGCCCTTCCGCTTCGACGGGCAGGGCGAGCAGGACCGCGTCGAGCCGCCCCTCGCGCAACTCCTCCAGCAGGCCGTCTGTGCGGCCCTCGGACAGCACGAGCTGGACGTCGGGCAGGTGCCGGCGCATCGCGGGCAGGACGTGGGGGAACAGGTACGGTCCCAGCGTCTGGATCGCCGCGATGGCGAGCGGGCCGTGCAAGCCATCCGCCGTTCCGCGGGCCAGCGCCAGCAGGCGGCGCGCCTCCTCCAGGACGACGCGGGCCTGGCGGATCACCACCTCCCCCTGCGGGGTGGGCAGCACGCGGCGGCTCGTCCGCTCGAACAGGGGGATGCCGAGAAGGTCTTCGAGCTTGCGGATCTGCGCGCTCAGCGACGGCTGGCTGACCGAGCAGCGCTCCGCCGCCTTGCCGAAATGCCGCTGTTCGGCCACCGCCACCACATATTCCAGATCGCGAAGGGAGAGACCGGCGATATTCATAGGTTTTGGCTATCGAAGCATTTGAAACGATGTCTTGGATATATCAACGACGCGGCGGGATAACCAGGGGGCAAAGCAGACACGGCGACCGACAAGACGCCCACCATAAGAAACGCCAGAAGGAGTTGAGCCATGAGCACCCTGACCACCACCGGCCTGACAACGGGAGCCGGCATCCCCGTCGCCGACAACCAGAATTCGTTGACCGCCGGCCCGCGCGGTCCGGTGCTGATGCAGGATTTCCACCTGATCGAGAAGCTGGCCCACTTCAACCGCGAACGCATCCCGGAACGGGTGGTCCACGCCAAGGGGGCCGGCGCCTACGGCGTCTTCCGGGTGACGAAGGATGTGACGCCCTACACGTCGGCGAGGTTCCTGTCGGAGGTGGGCAAAGAGACGGAGGTCTTTCTGCGCTTCTCCACCGTCGGCGGCGAGAAGGGCTCCGCCGACGCCGAGCGCGACCCGCGCGGCTTCGCCGTCAAGTTTTACACCGAGGACGGCAATTACGATCTGGTCGGCAACAACACGCCGGTCTTCTTCGTCCGCGACCCGCTGAAATTCCCGGATTTCATCCACACGCAGAAGCGCAACCCGGCGACCAACCTGAAGGACCCGACCGCGGTCTGGGACTTCTTCTCGCTGTCGCCGGAGACGATGCACCAGTTGACGATCCTGTTCAGCGACCGCGGCACGCCGCGCGGCTACCGCCACATGGACGGCTTCTCCAGCCACACCTTCTCGTGGATCAACGCGGCGGGCGAGCGCTTCTGGGTCAAGGTCCACTTCAAGACCCGCCAGGGCATCCAGAACTTCACGGCGGATCAGGCGGTGCGCATGGCCGGCGTCGATCCCGACCACGCCACCCGCGACCTGTTCGCCGCCATCCGCGACGGGGATTTCCCGGCCTGGACCGTGTCGGTGCAGATCATGCCGGAGGTCGAGGCCAACTCCTATCGCCTCAACCCCTTCGACGTGACCAAGGTGTGGCCGCACGCCGATTACCCGCTGGTCGAGATCGGCGAGCTGGTGCTGAACCGCAATCCGGAGAACTTCTTTGCCGAGGTCGAGCAGGCCGCCTTCAGCCCGGCCAACGTGGTGCCCGGCATTTCCTTCAGTCCGGACAAGATGCTGCAAGGGCGCCTGTTCGCCTACGCCGACGCGCACCGCTACCGGCTGGGCGCCAACCATCAGGCGCTGCCCGTCAACCGCCCGCACGCCGCGGAGGTCAGCAACCACCAGCGCGACGGCGCCATGCGCTTCGACGGCAACGGCGGTGGCAGCCCGAACTACGAGCCCAACAGCTTCGGCGGGCCGGTGCAGAACCGCGCGGTGGCCGAGCCGCCGCTTCGCATCGCTGGCGACGCCGCCCGCTACGACCACCGCGAGGGCAACGACGACTACGCCCAGGCCGGCGCGCTGTTCCGTCTGATCGGGGCGGAGGCGCAGGAGCGGCTGATGGACACCATCGCCAACTCGCTGGGGGAGGCGCCGCTCTTCATCCAGCGGCGGCAGCTGGCGCACTTCGTCGCGGCGGACCCCGCCTACGGCGCGGGCATCGCGAAGCGGCTGGGGCTGACGGCGGCGCAGCCTGAAGAGATCGCCGTGGCCGGCTGAGGCCCAGCTCCCGAACACTCGACACCGCCGGACGCACCCCCTCGCGTCCGGCGGCTCTTTTTGTGGGACGGGTCAGTCCGCAGCGTCGTTCTGCCGGTTCGCCCAGCCCTCGGCGATGCGCGGCAGGTTGAATTCGATCCAGTCGGCGAGAAGGCGCACCTTCTCGGCGGCCTCCCGCCCCAGCGGCGTCAGGCTGTAGTCGACATGGGGCGGCACCACGTCGTGGGCGGTGCGCTTGACCAGCCCGTCGCCCTCCAGCCATTGCAGCGTCTGGGCCAGCATCCGCTCGCTGACCCCGCCGATGGTGCGGCGGAGTTCGCTGAAGCGGAGCGTTCCGCTTTCCAGGGCGATCAGAACCAGGACCCCCCAGCGGCTGGTGACGTGCTTCAGCACCTCCCGCGAGGGGCAGGCCACGGCCATCAGGTCGCCGCGCTGCATCCGCTCCGACAGCGGCAGCGGAATGTAGTCATTGTCCGGCTCCGGCATGGTCGTCCTTCTCCCGCCAGGAATCTTCACACTTACATTTATGTACGTACTTACGAAAAGTAAGCAAGTGGCTTAGGTAGGTGGTCACCACCCAACCGCAAACGGGACACCCGACCATGACCATCGCCGTCACCGGTGCCACCGGCCAGCTTGGCCGCCTCGTCATCGCCCGCCTGAAGGAGACGCTTCCGGCCTCCGGCATCGTCGCCCTGGTGCGCTCCCCCGCCAAGGCCGCCGACCTCGGGGTCGAAGCCCGCGAGGCCGATTACGGCAACCCCGAGACGCTCGCCCGCGCGCTGTCCGGAGTCGACACGCTGCTGCTCATCTCGTCGAACGAGATCGGGCAGCGGGCGGCGCAGCACCGCAACGTCGTCAACGCCGCGAAGGCGGCGGGCGTCGGCCGGATCGTCTACACCAGCCTGCTCCACGCCGACCGCTCGCCGCTGAGCCTTGCCGAGGAGCACCGGGCGACGGAGGCGGACATCACGGCGTCGGGCATCCCCTTCACCATCCTGCGCAACGGCTGGTACACGGAGAACCACACCGGTTCGGTCGGCGCGGCGCTGGCCGGCGGCGCCTTCATCGGGAGCGCGGGCGACGGGCGGATTTCCTCGGCCACGCGCGCCGACTACGCCGACGCGGCGGTGGCGGTGCTGACCGGCACCGGCCATGAGGGCAAGACCTACGAGCTGGCCGGCGACGAGGCGGTGACGCTGACCGACCTCGCCGCCGAAATTTCCCGCCAGTCCGGCAAGGACATCCCTTACCGGAACCTGCCGGAGGCCGATTACGCCGCCATCCTCGCCGGCTTCGGCCTTCCGGAAGCTTTTGCGAAGGGTATCGCCTCCTGGGACGCCGACGCGTCGAAGGGCGCGCTGTTCGACGACGGGCGTCAGCTGTCTACGCTGATCGGCCGTCCGACCACGCCGCTCTCCGCCGCCGTTGCCGCGGCGATTCCCTGACCGGCAAAGAAAAACCCCCTCGCCTTGGGAAGGGCGAGGGGGTATCGCATTTGGCCTTCTTAACCCTCTCCCCCTGGGGAGAGGGTGGCCCGAAGGGCCGGTGAGGGGGGTGCACGTGGCGTTCGGCAAAAGCGCAACCCCCTCACCCTAACCCTCTCCCCGGAGGGGAGAGGGGACGTCAAATGCAGGGACGAGCGGGAAAAGGTGGGCCTTACTGCGAGGCCGCCGCGATCTCCCGCGCGCGGCGGGAGACCGACGCCGCGTAGTGGTCCTTCGCCAGCACGGTGTAGACCGCCGGCAGGACGAACAGCGTGAACAGCGTGCCGATCAGCATGCCCGACACGATCACCAGACCGATGGAGAAGCGGCTGGCCGCTCCGGCGCCGGCGGCGGTCAGCAGGGGCAGGAGGCCCACCACCATCGCCGCCGTGGTCATCAGGATCGGGCGCAGGCGGACGCGGGCCGCGTGCTCGATGGCGGTGCGGCGGTCCACCCGCTCGTTGATCTGCATCTCGCGGGCGAACTCCACCATCAGGATGCCGTGCTTGCTGATCAGGCCGATCAGCGTCACCAGACCCACCTGGGTGTAGATGTTCATGGTGGACAGGCCGAAGAACAGCGGCAGCAGCGCGCCGCAGATCGACATCGGCACCGAGATCAGGATCACCAGCGGGTCACGCAGCGATTCGAACTGCGCGGCCAGCACCAGATAGATGACCACCAGCGCGAAGACGAAGGTGACCATGAGCTGGCTGCCCTCGGTCACGTACTGGCGCGATTCCGACAGGTAGGAGTGGCCGAAGCCGGCGGGCAGGACCTCGCGGGCCTGCCGCTCCAGGAACTCCACGGCCTGGCCCATCGTCACGCCCGGCATCGGCACCGCGGAGAAGGTCGCGGAGGGAAGCTGGTTGTACTTGGTCAGGGCGTTCGGCTCCGTCGCCATCTCGATCGAGACGACGGTAGACAGCGGGATCTGCGCGCCGTTGCCCGCGGTGACGTAGTAGCGGGTCAGCGTCTCCGGCGTCAGGCGCTTGTCGCGCGGCACCTGCGGGATGACCTCGTAGGAGCGGCCGTTCAGGTTGAAGCGGTTGACGTAGTTGCCGCCGACCAGGACCGCCAGCGTGTCACCGATCGACTGCATGGACAGGCCGAGGTCCGCCGCCTTCGACCGGTCGACGTGCAGCCGGACGACCGGGCTGTTGAACTGCAGGTCGCTGTCGGTGACGATGAACATGCCGCTTTCCATGGCGGCGGCCTTGATCCGCTCCATGGCGTTGAAGATGGTCTGGTAATCGCCGGGACTGTTGATGACCATCTGCACCGGCAGGCCGCCGGTGGAGCCGGGCAGGGCCGGCGGCGACACCAGGAACACCTGCGTGCCGGCCACCTTGCCGAGGTCGGCCTGGACCAGCGGCTGCAGCTCCTTGGCGCTGCGGGTGCGCTCGTCCCACGGCTTCAGGATCATGCCGGCGAAGCCCTGGGTCAGGGTCGGCAGGCCGTTCAGCACGAAGCGGGTGTCGGTCTCCGGGTACTGGGCGAACACCTCGTCCATCTCGCGCCCATAGGCGTCCATGTAATCGAGGTTGGCGTACTGCGGCCCCTTGGTGATGCCGAACAGGATGCCCTGGTCCTCCTCCGGCGCCAGCTCCGACATGGTGTTGGCGAAGAGGAAGCCGACGCTCAGCAGAACGCCGAAGCCGAACAGCAGGGTCGCCGCCCGGTAGTCCAGCGCGCCGCCCAGACGCCGCCCGTACCAGCCGGACAGCTTGTCGAAGGTGCGGTCGACGAAGCGGGCGAAGCGGCCCTCGTTCATGTCGCGGGTCAGCAGGAGCGAGCACATCATCGGCGACAGCGTCAGCGCCACCACGCCGGAGATGATGACCGATCCCGCCAAGGTGAAGGCGAACTCGCGGAACAGCGCGCCGGTCAGCCCGCCGAGGAAGCCGATGGGGGCGTACACGGCGGCCAGCGTGATGGTCATGGAAATGATCGGCCCGATGATTTCCCGCGCGCCGATCAGCGCGGATTCGACGGGCGACTTTCCCTCCTCCAGGTGGCGGTGGACGTTCTCCACCACGACGATGGCGTCGTCCACCACGAGGCCGATGGCCAGCACCATGGCGAGCAGCGTCAGCAGGTTCAGGCTGAAGCCCATCGCCAGCATGATCGTCGCGGCACCCACGATGGACAGCGGGATGGTCACGATGGGGATCAGCACCGAGCGGAAGGAGCCCAGGAACAGGAAGATCACCACGATGACGATGCCGACCGCCTCCAGCAGCGTCTTCTGCACCTCGTCGATCGAGGCCTGGATGAAGCGGGTGGAGTCGTAGACGATCTCCATCTTCAGCGACGGCGGCAGGTTGCGCTCAAGCTCCGGCACCAGCTTGCGGATGTCCTCCACGATGGTCAGCGGGTTGCCGGTCGGCGTGGAGTTGATGCCGATGAAGATCGCCTGCTGGCCGTTCATCGACACGCTGGCGTTGGAGCTTTGCGCGCCCAGCTCGATCTCGGCGATGTCCTTCATGCGGACCAGCGCGCCGTCCTTGGACTTCACCACCATCTGCCGGAACTGCTCGACGTCGGTCAGGCCGGTGTTGGTGGTGATGTTGGAGACGACGAAGACGCCCTTCGATTGCCCGGGGGCCGACTGGTAGTTGTTGGCCTGGATCGCCGCCCGCACGTCGGCGGCGGCGATGTTGCGCGCGGCCATCCGGTCGGGGTCGAGCCAGACGCGCATGGCGAAGGTCTGCCCGCCCAGGATCTGCGCCTCGGCGACGCCGGACACGGTGGACAGCAGCGGCTGCACGACGCGCGTCAGATAGTCGGAGATGGCCGCCCCGGACAGCTCCGGGCTGGCGAAGCCCATGTAGAGGATGGAGGTCGTCTCGCCCGTGGACTTCAGGATCACGGGGTCGTTGGCCTCGCGCGGAAGCTGGTATTTGACCTGCTGCACCTTCGACATCACGTCGGTCATCGCGACGTTGGGGTTGAAGTTCAGCCGGATGTAGGCGGTGACGAGGCTCACCCCCTGGGTGGAGGAGGAGGTGATGTAGTCGATGCCTTCCGCCGTCGCCACCGCCTGCTCGATGGGCGTCGTGATGAAGCCCTGCATCAGGTCGGGAGAAGCGCCGGCGTAGGAGGTGGTGATGGTGATGACGGTGTTTTGCAGCTCCGGATACTGCCGGATCGGCAGATCCGTCAGCGACCGGACGCCGACCAGCAGGATCAGCAGGCTGACCACCAGCGCCAGGACCGGCCGTCGGATGAAGATGTCGGTGAATGACATGGCCGGGTCCTCAGTTGCGCGGAACGGTCTGCGGCGGCACCAGCGCGCTCGCTTCCGTCGGCACCACGGCGGCGCCGTTGTTCAGCTTGAGCTGGCCGGAGGACACCACCCGGTCGCCGGGCTTCACCCCGTCGAGGATCTCCACCTTGCCGTCGAAGCGGTCGCCCGTCTTCACCGGGACGCGGTTGGCGACATGGCCGTCCTTGCCCTCGGCGTCCTTCTTGGCGGCGACGACGAAGACGCTGTCGCCGTAGACCGTGTAGTCCACCGCGGTTTCCGGGATGACGATGCGGTTCTGGGCCGGCGGCTGGACGACACGGATGTTGGCGAACATGCCGGGCAGCAGCTTGCGCTCCGGATTCTTCAGCGTCGCGCGCACCTTGATGGCGCGGGTGTCCGGGCTGACCTGCGGCTCGATGGTCGAGATCACCGCGTCGAAGTTGGCGCCGGGGGCGGCGTCGGCGGAGATCAGCACCGGCTGGCCGACGCGGATCTGGCTCAGCGCCTGCTCGGGCAGGGTGAAGTCGACGAACAGGTTTGACAGGTCGGTCAGCGTGACGACGGGGCCGCCGGCGCTGACATACTCGCCGACATTCACCTGCCGGATGCCCAGCTCGCCGTCGAAGGGGGCGCGGATCAGCTTCTGGGCGATCAGCGCCTCGGTCTTCTTGATGTTGGCGTTGGCCTCGTCGAGCTGGGCCTGGTTCTGGTCCACGGTGACCTGCGGGCCGGCCTGGTTGCGCAGCAGGTTGCGGGCGCGTTGCAGGTTGTTCTCGGCCAGCTTCGCCTGGGCGCGGAAGGCCAGCACGTCGGCCTGCTCGGTGGCATCGTTGAGTTGCACCAGCGGCGCGCCGGCCTTCACGGTGGCGCCCGATTCGAAGAAGATCTGGGTCACGCGCCCGACCACCTCCGGCGCCACGGTGACCTGACGGCTGGCGGTCAGGGTGCCGATGGCGCTGGTGTATTTGGGAACGGACTGCGCCGCCGCCTCGGCAACCGAGACGGGGGTCGGCGGAGGCTTGTTGCCGGCGAAGAAGTCGGCGATGGCCTTGTTCCGGAAGTTGTTGAAGGCGTACAGGCCGCCCAACAGCACGGCCAGGATGATGGCCATGATGATGATGCGGAACGCCAGCCGCCCGCGGGTGACCGGACGGCGTGCGGTGGTCCGCTCTGGCGCGTGAGCGGAATGGTGGATATCACTCGTCACGATCAGCCTCTCTCGAACAGGTCGGTTCTGGTTCTGTTGATTGGGTGCAATGCAATAAAGGCGTGTAAAGGGCGACCGCTTCCTCCCGCAGGCCAAGGCCGCGCAGGATGAAGGCGACCGCGTCGCGGATGGTGCGCCGCGGCTCGGCCAAGGAGGGGACGAGCGGCGTCGGCGGCAGGTGAATGGTCGCCAGGGTGGAGCCCAGCATCTCGGCCAGCCAGAAGGCGTTCTCCGTCACCGGGGCCGAGGGGATGAGGTCGCCTGAGTCGCGTGCGGCCTGCAGCGAGGCCACGAAGGGCGGCGCGATGTGCTCCGACATCCAGCGGCGCACCATGTGGGCGAACTCACCATCCTCCAGCAGGCTCATGAAATAGAGCCGGTAGCGGGGGAGCATGGTGTCGCGGTCGCTGGGCAGCTCGCTGACATAGCAGCTCACCATCGCCTGGACGTAGGCGGCGAGCGTCTCGGTGCTGGGCGGCATCGCCAGCAGCTTCGCGAGATCCTCGTCGCCGTCCACGCAGGAGCGGAAGATCGCCTCGTAGAGAGCGGCCTTGCTGGGGAAATGCTTGAAGATCAGAGCCTCCGACACACCGGCGGCCTGCGCGATCTCCTTGGTCGTGGTGGCGGCGAATCCCTTGCGCGCAAACAGCGGAAGGGCCGCGTCGATGATCGCCGCGCGCCGGGCCGAGTTGTCCAGCCGTCCCATGATTAACCTTATAGCATAAGTGAGCACTAACTCACTTTGTTCGGACTGGGGATACCACGGCGCGTCCGGGCTGTCCAGACCGGTCGTTGGAGCGGCGTGCGGGCGCGAATTAGCGCTTGACCTTCCCGCCGCTGGAAGGTGGAGACTGTGCGGTGTGATGCCGATGCAGCAACGGGAAACGGCGATGGCGCGGGGTGGATGCCCCCTTGGCGGGATGGCGCCGATCGGGCGGCTGGTGGCGGGGCTGCTCCTGCTCGCCGCGCTGGCGCTGTTCGCGCCGTCCGCCGCGCAGGCGCACGTTCATGCCGGCGCCCATGCTGGCCCCCATGCTCAAGGCCATGCCGCATCCTCGGCGCCGACGCCGGCCGTTGGGGTCTGGGTGGCCGATGCCGACCATGCGCCCCCGGCGGACGAGGCCTGCGCCGGCCGGAAAGGGCTGTCTTGTGGCGGGACTTGCCCGATGATGCTGTCGGGCATCGCCACCACAGCGGTTTTTCCGGCGCCGCCGCTCCGCGCGTCCGCGCGCTTCCGGCCGACCGGCCTGTTGCCGGAGGGAATCGGCCCGCCGCCCGCCCTCAGACCACCGCGCATGGCCGTTTGAGCGGACTTCATGCCCGAGCCGCGCCTTCGCGCGCCCTGGGCCGGCATTCCCCGAAAACGGATCATCGCATCATGACGAGTCTTCAGACCCGCCGCCGTTTCCTGGCGTCCGCGGCTTCGGCCGCCGCGCTGGGCGGCCTCTCCACCCTGATTCCCGCCGTCGCGCGGCAGGCACGGGCCGCGGCGCCCCTCCGCCTCGCCGTCGAGCGGCGCGTTCTTGAGGTGATGGGCAAACCCGCCTCCGTCTTCGGCATCCGCCAGCCGGACGGCACCTCCGGCCTGTTCCTCGATCCGGGGCAGCGTTTCCTGGTCGATCTGGCGAACCGGGCCGGGGAGGACACGGTCATCCACTGGCACGGCATGACCCCGCCCTACGCCCAGGACGGCGTGGCCGACGCGAACCGCCCGCTGATCCGCGACGGCGCCAGCCAGGGCTACGATTTCGAGCCGCGGCCGGGCACGCACTGGATGCATTCGCACCACGGCCTTCAGGAGCAGCTTTTGATGGCGGCCCCGTTGATCGTCCGCACCGCCGACGACCAGCGCGCGGACGCGCAGGAGGTCACCGTGCTGCTGCACGATTTCACCTTCAAGGACCCCGCCGAGGTGCTCGCCGGGCTGACTGGTGGCATGAATCACGGCGGCGGGCATGGAAGCGGCCACGGCGGCCATGGCAGCGGGCATGGCGGGGCCATGCCGATGATGGACCACTCGAACATGAAGGGGATGGGAGACATGAAGGGCATGGGCGGCATGACCATGGCCGCCATGGACCTCAACGACGTGGAGTACGACGCCTACCTCGCCAACGACCGCACGCTCGACGACCCGGAGGTGGTGAGTGTGGAGCGCGGCGGGCGGGTCCGGCTGCGGCTGATCAACGGGGCGACCTCGACGGCCTTCCACATCGACCTCGGCGCCCTCGACGGAACGGTGGTCGCGGCGGACGGCAACCCGGTGCAGCCGGTGAGCGGGCGGCGCTTCGGCATGGTCATGGGCCAGCGGCTGGACATCCTCGTCCAGCTTCCCGCCGAAGGCGGCGCCTTCCCCATCCTGGCGCAGCGGGAAGGGGAGCGCCAGCGCACCGGCATCGTCCTCGCCACCCCCGGCGCCGCGGTGGGCAGGACCGCCGGCCTTGCGGACGCCGCGGCCGGGCCGGTGGACCTGTCGCTGGAGCGGCGGCTGACGGCGCTCGACCCGCTGTCGGAGCGTCCGGTGGGGGCGGCCTTCACCATCCGGCTGACCGGCGGCATGGCCCCCTATGTCTGGACCATCGACGACCGCCCCTTCGGCGAGCACCGGCCGCTGACCGTCCGCAAGGGGCAGCGGGTCAGCATCACCATGGTCAACGAAAGCCCGATGGCCCACCCGATGCACCTGCACGGCCAGCATTTCCAGGTGACCGCGCTCAACGGGACGGCGCTGGCCGGGGCGGTGCGCGACACGGTGCTGGTGCCGATGAACGGGTCCGCCACCATCGCCTTCGACGCCGACAATCCCGGACGCTGGCCGCTGCACTGTCACAACCTTCTGCACATGGCGACGGGCATGATGACCGAATTGGTGTGCGAACAAACCATATGAACACGAAGTTTCCGGCGCGGCCCGACCGCGCCGGAACGGGTACCGCAAAAGCTCTGCGTCGATTCGGATGGATGAAACCGGCAAATTCAGGCGCATTCCTTTGGGAGCGAACTTTCACGCATCACTCCCATTCACATTGGACCGGGGCGTGTCACTTCTCTTCCATCTGCGGGGCCGGCAACCAATGTTCCGGGACCAATCTTCTGCGGGGGCGGCCATTGGCCATGGATACGTGGTGTTATGACGGCGGTGCCGGGGGGCGCGCGGCCGCCGGGTCTGGTGGTGGAGGAGCTGCCGCCGGTGCGGCGGACCTCTGGCTGGACCCGGACCTTGGGGCCCTGGAGGCGCTGTCGCTGCGGGTGCGGGATCTGGTGCTTCCGCATCTGGGCAGCGGGCCGGCCGTCTATGCGGACATCCCGGTCCATCTGAACGTCGGGGATCTGCTGATCAACCAGGGGGCGGAGACGCTGTTCGCCGACGGCGGCGTGGAGATCCGCGAGCGGGTGACGCTGGGCAACGCCCGGCGCCTGCTGCGCCGCCAGCGCGACGGGCAGGCGGCGATCCTGCTGCACGGCGGCGGCAATTTCGGCGACCTCTACCCCCATCACGAGACGTTCCGGCAGAAGGTGCTGGAGAGCTTCCCGTCCAGCCGCGTCGTGCTGCTGCCGCAGACCGTCTACTACCGCGACCGCGACCGGCTGCGCCACGACATGAAGCGCTGGGCGGCCCACCGCAATCTGGTCTTCATGGCGCGCGACGCGCCGTCGCTCGATCTGGTGCGGCCCTTTCTCGGGGAGCGGGCGATCCAGGTGCCGGACCTTGCCCATTACCTGACGCGCTACCCGACGCGGCTGACGCCGGTGCGCCCGGCCCACGACACCACCCTGCTCGTCATGGCCCGGCGCGACCAGGAATGCGCGGGGCGCCACTGGCTGCGCCAGGACTCGCCGGTCTTCGACTGGGAGGACCTGTGCGGTCCGGAGGACTTCGCCGGCTTTGCCCTGGCCGCCCGGCTGATCCGGTTGGACGACGCGGTGCCGCTGCCCGCCGACCCGCTGCGCGGCTGGTACCCCATCCGCGACCGGCTGGTCCGCAAGGCCGTGGCCCATTTCGGCGCGGCCAACGCCGTGGTCACCAACCGCCTGCACGGGATGCTGCTCGCCCTGATGATGGGGTTGCCGGTGCAGGTGCGCGACAACTCCTACGGCAAGCTGACCAACTACATCGACAGCTGGCTCGCCGATTGGAAACGCTGAGACCTCCGGGAACGTTTGCGCCCCGTATCCGTCTGTCATCCCGGAACACGGGCTGAAGAGGGCGTCGGCGGGCATGGCGGGCAACGGGGGGCTGCACATCGGGGTCGAGGAAACGGCGAGCGGCGGGCTGGTCCGCCGCACCGTCCTGCTGTCCGAGGACGGCACCCGCCGCCGGCACCGCGTCGTCTACGAATTCGAGGAGCCGGCCGGGACCGCGGCGGACCGGCCGATGGACGGGACGGTGATGGCCGTCCTGTTTCACGCCATGGAGCGGGGCCTTCCTGTCCATGTGCACGGGCCGCTGACCCGAACGGCGCTGCACAACATCGACGCGCTCCAGGGGGTGTGGCGACGCTGGCGTCCCGACCGCTACCGGACCGTCGAGATCATCCCGGAGAGGGTCGTCGACCGCAACGCGCCCAAGCCGGGGCGCCGGGCCATCGCCGCCTATTCCAGCGGGCTCGACAGCACCTTCACCATCCTGCGCCACCGGCTGCTCCTGCCGCCGGAGCGCCGCCACACCGTTGGCGCCCTGCTGATGGTGCATGGTTTCGACGTGGAACTGGACCGGGCCGAGGATTTCGAGCGGCTGGTCGAGCGCACCCGGCCCTTCCGCGATCTGGTCGGGCTGGAGCTGCGCGTGGTGCGCACCAACAGCAAGGAGCTGCATCTCCAGAACTGGCAGGACTCCCACGCGGCGGAGCTGGCGGCCTGCCTGCACCTCCACGAAGCGGAGTTCGAGTTCGGGCTGATCGGGAGCACCAAGCCGTACGACGCGCTGGTCATCCCCTACGGCACCACGCCGATCGCCGACCATCTGCTGTCCGGTGACGGCTTTTCCATCGTCCATGACGGCGCCGCCTATTCCCGGACGGAGAAGGCGGCGGCGGTCGCCGCTTACCCGGAGGCGGTGGGTTCCCTGCGCGTCTGCTGGGAGGGGGCGCAGCAGTTCCGGAACTGCGGCGTCTGCGAGAAGTGCGTGCGCACCCGAATGAACTTCGCCGCCGCCGGTGTGCTCGCCCCGGACTGCTTCGACGGGCCGCTGGACCCGAGCCGCATCGCCGGCATTCCCGTGCGCAACGAGCCGCAGGCGGCGGAACTCCGCTCCATCCTCGACTACGCCCGCCAGCACGAGGTCGAGGGGGAATGGCTGGAGCGGCTGAAGGAGCGGGTGCACGCCATCCAACCGGACTTCGGGCAACCCGATCCCGGTCGTCCCGAGCCCTCTCCCGTCCGGGCAATGAAGGGCGCCGCCGCGTCGCTGCGGCAGGCGGCGGTGGGACTGCTCGACGCCATGGAGCTGAAGCAGCCGCTCAAGCGGGTCCGCAACCGGCTGCGGACCCGCGGCTGACCCTGTCGTTCCGCTGCGCACCGAGCAGCCGCATCGCCACCAGCATCAGCAGAGCCGTCGCCAGAAGCAGGATGGCGCAAGCCACGGCGATGCCGGTCTCCCCGGTCGCGATGTTGAGGAAGACGGCCATGGGCAGCGTCTCGGTCTTCAGGCGCGTGGCCCCGGCGACCATCAGCGTGGCGCCGAACTCGCCCAGCGCCCGCGCCCAGGCCAGCACGGCGCCCGCCGCGACCCCCCGGGCGGCCAGCGGCAGCTCCACCCGCCAGAACACGGTCCACGGGGTGGCGCCCAGCGACTGCGCCGCGACGGCGTAGCCGGGGGCGACGGACCGGAAGGCCGCCGTTGCGGTGCGCACCACCACGGCGGTGGACACGAAGGCCAGGGCCAGCACCACGCCCGCGGGGGAGAACAGCAACTCCATCCCCAGCGCGGGAACCGGCCCGTTGCGCCCGAGCAGGAACAGCAGCCCCAGCCCGGCGACCAGCGGCGGCATGACCAGCGGCACGTCGAGCAGCGTGTCGAGCAGCACCTTCCCCGGAAAGCGCCGCCGCGCCATCAGGTAAGCCGCCGGCAGGCCGAGGGCCAGCGCGATCCCCAGCGCCGCGACCGAGGTCAGCGCCGACAGCCGCAGCGCGAACAGGGTCTCCGCCGCGGTCAGGGCGGTCCATAGATCGTCCAGGGGCAGGCGGGCGAGCAGGGCGCCCAACACGCCCGCGATCGTCAGCGCGACGATGGCGAGCGGCAGGGCCAGCAGGACGGTGAAGCCCATCCGTCACATCTTCGGGGCGGGCGGGAAGCCGAAGCGCTGGAAGGTGGCGAGGCCGGCGTCCGAGGCCAGGAAGTCGGCGAAGCGCTTGGCGGCGTCCGGCGCGGCGCTGGTCTTCAGCACGGCGACGGGGGCGTATTCGGCCTCGTACCAGTCCGGCGGGATGGCGAGGACGGACAGCTTGCCGGGATTCTGCGCGGCCTCCGACGCGCCGATGATGGCGGCGTCGACGTTGCCGTCCAGCACATAGAGAGCGAGCTGCTTCACGGTCGCGGCGCGGACGGTGACGTTGCGGCGGATCGCCTCGCCCTGGCCGGACTTGTCCAGGATGTCCTCCGCCGTGCGGCCCAGCGCCATCGCCTGCGGGTCGCCGAGCCCGACGCGGACGCCCGGCTTGGCGAGGTCGGCGAAACCGCGGATCGCCTCGGCCTTGCCCGGCGCCACGGCCAGCACGGGGCCGTGCACCACCAGCACCGTCAGGTCGGCGACGGCGTCCAGCTCCTTCAGCTTGTCGGTGTAGAAGGTCGTGCCGGGGATGAACAGGTCGCCGGCCTTCGTCTCGGTGAAGCGGGCGAGAAGCTGGCCCGACCCGCCATACTCGGCCGTCACGGTGATCCCGGTCTCCTTGCGGAAGTCCTCGATCAGCGCCTCGACCGGCGGGCGGAGGCCGGCGCCGACATAGGCATGGAGGTCCTGGGCGGCGACCGCAGCGGTCTGGGTGGCGGTCTGGAGGGCCAGCAGCCCGAAGGCAAGGGCGAGGGCTTTCAAACGCATGGGCACGGTTCCTTCGGTTCGTTGCGGAATGGTGACTCGCCCGACGCTGTATCGATTCGGATACTGCGCTGGCGGGACGCTGTCAACAGGCCGTTGTACGCGAAGGTATATAGCGGTTGTGGATATGGGACGTTCCCCTCTCCCCCTGGGGAGAGGGTTAAGGGTGAGGGGGTTGCGCTCATGCCGGACGTACCGCCACGCGCATCCCCCTCACCGGCCCTCCGGGCCACCCTCTCCCCGCCTTCGGCGGACCGAAGGTCCGCCTGTCGCGTCAGCGCAAACTTCGTTTGCGCGTGAGCGGAGGGGAGAGGGTTAAATCAGCTCACCAACGCTTCCAAAGCGCCGCGCATGCCGCGCTCCTCGATCACCGCCAGATGAACGGCGGTGCGGTGGGCCAGACCGGGGATGCGGGTCAGGTCCTCGCCCCACAGCGCGGCGTTGGACAGCACGGCGTCCACCAGCGCCGCCGGGTCGCCGCCATGGGCGGCCCAGGCGCCGGACAGCGCCGCCAGCACCGCCGCGTCGTCGCGGATCGGGTAGGGGCCGGCGTCGCGGTTGCCGGTGCAGGCGCCGTCCGCCGTCCGCGTGCCCTTGTAGAAGCGCAGCAGGGCGGCCAGCGAGAAGGACAGGCCGTCCGGCGCCTCGCCATGGGCGGCGGCGTAGTCCTTCAGGCTGGGCAGCACGCGCACCTGCCACTTCGACACCGAGTTCAGCGAAATCGCGATCAGCTCGTGCCGGATGTAGGGGTTGCCGAAGCGCTCCATGATGGTGCGGGCGTAATCCTGGCGCTCGGGGTCCGGCAGGGGCACGAAGGGGACGATTTCCCCGAACATCACCGTGTTCAGGTAGGCGGACAGGGTGGCGTCGTCCATCATGCCCTTCACCGTGTCCACCCCCGCTACGAAGGCGGCGAGCGCGCCGGCGGTGTGGGCGCCGTTCAGGATGCGCACCTTGCGCGTGCGGTAGGGCTGCAGGTCGTCGGTCCAGACCACGTTCAACCCGGCCCTGTGCAGCGGGAACTCCTCGGCCAGGGCCGCCGGGCCTTCGATGACCCAGACGTGGAAGGGCTCGCCGGCCACGGCCAGCGGGTCCTCATAGCCCCATGCGGCGGCGAGCGCCGCGGCCTCGTCGCGCGGGTAGCCGGGGACGATGCGGTCGACCAGCGTGTTCAGGAAGTGGTTGTGCGCCTCGACCCAGGTGGTGAAGCCGGATTCCAGGCCCCAGCGTTTGGCGTGGGCCAGGACGATCCGCTTCAGCTTGGCGCCGTTGGCCTCGATCAGCTCGCAGGGCAGCAGGACGAGGCCGCTCTCCGGCGTGCCGCCCAGCGCGGTGAAGCGGGCGTGCAGCAGCGCCGCGACCTTGGCCGGGAAGCTCTGCTGGCTGGCGCCGGGGGTGTAGGGTTCCGCCACGTCGGCGATGCCGGCCTCCGTCGTGTTGGACACCAGGAAGCGCAGCGCCGGGGACGTGGCGAGGGCCAGCATGCGGTCCCACTCCGCATAGGGGTTCAGCGCCTCGGACACACAGCTCACCACCCGGCGGGATTCGACCGCCGCGCCCCGCTCGATGCCGCGCAGCAGGACGGTGTAGAGCCCCTCCTGCGCGGTCAGCGGGCCGGCGACGCCCTGGTCCAGCGGCTGGGCGACGGCGACCCCGGCGCTCATCAGCCCGGCGCCGTTGGCGACGTCCACCATCCAATCGACGAAGCCGCGCAGGAAGTTGCCGTCGCCGATCTGAAGGACGGTGACGGGCAGCCGCGGGGCGCCCGCCGTGTGCGCCACATCGAAGGCGCCGGCGGCGAGCGGGTCACGGGAGAGAAGAGGCATGACGGAGGGTCCTTTGAAAATCGGAAGGCGCTGGCGGGGCGTTCAGGCGATGCCGAAGCGGTAGACGATGCGGCCCGCGTACCATTGGCCGGGGGCCAGCGCGGTGGAGGGGAAGGACGGGATGTTGACGGCGTTGGGGAAGTGCGACGGCTCCAGGCAGAAGGCGCTGTGCCGGGTGTAGAGCGTCCCGCCCTTGCCCAGGTCGCGCGGCGTCTGGCCATCGAGGAAATTGCCGGTGTAGACCTGCAGGCCGGGTTCGGTGGAGAGGACCTCCAGCACCCGTCCGCTGCCCGGATGGAGGACGCGGGCGTGCAGCCCCAGCGCGCCCTCCGGCTTGTCCACCGCGTAATGCAGGTCGTAGCCCTTGCCGAGCGCCAGCATCGGATGGTCGGCGCCGATCCGCGCGCCGAAGGCGGCGGGGCTGCGGAAGTCGAGTGGGGTGCCGGTCACGTCCACCAGCTCCCCGGTGGGGACGGCGGTGGCATCAAGCGCCAGATAGCGGCCGCCGTTGACCGTCGCCACATGGTCGAGGATGGAGGACCCGGCGTCGCCCGACAGGTTGAAGAAGCTGTGGTCGGTGAAGTTCGCCACGGTCGCCTTGTCCGCCGCCACGGCGGTCCAGGCGATGGTCAGGGCGTTGTCCTCGTCCAGCGCATAGACCAGCCGGACGGGCAGGGTGCCGGGAAAGCCCTCCTCCCCGTCCTGGAAGACGTGGGTCAGCTCCAGGCTCGTCTCGTCCAGTTGCCGGGCGGCGAAGGTGCGGAAGCGCGAGCCGCGCTGGCCGCCGTGCAGCGTGTTGGGCGGCGCGTTGACGGCGGTGCGGTGCTCCACCCCGCCCAGCGTGAAGCGTCCGCCGCCGATGCGCCCGCAATAGCGCCCGATGAAGGAGCCCATGGAGGGCTGGCCGGCCATCGTCTGCTCCAGCGTCTCGTAGCCCTGCACCACGTCGCCGAGGGCGCCGTCGCGGTCGGGCGCCAGGATCTGGACGATCTTGCAGCCGTAATTGGTGATGCGCACGGCCATGCCCCGGCGGTTGCGCAGGGTGAACAGGTCGGTCGGCGTGCCGTCGATGGTGGCGCGGAAATCCTCGCGCCGGAGGTCGGCATAAGGCGTCATGGCGTGGGTGCCCCTTGGACCGGAGGATGCCGGAAGGATATTGGATATATTAATATATCAGTTATGAGGGCGAAAGGGGGAACCGGAGCCCATGACCAAAGCGGGCGTTTTTGCCGCAGGCGGAGCGCTTGAGCGCGATGAGGAGCACGCCAAAACGGAAAAGCCCCGGTCCGTTGACCGGACCAGGGCTTCTCCAGGACGTTGGAAGGGCTGTCCTACCCGGCGGTTACCAGGCCGGGACCACCGCGCCCTTGAAGCGGTCGAGGATGAACTGCTTCACCTCGTCGCTCTGGTACACCTTGACCAGCGTGGCGACCCACGGCTTGTCCTGGTCGGCCTTGCGGACGGCGATGACGTTGGCGTAGGGGCTCTCGCTGGCCTCGCGGGCGATGGCGTCCTTGTTAGGGTCCAGGCCGGATTCCATGGCGAAGTTGGTGTTGATGACCGCCACGGTCACGTCGTCCAGCGAGCGCGGAAGCTGGGCGGCGTCCAGCTCCAGGATCTGCAGCTTCTTCGGGTTGTCGGAAATGTCGAGCGGCGACGCCTTCAGGCCGGCGCTCTCCTTCACCTTCAGCAGCCCCTTGGCCTGGAGCAGCAGCAGGGCGCGGCCACCGTTGGTCGGGTCGTTGGGGATGGAGACCTTGGCGCCGTCGGGCAGCTCGTCCAGGCTCTTCACCTTCTTCGAGTAGACGCCCATCGGGAAGATCACCGTCTTGGCGACGCTGACCAGCTCATAGCCGCGGTCCTTCACCTGGTTGTCCAGGTAGGGCTGGTGCTGGAAGGAGTTGGCGTTCAGGTCGCCCTGGGCCAGCGCCTGGTTCGGGATGACGTAGTCGGAGAACTCCAGAACCGTCAGGTCGAGGCCCTCCTTGGCGGCCAGCGGCTTGACCTTCTCGAAGATCTGGCCGTGCGGGCCGGGGGTGACGCCGATCTTCAGGGCTTCGGCCGACGCGCCGACGGCGGTCGCCAGGGTCGCGATGCCGGCCACCAGACCAAAGGCCGCGCCGAGCACACGGGTACGGACCATCTCCAACTCCTCAGGACTTCAGGTTGCGTTTGTTGACGCGGCGGGCGATCCAGTCGCCCGTCGATTGAACGATCTGCACCAGCACGATCAGCACGACGACCACGGCCAGCATCACCTCCGGCAGGAAGCGCTGGTAGCCGTAGCGGATGCCGAGGTCGCCCAGGCCGCCGCCGCCCACGGCACCCACCATGGCCGAATAGCCGATCAGGCTGACCACCGACAGGGTCAGGCCCAGCGCGATGGCGGGCATCGCCTCCGGCAGCAGGACCTTGCGGATGATCTGGAAGGGCGTGGCGCCCATGGATTGCGCCGCCTCGATCAGGCCGCGGTCGACCTCGCGCACGGCGCCCTCGACGATGCGGGCGATGAAGGGCACGGCGGCGACCGTCAGCGGCACAATGGCCGCGGCGGTGCCGATGGAGGTGCCGGCGATCAGGCGGGTGAAGGGGATGATCGCCACCACCAGGATGATGAAGGGGGTGGAGCGCGTCATGTTCACCAGCACGCCGGCGATCCGGTTGAAGGCAAGATTCTGCAGCAGCTCCCCCCGGCCGGTGACGGCCAGGAGCACGCCCAGCGGAAGGCCCAGCGCCGTGCCCAGGAGGCCCGACACCGCCACCATGTAGAGCGTGTCGAGAAGCGCCTTAAACAGCAGCGCGTAGATTTCCGGGGACAGCATGACCGAGCACCTCGACACCGAGCTTGTTGACGTTCAGGAGGCTGATGGCCGCCTCGATGGACTGCGGGTTGCCGATGGCCTCCACCACCAGCGTTCCGAAGGGCGCGCCCTGGATCTCGTCGATCTGGCCGTGCCAGATGTTCAGGTCCAGGTTCAGCTTGCGGCTGATCGCGCTGATCACCGGGGAGGTCGCGCGTTCGCCGGTGAAGGTGATGCGCAGCACCATGTTCGACCCCGGCACCGGCGTCGGCGACAGGCGGGCGCGCAGACTGTCCGGGATGCCGCGGTTGATGACCGGATCGACGAAGGTCTTCGTCGTCTCGTGCTTGGGGTGCGCGAAGATGTCGAAGACCGGCCCCTGCTCGATGATCCGCCCGTTCTCCATCACCGCCACCTTGTGGCAGATCTCCTTGATGACGGCGATCTCGTGGGTGATCAGGACGATGGTCAGCCCCAGCCGCTTGTTGATGTCGGCCAGCAGGTGGAGGATCTGGGTCGTCGTCTCCGGATCGAGGGCGGAGGTCGCCTCGTCCGACAGCAGCACCTTGGGCTTGCTGGCCAGCGCGCGGGCGATGCCGACGCGCTGCTTCTGCCCGCCCGACAGCTCCGCCGGGTAGCGGTCGCGCTTGTCGGTGAGGCCGACGAGGTCGAGCAGCGGCTCCACCGTCTCGCGGATCTGCGCCTTCGCCACCCCGGCCAGTTCCAGCGGCAGGGCGACGTTGTCGAACACCGTGCGCGAGGACAGCAGGTTGAAGTGCTGGAAGATCATGCCGATGCTGTGCCGCGCCTCGCGCAGATCGCGCGGCGACAGGGCGGTGACGTCCACCCCGTCGACCAGCACGCGGCCCGAGGTCGGCTTCTCCAGCAGGTTCACGGTGCGCAGCAGCGTGGATTTGCCGGCGCCCGACCGGCCGATGATGCCGTAGATCTCGCCGCGCCCGATGGTCAGGTCGATGTCGGCGAGCGCCTGGACCGGCTGGCCGGTGCCGCGGGACGGGTAGGTTTTCTGAAGCTGTTCGAAGGTTATCATACGCTCTTGGCCTCCCGACGCGCGCCCAGATCGCGGGCCGCGTCGCGCAGGACGGTCTTCTGGATTTTACCGGTCGATGTCTTCGGCAGATCGCTGAACACAACGGTGCGCGGCACCTTGTAGTGCGCAATGCGGTCCCGGCACCATTGAATTATGTCGGACTCAGAGGGGCGCGCCGCGCCGGGCTTCACCGTCACGAAGGCGCAGGGGCTCTCCCCCCAACGGTCGTCGGGGCGGGCGACCACGGCGGCCTCCAGAACGGCGGGATGCCGGTACAACGCTTCCTCCACCTCCAGGGACGAGATGTTCTCGCCGCCGGATATGATGATGTCCTTGCTGCGGTCCTTCACCTCGATATAGCCGTCGGGATGCAGCACGCCCAGATCCCCGGTGCGGAACCAGCCGTCCTTCAGCGCCTCCTTCGTCGCCGCGGGGTTCTTCAGATAGCCCTTCATCACCGTGTTGCCGCGCAGCGCGATCTCGCCGATGGTCTCGGCGTCGGCGGGAACCGGCCGGCCGGTCTCGCGGTCGAGCACGGTGGCGTCCTCCACCGCGACGTGGTTCACCCCTTGCCGCGCGAATTGCAGGGCCAGCCCGTCGGCGTCGAGATCCTCCCATCCCTCCTGCGGGGCGCAGACGGTGGCCGGGCCGTAGCATTCGGTCAGCCCGTACATGTGCACCACCTCGAAGCCCAGCGCCGCCATGCCGGCCAGGACCGCGGAGGGCGGGGCGGCGCCGCCGGTGCCCACGATGACCCGGCGGGGGGCGGGGCGCCGCACCGGTGCCGGGGCGTGGATCAGCATGTTCAGGACGATCGGCGCGCCGCACAGATGGGTGACGCCCAGCTCCGCGATGGCGTCGAAGATCGCCGCCGGCTCCACCCGGCGCAGGCAGACATGGGTGCCGCCCGCGGCGGTGACCGCCCAGCTGTAGGTCCAGCCGTTGCAATGGAACATCGGCAGCGTCCACAGGAAGACGCTCTCCGGCCGGACGTTCAGGGTAAAGGCGTTGCCCAGCGCGTTCAGATAAGCGCCGCGGTGGTGGTAGACGACGCCCTTGGGATTGCCGGTGGTGCCGCTGGTGTAGTTCAGCGCGATGGCCTGCCACTCGTCGTCCGGCCCGCGCCAGGGGGCGGGGTCGGCGGCGGCGAGGAAGTCCTCATACTCCACGGCCCCCAGCGACGGCGTGTCGGGCGCCTGCTCGTCGGCGATCTCCACCAGCGTGACGGGGCGCTCCGTCCGGGTGAGCGCCGCCTTGGCGACCGGCGACAGCTCGCGGTCCACGATCAGCAGCTTCGTCTCGCTGTGGTCCAGGATGAAGGCGATGGCCGCGGCGTCCAGCCGGGTGTTCAGCGCGTTCAGGACCGCGCCGGCCAGCGGCACCGCGTAATGGGCCTCCAGCAGCGCCGGGACGTTGGGCGCCAGCACCGACACCGTGTCGCCGCGCCTCACCCCGGCCCGCAGCAGTGCCCCGGCGAAGCGCCGCACCCGGTCGTGGAACTGCGCGTAGGTGATGGTCCGGCAGCCATGGACGATGGCCGGCTTGTCCGGATAGACCTTCGCCGCGCGTTTCAGGAAGCTGAGCGGGCTGAGCGGGACGTGGTTCGTGGGGTCGGGGGCGAGACCGCGGTCGAAGATCGAGGCGGTGCGGCTGAACGGGCCGGTCATGACGGAGCTTCCTGAAAAGAATCACTTTCGCAATTCCCTCTCCCCTCCGGGGAGAGGGGCAGGGTGAGGGGGTTGCGCGTGGCGCCACGTCCGGCAAAAGCACAACCCCCTCACCGGCCCTCCGGGCCACCCTCTCCCCGGAGGGGAGAGGGTTATGACAACCGGCGGCGCTCACCAAGTTGGGATGATGGTGCCGTTGAAGCGCGTGTTGATGAAGTCGCGCACCTCGGCGGAGCGGTACAGCTCGATGAAGCGCTTGATCGCCGGGTCTTCCGCGCGGTCCTTGCGGACGGCCCAGACGAGGTGCCATTTCGACTGGTCGTCCTCCAGAACCAGGGCGGTCTTCGGGCTCAGGCCCGCCAGGACCGCGTAGTTCAGCGTGATGACCGAGGCGTCCACGTCGTCCAGCGACCGCGGAAGCTGGGCGGCGTCCAGCTCGACCAGCTTGATCTTCTTCGGGTTGGACGCGATGTCGGCGATGGAGGTGTTCAGGCCCGCCCCGTCCTTCAGCCCGATCACCCCGGCCTTGGCCAGCAGGAACAGCGCGCGGGCGCCGTTGGTCGGGTCGTTGGGGATGGAGACGCTGGCCCCCTCCTTCAGGTCGGCCAGCGACTGGACCTTCTTCGCGTAGATGCCCATGGGCACGACGATGCTCTTGGCGACCGGCACGATGTCGTAGCCGCGCTGCTTGATCTGATTGTCGAGGAAGGGCTGGTGCTGGAAGTTGTTGGCGTCGATGTCGCCGGACTGGAGGGCGGCGTTGGGCATGTTCCAGTCAGTGAACTCGATGACCTCCGCCTTCAGGCCCTCCTTGGCGGCGATCTTCGCCGTGTAGTCCAGGATCTCGCCATAGGGGCCGGCGGACACGCCGAGCTTCAGGGCCGCGGCGCCGGCGCCGGTGGAAACGGTGAGAAGGGCGGCGGTGACAATGGACGTCAGAAAGGCTTTCACGGAACGGGTCCTTTATCGGCGGTGTGGAATATTGGGATCGGGCGCGGGATCGGTGTGAAATGTGGGCGCGCGATCAGCGCCGCCGCACGCCGGAGCGCCGGGCCGCCAACTGTTTGGCGGCACGCTCGGCCTGTCCGACGTTGCGGAAGGTCTTGCGGTCCAGGTCCTTGAAGGACCAGTCGGACACGAAGAAGGTGAAGCCGCCCTGGCCGGCGACGACGATGCCGGCGGACCGGCCCTGGACCTCAATGGCGTAGGCGTTGGACGTGCTCATGACGGTGTTCTCCCTCGGCCCGCGGCGCTGCGGCGCGCGGGTTTCATACGGATCGGATGCTGGACGGGACGGCTTGGCGCGCTGAGGTCAGCGGCGACACGAGGCGTTGCGCATTCGGCAACACAGGCCCGTCACGGTGCCGGTCCGATCGGATGGGGAGGGGTTGGTCATCATGGTCATTCCGGTCACTCCTTTCAGAGTTCCACGACCGGTATCGTGGCGCTTTAGCGTTTGGTGACGCGGCGCAAGCTGGCGATCAAATTGCCGCGGGGCGCCCCCCTTGGGCGTCCGGCTTTTTATCTACAATGTGAGTGGTCATTCGGTCAAGGCAGAAAGTGAATTGGTTTTGTGAAAATACACATATAGCTATTTATTCTTGTTAATTAGTCGCCGCTGCCATGATGGCCGGGCCTCACCGCTGGCCGTCTTCGCGCGCCGTCTCCCGCGGTCGGCTCTGTGCGTAGTGCAGCGACAGGGCGCGGATCTGTTCGTCCGTCAGGTTGCGCACGGCGGCACCCATGATCCGGGACAGCGGCGTGTCGCCGTGCGCGTCCCTCTGCCAGAGGCGGAGCTGGTCGGCGATGTAGCTCGCATGCTGCCCGTCGAGGCGGGGGTAGCGCGGGTCGCGGTCCGCGCCGTGGCAGCCGGAGCAGGCCGGCACCCCGGTGTCGCGGTCGCCGGACTCGGCCAGCCGGGCGCCCAGTTCCAGCAGGGCCGGATCGGCGTCGGCGGGCGGGGGCGGGTAGGGCGCCGTCTGCCCCGCATAATGGTCGGCGAGGCCGCGCAGGATCGGCTCGTCCAGCCCGGCGGCCACCGGCTGCATGATGCCGCTGTGCCGCCCGCCCTCGGCGTAGGCCTTCAGCGCGTGGAAGAGATACGCGGCGTTCTGGCCCGACAGGCGGGGGAAGGCGGCGGCGCTGTCTCCGGGGCCGCCCCCGGCGCCGTCATAGCCGTGGCAGCGCGCGCAGTTGTCCAGCACCTCGCGGGCGGAGCCGTCCAGCATCGCCAGATCGCTCAGCGCCGAGCGGTCGCCGTCCGGCTGCGTCTCCCCGAAGGCCAGACGGCGGTATTCCTCGGCGCTCATGCCGTCGAGCCGGCGCAGGAAGGCGGCCACCGCCCAGGGCTCGTCGTCGCGCGCCTGC
This sequence comes from Azospirillum sp. UENF 211521, assembly GCF_058780535.1. Lineage (NCBI taxonomy): Bacteria > Pseudomonadati > Pseudomonadota > Alphaproteobacteria > Rhodospirillales > Azospirillaceae > Azospirillum > Azospirillum sp. UENF 211521. Next base: position 1,591,195 of record NZ_JBSNCF010000001.1, read on the forward strand.
GCCGGCCAGGCGGGCATGCCGGCGTATTTGATGCCGTTGTAGGTGATCCAGTAGAGCTGCTTGTCCGTCCAGTCCCCGGCATGGCCCGGCAGGAAGGGCGGGGCTGGCAGCATGTGGCGCGAGATCGGGTTGCGCCCGACGTCCGGCGCGCCGTGGCAGGGGGCGCAGCCGTCCTCGTAATGGCCGGCGCCGCGCCGGATCAGCACCGGGTCGTCCAGGTCGGGCGGATCACTCACGAAAGCGGCGTGCGTCTCGATGGAGCTGCGCATCGCCATGCTGAAGAACCAGTGGACCGGCGGCCAGTGTTCCTTGCTGGCGGCGATGCTGTAGAGCCCCGACCAGGCGAACAGGAAGCCCCCCACCGCTTGGGCGCCCAGAACCAGCCCGATGATCGTCAGAACTCTGCGCATGGATGGGACGCTCCGCCGGTTGTTGGTGTTCGTCCCCGAATGAATGCTCCCCCGCCGACCGAAGTTCCGGCGGAACCTGCGGCCTTGCCGTGAGTTTAGCCGTGCAACGACGACGCCCGCCGCCGCGGGCCAACGCCGCGAGGGGGGTGCATGGACCGCAGGTCTGGCCGCAGCGAGGGACGCAGACGGAGTTGGCGGGGAGCGGCCCTGGCCGGCGGAATGGGGCTCCTGGCGGCCTGCGAACGGGGGCCGCAATCCGCGCTCCACCCCGCCGGACGCAACGCCGAGGCAATTCTCGACCTGACGCTGATTCTCGTCGCCGGGGGCGGGTTCATCTTCCTTTTCGTCATGGCCCTGGCGGGGTACGCCGTCATCGCCCGGCCGGAGCGCTTTCCCGGAAGCCGCGCCTGGATCATCGGCGGCGGCCTCGTCTTTCCCATCGTCACGCTGACCGCGCTCCAGGTCTACGAGTTCGCCGTGGCTCGGCAATTGTCGGACACCGGTGGGGTGGAGCCGCTGCGCATCGAGGTCACCGGTTACATGTGGTGGTGGGAGGTCCGCTATCCCGACGTGAGGGTGGAAGGGGGTGAGGTTCTGCGCACCGCCAACCGCCTCGTCATCCCGGCCGGGCGGCCGGTGGAGGTGGTGGTGACCGCGGCGGACGTCATCCACAGCTTCTGGGTGCCCAGCCTGGGCGGCAAGATGGACATGATCCCCGGTCACGAGAACCGGCTGATCCTGGTCGGGGAGCGGCCCGGCACCTACCGCGGCCAGTGCGCCGAGTATTGCGGCGCCCAGCACGCGCTGATGGCCTTCGACGTGGTGGTGGAACCGCCCGACCGTTTCGAGAAGTGGCTGGCCGCCGAGCGCCGTCCCGCCGCCGAACCCGACGGGCCGCAGCGTGTCGCCGGGCGCGACGCCTTCCTGCGCGCCGGCTGCGGGTCCTGCCACACGGTGCGCGGGACGCCGGCCAACGGGGCGGCCGGGCCGGACCTGACCCATGTCGGCGGGCGCGGCGCGCTGGCCGCCGGGACGCTGCCCAACACGCCGGAGGCCCTGGCCGGCTGGATCGCCGGGGCGCAGCACATCAAGCCGGAGAACCGCATGCCGTCCTTCCCGATCCTGGACGGCGACGATCTGCACGCCATCGCCGTCTGGCTGGAGAGCCTGAAATGACCCCGCCGCTCGACGATGCCGCCCTGCCCAACCGCCTGCCGCGCCCGAAGGAGGAGCTGGAGGCGCTGAAGCGCGCCTGGAAGCCGACCTCCGGCCTCGGCCTGCTGAAGGAGGTGAACAACAACATCATCGGGGTGATGTACATCGCCACGGCGCTGCTGTTCTTCGTCATCTCGGGCACGCTGGCGCTGGTCATGCGGACGCAGCTCGCCGTGCCGGAGAACGACGTGCTGGGGCACAGCCTCTACAACCAGTTCTTCACCGTGCACGGCACGGGCATGATGTTCCTGTTCGCCGTGCCCATCGTCGAGGCCATCGGCGTCTTCCTGCTGCCCTCCATGCTGGCGGCGCGCGACCTGCCTTTTCCGCGGCTGTCGGCCTTCGCCTTCTGGGCCTATCTGTTCGGCGGGCTGGCCTTCTTCTGCTCGCTGATCTTCGAGGTGGCGCCGGACGGCGGCTGGTTCATGTACCCGCCGCTGACCAGCATGAAGTTCTCGCCCGGCATCAACGCCGATTTCTGGCTGCTCGGCATCGGCTTCATCGAAATCTCGGCCATCGCTGGCGCCATCGAGATCATCGTCGGCATCCTGCGCACCCGCCCGCCCGGCATGACGCTGGACAAGATCCCGGTCTACTGCTGGTCGATGCTGGTCATGGCCGGGATGATCGTCTTCGCCTTCCCGGCGGTGATCATCGCGACCGCGCTGCTGGAGATCGAGCGCGCCTTCGACTGGCCCTTCTTCATCGCGGAGCGGGGCGGCGACCCGCTGCTCTGGCAGCACCTGTTCTGGTTCTTCGGGCATCCGGAGGTCTACATCATCTTCCTGCCGGCGGCGGGGCTGGTGTCGATGATGGTGCCGGCGCTGGCGCAGCGGCCGCTGGTCGGCCACGACTGGGTGGTGGTGGCGCTGGTCGGCACGGGCTTCTTCAGCTTTGGCCTGTGGGTGCACCACATGTTCGCCACCGGCATCCCGCCGCTGAGCCTGAGCTTCTTCTCCGCCGCCAGCATGGCCGTGTCGGTGCCCGCCGGAATCCAGGTCTTCGCCTGGATCGCCACGCTGGGCAAGGGGCGGCTGCAATGGACGGTGGCGACGTGGTTCCTGCTGGGCTTCCTGTTCATCTTCGTGGCCGGCGGCCTGACCGGCGTGATGGTGGCGGTCATCCCCTTCGACTGGCAGGCCCATGACAGCTACTTCGTGGTGGCGCACCTGCATTACGTGCTGATCGGCGGCATGGTCTTCCCGGTCTTCGCCGGGCTGTATCACTGGTGGCCGACGATGAAGGGCACCATGCTGTCGGAGCGGCTGGGGCGCTGGGCCTTCTGGATGATGTTCATCGGCTTCAACGTCGCCTTCTTCCCCATGCATGTCAGCGGCCTGATGGGCATGCCGCGGCGCGTCTACACCTACCCGGGGGATCTCGGCTGGAACGTCCTGAACATGGTCTCGACCGTCGGGGCCTTCGTGATGGCCTTCGGCGTCCTGCTGGTGCTGATCGACATGGCGCGCGACGCCTTCGGCCGGGGCCGCCCGGCGCCGGAGAATCCGTGGAAGGCGGGAACACTGGAATGGATTCCGAACGACAATTACGCGACGCGCAGCATCCCGCACGTCCGCTCGCTCTACCCGCTGTGGGACAACCCCAACCTGTCGCGCGAGGTGCAGGAGGGTGCCCATTACCTGCCCGGCGCCCCGACCCGGCGGCGCGAGACCATCGTGACCAGCCCGATCGAGGCCCGTCCCCAGTATCTGATGCCGATGCCCGGCCCGCACTGGAGCCACTTCCTCGCCGGGCTGTTCACCGCCGCCCATTTCATCTGTCTGGCGGTGCAGCTCTACTGGGTGTCGCTGGTGCCGGGGGTGCTGGCCATCGCCTCGGTCTTCTGGTGGGTGTGGAGCCTGGACAAGGGCGCCGATCACCCGCCGCAGGACGTCGGCGGCGGCTGGCGGGTGCCGGTCTATCTCCAGGGGTCGGAGAACCATTCCTGGTGGGGGACGGCGGTCCTGCTGCTGGTGGACGGGACGGCCTTCGCCTGCCTGTGCTTCACCTACGTCTTCCTGTGGACGGTCAGCCCGGACGTCTGGCCGGTGGGCACGGACGCCCTGCCGGGGCTGGGGTGGCTGTTCGGCGAGGCGGGGCTGTGGGTCGTGGCGGCGGGGGCGATGCTGCTGGCGAGCCGCGCCGTGTCCCTCAACCGCTCCTGGGCGATGCGGGGCGCCCTGCTCGCCGGTCTCCTGCTGATGCTGGCCGCCGCGGTGGCCGAGCCCTACAACCGCATCGGCAGCGGCCTCGTGGCGTCGGAGAGCGCCTATGGCGCCATCGTCTACATGCTGGCCTCCTGGCAGGTCTTCCACGTCGTGATCCTGGTCCTGATGACCGGCTTCACGCTGGCCCGCTCCTTCGCCGGGCGGCTGCACGCGCGGCGCCGCGTTACCTTCGACAATGTGATGCTGGTGTGGCTCTACACCTGCGGGCAGGGGATCGTGTCCCTCCTGCTGGTGCATCTGTTTCCGCGTCTGGCCGTGTGAGGTGGACCATGGAAAGGACGGCGTTCACTGCGACCTTCACCGGAATGATGTCGGCCTTCCTGATCTGGGCGGTCCATTTCGCCGCGGTCTACGGCATCAACGGGCTGATCTGCGCCCGCGAGTGGGACGGGGTGGAACTGTACGGCCACCCCGTCGCGGTGGTGCTGATCCTCGGCGCCACGGCGGTCGCCCTGCTGCTGGCCGCGGGCGTGCTGGCGGCGGCGCTGTGGGGCGCCGCGCCGGGCCGGCGGACCAGCGAGGACCCGCGCCGTTTCATCCGCCTGTTCACCGGACTCGCCGCCGCGGGATCGCTGGTTGCCATCCTGTGGAACGGGCTTCCCGCCCTGCAGGTGCCGGCCTGCGGTTAGCCCAACCGCCTCATTCCGGAATCAGGCGCCGGTAGAGGTGCCACGTGGCGTGGCCGAGCACCGGCATGACGATCACCAGCCCGACGAAGGCGGGCAGCGAGCCGAGCAGCAGCCCTCCCGCCACGATCAGGCCCCAGAGCGCCATGGGCTCCGGATTCTTCAGCGTCGCGCGGACGGAGGTGCGGATGGCCGTCGCCACCCCGACCCGGCGGTCCATGAGGAGCGGGAAGCTGACCACGCTGATCGCCAGCGCCAGGACGGCGAACAGGAAGCCGACCCCGACTCCCAGCACGATCATCGCCCAGCCGGCACGGGTGGTGAACAAAGCGTGGGCGAAGGCGCTCCAGCCCTCCGGCGCCAGCGGGGCGAGGGTCGCCATGTAGATGAGCTGCGCCGCCACCAGCCACAGCAGGAACACCGCGGTCAGGATCGCCCCCATCGCCAGGATCGCGCCGAAGGCCGGGGAGCGCGCCACCGCGAAGGCGTCCGCCCAGGACACGCGGTCGCCCCGCTCGCGCCGGCGGCTCATCTCGTAAAGGCCGACCGCGGCGAAGGGGCCGATCAGCACGAAGCCGGAGGCCAGCGGGAACAGCAGGTGCAGCGCGTCCCCGTCGAGCAGCAGCTCGGCCAGCAGCAGCCCAACCAGCGGGTAGATCAGGGCGATGAACAGGACGTCGGTCCGGCAGGCCATGAAATCATGGAGCCCCCTCCGCAGCGCGTCGCGCAGGTCGTCGCCGCGGATGCGCCGCACGGTCGGCTCCAGCGCCGCCCGTTCCCGCGCCGGCGGGGCGATGGCGTGGCCCGCTTCGGCCAGGCCGTGGGACCAGGATTTGAAATGGGCCGCTCCCCATTCCGCAGGGTTTCGGATGGTCATGTCCGTTCCTCCCGAACCGTTCGTTCAGGGGGTGCGAGCCCGCCCGTGCCCGGTCGCGGCCTTCGCTGTCGCGGCCCGGCGGTCACAGGAGATCCCGCGCCCCGCCATGCAAGGGATGATACGCCGACGAATGGTTGGCGGCACTGTTCATTGGGGGAGGGGAGGGCGCAGGGCGGCGGTGGGTTTTCCGGAACCGGAGCCTGTCCTATTGTCCTTCGCCTCATGGAAACGACACCGGGGATGGGAATGGCGGACGAGGAAACCCGCAAGGCCGTGCTGGCCCGCGTTCATGGCAAGGTGCAGGGGGTGTGGTACCGCGGCTGGACCGTGGACACGGCCAATCGGCTGGGGCTGGCCGGCTGGGTGCGCAACCGCGGCGACGGCACGGTGGAGGCGCTGTTCGCCGGCCCGGCGGAGGCCGTGGACCGGATGCTGGAGGCCTGCCGTCGCGGCCCCTCCGCCGCCATCGTCAGCGACATCGCCGTCGAGCCGGCCCGCGATCCCGGTCCGGGCGTGTTCGAGCAACGCCCGACGCTGTGACGGCGGGGGATGGTTAGCGTTCTGTTAGTCCGGCGGGGATAGGCTGTCGGGTGTGGATGAGGGGTCGGATCGCCTTGCCCCCACCCCGGCCCTCACCCGCGGCGCAGGGGAGGGAGATATTCGCGGAGCGGCGGCAGTCCCCTCCCCTGCGCGGCGGGGGAGGGTTAGGGAGGGGGCACGCGGATCGGGATGAGCGGCAAAAGGCCAAAATCTGCGCTTCTGCACCGCGCCACTCTGAGCCTCCTGCTCCTCAGCGTGCTGGCGACCGGAGCCGCCTGGGCCAAGGGGCCGCTCGACCGGACGGAGCCGGGGCACATGCCGCCGGTGCCGCCCGGCGGCTACGACCTGCCGTTGTCGCCGCCGGTGGTCCAGTTCCCGCTGCCGCCGCAATGGGTCACGATCCGCTCCACCCAGGACTGGCGGCACGCCGGAACCTTCGAGAAGGAACTGAGCAAGTCCTGCGCCTCCCGCCAGTTCCGGGAGCAAATGCCCATGCGCTACCGCGCCATTTTCAAAGGCGAGGTCCTGGGCGTCGCCTTCGGCCACGGCCTGAACCTGCACGACCCGAAGAAGCAGGCGAACCGCAAGCTGATCTATCTGTTCCGCAACGGCGACAGCACCGGCTGCACCATCGTGTCGATCACCAACGAGGATCTGCGCGTCCTCAACGACGCGCAGGCCAGCGGGGCGCAGCCGAAGCGGTAGAGGTCACTCCTCTGCGGCGGCGCCGCCGAAGACCTCCGCGAAGCTGGCGATCAGGGCGGCGTCCACATCCTCCATGGCGACGAGATGGCCGAGCGCCACGATGGAGGTCACGCCATGCTCGCTGATGCCGCAGGGGACGATGCCGGCGAAGTGGGACAGGTCCGGTTCGACGTTCAGGGCGACGCCGTGGAAGCTGACCCAGCGGCGCACCCGCACGCCGATGGCGGCGATCTTGTCCTCCTGGCCGGGGGCGCCGCCGTACGGCTGCTTGTCCACCCAGATGCCGACGCGACCCTCCCGCCGTTCGCCGCGGATGTTGAAGGCGGCCAGCGTGCGGATCAGCCACTCCTCCAGATCCTGGACGAAGGCGCGGATGTCGGCGCCGCGCGTCTTCAGGTCCAGCATCACATAGGCCACGCGCTGCCCCGGCCCGTGGTAGGTGAACTGCCCGCCGCGCCCGGCCTGATAGACGGGGAAGCGGCCCGGCTCCAGCAGATCCTCCTCCCGCGCGCTGGTGCCGGCGGTGTAGAGGGGCGGGTGCTCCAGCAGCCAGACCAGCTCTGGCGCGGTGCCGGCGCGGATGGCCTCGACGCGCGCTTCCATCTCGGCCAGCGCGTCGGGGTAGGGGACGGGCGTGTCGCTGATGCGCCATTCCACCGTCCGCACCGGGGTGGGAACGGCTTCGTCACGGGCATCGGGAGCGGGCGGAACGGGGGCGGTGAGGTCGGTCATGTCGACGTTATGAACTTTCTTTGGCAAAAACGCGAGACGCCGCTTGATCGGTTGTCGGGGATCTGCTATTCCCCCGCTCCACCCGATGACGGGAGTGATCCCGACGTCGGTTCTACCAGCCTTGTGCGGTCGTGGCGGAATTGGTAGACGCGCAGCGTTGAGGTCGCTGTGGCAGAGATGCCGTGGAAGTTCGAGTCTTCTCGACCGCACCATCCCCCCGAAACGGGGGATTTGGCAAACAAACGAAAAGCCCGCCGGTCCATCGGACCACAGCGGGCTTTTTCGTTTTCGGCCCATTTCTTTCCGGGCCGTTGTTCCTCAGCGGAACTCCACATACTGGTCGAGCGCCACGCGCCGCATCGTCTGCACGATGTAGGGCTGCGCGTTGTGTACCGTCACCAGCCCCTTGGCGTCGCGGCAGCGGTTGGCGAGGACGAACAGCATGCCGATCGCCGCGGAGTCGAGAAAGGTCATGTAGCGCAGGTCCAGCCGCACGTCGGGCCGCGCGCCGATGTCCCAGTCCGCCAGCAGGTCGTGGAACTTGCGGCTGTCGTCGTAGGTGAAACGCCCCGACAGCATGATCCCCTCCTGACCGTCGATGTCGGTGTAGGCGTACTCCATCGTCACATCCGCTGGCCGGTGGTGTCGGTTCTTCTCGGGCTGCGCGAGGTGAAAAGCCCCGCGCCCATTATGGGTGCACGAATTGTGAAGCCCGCGCAAGCAATTGCGCGCGGGGCCGGAGGGCTTGGAACGGTCCGCCGGGCTGGACAAAACGGTGGCACACCTATATTCGGTGGTCGCCCCGGCGGGAACCCGCGAGGGCTCCCCACCAACCCGCAAACGCCGGTGCGCCATGGTCGGCCGATCGCAGGGCCATGCCGTCACGCCGCATTGCCATCGTGAAGGGAGGGTGCCGCCATGCACACCGACCGCCAGGAACCGGATCGTATCCAGGACGATGTGCCGCACCCGGCCGAACGCCCCGACCCGCCCCGCGAGGACGGCGAGGAGGAGCGCGCCTACGGTGTGGAGCCGGAGTTTGTCGAGGAGGTCGTCGAACGGCTGCACGCCGGGCGGCGCGACGAGCTGCGGGCCGAGCTGGACACGCTTCATCCCGCCGACATCGCCGACCTGATCGAGCAGCTCGGCCACGACGACCGCGAGGCGCTGATCGGCGTCCTGCGCCCCGACTTCGACGGCGAGGTGCTGAGCTACCTCAACCACGATCTGCGCGAAGAGATCGTCGAGCTGTTCGAGCCGAAGGAACTGGCCGCCGCCGTCGCGGAGCTGGACACCGACGACGCCGTCGACGTCATCGAGGACCTGGACGAGGACACCCGGCGCGAGGTGCTGGAGAATCTGCCGGCCGCCGACCGCGCGCTGGTCCAGGAGAACCTGACCTACGACGAATACACCGCCGGCCGCCTGATGCAGCGCGATCTGGTGGCGGTGCCGCAGTTCTGGACGGTCGGCAAGACCATTGACTATGTCCGCGCCGCCACCGACGAGCTGCCGGAGGATTTCTACGACATCTTCGTCGTCGATCCGATGCACCGGGTGGTCGGGGCGGTGCCGCTGTCGCGCCTGCTGCGCCAGAAGCGGTCGGTCCGCATCGCCGATCTGGTGACGGAGGAGGTGGACACCATCCCCGCCACCATGGACCAGGAGGAGGTGGCGAACCTGTTCCGCCAATACGCCTTGGTCTCCGCCCCGGTGGTGGACGCCGGCGGGCGGCTGATCGGCGTCATCACCGTCGACGACGTGGTCCACATCATCGACGAGGAGGCCGAGGACGACATCGGCAAGCTTGGCGGCGTCGGCGACACCTCCATCTACCGCTCGGTTCTGGAAACCTCGCGCTCGCGCATTTCCTGGCTGGGGCTGAACCTGTTCACCGCCTTCGCGGCGGCGGGCGTCATCTCGCTGTTCGAGGCGACCATCGAGCAGATCGTGGCGCTGGCCGTGCTGATGCCGATCACCGCCTCGATGGGCGGCAACGCCGGGACCCAGACCCTGACCGTGGCGGTGCGCGCCCTGGCGACGCGCGAGCTCTCGTCCTCCAACGCCCCCCGCGTGGTGGGCAAGGAGGTTCTGGTCGGTCTGCTCAACGGCGCCGTTTTCGCCACGCTGGTGGGGGCCATCGCCGCGACGTGGTTCGAGCCGATGATCGGCCTCGTGATCGGCTGCGCCATGGTCATCAACCTGTTCGTCGCCGGGCTGTGCGGGGTGCTGATTCCCATCGGGCTGGACCGGCTGGGCGTCGATCCCGCGGTGGCGAGTTCGGTCTTCCTGACCACCATGACCGACGTCATCGGATTTCTGTCCTTCCTGGGGTTGGCGTCGCTTTTGTTGTTGTGACCAACGAAAAGGGGCTTGCCAAAGGCGGCTCTCTTCCGGATGATCCGGGCATTGGCTGGGGTGCCGTGCGGGATGCGCTCGCGCGGCTGAGATCACACCCATCGAACCTGTCTGGATAATGCCAGCGAAGGGAGCCGCCGCATGGTATCCGCGCCCTTATCTGATTCCGCTCTTTCCGCTTCTGGAAGGCCCACCGTCGCCGTGGTCGGCGCCGGGGTGATCGGCCTGTCCATCGCCTGGAGGCTGGCCGCCGCCGGCTGCCGGGTGGAGGTCTTCGACCGTGGCGCTGCCGGCCGGGGCGCCAGCCACGCCGCGGGCGGCATGCTCGCCGCCTGCGTGGAGACCGAACCTGGCGAAGAGAGCCTTCTGCCGCTGACCCGCGCCTCGCAGGACCTGTGGCCCGCCTTCGCGGCGGAGCTGGAGGCCGCCTCCGGCATGGCGGTGGACCTGCGCGACGAAGGCACGATGGTCATCGCGCTGAACGCCGACGACGCCGCCAAGGTGCGCTTCCTGCACGACTTCCAGACCAAGCTCGGCCTGCCGGTGGAATGGCTGAGCGGGGCGGAGGTGCGGCGGCGCGAGCCCTATCTCCAGCCGGGCGTGGCCGGTGCGCTGTTCTGCGCCGGCGACCATCAGGTGGACAACCGCAAGGTCGCCGCCGCCCTGCATGCCGCCGCTTTGCGGGCCGGTGCCGTGGTGCACGAGTATGCAGAGATCGGCCGCATCGAGGTCCGTGGTGGTCGCGCCGTTGGCGTCCAGGTCGGCGACCGGCTGTTCGAGGCCGACCATGTGGTCCTGGCCGCCGGGGCGTGGTCGGGCTGGATCGACGGGCTGTCCCCGGCGGTGCGGCCGCCGGTGCGCCCGGTGAAGGGCCAGATGCTCTGCCTGCGCATGGACGCCCGGTTGCCGCTGCTGCGCCATGTGGTGTGGACGCCCGGCACCTACCTGATCCCGCGGCTGGACGGGCGGCTGCTGGTCGGCGCCACGACGGAGGAGCGCGGGTTCGACGACCGGCTGACCGCCGGGGGCCAGTTCGCCCTGCTGGAGGGGGCGTGGCGCGCCCTGCCGGGCATCGCCGAACTGCCCATCGAGGAGGCATGGGCCGGCTTCCGCCCCGGCACCCGCGACGACGCCCCGATCCTCGGCCTCTCGGAGGTGGAGGGGCTGGTCTACGCCACCGGGCACCACCGCAACGGCATCCTGCTGACCCCGGTCACCGCGGATTCGGTGGCGCGGCTGGTCCTGACCGGGGAAAGCGATCCGGTGATCCTCCCCTTCGCGCTCGACCGCTTCGCCCAGCCCAGGGGAGCCGCGGCATGAGCGCCCGCATCCGCGTCAACGGGCGGGAGGAGGAGCTGAACGTTCCGACCGTCGCCGCCCTGCTGGCCGACCGCGGTATCGCCGCGGGGACTCGCGGGGTCGCCGTCGCTCTCAATGGCGCCGTCCTGCCGTCCCGCCGCTGGGATGAGACGGCCCTGTCCGCGGGCGACGCCCTGGAGATCATCCGGCCCGTGCAGGGCGGCTGAACCTCTCGCCCGCCACGTCCCTTGATCGTTTTTCCCGCAAAGGCGGCGCCCAATCCCTCTCCCGTCCCGGGAGAGGGTGCCCGCGCAGCGGGCGGGTGAGGGTCGTGCAAGGATCAAGGCGCTGATCCTCGGCGGCACCCTCACCCTTCCCGCGCTTCGCGCGGGCCCCTCCCCTCTCCCGAGGCGGGAGAGGGGATATCAATCATCGAGGAAACACCCATGAACGACACGCTCACCATAGCGGGCCGCGAGTTCCGCTCGCGCCTGTTTCTCGGCACCGCCGGTTATCCGAACCAGCAGGTCATGCTCGACGCGCTGGAGGCCAGCGGCAGCGAACTGGTCACGCTGGCCATCCGCCGCATCAGCCTGGACGGCTATTCGGAAAGCCTCGTCGACGTCATCGGCGACCGCGCGGGGCTGCTGCCCAACACCGCCGGCTGCCTGACCGCCAAGGAGGCGGTGCTGACCGCGCAACTCGCCCGCGAGGCGCTGGGTGTGGACTGGATCAAGCTGGAGGTCATCGGCGACCGCGAACTGCTCTACCCCGATGTGGAAGAACTGCTGCGCGCGACCGAGGAGTTGGTGGGTGACGGTTTCACCGTTCTGCCCTACTGCAACGACGATCCGGTGACCTGCCGCAAGCTCGCCGACCTGGGTGCTGCGGCGGTGATGCCGCTGGGCGCCTTCATCGGCTCGGGGCTGGGCATCCGCAACCCGCACGCCATCGAGACGATCTGCGCGCGCAGCCCGGTGCCGGTGGTCCTAGACGCCGGGATCGGTACGGCGTCGGATGCCGCCCTGGCGATGGAGCTGGGCTGCGCCGCCGTCCTGCTGAACACCGCAGTGTCGAAGGCGCGCGATCCGGTGCGCATGGCGGCGGCGATGCGCGACGCGGTGGCGGCGGGGCGGGCGGCCCGTCTGGCCGGGCGCATGCCGAAACGCGCCTTCGCGGAGGCGTCGAGCCCGCAGCTCGGCTTGATCGGAACGTAAGGCTGGCGCAGGGTAGGGGCCGTCCGATTTCAACCCCCCGAACACGATCAGAGGGACCCGAGACGTGCCCAAGACCTTCGAACCGCGCGATCCGGACTGGGAGGCGCGCTGCCGCGCCGGCTTCGAGCGCCAGCCGATCTGCAAGACGCTGGGGATCGAGCTGACGCGGCTGGAGCCCGGCTTCTGCGAGATGCGCCTGCCGTTCCGCACCGACCTGACGCAGCAGCACGGCTTTTTCCACGCGGGCATGGTCAGCACGCTGGCCGACAACGCCGGGGGCTACGCCGGCTACACGCTGATGCCGGCGGGCAGCGAGGTCCTGGCGGTGGAGTTCAAGGTCAACCTGATGGCGCCGGCCAAGGGCGAGGTGATGATCGCCCGCGCCCGCGTGTTGAAGCCGGGCCGCACCCTGACCGTCACCAGCGTCGAGATTTCGATGCTCGACGGCGGGGTGGAGAAGGACTGCGCCATCATGCAGCAGACCCTGTTCTGCCAAGCCACCGCCTGACCCGCCCATCCCCTTCCATCCGATCCCCTTCCATCCGATCCCCTTCCATCCGATCCAGGAGGTTCGCATGCCGCTGTCGCGTCTTTTCGGTGCCGCGTTGATCGCGGGCGCCGCCACCATTGCGCTTGCCCAGCCGGCCCTTGCTCAGAAGAAGGAGCCGCCGGCCTGCGGCGCCGTGTCCTTCCGCGCCATCGCTCCCGGAGCGCCGGACGGCGAAACCGACGCCGGCCTCTACAAGTCCCGATTCGGCAAGATCGAGGTGAAGGCCGAGGTGAAGGGCGGGCAGGCTACCAACTATTACATGGTGCTGAACGGCAAGCGCATCGACGCGTCGGCCAACCCGCCCAAGGCCGCTGATTCCTGCCTGAAGTCCAAGAGCGTCAAGCTGCCTTACCAGAAGCAGGCGGCGGGTGCCTGCACCGGCAACCGCTTCCGCGTGGTCATCGACCGCTCCGGCAAGCAACCGGTGGCCCTGTTCTTCGGCCTGCACGGCGACGATTGGGCCTATTGCAGCGGCACGACGCTGGACAAGGGCGCCTGACGAGGGCGCTTTACGAGGGGTGTAGGACGCGACCGGGAGACCGCTGATGACCGGGACCATCGCCCATCTGTCCGCCGCGGGGCTGTTCCTGCTGCTGACGCATTTTGGCATTTCCAGCACGCCGCTGCGCGCGGCGCTGGTCGGACGGCTGGGCGAGAAGCCCTATCTCGGCCTCTATTCGCTGGTCTCGGCGCTGGCCTTCTGGTGGCTGGTGGCGGCCTACAACGCGGCGCCCCATGTGCCGCTGTGGCCGCCCGCCGGCGGGTTGGCCTGGGTGCCGATCCTGCTGGTGCCGGTCGCCCTGTTTCTGCTCGTCGCCGGCCTCTCCACCCCGAACCCGACCTCGGTCGGGCAGGAGAGGCTGCTGACCGGCGACCGCGAGCCGGTCCGCGGCATCCTGCGGGTGACGCGCAACCCGTTCCTGTGGGGAGTCGGGCTGTGGGCGGTCGCCCATATGGTGCCGAACGGCGATCTGGCCTCGCTGATCCTGTTCGGCACGCTCGCCCTGCTGGCGCTGGGCGGCAGCATCCTGATCGACGCGAAGCTGGCGCGGCGGTTGGGGGCCGATTGGGACCGCTACGCCGCGCGCACCTCCAACCTGCCCTTCGCGGCGATCCTGGCCGGGCGCCAAAGCCTCGTCTGGAAGGAGATCGGCTGGTGGCGCCCGGCGGTGGCTCTGCTGGTCTATGGCGGTCTGCTGCACCTGCACCGGACGCTGTTCGGCGTGTCTCCGCTGCCCTGGTGACGCTCCGCCTTTACGCTCAGAAGGTCATGCCGCGCACCTGATCGCGCAGCGTGTTGCGGGCGGTGTCGGCCTCCTTGCGGGCGGTGGACAGCTCGCGGGACAGACCGTCCAGGCGGGTTTCCTGCTCGCCCATCTTGGCGATGGTCCGCTTGAACAGGTCGCTGTCGCGCGGCAGCGTGGCGAGGTTCTGGCGCAGCCGCTCCTGCTCCTTGCCGATCTCAGCCTGTTCGCGCTCCAACTCGCCGACGCGGCGCTCCTTGTCGGCGACGGCGCCGCGCAGCGTCGCGACCTTTGCCAGGGCCTCGCGCGCCGCGGCCGGCAGCTCCGTGGAGGAGGCGTAGGCCCGCACCTGCTCCGGCGACATTTCCGAGATGCCGAAGCGCTCGATCCGCGGGCGCTCCAGAGCGACCGCCAGGGTCACCGTCTGGCCGGCGGGCACTGCCACGGGCAGGCGGTAGGCGTCGGCCGTCAGGTCGGGAGCGGCCCCGCCGGTGGCCCCACCCGAAGGCGGCACCAGCTCCCAGCCGGAACGCCGCGGGTGCTCGACGATGACGGTGCGGTCCTCGCCCGCCGCGCCGGCGATCCGGTAGGTGGTGGTCTGGCGGTCGGTCACGGTCAGCTGCAGCACCCCGTCGGCCAGGGTGGCGCGGGACAGGGTGCGGCTCGGCTGCTCGGAGCGGTCCACCGTCACCGCCTGATCCACCGCGAAGCTGAGGATCCGGCTTTCGCCCGCCGGAAGGGTGGCCAACCGCGCGTCGCCCACATAGGCGGCGGCTCCGCCGATCCGCTCATAGAGCGTCAGCACGCCCGGCGGCAGGCCGGTCTCGCCCGAATCGCCGTTGCTGAGGCGCAGCGCGGCCAGCGGGTGGCGCGGCTGGGTGTTGGGCTGGTAGAGCGACAGCCGCTCCGCCGGGATGGCGCGGGCGGTGATCGGCATCATCATCGTGCCGCCGTTGGCCAAGGTCACCGGCTGCGGGTAGCGGAACAGCACCTGGGCCGTCGCCTCCGTGCTCTCGGCGGGGGTGGTCTCCGCCGCGCGCTGCGGCATCGCCCCGGCGTAGGGCGCGTTCATCACCGGAGCGGGCGGGGGCGGGGCGGCCATGGCGGTCGGGGCGCCGGACTCGGTGGCGGCGCGCGAGCGGATGGCCGAATCCTGCGCCTTCGCCATCACGTCGGCGGCCACAGCCCCCTCGTCGGGCGGCGGAAGGACGCGGCCCAGAACCTCCACCGGCACCTCCGGCCGGTTCACGAAGTAAGCCGAGTAGAGCGCCTGTCGGAAGGTCACCGGGTTGCCCGACGCCACCGACAGCTCCACCCCCTTCCAGTCGTCGCCACTGAGATTCTCCAGCACGGCCCAGCCCTGCAGATCGCCGGTGCCGCCCTCGGCCCCCTTCGCCGATCCGGGCGCCGATTCGGGCAGGGTCAGGCGGTAGGTTGCCTTCCACAGCGGGGCGGCGACCACATAGGCGACGCGCACGGTGCGCTCCGCGCCCGCGTCCGTCTGCGGCGCGGTGGTGCGGATGGTCAGGCGCCGCCGCTCCTTGCCCGCGGCCCCGGCGACGGCGGCCAGCGCCGAGTTCGAGCTGCGCCTGCACCCGCGGGTCGGCGAAGCGCAGGGAATCGGTCTCCTCCAGGACGAGCTGGCGCAGCCCCTCCGCGGTCATCAGGCTGACGCGGTTGCGGGTGACGGTGCCGCCGCCGTTGGGAAGCTGGGTGTATTCCTCGGTCACCGAGAGCAGCCGGCCCGACACCGCGCGGGAACCGCTGGTCTGAACCTCCGCCCCCTTCATGGCGTTCAGGAGCGCGGTGGGGGAGGCGAGATCCTGCGGTGTGAAGGGCAGTTCGCGGAAGGCGGTCTCCAGCGGTTCCTGGCCCGGCAAGTCCACCGTGCCGATTCCGCCGCGGTCGTCGTAGACCACGATGCTCTTCAGGACGTCGTCCACCTGGTCGCGGCGCACCTCCAGGGTCAGCGCGGCGTCGCCGGAGACGCGCGCCTCATGCTCGAAATAGCCGACGCCGCCGGTGGACAGCAGCACCCGCTTCAGCGCCAGCGCTCCCGGCGGCTGGTTCGCCGCCAGGGCGGGGGCGGCCAGCAGCGGCACGGCGAGGGTGAAGAGGGCGGCTTTCGTGATCCCGGACATGCGGGTTTCTCCCGTTATGGACGATTGGGCGTTCTTGGCCTGACGGACTGGGCCCGGCTTCCTGGCCCGGCTTACGCTTGGATTTGGGAAAGATTGGGGCGGGCGGAAAGGCGCAAACCGCGCCGACATGCCGCGGAACCGCCAACGGTCAGGCTTTGTGCGGATTCGGCGCCCTGTGACATAAAGGTGCCAAATCGGCTTTGCTGATTATAAAGAACGCCAACGACAAGGGATGGAAGCGCCATGGATCGTGGCGGGAGCGGAGCCGGCGGCCCGGCCGGCGGGGTGCCCGATGGCCGGTGGGAAGTCCGCGCGCGGGCTCTGGTGACCGACGGGGCGGGCGCTCCGGACCGGCGGTGGGTGTTCGTGTCGGGCACCTCCGGCTTCGATGCGGAGCGCCGGACGATGGCCGTCGATGTGGAGGAGCAGGCGCGCCAGACCCTGCGCAACATCCGCCGGACGCTGCGGCGGTCGGAAGCGGATTTGCCGGATGTGGTGCGGATGCGGGTCTATCTGGCGGACGCCGCCGATTTCCCGCGGGTTCAGCCGATCCTGGCGGAGGCGTTCGGCGACCGTCCGCCCATCGGCAGGACCATGGTCTGCCCGCTGGCCGACCCGCAGGCGCGGATCGAGATCGAGGTCACCGCGCGCTGCTGAGGGGCGCCTGTCCCCGGCGCATGGCGGTTCACAGCTCGCCGACCAGCGTGCGCGCCAATTCGATGTGGCGGCGGGCTTCGGTCAGCAGCGCGCGGTGCTGGGCCAGCGCTTCGCGGATCGGCAGGCGGTTGTTGTAGACGCGCACCTCGTTCAGCAGCCGGTCGGCGCGGTCGAGATGGGCCATCCGTTCCAGGCACTGGTCGAGCACGAGCATCTTAATTCCCCTCTGGTGCGGGCTTTTGCCTTCCGCCTCGCGGCTGAGAGGAATAAACCAACCTGTGATGACCGCGTGATTTCAGGAAATCGGCTTTTTCGTTTCGACCGCACGGTAGGATGTTTCAGCCAATTCACCCATCGGTCGTGCGGCGAGTGCCTGTTACGGGCTTGTAACCGATTGCGTGCACCTACGGCGGTGAGCTATGAAGAGAGCGGGAGGTAACGGCCATGCATATTCTCGCGGTCGATGATGACGAGCCGGTGCGCGAACTTCTGGAGTCCTATCTGGCTTCGGAAGGCTACCGTGTGACCACCGCACCGGACACGGCCGCGGCGAAAAAGGCGTTGGAGAGCGATCCCGTCGATCTGGTGGTCTGCGACCTCCGGCTTCCCGACGGCGACGGGCTGGGGCTGGTCCGCCAGATCCGCACCGAGTCGCACATCCCCGTCATCATCCTGTCGTCGAAGGACCAGGACGTGGACCGCATCGTCGGGCTGGAGCTGGGCGCCGACGACTACCTGACCAAGCCGTTCAACCCGCGCGAGCTTCTGGCCCGCATCAAGGCCGTGCTGCGCCGCGTCTCCGGCGAGGGGCGCCCGCCGCGCAGCCCCGACGACCTGCGCGCCGTCGTGCAGTTCGCCAACTGGGAACTGGACCTGACCGCCCAGCGCCTGCGCAGCCAGGACGGGCGCGAGGTGGAACTGACCAAGGCCGAGTTCGGCCTGCTCGCCGCCTTCGTGAAGCGTCCGCAGCGCGTGCTGACCCGCGACCAGCTTCTGGACCTGACCCGCGCCGACGGGGCGGAGGTGTTCGACCGCTCCATCGACGTGCTGATCCTGCGGCTGCGCCGCAAGATCGAGGCGAACCCGAAGGAACCGCGCATCATCAAGACCGAGCGCGGCGCCGGCTATGTCTTCGACGCCAAGGTGAAGACGGTCTGACGCGGCGAAGGCCGTCTGACCACCCGGCGGGTCATCTGGGGATCGGCCGGGGATCAGCCGGTCGGCGGCTGGACGGAACCTTCGGCGCGCGCTAGCCTTTCCGGAAAAGCAGAACCGGGAGGATGCGCGGATGGCCGACCCCATCGATTTCTACTTCGACTTCGCCTCGCCCTACGGCTATTTCGCCAGCCGCCGCATCGAGGAGCTGGCCGCGGCGCATGGCCGCACCGTCACGTGGCGCCCGATCCTGCTCGGCGCCATCTTCAAGGTGACGGGGATGAAGCCGAACCTCCAGCAGCCGTTGCGCGGCGAGTATCTGGTCCATGACGTGGGCCGGATCGCCCGGCTGACCAACGCGCCCTTCACCTACCCCAATTCGGCCCCCGCCAACAGCGTCGCGGCGTCGCGCGCCTTCTACTGGCTGACCGACGAGCATCCCGAGCAGGCGAAGCTGCTGGCCCGTACCCTCTACCATGCCCATTGGGGGGAGGGGCGCGACATCGGCCCCGCCGAGACGGTGGTGGAGATCGCCGGCACGCTCGGCCACGACCGGGCGGCGGTGACCGCGGCCCTCCAGGACCAGACCGTCAAGGACCGCCTGCGCGCCGAGAACGACGCGGCGGTGGACCGCGGCGTCTTCGGCTCCCCCTTCGTCATCGTCGATGACGAGCCCTTCTGGGGCTGGGACCGTCTGGACATGGTGGAGCGCTGGCTGTCCACCGGCGGCTGGTAAGGCCCGCCGCACAGCAAGGCCCGTTGGGGGAGGGCGGTTGAAAGTCCTGCCATCGGGACCGGCGGTGGCGCTATAAGGTGGGCACCACCGACAACCGGTTCGCGCATGGACCAGATCCTCCCCGACCGCCGCTCCAGCAAGGCCGCCGGCCCCGCCCATACGTCCCGGCCGCGCGCCCGCCGGTCCTGGCTGACCGGCGCGGTGCTGACCGCGCTGATGCAGGGAATGATCGCCCTGTCCATCCGCTCGGTGTCGGGCGATCTCGCCTTCGCCCTGCTGGGGTCGGTCGGCCTCGTCGTCGGGGCCTTCCACTATCTGTTTCCGGGGAGCCAGTTCTTCAGCCTGGCGCTGGCGAACTTCATCGGCGTCTACGCCTGCGTCTTCGTCTTCTTCCTGGAAAGCAACTTCCACAGCATCCCGTCGCACATCCAGGCCGCCGCCTTCGCGATCCCGCTGATCGCCTTCCTGGGGGGCGCGTGGTGGCGGGCCGACACGATCCGCAGCATCGTGATGTCGCGGCGCCTGCGCGACGGCGGGCATTTCGACCGCATCTTCCTGTGGATGGCCCCGGTCTGGGGTATCGGCGCGCTGACCTTCCTGCTGCCGGGGCGGGAAGTCCCGCCGGAGACGCTGACGGCGATCTTCCTGCTGTCGATGTCCGCGATCGGAATTGTCGTCGCGCTGGTCGCCCGCGACATCGCCGTCTTCCTGCTCGACGCCGGGCTGCTGTTCGAGGGCTTCTTCCAGCAGGCGGCCCGGCTGGTGTTGCCGGCCTTCGCCTTCCTGACCTTCTATTCCCTGTGCATCATCATGTTCGGCGCCTTCTACACCATCCTCGACCGCTTCATGGTGGAGCCGAACTTCATCATCGACGGCGTGCGCCGTGACCTGACCTTTCCGGAAGGGCTGTACTTCTCGCTGGTCACCTTCGCCACGGTCGGCTACGGCGACATCCACCCGGTGACGGGGGCGGTGCGGCTGATCTGCGGGATCGAGATCGTGATGGGCGTCCTGCTCCTGCTGTTCGGCTTCAGCGCCATCATCGGCCACGCGCCGCCCCGGGACCGCCGCGACCGCGATCGCGACGGTCCCCTCTGAACCGCGTCACGGAGCCAGGAACACCGTCTCGGCGTGATGGACCGTGCCGTCCGACAGACGGGTCAGGGTGAGGGTCAGCGGCATGGAGCCGGCCACCGCGGCCCCCGCCGGGGCACGGACATGGACGCGGTGGGTCTGCACCGTGTCGGGCTCGGCGCCCAGCACCGGCGCCGCGCCGTCGGCCCCCGCACCGCCGGCCGCCGTCACCGTGGCGCCGCGGGGGCCGGAGACGGTCAGGCGGTAGCCCTGCGGAGCGCGGGTCATGTTGGAGATCTTGACCGTGTAGCTGTTCTGGATCGCGCCGTCGGACAGGGTGACGTAGAGCGGCGCCCGGTCGCGCAGGACGGAGACGTCCACCGTCGGCTCCAGCAGCACGCCCAGCGTCATCATCCCGCCGACCACCAGCATCACCAGCGAGTAGATGATGGTGCGCGGGCGGACCAGCCGGTAGGGCTCCGGCTTGCGGGCCACCGCCTTGGCCTCCTGGGCGGACTGGGTGTCGTAGCGGATCAGCCCGCCGGGGCGCCCGATGCGGCCCATCACGTCGTCGCAGGCGTCGATGCACAGGCCGCAGCTGATGCAGTCCATCTGGAGGCCGTCGCGGATGTCGATGCCGGTCGGGCAGACCTGGACGCAGGCCCTGCAGTCAATGCAGTCGCCCAACCCTTCGGCGGAGCGCTCCGCCCAGCTCTGCTCCTTGCGCAGCGGCGCCCGGCCGTCGCCGCGCCAGTCCTGATAGGTGACGGTGAGGCTTTCGTCGTCGAGCAGGGCGGCCTGGATGCGCGGCCAGGGGCAGACATAGACACACATCTGCTCGCGCATGAAGCCGGCCATGGCGTAGGTGCAGGCGGTCATGAACAGGATCCAGCCGGTCGCCACCGGCCCCGGCTGGAAGCGCAGCAGGTCCGTGACGTAGCCCGGCGCGTCCACGAAGTAGAAGAGGGCCGAGGCCCCGGTCGCCAGGGCGATCAGCAGCCAGACCGCGTGCTTGGCCGTCTTCTTGGCCAGCCAGCCGGCGTCGCGCGGACCTTTGTCCAGCCGGATGCGGGCACCGCGGTCGCCCTCGATCCATTCCTCCACCTTGACGTAGAGGTCCGTCCACACCGTCTGCGGGCAGGTGTAGCCGCACCAGACGCGGCCGGCGAGTGCGGTCGCCAGGAACAGGCCGACCGCCGCCAGGATCATCGCGCCCGTCAGGTAATAGATGTGCTGCGGCCAGAGTTCGAGGGCGAACAGGTAGAAGCGCTGGCTGTCCAGGTCGAACAGGATTGCCTGGTTGGGCAGGCCGGCCCCGCGATCCCAGCGCAGCCAGGGCAGCAGCATGAACAGCGCCAGCAGGCCCACCATCAGCGCCGACTTGATGCGGCGGAACCGGCCGCGCGCCGCCTTCGGATAGATCTTCTGGTGCGAAGCGTAGAACGGAGCCGGGGTCGAGGAAGCCGGGCTGGACGGGGCCGTAGGAGAGTGGGCCGGAGCGGAGGGCGGCGGGGGAAGGCTGGACGAGCGGGCGAGATTCTGCATGGCGTGCCTCTGCGCAAACATCCGCACCACCCGAGCGGTGGCTTGCGGCATGGCGCCGACTGTATGCCTTCAATCGCCAACTCCGCAAGCGCGATTGAATGCATTCAATAAAGGCTGTGTATGGAAATCCTTGATTCTTCGGGCCCCCATCCCAGCAATGCGACACTCTGAAGCAGGCTTTGATGGCCTTCAGATGATGACACCCGCGGTGGCGGGGGGCAGGACCAGGGCGTCGGCCAGGATCTCCAGCGCGCGGCGGGTCTCGTCGCGGTCGAGCGGGGCGCCCAGGCAGAAGCGCAGGGCCGCGGGCACGTCCGGCGTGGTGGCGAAGGCCTCCGCGGCCACCGCCGAGATGCCCCGGCTGCGCAGATGGGCGGTGAACTCCCCGCCGGCCCAGCCGTCCGGCAGGGTGAGCCAGAGGTGGAAGGCCTCGCGCTTGGTGACGATCCGCTCCGCCGGCAGGAGCGATTCGGCGAGCGCCCGGCGGGCCATGGCCTCCGCCCGGATGGCGTCGCGCACGGCTTCGGCGGTGCCGTCGGCGATCCACAGCCGGGCGATGGCGGCGGACAGCGGGGCGGCGATCAGCGTGGTCGCCCGCTGCGCCACCGCCACCCGGCGGGCCTGCCGGGCGTCGGGCGCCGCCACATAGGCGATGCGCAGCGCCGGGGACACGCATTTGGCAAGCCCGGCGACGTGGTAGGCCAGCTCCGGCGCGAAGGCGGCGAGCGGCGGCGGCGCCGATTCCGGCAACGGGCCGTAGATGTCGTCCTCGATCACCGGAACGCCGTGCTCGCGCAACGCCGCGACGACCGCCCGCCGCCGCTCCTCCGGCATGGTCGCGGTGGTCGGGTTGTGGAAAGTCGGGATGCAGTAGAGCGCCTTGGGCCGGTGCTCGGCCAGCGCGGCGCGCAGCGCGTCGGGGTCGATGCCGTCCGCGTCCATCGGGACGCCGACCACCCGCAGCCCGAGCTGGGCCGCGGCGGCGCGGAAGCCGGGATAGGTCAGCGCCTCCGCGCAGACCGTATCGCCGGGGCGGGCCAGGGCGGAGAGCAGGGCGAGCAGGGCGGCCTGCGTGCCGGGCGCCACCAGCACCCGCTCCGCCGTCAGGCCGGGCAGGCGGTGGCGCAGCCAGCGCACCGCCGCTTCGCGGTCGTCCGGGCTGTCGGCCCCGTCCGGGTAACGCAGCAGGTCCGGCAAGCCCAGAGCCGCCGTGGCCGCGGCGACTCCGCGGGTCATGCGGGCGGTGAGGGCGGCGGAGTCCTCCGGCTGCGGCGGCTGGTTCATCGCCATGCTGACGGCCAGCGGCACGGTGCCCGCGGTGGTGTGCGGCTCCGCGGCGAAGGGCGGGGGAACATGGCTGGTCTTGCGCACGAAGGTGCCCTGCCCGACCCGCGCGTCGACCAGCCCGCGGTGGCGCGCCTCCCCATAGGCGCGGCTGACGGTGGTGAAGTCGATGCCCAGCCGGTCGGCCAGGATCCGCTGCGGCGGCAGCCGGTCGCCGGGCCTCAGCCGCCCCGCCCCGATGTCCGCCGCGATGGCGTCCGCGATGGCGATGTAGACGGGCCGGCTGCGGTCCTCCAGGGACGGCGCCCAATCGACGGCCTGGGCGGCGGGGAGGGAGGAGGTTTGGGGGGTGGAAAACGGTGGCATGGCGATCCTTGCAGGGAGACGGGGCACTCCCTTCCAGACATTACACCCCGCATTGTATGGATTGTCAATGTGCGCGACACGGCAACGCGCCCGCCGAGTCCAGCGCCGCATTGGTGCGGACGGCCTTGATCAGGTCACGCGTCAACGTTCGGTGCGGGCGTGGAGCGGAAGGCCGCGCCGGTTGCGGCGCCCTTCCGTGTGAGGCGCTCCGGTTCGTAAACCATGCCGGCCGCCTCCTCGCCCATCACACGGATGGCCTTGCGGAGCATGAGGCGGGTTTCGACGATGTCGGAGTCGTGGCGCTCGCGGCGGTTCATCACGAAGCGGCAGCCCTCCGACAGCGGGGCAAACGTGCCGTCCGGTCTGGAGTCGCGCGGCATCGGATGCATGGGACCTCCTTTCCTCCCATCACGATAACAGGCTCCACAGCCAAAGCGTGCACAGAAAAAAGGCCACCGGGGTGGTCCCCGATGGCCTTCGAGTCTAGGGAGGAAACGTCCAGGACGTCGCACCAGCCGCCGCAACGGCGGCCCACAACGCTTGAACACAAGAAGAAACATACTAGTATATTACTACGAACGCAAGTGCGAAATCGGGGATGACAACCCTTCTCCCCGCGCATTTTCGGTGGCGCCCTCCCGATGCGCCACACCACACCATCCCGCCGGAGCGACGGGATGGCGCGGTGCTCGCGGGATCAGCCGCTGTTGCGCAGGCCGGCGGCGACGCCGTTGATCGACATCAGGATGCCGCGGCGCACCCGCTCGTCGCTGCTGCCGGCGCGGTGGCGCCGCAGAAGCTCGACCTGGACGTGGTTCAGCGGGTCCATGTAGGGGAAGCGGTTGCGGATCGAGCGTGCCAGCAGCGGGTTCTCGCCCAGCAACTCGTCATGCCCGGCGATGGCCAGCAGATGGCGGCGGGTGCGCTGCCACTCCTCGCGGATGCGGCCGAAGATGCGCTCGCGCAGCTCGACGTCCTCCACCAGCTCCGCGTAGCGCGAGGCGATGGCGAGGTCGCTCTTGGCCAGCACCATGTCCATGTTGGACAGCAGCGACTTGAAGAAGGGCCAGGCGCGGTTCATGCGCTGGAGCAGGGCGAGCCCGTCCGGCTCCTCCTTCAGCCACGCCTCCACGGCGCTGCCGAAGCCGTACCAGCCCGGCAGCATCAAACGGCACTGCGCCCAGGAGAAGACCCAGGGAATGGCGCGCAGGTCCTCGATGCGGTCCGACTTGGTGCGCGAGGCCGGGCGGCTGCCGATGTTCAGCGTGGCGATTTCCGAGATCGGCGTCGCCGTGCGGAAATACTGGGTGAAGCCCGGCGTCTCGTAGACCAGCCCGCGGTAGGCGCCGAAGGCCAGCTCCGACAGCCGCTCCATCGCCGCGTAGAAGGATTCGGCCGGCTCGACGCGGTTCTCCAGGTCGAGCAGGGTGGCCTCCAGCGTCGCCGCGGTCAGGACCTCCAGGTTGCGCTGCCCGACCTCGGGGCGGCCGTACTTCGAGGCGATGACCTCGCCCTGCTCGGTGATGCGGATCTGGCCGGACACCGCGCCGGTCGGCTGGGCCAGGATCGCCTGATAGCTGGGGCCGCCGCCGCGGCCGACCGAGCCGCCGCGGCCGTGGAACAGCCGCATGCGCACGCCGTGCCGGTCGAACAGCTTCGCCAGCTCGATCTCCGCCTTGTAAAGCTCCCAGCCGGAGGTCAGGAAGCCGCCGTCCTTGTTGCTGTCCGAATAGCCGAGCATCACCTCCTGCTCGTCCCCGCGCGAGGTGACCAGGGCGCGGTAGGCGGGCAGGGTGAACAGCCGCTCCATCGTCGCCGGGGCCTGCCGGAGATCCTCGATGGTCTCGAACAGCGGGACGATGTTGAGGCCGAGCGCCGGCTCGCCGCCCGCCTCCGGGCGCAGCAGGCCGGATTCCTTGAGAAGCAGCGCCACCTCCAGCAGGTCGGACGCGCCGTCCGTCTTGGAGATGATGCTGTTCGGCAGGGCGGCGGGTCCGTAGGTCTCGCGCAGCTGGCGGGTGGCGAAGAAGATCGCCAGCTCGCCCGCCGTCTCCTCCGAATAGGCGTGGTAGGGCGAGTGGAGCGGGCGCGGGCTCTGGATTTCCTCGGCCAGCAGGGCGATGCGCTCGTCCTCCGACAGGGCGGCGTAGTCGGCGCAGCGCCCGGCGACGGCCAGCAGCTCCGCCACCGTGCGCTGGTGGACGTCGGAGTTCTGGCGCAGGTCGATGGGCGCCAGATGGAAGCCGAAGGTCTTCACCGCGATGATCAGGCGGCGCAGCCGCCCGGCGGCCAGACGGCCCGCCCCGTGGGCCTTCAGCGAGGCGGCCAGCACCTCCAGGTCGGCCAGCAGCTCGGCGCTGGTGGCATAGGGATCGCCCTTGCCGACCGCGTTGCGCAGCGCCTCATGCTGGTCGAGCGTGCGCGAGGTCGCCGCCAGACGGGCGTAGATGCCGGTCAGGGCGCGGCGGAACGGTTCGTCGGCGCGGTGCGGCGAATGGTCGGGCGAGCGCTTGGCCAGGTCCTCCAGCTCCGGAGAGGTGCCGAGCAGCAGCTCGGACAGCGGCAGTTCGCCGCCCAGCTCGTGGATCTCGGTCAGATAGTGGTCGAGCGCGGCGGTCGATTGCAGGCGCATCGCCTCCCGCAGGATCGGTGCCGTGACGAAGGGGTTGCCGTCGCGGTCGCCGCCGATCCAGGAACCGATGCGGAAATAGGGCGGCAGCGACCACTCCCGCTCGGGGAAGCGCTTGGCCAGCAGATCCTCGAAGCGGCAGAACAGCTTCGGCAGCTCGGAGAAGAAGGTGTCGGTGTAGTAGGAGATGCCGTTCTTCACCTCGTCGATCACGGCGAGGCGCTGAGGGCGCAGCATGCGGGTGCGCCACAGGGTCAGGATGGCCTCCTGCAGCGCGTCCATGTTGGCCTCCGCCTCCTCCGGCGTCAGGCGGGACCGGTCGCGGGTGTCGAGCAGGGACGCCACCTTGTGCTCCAGCGCCAGGATGCTCTTGCGCTGGACCTCGGTCGGGTGGGCGGTCAGCACCGGGCTGACCTGGGCGATGTCCAGCATGCCGGCCAGCCGGTCCGGGTCGACGCCGGCGGCCTCCAGCCGCTCCAGCGCGTAGGGCAGGGTGCCTTCGCGCGCCGGCGAGCCGGCGATGGCGTGGTCGCGGGTGCGCCGGATGTGGTGCTGGTCCTCGGCGATGTTGGCGAGGTGCAGGAAGTAGGAGAAGGCGCGCACCACCGACATCATCGTGTCGCGCGGCAGGCCGTTCAGGATCTCGGCCATCTCGCGGCGGGCGGAGTCGTCGTCGTCGCGGTTGAAGCGCACCGAGGCCTGGCGCACGCTCTCGATGACGCCGTAGACGCCGTCGCCCTCCTGCTCGCGCACCGTGTCGCCGAGCAGGCGGCCGAGCAGGCGGATGTCCTCGCGCAGCGGGAAATCCTTGTCGTCGATGCCGGTCTCGGTGCCGGTATCGATGGTGTTGGCCGGAGCGTCGGGACGGAGGGCGGCGTCGGTGGTCATCGTGGGTCGCTCCGGCTGTGCGAAGGTGGAACCGTCGAAAGGATCGGCGTGCAACTGTAAAGCAGTTTGCTGCACCCGCTAAAGCCCTTTTTCCCTTGTGGGAGAACGGCTTCGGCACGGTTGCGGACGCCGCCGCCCGGGGGCGCCGGTTGCGCTGCGGCGTACGCACAGATCTATCACTTGGCGGAAGGGCCCGCCACGATGGCGCGCGATCCTTCCGCCATGCGGTGACGGCTGCTGGTCAGCGCCGCATTTATACTAGTATATCAAATCCGCTGGCAAGGCTCGAGCCTGGGACCGGCGGCGTGTTCAGGGCACGCCGAACCGACCCGCCGGCAGCCCGGCGACTCCGGGCGTGCAGGCGAACAGCCCGCCGGCCAGCGGTTCCCCGGCCGGCGCGTCCTGGCTGGTGGCAGCGGCGGTGGTGATGAACAGCCGGTCCAGCCCCGGCCCGCCGAAGGCGCAGGAGGTCACGTTGGACACCGGCAGCCGCACCACCCGGTCCAGCGTCCCATCGGGCCGGAAGCGGCTGACCCGCCCGCCGCTCCAGTGGGCGACCCAGAGATAGCCCTCGGCGTCGCAGGTCATGCCGTCGGGATAACCATCGTCCTCGCCGAAGCGGATGTGGGCGCGCTTGTCGGACAGTGAACCGTCCCCGGCCAGGGTGAAGGCGAAGATGGTCCGGGACGGGCTGTCGGTGTGGTAGAGCGTCCGGCCGTCCGGGGACAGGGCCGGGCCGTTGCTGACCGTGTAGCCCTCGTCCACCCGCGCCACGGAACCGTCATCCGGCCCGACGCGGTAGAGGGCGCCGGAGGCTTCCTGTTCCGCGTCGTCCATGCTGCCCACCCACAGCCGGCCCGCCGCGTCGGCCATGGCGTCGTTCAGCCGGTTGCCGGGCCTGTCCTCCTCCAGCCGCAGCAACTCGGCTCCGACCGAGAGCCGGTCGCCGTCGAGCGTCAGGCCGACCAGCCGGCGGGAGCGCAGCCCGGCGACGAAGCCGGCGCCGTCCGCCCGCTCGACCAGCCAGCAGGCGGCCTCCTCCAGCGGCCAGGAGCGCCCCTGGCCGTCGGCGGGGGTATAGCGCAGCAGGCGCGACCCGCGGATGTCCACGGCGAACAGGGCGGCGCGCGAGGGCGACCAGACCGGCCCCTCGCCGAGCTGCGCGCCCGCCTCCCAGACACAGTGAGCGTCCATGGTCCGGTCTCCTTGCTGTTGCTGTCCCGCGCGGTGCCGCGGGTCTTTTCGTCACAGGTCCAGGGTGGCTTTCGCGGCAAGTCTTTTGCAGCGTTCCGGCGCGGGAAGTGGCAAAAAGAGCGCGTGGCGTTCGCCGGTCCCATGCCCATATGGGGCTTGGCCGAACGATCGAACCGACGTTTGAACCAAAGTTTCAAGGCAGTATTTTTCCGAGGGAGGAATTCACCCATGTCTGCCCCGACCCGACTGAAGCCCGGCGTCGTGACCGGAGAGGACTACCGCGCGCTGATCGCCGCCTGCCAGGACGGCGGTTACGCTCTGCCGGCGGTCAACGTGGTCGGCACCAACGGCATCAACGCCGTCCTCGAGGCGGCGGCGAAGAACCGCTCCGACGTGATCGTGCAGCTCTCCAACGGCGGCGCCCGCTTCTACGCCGGCGAGGGCATGAAGGACGCGCTCCAGGCGCGCATCCTCGGCGCCGTGTCGGCGGCCCAGCACGTCCATCTGCTGGCCGAGCAGTATGGCGTCTGCGTCGTCCTGCACACCGACCACGCCAACAAGGGCCTGATCCCCTGGGTCGAGGGCATGATCGACCACGGCGAGGAGCATTTCCGCCGCACCGGCCGCCCGCTGTTCAGCTCGCACATGCTCGACCTGTCGGAGGAGTCGCTGGACTTCAACCTGTCGGAATGCGCCCGCGTCCTCAAGCGCCTCGCCCCGCTGGGCATGAGCCTGGAGATCGAACTGGGCGTGACCGGCGGCGAGGAGGACGGCATCGGGTCGGAGGACCTGGACGCCGCCAACAACGCCCACCTCTACACCCAGCCGGAAGACGTGCTGCGCGCCTATGAGGAGCTGTCGCCCATCGGCCACTTCTCGGTCGCGGCCTCCTTCGGCAACGTGCACGGCGTCTACGCCCCGGGCAACGTCAAGCTGCGTCCGGAGATTCTCGGCGCCTCGCAGGCGCTGGTGGCGGAGCGTCACGGCGGCGGCGCCAAGCCGCTGGCCCTGGTGTTCCACGGCGGTTCGGGGTCGGAGAAGGAGAAGATCGCCCAGGCGGTCGGCTTCGGCGTGTTCAAGATGAACATCGACACCGACACCCAGTTCGCCTTCGCCGAGTCCATCGGCGGCTTCGTGCTGGAGAACGAGGCGGCCTTCCGCCATCAGATCGACCCGCAGTCGGGCAAGCCGCTGAAGAAGCTGTACGACCCGCGCAAGTGGCTGCGCCTGGGCGAGCAGGGCATGGTCCGCCGCCTGGACGAGGCCTTCGCCGATCTGGGCGCTTCCGGCAAGTCGCTGGCCGGCTGATCCGTCGGGGATTGGGGGTGGGGGGCCGTCATGGCCGCCCCCCCCTACGCCGACGGCACCACCCCGATCACCGGCTCCGGCGGCGTCGTGACCGCCGCCGGAGCCGGGGTTGGAGTCAGAACCGGCGTCGGTGGCGCCGCGAAATCCACGGCCAGCTGATCGACCATCATCGATCCGGCGCCCGCCGCGACCTCGGCGCCGAACTGGAAACCCAGAATCCAGTCCGTCTCGCTGACGATGCCACGGGTCTGAAGCTCGTCCAGCAGCCCGTCCAGGTCCAGCGTTCCGGCCAGCCGGTCGTCGCCGTATTGCAGGACCGTGTATTCCCAGTCGATCGGGTTGCCGTCGACCCCGCCGCTGAACACCGGCTTGTTCCACAGCGTGGCGTCCCCCTGCGCGTCGGTCAGCGTCGCGACCGGCTCCCCGGCGGGGGTGAAATAGCCGCTGTGCAACCACACCATCACCTCGTCGGTCACCCCCTCGATCCCCTTGTTCGGGTCGTCGCCGATCCACAGGCTGACGGCGACGTTGTAGAGGTTGGTCGCACCGGTCAGGCCGACCTTGTAGGTCACGTCGAAATTCGGCAGGTCGGCGATCCGCGCCGGCAGGACCGTGCTGGTGGACGGCGCGCCGTTCCACGGATTGATGCCGTGGGTCAGCTCCGGGTAGGCCCGCACCGGGTAATTCTCGTAGGTCAGGGCGCGCCGGCTGTCGTAGGGCCAGTTCCAGCTGATCACCGTCCCGTTCGGGAAGGTCGCCTCATCGATGGCGATGGACTGGGTGAAGTCCTTGCCGTTGCGGTCGCCGCCCGGATTCCAGACGTTGCTGCTGGCCGCCCAGCCGCCCGCCTCCAGGCGGTCGGCGCTTCCCGTCAGCGTCGTGGTCATGGTGGGTCCCCGCTCCGTCCTGTTCTGTCCGGCGTCGGGGCTTCAACACGGGCGGGCGGCGATGATCGCGGTGGCGGTCAGCCCCCCAGGGACAGCCGGCGGTCAATGTCGCGGGCGAGCCGATCCATGGGGCTCGTCGGCTCGATAACGTCGCGCCACTTGTTGTGCCAATGGAAGCAGAAGGCGCCGGGGAAGAAGCTGTCGAGGTCGAAGGCGACCGGCGACGCCGTCATGAAGTCCTTGAAGTGCAGCACCGGGTTGTCCATCCACCCGGCGTCGAACCAGGGGCAGGGCAGCACGAGGATATCCAACGGCGTGTCGTAGACAAGGCCGGCCTGCTGAAAGCCCCAGCCGCGGCCCCGGTCCCGGATGAACGCGATGTTGCCCTTCATTGCCTCCGACCGCGGCGTCGGGGAGATGTAGAGCGCGCCGTTGGGATAGCTCTGCCGCTCCCACCGGTAAGCCAGGATCTTGCCGGGAAACTGGTTCAGGAGGGGTGTGACGCTCCGCAGGAACAGGCAGTCGAGATCGAACCACACGCCGCCGTGTTTGTAGAGCAGGATGTAGCGGACGATGTCGGAATAGAAGGACGCGTCGAGCGACCGCCCGAAATCATAGCCTTCAAGAAAGGTCCCGCGGCATTCGTCGCGCTCGGAAAAGGCGCGGATTTCGGCGTATTTTCCGATTTCGCTCTGGTACTCGTTCTCGACGCCGTTTTGCGTCCACAGGATGATTTTATTCGCGCGGCCACGGACGTTGAACAGAAAGCAGCTCTTTACCGAGATGAGGTGCTTCTCGTTCAGCGCTCCGTCCCAATAAGCGTGGAAGGTGAGCGGCTCGGCGGGCGGCGTCTCGTCCTTGATGAGCTTGGCGACTTCGAGCGAGAGAAGTTCGTCGGAGAAGTCCTCCGGCGCGAAGCGCAGCACTTCCATCGATGGACCCTTCACGACGCCGTTCGCGGGGGAGGTTCCCGGCGAACGCCGTTATGCACCAGGTCCGGCGCTCCAGGCAACCGGCCCCCCGGGCGGAAGGAGGGCGCCCGGGGGACCGGACACCCGCCTCGCCGCCGAAGCGGTCACTTGCCCTTGCGGGTCAGCAGGAAGGCGAAGACGCCGATGGTCACGACGAACACGCTGAGGGCGCCGACCAGGGCGATGTAGGTGGTGGTGTCGAAGTTCATGGCACGCTCTCCTTGGTGGACGAGGAAGAGGGGATCAGGGACCGAGGAAGACGGTCTCGTGCTGGACGGTCAGCCCGTCCGGCTGGCGGGTGACGACGAAGGCCGTTGGGGTCGAGGGCTGGCGCAGCGCCTCCTTCGGCACGCGGACCAGCACGCGGTGGGTCGCCACGCTGTCGGGATCGGCCTGGACCAGGACGGAGCCCTCCGCCGCCTGGCCCTCGCCGCCGGCCACCGACAGGACGGCGCCAGGAAGCCCGCTGAAGGACAGGCGGTAGGTCTGGGCCTCCCGCGTCATGTTCAGCACCTTGACCGTGTAGGCGTTCTGGACGTCGCCGTTGGACAGGGTGACGAACAGCGGCGCGCGGTCGCGCAGGATGTTCACGTCCACCTTCGGTTTCAGCACCAGCCCGGCGGCCATCATCCCGCCGACGACGGTCAGCAGCAGCGCGTAGATGATGGTGCGCGGGCGGATCGGCTTGAAGGCCGGCTTGCCGCCGTTGGCCCGCGCGATCTGGGCGTTCAGGGAATCGAAGCGGACCAGATCGCCGGGCCGCCCGATCCTCCCCATCACGTCGTTGCAGGCGTCCACGCACAGGCCGCAGCCGATGCAGGCGAGCTGAGGGCCGTTGCGGATGTCCACCCCGGTCGGGCAGACATGGACGCAGGCCCCGCAATCGATGCAGTCGCCCAGCCCCGCCGCCCTGCGCTCCTCCCAGCTTTGCGAGCGCTTCAGGTGGCCGCGGCCCTCGCCGCGCCAGTCCTCATAGGTGACGGTCAGGCTCTCCTCGTCCTGCATCGCCGCCTGGAAGCGCGGCCAGGGGCACATGTAGATGCACACCTGCTCGCGCGCGTGGCCGGCCAGCAGATAGGTGGTCGCGGTGAACAGCCCGATGAACAGCAGCACGCTTGAGGACGCCTCGAACCGCAGCATCTCCAGCGCCAGGGTCGGGGCGTCGTTGAAGTAGAAGACCCAGGCGCCGCCGGTCAGCAGCGCGATCAGCAGCCACGCGGCGTGCTTGGCCGCCTTCCTGCCCAGCTTGGCCGGCGACCAGGGGGCGTTGTCGAGGCGGATGCGGTCGCCGCGGTCGCCCTCGATCCGGCGCTCCACCCACAGGAACAGGTCGCTCCACACCGTCTGCGGGCAGGCGTAGCCGCACCAGACGCGGCCGGCCAGTGCGGTCGCCAGGAACAGGCCGATGGCCCCCAGGATCAGCGCGCCGGTCAGGTAATAGACCTGCTGCGGCCACAGCTCGATGAAGAAGAAGTACAGGCGGCGGCCCGGCATGTCCACCAGCAC
Source organism: Azospirillum sp. UENF 211521 (assembly GCF_058780535.1). NCBI lineage: Bacteria > Pseudomonadati > Pseudomonadota > Alphaproteobacteria > Rhodospirillales > Azospirillaceae > Azospirillum > Azospirillum sp. UENF 211521. The sequence goes on from NZ_JBSNCF010000001.1 coordinate 1,623,537, forward strand.
CGCCTGGTCCGGCGCGTTGGGGCCGCGGTCCCAGCGAATCCAGGGGGTGACGTAGTAAAGGCCGAGCAGACCGATCAGCGTCAGCCATTTCAGCCGGCGGAAGGCGCCGGCGACCGACTTCGGGTAGATCTTGTTGTGCTTGGCGTAGAGGCCGCCCTTGCGCGCGGGGTCCGCGGGGCGGGAGGCGGTTTGCGGTTCGGTGGCGGAAACGCTCATCATGCTCGTCCGTGGTTCGGCCCGCGGACATGGATGCGGAGGGGGCAGGGCAGGGGCGGGCCGTCCCCCCAGGCTAGGGAGTCGGCGCGGCGCCGCCTTTGCGAATCCGCAAACGGATGGGGCCGGGGCGTCGATTCTTATGGGCGGACGCGGCGGGTGCGGGATCTGCTCCGGCTCAGGGCAGCAAGATCGCCGACTGCCATTGCTGGAGGAAGCGCTCCCGCTTCAGCCGGTCGAGGAAGACCAGGAGGGCCGGGCTGAGGGCGATGGGGTGCAGCGGTGCCGCCGTGCTGGAGCGCAGGCCCGACGCCGACGCCTCCCGCTTGATGCCGGAGGAGATGGCGTAGAGGGCGGAGCGGTCGGCCACCACCTCCTGCCCGCGCGGCGACAGCAGATAGTCGATGAATTCCCCGGCGAGCTGCGGGCGGGGCGCCGTCCGGGGGATCACCGCGACGCGGGAGATGACCAGCGTGTAGTCCTCCGGCACCACGATGCCGATGGGCGCCCCGGCGGCGGCCCGCGCCCGCGCGTAGGAGCCGAGGACGTTGTAGGCGATCAGCACCTCCCCCCGTTCCACCATGTCGAGGATGTCGCCGGAGCAGCAGGCCAGCCGCGCCTGGGCGTTGCCCATCATCGCGACGAGCTGCCAGTACTGGCCGAACAGCTGGGCGTCGTGGGCGGCCAGCAGATAGCCGATGCCGCTGGTGGCGGTGTCGTAGGTGGCGACGCGCCGGCCGAAGCGCACCGGGTCGTCGCGCAGCAGCCGGATCAGCGCCGGGCGCGTGCGCGGCACCTCCGTGTCCGGCAGAAGGTCGCGGTTGTAGGCGATCACCGCCGGCTCGAAGGTGAAGCCGAAGGCCTCGTCCCGCCAGTTCGCCCAGTCCGGCAGGGCGTCCGTCAGGGCGGAGCGGTGGGGCTGGGTGTAACCGTCGTTGACCAGCTTCACCTGCAGGTCGGAGGCGGAGCTGATGAGCAGGTCGGGCGTCTCCGCCGTCACACCATTGGTCGGCGCCCCCTTGGCCGGCGCGGCCACCGCCTCGGCGTAGAGGTCGGCGGTGTCCATGTCCTTGTACTCGATGGTGACGTCGGGGCGGAGCTGCTGGAAGTCGAGGACCAGCGGCTCGATGGCCTGCCGGTCGGTGGCGGAATGGATGCGCAGCCGCTCCCGTTCGCCGCCGGGGGCCGGGTAGGTGAGCAATTGCGCCGCCTGCGCGGACGGCGCCCAGGGGGACCACAGCAGGGCGCAGAGGACCAGCAGGGGAAGCAGCGCCCGCGCGGCGCCTCCTCCGCCCGCCGGGGCGCCGCCGCCCGCCTCCGGGAAGTCGATGCGCGCGACCAGCCCGCCGCCGGGGCGGTCGAGCAGCGCGAAGGCCGCCCCGTGCGCCTCCACCACCGAGGTGACGATGGCGAGGCCGAGCCCGCTGCCCGCCACCCCGGCGGCGGAGCTGCCGCGCCCGAACCGCTCCAGCACGCGGCGCTTCTCGGCGTCCGGCACGCCGGGGCCGCGATCGGCGATCTCCATGCGCAGGCCGCGCCCGGCCGGCCGCGGGGTCAGCGTCAGGTCGATGGGGCCGGACGGGCCGGCGTACTTCACCGCGTTGTCCAGCAAATTGGTCAGCGCCTCGCGCAGGCTGATGGCGTCGCCGGGGACGGTGGCCGGCTCCGCCGCGCGGTCGATGTCCAGGCGGATCGCCGTGTCGCCGGCCACCGCGCGGGCGCGCTGGAACACCTGCTCCAGCAGGGCGCCGAGATCGACGTCCTCCGGCTTCAACGCCTCGCTGCGGTGGATCACCATGGCGTGGTTGAGGAGCTGGCTGGTGAGCTGGCTGGCCTCCACCGCGTTGCGGTGCACGCGCTGGGCGATGCGGTGGAGCGCGTCGGGATCATCCTCGTCGATGGCGAGTTCGGCCTGCAGGCGCAGGCTGGCCAGCGGCGTGCGGATCTGGTGGGCGGCGTCGGCCAGGAAGGTCTGCATGGTGTCGAGGTTGGATTGGAGCCGGGCCATGAGCTGGTTGATCGCCTGGACGAGCTGGGAGACCTCCTGCGGCGGCGGCATGGCGATGGGGGAGAAGTCGTGGGGCTGCCGCTCGCGGATCATCCGCTCCAGCGACCCCAGCGGGGCCAGCGCCTGCCGCACCCCGAACCAGATCAGCCCGCCCGCCGCGACGACGGTGAAGGCGATGGGCAGGAAGGCGTTCGCCAGGATGTCGCGGGCCAATGCCCCGCGCTCCTCCCGCGTCTGGGCGACGGCGATGGTGACCCAGCCGCCAAGCTCCGGCTGCGTGGCGAAGCGCTTCAGGACGGCGACGCGCACCGGCATGCCGCGGAAGCTGGCGTTCTCGAACCGCGTGGCGGACTCGCCGCCGGCCGCGCCGGCGACCCCAGTCTTGGCGGGAGCCACCGGCAGGTCATGGTAGCCGGTGACCAGTTCGCCGTCCGGGGCGGTGATCCGGTAGAACACGCGGTCGCGCCGCGCCTGGGCCAGGATGCCCAGCGAGGAGTAGGGCAGGTCGACGGAGAAGCGACCGTCCTCCACCCGCACCGTGTCGGAGATCGACAGGGCCGACGCCATCAGCAGCCGGTCGAAGGCGGCGTCGGCGGCGCGCTGGGCGTAGGCGCTGATGAACAGGAACAGCCCGGCGGTCAGGACGGCCAGCACGCCGAGCAGCCGGATGAACAGCCGCCGCCGCAGCGAGAATCCCTCAGCCTTCGGCACACACTTCCGCCACATACCCCAGCCCCCGAACCGTCCGGATCTCCACCGACGCGCCCTCCAGCTTGCGCCGGAGGCGGGAGACATACAACTCGATGGCGTTCAGCGCGGTCGGCTGGTCGAGGCTGAACAGCCGGTCCATCAGGTCCTCCTTGGACAGGACGGTGTTCAGGTTGCTGAGGAACAGCTCCAGCAGGCGGAACTCGCGGCCCCCCAGATCGACGGGCCGGCCGTCGACCAGCACCTTCTTGGCCGCCGCGTCGAAGACCAGATTGCCGAACTGCGTACGCGAGGAGGCGAGCCCGTGAGAGCGGCGCAGCAGGGCGCGGCAGCGGGCCTCCAGCTCCCGCAGGTCGAAGGGCTTCACGATGAAGTCGTCGGCGCCGAGGTCGAGCAGGTCGACCCGGACATTCACTTGGGAGCGGGCGGTCATCACCAGCACCGGCGTGGCGTCGCGGCGCTGGCGCAGGCGGTTCAGCAGCGTCTGCCCGTCCACCCCCGGCAGCATGATGTCGAGCAGGACGAGCTGGTAGGCCTCCTGGCGCAGCAGCTCCTCCGCCTCGTCGCCGGTCGGCGCCCAGTCGACGGCGTAGCCCAGCTTGCGCAGCCGGTGGACGATGGCGTCGGCCAGATCCTCGGTGTCCTCGACGACGAGTATGCGCATGGTCCGTCTCCGGCCTTCATGCCCCCTCCCAGAGGAGAGAGGGGGCACGAATCCATGTATCAGTGCGCCATGAAGATGGGAAGGATGGGCGGCTCGCGCAGCACGTCGAGCGTCACGCCGCCCCACACCCGTTCGCGGACACGGCTGTGGCCGTAGGCGCCCATCACCTGCAGGTCGCAGCCGGCCTCCGCCGCCGTCTCCTGCAAGGCCCGCCCGACCGCGCGGCCCGACGCGGAGACCCGGCGGATCGACGCCGCCACGCCGTGCAGGGCGAGGTAGGCCGACAGGCGGTCGGGATCGGACGCCCGTCCGGGGTCGGCGACCTCGGCCGACAGGATGACCGCCTTGCCGGCGCGTTGCAGAAGCGGCAGAGCCGCGGCGACCGCCCGCGCGGCGGCCGCCCCGCCGTCCCAGGCCACCGCGACCGCGGAGCCGACCGACGCCGGTTCGGCCGCCGGAGCCAGCAGCAGCGGGCGGCCGGAGCCGAACAGGGTCGCCTCGATGGCCGGACCCATGGCGTTGGTGCCATCGGAGGTCTGGGCGATCACCACCAGATCGGCGAGCCGCGCCTCCTCCGCCAGCGTCTCGGCCAGCGGGCCGGTCGCCTGCTGCCAGGAGGCGGTCGGACCCTCCGCCCCCGCGACGCCGCCGGTCAGGCTGTCCGCCTCGGCGGCGGCGAAGCGGCTGCGGAACTCCTCGAACAGTGCGTGGGCGGAATCGACCACCCGAGCCTGATCCTCCTGCCCGATGCGGATGAGCTGCTCGACCAGCGCCTTGGGGATCGCGGCGCTTTCGACGGAGGTGCGGATTTCGACCTGCGGCATGACGCTCAACCCCTCCACATGGGCGCGGAAGCGGTCGGCGAGCAGAAAGGCCGTGGCGATGGCGCGGCGGTCCAGCGGCCGCCCGGTCAGGGGAACGAGAACCTTCTTGATCATCGGATTCGCTCCGTCACGATAGCCAGGAGGTGTGCATGAGGACTTCGTTGCTGCCGCGCCAGATCATGTCGAGCGCCACATAGGTGATGATGGCGAGGCCGACCCAGCCGATCCAACGGTGCTTGTGCAGGACATGCGCGATCATGTTGGCGGCGGCGCCCATCAGCACGACGGACAGCAGCAGGCCGATGACCAGGATGGTCGGGTGGTCCTTGGCCGCACCGGCCACCGCCAGAACGTTGTCGAGCGACATCGACACGTCGGCCACGACGATCTGCCAGATGGCCGCACCCACCGTGACGCCCCCGACCGCGGCACCAGCGGCGGTGTTTCCCGCCACGCCCACCGGCGCGTCGGGGGCGTCCATCGCCTCGTCGGGCGCCACCTCGTCCGAGCCGTGGGAACGCAACTCGCGGAACATCTTCCAGCAGACCCAGAGCAGCAGCACGCCGCCGGCGAGCGTCAGCCCGATGATGGCGAGGAGCTGGGTGGTGATCAGCGCGAAGAAGATGCGCAGGACGATGGCCGCACCGATGCCCCAGAAGATCACCTTGCGGCGCTGGGCCAGCGGCACCGCGGCGGCGGCCATGCCGACCACGATGGCGTTGTCGCCGGCGAGAACGAGGTCGATGGCGACCACCTGCCCGAGGGCGGCGAGCTGCGACCAGAGATCAACGCTTTCCATGGAGAAGTCCTTCGCGGGATGGCGGTCTTACGTCGCGGGATGGCTGCCGGACGGGGAGGCTCCGTCGCTCTTGCCCGCGCCGTTGCTCCGGAAGCGCAGGATCATCGGGCCGATCACCAGCAGGGCGGCGATGATCAGCAGGGCCGCCGAGATCGGGTGGGTCAGGAAGACCGACGGGTCGCCCTGGCTGATGGCCAGCGCCCGGCGGAATTGCTGTTCGGCCAGCGGACCCAGGATCAGCCCGACCACGCAGGGCGCCACCGGCACGTTCAGCACGCGCATCCCGAAGCCGGCCAGCCCGATCACCCACAGGATGACCAGATCGATGACGTTGTTGTTCAGCGTGTAGGAGCCGAGCGACGAGAAGACCAGAATGCCGGCATACAGCCAGGGCCGCGGAATCAGCAGCAGCTTCACCCAGAAGCCGACCAGCGGCAGGTTCAGCACCAGCAGCAGCACGTTGCCGATGTAGAGGCTGGCGATCATGCCCCAGACCAGCTCGGGGTTGTTGTCGAACAGCGTCGGGCCGGGCTGCAGGCCGTACTGCTGGAAGGCGGCCAGCATGATGGCGGCGGTCGCCGAGGTCGGCAGGCCGAGCGAGAGCAGCGGCGCCAGCACGCCGGCGGCCGACGCGTTGTTGGCGGCCTCCGGACCGGCGACGGCCTCGATGGCGCCCTTGCCGAACTCCTCCGGCTTCTTCGCCAGACGCTTCTCGACCAGATAGGACAGGAAGGTCGGGATCTCGCTGCCGCCGGCCGGCAGGGTGCCGATGGGGAAGCCCAGCAGCGTGCCGCGCAGCCACGGCTTCCACGAGCGCGACCAGTCCTCGCGGCTCATCCATTTGGAGCCCTTGAGCGCGTAGATCTCCTCCGTCTCGAAGCGGTGGCGGGAGGCGACGTAGAGCGTCTCGCCGACCGCGAACAGGCCGACCGCGACGACCACCGTGTCGATGCCGTCGAGCAACTCCGGCACGCCGAAGGCCAGCCGCGCCTGACCGGTCTGCATGTCGATGCCGACCAGCCCCAGCGCCAGCCCGAGGAACAGGCTCGCCAGACCGCGCGCCAGCGAGCTGCCCAGCACGGCGGTCACGGTGGTCAGCGCCAGCACCATCAGCGCGAAATACTCGGCCGGGCCGAACAGCAGGGCCATCTTGACCATCAGCGGGGCGACGAAGGTCAGCGCCGCGGTGGCGATGGTGCCGGCGATGAAGGAGCCGATGGCGGCGGTCGCCAGCGCCTGGGCGCCGCGGCCCTGGCGGGCCATGGCGTGGCCGTCGATGGCGGTGACGATGCTGCCGGACTCGCCCGGCGCGTTCAGCAGGATCGAGGTCGTCGAGCCGCCGTACATCGCGCCGTAATAGATGCCGGCGAACATGATGAAGGCGGAGGTCGGCTCCAGCCCGTAGGTGACCGGCAGCAGCAGCGCCACGGTCAGCGCCGGGCCGATGCCGGGCAGCACGCCGACCGCGGTGCCGACCGTCACGCCGATCGCCGACCACAGCAGGTTGTAGGGGGTCAGCGCCACGAGGAAGCCGTGGCCCAGGGCGGCAAGGGTGTCCATTGTGCAGTTTCCTTCCCGAGGCGGGGCTTATTCGGCGTCGGCTGACGTGAGCCGTTCGACGATGCTGCCCTCGGGCAGGTTCAGGCCGAGCCCGTAATTGAAGGCCACGAAGGTGAAGGCGGCGAGCGCCAGCCCGATGGCGAGATTGACCACCAGCCGCCGGCCGCCGAAGGCGCGGGAGACCGCGGCGAACAGAATGGTGGTGGAGGGGATCCAGCCCAGCGTGTCGAGCAGCAGGAACTGGACGGCCAGCCCGGCCGCGACCAGCGCCACCGCCCAGAGGTCCAGCTCCAGCCCTTCGGCGTGGGCGACGGCCCCGGCGAAGGCCTCGCGCAGCAGGGACAGGCCGACCAGGACGAGGCCGCCCGAGATCAGGTAGGGGAACAGGGCGGGGCCGACCACCGCCCGGCCGACGCTCGGGGTCAGCATGGTTTCGACCGCGATCAAGCCCCCCAGGGCGATCAGCCCGCCGCCCAGCACCGCCTCTCCGGCGCGCATGCTCCGACCGGTGGTCATTGGTTCATCCTCCCAGACTGTTTTTTGCGGACCGGTGGGCGCGGCGACCGCGCCCACCCCTTGCGGTCCTTACTTCACGAGGCCGATGTCCTTCAGCGTGCCTTCGATCTGCGCGCGCTCCTGCTTCAGGAAGGAGGCGAACTCGGCGGAGGGCTGGTAGAGGTCGATCCAGCCGCGCTGCTTCACGGCCTGCTTCCACTCGTCGCTGGCGACGGCCTTGGCGACGGCCTCCTGGAGTTCCTTCAGCTCGGCCGGCTTGGCGGAGGACTGGGCGAAGACGCCGCGCCAGTTCACGAACTCCAGGTCGACGCCCTGCTCCTTGAGGGTCGGCGTGTCGGAGCCCGGAAGGCGTTGCGGAGCGGAGACGGCGATGGCGCGCAGCTTGCCCGCCTGGAACTGCGGGGCGAACTCGCTGTAGCCGCCCATGCCCAGCGTCACATGGCCGCCGAGCGCCGAGGCCAGCAGCTCGCCGCCGCCCGCGGTGGCGACGTAGTTGACCTTGTTGGGATCGACGCCGACCGCCTTGGCGATCAGCCCCGCCAGGATCTGGTCGCTGCCCCCCGCCGAGCCGCCGCCCCAGGAGACCGAGCCGGGGTCCGCCTTGAACTTCTTGATCAGGTCGTCGAAGGTCTTGATGGGCGAGTCCGGCGGGACGACGATGGCGGTGTACTCACCGGTCAGCCGGGCCAGCGGGGTCACCTGATCGAGCGTCACCGCCGACTTGTTGGTGACGATGGCGCCCAGCATGATCTGGCCGCCGACCAGGATCGTCGGCGAGCGCTTCTTGGCGGTGACGAACTGGGCGAGGCCGACCGTGCCGCCGGCGCCGGGGATGTTCACGACCTGGATGCCCGACGCCAGCTTCTGATCCTGCAGAACCTGCTGGAGGGTGCGGGCGTGCTGGTCCCAGCCGCCGCCAGGGCTGGCCGGGGCGATGATCTCCAGCCCCTTGATCTCGGCCAGCGACGGGGTGGCGGCGAGGGCGGCCGTGGCGAGGACGGCGGCGGTCAGGACGCCCTTCACGGCGCCCGGCATGCGGATGGTCATGACGCTTCGCTCCATGTGTGTGCTTATTGTTGCGGCGATAGAGGGCCGGCGGATCACCACCGGCTGTCGGTCACTTGACGAGGCCGAGGTCCGTCAGGACGCCTTCGATCCGGGTCTGCTCGTCCTTCACGAAGGCGGCGAACCGGTCGGGCGGCAGGTAGAGGTCGATCCAGCCGCGCTCCGCGGCGATGCGCTTCCACTCGTCGGTGCGGACCATGGCGCCGACCGCGTCGTCAAGAACCTGCTTCTCCGACGCCTTCAGGTTGCCCGGCGCCATCACGGCGCGCCAGTTCACCAGCTCGACATCCACGCCCTGCTCCTTGAAGGTCGGGACGTCGATGCCGGGAAGGCGCTGCGGGGCGGAGATCGCCAGCGCGCGCAGCTTTCCGGCCTGGAGCTGCGAGGCCATCTCGTTGTAGCCGCCGGTCGCCACGGTGATGTGGCCGCCCAGCACCGAGGCCATCATCTCGCCCCCCGCACCGGCGGCGATGTAGTTCATCTTGGAGACGTCGCCGCCGATCGCCTTGACCAGCAGGCCGTAGAGGATGTGGTCGGGGCTGCCGACGGCGAAGCCGCCCCAGGAGACCGAGCCGGGGTCGGCCTTGAACTTCTTCACGAGGTCGTCGAGCGTCTTCAGCGGCGAATCCGCGGCCACGACGATGGGCTGGTACTCGCCGGTCAGGCGGGCCAGCGGGGTCACCTGATCGAGCGACACCGGCGACTTGTTGATCAAGATCGCCCCGATCATGCCGAGGCCGGAGATCATCAGGCCGGGGTTGCGCTTCTTGGCGGTGACGAACTGGCTGAGGCCGATGGTGCCGCCGGCCCCCGGGATGTTGACCACCTGGACGCTGGAGGCCAGCTTGTGCTCCTGCAAAACCTGCTGCATGGCGCGCGCGTGCTGGTCATAGCCGCCGCCGGCGTTGGCGGGGGCGATGATTTCCAGATTTTTGATCTCCGCGGACGCGGGGGCGGCGAACAGGGCGGAAGCGGCCAACACGGCCGCCGCCAGCATCCCCTTGGCGGGGTTGCCGAGGCTCATGGTGTTTCCTCCGATTGGGCTTTTTTGCTTTTTGGACGGCGCTTGCTGCGCCTTACGGTGCCTTGGCGGTGGGGCGCTGCGGGCGCGCCTCGTAGAGGAGGACGGAGCCGCCGGCCCCCGCGCCGCAGGCGGCGCCATAAAAAAGCGGGGTTCGCTGGTCCGCCGATGCGGTCTTCGCCGTGGGTTCCGCCGGCTTTCGGGCTGCGGATTCGGTCGCCATGGTGGAGGTTCCGGAAACGGTGGTTGGTTGCTCCAACTGTTTAGCAGGCGAACCTGTCATGAACCTGTCAACCACCACCCAGGCACGCAAAATTTCGGCGCTCCACCCGGAAGAGGCGGAGACCGGTGCGGATGTTTTTCCCTCTCCCGCCCCGGGAGAGGGTGCCCGCGAAGCGGGCGGGTGAGGGTCGTACGAGGATCAAGACTTCTGATCCTTGGCCTTACCCTCACCCTCCCACCGCTTCGCGATGGGTCCCTCCCTCTCCCAGGGCGGGAGAGGGAATTTAAAGTGTGTCGACCCCCCGGAACCTACCGCACCACCAGCAGGAACAGGCCCTGGCCGAGATAGACGGTGCCGGTCAGGGCGACCAGACGCTGGCTCCAGCTGCGGAACTGGGCGTCGCTCATGGCGTCGAGCACGCGGCGCGACAGGTTTGTCCCCAGAACCGCCATGCCGATGCACAGGGCCGTCACCGTGATGTCCAGCGCCTCCGCCTCCGACGCCGCGACGAGGGAGCCGAAATAGACCGTCTTGAACAGGTGGCCGAAGACCTGCATCGTTGCCTTGGTCGCGACGACGCTCTGCCGCGACAGGCTGGACTTCACGAAGAAGACGTCGAGCAGCGGTCCCGAGATGCCGGCGATCAGCTGCACCCCCATGCACAGCAGGCCGGCCAGCGCGCTGTGGCCGCGCCGCGACACGTTCGGCGACCAGTGCGACGGAACCGCCATCGCCATGAAGGGCGACAGCCCCAGCAGGATCAGCGATTCCGCCTTGCCGGGCACGTAGCGGATCAGGGTGAAGACGCCGACCGCCACCGCCCCGCCCAGCAGGAACCGGGCGACGATGCCCCATTGCACATGCCGCCGCCACAGCCACGCCCGCCAGCCGTTGGCGGTCATCTGCGTGATCCCGTGCAGCAGCATCGCCGAGGACACCGGCAGCAGCACCAGCAGCAGCCCCATCAGCACCATGCCGCCGGCCATGCCGAACAGGCCCGACAGGAACGAGGTCACCAGCGCCGCAAGGCCGAGTCCGAGGGTCAGGGGAACCGTCAGCATCCCGCTCATCCGAAAGTTTTCTTTGGCTGTGGACGGCATGATGGCCCTGTCGGGCTTGCGCCGCAAACGGGATTGTCTGATGCTGACCCCCAGGAAATGTTGGGGTGCGTGAGGGAGGGATCGGATGCGGCGCCTGCCATCGCTGAACGCCTTGCGGGCGTTCGAAGCCGCGGCCCGGCACGGCAGCTTCACCGGAGCGGCGGGCGAGCTGAACGTCTCGCAGGCCGCGGTCAGCCGCATGGTGCGGCTGCTGGAGGAGCGGATGGGCTTCCCGCTGTTCGAGCGGCGGGCCAACGCGCTGGAGCTGACCGACCGCGGGCGGGCGTTGCAGCCCGGCCTGACCGGCGCCTTCGACGCGATCGCGGACAGTGTGGAACGGGTCGCCACCATGCGCGACGGCCCGGTGCTGACGCTCGGGGTGGGCGCCACCTTTGCGGTGCGCTGGCTGATCCCGCGCCTGTCGGCCTTCCACGAGAGCCACCCCGACGTGGAGGTGCGCATCGCCACCGGCGGCGCCGGTGCGCCGATCCGCGAGGACTGGACCTGCGCCCTGCTGCTGGGCGACGGGCATTGGCCGGGCTACGAGGTGGAGGAGCTGTTCACCGCCGACATGCTGCCGGTCTGCGCGCCGGCCCTGGCGCGGAGCCTGCGCCGTCCGGAGGATCTGCTGTCGGCGACGCTGCTCTCGGTGTCGCACTGGGCGGACGACTGGCCGCACTGGTTCGCCTCGGCCGGGCTGACGCCGCCGGCCGCGAAGGGGCTGTCCTTCGGCAGCTACGCCATGACCTTGCAGGCGGCGGCGGACGGGGTGGGGGTGGCGCTGGGGGCGCGGCTCTACATCGCCGACGATCTGGCGGCGGGCCGGCTGGTCACGCCCTTCGCGCTGGCCGTGCCGATGGGGCGGGCGTGGTATCTGGTCTCGCGGCCGGCGCGGCACCGGGAGCCAGGCTTCACCGTTTTCCGCGACTGGCTGCGCGCCGCCGCCGGATCGCCGGAGCCCGAAAAGAAAAGACCGCCGGAGCGTGCCCCGGCGGTCTGAAGTCGCACTTTGGAGAAACGTCACTCGGCGGAACCACGCGCATGGTGCGGCCTGCCAACTGGGTTTCAAAGGATAACCGAACGAAAACACTTATACTAGTATATCACTCAGAGCGCAAGCCCTTTCGCTCACATGACGGCGCCCATCTGCCAGGGTGTGAACTCGTCGGAGCCGAAGCCCAGCTCCTCGCTCTTGGTCTTCCGACCCGACGCGGTGTCGAGGATGAGCTGGAAGATCGCCCGCCCGACCTCCTCGATGGTGGCGTCGCCGGTGGCGATGGGGCCGCAGTCGATGTCCATGTCGTCGGGCATCTTGCGGAACAGCGCCGTGTTGGTGGCGAGCTTCAGCGACGGCGTCGGCTTGCAGCCGAAGACGGAGCCACGGCCCGTGGTGAAGCACAGCACGTTGGCGCCGCCCGCCACCTGTCCCGTGGCCGACACCGGGTCGTAGCCCGGCGTGTCCATGAAGACGAGGCCCGGCCCGGTGATCGGCTCGGCGTAGCGCACCACCTCGACGAGGTTGGTCGTGCCGGCCTTGGCGACGGCGCCCAGCGACTTCTCCAGGATGGTGGTCAGGCCGCCCTTCTTGTTGCCGGGGGACGGGTTGTTGTTCATCTCGCCGCCGGTGCGGCTGGTGTAGTCCTCCCACCAGCGGATGCGCTCGACCAGCGCCCCGCCGACCGCCGGGCTGACGGCGCGGCGGGTCAGCAGATGCTCGGCGCCATAGACCTCCGGCGTCTCGCTCAGCACCGCGGTGCCGCCGTTGCGGATCAGCAGGTCCACGGCGTGGCCCAGCGCCGGGTTGGCGGTGATTCCCGAATAGCCGTCCGACCCGCCGCATTGCAGGGCCAGGATCAGGTGGCTGGCCGGCACGGTCTCGCGCGTCACGTCGTTGACGCGGGGCAGCAGGGCGCGGATGCGCTCCACGCTCGCCCGCACGGTGGCGGCGGTGCCGCCGCTCTCCTGGATCGCCAGCGTCTGCAGCGTGTCGCCGACGGTCAGCCCCTCGACCTCGACCAGCTTGTCGATCTGGTTCACCTCGCAGCCGAGGCCGAGCACGAGCACGGCGGCGAAGTTGGGGTGGCGGGCGTAGCCGGCGATGGTCCGGCGCAGCGCGTCGATGGCGTCGCCCTGCGAGCCCATGCCGCAGCCGTAGGAATGGGTCAGCGCGACCACCCCGTCGATGTTGGGGTAGGCGGCCAGCGCGTCGCCGCGGAACTGGTCGGCGATCATCCGCGCGGCGGTGGCCGAGCAGTTCACCGTGGTCAGGATGCCGATGTAGTTGCGGGTCGCCACGCGCCCGTCCGGGCGGACGATGCCCTGGAAGGTGGCGCGCTCCGCCTCCGGCACGAGGTCGGTGGGATGGACGTCGGCGCCGAAGGCGTAGTCGCGCTCGAAGCTGTCGCCGATGCCGATGTTGTGGACATGGACATGGTCGCCCGGCGCGATGGGGGCGGTCGCGAAACCGATGACTTGGTTGTACTTGCGCACCGGCTCGCCGACCGCGATGGCCTGCACCGCGACCTTGTGGCCGGAGGGGATCGTGGTCCGGGCGACGACGTCGGTGTCGGGCAGGGGGGTGCCCTCCGGCAGGTCGGCGCCGGCAACGACGACGTTGTCCGCGGGGTGCAGGCGGATGGTCAGCGATGCCATGGTGATGGTCCTCTCATGGAGATTCCCTCTCCCCCCTGGGGAGAGGGGCAGGGTGAGGGGGATGCGCGTGGCGGGATGTCCGGCAAAAGCGCAACCCCCTCACCCGGCGCCGTTGGCGCCACCCTCTCCCCGGAGGGGAGAGGGGCTTCACGTCAGAGCTTGTAGGCCTTCTTCGCCAGCGTGTAGGCGAGATCCACCGCCACCTCCGCGGCCTCGTCCTCCTCCAGCCGGTGCTCGGCGACGAGGCGGGCCAGGAAGGCGCAGTCCACGCGGCGGGCCACATCGTGGCGGGCCGGGATGGAGCAGAAGGCGCGCGTGTCGTCGTTGAAGCCGACCGTGTTGTAGAAGCCGGCCGTCTCCGTGATCATCTCGCGGTAGCGGCGCATTCCCTCGGGGCTGTCGTGGAACCACCAGGCCGGGCCGACGCGCAGCGCCGGGTAATGGCCGGCCAGCGGCGCCAGCTCGCGGGCGTAGCTGGTCTCGTCCAGGGTGAACAGGATGATGGTCAGGTCGCGCTCGTTGCCGACGCGGTCCAGCAGCGGCTTCAGCGCCCGCACATACTCGGTGCCGGTCGGGATGTCGGCGCCCTTGTCGCGGCCGAAGCGCTCGAAGAGGTTCGGGTTGTGGTTGCGGAAGCTGCCGGGGTGGATCTGCATGACCAGCCCGTCGTCTAGGCTCATCTTGGCCATCTCGGTCAGCATCTGGCCGCGGAAGAGCTCCGCCTCGGCCGCCGTGATGGTGCCGCGCAGCGCCTTTTCGAAGAGCCGCTCGGCGTCGGCGTCCGACAGGTCCGCGGTGGTCGCCGTGGCGTGGCCGTGGTCGGTCGAGGTGGCGCCGCCGACCTCCTTGAAATACTGGCGGCGGTTGCGCAGGGCGGCGAGGTAGCCGGCCCAGGTGCCGGTGTTCTCACCGGACAGCGCGCCCAGCGTTTCCACATTGGCCTGGAAGCCCTCGAACTCCGGATCGACGACCGGGTCCGGGCGGAAGGCGGTGATGACGCGGCCCTTCCAGCCGCTCTCGCGGATGGCGCGGTGATGCTCCAGCGTGTCGAGCGGCGACTCCGTGGTCGCCAGCAGCTCGATGTTGAAGCGCTCGAACAGGGCGCGCGGCAGGAACTCCGGCTTCTGCAGGCAGGCGTCGATCTGGTCGAAGATGCGGTCGGCGCTGGCCCCGCTCAGCCGCTCCGTCACGCCGAACACCGTCTCAAAGGCGTGGTCGAGCCACATCCGCGTCGGGGTGCCGCGGAACAGGTGCCAGTTCTGGGCGAGCTGGCGCCAGATCTTGCGCGGGTCGCTCTCCACCACCCCGCCGTCCGTGCGCGGCACGCCCAGGCCTTCCAACGCCACGCCCTGGCTGTAGAGCATGCGGAAGGCGTAATGGTCGGGCACCACGAACAGCGACGCCGGGTTCGGGAACGCCTCGTTCTTGGCGAACCAGGACGGGTCCGTGTGGCCGTGCGGACTGATGATCGGCAGGTGGCCCACCTCCGCGTACAGCCGGCGCGCGATGTCGCGCTGCGTGGGATCGCTGGGGAAGAGGCGGTCGGGGTGGAGCATCGTTCATCTCCGGAAAGAGGGATGCCGGACGGGGGTCCGGTGCCCATTTGAATGGGTGGTTCGGGTGCGGCGCGTGGTGCTGCGCCGGTGGCGCCCCGCATGTCGGAATATATTAATATATCAGTTCCGAATGCAAGGACTTTGTGCGTCCCGCCCACAATTCAGTCGGCGCGCCGCGCAATTCAAGGGGGCCGGCTCGGCGGGGCCGGTCAGAGGCGGCGCGAATCGTGGGCGGCGAAGTCCACAGCCCGCGGGCGGTAGCCGCTGGTGAAGAGGGGGGAGGAGATCACCATGTCGGCGGTCGCCTCGTTGCAGGCCATCGGGATGTTGTAGAGCGTGGCGAGGCGGGTCAGCGCCTTCACGTCCACGTCGTGGGGCTGGGCGGTCATCGGGTCGACGAAGAAGACGAGCAGGTCGATCCGGCCCTCCGCGATCATCGCGCCGATCTGCTGGTCGCCGCCCAGCGGACCGCTCTTCAGCGAGGTGATGTCCAGCTGGGGATGGGCCTCCCGGACCAGCCGTCCGGTGGTGCCGGTGGACCAGAAGACGTTGCCCTCCAGCGCGCGGATGTTGGCGCCGAGCCAGCCGATCAGGTCGGGCTTGCGGGCGTCGTGGGCGACGAGGGCGATGCGTTTGCGGTCCACGGTGAAAGTCCTTGCGGCTGTGCGCTCCGCGGTGGAGCTTCTTTCAATATACTAGTATACTTCCGGACGGTGCAACGCGCTTCCCGGTGGGACAAACTGGCGCGGAACCGGGGCGCCCCGCCGGGCCAAGGCGTTTGACCCACCGCGCCGGGTATTAGTATATTGCGATGAAGGGCGGACCGTCTGCGGCGTGAACCAGCGGGTTCGGCGCCGGCATCCCGGAGCACCGGCGCCCTTGAATCGTCCTGGCAGGAGCGGGTGTTGAAAAAGGCGGCGCAGACATCGACGGCGGATTCGGAACAGGCGGCGGGCGTCAAGGCGCGGACCCGGCGCCGCACGGCGGCGGCGGTCGCCCGCCCGGCCCAGCGCGGCACCACCGTGGCCGCGACGATCTACCGCGACCTGCGCAACGAGATCGTCTCGCTCCGCCGCAAGCCGGGCGAGCCGGTCGCCGAGAAGGTGATCGCCCAGGACTACGGCGTCAGCCGCACCCCGGTGCGCGAGGCCGTGCTGCGTCTGGCGGACGAGGGGCTGATCGAGATCTTCCCGCAATCGGGCACCTTCGTCTCCCGCATCCCGCTGGGCGCCCTGCCGGAAGCCATCGCCATCCGCAAGGCACTGGAGGAGGCGACCGTCCGCTACGCCGCCAAGCGCGCCACCCGCAGCCAGATCGCCAAGCTGCGCGCCAATCTGGAACTCCAGCGCGAGATGGAGGCCGCCCAGAATTTCGAAGGCTTCCACCAGGCCGACGAGACCTTCCACGCGCTGCTGGCGGAAACCGCCGGCTATCCGGGATTCTGGAACCTGACGCAGCAGGTGAAGGTGCAGGTGGACCGCTACCGCCTGTTGACCCTGCCGGTTCTGGGGCGTGTGCCGGACGTGATCGCCGAGCATTCGGTCATCATTGAGGCCATCGCCAACAACGACCCGGAGGCGGCGGCCAAGGCCATCGACCTGCATCTGGACTATCTCCAGGTCACCATCGCCGACGCGCAGAAGGCCAACCCGCTCTACTTCACCGCCCCCTCGGAGGACGAGGCCGAGCCGGTCTGACGCCGTTGTGCGCTCTTGGCTTTGGATTGCGGCTGATTTCTAATATATCAGTCACGTTCCTCCCAACACCGCGCAAGACAGCCAGGAGACCGCGATGCAATCGCTCTACCGCGCCGATCCGGCCCGCTACACGGGCATGACCTACCGCCGCAGCGGGCGGAGCGGGCTCGACCTGCCGGCCATTTCGCTGGGGCTGTGGCAGAATTTCGGCGGCACCGACGTGTTCGAGACCGGGCGCGCCGTGCTGCGCCGGGCCTTCGACCGCGGCGTCACCCATTTCGACCTCGCCAACAACTATGGCCCGCCGCCCGGGTCGGCCGAGGAGAATTTCGGGCGCGTCCTGGCGACCGACTTCAAGGCCCACCGCGACGAGATGATCGTTTCCACCAAGGCCGGCTACGACATGTGGCCTGGCCCCTATGGAAGCTGGGGCTCGCGCAAGTACCTGACGGCCAGCCTGGACCAGAGCCTCACGCGCATGGGGCTCGACTATGTGGACATCTTCTACTCGCACCGCGTCGATCCGCGCACCCCGCTGGAGGAGACGATGGGGGCGCTCGACCACGCCGTGCGGCAGGGCAAGGCGCTCTATGTCGGCATCTCCTCCTACTCGCCGGAGATGACCCGGCGGGCGGCGGCGATCCTCAAGGAGCTGGGAACGCCCTGCCTGATCCACCAGCCGTCCTACTCGATGCTGAACCGCTGGATCGAGGGCGGGTTGCTCGACACGCTGGAGGAGACCGGAATCGGCTGCATCGCCTTCTCGCCGCTGGCGCAGGGCATGCTGACCACCAAGTATCTGAACGGCCAGCCCACCGACGCCCGCGCCGCCAAGGGCGGCACGCTGAAGGCGCATTTCCTGTCGCCGGAGAATCTGGAGCGCGTGCGCGCCCTGGACGCCATCGCCACACGGCGCGGCCAGACGCTGGCCCAGATGGCCATCGCCTGGGTGCTGCGCGACCCGCGGGTGACCTCCGCCCTGATCGGCGCCCGCAATGTGGAGCAGCTCGACAACTCGCTCGATGCGCTGAAGAACACCGCTTTCACGCCGGAGGAACTGGCCGAGATCGACCGCCACGCCGTCGATGGCGGTCTGAACCTGTGGCAGAACTCGTCGAACGCCGAAGCCGGCTGATCCATCGAAGGCAGACGTCATGAAAAAGGGCCGCGCCGGCATCCCGGCGCGGCCCTTTTTCATGACCCTCGGGACGTCGCTTCGCCGCATGGCGTGTCCGGTGTCGCCGATCCGGGGCCGTGCGGGCAACCTCGGCCCAGCCGTGGCGCGAGCCCTTAAAGCAAATGAGAATCATTTTCATTTTCAAAATTTGAGCGTGCCTGTGTATGTTCACAAACAACCTTCGCGCACCGCTTTTTGGGAGCTGGTCCCTTATCGGAGTCGTGAAGGCCGATGAGCGCAAGGACCGGTGGGGTGATAACCGCTCCGCCGACCGGGGGTCTTGGGCGCACAAAACGAGAATGACTATTAATATTATTTGATGCCTGCGATCGATGCGGCGTGCCTGTGGGGGGCTTTATGAAGACGTGGAGTGGGCAGGGGCGTGCATGCCCGGCGAATCGGGGGTCGGTCTTGGACGGATTGAAACACGGGGCATCGCGGGCCGTCCTGCTTTGGGCGATCGCCCTGGCCGGACCGGGAATGCTGGCCGGCGACGCCGTGGCCCAGGATAGGGCTCCGGAGGCGAGCCCGCCCAAGGCGGAAGGACCGGCCGTCCTCGACGCCCTGATGGTCGAGGGAACGCCGCAAGCCCGCTACGACAGCCGCCTGTCCGACGTCGGCAGCCGGCTGAACAACGACATCACCGAGATCCCCCGCACGATCGACGTGATCCCCGAGCAGCTGTTGCAGGACCAGCATGCCCGCGAGATGGAGGAGGTTTACCGGTACTTCCCCAACGTCGTGAACAACGATGGTTACGGCGGAACGCGCGAAGACTACATCATCCGCGGCTTTCGTCGCCGTGACGATGTCTACCGCAACGGCGTGCGTTTGAAGAGCAACAGCCGCATCGATCCCAGCACGATCGAAAGCATCCAGATCATCAAGGGGCCGGTGTCCGACATCGGCCAGATGACGCCGGGCGGTCTGGTCAACATCACCACGAAGAAGCCGAGCTGGACCGCGCGCAACCACCTGGAGACCAATTTCGATTCGTATGGCGAGCGGCAGGCCATGTTCGACAGCACGGGCCCGCTGTCGGAGTCCTTCGCGTACCGCATCGTCGGCAGCGCCGAATCGAGCGACAGCTTCCGTGACGACACGCTGGTCCAGCGCCAGTTCCTCGCCCCGACCCTGAGCTGGATCGGCGCCGACGGAGCCAGCGTGACGATGGGCTACGAGTTCAGCAAGGACAAGCGGCCGCTCGACCGCGGCTTCATCACCTATCCGACCGGCGGCGGCCGCCGCGCCGTCGCCGACGTCGCGCGCTCGACCCGCTACGACGCCGGCTTCACCAAGCGGGATTCCACCTACCATCAGGGCGAGGTCGACGTCGCGATCCCGCTGCGGTCCGACCGTTGGATGCTCGAAGGCAAGCTGTTCTACAACCATGAGCGCACCGACGAGATCCACACCGAGGTGCGCAGCATCCAGTCGAACGGGCTGCTGGTCCGCCGGGTCGAAGGCAACGACGACCGCAACCTGGACACGTTCTTCGGCCGGCTGCAGACCCGGGGCGAGTTCGAGGCCCTGCTGCCGGTCAAGGTCGCGACGGGCATCGAGTACCGCCGCCAGAAGGAAAGCTGGATCAATTACACCGGCGCCGACCAGGTGGGCGGGACCGTGGCCAACCCGGCGAGCTGGCGGCTGATCGACAACAGCGCGCGGCCGACGGCGCGGACGGCGCGCCGGGTCGAACAGACCGACTTCGGTCCCTTCGTCCAGGCCGACATCGCCCTGCTGCCGACGGTGACCCTGACGCTGGGCGGCCGTTACGAACTCTCCAAGGGCAGCGCGCGCGTCGAGAATCTGCTGGGCCGCGGCACCACGGTCGGCTCCTATCCGGTCGACCGCAACCTGACCAAGACCGCCGGGGTGATGTGGAAGGCGATGGAGGACGTCTCCTTCTTCGCCAACTACGCCGACACCTTCCAGCCGCACAATTTCTACAACGGCGACACCCAGGTCTTCCCGGCGGAGAAGGGGCGCCAGTACGAGGTCGGCTCCAAGATCAACCTGATGGGCGAGCGGCTGTTCATGACCGCGGCCCTGTTCGACATCAAGCAGAGCAACGTCGTCGAATCGTCCAACGGCGTCGCCGTGCTGACCGGGGGCCAAAGGTCGCGCGGCGCCGAACTGTCGGTGGTCGGCAACCCGGTCGAGGGCTGGAACATCCGCGCCGCCGTCGGCTATGTCGATGCCGAATTGGAGAGCGTCGACCGGACCATCGACGGCAACCGGCCGACCAACGTCCCGACCCACAACGCGAGCCTGTGGTCGAGCTACGAGTTCAAGGACCCGTCGAACCCGCTGGTCGGCCTTGGCCTGGGGGCAGGCGTGACGCTGGTCGGCAACCGTTACGGCGATGCCCAGCACAGCTTCGAACTGGGCAGCTACACGCTGGTCGACACCGGCGTCTGGTACTACATCCCGATCGGCGAGAAGAAGGTCCGCCTGGACCTCGGCGTCAAGAACCTCACCGACAAGTCCTACCTGACCGCGTCGGGCGGCACCTACCGGGTGTCGGCGGGGGCGCCGCGCACCGTCTATGGCGGCGTCAGCTTTGACTTCTAGGCGGCATCCGCTCGACCGGCGCGACCGCCGCCGGCTGTGGGGCGTCCTCTGGGCGCTCCAGGCCGTGCTGCTCGTCCTGGCGGTCGTCAGCCTGGGGTGGGAGGCCGGCCTGTTGCTCGGGGTGATGGAGGCGGGGCTGATCGGCAGCGCGCTGACCGCCCTCCTGCGCGAGCCGCCCCGGCCGGAGCGGCGGCGATGACACGGGATGCCCTCCGCGTCCTCCTGGTCTCGCTGGTCGGCCTGCTGGTCGGTCTGCCGTTGTCGCTGGCGGCCGTCTCCGGCCTGTGCGCCGCGGCCGGGGTCGCCGGGGTCGATCGTGTCCACATCGTGATGGTGGCCGGGCCCGTCGTCTGGACATGCCTATGGTTCGGCATGCTGTGGATTGCCGGTCCGCCGCCTGCCAAGCCGCAGGGCAGCCGCAAGGACGCCAGCCGTTAGGGAAGTTTCATGCTCAGCCAGTCAGCCTCCGCGCGCCTGTTGTCGATCCACCGCCTGATCAGCCTGCTGTTCTGCCTGTTGATCTCGTGGTCGCTGTGGACCGGGGTGCTGGCGTTCTACGCCGATTTCGTGCGTCCGTGGATGATGCCGGCTCTGGCGGAGGCCGCCGGACGGCCGCTTCCCACCGCGGCCGAGGCGTTGCGCGCGGTGGCGGCGCGCCACGCCGTCGGTCTCGACTGGACCATGATGGCACCGACGCCGTTGCGCGACTTCTTCATTTTTTCAGGCCGCTTCGGGGAGGGGGCGCCGCTGACGAACCTGATGGTGAATCCCGCCGCCGACGTCATGGCGCCGTGGAACGGCGTGCTGGCCGATTCCCTGTTCCGCCGCATCCACACCGACCTGCTGCTGCCCAAGCCCTACGGGCGCTTCCTGATGGGCGTGGCGGGCGTTCTGATCGTCCTGCTCGTCGGGACGGGCCTGTTCATCCACGGCAAGGTGATCGCCGAGGCGTGGAGCTGGCGCCGCCGGTCCCGCCTGATCGACCTCAGCGACGCGCACAAGCGGTTTGGTTTCTGGCTGATCCCGTACCTGTTCCTCATGGGATTGAGCGGCGGCATTCTCGGGCTGAAGGTGGCGAGCCAGCCGCTCGACGCGGTGCTGCAGGCCGGTGGAAGCCCGCAGGCGGCCCGCGCCCTGCTGAGCGATGACGGCGACGCTCCCGCAGCCCCGGGGCGAAGCGTGACCGACGTGGTGCCGGACGGGCTGGCTTTGTGCCTCGACGGTTTCGCGGAGCGCTTTCCCGACAGCCGCATCGGGCGCCTGCAGCGGCAGGGGGACCGGCTGATGGTCGAGGGCATCCCCCGTGGACGGCTCACCTGGGCGGGCGAGGGGGCCGGCAGCCTGCGCGCCATGTGCAGCCTTGCCGACGGGACGATCGGCACCGTGCGCGATTCCCGTGACGGCGGCTGGGGGGGCGTGGTGGAAAGCGCGCTGCGGCCACTGCACTACGCCCGCTTCGGCGGTGCCGGCACGGCGCTGATCTATTGCCTGCTCGGCGTTCTGTGCCTGTGGATCGTGGATTCCGGCATGAAGCTGCTCTGGTTGCGGGCGGCGAAGGAGGAACGGCGGCCGCAGGACCAACTCACCCTGTCCCGCCGCTTGTTCAATGCCAACAACGCGCTCTATCTGCTGCTGCCGTTGCTGCTGCTGGCCGACAATCTGCTGACCGGCGCGACCCATGGCGGAATTCTGTTCGCCGCGTCGGCGTCGGTGATCCTGTTTTATCTGCTGCCCTGGCTGGATCGCCGGCGCGCGTCGCTGGAGCGGGTGGCCCTGCCCATGCTCGCCCTGGCCTACGCCGGTTTGCCGCTTTTGCGGCTGGGGCTCTCTCCGGCCGCACCCTGGTTCGGGGTGACGGCGGTGATGGTAGTGGATGGGACGGCCCTGCTGATCGGAGCCTGGCTTGCCGCCGTCGCCTTCCGGCGACAGCGGCAGGGAAGCGTCCTTCCAGAGCGGGAGCGGGCGGACCGTCGCCTCAGCGCATGAGGAGATGGGGGAGCCAGAGGGAGAAGGCCGGGACGTAGGTGACGAGGAGGAGGGTGACGAACAGGGCGCCGTAGAAGGGGAGGATGGAGCGCATGACCTGCCCGACGGAGATCTCGCCGATGGCGCAGCCGATGAACTGGGTGGTGCCGACCGGCGGCGTGTTGAGGCCGAGCGCGCAGTTGATCAGCATGACGATGCCGAACTGCACCGGGTCCATGCCGTACTGCATGGCGATGGGCAGGAAGATCGGCGTGCAGATCAGGATCGTGCTCGCCATGTCCATGAAGGTGCCGAGCAGGAACAGGATGATGTTGATCAGCAGGAAGATGACCAGCGGGTTGGTCGAGATGCCGGCCATCAGCTCGCCGGTGATCTCGGCCACCTGATACAGCCCCATGATGTACTGGAACATCGTCGAGACGCCGATCAGCAGCAGGACCACGCCGGTCGTTTTGACCGTCTTGGCGGCCGCCGCCAGGAAATGGTCCCAGGTCAGCGTGCGGTAGACGAAGGTGGTGAGCAGCAGCGCGTAGATCACCGCGATGGAGGCGGACTCGGTGGCGGTGAAGACGCCCGACGTGATGCCGGCCAGGATGATGACGACGATGAGCAGGCCCGGCGCGGCGGCGGCGAAGGAGCGGCCCAGGATGGACCAGCCGGGGAAGGTGCCGGGGGGATAGCCGCGCTTGACCGCGACGTAGTAGGCGGCACCCAGGTTGCAGACCATCAGCAGCAGGGCGGGGACGATGCCAGCCGCGATCAGCGCGCCGATGGAGGCTTTGCCGCCGGCGGCCAGGGCGTAGATGATCATGTTGTGGCTGGTCGGCATCAGCGCGCCGACGAGAGCGGCGTGGGTGGTGACGTTGACGGCGTAGTCGGCGTGGTAGCCCTCGCGCTTCATCATCGGGATCATCACCGCGCCCATGGCCGAGACGTCGGCGACGGGGGAGCCGGCGACGCCGCCGAACAGCGTGCAGGCGACGACGTTGGACATGCCCAGGCCGCCGCGGATGTGGCCGACCATGTTCTTGGCGGTGGCGACGATCTTGTCGGCGACGCCGCCGTGGAGCATCAGCTCGCCGGAGAAGACGAAGAAGGGGATGGCGAGGAAGGAGAAGACGTTCATGCCGGACATCATCTGCTGGAAGATGACGGCGACGGGGAGGCCCTCGTAGAGGATGGTGCAGAGCGCCGACAGGCCGATGGCGAAGGCGACCGGGATGCCCAGGACGAGGAAGCCGAAGAAGCTGATGGAAAGGATGGTCAGTTCCATGACGGCGCGACCTCCTCGCCGCGGATGATGGCGACGACGTGTTCGATGGCGAAGAGCACGATCAGGACGCCGGAGAGCACGAGCGGGATGTAGCGGACGGCTTCGGAGACGTGCAGGTTGGGGATGTAGTAGGCGGCGACGGAGGTGCCGAGGACCCAGCCGTTGTAGGCCATGCAGGCGCCGAAGACGCCGACGAGGGCGTAGATGACGATCTCGACCTTGCGGCGGATGGCGTCGGGCAGCATGACGAGGAAGGATTCCAGGCCGATGTGCCCGGCGTCGCGGACGCCGACGGCGGCGCCGATGAGGGTGACGTAGAGGACCAGCACGATGGCCAGGCTCTCCGCCCAGGTCGGCGAGTTGTTCAGCACGTAGCGGCCGAAGACCTGATAGAACACCACACAGACGATGGCCATCAGGCCGACCATCGCCACGCACATCCCCGACCACGCCAGACGCGCGTTCACCCGCGTCAGCAGGCCCGCGCTCTGCGGGGGGCTGTGATCCATTGCTTGCAGCTCGATTTCCATGCCGCCGGCTCCCCTCAAAGGACGCGGCGCCGCCCTTCGGTCCGCCGAAGGGAAGCGCCGCGTTCGACTGTGCTTACTTCGTGTCCTGGATGCGCTTCACGAGGCCGTCCAGCTTCGGCGTGCTCGCGAACTGCTTGTAGACGGGAGCCATCGCGTCGATGAACTCCTGCTTGTTTGCGACCTCGACGATCTGGGCGCCGGCCTTCACGACGACTTCCTTGGACTTCATCTCACGCTCGTCCCACAGCTTGCGCATGTAGGGCACAGAGTCCTTGGCGGCCTTGCGGATGGCGGCCTGGTCGTCCTTCGACAGGCGGTCCCACGAGACCTTGGAGAAGACCAGCACTTCCGGCGCCATCGCGTGCTCGGTCAAGGTGAAGTACTTGGCGGCCTCGAAGTGGCGCGAGGACTCGTAGGACGGGTAGTTGTTCTCCGCCGCGTCGACGATGCCGGTCTTCAGCGCGGTGTAGACCTCGCCGAAGGGCATCGGCGTGGCGTTGGCGCCCAGCGCCTGGATCATGGCGACGAACAGGTCGGACTGCTGGACGCGGATCTTGGCGCCCTTCATGTCGGCCAGCGTCTTGTAAGGCTTGGCGGCCGAATACATGCTGCGCGAGCCGCTGTCGTAGAAGGCGAGGCCGACCATGCCCTGGCTTTCCATGGCGGCCAGGATCTCGTCGCCGATCGGGCCGTCCAGCACGGCGCGCATGTGCTCGGTGGAGCGGAAGATGAAGGGCAGGGCGGTGACCATCGTCTCCGGGACGACGTTGTTCAGCGGCGCCACGTTGATGCGCATCATGTCGAGCCCGCCGATCTTCAGCTGCTCGATGGTGTCCTTCTCGGTGCCGAGCGCGCCGTTCGGGTAGACCTTCACGCCGAGCTTGCCGCCGGTCCGCTCCTTCAGGAGCTTGTCGACGTACTTCACGGCCTCGACGGTCGGGTAGTCGGCCGGGTGGATGTCCGCAGAGCGGAAATCGCGGGCCACGACCGGGGTGGCGAGCAGGGTGCAGGCCGCGCAGGCGGCGAGAAGGGCGGCGCGGATACCGCGGGTCGAAAGATGCATAGCGTGTCCTCCTGGCGATTGTTCGGCAGCTTCAGGCTGGTTCTTTGGTTTGGACGGTTGGGTCCGGGAGCCGTCCGGCGCGTGTTCCCGCGCGCCGGACGGCGGGTGATGTCAGGGGTGATCCGTCAGGCGAGGAAGTCCTCGCGCGGGGGTGTGAAGATGTCGAGCAGGACTCCCGGCTCCAGCGCCACGACGCCGTGCAGGGCGTTGGACGGCACCATGTAGCCGTCGCCGGTGCCCAGCCGCCGGGTGACGCCCTCGATGGTGACGTCGAAGGCGCCCTTCTCGACCACGGCGCACTGGACGTGCGGGTGGCGGTGCTGCGGCCCGATGGCGCCGGTCTCGAACTCCACGCGCACCATCATCATGGCGTCGTTGTGGCCGAGGATCTTGCGGCGCACCCCGGCGCCCAGGTCCTGCCACGCCACCGCCTCGTCGATCACGAAAACGTCCGTGCTCATCCTCGTCTTCCCTTTACTGCTACCGGCGACTCGTCAGCGGGCGAGCCAGCCGCCATCCACCGGCAGGATCGTGCCGTGGACGTAATCGGACGCATCGGACGCCAGGAACACCGCGGGACCGCCCATATCGGCGGGCTCGCTCCAGCGTCCGGCGGGGATGCGGGCCAGAATTTCGGCGTTGCGGCGCTCGTCGGCGCGCAGCGCGGTGGTGACGCTGGTCGCGACGTAGCCCGGCGCGATGGCGTTCACGTTGATGCCCTTGCCGGCCCATTCGTTGGCGAGCAGCCGGGTGATCCCGGCGATGCCGCTCTTCGACGCCGCGTAGGAGGGCACGCGGATGCCGCCCTGGAAGGACAGCATGGACGCGATGTTGATGATCTTGCCCTTCCGCCCGTTGCCCAGCGCGTAGCGCCCGAAGGCCTGGCAGAGGAAGAAGACCGACTTCAGGTTCACGTCCATCACCGCGTCCCAGTCGGCCTCGGTGAAGTCCAGCGGGTCGTCGCGGCGGATCAGCCCGGCGTTGTTGACCAGGATGTCCAGCCCGCCGAGCGTACCGACCGTCTCCTCCATCAGTGCGGGGATCGGGGCGATGCTCGACAGGTCGGCGGGGATGGCGGCGAAGCGGCGGCCCAGCCCCTCGACCAGCGCCCGCGTCTCATCCGGCGGGGTGCGCCCGGCCACGGCGACGTCGGCGCCGGCCCGCGCCAGGGCGACCGCGATGGCTTGCCCGATGCCGCCGTTGCCGCCGGTGACCAGGGCGGTCTTGCCGGTGAGGTCGAAGGGGTTGGTCATGACGGGGTGCTTTCTTTCTTCGTCTTCGACGGGTCGTCCGGCTGCGCACCGGAGAAGAAGAAGGGGTTGGCCCCCTGGGTGTTCGGAACGGACTCCAGCAGGGCGCCGAGATGGATCGTCATCAGCCGCTCCGCCTCGGCCGGGTCGCGCGCGGCGATGGCGTCGACGATGCCGCCATGCTCAGCCAGCACATGCGGGATGCGTCCGGGCTCCGGCAGGGTCAGGCGGCGGTAGCGGTCCACCTGCATCTTCACCTGCTGGGCCATGTTCCACAGGCCGGGGAAGCCGGCGATCTCGGAAATCAGGCTGTGGAACGCCTCGTCCGCCTCGTGGAAGCCGTCGAGGTCGCCCGCCGCCATCGTCTCCTGTTGGAGCAGGATGTTGGCCCGCAGCGCTGCGATCTGGCTGCGCGCGGCACGGACGGCGGCGTAGCGGACCGCGGTGCATTCCAACGAGGTGCGGATCACCACCGCTTCGGGCAGGGCGTTGACCGGGATGCGGGCAACGAAGGTGCCGGACTGCGGGAAGATCTCGACCAGCCCGTCGTCGGCCAGCCGCAGCAGAGCCTCACGCACCGGTGTGCGGCTGACGCCGAAGGACTCCGCGACGTGCTTCTCCACAATGGGCTCCCCCGGCTTGCGCCGCATGGCCACGATGTCCCCGCGCAGCGACCGGTAGATCTCCGCGGTGGCCGTGGCGCGGGCGGACAGGCGCGGTTCCTTCGCGGTTCCCAAAACGGTTTTGGGCGCCTTGCCGGGCACGGTCCCCGGAGCGGTTCCGGGCGGTTGGGCGTCCAGGGCGGGCCTGGAGGTCGAAGCCATTGCAGTCCTCCCCATGCGCCGGCCCGTGCCCCATCCGAGGCCGTTCCGTGCTGTTCCTTGAGAAAGAGCATATTAATATATCAGCGCGTCGCGCAAGCCGATTTTGAGGAAGGGGCGAACATTTTTTCAGGGAGGAGGGGAGGCGGCGATGCCGGAGAGTTCCGCCAGCGCAAGCGGCCTCCGGGCGTTCCGATGTTGCGGCTGGAGCCGGTGTGTGTTTGCGTGGCGTTCGCCCGGAGATTGCGAGGATATCCATGCCGCATGAGATGCACGAGGCCAATCGCAGGTCCTGGAACGCAGCAACCGTTGCGCACAACAGCCACAAAGGCGATCAGGCCGATTTCTTTCGGAAGGGCGGCAGCACGCTTTACGATGAAGAGTTGACTCTGCTTGGTGACATTGCCGGCATGGATCTCCTGCACCTTCAGTGCAACGCCGGGCAGGACAGCGTGAGTCTCGCGAATCTTGGCGCCAGGGTGACCGGTGTCGACATCTCCGACGAGGCCATCGATTTCGCCTCCCGGCTTTCCGATGAAAGCGGCATTCCCGCCCGCTTCGAGCGTGAGGACCTGTTCGAATGGTTCGAGCGGGCGACCAGGGACGGGCGGACGTTCGATCGCGTCTTCGCCTCCTATGGAACCATCTGCTGGCTGTCCGACATCGACACATGGGCGCGGGGCATCTCTTCTGTGCTCAGGCCGGGGGGACGCTTCGTCCTTGTGGAATTTCACCCCTATGCCATGGTTTTCGATGAGCAATGGCAGCCGCACTACGATTACTTCCGAACCGAGCCCATCAGGGAGTCCGGGGTCGGCGATTACGTGGCGGAGTCGGGCGGCGGCTTGGCTCTTGACGGTTATCAGGCCGGAGTTGAGAACTTCGTCAATCCGCACCCTTGTTTTGAGTTCTACTGGGGGATCGGCGACGTGGTGTCGGCGCTCATCCGTGCCGGACTGACTCTCGACCGGTTGGTCGAGTATCCCTACTCGAACGGTTGGCGCGGTTTCGAGGGCATGCGTGCGCTTGACGGCAAGCGCTGGAAGCCGCCGGAGACGATGCCCAGCATTCCGCTCATGTATGGGGTGGCAGCACACAAATGAAGCGTCGCCCGCGCTCTCTGCCTGCGTGCGAGCGCCTCTTGACAGCGCCTCGCTCCACCCGCTCGGCGGCACGCCCGGCCATCCCGCTGGCCAGTCCGTTCGGCGGGATGGCGCACTTCCGGTCCTCCTGGAGTCAGTGATTGTCGCGCGGGATGCCCATGGTCTGGGCGACGCGCTGGTACTTGACGGCGGGCTTCAGCACCATGCCCTCGTCGAGCTGGTCGACGATGCCGCGCTGGATCTCCTGCCAGGGGGTCTGCGACGGCGGGATCGGGTAGCCGCCCGCGGCCTCCAGCGCGGCGCGGCGGTCGGCCAGCTCGCCCTCGGAAATCAGGATGTCGGCGCTGCCGCGGCGCAGGTCGATGCGCACCCGGTCGCCGCTGCGCAGCAGGGCCAGCCCGCCGCCCGCCGCCGCCTCCGGCGACGCGTTGAGGATGGAGGGCGATCCCGACGTGCCGGACTGGCGGCCGTCGCCGATGCAGGGAAGGGAATGGACACCCTGTTTGATCAGCGTGGCGGGGGGCCGCATGTTGACCACCTCCGCCGCCCCTGGATAGCCGATGGGGCCGGTGCCGCGGATGACCAGGATGGTGTAGGCGTCGATGCCCAGGTCGGGGTCGTCGATGCGGTGATGGTAGTCCTCCGGCCCGTCGAAGACGACGACCTTGCCCTCGAACGCCTCCGGGTCCTGGGGGTTGGACAGGTAGCGTTCGCGGAACTCGTCGGAGATGACGCTGGTCTTCATGATGGCGGCGCCGAACAGGTTGCCACGCAGCACCACGAAGCCGGCGTTGGGCATCAGCGGCTCGTCGATGGGGTGGATCACCCGCGTGTCGAGGATCGGCTGGTGGCGGCAGTTCTCGCCGATGGTCCGGCCGTTGACGGTGGGCGCCCCCTCGCGGATCAGCCCCTTGCCCATCAGCTGGGCGACGACCGCGGGCACCCCGCCGGCGCGGTGGAAGTCCTCGCCCAGATACTCGCCGGCCGGCTGGAGGTTGACCAGCAGCGGCACGTCGTGCCCGTGGGTCTGCCAATCCTCCACCGTCAGCGGCACGCCGATGTGCTTGGCGATGGCGTTGATGTGGATCGGAGCGTTGGTCGAGCCGCCGATGGCGGAGTTGACGACGATGGCGTTGAGGAAGGCGTCGTGGGTCAGGATGTCGGAGGGCTTTGAACCGCGCCGGGTTTCCCAGAGGCCGATTTGGTTGAGTCACGCCGCCATGGCGACGTCCTCGGTTTGAGCATAGTAGCGCGCTTCGGCCTCAGCGGGGGGAATGTTGCCGATGGGTTCGAGCAGACGCCGGTGGTTGAACCAGTCCACCCATTCCAGGGTGGCGAACTCGACGGCTTCCAGGGTGCGCCAGGGTCCGCGGCGGCGGATCACCTCGGTCTTGTAGAGGCCGTTGATGGTCTCGGCCAAGGCGTTGTCGTAGGAATCGCCGACGCTGCCCACGGAGGGCTCGACGCCGACGTCGGTGAGACGCTCGGTGTACTTGATGGCCACATATTGCGCCCCACGGTCGCTATGGTGGATGAGGCCGCTGCCCTTGGCCGGCCGGCGATCGTGGAGTGCCTGCTCCAGGGCATCCAGCACGAAGCCGGTGTGGGCGGTGCGCGACACCCGCCAGCCCACGATGCGGCGGGCAAACGTGTCGATGACGAAGGCCACGTAGACGAAGCCCTGCCATGTGGCAACGTACGTAAAATCAGCCACCCACAAGGCATTCGGGCGGGGCGCCTGGAACTGGCGGTTCACCCGGTCAAGCGGACAGGGAGTCGCCCGGTCGCTGAGCGTCGTCCGCACCGCCTTGCCGCGCGTAACGCCCCGCAGCCCCATGCGCCGCATCAGGCGAGCCACCGTGCAGCGTGCCACGTCGAGGCCCTCCCGCCGCAACTGCCGCCAGACTTTGCGTACCCCATAGACCTGGAAGTTCGCATCCCAGACCCGTCGGATAGCCACGCTCAGCTCCGCGTCGCTTCGCGAGCGGGCCGGCGCCTTGGCCGGATCGACCGTCCGGGCGGCATGGGCGTAGTAGGTGGACGGGGCGATCGGCAATACCTTGCAGATCGGCTCGACCCCGTGGACGGCGCGGTGCGCGTCGATGAAGGCGATCATTTCTTGAACGGGCGGTCGAGCTCCGCCTGGGCAAAATAGGCCGACGCCTTGCGCAGGATCTCGTTCGCCTGGCGCAGTTCCCGGTTCTCGCGCTCCAGCGCCTTGATCCGCTCCTGTTCGTCCGTCGTCGGCCCCGGCCGCTTGCCCTGGTCACGCTCGGCCTGCCGGACCCAGCCGCGCAGTGTCTCCGCCGTGCAGCCGATCTTCGCCGCGATCGAACTGATCGCCGCCCACTGCGAGGCGTGATCCCCCGCGTGCTCGAACACCATCCGCACCGCGCGTTCGCGGACTTCAGGAGCGTATTTGCGTGATGCCGCTTTCGTCATGATGACCCCAGTCTCTCAAGAAACGGGGCCTCTGGGAAACCCGGCGCGGTTCACTTGAGGTCTTCGCGGACCATCTCGACGATGCGCTTGCCGGTCTCGTAGGCGGCCTGCTGGCGCTCGCGGTAGGGGGCGGGGATGGCGGCGGAGCCGGGAAGCTGCATGCCCAGCACCTCGGCCAGCGAGTTCATCGTGGAGGCCGTGCCCATCGTGTTGCAGTAGCCGGTCGAGGGGGCCGACGACGCCACCAGCTCGATGAAGCCCTGATAGTCGATCTCGCCGGCCGCCATCATCTGGCGCGCTTTCCACACGATGGTGCCCGAGCCGGTGCGCTCGCCGCGGAACCAGCCGTTCAGCATCGGGCCGACCGACAGGGCGATGGCCGGGATGTTCACGGTGGCCGCCGCCATCAGGCAGGCGGGGGTGGTCTTGTCGCAGCCGATGGTCAGCACCACCCCGTCGAGCGGGTAGCCGTGCAGCACCTCGACCAAGCCGAGATAGGCGAGGTTGCGGTCGATCGAGGCGGTCGGCCGCTTGCCGGTCTCCTGGATCGGGTGGACGGGGAACTCGATGGCGATGCCGCCGGCGGTGCGGATGCCCTCGCGCAGCCGTTCGGCCAGGACCAGATGGTGCCGGTTGCAGGGGCTGAGGTCGGAGCCGGTCTGGGCGATCCCGATGATCGGCGCGCCCGACTGCAGCTCTTCCCGCGTCAGCCCGAAATTCAGGTAACGCTCCAGATAGAGCGCGGTCATGTCGGGGTTGTCGGGGTTGTCGAACCACGCGCGCGACCGCAGCCGCCGGCCGGAGCCGATTTCCGGGTGCTGGGGAGAGGGCTTCGTATCGGACATGTCGGCACCAATTCGGGTTGGGGGCGCGGACCGGGGTCGGCCGGCGCCGGGGTCGTTCGGAGCCTCGTTTGGGGCGTCGTCGGGAGTCGGCCGGGCGGTGCGCCCGGCGCTTTACCAGTGAAAGGCGTCGGCGGTGCGCCAGCGCCCGACCAGACAGGCGTCGGCGACCAGTTGCAGCGGACGGGCGTCGACGTCGCCGGCCGCGTCCGCGATCAGATGGTGGAAGCGGCGGTAGATGCCCTGGTACTCGGCGTCGGGTTCGGCCAGCACGGGCACGCCGTTCACGCTCAGCCGCGTCCCGCCGTGGGTCAGGTCGAGCCGTCCATTCTCCGTCTCGATGGCGATGGTCCAGGTCTGCTCGCCCTCCTGGAGGAAGTCGAAGGCGGCGGTGACCGTTCCGACGGCGGAGCCCGCAACGCCTTCCATCCTCAGCGTCGCGGCGATGGGCGTGTCGCGGTTGGCGGGGACCCGCAGCTCGGCGTCGCGGACGACGACGGGGGCCGGCAGGATCTCGGTCAGGATCGACAGGGCGTTGATGCCCGGATCGAAGACGCCGAAGCCCCCCGCCGCGAAGATCCAGTCCTGGCCGGGGTGCCAGCGCCGCACGTCCTCCTTCCAGGTGATGGCGGCGTGACGGACGGTGGCGCCGGCCAGCCGCCGCCGCGTCTCCTCCACCGCCGCGTTGAAGCGGGAGTGCCACGCGGCGAACAGCGTGCGCCCAGCGGTGTCCGCCGCGTCGAGCAGCAGGCGCAGCTCTGTGAGGGTGGCGGCCGGCGGCTTCTCGATCAGGACATGCTTGCCGGCGCGCAGCGCCTCCACCGTCAGGGCGTGGCGGACGGCGGGCGGCGTGCAGATCGCCACGGCGTCGAGGCCGGGCAGGGCGGCCAGCATCTCCGCCTGGCTGCGGAAGACCGGCACGTCGCCGAGCCCGGTTTCCTCCGCTGGGTCGCTGTGCGGGCTGACCACCGCGGCGAGGCGGAACAGGCCGGTGGCGGCGATGGCCGGGACATGCTGGTCGCGGGCGATCTTGCCGAAGCCGACGATGCCGAGGGAGAACGGGGCGGGGGTGGAACGGGTCATGACGGCCCTCACGTCTTGTTCTTGTTGTAGACGTCGATGGTGACGGCGGCGAGCAGCACCATGCCCTTGATGACCTGCTGCCAGTCGATGCCGATGCCCAGGATCGACATGCCGTTGTTCATCACGCCCATGATGAAGGCGCCGATCACCGCCCCGGTCACCCGGCCCACGCCGCCCGACGCCGAGGCGCCGCCGATGAAGCAGGCGGCGATCACGTCCAGCTCGAACGAGACGCCGGCCTTCGGCGTGGCGGTGTTCAGCCTTGCGGCGAAGATCAGCCCGGCCAGCGCCGCCAGCACCCCCATGTTGACGAAGGTGTAGAAGCTGAGCCGCCGGGTGTCGATGCCGGACAGCTTGGCCGCCTTCTCGTTGCCGCCCAGCGCGTAGACGCGCCGCCCCACCGTGGTGTTGCGGGTGACGAAGCTGTAGAGCGCGATCAGCACGCTCATGATGATCAGCACGTTGGGCAGGCCGCGGTAGGAGGCCATCAACTGCCCGACATAGATCAGCACGGCGGCCAGCGCGACGTTCTTCGCCACGAACAGCGGCAGCGGCTCCTGCTCGATGGCGACGCTCTGCCGGCGCAGGCGCGCCCTGGTGTTCATTGCCACCAGCGCGGCGGCCACGGCCGCGCAGAGCAGCAGGCTGGTCAGGTGGAACTTGCCCAGGTTGAGGGCGTCCACCGCCAGGACGTCCGGGATGAAGCCGGAGCTGAGGCGCTGGAACTCCACCGGGAAGGGACCGACCGACTGGCCGGCCAGCAGGATCAGGCACAGGCCGCGGAAGACCAGCATGCCGGCCAGAGTCACGATGAAGGAGGGGATGCGCAGATAGGCGACCCAGAAGCCCTGCACCGCCCCGATCGCCGCCCCGGCCATCAGGCACAGCAGCGTCGTGGTGACGAAGTCCAGGTGGAGCCGCACCATCAGCGTCGCCGCCAGCGCGCCGATGAGGGCGACGACCGAGCCCACCGACAGGTCGATGTGCCCGGCGACGATCACCAGCAGCATGCCCAGCGCCATGATGACGATGTAGCTGTTCTGCAGCACGAGGTTGGTCAGGTTCAGCGGCTGCAGCAGCGTGCCGTCGGTCATGTACTGGAAGAACAGGACGATGGCGACCAGCGACAGCAGCATGCCGTACTCGCGCATGTGCGCCTTCACGAACCGTCCCATGGACACCCGCGGGCCGCGCGCCGGAAGGTTGAGTTCGGCACTCATGGCAGAGCCTCCCCGGACATCAGCGTCTCGCCGGAGCGCATGATCGCTCCCATGATTTTCTCCTGGCTGGCCTCGGTCGCCGGCATCTCGGCGACCATTTCACCGGCGTTCATCACATAGATGCGGTCGGCGACGCCCAGCAGCTCCGGCATCTCCGAGGAGATCAGCACGACGCCCCGGCCCTCGGCGACCAGCTGGTTGATGATGGTGTAGATCTCGTACTTGGCGCCGACGTCGATGCCGCGGGTCGGCTCGTCGAGGATCAGCACCTGCGGGTCGGCGAACAGCCACTTGCTGAGCACGACCTTCTGCTGGTTGCCGCCCGACAGGTTGACCGTCTCCTGGAACACGTCGGCGCAGCGGATGCGCAGCCGGCGCCGGAACTCCTCGGCCACCTGGACCTCCTGCTCATGGTCGATGACCCAGCGCTTCGCCACCCCCTTGAGGTTCGCCAGCGTGACGTTGTGGCGGATGTCGTTGTCGAGCACGAGGCCGAGATGCTTGCGGTCCTCCGTCGCGTAGGCGAGGCCGCTCGCCATGGCCCGGCTGATGGTGGAGACGTCGATCTCCCGCCCGTCGAGGAAGGCCTGCCCGCGGATGTTGCGGCCGTAGGAGCGGCCGAACAGGCTCATCGCGAACTCGGTGCGGCCGGCGCCCATCAGCCCGGCGATGCCCACCACCTCGCCGCGGCGGACG
Source organism: Azospirillum sp. UENF 211521 (assembly GCF_058780535.1). Taxonomy (NCBI): domain Bacteria; kingdom Pseudomonadati; phylum Pseudomonadota; class Alphaproteobacteria; order Rhodospirillales; family Azospirillaceae; genus Azospirillum; species Azospirillum sp. UENF 211521. The sequence continues at coordinate 1,658,203 of NZ_JBSNCF010000001.1, forward strand.
GTCAGGTTCACGTCGCGGACGACGCGCCGGCCGGGATGGGCCGGGTGGTCGGCGCTCCACCCCTTCACCTCGAACAGCACCTCGCCGGGTACGGTGGTCCGTTTGGGGTAACGGTCGGACAGGGCGCGCCCGACCATGCCGCGGATGATGCGGTCCTGGCTGACCACGGCCTCGCGGCAGTCCAGCGTCTCCACCGTCGTGCCGTCGCGCAGGATGGTCACCCGGTCGGCGACCTTGGCGATCTCGTTCAGCTTGTGCGAGATGAGGATGGAGGCGATGCCGCGCGCCTTGAATTGCAGCAGCAATTCCAGCAGGGCGTCGCTGTCGCTCTCGTTCAGGCTGGCGGTCGGCTCGTCCAGGATCAGCAGCTTGACCTCCTTGGACAGCGCCTTGGCGATCTCCACGAGCTGCTGCTTGCCGACGCCGATGTCGGTGATCAGGGTCTCCGGCGGGTCGTGCAGCCCGACGAGGCGCAGCAGCTCCCGCGCCCGCAGCGTGGCGGCGTCCCAGTCGATCACTCCACGGCTCGCCTGCTCGTTGCCGAGGAACAGGTTCTCGGTGATCGACAGCAGGGGAACCAGGGCGAGTTCCTGGTGGATGATGATGATGCCTTGCCGCTCGCTGTCGGCGATGCCGCGGAAGGCCTGAGGCTGGCCGCGGAAGCGGATCTCGCCGTCGAAGCTGCCTTGCGGGTAGACCCCGCTCAGCACCTTCATCAGCGTCGACTTGCCGGCGCCGTTCTCGCCGATCAATGCGTGGATCTCGCCCTCGCGGACCGACAGGTTGACGTCGTCCAGCGCCTTCACGCCGGGAAACGTCTTGGTGATGCCCTTCATCTCCAGGATCGGCATCGCCAGACTGGACCGCTCCAGGATGGAGTCCATGAACACCTCCGATCGCCCGATCGAACCTCAGACGGGTGGCGGGGCGCACCGCATGGCGTCCGCCCCGCGCCGCCGCGTCATTTGAACTGCGCTTCGGTGTAGTAGCCGCTGTCGACCAGCGTGCTCTTCCAGTTCGACGCGTCCACGCTGACCGGCTTCAGCAGGTAGGCCGGGACGACCTTCTTGCCGTTGTCGTAGGACTTGGTGTCGTTGACCGGCGGCGTGCCGCCGCCCAGAACCGCGTCGACCATCTCGACCGTGATCCGGGCCAGTTCGCGGGTGTCCTTGAAGACGGTGGCGCGCTGCTCGCCCGCCAGGATCGACTTGATCGAGGGCACCTCGGCGTCTTGCCCGGTCACCACCGGCATCGGCTGCGACGGCGAGCCGTAGCCGACCCCCTTCAGCGAGGAGATGATGCCGATGCTGATCCCGTCGTAGGGCGACAGCACGGCGTCGACGCGGCGGTTGCCGTAGAAGGCGCTCAGCAGGTTGTCCATGCGGGCCTGGGCGGTGGCGCCGTCCCAGCGCAGGGTGGACACCTTGTCCATGCCCACCTGACCGCTGCCCACCGTCAGCTTGCCGCTGTCAATGTAGGGCTGCAGCACCGACATGGCGCCGTTGTAGAAGAAATAGGCGTTGTTGTCGTCGGGAGAGCCGCCGAACAGCTCGATATTGAAGGGACCTTTGCCGTCCTTCAGGCCCAGCGCGTCGACGATGTAGCTGCCCTGCAGCACGCCGACCTGGAAATTGTCGAAGGTCGCGTAATAGTCCACATTCTCCGACCCGCGGATCAGCCGGTCGTAGGCGATGACCTTCACGCCGCGGTCCTTGGCCTGCTGGAGCACGTCGGTCAGCGTCGTGCCGTCGATGGCGGCAATCACCAGGACCTTGCTGTTCTTGGCGACCATCGTCTCGATCTGGGCGAGCTGGTTGGGGATGTCGTCCTCGGCGTATTGCAGGTCGGTCTTGTAGCCCTTGGCTTGGAACTGCTTGACCATGTTGTTGCCGTCGTCGATCCAGCGGGCCGAGGACTTGGTGGGCATCGCGATGCCGACGGTGGGCTTGTCCTGCGCCAGAGTCGGATTGGTGCCGGTGGCGAGGACCAGCATACCGACGGCCATCCCGGCCAGTGCGGTCGTGAACGAAGAAGACATGGGCCGATTTCCTCCCCCTTCTGCGGCACCGGGTTGGCCACACCCGCGGCACTTGAACGGGTGTCGGGTGGCGCAATGTTTGTAAGGCTAGCAATCGGCCGAAAAACCATAACTGTCAAATACGATTATTGGCGGAATCCATACACATTTCGATATCACTTGAAGAGCCCGGCTGCGGCATTTCCAGCGCGCGGCGCATCTTGGCGTCGGACGCCGCGCGCAGAGCGGCCAGGGCGGTGCGGGCGCCCGGCGACAGCGGGCGGTCCTTCAGCCAGAAAATGCCGTAGGGCTCGACGCTGAAGCGCTTGTGGAAGGGCACGATGGTGCAGCTGCCGGTGGGCGAGAACACCTGGGCGAGGGCGCGGGCGAAGACGGTGACCGAATCGTTCTCGGCGACCATCGCCAGGGAGATGACGGGGGAAGCGCTTTCGATCACCTTGCGCGGCGGCGGAACCCCCTCGGCGCGGAACAGCGCCTCGACCCGGCTGCGCAGCAGGCTGCCCAAGGGTTGGAGAATCCAGGTGGCGTCCACAAGATCCGCGGCGGTCAGCGGGCGGCCGAGCCGCAGCAGCGGGTGGCCGTCGCGGCAGACAAAGCACAGCTCTTCGCTGCTGATCTCCTGATAGTCGAAGCACGCGGCGTCGGCATGGTCGGGCAGGCGGCCGATTGCGAAATCCATCACGCCCTGCCGGACCCGCTCGGCCAGCACGTCGCTGGTCTCCACCGCCACGGCGATTTTCAGGTCGGGGTGATCGCGGGTCAGCGTGGTGATCACCGGCACCACCAGCTCCACCGCCGGGGCCATCACCGTGCCGATGGAGACGCTGCCGCTGTGGCCGGCCAGCAGGTCGTTCAGCTCCTCCCCCGCCTCCTGCAAGCCGCTGAGGATCGTCCGCGCGTGGCGGATCATCAGGCCGCCGTACCAGTTCGGCTCGACGCCGCGGCCATGGCGCTCGAACAGGGTGACGCCCAGCGACTCCTCCAGGTCGCCCAGCAGCTTCGAGGCGGCCGGCTGCGACATGGTCAGGCTGGCGGCGGCGCGGTGCAGGTTGCGGTGCTCGTCCAGCGCCACGAAGAGCTGGAGATGGCGCAGCTTCAGCCGGGCCTTGAGGAACCAGTTGGCCGGGAAACGGTGCGGGGTCACGGGCGGGGCCTCCGGTCTGGCGACGACGCCGATATACGCAATCTCGTATCGCCGGCGCCGATATTCGTATTGGACGAGTATCAGAACGCCCTCTATTGTTCGCATGGTCAACAAAATTCGGAACGGGACCGCGAGGGGGAGGCGACACGGCATGCCGCAGGAGGTTCGTTGCGTCTGGCCCGCCCGGGCGCTCCTGGGCGAGGGCCCGCTGTGGTCGCCGGGGCAGGGCGCCGTCTTCTTCGTCGACATCCACGGGTCGCGGATTTTGCGACACGAGCTGGACGACGGGACTCGAATGGAATGGGCGCTGGAGGACGCCGCCTGCTGGCTGGTGGAGTGCGCCGATGGCAACGGCTTTATCGCCGGGCTGCGCTCGCGCCGGGTGGTGCGGTTGCGGCTGGAGCCGGGCCGAGCGGTCATCGCCGGGGAACTGGCGCGGATCGACCCCGACCGGCCGGGCAACCGGCTGAACGACGCCAAGGCCGACGCGCAGGGGCGCCTGTGGATCGGCAGCATGGACGACGGGGAGGAAACGCCGTCCGGCGCCTTCCACCGGCTCGACCCCGACGGGTCGATCGCGCGCGTGGACGAGGGCTACACCGTCGCCAACGGCCCGGCGCTGGCGCCGGACGGGCGGACGCTCTACCACACCGACAGTGCGGCGCGGACGATCCACGCCTTCGACCTGGACGGCGCGGGGCGGCTGTCCGGCAAGCGCGCCCACATCCGCTTCGCCGAGGCCGACGGCTATCCCGACGGCATGACCTGCGACGCCGAGGGCGGCCTGTGGGTGGCCCATTGGGACGGCGGGCGGGTCAGCCGCTTCCGGCCCGACGGCACGCTCGACCGCGCGATCGCGCTGCCGGTGTCGCGGGTCACCTCCTGCGTTTTCGCCGGCGCCGCCCTCGACCGGCTGTTCGTGACCACCGCAGCGCACGGCATCGGGCGCGACGGCCGGCCGGACGAACCGCTGGCCGGCGCGCTGTTCGCGTGCGATCCCGGCGGTGTGCGCGGCCTGCCGCCCGGCCGGTTCGGGCATCCGCCCGGCTGACCCGGCCTGCAAATCCACCCGACAGAAGGACCTCAACGGCCATGGCCACCAGCGCCCGCCCCTACCGGGGAGTGTTCCCCGTCGTTCCCACCATCTTCACCGAGACGGGGGACCTCGACCTCGCCGGGCAGACGCGCTGCGTCGATTTCATGATCGACGCCGGCTCCGACGGCCTGTGCATCCTCGCCAACTTCTCCGAGCAGTTCGTGCTGACCGACGCCGAGCGCGAGCTGCTGATGGAGACGATCCTCGGCCACGTCGCCGGGCGGGTGCCGGTCATCGTCACCACCACCCATTTCAGCACCGCCGCCTGCGCCGCGCGCAGCCGCCGTGCCCAGGATCTCGGGGCCGCCATGGTGATGGTCATGCCGCCCTACCACGGCGCCACCATCCGCGTGCCCGAGGCGGGCATCACCGCCTTCTTCCAGCGGGTGTCCGACGCCATCGACATCCCGATCATGATCCAGGACGCCCCGGTCAGCGGCACCGCGCTGTCGGCGGAGCTGCTGGCCCGCATGGCGCGGGAGATCGCCAACGTCGCCTATTTCAAGGTCGAGGTGCCGCAGGCCGCCGCCAAGCTGCGCCGGCTGATCGAACTGGGCGGCGACGCCATCGAAGGGCCGTGGGACGGCGAGGAGGCGATCACCCTGCTGGCCGACCTCGACGCCGGGGCGACCGGCGCCATGACCGGCGGCGGCTATCCCGACGGCATCCGCCAGATCATCGACCCCTTCCAGGCCGGCGACCGCGAGGCGGCGGTGGTGGCCTACGGGCGCTGGCTGCCGCTGATCAACCACGAGAACCGCCAATGCGGGCTCGCCACCGCCAAGATCCTGATGAAGGAGGGCGGCATCATCGCCTGCGACGCCGTGCGCCACCCGCTGGCGGACCCGCAACCGGCCAGCCGCGCCGGCCTGCTCGACGCCGCCCGCCGCCTCGACCCGCTGGTCCTGCGCTGGGCCCGCTGAGGACGGCGCCACCCTTCGCCCAACCGGGAGACCCCTGATGACGACCATCACCGGCGCGATGCTGATCGGCGCCGAGAGCCACCGCGGTTCCGACGGCGCGTTCCGCGCCGTCGATCCCGCCACCGGCGCGGCGCTGGAGCCGGTCTTCGGCGGCGGCGGGGCGGCGGAGGTCGAGCGCGCCTGCGCGCTGGCCTGGGCCGCCTTCGACGCCTTCCGCGAGACTGGGCTGGAGGCGCGGGCCGCCTTCCTGGAAACCATCGCCGCGAACATCCTCGACCTCGGCGACGCGCTGATCGTCCGCGCCATGGCCGAGAGCGGCCTGCCGCGCCCCCGGCTGGAGGGGGAGAGGGGCCGCACCGTCGGCCAGCTCCGCCTGTTCGCCCAGACGGTGCGCGAGGGCGGCTGGCTGGAGGCCCGCATCGACCCGGCCCAGCCGGAGCGTACGCCGCTGCCGCGCCCCGACGTCCGGCAGCGCCACATCCCGCTCGGGCCGGTTGCGGTGTTCGGCGCGTCGAATTTCCCGTTGGCCTTCTCGGTGGCCGGCGGCGACACCGCGTCGGCGCTGGCCGCCGGCTGCCCGGTGGTGGTCAAGGGCCATTCCGCCCACCCCGGCACGTCGGAGCTGGTCGGCCGGGCCATCCAGGCGGCGGTGGCGTCCTGCGGTCTGCCCGAGGGCGTCTTCTCGCTGCTGTTCGGCGTCGGCAACCCCATCGGAACGGCGCTGGTCACCGACCCGCGCATCAAAGCGGTGGGCTTCACCGGCTCGCGCGGCGGCGGCTTGGCCTTGATGGAAGCGGCGGCCCGCCGGCCCGAGCCGATCCCGGTCTATGCGGAGATGAGCAGCATCAACCCGGTATTCCTGATGCCGGCAGCATTGGCCGCGCGGGCCGAGGCGCTGGGCAAGGGCTTCGTGGCCTCGCTGACCATGGGCGCCGGCCAGTTCTGCACCAACCCCGGCATCCTGCTGGGCGTCGACGGGCCGGACCTGGACCGGTTCGTGGCCGTGGCGGTGGATGCGCTGGGCGGCAGCGCCGCCTCGACCATGCTGACCCCGGCCATCCAGGCCGCCTACGATTCGGGGGTGGCGCGGCTTTCCGGCAGCGCCGCCGTGGCGACGCTCGCCCGCGGGATGGCCTGCAGCGGCCCCAACCAGGCGCAGGCCGCCCTGTTCGGCACGACGGCCGACGCCTTCCTCGCCGACCCGGCTTTGCAGGACGAGGTGTTCGGGGCGGCGTCGCTGCTGATCCGCTGCCCGGACGCGGCGGCGATGCGGACCGTCGCCGAGCGGCTGGAGGGACAGCTCACCGCGACCGTGCAGATGGAGCCGGCGGACGGCGACGCCGTGGCCGCGCTGCTGCCGACGCTGGAGCGCAAGGCGGGCCGCATCCTGGCCAACGGCTGGCCGACCGGCGTCGAGGTCTGCCACGCCATGGTCCATGGCGGCCCCTTCCCGGCGACCTCGAACAGCCGGACCACCTCGGTCGGCACCTTGGCGATCCGGCGCTTTCTGCGCCCGGTCTGCTACCAGGACATTCCCGCCGCCCTGCTGCCGGAGGCGCTGCGCGACGGCAATCCGCTCCGCCTGTCGCGACGGATCGATGGCGTGCCCGGACAAGGGTGAGGGAAGGACCGGCAAGGCTTTGCCCGCATCGGGCGATCATGCCGGTTTCGGTATCGCTTCGGTCGAGAATCGTATTGGACAGATATGGTTTTCGATGCCTAAAGTTGGCACAACGAACAGATACGAGCGGGCGCCGCCCGGATCGATGACAAGACACCCCAGGGGAGTGAAACGGTATGTCCAGGACATGGCTGATCTCCGCCGCTGCCGCCGCGGCCTTGTTGATCGGGCTCGGCGGCGCGCAGGCCGCCGACAAGAAGCTGGTGGTCGGCTTCTCGCAGATCGGCTCGGAATCGGGCTGGCGCGCCGCCGAGACCAAGACCGCCAAGACGGAGGCGGAGAAGCGCGGGATCGACCTGAAGATTTCCGACGCCCAGCAGAAGCAGGAGAACCAGATCAAGGCCGTCCGCTCCTTCGTCGCCCAGGGCGTGGACGCCATCTTCATCGCGCCTGTGGTGGCGACCGGGTGGGATTCGGTGCTGAAGGAGGCGAAGGAGGCGAAGATCCCCGTCGTCCTGCTCGACCGCCAGATCGAGACCCGGGACCCCGGCCTCTACATGACCGCCGTCACCTCCGACACGGTGCTGGAGGGCCGGGTCGCCGGCGAATGGCTGGCCAAGCAGACCGGCGGCACCTGCAACGTGGTCGAACTCCAGGGCACCGTCGGCTCCTCCCCGGCCATCAACCGCAAGAAGGGCTTCGACGAGGTCGTCGCCAAGACTCCCGGCATGAAGATCGTCCGCACCCAGTCCGGCGACTTCACCCGCGCCAAGGGCAAGGAGGTGATGGAGAGCTTCATCAAGGCGGAGAACGGCGGCAAGGGCATCTGCGCGGTCTACGCCCACAACGACGACATGGCGGTCGGCGCCATCCAGGCGATCAAGGAGGCCGGGCTGAAGCCGGGCAAGGACATCCTGGTCGTGTCCATCGACGGCGTGCCCGACATCTTCAAGGCGATGGCCGAGGGCGAGGCCAACGCGACCGTGGAGCTGACGCCGAACATGGCCGGCCCGGCCTTCGACGCGCTGATCGCCTTCAAGAAGGACGGCAAGGCGCCGCCGAAGTGGATTCAGACGGAGTCGGCGCTGTTCACCCCCGACACCGCCAAGGCCGAGTACGAACGCCGCAAGGACGCCTACTGACCCGGCCGTCCCACGGCACCGCCGGCGAGGCCCCCCGCATGACGGACCCCACCCCCACCGCGTCGTCGCCGCTACTGGCGGTGCGCGGCTTGTCCAAGGCCTTCCTAGGCGTCCAGGCGCTGGACGGCGTCGACTTCACCGTGCGCCACGGCGAGATCCATGCCCTGCTCGGCGAGAACGGTGCCGGCAAGTCGACGCTGATCAAGACGCTGACCGGCGTCTACCAGCGCGACGCCGGCACCGTGACGCTGGAGGGGCGGACCATAGCCCCCCGCGGCGTGGAGGAAGCGCAGCGCCTGCACATCGGCACCGTCTATCAGGAGGTGAACCTGCTGCCGAACCTGTCGGTGGCGGAGAACCTGTTCCTCGGCCGGCAGCCGATGCGTTTCGGGATGCGCTTCGGCTTGGTCGACCGCGGCGCCATGCGGCGGCGGGCGCGGGCGGTGCTGATCCCCTATGGCCTGACCCTCGACGTGACGGCGCCGCTCGGCCGCTTCTCGGTGGCGACCCAGCAGATCGTCGCCATCGCCCGCGCGGTGGACATGTCGGCCAAGGTGCTGATCCTCGACGAGCCGACCGCCAGCCTCGACGCGCAGGAGGTGGCGGTCCTCTTCAAGGTGATGCGGACCCTGCGCTCGCGCGGCATCGGCATCGTCTTCGTCACCCATTTCCTCGATCAGGTCTACGCGCTGTGCGATCGCATCACCGTGCTGCGCAACGGCCGTCTGGTGGGGGAGCGGCGCACCGCGGAGCTGCCGCGCCTCGACCTCGTCGCCATGATGCTGGGGCGGGAGCTGGAGGCGGCGGCCCACCGCATCGCCCCGCCGGTCGACGACGCCGAGGAGGACGCCCGGCCGCCGCTGGTCCGCTTCCGCGGCTACGGCAAGGCGCGCAGCGTCGAGCCCTTCGACCTCGCCATCCGCCCCGGCGAGGTGGTCGGGCTCGCCGGTCTGCTCGGCTCCGGACGGACGGAGACGGCGCGGCTGGTCTTCGGTATGGACCGCGCCGACCGCGGCGAGGCGGCGGTGGACGGCCAAGCGGTGCGGCTGCGCGGGCCGCGCGACGCCATCCGGCTCGGCTTCGGCTTCTGCCCGGAGGACCGCAAGAAGGAGGGCATCGTCGGCGCGCTGTCGGTGCGCGAGAACATCATCCTGGCGCTCCAGGCGCGGCAGGGCTGGCTGCGGCCAATCCCGCGCCGCCGCCAGGAGGAGATCGCCGACCGCTTCATCCGCCTGCTCGACATCCGCACGCCGCACGCCGAGCAGCCGATCCAGCTCCTGTCCGGCGGCAACCAGCAGAAGGCGCTGCTCGCCCGCTGGCTGGCGACCGAGCCGCGCCTGCTGATCCTCGACGAGCCGACGCGCGGCATCGACGTCGGCGCCCACGCCGAGATCATCCGCCTGATCGAGCGGCTGTGCGCCGACGGCATGGCCCTGCTGGTCGTCTCGTCGGAGCTGGAGGAGATCGTCGCCTACAGCCGCCGCGTCGTCGTGCTGCGCGACCGCCGCCATGTCGCGGAGCTGAGGGGAGGGGAGGTCGCCGTGGACCGCATCGTCGCCGCCATCGCGTCGGAGCCCGTTCCCGTGGAGCCCCGCCCATGACGCGGTCCGTCCCCGGCCCGTCGCGCAACCTGCCGCAATACGGCGCGCTGGCCGCCGTGCTGCTGGCCAACTGGCTGCTCTTCCCCGACTTCTTCGCCATCCGCCTGCAGGACGGCCGGCTGTTCGGCAGCCTGATCGACGTGCTGAACCGCGGCGCCCCGGTGGCGCTGCTCGCCATCGGCATGACCATGGTCATCGCCACCCGCGGCGTCGACCTGTCGGTCGGCGCGGTGATGGCGATCTCCGGCGCGGTCGCCGCCACCCTGACCCAGGCGGGCTGGGGCTTGGCCCCGGTGCTGGCGGCGTCGCTGGGCGCCGGCCTGCTCTGCGGGCTGTGGAACGGTCTTCTGGTGGCGGTCCTGCGCATCCAGCCGATCGTCGCCACCCTGATCCTGATGGTCGCCGGCCGCGGCATCGCCCAGCTGGTCACCGAAGGGCAGATCGTCACCTTCACCAGCCCCGGTCTGGCCTTCCTCGGCAGCGGGTCGTTCCTGACCGTGCCGATGCCGGTGGTCATCACCGCCGTCCTGCTGGGGGTGACCGCGCTGCTGGTCCGGATGACCGCGCTGGGGCTGATGATCGAGGCGGTCGGCGTGAACCGGCTGTCCAGCGCCGGGGCGGGCGTCAACACGCCGGTCGTGCTGATCGCCGTCTATGTCTGGTGCGGCCTGTGCGCCGCGGTTGCCGGTCTGGTGGTCGCCGCCGACATCCGCGGTGCCGACGCCAACAACGCCGGCCTGTGGCTGGAGCTGGACGCCATCCTGGCGGTGGTGGTCGGCGGCACGTCCCTGCTCGGCGGTCGGTTCGGGCTGCTGCTGTCGGTGGTCGGTGCGCTGATCCTCCAGGCGATGAACACCGGCATCCTGCTGAGCGGCTTCAAGCCGGAGTTCAACCTGATCGTCAAGGCGGGCGTCCTGATGGTGGTCCTGCTTCTGCAGTCGCCGACCCTGACCCTGTTCCTGCCGCGCCCGGCCGGCCCCCGGCCCGCCCAGCCGCCGGTCCGGCCGCCGACCCCGCCACGGGCCAAGCCCGAGAGCCCAAGCCCGAGCGCGGGAGCGTGACGCCATGATCCACCGTTTCCTTCCCCTGCTGGTGACCAGCGCCGTCCTGGTGGTCGGCTTCCTGCTCTGCGCCGCGCAGTTCCCCGCTTTCGCCTCGCTGCGGGTCGTCGGGTGGTGGTCGGCGGCACGTCCCTGCTCGGCGGTCGGTTCGGGCTGCTGCTGTCGGTGGTCGGTGCGCTGATCCTCCAGGCGATGAACACCGGCATCCTGCTGAGCGGCTTCAAGCCGGAGTTCAACCTGATCGTCAAGGCGGGCGTCCTGATGGTGGTCCTGCTTCTGCAGTCGCCGACCCTGACCCTGTTCCTGCCGCGCCCGGCCGGCCCCCGGCCCGCCCAGCCGCCGGTCCGGCCGCCGACCCCGCCACGGGCCAAGCCCGAGAGCCCAAGCCCGAGCGCGGGAGCGTGACGCCATGATCCACCGTTTCCTTCCCCTGCTGGTGACCAGCGCCGTCCTGGTGGTCGGCTTCCTGCTCTGCGCCGCGCAGTTCCCCGCTTTCGCCTCGCTGCGGGTCGTCGGCAACCTGCTGACCGACAACGCCTTCCTCGGCATCACGGCGGTCGGCATGACGTTCGTGATCCTGTCGGGCGGCATCGACCTGTCGGTGGGGGCGGTGATCGGCTTCACCACCGTCCTGCTGGCGGTGCTGATCGAGCAGGGCGGCTGGCACCCCGTCTCCGCCTTCGCCGCGGCGCTGGCGGTGGCGGGCGGCTTCGGCGCGGCGATGGGTGCCGTCATCCACGTCTTCCAGATGCCGCCCTTCATCGTCACTCTGGCCGGCATGTTCGTCGCCCGCGGCCTCGGCTTCGTGCTGAGCACCGATTCCATCCCGATCAACCACCCGCTCTACGCCGAGCTGGGCGATCTGGCGCTGCGTTTCGACGGCGGCGGCAAGCTGACCCTGCCGGCGCTGCTGATGCTGGGGGTGGTTGCTGCCGCGGTGGTCTGCGCCCACTGGACCCGCTTCGGCGCCAACCTCTACGCGCTGGGCGGCAACCGCCAGTCGGCGGAGCTGATGGGCGTGCCGGTCGGCCGCACCACGGTGGCGGTCTACGCCCTGTCGGGGCTGCTGGCCGGGCTGGCCGGGATCGTCTTCTCGCTCTACACCGGGGCCGGCTATTCGCTGGCGGCGACGGGGGTGGAGCTGGACACCATCACCGCGGTGGTGATCGGTGGCACCCAGCTGACCGGCGGCTACGGCTACGTGATCGGCACCTTCATCGGCGTGCTGATCCAGGGCCTGATCCAGACCTACATCACCTTCGACGGCAGTCTGAGCAGCTGGTGGACGAAGATTGCCATCGGCGTCCTGCTGTTCGTCTTCATCCTGCTGCAGAAGGGCCTGCTGGCCGTCTGGACCGGCCGCGGCGGCACCCCGGCGGAGGCGTGACCCCTCCGGTTTGGTGACCGTGGCGACCAACGTTTCCAATTCTCGAGCGTAAGGCCCGCCAGATCGGGCTTTACGCCCGCCTTCCGTTCCTTGCCGCAAAACGAAAATGAGAATTCTTCGCATTTGACCGTGAGGCGACGGGTCGGTCCGGTCGTCTGGAGAGTCGGAGCGGTGGTTCCTTGCGGATGAGGACGAGATGAGCGTTGGCAAGTCGCGCACGCGGCTGTGGTTCCTGTGGCACTCCTGGCTGGCCATGCCCCTGTGGGCCTTCCTGTTCTTCGTCTGCCTGACCGGGACCGTCGCCGTGGTCAGCACCGAGATCATGTGGCTGGTCAACCCGGCCATGCGGGCGTCGGGCGCCGGGGAGCCGCTGCCGGCCAGCGCGCTGATCGCCGCCGCCGAGGCCGCCGCGCCGGGCGGGCGGGTGAGTTCGCTGAGCTGGGGCGGCTCCCACATGGCGGTGAGCGCCCGCATGGCGATGCCCGACGGCACCTCCACCACCGCCTGGGTCAACCCGGTCAGCGGGGCGGTGCAGGGGCTGTCCACCGGCAACTCGTTCCAAGCCTTCGTCCGCGCCCTGCACGGCTGGCTGATGACCTTCCCCGTGGGCTGGTACCTCGTGACCCTGCTGGCCATCCCCCTCGTCGGGTCGCTGGTCACCGGGCTGGTGGTCTACAAGCGCTTCTGGAAGTCCTTCTACCAGCCGCGCATCCGCTGGCGGCAGGCGCCGCGCGTGATGTGGGGCGACCTGCACCGCGTCGCCGGCACATGGTCGATCTGGTTCATCGCGGTGATCTCGGTCACCAGCCTGTGGTTCCTGATCTACATGATGCTGTTCCATCTCGGGATGGGGCTGGGCGGCGGGAAGGCGCCGGTGCTGCTGGCCCGCGACCAGATTCCGGTGAGCGCGACCGCGCCGAGGCCGGACGTCGACGCCGTCCTGGCCAGCGCCCAGGCGGCCCTGCCGGACATGCGGCTGCGCTACCTGTCGCTGCCCGGCACCGCCTATGATCCGGCCACGGTGGCGGGGTCCAGCGGGCAGGTGCCGCTTCTGCCCGACTATGTCCGGGTGAATCCCTTCACCGCCGAGGTGATCCTCATCGAGGGCGGGATGGAAGCGGCCTCGGGCATCGAGCTGACCCGGACCATCATGCGCGCCCTGCACACCGGCGATTTCGGCGGCCTGCCGGTCAAGCTGGTGTGGTTCGCCTTCGGCCTGCTGATGACCACGCTGGTCTTCAGCGGCATGCTGATCTGGATGAAGCGCACCGCCCGCGCCACGGTCGAGGCGGTGCGCGGCGTCCGGCGCGGGGCGCGGCTGGCGGAGGGCCCGTCCAATGCGTAATGACTCGATGCGGCATTACTGGCAACGCGGCAAGTTCCATCTCAGCGCCCTGATGATGCTGGTGCCGCTGCCCTTCCTGCCCGACTATTTCAGCCCGAAGCCGATTTTCGTCCCGCCCGAGATCCGGCGGGACATCGCCGTCGGCCCCTTTCCGGTGACGCTGGCGACCTACGACGAGGCGCCCGCCCGCATGCCGACGGGGGAGCGGATGAAGGAATACCGCATCCACATCCGTCCCGCCGACATCGACCGGGTGCGCGGCGTGTTCCTGCGCGTCGGCAAGCCGCGCAGTCTGCGCACCGCCGGCGCGCTCGCCTTCGGCAATCCCTATGAGCGGGAGGCCGACGTGACGGTTCCGGACGAGCTTGGCGGCCGGGAGGAGCTGTGGGTGACCATGGAGGATTGGAGCGGCGGGGTGCATCAGGCGTCCCTGCCGCTGGGCGAGATTTTCGGAGGAAAGCGATGAAGACCCACCGCCTGTTCGCCCTGGCGGGGCTGTTCGCCCTGTGCGCCGCCGGTGCGGCGCAGGCCCACTACCCGATCTGCGAATGCCGGATGGTGGAGGGTGAGACCGTGCAATGCACCGGCGGCTTCTCCGACGGCTCGAAGGCGCCCGGCGTCGTTCTGGACGTCATCGCCTACGACGAGCAGGTGCTGGTCAAGGGCAAGCTGGGACCGGATTCCACGCTGTCCTTCCAGCGTCCCGCGCAGGACTTCTACGTCCTGTTCGACGCCGGCCCCGGCCACACGGTCGAGATCGAGCACACGGCGATCAAGTAGCGCCCCCAGCGAAGCCGGAACCATGCATCACCAGATCGTCCGCCGCGCCGGGGCCGAGCGCGAGACCCTATGGGTCGCGTTGGCCGCCGGGGCCATTCTCGTGTCCGCCGTCCTGGCGGTCGGGCTGCGCGCCGTTCCGGAGGCGGAAGCCCCGCTGGCCGCCCACCTCATCGACTCCCGCACCGGCCTGACCGCCGCCGAGCAGGGCCTCTACGCCGACCTGAAGGCGGCGGGGGAGGAGATCGCCGCTCTGCGGGAGGCGGAGGGTCGGGCGCCGACGCCGGAGGAGCTGGCCGCCGAGGCGCTGCCGCCCTTCGCCGCCGATCCCAGCGCGGCGGCGCGCGGCGGCCACGCCTGGACCTTTGCCGGGCCCTTCGCCGAAACCGGCGACGGGATCGCCTACGCCGGCGTTTCCGCCGCGCCGGAGCTGGCCGGCTCCCTGGTCCTGCGGCTGGACGGCCATGGCGCCGACATCTGGCTGAAGCGCGCCGCCGAAGCCCCGCCCGCCCCACCGGAGGACGCGGCCCTGGCCGCCGCCGGCTGGAAGCGGATCGTCTCCACCTTCACCGCCGGGGTGACCCGATGACCAGCACTCTTCCGAGCCGCCGCCTGATCCTAGCCGGCGCCCTGGCCGCCGCGGCCATGCCCGCCGCGACCATGCCCGCTCGCGCCGTCGCGGCTCCCGCCGGGCGCCGCCGCTTCGGGGTCACCCTGCACCCCTACTATTCCTACGTCACCAACATCGTCGGCGACGCGGCCGAGGTGGTGCCGATCATCCCCGCCGGCTTCAACCCGCACGCCTACGAGCCGCGCCCGGAGGACATCCAGCGCATCGGCGGGCTGGACGCCATCGTGCTGAACGGCATCGGGCACGACGATTTCGCCGGGCGGATGATCGCCGCTTCGGCGAAGCCGTCGCTGCCGGTGGTCGAAGCCAACGCCGACGTGCCGCTGCTGCCCGCCGCGGGACTGGCGGCACGGGCGGCGGGGAAGGTGGTCAACCCGCACAGCTTCCTGTCGATCACCAATTCGGTCCTCCAGGTTTCGACCATCGCCCGCGAGCTGGGGCGGCTCGACCCGGACAACGCCGCCGCCTATGCCGCCAACGCCCGCGTTTATTCCCGCCGCCTGCGCCAGTTGCGGGCCGACGCGCTGGCGAAGCTGGCGACGGCGGGCACCGCCAGCCTGCGCGTCGCCACCATCCACGGCGCCTACGATTACCTGCTGCGCGAGTTCGGGCTGGAGGTCTCCGCCGTCGTCGAGCCCGCCCACGGCATCGAGCCCAGCCCGGCCCAGCTCGCCGAGACCATCGCGACGATGCGCAAGCTCGACGTGCAGGTGATCTTCTCGGAGCTGAACTTCCCCAGCGCCTATGTGGAGACGATCCGGCGCGAGACCGGCATCCGGCTCTACGCCTTCTCCCACATCGCGCACGGCGACTACGCGCCCGACCTGTTCGAGCGCGAGATGGCCCGCAACCTCGACACGCTGGTTCTGGCGATGGTCGAGGCGGCGCCGTGACGGGTCCCGCCATCCTGTTCGACGCGGTGGGCCTGACGCTGGGCCGCACGGTGATCCTCGACGAGGTGTCCCTGCGCGTCGCGGCGGGCACCGTCCACGCGCTGGTCGGTCCCAACGGCGGCGGCAAGTCGTCGCTGATCCGCGCCCTGCTCGGTCAGGCGCCGCACCGCGGGACGATCCGGCTCGACTGGCCGGGCAACGGGCCGGGCACCGTCGCCTACGTGCCGCAATCGGTGGAGTTCGACCGCGGCCTGCCGCTGACGGTGGAGGACTTCCTGGCCGTGCTGTGCCAGCGCCGCCCCGCCTTCCTCGGGCCGGACCGCCGCATCGACTACGGCGCGGCGCTGGACCGCGTCGGCATGGCCGGCAAGGCCCGCCGCCGCTTCGGCGCCCTGTCGGGAGGCGAGCGGCAGCGCGTCCTGCTCGCCCAGGCGCTGATCCCGGCGCCGGACCTGATCGTTCTGGACGAGCCGATGACCGCGCTCGACGAGGCCGGGATCGCCATCTTCGAAACCCTGCTGGCCGAGCTGTCGGCCGCCGGAACCACCGTCCTGTGGGTGGAGCACGATCTGGCCCAGGTGCGCCGGCTGGCGACGCGGGTGACCGGCCTGAACCGGCGCGTGCTGTTCGACGGCGCCCCGCTGGAGATGCTGTCGCCGGAGCGGGTGTTCGACCTGTTCTCGGCGGTTCCGCGCCGCGCCGGAGCCGAGAGGATCGCGTCATGAGCTTCGAGGCGTTGCGCGCCCTGATCCAGGGCTGGGCCGGGGCCGGGCTGCTGCCCGCCGGCCTGACCCACGGCTTTCTCGTCAACGCGCTGCTGTCCGGGCTGGTCATCGGTCCGGTGCTTGGCGGGCTCGGCACGCTGGTGGTGACCAAGCGGCTGGCCTTCTTTTCCGAAGCGGTCGGCCACGCCGCGCTGACCGGCGTCGCCATCGGCATCCTGGTGGGGGAGCCCTACACCGGCCCCTACGCCAGCCTGTTCGGCTACTGCCTGCTGTTCGCGCTGCTGGTCAACTACACGCGCAACCGCAGCAACCTGACCGCCGACACGCTGATCGGCGTCTTCCTGTCGGTGTCGCTGGCGCTGGGCGCCAGCCTGCTGCTGATCCTGGCGAGCCGGGTCAACATCCACATCCTGGAGAATGTGCTGTTCGGCTCGGTCCTGACGGTGGACGACCGCGACCTGACCGTGCTGCTGGTGGTGGCCCTCGGGGTGACCGCGCTGATGCTGCCGCTGTTCAACCGGCTGCTGCTGGCCAGCTTCAACCCGGCGCTGGCGCGGGTGCGCGGCGTGCCGGTGAAGGGGCTGGACTATCTGTTCATCGTGCTGGTGACCGTGGTCACCGTCGCGTCGGTCAAGATCATCGGCGCCATCCTGGTGGGGGCGCTGCTGGTCATTCCCGCCGCCGCGGCGCGGGTCGTCGCCTCGTCGCTGCGCGGCTTCTTCCTGCTGTCGGTCGCCTTCGCCAGCGTGGCGGCGGTGGCCGGGATCCTGCTGCCCGTGCAACTCGCCCTGCCGGTGCCGTCGGGCGGCGCCATCATCCTGGCGGCGGGGCTGCTGTTTTTGGGCGCGCTGCTGGCGCGCCTGTTCATGAAAGGGGAAGAGGGATGAAGCGCGTCACGCTCGCGGCGCTCCTGCTGCTGTCCACGGTGGCGGGCGCCTCCGCCGAGACGGTGCTGGCCGGGCACCCGGTCACCGCCGGGCTGGCCCAGGCGCTGACGAAGGGCACGCCGGTGGCGGTGGAATCGGTGGTTCCGCCGGCCATCCCCATGGGGCGCCAGCACGCCTTCCTGAGCGGGCGCGGGGAAGCGAAGCTGGCGGAGGCCGCCCGCAAGGCCGACGCGGTGCTGACCCTGCGCTCCGCCTGGGGCGAGGACCCGCTCTACCCGCTGGCGCGGCGCGCCAACATCCGCCTCGTCGAGATCGACGCCGCCCGGCCGGTGGACGGCGCCTTGCCGGGGATCGCGGTCAGCGGCGGCGCGGCCTTCCCCTGGCTGGGCATCGCCAACGCCGGGCGGATGGCCGACATCCTCGCCGCCGACCTGCGGCGCCTCTATCCCGCTTCCAAGGATGCCATCGACGCGAATCTCGCCGCCCTGAAGCGCGGGTTGCTGACTGTGTCCTCCCGGTCGGCGCAGGCGTTCGCCGCGTTGCCGGACCCGTCGGCGGCGGCGCTGTCCGACCGCTTCGCCACGCTGGCCGCCGACCTCGGGCTCGACCTGCGCCGGGTCTGGACCCGCGACGACCGTGACTGGACGCCGGAGCGTCTGGCCGAGCTGACCGCTACCCTGAAGGCCGAGGCGATTCCCGTCGTGCTGCACCACCGTCCGCCGGCACCGGAGATCGCCCGGGCGGTGGCGGACGGCGGCGCCCGGCTGATCGTGCTGGACAGTCTGGAGAGCGGTCCGCCGGCGGCGATGGACACGGCGCTGGCACGGATGGCGGAGCAGGTGGAGGCGGGGTTGCTCCCTCCCTGAAACTCATTGCCCCCTCCCTAACCCTCCCCCGCTGGCGCAGGGGAGGGGACTTTTTTTCTCCCTCCCCTGCGAAGCGGGGGAGGGTTAGGGAGGGGGCAACACCCCGATCACTCGCTCGCCAGCGCCGCCACCGGGTCGAGCCGCGCGGCGCGGCGGGCGGGGATCAGGCCGAAGACCATGCCGGTCAGCACGGCGGACGCCACCGCCCCGGCGATCGCCGTCGCGGTGAAGACCACCGGCATCGCCAGCAGCCCGATCACCGCGCCGCCGGCCAGCCCCAGCGCCACCCCGGCCAGCCCGCCCAGCCCGGCGACCAGCGCCGCTTCCATCAGGAACTGCCGCTCGATGTCGGCGGCGCGGGCGCCGACGGCCATGCGGATGCCGATCTCGCGGGTCCGCTCGGTCACGCTGACCAGCATGATGTTCATGACCCCGATGCCGCCGACCAGCAGCGTGATGACCGCGGCGCAGCCGAGCAGCAGCGTCATGGTGTCCTGCGTCTCCGCCGCCGCCTGGATGCGCGCGGTCCCGTCGTGGATCTGGAAATCCTCCTGGCCGTGACGCCCGGCGATCAGGGCGTGGATGGCGTCGCGGGTCTGCGCGATCCGCCCCACGTCGTGCACCGAGACGAGGATCAACTCCAGGTCCGGCTTGCCGATCAGCCGTTGCACGCCGGTGGACAGCGGCACGAACACCCAGTCGTCGGTGCTCTGGTTGCCGGTCAGGTCGCCCTTCTGCGCCATCACGCCGGTGACCAGGAAGGGAATGTTGTTGACCAGCACATGCTTGCCCAGCGGCGACTCCCCGCGCGGGAACAGCCGTTCGGCGACGCGGTGGCCGAGAACCGCCACCGCCGCCCCGGCCCGCTCGTCGGCGCGGGTGAAGAAGACCCCCTGGGCGACCGGCCAGCGGTGGGTCAGCGGCAGCGACGCCGAGGTCGCCAGGACTTCGGTGCGGTGGTCGATGTTGCCGTGGCGGGCCATCACCGGCGCGGCGAGGAAGGGCATCACGCTCTCGACGTTGGGCAAGTCCAGGATGGCCTCGCCGTCCGCCTCGGTCAGCGGCGTGGCCGGCAGGCGGGGATCGCCGCTGCCCGCCACGACATAGACCAGATTGACTCCCAGCGCGCCGACCCGCGCCATCACCGCCTGCTTAGCGCCCTCGCCGATGGCGAGCAGGGCGATCACGGACGCCACGCCGATGACGATGCCGAGCAGGGTCAGCGCCGTCCGGAAGCCGTTGGCTCCCAGCGACCGCAGCGCCGCCGACAGGGCTTCCCCTGCGTCGGTCCACAGGGAGGCGCCGACGTCCGGGCGTTCCGCCGGGGCGGGGGAGGGGGCCGCCGGCGACGGGGCCGGGCGGCCGCTGTCGGCGACGATGCGGCCGTCGCGCATTTCGATCACCCGGCCGGCGGCCTCCGCCACCTTGCGGTCGTGGGTGATGAGGATCACCGTGCGCCCGGCGGCGGACAGCTCGCGCAGCAGCGCCACCACCCCCGCCCCGCTGGCGCTGTCCAAGGCACCGGTCGGCTCGTCGGCCAGGATCACCGGGGCGTCGTTCATCAGTGCCCGTGCGATGGACACGCGCTGTTGCTGGCCGCCCGAAAGCTGGTTGGGGCGGTGATGGCGCCGCTCCTCCAGCCCCAGGCGGCCGAGCAACTCCACGGCGCGGCCTTCGCGCAGCGCGGCGGGCAGGCCCGCGTAGCGGCCCGGCATCTCGACATTCTCCTGCGCCGTCGTGCCGGGGATCAGATGGTAGTGCTGGAAGACGAAGCCGAAGCCGTCGCGCCGCAGCGCCGCCCGCTCGTCGCCCTCCAGCGCCGTCACGTCGCGCCCGTCGACGCGGTAGCGTCCGGAGGTCGGGCGGTCGAGCCCGCCGAGAATGTTCATTAGCGTCGATTTGCCGGAGCCGGAGCTGCCGACGATGGCGACGAACTCCCCCGCCTCGACGGTCAGCGAGACGCCGCGCAGCACCTCGACCGCCAAGCCGCCGCCGCTGGTGTAGGTCTTGCGGATGTCCTCCAGGACGAGTAGCGGGCCGCTCACAGCCGGAACCCGATCCTGGGCGGGCGGCCGTCGTCGGTTTTCCAGCCGACCACGATCCGCTCGCCTTCGGCCAGACCCTCCAGGATCTGGGCGTTGAAGCGGTCGCGCACCCCGACGCGGACCTCGCGCGTCTCGATGGCGCCGCCGCTGCCGATCAGCGTCACGCGGTGCCGCTCCGCCGCCGTGTCGGCGGGGTTCAGGGCGGCGACCGGAACGGTGACGGCGTCCCTGGCCGCGGCGGCCACGAAGAAGACCTGGGCGGTCATGTCCGGGCGCAGCTCCCCCCGGTCGTTGGCGATTTCGAACAGCGCGGTGTAGAGCACGACGCTGTTGGCCGCCCCGCCGCCGCCGGACGCGGACGAGCCGCCGTTCCCCGAGGCCGGCGGCTTCGGCGGGGCGGGCAGAATCTCATGCAGGCGCGCGGTCCAGCGCCGTCCCGGATGGCCGAGCGTCGTGAAGTAGAGCGGCATGCCGTCGGTCAGCCGCGTCACGTCGGCTTCCGACACCTGGGTCCACACGGTCATCGCCGACAGGTCGGCGATCCGCATCAGCACCGGCGCCTCGTAGGCGGAATTGATGGTCTGGCCCTGGCGGGCGTCCACCGCGATCAGCGTGCCGCTCATCGGCGCGTAGATGCGGGTGTAGCCGAGCTGCGCCTCGTCGGCCTGGAGCGTCGAGTCCGTCTGGCGGATCTGCGCCTGGGTGGCCTCGACCTGGGCGGCGGCGATGCGCGCCTCCATGCGGGCCTGGTCGAAGGCCTCGCCGCGCCCCGACCCGCTGCGCCGCAGCGCCGCCTGGCGGGCGAGCTGGGCCTCGGCGAAGTCGGCGCGCGCCCGCTGCTCGGCCAGCAGGGCGGTCAGGCGGGCGCGCTCGGCCCGCCCGGCCTCGACCTTGGCCTGTTGCAGGGCGGGGTCGATCTCGGCCAGCAGATCGCCCTCGCGGACCATCTGCCCGACCGTCACGTGCAGCCGGGTCAACTGGCCGGACACCTGGGCGCCGACGTCGACGTAGGCGCGCGGCTGGATCTTGCCGAGCGCCGTCACCGTGTCCTCGACCGTGCCGCGGCCGACCACCGCCACCTCCGCCGAGGCGGCGGGATCGGCCGGGCGCAGCAGGGCGGCGGAGGCCAGCCCGCCGAGCACCAGCGCGGCGGCGGCGAGGCCGCGGCGGACACCGCGCCGGGAACCGGAAGCCGCCGCCGACCGCCGCGCCGCCATCACCACGTCGCCCGCAGGGACAGCAGGACGTTGCGCGGCTCGCCGTAGTAGCCGGAGACGTCAATGTTGCTCAGATACTTCTTGTCGAACAGGTTGTTGACGTTCAGCGTGGCCGACACCTTGTCGGTGATCTGATAGCGGGTCATCAGATCGACCACCGCGTAGCCGTTGCGGTCGTAGCGTTCGGCGCCGGTCCCGGCGTAGACGTCCCCTTCCCACCGGAGATTGCCGCCCACCGTCAGGCGGTCCCAGGCGCCCGGCAGGCGGTAGGTGGTGAACAGCTTGACGCTGTCGCGCGGCACATAGGTCATGATCCGCTGGCCGTCGGCGTTCTTGACCGAGGTGTGGCTGTAGCCGCCGCCGACCTGCCAGCCGGCCATCACCTCACCGGCAATCTCCAGGTCGAAGCCCTTGCTTTCCGCACCCTTCACCGCCCGGTAGGCCTGCGTGCCGTCCGGGGCGAAGCGGCCGGGATCGACCTCGCCCAGGTTGTTCTGCTGGATCAGGAACACGGCGGCGCTGGCGTTCAGGGCGCCGCCGAAGAACTCGGCCTTCACGCCGGCCTCGTAGGCGTCGCCGTCCAGCGGGTCGAGGGACTGGCCGCTGGCGTCCTTGTAGTTCTGCGGTTTGAAGATGCTGGTGTAGCTGGCGTAAACCGACCAGATGTCGGTCAGGTCGAGCACGACACCGGCGTAGGGCGTGAGCACGCCGTTCTCCGCCCGCTTGGTGTAGCTTCCCGCCCCCGCGTTCGGGCTGCTCTTCTCGATCTGCTCCCACCGGCTGATGCGGCTGCCGAGGATGATCGACAGGGGGTCGAGCGGGCGCAGGCGGGTCGCGGCGTAGGCGGCCATCTGGCGCTCGTCGGTCTGCGACCGGCCGGTCGGGTTGAGCGTCGGCTGGGCGATGCTGCCGTTCCAGGTGAAGTAGTTGGAGATCGAAGGATCGTAGCCGGGAATGTACCAGAGCGGATGGCTGAGCCCCTCGCGCTTGGCGTAATAGCCGCTGACGCCGGCCATCAGGTCGTGCCGCCGCCCGAACAGGTCGAAGCCGCCGTTCAGGTCGGCGCTGACCGAAGTCTGCTCCAGGTCCGAATTCCAGCGGCCCGCCCAGACGCCCAAGCCGGTGCCGTCCCGGTTCAGGTCGCCGCGGGTGCCGAAGCCGAGCAGGCTGTCGTATTCGCGGTTGTTGCGCTCCACGTTCAGCGTCGCCGTCCAGCCGTCCCCGAAGCGATGCTTCAGCTCGCTGAAGACCGTCAGGTTGTCGTGCATGTGGTAGGCCCAGCGGGCGCCGCTGTTGTAGGAGCGGGGAAAGTCCGTCTTCGTCCCGTCGCTGTAGAACAGGGGGAAACCGGAGTTGGAGGCGTTGTCGGAGCGGTGCTTCTGGTACTCGACGCCGACCGTCCAGGTGGTGTCGTCGGTGACGTCGGCCTCCAGGACTCCGTAGAGCACCTTCTTGCGCCCGTGCAGGCGGTCGATGAAGCTCTCGTTGTCCTGATAGGCGCCGACGACGCGCCCGCGCAGGCGGCCGTTCTCGGCCAGCGGACCCGACAGGTCGGCCTCGCCGCGGTAGCGCTCCCAGGACCCGATCTGCCCCTCGGCGTAGCCCTGGAGGGTCGGGGTCGGGCGCTTGCGGACCAGATTGACCGAGGCCGATGGCTCGCCGATGCCGTTCAGCAGGCCGGACGCGCCGCGCACCACCTCGACCCGGTCGAACACCGCCATGTCGGAGATGGAGTCGTCGAACCCGTACACGGTCGAGCGCGGGATTCCGTTGACCTGATAGTTCGTTACCGGGAAGCCGCGGGCGTAGACCTCGTCCCCGTCGCTGCCCATCGCGCCGCGCTGCATCCGCGTCACGCCCACCGTCTGGTTGAGCACGTCGCGGATCTCGTTCAGGCCCTGGTCCTCCATGCGCTGGCGGGTCATCACGCTGACCGACTGCGGCGTCTCGCGCGGGGACAGGTTCAGCTTGGTGGCGCTGTCGGTCGATCCGATGGTGTAGGAGCCGGTGCCCTCGCTGCGGCCGGGATCGCCGGACAGCCCGCCCTGGACGGTCACCGGGTCGAGCACCGCCGCTCCCCCGGCCTGGGTCGGCAGCTTCTCCAGCGTCACCGTGTCGGGATCGACGAAGCGCGCGATCAGGCCGGTGCCGGCCAGCAGCCGGATCAGCGCGTCCTGCGGCGCCAATGTGCCCGTCACCCCCGGCGAGGAAACGCCCTGCGCGATCTCGGAGGGGTAAAGCACTTGGAAGCCGGTGGCCTGCCCATAGGCGGCGAGCACCCCCGGCAGCGGTCCGGCGGCGATGGCGAAGGCGACGGTCCGGCCCTGCTGGGCCACCTGCACGGGCGCCTCATGGGTCGTCGCGGGCGCCGCCAGCGCGCCGTGCAGCGCGGTCGACGCCAGCAGCATGCCCAACAACGCCGGAGTCCAACCGCCCCGCAGCCTGGTTCCCCACACCGTGTTCACGCGCGCCGTCTGCCCCCGCAGCCGGCGCCCCCCGCCATCGATCATCACCAGATCCCGCCTTTTTGCGAATGAGTTGCATTTTCGTGTATGCAGCTCATGACGATGGTCGGTGGCGTCTCCCTCACCTCGATTTGGAAAAAATTCGACGCGAACCGGCTAAACGGAACGGATGATGACCAAGCCGGGAACGGGACGCAGCGTGCGCAAGGGAAGCGTGCGGAGAATGGCGTTCAGGGCGGCGTCCGGCCGGCTGATGTCCACGCTGCCGTCGAAGCGCAGGCCGGCGAGCGGGCGGTCCCACAGCACGATGCGGGCGGGGTGGTAGCGGTTGAGGTCCGCGATCACCGCGTCGAGCGGCTGTCCCTGGAAGACCAGCCGGCCGTGCCGCCACGCGTTCTCCACCGCCACGCCCTGGCTCAGCAGCGGGCCAGGGCCCTCGGGGCCGTAGGACCGGCTTTGTCCGGCGGCGATGGGAAGGGGGGGCTCCATCCCGGTGGTCAGGCTGGTCGTTCCGGACTCCACCGCCACCACCACGGAGTCCAGGCAGCGGTGCACCACGAAGCTGGCGTCGGCGGTGGCGATCCGTCCCTCGGCGCAGGTGACGACGAAGGGGCGCCCTGGGTCCGGAGCGGTCACGAAATGCGCCCGCCCCCCGGTCAGACGGACGCGCCGTTCGCCGGCGGTGAAGGCGACGGACAGCGCGCTGTCGGCGTCCAGGGTGAGGACCGAGCCGTCGTCCAGCGTCACCGTCCGCCGTTCGCCGATCCCGGTCGTCAGGTCGCCCGTCCAGCCGGTCAAGACCACCGCGCCGCCCAGCGCCGCGGCGCAGGCCGCCGCCCCGCCGACGGCGGCGCCGGCCAGGAAACGGCGGCGCGTCGGTGCGGCCCGTCGGGCCCGGCGCGGATCGGGCACCCGGTCCAGATCGCCCCACAGCCCGGCCAGCCGGTCATATTCGCGGCGGTGGGCCGGGTCCTGCGCCAACCAGGCGTGAAAGGCCCGGCGGTCCGCCGCGTCGGCGTCGCCCGACTCCAGGCGCACAAACCACGCCAGGGCCGCGTCCCGCGGGTCGTCCGGCAAGTCCGGCTGGTCGCGCTCGCGCTCCATCAGAGCGCCAGCCGGTCGCGGCAATGGGCCAGGGCCTTCATGACATGCTTCTCCACCATGCTGCGCGAGATGCCGAGGCGCGCGGCGATGTCGGCGTGGCTCAGCCCGTCGAATTTGTGCAGCAGGAACACCTCGCGGCAGCGCGGCGGCAGTTCCGCCAGCGCGTGGCTCAGCCGCTCCAGCCGCTGCTTGTGCTCCAGCGTCGCCTCGGCATCCGGTTCGTCGAGCGGCTGGTCGAGTCCAAGCTCCGCCGGGGCGAAGCGGCGCCCCCGGCGGGTTTCCGCGCGCAACCGGTCCAGCGCGATGTTGTCGGCCATGCGGTAGAGGTAGGAGCGCGGGTTGTCGATCTCCGGCAGCGCGGTCAGGCTGCGCAGGCGCAGGTAGGTGTCCTGCACGACGTCCTCGGCCAGGCACAGCGACCCCAGGCGCCGGGCCAGATGGCCCGTCATCTCCTCATAATGGTCGAGCAGCAAACCCAGCAGGGAAGACCGGTCTCGTTCAGCCATGACCTCGGCAACACCCGTTCCCAGACCCGTGAAAGCCACTCCTAACCATGAATGCGAATCATTCGCAATCGATAGATCGACCGGAGAAAAAATCTTTGCAGGGAGGGGGTGAGGGGGTGGCCGGCGGCGGACGTCCTGTCGTCGGGAGGTTTTGTCACGCGACCGGCCAGGGCCCGTCCGACCGGCGGGAGGCCCGCCTTTTCGCGGTCCGACACGGGCGGCACCCCGCCTCAGGGGGCCGTCGCCAGGGTGACCTTGTTCATGAAATTCTCGGGCTGCCCCTTCACGACCAGCGGAAAGGCGTCGGCGACGGCGTCGATCAGCGGGTCGAGCCAGCTCTGCTCGGCCTTGGCGAAGTCGTGGAGCACATAACCGCTGACCCGGTCCTTGTCGCCGGGATGGCCGATGCCCAGGCGGATGCGCCAGTATTCCTTGCCGAGATGCGCGTCGATGGAGCGCAGGCCGTTGTGCCCGCCGTGGCCGCCACCCTTCTTGACGCGGAGCTTGCCGGGCGGCAGGTCCAGCTCGTCATGGATGACGACAACGTCCTCGGGCTTCATCTTGAAGAACTGGACGGCTGCGGTGACCGACTGGCCCGACAGGTTCATGAAGGTCAGCGGCTCCAGCGCGATCACCTTCTCGCCGCCGATGGTGCCCTCGGCCGTCTGGCCCTGAAAGCGCTTGCGCCAGGGGCCGAAGCCGTGGCGGCGGGCGATCTCCTCCACCGCCATGAAGCCGATGTTGTGCCGGTTGCGCGCGTATTCGGCGCCAGGGTTGCCCAGTCCCACCAGCAGCAGCATGGCACAGTCTCCTCATCTCGGAACGGCGTGAGCCGGAAACGAAACAGGGGGCCGAAGCCCCCTGTCGCAAACACCCAAAGGTGGCTTCCGATCAGGAAGCGGCAGCCTCGGTGCCCTCGGCCTCTTCGGACTTCAGGCCCGACGGGGCGACGATCGTGGCGATCGTGAAGTCGCGGTCGGTGATGGTCGAGGCGACACCCTCCGGCAGCTTCACCGAAGAGATGTGGATCGAATCGCCGACGTCGTAGCCCTCGCAGGAGATCGTGATCTGCTCCGGGATGTTGCCGGCGGAGACGGTCACGTCCAGCTCGTGGCGGACGATGTTGAGCACGCCGCCGCGCTTCAGGCCCGGAGACTTCTCCTGGTCGACGAACTCGACCGGAACCTGCACGGTGGTGCGGGTTTCGGCGGAGACGCGCAGGAAGTCGACGTGCAGCGGGACGTCGGTGACCGGATGGAACTGCACGTCGCGCGGCAGGACCCGGTGGGTGGCGCCATCGACGGTGACGTCGAACAGGTGCGTGAAGAAGCCCGCCTGGTTCAGAACGCGGGTGAACGCGAACTTCTCCAGCGAAATCATGATGGGGGCCTGCTTGCCACCGTAGATCACGGCCGGGATACGGCCATCACGACGGGTCTGGCGGGCGGTCCCCTTGCCGGCCCGGTCGCGCGCTTCGGCGCTGAGCGGAACGATCTGCGTCATCGGAAAACTCCTTGAACGGAAAAAAGCGCCAGCCTCCAGGGGTGCTGACGCGTGGGCGCGGTGATTAAGCCATGCCGGGCGCGGCGTCAAGGACAGAGTCCGGAAACGCGCGGAGGACGGCCGGGAAGCCCAAGAAAAAAACCCTTCCCCCGCGAAGGGGAAGGGCTTTCCACGTGGGATGGAGCGCTGTTACGAGAACAGGCTCGACACCGAACGCTCTTCGCTGATGCGGGTGATCGCGTCGGCGAGCAGCGGGGCGATGGTGAGCTGGCGGATGTTGCGGGACACGCGCACGGCTTCGGTCGCCTGGATGCTGTCGGTGGTGACCAGCTGCTCCAGCGGCGACACGGCCACGCGGGCCACCGCACCGCCGGACAGCACGCCGTGGGTGCAGTAGGCGTGGACCGACTTCGCGCCGGCGTCCATCAGGGCGACCGCGGCGTTGCACAGCGTGCCGCCCGAATCCACGATGTCGTCGAGCAGGATGCAGCGGCGGTTCTTGACGTCGCCGATGATGTTCATCACCTCCGACACGCCGGCGCGCTCACGCCGCTTGTCGATGATGGCGAGATCGGCGTCCAGCCGCTTGGCCAGCGAGCGGGCGCGCACCACGCCGCCGACGTCGGGCGACACCATCGTCACCTCGCCGATGTCCTCGAAGGTCGCGCGGATGTCCTTCTCGAACACCGGGGCGGCCATCAGGTTGTCGGTCGGGATGTCGAAGAAGCCCTGGATCTGACCCGCGTGCAGGTCCATGGTCAGCACGCGGTTGGCGCCGGCCTGGGTGATCAGGTTGGCGACCAGCTTGGCCGAGATCGGCGTGCGCGGGCCGGTCTTCCGATCCTGGCGCGCGTAGCCGTAGTAGGGGAGGACCGCCGTGATGCGCCGGGCCGACCCGCGACGCAGGGCGTCGATGGTGACCAGCAGCTCCATCAGGTTGTCGTTGGCCGGGAACGACGTCGACTGGACCACGAACACGTCTTCGCCGCGCACGTTCTCCAGGATTTCGACGAACACCTCCATGTCCGAAAAACGGCGGATGCTCGCTTTGGTCAGCGGCACGCCGAGACAGGTGGAGATGGCCTCGGCCAGCGGACGGTTGCTGTTGCCGGCAAGCACCTTCATCGCAGTCGGCTCTCTCTGCAGGGAATAGGTTCCGGTGCGCCCGTCAGTCCCTTGCCGACGCCGCCCCTTGAAAACGCGGCGGACCATAACAAAGGGCCGCACCCATGTAAACGTTCCATGACGGGCGGTTCAAGACGCCGCAGCCAGCCGGCCCTGCGATTCCCGCATGGCGCAAGCGTGGCGTTAGGACGTCTGCGCATCACCGCACCGCGAACTTCGCAAGGTGCGTTTTCATGGGCAGGTCGGCCTTCACGAAATGGTCGAAGAACCAGAATTGCAGAAGCTCGTCCGCCTTGCCCTTCACGTAGGCGTACTCGAACGCCGACTCCTCGGCGTCCACCTGCCCGATGATGTCGTCCAGCAGGGTGGCCAGCCGGCGGTGCTGCGCCCGGTGCTCCTCCAGATGCGGGTAGCGCATCGAGGCCTGGACCCGCTCCTCCCGCAGGAAATGGCGGACCGAGACGCGGCGCAGCTCGTTCAGCAGAGCCAGCGCCGGCTTGCGTTCGGCTTCCTCGCCCGGCAGGGCGACGAAGCGGCGGATCAACTCGTGCTGCATCCGGTGATCGGCGTCCAGCCCGCCGTTGTCGAGCACCATCCGCGCGCTGCGCCAGTCGCTCCGCCCATCGCCGTTCCGTCCCTCGCCCCCCAGCGTCGCCTCCCGGTGCGCGTCCATCGTCATGCCGGCGTCCCCCTCCGGAATGTCCCTACCCATGAGACTTGATCTTACCCGAAATGGGTCGTATCGCAATCAGTCAGAGGTAAGAACAATTTTGGGGCAAGCAATTTCCCGCGCGCGGTCAGCCCTGGAGGACGATGGCCGACAGGCCGCGTCCATAGTCCTTTTCGCCGCGCAGGCAGGACCGGCGGTAGCTGAAGAAGCGGTCCTCCTCGACCACCGTGTCGTTGGGGCAGCGCTGAATGATCTCCACGCCGGTGTCGCCCAGGCGGCGGGTGATGTAGCCGGCCAGATCGAACAGGAAATGGTCCGGGCGGCGAGCCGGGGCGAAATAATCGCGGTTGCGCGGGTCCTCATCCAGGAAGGGCGCGGGAAATTCGGGCCCGACCTCGTAGGAGCGCTGGGCGATGCAGGGGCCGATGGCGGCGACGATGCGGTTGCGCTTGGCGCCCAGCTCCTCCATCCGCGCGATGGTCGCCTCCAGAACGCCGCCCTTGGCGCCCTTCCAGCCGGCGTGGGCGGCGCCGATGACGCGGGCCTTCTCGTCGGCGAACAGCACCGGGGCGCAGTCGGCGGTGAGGATGCCCAGCGCGATCCCCGGACGGTCGGTCGCCATGGCGTCGGCGTGCGGTGCCTGATCGGGCGCCCAGGGCTCGGTCACGGCGACGCAGGTCGGGCTGTGCACCTGATGGCAGGTGACGAGCCGCTCCGGCGGGACGTCCATGCGGGCGGCGGCGCGCGCGCGGTTCTCCGCCACGGCGGCGGGCGCGTCCCCGGAGCCGAAGCCGACGTTCAGCGAGGCGTACAGCCCCGTCGACACGCCGCCGGTGCGGGTGAAGAAGGCGTGTCGGATGTGGGTGATGTCGTTCAGCGCGCCAAGCGTAATCACGAACCCGTCCCTTTGCTGTCGCGGTCTCTTGTTCGGATGCCAGTGTTCAGGATGCCAGATCCGGGCTTTCGAAGCCCGCCGGAGGCCCGAGGCCGGGGGAGGCGAGGGCCAACACCTTGAAGAGGGTGCCCATTTGGTCGGGCGCGATCAAGCGGGCCAGCGCGGAGTCGATGTCCGCGGCCTGCTTCGTCGTGGCGCGGCGCTTCAGCGCGGCGGCGCGCGGCTGGATGCCCAGCCGGGCCAGCCAGTCGCCCTGATCCACCGGCCCGAAGCCCTCCGCACCGCCCTCGCGCGCGGCGGCGGCGATGGCGGCGAAATCCACATGGGCGGTCAGGTCGGCCTCGCCCGGCGCATCCAGCACCGGGGCGTAGGCGTGGCGGCGCAGCGCCTGGAGCGTGTCGCCGACCGCCGGCCCGCCGCGGTAGCCGTAGTCGATGACCAGGGCCGCTCCGGGATGGGCCGCCAGACGCTCCCCGATCAGCCGGGCCACCGCCTGGGAGGCCGGGGAGACCTCGACCACGCTGCCCTCCGGGGCGTCGCGCAGGGCCGGCGGGATCAGCCGGGCGCCGGCGCTGCCGAAGGCCTCGAGGACGAAGCGGAAGCGGGGCGTGTCGGCCGCCGTATCGGCGGGCGCGGCGGGATCGATGTCGATCAGCCGCTCGAACCAGCCGTGGTTGGTCTTCTGGACCTGACGGATGGGCAGGGCGTCGAAGAATTCGTTGGCGAGGATCAGGGTCGGGCCTTTGGGCACGTCCTCCAACCGGTCGTGCCACGCGACCGGGATGCCGGCCAGGGTTTCCTTCTGGCGGGCGCGCAGCGTCGGGCTGGTCTCCACCAGATGGACCTGGGCGGCCTCGCGGAAGGCGGGGACGAGCGCGGCGGCGCGCAGGGCGTCCTGCATCAGCGTGCCGCGGCCCGGCCCCAACTCCACCAAGTGAAAGGGGGCGGGGCCGCCCAGCCGCGCCCAGCTGTCGACGCACCACAGCCCGGCCAGCTCGCCGAACATCTGGCTGATTTCCGGGGCGGTGGTGAAGTCGCCGGACACGCCGAAGGGGTCCTGGCGCATGTAGTAGCCGAAGCGCGGATGCCCCAGCGCCTCCGCCATGAAGGCGGCGACCGACAGCGGCCCGTCCATCAGGATGCGGCGGGCGAGGTGGTGGGCGAGGCTGTCCGGGGCGGCATCACTCATGACGGGACCTTCCGACCTCAGATGGCGGCGGGGCGGCGGCGGGCCTGGGCGACCAGCCACACACCGAACAGAACCATCGGCACCGACAGAAGTTGTCCCATCGTCGCCCCGGCGTAGAGGAATCCGAGCTGGGCGTCCGGCTCGCGGAAGAACTCCGCGATGATGCGCGACAGGCCATAGCCGATGAAGAAGATGCCCGCCGTCATGCCGGCCCGCCCGCGCACGGCGGGCATCCGCACCAGGATGGCCAGCAGGACGAACAGCACCGCCCCCTCAAGGAAGGACTCGTAGAGCTGGCTCGGGTGCCGCGGCACCTGCAGCGGGTCGCGCGGGAACACCACCGCCCAGGACACGTCGGGCGCCGGGCGGCCGTACAGCTCGCCGTTGATGAAGTTGGCGATGCGGCCGAAGAACAGGCCGATGGGGGCCGCCGCGGCGATCAGGTCGCCGAAGGCCAGCGGCGACAGCCCGCGCTTCCAGCAGAACAGCAGGATGGCGCCCAGGACGCCGATCAGCCCGCCGTGGAAGGACATGCCGCCGTGCCAGACCATCAGCGCGTCGAGCGGATTCTGGAGGTAGAAGGGCAGGTTGTAGAACAGCACGTAGCCGATCCGCCCGCCCAGGATGACGCCGACCACGGCCCAGGTCAGGAAGTCGTCGTAATCCTCCGCCGAGGGACGGCCCGGCGTGCTGCGGGCCAGCGCCAGGCAGTAGCGCCAGCCGAGCACGAAGCCCGCCAGATAGGCCAGCGCGTACCAGCGGATGACGATCGGCCCGAGTTCGAACGCCACGGGGTCAATGGCGGGAAAGGCGATGGCGAGCATGCGCGGCGGGTGCCTTATGTTGTTTGGGCCATGTTGTCGGGGCCGGTGTGCCGGCGCCCCCTTCACGGCGGGGGAGGCGAGGCCGTCAGCGGTAGGGGTCGGGCTGCGACAGGAAATCCTGGACGTAGCGGCGCACGCCCTCCTCCAGTTCGGTGAAGGGCTGGTCGAAGCCGGCGGCGCGCAGGCGTTCGGTGCGCGCCTCGGTGAAATACTGGTATTTGCCCTGAAGTTCGGCCGGCATGTCGAAATACTCGACGCGCGGCTCCAGCCCCAGAGCGGCGAAGGTGGCGAGCGCCAGATCCTTGAAGCTGCGGGCCTTGCCGGTGCCGACGTTGAACAGCCCGCTGACCTGCGGGTTGTCGTAGAGCCAGAGCATCACCGCCACGCAGTCGTCGACGAAGATGAAGTCGCGGAGCTGGCCGCCGTCCTCGAACTCCGGACGGTGCGACTTGAACAGCCGCGCCGGCTCGCCGGCCTTCAGCTTGGGGTGCAGCTTGGCGACGACGCTCATCATGTCGTCCTTGTGCCGCTCGTTCGGGCCGTAGACGTTGAAGAACTTCAGGCCCGCCCATTGCGGCGGCACGATGTCGCCCTCGGTCACCACGCGGGCGACGCGGCGGTCGATCAGATGCTTGGACCAGCCATAGGCGTTGAGCGGGCGCAGTGCGGCCAGCGCCTCCGGCGACCCGTCGTCGTCGAAGCCGGCGGAGCCGTCGCCGTAGGTCGCAGCGGAGGAGGCGTAGATCAGCCGTGCCCCCCGCCAGGAGGACCAACGCCACAGATCCAGCGTCAGCGCCACGTTGTTGGCGACGATCCGGTCCACGTCGCGCTCCGTCGTCGCCGAGATGGCGCCGAGGTGGAAGATCACGTCGATCTCCGCGGCGTGCTGGTCGAGGAAGGCGAGCGCGTTCTCCGGCGCGACGAGGGTGGCGAGTTCCCGCTTGGCGAGATTCTGCCACTTCTCCCCGTCGCCGAAGCGGTCGATCACCGCGACGTTGGTGATCCCGCGCGCGGCCAGGGCCGCCACGAGGTTCGAACCGATGAAACCGGCCCCACCGGTGACCACGATCATGCGCTTTTCCTTGCCGCCGGACCGAAAGAAAGGACGAGCGTCCTTATAGGGTCCGGGGGGCGGGGCCGCAAGGTGGGGTGGGGCGTATGGCCGCCCTGCGGTTCCGAAAGAGGCGGTTTCGCAAGGTCTCGCGGTCCCTTACGCGCCCTTGCGCCGCGCCTCCTCCTCATCGAGCAGGGCCTTGCGCGACAGCTTGCCGATCATCGTCTTGGGCAGTTCGCCGCGGAACTCGACCGCCTTGGGCATCTCGATCGGGGAGAGCTTGTCCTTGAGGAAGTCGATCAGTTCCTCCCGCGTCAGGGCCTTGCCGTCGTCGACGCGGATGTAGGCCTTCACCGTCTGGCCGCGGTACTCGTCGGGCAGCCCGGCGACCACGCATTCCGCGACAGCGGGGTGCAGGTAGATCGCCTCCTCGACGTTGCGCGGGTAGACGTTGAAGCCGCTGCACAGGATCATGTCCTTGATGCGGTCGACGATGTGGGTGTAGCCGTCCTCGTCCATGTAGCCGACGTCGCCGGTGTGCAGACGCCCATCCACCAGGGTCAGCGCCGTTTCGGACGGCTTGTTCCAATAGCCCTTCATCACCTGCGGGCCGCGGATGCACACCTCGCCCTTCTCGCCGACGGGCAGGACGCGGCGCGGCTCCTCCAGGCTGACGATCTCGATCAGCGTGCCGGGCAGGGGCAGGCCGATGGAGCCGGCCTTGTTCAGCCCGGTCACCGGATTCGCCGTGGCGACCGGCGAGGATTCGGACAGGCCGTAGCCCTCCACCAGGACGCAGCCGGTGTTCCGCTCGAACGCCTCCTTGACCTCCACCGGCAGGGGCGCGCCGCCCGACAGGCAGTAGCGGATCGAGGAAAGGTCGTATTTCTCGAGATGCCTGTGGTGGTTGATCGCCGTGTAGATGGTCGGCACCGCCGGGAACAGCGTCGGCTTCCTGGCGTGGATGGTCTCCATCACCTGGTCCAGCTCGAAGCGGGGCAGCATGACGATCTCCGCCCCGATGCGGATGCTGAAGTTCATCACCACGGTCATGGCAAAGACGTGAAAGAAGGGCAGGACGCCCAGCATCCGCTCCTCCCCCTGCCGTGCGCCGACGAACCACAGACTGCACTGCTCGGTGTTGGCGTAGAGGTTGGCGTGGGTCAGCATGGCGCCCTTGGGCACGCCGGTGGTCCCGCCGGTGTATTGCAGCACCGCCACGTCCTCCGCCGGGTCGATGGCGACCGGCTTCGGGGCGCCGTCGTTGGCGACGAGCCGGCGGAAGGACAGGTGGCGGTCGTCCGCGGGGATGCGCGCCAGCTCCGCCCGCTTGACGATCGGGAACAGCCAGTTCTTGGGGAAGGGCAGGATGTCGGCCATCGGGCAGATCACCAGCCGCTTCAGCCCCGATTCGGCGAGCATCCGCGCCATCTTGCCGTAGAGCACCTTGAGGTCGAGCGTGACCATCAGCTCGACGCCGCTGTCGGTGATCTGGTGGTGCAGCTCCCGCTCGGCGTAGAGGGGGTTGAAGTTCACCACCGTCCCGCCGGCCTTCAGGATCGCGAAATAGCAGATCACGTAGTAGGGCGTGTTGGGCAGGAAAAGACCGACGCGCACGCCCTTGCCGACGCCGATCGCCTGGAAGCCGCGGGCGGCGCGGTCCACCATCCGCGCCACCTCCGCGTAGGTCGAGCGCTTGCCCATGAAGTCCAGGAAGGGGCGTTCGGCGAAACGGGCCGCCGCGTCCTCCAGCAGCGCGGTCAGCGGCTTCACCGGAATCGGCGCGTTCCAGTCCACGTCGGGCGGGTAGCCCAGGGTCCAGCTCTGCTCCGGCAGTTTGCGGGCCGCATCCCCCATCATCGTTTTCCCTCCCATGGTCTGTTCTTGTTCGGCCGCAGTGCCCCTTCGGGCTTGCTTGCGGGCCTTTGGCTCATTGTAGCCTTTTTCGTAACCCGTCCCTTGGAGAAATGGTCCCTGCAACGGGGGCGTCGCCAGAGGCAAACGGTGGTTGTGAAGAAAAAATTACTCTGGAACCCCTATTTTCTGTGTGGCTAAATTCACGCTTGGCGGACGATCCGGCGAAGCCGGGCGGCGCCGGCCCCGCTCACCGCGCCTGGCGCCTCGACCGAAAGGTTCGGACTCGTGTCTACAGCCGATTCGCACTCCAGCGGCGTCCTGGGCGTCGCCTTTCCGGGCGAAGGCGCCCAGGTCCGGGCCCTGGTGAAATGGTTCGATCCGGTCAAGGGCTTCGGCTTCGCGGCACCGCAGGACGGGACGACCGACGCCTTCCTGCACATCTCCGTCCTGAACCGGGCCGGGCTGCACGAGATCGGCGAGGGGGCGGAGCTTCTGTGCCAGGTGGTTCCGGGCGGCAAGGGTCCGCAGGTGGCCGACATCCTGGAGGTGCTGAGCACCGGCACGCCCGCCGAAAGCCGCAGCGCGCCCCCCACCGCGGCGTCCGGCCCCGAGGAGGAACTGACGGGCACCGTGAAGTGGTTCAAGCCGGAGCAGGGCTTCGGGTTCGTCACCGCGGACGACGGGGCCAAGGACGTCTTCGTGCACAAGAGCGTCCTGCGCCGCTGCAACCTGACCGGCCTGGACTCCGGCCAGCGGGTGCTGTTGCGGGCGCGCGCCGCGCCGAAGGGGCGGGAGGCCTCCTGGATCGTGCTGCTGTGACATGCGCCCCGGTGCCGGGCCGGTCGGCGGGGCATACGGATTTGTTGTATTTTCCTTAAGTACCACGGGTTACCGTCGTCGACGTTTCCCGCCTCATCCAGGCTGACGGTGATGCCCCTGTCCGGACCTTTCCACTTCCAATCCTCCGCCGGATTCGACGGCCGCGGCGCGGACGGCGACGGGGCTCGCGCGGACGGCAGCTATCTGGACCGCGAGTTCGGAGCCTATGTGGTGCCGGTGGTGCTCGGCCATCACCGGATCTCCGGCCGCGACGACGACATGCTGGTGACCACGCTCGGGTCCTGCGTCGCCGCCTGCATCAACGATCCGGTCGCCCGGATCGGCGGCATGAACCACTTCCTGCTGCCCGGCTCCCCGTCCGGTGGCGAGGGCTATGGGGTGGCGACCCGTTACGGCAGCGTGGCGATGGAGTGGCTGATCAACGACCTGCTGGAGCGCGGCGCCCGGCGCGAGCGGATGGAGGTCAAGCTGTTCGGGGCCGCCCGCGTCATCGACACCAGCCTGGACGTCGGCGCCGCCAACGCCGCCTTTGCGGTGGACTATGTCCAGCGGGAGGGGCTTTCCCTGGCCGTTCGTGACCTGGGCGGGGAGAAGGGCCGGCGCATCCATTTCTTTCCGGCCACCGGGCGGGCCTTCCGCCGCCTGCTGCGCCCCGAGGCGGAGCGGGAAACGGTGCATCAGGAAATGGACTATCTCCAGGCGCTGCGGCGCTCTCCCCTGGAGGGCGAGATGGAGCTGTTCGAGCGGCGCTGATCGAATGGCGCTGGCGGGTCACTCGCGCAGGATTTCCGCGGCCTCCACGGTCATCCACTCCGCTTGGTCGTTGTCCTCGCCGTCGGTGAAGAGGGCGACGGTCACCGGCTCCTCGCCGGCGGCGCGGGCGGGGAAGTGGTAGGCGCAGGCCGACCCGCCCGGCCCGCCGCCGGTGTGCCCCCAATAGGGGCCGGCCTGCGCGTCGCGCTCCACCATCAGGCCGAGGCCGTAACCCGGCTCCACCCAGGGACGGCCGCGCATGGTGCCGGGAACCGGCAGGGAGTCGTGCATGCGCGCCGCCTCGGCGCCGGGCAGCAGGTCGCCGGCGAACAGCGCGTGGAGAAGATCGGCGATGTCCGCCGCCGTCGCCGCCACCACGCCATGGGCCACCCAGCCGGGATGGTAGCGGACGGCCACGTCGGCGGGCGGGCCGTCCTTGCCGCCGAGATAGGGGCTGGGGCCGGTCCACAGGCCGGACAGGTCGCCACGCTCCGTCGGCACAGACCAGCCGGTCAGGCCCAGCGGGGCGAACAGCTCGCGGTCGAGAGCCTGGGCGAAGGGCAGGTCGGTGACCCGCTCCAGCACCCGCTTCGCCAGCAGATAGCCGATGTTGGAATAGGAGAACTCGCGCCCCGGCGGGGCGAACAGGTCGGCGGCGCGGCAGCGCTCCAGGAAACCGTCCTCGCTCCAGGGGGCCTCGCCGGCCCGAACGGCGGCGTGGTAGGCCGGGCTGCCGCCGTAATTGCGCAGGCCCGCGCGGTGGGACAGAAGCTGGGCCAGGGTCATCCGGTCGGCCGCCGCGAAGTCGGGCAGCCAGCGGTCCAGCGGGGCATCGGGGTCGATCAGCCCTTGCGCGCACAGGCGCAGCAGGGCGGCGGCGGTCAGGGTCTTGGTGATGCTGTAGACGAGGAAGCGGGCGGTGACCGGCGGAGGCGCCGCATCGCCGCGGATCAGGCCGACGGTCCAGGAGCGTGAACCCGAACGGACCGCCACCACCGCGGCGTTGGCGGCGGCGGGACCCTCACCCTCGTCGAGGCAGGCGCCGAGACGGTCGGTCAAACGGTCGATGTGCCGGGTCGGCAGGGCGGCGTCAGTGTCCACGGAACCATCCCTCAAAAAACGAAGGCCCCCAAGGGTGGGGGCCTTCGCGTCGTCGGGTACCGGTCAGTCGCGCTTCACCGTGTCGGCGTCGAGCGCCGCCTGGGCGGCGGCCAGACGGGCGATCGGCACGCGGTAGGGCGAGCAGGACACGTAATCCAGCCCGACCTTCTCGCAGAAGGAGATGGAGGCCGGGTCGCCGCCATGCTCGCCGCAGATGCCGAGCTTGATGTTCGGACGGACCTTGCGGCCGCGCTCCGTGGCGATGGCGATCAGCTCGCCGACGCAGTCCTGGTCCAGCGTCTGGAACGGGTCGTGCTCCAGGATGCCCTGGCGCTGGTACTCCGGCAGGAAGGCGCCGGCGTCGTCGCGCGACAGGCCGAAGGTCGTCTGGGTCAGGTCGTTCGTGCCGTAGGAGAAGAACTCCGCCGTCTCGGCGATCTCATCGGCCTTCAGCGCCGCGCGCGGCAGCTCGATCATGGTGCCGACCATGTACTCGAACGTGACGCCGGTGGAGTCCATGACCTCCTTGGCGACGCGGTCGATGACCGCCTTGAGGATGTCCAGCTCCTTCTTGGTCACGATGAGCGGGATCATGACCTCCGGCATCACCGTCTCGCCCCTGGTCTTGGAGACCTCGGCGACCGCGCTGAAGATGGCGCGGGCCTGCATCTCGTAGATCTCGGGATAGGTGATGCCGAGGCGGCAGCCGCGATGGCCGAGCATCGGGTTGGCCTCGTGGAGCTGCACCACGCGGTGGTTCACCTTGAGCTGGTCGGTGCCGGTGGCCTTGGCGACCTCCGCCATCTCCGCCTCGGTGTTGGGCAGGAACTCGTGCAGCGGCGGGTCGAGCAGGCGGATGGTCACCGGCAGGCCCGACATGATCGTGAACAGCTCGACGAAGTCCTTCTTCTGGAAGGGCTCCAGCTTGGCCAGCGCGGCGCGGCGGCCGGCCTCGCTCTCGGCCAGGATCATCTCGCGCACCGCCAGGATGCGGTCCGGGTCGAAGAACATGTGCTCGGTGCGCGACAGGCCGATGCCCTCGGCGCCGAACTTCCGCGCGGTGCGGGCGTCCAGCGGGGTCTCAGCGTTGGTGCGGATCTTCATGCGGCGCAGCGAATCGGCCCAGCCCATCAGCGTGGCGAAGTCGCCCGACAGCTCCGGCTGGATCGTCGGCACCTGGCCCAGCATCACCTCGCCGGTCGAGCCGTCGATGGTGACGATGTCGCCTTCCTTGATGGTGACGCCGCGGACCGACATGATCTTGGACTTGTAGTCCACGCGCAGGTCACCGGCGCCCGACACGCAGGCGCGGCCCATGCCGCGGGCCACCACGGCGGCGTGGCTGGTCATGCCGCCGCGGGTGGTCAGGATGCCGCGGGCGGCGTGCATGCCGTGGATGTCCTCGGGCGAGGTCTCCACGCGGCAGAGGATGACCGCCTCGCCCTGGCCGGCCAGCGTCTCCGCCTCGTCGGCGGTGAAGACGACCTTGCCCGAGGCCGCACCCGGCGACGCCGGCAGGCCCTTGGCGATGACCTTGCGCTCCGCCTTCGGGTCCAGCGTCGGGTGGAGGAGCTGGTCGAGCGAGGCCGGGTCGATGCGGCGCACGGCCTCCGCCTTGTCGATCAGCCCTTCCTCGGCGAGGTCGACGGCGATCTTCAGCGCCGCCGGGGCGGTGCGCTTGCCGTTGCGGGTCTGCAGCATGAACAGCTTGTTCTGCTGGACCGTGAACTCGATGTCCTGCATGTCGCGGTAGTGCTTCTCCAGCGTGAGGCGGACCTCATTGAGCTGGTTGAAGACCTCCGGCATGACCTCTTCCATGGCGGGGAGGTCGGACTTGTTGGCCTCCTTGCCGGCGATGGTCAGGTGCTGCGGCGTACGGATGCCGGCGACCACGTCCTCGCCCTGGGCATTGACGAGGTACTCGCCGTAGAAGGCGTTCTCGCCGGTGGACGGGTTGCGGGTGAAGGCCACGCCGGTTGCGCAGTCGTTGCCCATGTTGCCGAACACCATGCACTGCACGTTGACGGCGGTGCCCCAGTCGGCGGGGATGTCGTGCAGCTTGCGGTAGGTGATGGCGCGGGCGTTCATCCACGAGCCGAACACGGCGCCGACGGCGCCCCACAGCTGCTCCTGGACGTCCTGCGGGAAGGGCCTGCCGAGCTCGTGCTCGACGGCCTTCTTGTAGTCCTCGATGACGGCCTGCCAATCGGCGGCGCTCAGGTCGGTGTCGAGGTTGTGGTTCTTGTCGCGCTTGTGGTTGTCCAGGATCTCCTCGAAATGGTGGTGGTCAACGTCCAGCACCACGTTCGAGTACATCTGGATGAAGCGGCGGTAGCTGTCGTAGGCGAATCGGGCGTCGCCCGAGCGCTTGGCGAGGCCGGCGGCGGTCGCGTCGTTCAGCCCGAGATTCAGCACCGTGTCCATCATGCCCGGCATGGAGGCGCGGGCGCCGGAGCGCACCGAGACCAGCAGCGGGTTGGCCGGATCGCCGAAGGTGGCGCCCATGGCCTGCTCCAGCCCCTTCACCGCGGCTTCCACCTGGGCCTTCAGCTCCGGCGGATAGTTGCGGCCGTTGGCATAGAAATAGGTGCAGACCTCGGTTGTGATGGTGAAACCCGGAGGAACCGGGAGGCCCAGATTGGCCATCTCGGCCAGATTGGCTCCCTTGCCGCCGAGCAGGTTCTTCATATCCGCCCGGCCTTCGGTGGCATCGGCACCGAAGCAGTAAACCCACTTGTTCTCGCCCTGGCTCGCCATCGTGAAATCCTCGTTCACCTCTATGGTCGTCCGGCCGTCGGCTGTGCGGGGAACCGGTGAAGATCCGTCCTGCGAACGGGTGTCCTTCTGGTATGACCGCGCAACCGCATCCGATGGAGCCCCTTCTAGCCCCCCGCGGAAGGAGAACACAAGACGATCCGTTGCATAGCGTGAGCGCGACGGTGCTGATCCCATTTATGCCACGGCGCGCAAAGGGGGGATGCCGGACGGAAAACTACCCCTTATCCCTTGCGCGAAAAGGGAAATCCGCCGCGGCCCTCACGGGCCGCGGGCCAGATCGAGGACGGCGTCGGTGGCGGGCGGCGGCGGCCGTTCGCGGTCGGCGCC
Source organism: Azospirillum sp. UENF 211521 (assembly GCF_058780535.1). NCBI lineage: Bacteria > Pseudomonadati > Pseudomonadota > Alphaproteobacteria > Rhodospirillales > Azospirillaceae > Azospirillum > Azospirillum sp. UENF 211521. The sequence continues at coordinate 1,698,593 of NZ_JBSNCF010000001.1, forward strand.
GCGGCGGCTGCGGAAGGTCCGGAAGGCGATGGCCATCCAGGTGCCGTGGAAGACCATGCCGCAGAGCAGGACGATCTCCCCCGCCACCGGCCCGATGGTCGCCCGCGCGAACAGCTCGTCCAGGCTCGACAGCGGGACCGGGTGGATCATCAGCTTGCCCAGATAGGCCACCACCTGGATGAGGAAGATCCAGCCGTAGTTCCGCCGCAGCCGGCGGCCCACCGCCTCCAGGTAGGTGATGTGCAGGTTGGGGTGCTGGTAGTCCTGGAACAGCGTCTCGTTCCAGCCCCGGGCGAACTGGTCGCCCTGGCCGCGCAGGATGGGGCCGAGGAAGTACAGCTCCAGCACATGGGCGCGGATTCGCCAGAAGTCGAAGAAGCGGTAGCGCCGCGCCTCGATGTAGAGGAACACGGCGACCAGAAGCCCCACCAGCACCAGCGGCAGGGGGGAGGCGGTGGCGCTGCTGAAGGTCAGCGACAGGGCGATCCCGGTGGTGACCACCGCCCAGTTGGTGGTGGCGTCCAGCCGCGTCCGCCAGACGGTGCTGCGGTAGATCTCGGCCCTGTAGAGATGCGACAGGGCCGTGACCTCGGCCGAGGTGTAGTGGGTCTTGGGTGCTTTGGCGGCGATGTTGTCCATGCTCGGCGTCCTCCCCCTGGCTTTTCTTGGCGCAGGGGCCGGGGACGCCGGCGCGTCAGTGGGCGCCGCCGTCGGCCTCCAGCCCCAGCCGGTCGAACAGCTGCCGGTCGGCCTCATGCTCCGGGTTGCCGGTGGTCAGCAGCTTGTCCCCATAGAAGATGGAGTTCGCGCCGGCGTAGAAACAGAGCGCCTGCCCCTCGTCGCTGAGCGAGCGGCGGCCCGCCGACAGGCGGACATAGGAGCGCGGCATCAGGATGCGGGCGACGGCGATGGTGCGGATGAACTCGAAGGCGTCCAGCGCGTCGACGCCGCCCAGCGGGGTGCCGGCGACCGACACCAGCTTGTTGATCGGCACGCTCTCCGGCTGCGGCGACAGGTTCGCCAGGGTCTCCAGCAGGCCGGCGCGGTCCACACGGCTTTCCCCCAGCCCGACGATGCCGCCGGAGCAGACCTTCAGCCCGGCGTCGCGGACGTTGGCCAGCGTGTCCAGCCGGTCGCGGTAGCTGTGGGTGGAGACGATCTGCTCGTAGAACTCCTCCGACGTGTCGAGGTTGTGGTTGTAGTAGTCGAGCCCGGCGTCCTTCAGCGCGTCGGCCTGCGGGCGGGTCAGCATGCCCAGCGTCATACAGGCCTCCAGCCCAAGGTCCTTCACGTCGCGGACGATGTTCGCGAGCTTCTCGACGTCGCGGTCCTTCAGCTCGCGCCACGCCGCCCCCATGCAGAAGCGGCCGGCGCCCGCCTGCTTGGCCTTCTCCGCGGCGGCGCGCACCTGGGCGCGGTCCAGCAGCTTCTCCGCCTCGACGCCGGTGTCGTACTTCACGCTCTGCGCGCAGTACTTGCAGTCCTCCTGACAGCCGCCGGTCTTGATGTTCAGCAGGGTGGAGAGCTGGACCTTGTTCGGGTCGTGGTGCTGGCGGTGCGTCTCGTGGGCGCGGTGCAGCAGCTCCATGAAGGGCAGCTCGAACAGGGCCAGGATGTCCGCGCGGGTCCAGCGCCGGGCGATGGTGGAGGCGGCGGAGTCCGCGGTCTGCATGGCGGTGTCGGGCATGGTCGGTCCTCGGGAAAAAGGCAGATCAGAGAAGGGTATCGGCGGCGTCGCGGATCGCGGCGTAGGTGCGGTCCAGCTGCCCGTCCGTCACGCAGTAGGGCGGCAGCAGGTATATCACGGGGCCGAGCGGCCGCAGCAGCAATCCCCGCTCCAGGAAGAAGCGCTTCAGCGTCTGCCCGACCGCGGCGGTGTAGCCCTGCGCGTCGGTCACCTCGATGGCGGCGATGGTGCCCATGACGCGCCCGCGCGACAGCTTCGGGTGCCGAGACAGGTCGGCGATGGCGGCGCGGTGCTGCGCCTCGATGCGCGCGAGGTTGGCGGCGGTCTCCGCCGAGGTGGTCAGTTCCAGCGAGGCCAGGGCGGCGGCGCAGCCCAGCGGGTTGGCGGTGAAGCTGTGGCCGTGGGCGAAGGCTCGGTCGAAGCCGGCGCCGAGGAACGCCTCGTAGATCGAGGCACCGCAGGCGGTGACCGACAGCGGCAGGAAACCGCCGGTCAGCCCCTTGGACAGGCAGATCAGGTCCGGGGCGACTCCGGCCTTCTGGCTGGCGAACAGCGCGCCGGTGCGGCCGAAGCCGGTCATCACCTCGTCGAAGATCACCAGACCGCCCGCCGCCCGCACCCGCGCCGCCATGGCCCGCAGGAACTCCGGACGGCAGAAGCGCATGCCCGAAGCGCCCTGGACCAGCGGTTCGATGATGACGGCGACCATCTCCGTCCCGTTGGCGGCCAGCCAGCGGTCGAGCCAGTCCAGCGCCGCGGCCTCCTTGGCCTCGACCTCCGGGTCGCCGTCCCAGGTAGAGGGGTAGGGCATGCGGTCGACGGCGAACAGCAGCTCCTGGAACGGTTCATAGAAGCCGGAGCCGACCCCCGCCGCCATCGCGCCAAAGGTGTCGCCGTGGTAGCTGCCCTCGAAGGCGAGGAAGCGGCGGCGCTGGCCCTCGCCCTTGTTGCGCCAGTACTGCCAGGCGAGCTTCAGCGCCACCTCCACGGCGGTCGAGCCGTTGTCGGAGTAGAAGACGCGGTCGAGGCCGCCCGGCAGCACCTCCGCCAACCGGGCGGCGAGGCGGGCGGCGGGGCTGTGGGTGAAATCGGCGAAGATCACCTGCTCCAGCTTGTGCGCCTGCTCCGCGATGGCCCCGGCGATGGCCGGGTGGGCGTGGCCGTGCAGATTCACCCACCAGGAGGAGATGAGGTCCAGGATTTCCCGCCCGTCCTCGGTGAACAGGCTGACCCCTTTGCCGTGGGTGACGGCCAGCGGCTCCGGCGCGGTCTGCGCCTGGGTGAAGGGGTGCCAGACGTGAAGGCGGTCGAGAGAAACGGTGTCGGTCATGAAAACACGCTGTCGAAGGAAGGGATGAGCGTCGCCGCTTCCGCGACGGTTTCGGCGTCGATTCGGTCGAGCGTTGGGATTTCGGCCAGTACGTGGACCTTGCCGAACCGCTCGATGGCGGCGCGGTTGCCGGGGTTGGGCGGGCCGTTCAGCACCACCCCGGCCACCGCCAGCCCGCGCGCCCGCAATGCTTCCAGGCTGAGCAGCGTGTGGTTGATGGTGCCGAGCGTGCTGCGCGCCACCAGCACCACCGGCAGGCCGAAGCGGGCGATCAGGTCGATGATGAAGACGTCCTCCGTCACCGGCACCATCAGCCCGCCCGCCCCCTCCACCACCAGCGGGCGGCCGGTGTCGGGCAGGGCCAGGGCGCCGGGGTCGATGGCGACACCCTCCAGCTCCGCCGCGGCGTGGGGGGACAGCGGCTCGGCCAGCGCATAGGCCGGCGGATGCACGCGTTCCGCAGGCAGGTCGGCGAGGGCGGTGACCGTGGGGGTGTCGCCCGGTTCGTCCTTCAGGCCGGTTTGCAGCGGCTTCCAATAGGCGGCGTCCCAGGCCCGCGCGAGGCACGCGGAGACCAGCGTCTTGCCGACGCCGGTGTCGGTGCCGGTGACGAACACCCCGCGGGGCCGGGCGCCGTCCTTGCGGAACAGGCCGTAGGCGATGTGGTGGGTCATGGTCAGTCCTTCCGGCCGTTCCAGCCGGCGCAGCACGCGGCGCAGGGCGCCCGGCGGCAGGGGGCGGCGGCCCTCCGCCGGCAGGTGGGCGCCGATGCCCTTCAGTTCGGCCAGGAACTCCAGACCGTCGGCGTGACGGCGGAGCAGCCGCTCCTCCTCCACCGCTCCGCTGCCCCCGGCGGGCCACAGCCGGTCGAGGGCATGGCGGGTGGGATAGGTGGGCACTCCGGCTTCAAGCCCCAGCGCGTGGTGGGCCTCCCGCCACTCGCGGAAGCTGTCGGCGGCCAACGTGGCGACGGCGATACGCCCGCCCGGAGCCAGCAGCCCCACCCAGCGGGCCAGGGCGGTGGCGGGGTCGCGGAACCATTGCAGGGCGAGGCTGGAGACGATGAGGTCGAAGGGACCGTCGAGGTCCGGCTGTTCCCCGTCCATGATCCGGAACGCGGAATCGATCGGGTCGCCCAGCGCGGCGCGGCAGCGCGCCAGCATGTCCGGCGACAGGTCGGTGAGCAGCCAGTCCGCCGGCCCGATCCGCTCGCGCAGGGCGCGGCTGAGGAAGCCGGTGCCGCAGCCGATCTCCAGCACGCGGGGGCGGGGCGACAAGGGCAGGCGGGCGACGCGCTCCGCCAGACGCTCCGCCGCGATGCGCTGCACGGTGGCGTGCTCCTCGTAGCGGGGGGCGGCCTTGCCGAAGGCGGCGGCGATGGCGGCCTTGCGCGGGTCGGCGGTCATGCGGTCAGTCCGGCGGCAAAGGCGGCGATCCGCTCGGCGCACCAGCCCGGCGCGGTCAGCGGCAGCAGATGCCCGCCTTCGGTGTGCCATTCGACCGAAATCCGACCGCATCCATCATCCCCTCTCCCCTCTGGGGAGAGGGTTAGGGTGAGGGGGTTGCGCAATGCCTGATCGTCCGGTTCCCCGAGCCCCCCTCACCCGGCGCCTTCGGCGCCACCCTCTCCCCGGAGGGGCGAGGGACAGAGTGGTTGCGAAACGCCTGTTCGGTCATGGTCGGGGGGACGATGGGGTCCTGCGCTCCCGCCAAGGCCAGCACCGGGCCGGTGAGCGCAGCGCGGGCGTCCCAGTCGCGCAGCGCCCGCAACGCCTCACCCAGCCGGGCCGTGTCCAGGCCCTCAGTCAGCGGAGCTTCGACGCCGCAGCGGCGCAGGAAGTCGGCGGTCACCGACTCCGGCGCGGCGGCGAAGCGCGCGAGCATGCGGTCCAGCAGCCGGCGCGGCGTGGCGGGGGCGAAGCCGTCGCCCTCGGTGAAGCGGGGGAAGCCGTTGACCAGCACCAGCCCGTCCCAGGCGAAGGGCCGCTCGTGCAGCAGCCATAGCCCCCCGAAGGAGTGGCCGACCGCGACGACGGGGCGCCCGGCGGGAAGATCGGGAAGCGACGGCGGGCCATAGAAGCCGAGATCCACCGCCACGCTCTCCCCCTCGGAAAGAGCGCGCCGCACTGCGTCCCAGACGGCGGGGCCGAATCCCCAGCCATGGGCGAACACGAACAGCGGTGCGGTCATTATGGGCTGGGTCATCGCCGGCTCCAGGCGTCGGCCACCGCGCTCACCAACGTTTCCAGATCGGCGTCCGTGTGGGCGGCGGACAGAGCGAAGCGCAGACGGCTGGTGCCCGGTGGCACGGTCGGCGGGCGGATGGCGATGCCCAGGATGCCGCGCTCCTCCAGCCGCCGACTGAGGGCGAGCGCGTCCTCCTCCGCCCCGATCATGGCTGGGACGATCTGCGTGCTCGACCCCGCCGTGGCGATGCCCAGCCCGTCGAAGGCGGCACGCAGCCGTTCCGCCATGGCCTGGAGCCGGGCGCGCTCGGCGTCCAACGTCGGCACGAGGTCAAGCGCGGCGTCCATCGCCCCCAGCACGGCGGGCGGCAGGGCGGTGGCGTAGATCAGCCCGCCGCAGCGGTTCACCAGATAGTCGCAGAGCGCCCTCGACCCCGCCACATAGGCGCCGAAGCCGCCCAGCGCCTTGCTGAAGGTGCCCATGGCGAGGTCCACGCGCCCGCCGCCCAGCGCCGCCAGCCCCATCCCGCGCGGGCCGAGCACGCCGGTCGCGTGCGCCTCGTCGAGGAACAGGAAGGCGCCGTGCCGCTCCGCGAGAGCGGTCAGCGCCGGCACGTCGGCGCGGTCGCCGTCCATGCTGAAGACGCTCTCCGTCACGATGAAGCGCGCGCCCGGCTCGCCCGCGCGCTGGGCCAGCAGGCTGTCCAGATGGTCGAGATCGTTGTGACGGAAGCGGATCTGCCGCACCCCGGCGGCGGCGCAGCCATGGTGCAGGCTGGCGTGGTTCAGCCGGTCGGTGAAGACCAAGGCCTCCGCGCCCAGAAGCTCGCGGTCGAACAGGGCGGGCAGGACCGCGGCGTTGGCCTGCCAGCCGGAATTGAACAGAAGCGCCGCCTCCGTCCCCTTCAGCCGGGCTAGCTTCGCCTCGACCTCCGCGTGAAGCTCCAGCGTGCCGCAGACGAGGCGCGACGCCGTCGCCCCGGCACCCCAGCGCCGCGCCCAGTCGCCGGCACGCTCCACCAGCAGCGGATGGGAGGCGAGGCCGAGATAGTCGTTGCTGGAGAAATTCAGCAGCGTCCGCCCGCCGCGCCGGATGCGCCCCGCCCCCTCCGGGCGCACGGGCAGCAGATGGCGGCGCGCGTGGCGCCGGTCGAGGCGGTCGAGATGCTGGCGGAACAGCGGGTCGAGCAGGGACATGATGCGGGCGTGATAGCAGAGCGCGCCGCTGGGGCGAAAGGTCCGAATGGCACAGGTGCCCCGACGGCCCAGCGGGCGTAGACTGGCGCGGCCATGCCGTCCGATCCGCGCTTCCACGACCGCCCCGACAATCTGCCGCCCGATCCCGGCGCCTATGTGCTGCTGATTGCGCTGGAGAGGGATCTGCCGCTTCGCCTCCCCGGCCGGCCGGAACGCGTTCTGGCGCCGGGCCGCTACCTCTATTGCGGCAGCGCGCGGGGGCCGGGGGGCCTGCGAGCGCGGGTCGGGCGCCATTTCCGCCAGGGCAAGCCGGAGCGCTGGCACATCGACCGGCTGACCGCGGCGGGGCGGATGCTCGGTGCCTGGATCGTTCCCGGTGGTGACGAATGCGCCCTGGTCGCCGCCCTGTCCGGGCTTCCCGTGCCGGTTCCCGGCTTCGGCAGCAGCGACTGCCGTCGCTGCGCCAGCCACTTGCTGCATTGGCCGGACGGGACGCCGGTTCCGCTGCGCGATGCGCCTTTTTGAGGCGCCGGACGGGCGTCGGCGTGGGAATTGAGGCGAATTGCTTGGTCTGACCATCCTCCAAGGGTTATAGTCCCCCGTCATCGGGAGGCGGGCATGAAGACAGTGACCCATAACCGCCGGGATGTCCTCCGGGCGTTCGGGGGCGCCTTTGGGGCCGCGGCCATGCTTCTGACGGCGCCCCAGGCGTTGGGGCAATCGGCACCCTCGGCATCGTTCGCCCTTGGATCGTCGGACTTGGGCGTCGGCGTCCTCTATTGCGGCGACCGGGCGGATTTCGGCTTCAATCAGGCCCATGCGGAGGCCGCCCGCGCCCTGACCAGCCTGCCCGGCCTGCGGCTGGAGGAGCGGGAGCACGTCGCCGGCACGCTGGCCGCCACGGCGGAGGAGCTGGTCGGTCCCGAGGGCTGCCGGGTCGTCATCGTCACCGCCGCAGGCGACGCCCTGCCGGGGCTGCTGGCCCAGGCCGACGCCCACCGCGACACGGTGTTCCTGTTTTCCGGCGCGCCGCTGGACCGCGACCGGCTGCCGATCAACACCGGCTTCTTCGAAGGGTATATCGAGGAAGCGCAGCACATCTCCGGCCTCGTTGCCGGCTACGCCAGCCGGGCGAAGATCATCGGCCTCGTGGCCTCCCACCCCGCTCCGGACGTGCTGCGCTGCGTGAACGCCTTCGCGCTGGGCGCCCGGCGCGCTGATTCCGCCACCGCGCTGCGCGTCGCCTTCGTCGGCGAGGCGGCGACGCCGCGGCAGGTCGCCGAAGCCGCGCGCGCGCTGGCCGACGGCGGTGCCGACGTGCTGGCTGCCCAGCTCGACGGAGCGCGTCCGGTCTGCGAGGTGGCGGAGGCGCACGGCATCCTGTGCTGCGGCTTGCACACCGACCTGACCGCCTTCGCGCCGCAAGGCTTCCTGACCGGGGCCGAATGGGCCTGGGAGAAGGCCTACGCCGAGGCCGTCGCGCTGATCGCCGCGGGAAAGCCGTGGAAACATCTGCGCCAGGGCGGCTTCGACCAGGGCTTCGTCCGCAACACCGCCTATGGGCCGGCGGTGGGGGTGGAGGCGCGGGCCCACGCCGACGCGGCGCGGATGCAGCTCGCCAATGGCAACGCCGCCGTCTTCCGCGGGCCGATCCAGGACAACACCGGACGGACGGTGGTCGCCAAGGGCAAGGCCCTGCGCGGCGGCGACGCAGAGCTTGGCCGCATGGTCTGGCTGGCCGACGGCGTCACCGAGGTCGCGCGCTGACCCTTACGCCCCGCTTTGCTCCGTCCAGCCGCAGGCGGCCAGCGCGTCGCGCATGTGCGGCGGGGGCGGCGCCACGGCGATGACCGGTTCGCGGTCGAAGGCCATGGTGAAGGTGACCGACCGCGCCAGCAGGTGCAGGTTTCCCGGCGGCACGCGCACCGGACCGTAATAGGGCTCTCCCACCAGCGGGCAGCCGATGGCCGCGCTGTGGACGCGGAGCTGGTGGGTGCGCCCGGTCCGCGGCCGCAGCTCCAGCCAGGCCCGCCCGTTGCCGGTTCCCAGGACCTTGTACTCGGTGACGGCGGGCTGGCCGGTGGGGTGCGTCACGATGTTCCAGGCGCCGGGGTTCAGCAGCTTCAGCAGCGGGAAGTCGATGACTCCCTCCGCCGCCTCCGGAATGCCCTCGCTGACCGCCCAGTAGGTTTTCTCGACATGGCCGGCGGCGAACATGTCGCCCAGCCGCTTCAGCGCCCAGAGCGACCGGCCGAGCACGAGGCAGCCCGCCGTGTCGCGGTCCAGCCGGTGGGCCAGCCGCGGCGGCGTGCCGTCCCCCTCCGCCAGGAAAGGCAGGTAGAGGTCGAGATGGTCGGTGATCCGCCCGGCCTTGTGCACGGCCAGCCCGGCGGGCTTGTCGATGATGAAGACGTCCGAATCCTCGTGCAGGATCCGGTCGCGCAGCGTGGTGGGGGTGAAGGTGGTGCCGGCGTCGCTCATGGGCGCCACCCAAGCACGGCGCGGGGGGAGGGGCAAGCCCGCCGGCGGCGTTGCGCCGCGGAACCCTATCGGCGCGCGGCCTGTTGCCCAACGGGCGGCGCCGTGGACGAAGTCTGGATGGACGAGTCTGGACCCATGCCGCCGCGCCGCCCATCTGTACGGAATGACGACTCACCGTGGCGAAGGGATGCGTGCAATGGCTGAACGCGACAATCTCCCGGCGCAGCAGCGGTCCACGCAGAGCGAGGTGGATGATTTCCTGAGCCGCGTGGCGGCCCTGCCGCGGGCGACGGGGGGGCCGCGCGGGCGGCTGATGTTCGCCATGGACGCCACGGCCAGCCGCGAGCCGACCTGGGACCGCGCCTGCCAGATCCAGGGCGAGATGTTCCAGGCGACCTCCGCGCTGGGCGGGCTGGATATCCAGCTCGTCTACTACCGGGGATTCCGTGAATGCCAAGCCAGCCCGTGGGTTGGCAACGCGCAGGACCTGCTGCGGCGGATGACCGCGGTGTCCTGCATGGCCGGGCAGACCCAGATCGCGCGTGTGCTGGGGCATTGCATCAAGCAGACGCGGGACCGCAAGGTCAACGCGCTGGTCTTCGTCGGCGACTGCATGGAGGAGGACGTCGATCAGCTCGCCCATCAGGCGGGCCAGTTGGGGTTGCTCGGCGTCCCGGTCTTCATCTTCCACGAGCGTGGGGACCTGATCGCCAAGCGCGCTTTCCAGACCATCGCGCGGCTCAGCGGCGGCGCCTATTGCCCGTTCGACGGCTCCTCCGCGCAGCAATTGCGGGATCTGCTGAGCGCGGTTGCCGTCTACGCGGCGGGCGGCCGGGCGGCGCTGGAGCATTACAGCCGCGGGCGGGGCGACGCGGTGCGGCTGCTCACCAGCCAGCTTGGTAACGGTCAGGGGGGACGCGGCGGGCAAAGCCATGCATCATAGGGCAGGATTCGGCTAGGGAAGGAACAGAGCGGGATGTTTGGGTTTTTCCTCCTGGGCATCGCGCTGGTGGCCGGTCTCGCCATGCTGGCCCGCGTCTTCGTGTCCGCGGACCCGAGGACGCTCGCCACCGCGGTGCGCTATGGCGGAATCGCGCTGGCGGCGGTGACGGTCGTCGTGCTCACTCTGACCGGGCGGCTGGGCACCGCCATGATGCTGGGGGCGCTGGCCTTTCCGCTGCTGACACGCTGGCGGACGTTGCGCGACGCTTTCCGCCCCGCGTCCTACGGAGCGGCAAGCGGCGGGCAGACCTCGCAGATCGAGACGCTCTATCTGCGGATGACGCTGCAGCACGACACCGGGGCGATGGCAGGAGAGGTTTTGCACGGGCCGTGGCGTGGGCGGACGCTGGAGTCGCTGACGCTGGGGCAGGTGCTGGCGCTGCTGGAGGAGTGCCGGCGCGACGATCCCCAATCGGCCTCCGTCCTGGAAGCGTGGCTGGAGCGTTCCCATCCCGGCTGGCAGACGGCGGAGGAACAATCCGCTGGGTCGTCAAACAATTCCGGTTCGAAGGACAGTGGCGGCCGCGGTGGCGGCGGTTCTATGACCCGTGACGAGGCCTATGATATTTTGGGGTTGTCGCCCGGAGCCACACCCGAACAGGTAAAGGACGCCCACCGACGGCTGATGATGAAAGTGCATCCAGATCATGGGGGGTCCACCTATTTGGCAGCCAAGATCAACCAAGCGAAGGATTTGCTGCTGCGCAACTAACCTTTTGCCGGGTTACGGAAGGGGAGTTGCGTCACCGAATTGCCTGTGGCAGAAAGCTGGACGAGCGTTTTGCAAATCTGCGAATCGTCTCCATATTCGAAGTATTTCCTCAAGCAACCACAAGAGAACCCCAATGCGAAAGCCTGTGCGCAAGGTGGTGTTCCCCGTCGCCGGTCTCGGTACGCGCTTTCTGCCGGCGACCAAGGCGATTCCAAAGGAAATGCTGCCTTTGGTCGATCGGCCTCTGCTTCAGCATGCCGTGGAAGAGGCGCGGGCCGCCGGCATCGAGGATTTTGTGTTCGTCACGGGCCGCAGCAAGCGCGCCATCGAAGACCATTTCGACACCGACACGGAGCTGAACCGCACCCTTGAGGAGCGCGGCAAGCAGGATGCCCTCGATGTGGTGCGCCACAGCGAGATCGCGCCGGGCCGCTGCTTCTACACGCGCCAGCAGGTCCCGCTGGGCCTCGGCCACGCGGTGTGGTGCGCGCGGGCGGTGATCGGCAACGATCCCTTCGCCATCGTCCTGCCCGACGACTTCGTCCAGGGCGACACCCCCTGCCTGAAGCAGATGGTCGACGCCTACAACGAGGTGGGCGGCAACATCGTCGCCGTCGTGGACGTCCCGCGCGAGCGGACCAGCAGCTACGGCATCCTGGACGTGGAGAAGGACGACGGCCGTCTGGCCACCGTGCGCGGCCTCGTCGAGAAGCCGAAGCCGGAAGAGGCGCCCTCCACCCTGTCCATCATCGGCCGCTACATCCTGCAGCCGGAGGTGTTCGATCATCTGGAAAAGCAGCAGCGCGGCGCCGGCAACGAGATCCAGCTGACCGACGCCATGGCCAAGCTGATCGGCACGCAGCCGTTCCATGGCCTGCGCTTCGAAGGCACCCGCTACGACTGCGGCGACAAGGTCGGCTTCATCGAGGCCACGCTGGCCCACGCGCTGCGCCGTCCGGACATGGCGGACAAGGTCCGCGACATGCTGCGCAAGTACTGCTGACGCGGAAGCGCTGATGAGGCATCCGGCCTGCGGGGAGGGGCGCCGCCCTTTCCCCGCGGGCCGGATGCCCGTCAACGGCCGGCGGCGGCCCGGCGGGGAGCGCGCGCTGCTTCCTCCGGCGGGGCGGAGCGCCGGAAGGTGCTGAGTTCGGGGATGCGGTTCACCGACAGGCCGGCGACCCGGCAGGGCACCACCTCCAACACCTGGAATCCCGCCTTGCGCGGGTAGCGGGCGCTGACGCGCTCGCGCACCTCCCGTTCCGTTTCGGCGGTCAGGAGGCAGCGGCGGATGCCCATCCAGCCGCGCTGCCCCGTCATCACCGTCGCGTCGCTCGGCACGTGGCGCACCGCGGCCTCCCAGAAGCGGCCCGGACGGGGCTCGGAGCGGTCGAAGACGTGATAGCGCACGACCGGTGCCGCCTGCCGCGCCTCCAGTTCGTTCAGGGCGGCCTGCATATCCTGCTCCGCCTTCAGGGCGCGCTTCTCGGCCTCGGCGTGCTTCTGGGTAATCTGGGAATAGGCGGTGGCGATGTCCTCCACGTCCTTCCCAACTTCCTCCATCTTCTCGCGGATGCGCAGCTGGCCCTGCCGCAACCCCTCCAACTGGCGCCGCCAGTAGCGGTTGGACAGCACCGTCAGCACCATCAGCCCGAGGCTGAGGTAGAGCATCATCCCGGTCATGCCGCCTCTCCTTGCGCGTCGGGGTCGGGGGCATGGGCGAGCGGGACGACCATGGTCGGCAGGACGCCGTTTTTTACCGTGAAGGCGACGCGCGCCATCGCCGCAGCCTGATCGGCCGAATAGGTCCAGACATGGGCGACGTTCGAATAGCTCCAGATCTGGCGGGCGAAGATCACGTCGCGCCGTTCGATGGCGGGGAATTCGTCCTGCACGGTTAGCCGGACCCAGAAGGCGCTGGCCTCCTCGCCGTCCCCCAGCTCGTGGACGAACTCCACCTTGGTGAGTTCCAGCGCCCGGATTTCCGACAGCGCCTTCTGCCGCCGCCCGTTGCATTCGGTGGTGCGGGCCAGGAAGGCGGTCATCTCCTCCTGCCGCTGCTCCAGCTTGCGGCTCCATTCGCCCAGCGCGGTCTTCTTCCGGTCGTGCTGGCGCATCATCATGGTCTGGCGCGCCTTCTCCGACGTGATCTGCCCGACGTCGATGACGATGGACAGGCCGAGCGCCGCGGCGCTGGTGACCAGCAGAAGCATGCCCAGGAACTCGGCCGATAGAACCATTGGTGTACCTTATGGTTGCGGCGGAAGCTTCGCGTCTCCTTTATTGAGGACCGGGTTTCACGACTTGGCACCGCGGTATTCCGTCGCACGGCCCGTCGCATGCAGACAGGAATATGTCTCGCGATTGCAACAACAGGTCGTTCGGCCTGAATTCCATTGATCTTTTCTGACCCATGCGCAAGCGTTCGGCCACAATGTCGCAGTGCTTGGACACAGTCCTGAAATGTTGCGCACCCCTGGTCACAGGACTGACATTTCCACCGTTTGAAGGGAGGACCCATGCTGGACCTGATGACTCGCAGCGACGAGGCGCTGGACACCATCCGCCGCACCTTTCCGGTGGCTCTTGGCGATTACGCCATGCCGGCCGGGGGCACCGGGCTGGTGATCATCGACGAGGTGAAGGGGTTCGCCGCCGTCGGTTGCGGTCCGCTCGCCCCGGCGGCGCCGAACGCCCAGGTGGAGCGCATGATCGCCGAGACGGACCGGCTGGCCCGCCGCTTCGCCGGGGCCGGCTGGCCGATCTGCGTTTCCCTGGACCGTCACGACCCGGACAGGCCGGAGCCGCCCTATCCCCCGCACTGCCTGGTCGGCACCGGCCATGACGAACTGGTGTCCGAACTGGCTTGGCTCGAGTCGGAGCCGTCGGCCACTCTGATCGCCAAGGACTGCATCAATTTCTTCATCGGTGCGACCGAGTTGGGCGCGGCCGGCAAGGCCGGGCGCAACCGGCTGGTGGACTGGGTCAACGGCAACCGGCTGGTGTCGGTCGTCACGGTCGGCATCTGCACCGACGTCTGCGTGATGGATTTCGTCCTGACCCTGCTGTCCGCGCGCAACCACGGCATGATGCCGACGCTGAAGGACGTGGTGGTCTACGAGCCGGGCTGCGCCACCTACGATCTGCCGGCGGAGGTCGCGGAGGAGCTTGGCCTGCCGGAGACGGCCGCCCACCCGCAGGAGCCGGCGCACCATATGGGCCTCTACATGATGGCGTCGCGGGGCGCGCGTCTGACCGACACGCTGCGCTGAGGTGCGGCGGATCAGGGCTTTCGCTTTTTGCCGACGGCTCTGGTAACATCCCAGCGTGGCAAGGGTCCCGAACGTTCAACCGGTGTGCGATGCCGGGGGAGACGGCCGGACGGCGCGGAGACGTCGCACGTGGAAGAGCGATATCTGAGGGCGATCCGCAACGCGCTGGTCCGGCATCAGCAGTGGCTGACGCGCGACCCCAGCATGAAGGGTCGTTGCGCCGACCTCAGCTTTCACAACCTGTCGGGCCTGGGCCTGCGCCGCATCAACCTCAGCAGCGCCAAGCTCAGCGGGGCGAACCTGAGCAGCGCCCGGCTGACCGGCGCCGACCTGTCGCGCACCGATCTGTTCGGCGCCGACCTGTCGAAGGCCGAACTCACCGGCGCGTCCCTGGAAAGCGCCGATCTGCGCGGCGCGCGGGTGGAGGGCGCCACGCTGGAGGAGGCGAACCTGCGCGGCGCCGACCTGCGCAAGGGCATGATGCTGGGAGCCGACGAGCGCAAGCCGGCGGGCAACGCCGACGGCAGCACCACCTTCATCGGCTCCAAGATGGCCCGCGCCATTCTGTCCGACGCCCGTCTGGCGCAATGCGACTTTTCCGGCTGCGACATGGCCGGAGCGACCTTTTCCGGCAGCGACATGACCGGGACGATCCTGATCGGCGCCAATCTGATCGGCGCGGTGATGGAGCGGGTGGAGATGCAGGGCGCCCTGCTGTGCGGCGCCCGGCTGGACGACGAGCTGCGCCAGACGCTGGAGCGGCGCGGGATCGACGTGGACGGCACCGGACTGGTCAGCCTCGCCGGGCGGATGGCCGACAGCATTTCCGCCCACCAGCTCTGGGTCGAGCGCAACGCCGCCGCCGGCTTGAGGCTGGAGATGCAGCGCGTCGACCTTCGCGGCTACAACTTCGCCAACCAGCTTCTGGCCGGTTGCGTGATGCGCTTTTGCGGGCTGCGCGGGGCGGATTTCTCCGGGGCGAAGCTGGTCATGGCGGACCTGTCCTACTGCGACCTGCGCGAAGCGGACTTCACCAGCGCCGATCTGTCCGGCTGCAACCTGCGCGGCGCCAATCTGGCGGGGGCGAAGTTGTGGCGGGCGCGGCTGCGCCCAGTGGACCTCGCCGGGGACGGCAGCCGCCTGTGGCCGACCAACCTCGCCGAGGCCAGCCTGACCGGCGCCGACCTGCGCGACACCAGCCTCGCCCGCGCCATCCTGCACGGCACCGACCTGACGCGCATCCGCGCCACGGCGGAGACCCTGCGCGGCGCCGACCTGAGCTTCGCCGTCGGGGTCGAGCCGCAATACGCCTGAGACGGTTTTACGAAGCCTCCGCCACCCGGATGCGGCCCTGGATGATCGCCTCGCGCGCCTCCTCCAGCCGGTCCTTCATGGCGGGGGTGACCAATGCACGGTTGTTGTCGTCCAGCGCGTAATCGACGCCGCGCTCGGCCAGCCCGAGGGCGCGCGGGCCGGGGGTCCAGGCGCCGCTGCGGCCCTCCCCGAAGGCGCGCTCCACCGCCAGATCCACCCGCTTCAGCATCGAGGTCAGGATGGTGCCCGGGTAGAGGTGGTTCTGGTTGCTGTCCACCCCGATGGCGAGGCGACCGCCGTCCTTGGCCGCCGCGAAGATGCCGAAGTTGGAGACGCCGGCCCCGGCGAACACCACGTCGGCACCGCGCTGGAACTGGGCCTTCGCCACCTCGGCCCCGGTGGTCGGGTCGTTGAAGGCGGCGGGGGTGGTGCCGACGAAATTGACCAACAGGCCGACGTCCGGGCGGGCGTGGCGGGCGCCCTGCTGGAAGCCGGCGATGAACTTGCGGATCAGCGGGATGTCCAGCGCCCCGATGAAGCCGACGGTTCCCGTCCGCGAGGCCATGGCCGCCAGCATGCCGACGAGGAAGGACCCCTCCTGCTCCTTGAAGGTCACGGACTGGACGTTTGGCGCCTCCACCACCGCGTCGACGAGGGTGAAGCGGACGGCGGGGTGTTTCGGCGCGAGGCTGGCGAGCGGGGCTGCGTAGTAGAAGCCGATCAGCGCGAGGTCGGTCACGCCGCGGCGGAGCAGGGCGGCCACCGCCTGTTCGAACTGCGCCGTGCTGGCCGGCAGATAGTCGCGGTAGGCGACCCCGGTGGCCTCCTTGAACCGCTCCGCGCCGGTGAAGGCGCCCTCATTGAAGCTCTTGTCGAACTTCTGCCCGACCGCGTAAAGCAAGCCCGGCGCAAAGTTCTGCGCCCGCGCCGGAGCGGCGAGCGTGGCGAGGCCGGCAGCACCGAGTGCCAGGACGGAACGGCGGGAGAGATGGGTCGTCATCGGGCGGGCTCGGCGGTCAGAATTTCGGACACCAGCGCCGCGTGCCGCGCCCGCAGCGGGGCGAGGGCAGGGCTGTCGGGCTGGGGCGGCTGGAGGACCAGCCGCGCGTCGGCGCGCCCGGTCGCGGCCAGGACCGCGCCGGGGAAGGCGTCGGCGGCGCGGCGCAAAAACTCCGCGAAGGCCTCGTCGGGCAGGCCGCTGTCGGGCGTCCCGTCGTCGCCGCGCAGGTTGAGGAACAGCAGCGTGTCGCCGAAGGCGGTGTAGCCGCCACCGAGCCCCTCATGCTCCGCCGCGGCGGCGAGGAAGAAGCGCTGGGCGCGCTCCGGCGTCAGGCTGTCGGCGGGAAAGCGGACCAGGGCGTAGCCGGTGGCGCCGTCCGCGCTGTCGAAGTCCGCCACCAGGACGCTCTCCTGTTCGAGGCTCCAGGCGATGGCCCCGGCCAGCCGGTCGGCGGGCGCGTCCTCCAGCCGCAGGGTCAGGTGGAGCGATGGGTTGGTCTGGAGCCGGTAGCCGCCCATCCGCAGGTCGGCCACCGCGACCGCTCCACCCAGGCCGGCGGCGTCGAGGATGGCGGGCAGCAGCTCGGTCCGGGCTTGCTCGGTCAGGCGCTGCCGCGCCTCGTAGGACGCTCCGGGCGGGGCGCCTGCCGGCACCGCTTCAAAGAACAGGTGCTGCGCCACCGCCTGCGCGAAGGCGGGCGCCGCAGTGAGGATCAGCGCGAAGGCAAGGGCAAGACGACGCACCGGCCGGGGTTCCCGAGCGAGAAGGGCAAGCGCAGTCTAGACGGGATGGGTGTATTGACGCATAGGTTAATTGAATGACGCATGCGTCTGGACGAGCCCCGGGTGATCTGTGCTAGCATCGCCGACAAACAGGGCGGCCGCGGCGGCCAGCCCCGACGGAAGAACCATGGGGAGGGCAAGCGATATGACGGACGCGCGCACGCTGACGGGCAAGACCCTGTTCATCACCGGCGCCAGCCGGGGCATCGGCAAGGCGATCGCGCTGCGCGCCGCCCGCGACGGCGCCAACGTCGTCATCGCGGCCAAGACGTCGGAGCCGCACCCCAAGCTGCCCGGCACCATCTTCTCCGCCGCGGAGGAGGTCGAGGCTGCCGGCGGCAAGGGGCTGCCGATTCTCTGCGACATCCGCGACGACGCCCAGGTGGCCGAGGCGGTGGCCCGCACGGTGGAGGCGTTCGGCGGCATCGACATCCTGGTCAACAACGCCAGCGCGATCAGCCTGACCGGCACGCTGGACACCCCGCTGAAGCGCTGGGACCTGATGATGGGGGTCAACGGGCGGGGCACCTTCGCCTGCGCCCAGGCCTGCCTGCCGCATCTGCTGAAGGCGGAGAACCCGCACATCCTGACCCTGTCGCCGCCGCTGAACCTCAATCCGCGCTGGTTTCAGCACCACACCGCCTACACCATCGCCAAATACGCGATGAGCCTGTGCACGCTGGGCATGAGCGCCGAGTTCCGCGGCAAGGTCGCCGTGAATTCCCTGTGGCCGCGCACGATCATCGGCACGGCGGCCATCGCCATGCTGAAGGGCGCCGCCGAGTTCGACAATTGCCGCAAGCCGGAAATCCTGGCCGACGCCGCTCACGCCATCCTGACCCGCGACGCCAGGACCTGCACCGGACACTTCTTCATCGACGACGAGGTGCTGGCTGAGGAGGGCGTCACCGACCTGGAGCCCTACGCGGTCAAGCCGGGCGCCCCGCTGGCGCCGGACATCTTCCTGGATTGAGGGCGGTCCGACGGAGCCGTAACATGTTGCGGGGTGGCCGGGCCACGGCTACCCCTTTTGCGTCCCGTGAGCGCTCTTGGCGCAGAGCAGCGTTCCCACGATATCACAAGCATCGGCCGCCGATTTCGATTACACTGCGGTTTGTTTGCTCCCCAAATCGAAAGGGACCCTTTTCGCCGATCGGCTGATCCCCGGATTCAATCCGCCAACCGGCAAGTGTCCGCACGTCCCTTTCCAGCTTGTTTTCACACACCGTCCGGTTGGGGCGGAGCGGATGCTCGAACAGCGTCAAACACTGAGCTTGTCCCAGAACAATCGGTTCATTCCGGAGCTCTTATGACCATCGAGCTGCACACCTTTACCGTTACCCTGAATCACTCGGAAGCAACGGCGTACAAGAGTCTGGCCGAGCATCGGGCCTGGGTCCGCACCGCGGTGTCCGACCTGTCGGAGGTGCTGCGCACCGCCGGCATGGGCGCGGAGGCCCGCCTGCGCGGGCACGACCGCTGTGGTCACCTCGTCGTCGAGGCGACCGACACGGGTGCGAATTTCCTGCGCACCCTGCCGGCCATCGTCAGCGTGGAGGTCCACTGACCGGCGAAGCGCAACGGTCTACGGACAGTTTAAAAGGGGCCGGAGCGGCAACGCTCCGGCCCTATTGCGTCCAGGGCTATCGCAGTTGAGATCCCCTCTCCCCTCTGGGGAGAGGGTTAGGGTGAGGGGGATGCCCGTGTCGAACCGTCCGGCAAAAGCGCGACCCCCTCACCGGCCCTTCGGGCCACCCTCTCCCCGGAGGGGAGAGGGTTAAATTAGCCAAATGCGACAACCCTGCCTTTGGGTCAAATCCCAACCCGTGCGGCGTCCCTCAGCCGGTGCAGGAAGCGCTCGGCGCGGGCGAGTTCGCTCAGCTCCACATACTCGTCGGGCTTGTGGGCCTGCTCGATGTCGCCGGGGCCGCAGACCACGGCGGGGATGTTGGCGATGCTGGTGAACAGCGCGCCCTCCGTGCCGAAAGCCACCTTGCCATGGCCGTTCTGCTCGGCGAGGTTCTTGACCAGCGTCACCTCCTCCGACTCCGGTGGGGTGTCGAGCGCCGGGCTGTCCGACAGCGTTTCCCAGGAGAAGCCGGCGTCGGGGCGGACGGCGCGCATCTCCGGCTCCAGCGTCTTGGCGAAGTCCCGCAGCTCCTTCAGCATCGGCGCCACGGGGTGGTCGGCGAGATGCCGGATCTCGAACTCGAAGGAGGCGTCGGAGGGGACGATGTTGCGGGCGGTGCCGCCCTCCATCACCCCGGTGTGCACCGTGGTGTAGGGAATGTCGTAATCGTGGTCGAACGGCCCCTGTTCGGCGAAGCGGCGGCCCATGCCGCGCAGGAAGGACACCAGCTCCGCCGCGTACTCCACCGCGTTCACCCCCTGCGGGGCGAGCGAGGAGTGGCAGGCGTGGCCGTGGACGCGGCAGCGCAGCGCCACCTTACCCTTGTGGCCGACGATCACCCGCATCCGCGTCGGCTCCCCAACGACGCACAGGCGCGGCTTTACCGTCATCCCGGCAAGCTGGGTCAGCAGGCCGGGCACGCCGAGGCAGCCCAGCTCCTCGTCGTAGGAGAAGGCGTAATGGACCGGCGTCGTCAGGTTGGCGGCCAGGAAATCCGGCGCCATGGCCAGCGCCGCCGCGATGAAGCCCTTCATGTCCGCCGTGCCGCGCCCGAACAGCTTGCCGTCGCGCTCGGTCAGGGTGAAGGGATCGCTGGACCAGTCCTGGTCGTCCACCGGCACCACGTCGGTGTGGCCGGACAGGCAGACGCCGCCGCGGTCCATCGGGCCGATGGTGGCGTAGAGGTTGGCCTTGGTCCGCTCCTCGTTGAACACCAGCGTGCTGGACACGCCCAGCGCCGCGAGATGGTCGCGGATGTAGTGGATCAGGTCGAGGTTGGAGTTGCGGCTGGTCGTGTCGAAGGCGATCAGGTCGCGCAGCAGCTCCAGCGTGCGCGGGCTGCACGCGGATGGGCCGGCGGGATCGGGTGAGGGCATCATGGACCTGTGGTTTCGTTCAGATGGCAGGCGGACCAGCGCCGGGGCGCGATCGCGCGCAGGGCCGGGCGTTCCGCCGAACAGCGTGGCATCGCGTGCGGGCAGCGCGGATGAAAGGCGCAGCCCGACGGCGGGTCGAGGGGCGATGGAATTTCTCCGCGGATCGGCGCGAACCGCCGCTTCTCCACGGACACGCGCGGCGCCTCGTCCAACAGCGCCTTGGCATAGGGATGATTGGGTTTGTCGAACAGCTCCGGTGTCGGGGCCAACTCCACGATCCGTCCAAGATACATGATCGCGGTGCGGTCGGAAATGTGTTCCACGACGCCCAGGTCGTGGCTGATGAAGAGATAGGTGAGCGACAGCTCTTCGCGCAGGCGCATGAACAGGTTGATGATCTGCGCCTGGATCGACACGTCGAGCGCCGCGACGGACTCGTCGCAGACCAGCACGTCCGGCTTCACCGCCAGGGCGCGGGCGATGCCGATGCGCTGCCTCTGCCCGCCGGAGAACTGGTGCGGGTAGCGCCGCAGATAGGCGGGGTCCAGCCCGACCTGCCGCAGGGTCGCGGCCACATAGTCCTCCGCCTGCCGCCGGGGGACCAGCCCGTGGACCACCGGCGCCTCCCCGACGATGTCGGCCACGCGCAGGCGCGGGTTGAGCGAGGCCATGGGGTCCTGGAAAACCATCTGGATCTTCAGGTTGGCGTGGTGGCGGTCGG
The DNA here is from genome assembly GCF_058780535.1 of Azospirillum sp. UENF 211521. Classification (NCBI taxonomy): domain Bacteria; kingdom Pseudomonadati; phylum Pseudomonadota; class Alphaproteobacteria; order Rhodospirillales; family Azospirillaceae; genus Azospirillum; species Azospirillum sp. UENF 211521. The sequence continues at coordinate 1,719,283 of NZ_JBSNCF010000001.1, forward strand.
CCGGGGACAGCTCCCGCAGGTCGCGGCCGCGCCAGCGCAGGGTGCCGGCGCTGGGCGGCAGGATGCCGGCGACCATGCGGCCCAGCGTGCTCTTGCCGCAGCCGGATTCGCCGACCAGCCCGACCACCTCGCCCTCGGCGATGGACAGGTCCACGCCGCTGACCGCCTGCACCGCCCGGTCGTCGATGGCCGCCCCCAGCCGGCGGGCGAAGCGCTCCACCACGTCCAGCTTGCGCGAGAAGCGCTTGGTCAGCCCGTCCAGTTCGATGATGGATGCGGTGCTCATGCGGCGTCTCCCCGCGCTTCGGCTCCGACGGGGTTCCAGCAGCGCCAAGCCCGATCCTCCCGCTCTCCCACCAGTTCGGGCATGGTCGTGCAGGCACCGGTGGACCGGTCGCAGCGCGGCCGGAAGGCGCAGCCCTCCGGCAGGTCGAGGACGGAGGGCGTCATGCCGGGGATGGAGCGCAGCGGCACGCCGCGCCGGTTGCGGCTGGGCACCGATTCCAGAAGGCCGCGGGTGTAGGGGTGGCGCGGGTTGCCGATGATCTCGGCCACCGTCCCGGTCTCCACCACCCGGCCGGCGTACATCACCGCCACCCGGTCGGCCAGAGCCGACACAACGGCGAGGTCGTGGGTCACCCAGATCAGCGCCGTCCCCGTCTCGCGGCAAAGCGTCTGCACCTCGAACAGGATCTGCGCCTGGATGGTGACGTCGAGCGCGGTGGTCGGCTCGTCGGCGATGATCAGGTCGGGGGAGTGCAGCAGCGCGATGGCGATGGCCACGCGCTGGCGCATCCCGCCGGAGAACTGGTGCGGGTAGGCGGCCAGCCGCTCGTCGGGCGAGGCGATGCCGACGCGGGCCAGCGCCCGGCGCGAGCGTTCCCACGCCTCGGCCCGGCCGACCGTCTCATGGGCCTGCACGGCCTCGACCATCTGCGTGCCGATGCTCAGCACCGGGTTCAGCGTCATCATCGGGTCCTGGAAGATCATGGCGATGCGCCGCCCGCGGATGGCGCGCAGCCGCTTCTCCCCGGCGCCCACCAGATCCTCGCCCTGGAACAGCACCCGGCCGCCGACCACCCGCCCCGGCGGATCGACGAGGCCGAGGATGGATTGCCCGGTCACCGACTTGCCGGAGCCGGACTCGCCGACCAGCCCGAGGATCTCGCCGCGGTCGAGCCGCAGGTCGACCCCGTCCACCGCCTTCACGGTGCCGGCGCGGGTCAGGAAATGGATCTTCAGCCCGTCCACGCGCAGCAGGGGTTCGGTCATCGCGTGCCCCCTTTCAATGGTTGATCTTCAATGGTTGAGCCGCGGGTTGAGGACGTCGCGCAGCCGGTCCCCCACCAGATTGATCGCCACGATGGTGACCAGCAGGGCGAGGCCGGGGAACAGGCTGACCCAGTAGTCGCCCGAAAGCATGTACTGGTAGCCCGACGCGATCAGCATCCCCAGCGACGGCTGGGTCACCGGGACGCCGACGCCGAGGAAGCTCAACGTCGCCTCCAGCGCGATGGCGTGGGCGACCTGGACCGTCGCAACGACGATCAGCGGCGGCAGGCAGTTGGGCAGCAGGTGGCGCATCATGATCCGCCGATGGGGCAGGGCAAGGCACTGCGCGGCCTCGATGTATTCCTTGCGCCGCTCCACCAGGGCGGAGCCGCGGATGGTCCGCGCGTAATAGGCCCACTGCACGGCGGCCAGCGCGACGATCACCTTGTCCACCCCCTTGCCCAGCAGGGCCAGCAGGATCAGCGCGATCAGGATGGCCGGGAAGGAGAGCTGGATGTCGACCAGCCGCATGACCAGCCCGTCCACCCGGTCCCCCGCATAGGCGGCGAGCAGCCCGACCGCCACTCCGACGGCGAGCGCGATCAGCGTGGCGACCACCCCGACCAGCAGGCTGGTGCGCAGGCCGAAGACGATGGCCGACAGCATGTCGCGCCCCTGGTCGTCGGTGCCCAGCCAATAGGTCCAGCCGCCGCCCAGCGATCCCGGCGCCATCATGCTGTCGAGGATGTCCAGTTGGGCGAGGTCGTAGGGGTCCTGCGGCATCACCCAGCGGGCGAGCAGGGCGGCCAGCACGATCAGCACCAGCGCCGCCAGACCGGCCAGCGCCGTGCGCGACCGCGCGAAGTCCCGCGCCAGCCGCAGGAAGGGCGTCTCGACCGCCGGAGCCTTGGCCGTGATGGTGCTCATGCCCGTCCCCCGCCCAGCCGGATTCGCGGGTCGAGCAGCGAATAGACCAGATCGACGATCAGGTTGATGACGACGAACAGCAGCACCGTCACCAGCAGGTAGGCAATCACCACCGGCCGGTCGAGCTGGAGGATGCTGTCGATCAGCAGCTTGCCCATGCCCGGCCAGGCGAAGACCGATTCCGTGACCACCGAGAAGGCGATGACGCTGCCCAGCTCCAGCCCCAGGACGGTGACCACCGGGATCATGATGTTCTTCAGGATGTGCACCCCGACGATGCGCGCGGGCGACAGCCCCTTGGCGCGGGCGAACTTCACATAGTCCTGCAAGGCGACCTCCCGCGTGCCGGCGCGTGCCAGACGGATGACCAGCGACAGCTTGAACAGGGCCAGATTGACGGCGGGCAGGATCAGATGGGCCAGCCCGTCGGCGGTCAGGAAGCTCCACTGCACGCCGAACAGGCCCGCCGTCTCGCCGCGACCGCCCGCGGGCAGCCAGCCCAGCGTCACCGCGAAGGCCATGATGAGCATCATGCCGACCCAGAAGGTGGGCAGCGAGAAGCCGAGGATGGAGCCGGTCATGATGACCCGCCCGGCCAGGCTGTCCGGTTTCAGCCCGGCCCACAGCCCCAGCGGGATGCCCAGCACCACCGCCACCAGCATGGCGCAGAGCGCCAGCTCCAGCGTCGCCGGGAAGCGCTGCAGCACGAGGCCGAGCGCCGGCACCCCATGGACGAAGCTGGTGCCGAGGTCGCCGCCGAGCGCGCTGTCCACGAAGCGCAGGAACTGCTCGTGCATGGGCTTGTCGAGGCCCAGCCGTGCGATGGCGGCGGCGCGTTCGAACTCGTCGGCCTCGGGGCTGATGAGCACGTCAATGGGGTTGCCGATGGCGAAGATGCCGGCGAAGACCAGCACCGACATCGCAACCACGACGACCGCGCTCTGCGCCAGCCGCCGGAGGATGAAGACAAGCATGGCGCTCCGCTACTGTCTAACCCTCTCCCCTCTGGGGAGAGGGTGGCCCGGAGGGCCGGTGAGGGGGATGCGCGTTACGGAGCGTTCGATAGAAGCGCAACCCCCTCACCCTAACCCTCTCCCCAGAGGGGAGAGGGAAAGAGGGCGGCGCTCGCTCCGCTCACTTCGCGGGGGTCACCTTCTGCGCCAGCGTGTACTGGTCGGCGCGCGGTTCGTAGCTCAGCCCCTTCTTCATCGCCCAGACCGTCACCTCGTAATGCAGGGGGATGATGATGTCGGCGTCCACCGCCCGCTTCACCGCGGCCTGGAGCAGCTTTTCCCGCTTGGCGTCGTCCACGGTCGCCAGCGCCGTGTCCAGCATGCCGTCCAGCTCCGGGTCGGAGTAGCTGGTGTAGTTGGTGGTGCCGTAGCCCTTCTCCTTGATCGGCGTGGCGATCAGCGCCTTCAGCGGCGAGGACATCTCGCCCGAATCCGCTCCCCAGCCGGCCAGGAAGACGCTGTATTCCTGCTTGTTGCGCTTGGAGAAGAAGACGTTGGCGGTGGTCGCGTCGACCTGGGTCTGCACGCCGATGCGGGTGAACATCTGGGCGACCGCCTGGGCCACCTTGTCGTCGTTGATGTAGCGGTCGTTCGGCGTGCCGAGCGTGAGCTGGAAGCCCTTCGGGTAGCCGGCCTCGGCGAGGAGCTGCTTGGCCTTGTTGGCGTCGGTGGCGACGGTGACCTCCGGGTTGTTGCCGTAGAAGCCGGCGGGGAGGTACTGGTTCGCCGGCTCCGCCACGCCCATCATGATGCGCTTCACGATGGCGTCGCGGTCCACCGCCAGCGACAACGCCTTGCGCACCTTCGGGTCCTTCAGCGGATTCTTGCCGTCGGTCCCGGTGATGGTCGGCGGGGTGTCCTGGACGCCCAGCGCCAGATAGATCACGCGGTTCGACTGGGCCTGGGCCAGGGAGACGTTGGGGGCGGATTTCAGCCGCTCGATGTCCTGCACCGGGGGCGATTCGATCATGTCCACGTCGCCCGCCAGCAGGGCGGCGACGCGCGGCCCGTCGCTGGTGATCGGGCGGAAGACCACCGTGTCCCAGGCCGGCTGTTGTCCCCAATAGTCAGGGTTGCGCTCCAGCACCTGCCGGTCGCCCTTGGTGTAGGACTTGTGCTTGAAAGGCCCGGTGCCGATCATCAGCGAGCCGTCGTTGAAAGCTTGGGTGGTCGGCCAGGAGTCGGCCTTGCAGCCGGCCTTGTCGAAGGTGACGGCCTCGCCGCCCGCCGCCTTGGCGGAGATGATGCCGAAGGTCGACAGTTCCACCGGCAGCAGCGGGTAGGGCTTGCCGGTCTTGATGATCAGGGTGTGCGGGTCCGGCGCCTCGATCCCCGCGATGCCTTTGGTGTAGACGGTGAAGGAGGACGGGCTGTTGGCGACGTTCGGGATGCGGCAGACCGAGTAGACGAAGTCCTGCGCGGTGAACTCGGTGCCGTCGTGGAACTTCACGCCCTTGCGCAGCTTGAATTCCCAGGTGGTTTCGTCGACGGCGCGCCAGCTTTCCGCCAGTTCGGGCTGGAGCCGCATCTTGGCGTCCATGCTGACCAGCGACTCGAACACATGCTTGCGGGCGCGCGTGTTGGGGCCGAGGTTGTGGTAGTGCGGGTCGAGCGCGCTCGGCTCCGCCGAGGTGCCGACCGTCAGGGTCGCCGCCCGCGCCGGTGCCGAGACGGCGGCCAGCAGGGCCAGGGCGGCCACCGCCGGCAGGGTGTGTTTCAAGGTTCCTGAGCGCAGCGCATCCGCAAGACGTCGATCACGCCAATGCCGATCACGTAAGGCCATCCCTCGTCCCCCTGATTGTACGTTTGAATTGTACCCGTGAAGCAGGCTCCCAGCCCTTGGACCGCGGTTGTTGCGACCCGATTCTTGTCGTTCGGCTCGCCGTGACTGTGGCGCCGGCACGTATGTGTTCAACGATCAGAGCTTGAAACCATTGATCTGTCAACAGGGTCCGGTCTTCTGACCTATCCGGTTTTTCCCGATGGAAAGCTTTGGCAAACGGCGCCGGACGGGGCAGGATCGCTTCACCCGAAAACGCCAACGAAGAGAGCGAGGGGATTAGAGATGAAGACCTGCCAATCCTTCTACATCGGCGGCGCCTGGACCGAACCCGCGGCGGGCGCCACCGTGATGGAGGTGTTGAACCCGGCGACGGAGCAGGTGTCGGGCACCGTGGCGCTCGGCGGGCCGGAGGACGCGCAGCGCGCGGTGGCGGCGGCCCACGCCGCCTTCGACGGCTTTTCCCGCACCCCCCTGAACGAGAGGCTGGAGCTGCTGGCGGCCGTCTGCGCGCTCTTCGAGAAGCGCATGGACGAGGTCGCCGACGCCATCACCGAGGAGATGGGCGCGCCGCTGGCCGCGCTGTCCAAGCCGGCGCAGGCCTTCATGGGGCTGGCCCATTTCAAGACGGCCCTGGAGGCCGCCCGCGAGTACCCGTTCGAGCGGACCCGCGGCACCACCCGCATCCTGCGCGAGCCGGTCGGCGTCTGCGCCATGATCACGCCGTGGAACTGGCCGATCAACCAGATCGCCTGCAAGGTTGCCCCGGCGCTCGCCACCGGCTGCACGATGGTGCTGAAGCCCAGCGAGTTCGCCCCCTATTCGGCCTGGATCTTCGCCGAGATCCTGCACGAGGCCGGCGTGCCGGCGGGCGTCTTCAACATGTTCTACGGCGACGGCGCGGTGGTCGGCCCGGTGCTGGCCTCGCACCCGCTGGTCGACATGGTGTCGCTGACCGGCTCCACCCGCGCCGGCGCGTCGGTCTCCCACAACGCCGCCGACAGCATCAAGCGCGTGTCGCTGGAACTGGGCGGCAAGTCCGCCAACATCATTTGCGAGAGCGCCGACCTGACGAAGGCGGTGACCCACGGCGTGCGGTCGATGATGTCCAACACCGGGCAGAGCTGCAACGCGCCGTCGCGCATGTACGTCCCGGCCTCCCGCCTGGACGAGGCGGAAAAGATCGCCGCCCAGGTCTGTGCCCGTCTGGTGGTCGGCGACCCGCGCGGCGACCGCACGGGCGTCGGCCCGATCGCCAACCAGCGCCAGTACGAGCGGGTGCAGCGCCTGATCCAGGCCGGCATCGAGGAGGGGGCGTCCCTGCTGTGCGGCGGTCCGGGCCGTCCGGAGGGGCTGGAGCGCGGCTTCTTCGCCAAGCCCACCGTCTTCAGCCGCGCCACCGACAGCATGACCATCATGCGCGAGGAAATCTTCGGCCCGGTGCTGACCATCCGCCCCTACGAGGACATCGAGGAGGCGATCCGCAGCGCCAACGACTCGCTCTACGGCCTGTCCGGCTACGTCTACGCCGGCACGGTGGACGAGGCGCGGGCGGTGGCGAAGCGTCTGCGCACCGGCATGGTGCACCTGAACGGCGCGTCCATCGACCTCGCGGCGCCCTTCGGCGGTTACAAGCAGTCCGGCATCGGCCGTGAGTGGGGCGAGGTCGGTTTCGAGGAGTTCCTGGAGACCAAGTCCGTCTACGGCAGCGAGCCGGCCGCGTAAGGGGCTGAAAGTGGCGTTGAATATCCCCTCTCCCCTCCGGGGAGAGGGTTAGGATGAGGGGGGTGCGCATTGCTGTACGTCCGGCAAATGCACAACCCCCTCACCGCCCGCTTCGCGGGCACCCTCTCCCCAGGGGGAGAGGGCTAGACGGTTCGTCCCCTTATGCCTCCGCGGTTTTGGCGGCGGCGACGAACTCCTCGCTGGTCGCTTTGCCCAGCCCGTTGAAGAACAGGTTCAGCAGGACCGCGGCGATGGTGCCGAGCAGGATGCCGCTGTGCAGCAGCGGCGACAGGAAGGGCGGCATCTTCTGAAAGATCTTGTCGGCGACCAGCGGCACCATGCCCAGGCTGATGCTGATGGCGACGACGTAGATGTTGCCGCGGTTGGTCGTGTAGTCGACCTTCGCCAGGATCTTGATGCCGGTCGCCGCGACCATGCCGAACATCACCAGGCCGGCTCCGCCCAGCACATAGGTCGGGACGGAGGCGACGACGTGCGCCAGCTTCGGAAACAGGCCGAAGGCGACCAGGATGGCCCCACCGGCCACGCAGACCCAGCGGCTGCGCACCCCGGTGATCCCGACCAGTCCGACATTCTGCGAGAAGGAGGTGTAGGGGAAGGTGTTGAAGACGCCGCCGATCAGCGTGCCCAGCCCGTCCGTGCGCAGGCCGCGGGTCAACTGCTCCGGCGTCACCGGGCGGCCGACCATCTCGCCCACCGCCAGGAACATGCCGGTGGATTCGATCATGACGACGATCATCACCAGCGACATGGTCAGGATCGACCAGAACTCGAACACCGGCATGCCGAACTGGAACGGGTAGATCACGTCCACCCACTTGGCCTGTCCCACCCCGTCGAAGCTGACCAGCCCGAGCACCATGGTCAGGGCGAAGCCCGCGACGATGCCCAGCAGGACCGAGATGTTGGCCCAGAAGCCCTTGGCGTATTTGGTCACCAGCAGGATCACCGCCAGCACGAACAGCGCGACGCCGAGATAGAGCGGATCGCCGAAATTCGGGTTCCCGGCCCCGCCGCCGGCCCAGGTGATGCCCACCCGCATCAGCGAGATGCCGATGATGGCGATTACGGTCCCCGTCACCACCGGCGGGAACAGCGGCAGCAGGCGCCCGACCAGCGGGGCGGCCAGCGTGGCGAAGACGCCGGCCCCGATCACCGCGCCGTAGATGCCGAGAAGCCCCAGCGACGGGTTCCCCGCCATGGCGACCATCGGCCCGACCGCGGCGAAGGTGACGCCCATCATCACCGGCAGGCGGATGCCGAACTTCCAGAAGCCCAGCGTCTGGACCAGCGTGACGATGCCGCAGGCGAACAGGTCGGCGTTGATGAGCAGGGCGATCTGGTCCTTGGGCAGCTTCAGCGCGCCGCCGATGATGAGCGGCACGGCGATGGCGCCCGCGTACATCACCATCACATGCTGCATGCCCAGCGCCAGCAGGCGCAGCAGCGGAAGCTTCTCGTCAACCGGGTGGGGTCGGGTTGGTGATTCCAGCGACGACATGATCCATGACCTCCGCGAATGAACAGGCGCGAAATGCATGGCCCGTGCCACAACCGGCGGGGCAGAGGATCGTGGTGGAGCCCGCCCGGATGTGCCGCGAAAGACGGCGGTGCTCGGGAGGGATGCTCAATCCATGGGCAGCCCCATATTCCCTCTCCCCTCTGGGGAGAGGAGTAGGGTGAGGGGGTTGCGCGTGGCGGATCGTCCGGCAAAAGCGCACCCCCCTCACCGGCCCTTCGGGCCACCCTCTCCCCGGAGGGGAGAGGGCTAATGCGCTGCAAGCGAAGGGCGTTCGCTCAGGGCCGCGCGCCGGACAGCGGTTGCGCCGCTTCCGCCACCACCGCCTTGCGGACGGGCAGGCCGGCGCCGCGCAGGGCTTCGGTGATGCGGTCGCCGTGGCCCTCGTCCTCCACCTCGATCAGCAGGGCGACCTCGGCGGACTTGACGGAGAAGGCACCGAACAGGCGCTGGTGCTGCACGTCGATGATGTTGCCGCCGCACTCGGCCACGATGCGGGCCACCTGGGCCAGCGCGCCGGGCTGGTCGGCCACGTCGATGTCCAGGTTGATCAGGCGCCCGTCGCGGGCGAAGCCGCGCATCAGCACGTTGGCGAGCGTGCGCGTGTCGATGTTGCCGCCCGACACGATCAGGCCGACCCGCTTGCCGCGGAAGCGCTCGGGGTGGAAGAGCAGGGCGGCCAGACCGGCGGCCCCGGCGCCCTCCGCCACGGTCTTCTCCACCTCGATCAGCATGGCGATGGCGCGTTCGATCACCGCTTCGGGCACCAGCACCACGTCGCAGCCGTTCTGCTTCAGGATGTCCATGGGCCGGTCGCCGACGTCGCGCACGGCGATGCCCTCGGCCACGGTCGGGCCGCCGACCTTGACCGGCTGCCCGGCGAGGCGCTGCGCGGCGGCGGGGTAGGTCTCCACCTCCACCCCGACGACCTCCAGGCCGGGCCGCAGCGCGCGGGCGGCGACCGCGGCCCCGGCGGCCAGTCCGCCGCCGCCCACCGGGATGGCCAGCGCGTCGAGGTCCGGCACCTCCGCCAGCATCTCCAGCACGACGGTGCCCTGGCCCGCGATCACCGCGTCGTCATCGTAGGGATGGACGAAGACCAGCCCGTCCCGCTTGGCGAGGTCGTGGGCGAAGGCCGCGGCTTCGGCCAGGGAGTCGCCCTCCAGGATGACGGTGGCGCCGTGGTAGCGCGTGCGCTTGACCTTCACGAAGGGAGTGAAGCGCGGCATGACGATGGTCGCCGCGATGCCCAGCCGCTTCGCGTGGTAGGCCACGGCCTGGGCGTGGTTGCCGGCCGACATGGCGATCACCCCGGCCCGCCGCTCCTCCGGCGTCAGGTGGAGCAGCCGGTTGGCCGCCCCGCGCTCCTTGAAGGACGCGGTGAACTGGAGGTTTTCCAGCTTGACCCAGACCTCGGCGCCGGTGATCTGCGACAGGGTTTCCGAGCGCAGGAAGGGCGTGCGGCTGATGCGTCCGGCCAGCCGTTCGGCGGCGGCGTGAATGTCGTCGATGGTGACCGGCATATTCCTGTGCTTCCTCTACGAACCGCCCTTCCCAGGCGCGCTGGAGACCGCACCGTACAGGTCCGGACGGCGGTCCGCCAGATGCGTGCCGACCCGGCGCAGGACGGGGTCAAGATTGACGGTCAACAAAGCTTCGCCGTCGCCGGCCCGCGCCAGCACCGATCCGTCCGGCGCCGCCACGCTGCTGAGCCCGCAATAATCGAGTGTCCCCTCGCGCCCGCAGCGGTTGGCGTAGGCGACGAAGATGCCGTTCTCGAAGGCGCGGGCCGGGACGATCGTGGTGGCGACGACCTCATAGGGCGCCATCAGCGCGGTCGGCACCAGCAGCACGTCCACCCCGGCCAGCGCGTGGCGGCGCACCAGTTCCGGGAACTCCACGTCGTAGCAGATGGCCACGCCGAGCCGCATCCCGCCGATCTCGGCGGTTGGAAAGGCGTCGCCGCCCGGCGCGAAGGAGCCGCGGTCGAGATCGCCGTAGAGATGGGTCTTGCGCTGGTTCAACCGGGGCCGCCCGTCCGCCCCGATCAGTTGCGCGGCGTTGTAAACGGCGCCGTCCGCCCCGCGCTCCGGATAGCCATAGAGGAGGGCGACGCCGTGCCGCCGGGCCATCTCGGCGACCCGCGCGGCCATCGGCCCATCCGCCGGCTCGGCCAAGGTGCGCACCGCCTCCGCTCCGATGTCGTAGCCGGTCAGGCCCATTTCCGGCCCGATCAGCAGGGCCGAGCCGCGTCCCGCCGCCTCCGCCGCCGCCCGTTCCAGACGGTCGAGGTTGCGGTGCGGCGTACCGGGCTCCGCGTCCGCCTGGAGCAGGCTCAGCCGCATGGCGTCAGCCCTGGTTCTGGCGGTTGGCGAGGGCGCGCACCGACAAGCAGAGGATTTCGAACAGCATCTGGGCGCCGGCGTGGGCGGTGTTGGTCGTCGCGTCGTACTGGGGCGCCACCTCCACCACGTCGCCGCCGATGATGTCCAGACCGTCGAGCCCGCGCAGGAGCGCCAGAGCCTCCCGCGTGGTCAGGCCGCCGACCTCCGGGGTGCCGGTGCCGGGGGCGAAGACCGGGTCCAGGCAATCCACGTCGAAGGAGACGTAGACCGGCCCGTCGCCCACCACCTTGCGGGCTGTCTCGATGACGCCGGCGATGCCGCGCTCCGGGATGTCCTCCGCGTGGATCACGGTCATGCCGCTGTCGTAGGAGAACTCCCACAGATACTCGGTGCTGCCGCGGATGCCGATCTGCACCGTGCGCTCCGGGTCCAGCACGCCGTCCAGCACCGCCTGCCGGAACGGGCCGCCGTGGTGGAACTTGGCGCCCTCGTAGGGGCCGCCGGTGTCGCAATGGGCGTCGAAATGGATCATGCCCACCGGACGCTCGCGGCCCAGCGCCTTGAGGATCGAATAGGTGATGGAATGGTCGCCGCCCACCGACAGCGGGATGACGCCGGCGTCCATCACGCGGTTGTAGAAGGCCAGGATGTCGCCGTGGCAGGACTCTAGGCTGAAACGGCTGGACAGCGGCACGTCGCCGACGTCGGCCAGCTTGCAGGAGGCCGCCGGGACCATGCGCAGGGCGTGCTCGTAGGGGCCGATGCGCTCCATCCCGCGCACGGCGCGCGGGCCGAGGCGGGCACCGGCCCGGTTGGTGACGCCCAGGTCCATCGGCACGCCGATCAGCGCGATGTCCAGCCCGCCGAAGTCCGCGGCGTCGGCCGCGTCGGGGCGGTAGGGGGCGTCGAGCAGGGTGGACACCCCGGCGAAGGGCTGCACCCGCTTGCCGCCGGAGAACTGGAGGGCGGCCACCCGCTGGAACTCCGGATCGTGGAAGTCGTCGCCGCCGGAGCCGCTGTACTTCGTACGCAAACGATCAAGCTTCTGAGGGTCGATCATCGTCCGGATCTCTTTGAAAAAGGAAGGAAGGTTAGTCGTTCTTGGCCCAGGCGCCGAGCAGGCGGGGCAGGTCGCCGAACCACGCGATCAGCCCGAAGACCACCGCGGTCAGCGATACGAACAGCACCGTCACGGCGGCCATGGTCGGGGTGTAGCCGTAGCGGAGCGCGTTGAAGATCTTGATGGGCAGCGTTTCCAGCGTGAAGCCGACCACCATGTAGGCCACGATGTACTCGTTCAGCGACAGCACGAAGGCGAAGGCGAAGCCGGAGATCACGTAGGGCCGCACCAGCGGCATCACCACCGTGCGCAGCACCGTCCGGTCGTCCGCCCCCATGGTCGCCGCCGCCTCGACGTAGGAGCGGTCCACCGCGCCGAAGCCCAGCGACAGCGTGACCAGCGGCAGCGTCACGAAGAAGACCGCGTGGCTGACCACCACCGTCCAGGGCGACCCGTATTCCCCCACCGCCGCCCAGAAGCTGAGGAAGCCCAGCGCGGTGATGACCGGCGGCAGGATGAAGGGCGTCATGCCCAGCACCTCGAACGCCCGCGCCCAGGGGGCGCGCCAGCGCCACAGGAACCAGGCCAGCGGAAAGGCGATCAGCACCGCCAGCGCCGCCGACAGGGTGGCGACGACGAGGCTGGTGATGAGGGCGCCGCGCCAGCCGGGATCGGTGAAGACCTCCGCGTACCAGGCGAGCGAGAAGCCCTGCGGCGGGAAGGTCAGCGATTTCTTCTCGTTCACCGAGACGCCGGCCACCACCAGGATGGGGGCGGCCAGGACCAGGGCGATCAGGCCGGCGGCCAGGGAATTCAGCGTGCGCATCAGCATCAAGCCGTCTCCTCCCGCCGCCCGGCAAGCAGCGCCAGCCCGACGAGGGCGAGGCTGACCAGCACCAGGAAGACGGCCATGGCCGCCGCGAAGGGCATGTTGGACTGGTAGATCGCCTGATCGGTGATCAGCACCGACAGCGTCCAATGCTGGGGCCGTCCGAGAAGCTGCGGCAGCAGGTAGGAGCCGAGCGCGAAGACGAACACCATGATCGTGGTCGCCACGATGGTGTTGCGCAGCGCCGGCACCACCACCGTGAAGAAGGCGCGCAGCGGCGAGGAGCCGAGCGTGCGTGCCGCCTCCTCCAGATAGGGGTCGAGGCGGGCGAGCGCCGGGTAGAGGACCAGCACCGTGTAGGGGAAGGCCTGATAGACCAGCCCGGCCAGCAGCGCACCGAAGCTCGGGCTGAGCGATTGCGGCTCGGCCATCAGGCCCAGCGCCACGAACAGGTTGGTGATGCCCGCGGTGCGCGACAGCAGGGTGGACCAGGCGAAGCCGATGATGACTTCCGACAGCGAGAGGATCGACAGCAGGAAGACCAGCCAGCGGATCTGCGCGCCGCGCGGCAGCTTGACCAGCCGGTAGGTGAAGGGGAAGGCGATGCCCACCGACAGCGCCGCGACCAGCGCCGCCAGCCCCAGCGAGAAGGACATCACCCCGCCGAAGAAGGCGGTCAGAAACCGCTCGTAATTGGCGAAGACGAGGTCCGGCTCGTAGAAGCCGCCGGGCACGCGCCGGAAGACGCTGACCGCGATCATCAGGCTGAAGGGGATGACGAAGAAGACGACCAGCATCAGCGCCGGGAACAGGATCGGCGCGTGCTCGGCCAGACCACGGGGCGCGCGGCGGATCATTGCGGACGCTCCGCCATTGGCGGCAGCACGACGCAGGCCGCCGCGGGGAACTCCACAGCCAAGGCGCCGCCGGGGGCGACCGGCGGGCGGTCCTGCGGGCGCGACAGCGCGACGATCTCCTTCCCGGCGACGTCGATGCGGAACTCCACGCTGGCGCCGAGGTCGCGCATGAAGGACAGCGTGCCGGTCAGCCGGTTCGGCCCGTCCGTCCCCGCGGGGTGGACGATCACGTCCTCCGGCCTGACGGACAGCAGGACGCGGCCGGTCGGCGGCAGGTCGGGCAGGTGCAGGGTGCCGCCGGGCACGGCGGCGGTGCCGGGGGCGGTGACCTCGCCCTCCAGCAGGTTGGTCATGCCGATGAAGTCGGCGACGAAGGCGTCGGCAGGCTGGCGGTAGACCTCCATCGGCGGGGCGGCCTGATGGATGCGGCCCTGCGACATCACCACCACGAGGTCGGCCATGGTCATCGCCTCCCGCTGGTCGTGGGTGACGACGATGGTGGTGATGCCCAGCCGCTGCTGAAGCTGCTTCAGTTCGATCTGCATGGCCTCGCGCAGCTTGGCGTCAAGCGCCGACAGCGGCTCGTCGAGCAGGAACAGCTTGGGCGACAGGGCCAGCGCGCGGGCGATGGCGACGCGCTGCCGCTGCCCGCCCGACAGCTTGGAGACCGGCCGGTCGGCGACGCCGGGCAGGCGGACCAGCTCCAGCAGCTCGTCGGCGCGCTTGCGCTGCTCGGCCTTCGCGGCGCCGCGGATGCGCAGGGGATAGGCGATGTTCTCGCCCGCCGTCAGGTGCGGGAAGAGGGCCAGCGACTGGAACACCATGCCGAATTCCCGCGTGTGGGCGGGGGCCGTGGTGATGTCGCGCCCATCGATGACCAGCCGTCCGCCGGAGGGGTCCTCCAGCCCGGCGATCATGCGCAGCAGCGTCGTCTTCCCGCAGCCGGACGGGCCGAGCAGACAGACGAATTGCCCGTGCGGGATGCGCAGCGACGCGCCGTGCACCGCGGTCACGGGACCGTATCGTTTGGTGAGACCGTCGAGGACAAGGGCTGACATGGGATGGCTTTTTGACTGTCGTTCACAACGGGCTTTTCCCCTCGCCCCTTTGGGGAGAGGGTTAGGGTGAGGGGGCACCCATAGGGCGTCAACGCAGCCTCATTGCAGTGCGTGTCCGGCCTGCGGCCGCCCCCTCATCCCATACCCTTCTCCCCAGAGGGCAGAAGGGCTGTCACTCACCCGACGATCATTTCCGTCCACTTCTGGTTCAGCCAGTCGGACTTGCTCGTGTAGAGGTCATAGCGCGGGATGATCGGCGCGATGTCGGAGGACACGGCGGCGAACTCCTGATCCGTCAGGTCGGTCATCTTGCGGTCGATGGTCGGGGCGGTGCCGACCTTGCGCGACAGCAGGGACTGGATCGACGGCTGGCACATGTAATCCACGAAGACATGCGCGAGGTCGCCGGCCTTGGAGGCGCGGGTGACCGCCCAACTGCCGGAGTCAAGGATGCCGCCCTCTTTCGGGAAGGTCGAGCGCACCGGCTGCCCGTCCGCGGCGGCGAGGCCGGTCACGTCGTGGTAGTACTGGCCCATCGGGATTTCGCCGGACTTCAGCGAGGCCTCGAACTGCGCCTCGTCGCGGTACCAGAGCTTCACGTTGGACTTCAGTTCTGCCAGCTTCTTGAAGCAGTCGAGCTGCCCCTGCTCGCTGTCGAGATGCTTGGTGCCGCCGAAGAAGGTCGCCGCCGTGACCTCCAGCAGGAAGCTGTTGCTGACCAGCGCCAGCAGGCCGAGCTTGTCCTTGTTCGCCGGGTCCCACAGGGCCGCCCAGCTGTCCGGAGCCTGCGGGTAGCTCTTGGTGTTGGTGACCAGCGTGATGTACCAGGACACCGCGCCGATGCCGCTGACCTTGCCGTCCGGATACTTGTTGACGAGGTGCGGGACGACCTTGGCGGCGTTGGGGATCTTCGACAGGTCGAAGGGCGCCCACAGCTCTGCCGAGGCCCCCTTCAGCATCGCCACCTGCGACATCATCGAGACGTCGGCGGGCGCCTGACGGGCGCGGGCCGCCTGTTCGAGCTGGACCAGCCACGCTTCGCCGGTCGGCTCGGCGATGGCCTCCACCGTGATGCCGGTGGCCTTGGAGAATTCCGGGAAGATGTGCTTCTCGAAGGATTCCTTGAAGTAGCCGCCGTAGACGCCGACCTTCAGCGTCTTCGACTGGGCACGGACGATGTTCGGAAAACCGATGGCGGCCACCGTGGCCAGCGTGCCCGCTCCGGCCAGAACGGCGCGGCGGCCGATGCCGCCGGTCAAAGCGGCGTGAAGTCCCTGCTTACCCGTCGTCTCGTTCATGGATGCGACCTTTCCTTGCGGACGAGCTTATCTGTTCGTGAGGCCAGCATTGTGGCCTGCGATCATTAGACCCCCGGCGCCGTTGCCCGAAAATCAGAAAGTTTTGTATCTTACTTCGATCCGGGTCGAAGTATGGGGCGTGCCGGACGCGGCGGGCGGGGCAGGGGAGGGCGGCGTCGTGGCGATGATTCAGCTGGAAACCGTGGATCTGCGCCTGTTGCGGTTGTTCATGACCATCGTCGAGGCCGGCGGATTCAGTGCGGCGCAGAGCGAACTGAACCTGTCGCTGTCCACCATCTCCACCCATTTCGCTGATCTGGAGACCCGGCTGGGCCTGCGGCTGTGCCGGCGGGGACGGTCGGGATTCCAGCTCACCCCGGAAGGGCAGGCGGTCTATGACGAGGCGCGGCGCGTGTTCGACTCGCTGGACCGCTTCCGCGGGCGGGTGCGCGGCCTGCGCGAGCGGCTGACCGGCACGCTGGCGGTCGGGCTGGTCGACAACACGCTGACCGACCCGCGCGCCCCGCTGGAGCGCGTCTTCGCCCGCTTCACCGAGGCGGCGCCGGAGGTCTCGCTGATCATCAACGTGCGCCCGCCGAACGAACTGCTGCGCGACGTCATCGGCGGGCAGTTGCAACTCGCCATTGCCAGCTTTCCGCGCATCGTGCCGAGCCTGTCCTACCAGGACCTCTACAACGAGACGATCCACTTCTGCGTGGCGGACGGGCACCCGCTGTTCACCCTGCCGGACGAGGCCATCGACCTGGACGAGATCCGCCGCTACCGGCTGGTGGCGCGGAGCTATTGGGGATCGCGCGACCTGAAGATCTTTGCGATTTCGACGCCCAAGGCAACGGTCAGCGACATGGAGGGGGCGGCGCGGCTGATCCTGTCCGGCGCCTACGCCGGCTATCTGCCGGACCATTACGCCGCACCCTACGTCAAGGCCGGGAGGCTGCGGATTCTGCTGCCCAAGGTCTTGTCCTATCAGGCGCCCTTCCAGGTGGCCTTCGACGCCAACCGCTCCAAGAGCCCGGTGGTGGACCTGTTCACCGCCCTGACCCGCGAGGAGATGACCGCTCCGGAGTTCCGGAGCGGTCCCGTCGTCCGACCGGCCTGATCGTGGTCCGGTGCGAGGCGATGTAAAGCATACTTGACAGTGGTGAGGCGTCGCATGTAAAGCTTCCTTGTCATTGGGCGGCATGGTAAGGGGCGGGGGATGTTCAGCATCAAGCGCTACGGCGTCGAATTGTCCGGGGCTCTGGCTCTCTACGCGGCGCTTCTGCTAGGCGCCAACGCGGCGGACCGGTTGCTCCAACCGGAAGGCGCGATGAAAATGGCGCTCGCGCTTTTGCCGATCCTCGGCACGGTCGCCGTCGCCTGGACGGTCTTGCGTGGGCTGCGGCGAATGGACGAGCTTCAGCGCCGCATCCAGTTCGACGCGATCGCCCTGTCCTTCACGGGCACGGCGTTGGCGACCTTCGCCTGGGGGTTTGCGGAAGGTGCCGGCGCGCCGGAACTGCGCGCCTTCCATATCTGGCCGCTCATGGCGGTGTTGTGGGTCGTCGGGGTGTGCATCGCCCAGTGGCGCTACCGATGAGAAACGCGGTGAAAGACATCCGCACGGCCCGCGGCTGGAGCCAGAGTGAGCTGGCGGAGCGCCTTCAGGTGTCCCGCCAGACGGTCAATTCGATCGAGAATGGGCGCTACGACCCCAGCCTTCCGCTGGCCTTCGCCATCGCCCGGACGTTCGGCCTGACCATCGAGGAGATCTTCTTTCCCTGAAGGATGTTCGGCCCGGAATCCGCCGGTTCCGTCAGATGTGATACTCCGGCTCCGGCACCGTCTGGTCCATGGCAAGGGCCGGCACCGTGTCGCGGCACCAGCCGACGATCCGCGCCGGGACGCCGACCACGGTGGCGCAGGGCGGCACGTCCTTCAGCACCACGCTGCCGGCTCCGACCTTGGCGCGGCTGCCGATCTCGATGTTGCCCAGAATCTTGGCCCCGGCCGAGAGCAGGACGCCGTCGCGCACCTTCGGGTGACGGTCGCCATGCTCCTTGCCGGTGCCGCCGAGCGTGACCTCCTGCAGGATCGACACGTCGTTGCCGACCACCGCGGTCTCGCCGATCACCACGCCGGTGCCGTGGTCGATGAAGACGCCGCGCCCGACCGGGACCGCCGGGTGGATGTCCACCGCGAACACTTCCGATACCCGGCTTTGCAGGAAGTGGGCAAGGTCGCGCCGCTCGCGCCGCCACAGCCAGTGGCCGATGCGGTGCCATTCCAGCGCGTGGAAGCCCTTGTAGTAGAGGAACGGCGTCAGGCAATTGTCGGCTGCCGGGTCGCGCGTGCAGATGGCCTGGAGGTCGGAGCAGGCCTCCTCGACGATGCAGGGCGCGTCGGCGACCGCCGAGCGCACGAGCATGGCGAGCTGGTCGGCGGAGATGTAGGAGTCGCCCAGCTTGCGCGCCAGCAGGCTGCCCAGCGCCGACGGGAAGTCATGGTGCAGCAGGATGGCGGTGTCGATGAAGGGGCGCAGCCACGGCTCCTTGACAACGACGTTCTCCGCCTCGGCACGCAGCATCGCCCACATGCCGTCGACGCCCTCCAGAAGGGGCGATTCCGGGTGGTCCAACCCCTTGAGGTTCTGGTCCTTGAGGCCCTGATCCTTGAAGCAGGGGGCGACGATGTGATTCATGGTAGGCTTGTCCTGATGTTCCCGACCGGTCCGGCCGTCGGTCCGGTCATGGGCCTTTCAACAGGCCGGATGAAAGCCTAGCACGCCGCTTTCCGGAAGGGGAGCCATGTCGTGGGAAATGAAGGGCCACTACGAATTTTTGCACATTTCCACGCTGTGAAAATTGCCTGCCCACTCAGGCAGCCCCATCCGCGCAGCGGGCGGGTTTACCAAGTGATCACGTAGTCGCCGGTGTAGGGGCTGGACCCGACCTGCATGTTCCTTGTGCCGAACGTCTCCTGCAAGGCGGCGGCGTTGCCGTTCACCGTGATCCCACGGGCGCTCCAGCCATTGCCGTCGCGGGCGACCGTGAACTCGCCCTTGGACTGCACAAGGTTCGAGTCGCTCACGGCGTGTATTGTCATCGTGCCTTGCCGGGCCGCGGCAAGTTCGGACTCGCGGCTGGCGATGATGTCCTCCCAGCCATCCTCCTTCTTCAGGGAGCCGGAGGCGAGGCCGCTTCTCATGCGGTTGATTTCATCCGGATAGGCTTCGAGCACCACCGCCTTCCGGTCGGCCAGGGCTTGGTCCATCGTTTTCGGCATGCCGTCATAGAGCCCCTGGAGAGACCGGACCGTGCCGTAGACGTTCCGTTCCGCCTCGCTCAACTGATTCAACTGGTCGTCATCGAGGGCAGGCAATTGGGAAAGCCGGCCGTCGCGAACCAGGGTTCGGACCTGATCATCGGCAACGGCGTTGGCGGCGTTCCGGAAGACGTCCGACTTGGCCCATTCCTTGACGGCGGCGATGCTCTCCAACGCTTGCTTCGACGCGGATGGTTTCGAGGACACGCCATCGGTGTCGGTCCATTGTGTCGCGTCGAGAGGGGGCATGGGAGCCGCCGGATTGCGGCCGCCTCCGGCCAGATGCGCCGCAAGCCGGCTGGCAACAGCGCTCTCATGCTCGGCTTTCGCCAGCAGCGCCTTGGCGCGATCCGACAGCTCGACCGTGGAGGCTGGTCTGAAGCCAGTCGTGGCGTTGTCCGCTTTCTTTGCAAACACGTCCGTGGCTGGGCCGGGGTTCGGACGAATCGGACGAAGGAAGCCCGCTTGCGAACCCGCAGCGTTGATGACGCTCATGAGTCCCGATCCTTGTTGCCAGCTTCGATGAGTGACGACGCGGAAACACGGTCCCAGGCCTACATCACCAAGCCCGCATCGCTGGATTGAGAACATACCACACAAAAACCCTCATGGGTAGTTGTGCCGGTGTATTTTCCATAAGACACCTTATGGAATTTTTGCGACAACTTACACAAACACCCGTCATGCATACACCCAACACCGGATTCGTGCATCTGCTTACCGTGCTCCGGGGTTCGGCCCCCCCTTTCCGCTCGGGAGCGTGTTCTCGCGGCTAGAGTGTCCCGCCGGGCCGGGCAGCGGTGGCTCCGGAACGGTCGCGGCGCGCCATGGCGTCCACGAAATGGCCCATCGCCAGTTTCATGTCGTTGAAGACCGTGCCCGGCGAAACGCCCAGATGGGCGGCGATCTGGGGATAGGACAGGCCCTCGACCCGGTTCAGGAGCCACACCTGACGGGCCCGCGCCGGCAGACGGTCGAGAGCGTCCATGAAGCACGACACCCGCTCGCGGTGCAGCAGGCGCTCCTCCGCCGACGGGGTTTCCGACGCGATGCCCAGCGCCTCGGCGGTGTCCGCCGGGCCGGCTTCGAACCGCTCCTGGGTCCGGCAGCGCCGGAGATGGTCCAGCGCGAGGTTGTGAACCGTCCGGTGAAGAAAAGCCCCGACGTTGTCGATGGGTCCCCTCTCCACCGCCTTGCAGGCGCGCAGGTAGCTTTCCTGCAGCACGTCCTCGGCAATCTGAAAATCGCGAACGATCTTCATCGCGCACCCGAACAACGAGCGGCGGTGATCGAGATAGATCGCAATCAGGCTTGCGGACATGATAGCCCTGTCGGTACGACGGCGGAGGGGACACCACCGCGGTCGGTGCGACGTCGGCGGCCTTGCAACGCCGAAATTGATAATGATTCTCAATTTCAGATGTCAAGCCGGTTGGACGGGTGCAGGAGCGATCACCATCGGGGGGCTGCGGTTTGCGGATTGTGGCCCGGCGGGCGATGAAACGTCTCAACCTTACGTGAGTCCGATCACAGGAAGAGTGGAAGGCCAGCGTGGAGCAGGACAAGGCAGGCGGCGGACAGGATGCCGGGGCCTACCGGCATGCGGATCCGATCACGGACGAGGCGCTCACCTGGTTCGTGACGCTTCTCGACGCGCCCGTGGACCCAGACGCCCGCGCCGCCTATCAGGCATGGCGGAACCGCGACCCGCGCCACGCCGCTGCCTTCGATCGCCTGTCGTCGCTTGGAAGCATGCCCGAACTCCAGCAGGCGTCGACGCTCGCCCATTTCCCGCAGGCGACCCCTTCGCCGTCGGCCATCCGGTCCGCGACGCGGCGGAGGTCCGGGCGGTTTGGCGGATGGCGGGCCTCGCTGGCCGCCGCCGCGCTGCTGCTGGCCATCGGCGTCCATCTCCAGCCCACATTGGCGCTCCGCCTGACCGCCGACCACCGCACCGCCGCCGGGGAGCGGCGGGAGGTCGCCCTGCCCGACCGGTCGCGGCTGATCCTCGACACCGACTCCGCGGTCGCGCTCGATTTCGCCGAGGGCCGGCGCCACGTCCGGCTGCTGCGCGGGCAGGCCTACTTCGACGTGGTCAGCGACCCCGCCCACCCCTTCCGCGTCACCGCCGGCTTCAGCGAGGTGGAGGTGACCGGCACCGCCTTCACCGTGCGGGCGGACGGCGGGCAGGACGCCGTCTTCCTGGAGCGCGGGCGGGTGTCGGTCAGCCGGAGGGAAGCGCCGGGGCAAACGGTGTCCCTCGTTCCGGGTGACCGGGTGACGGCCACGGTGGACGGCCTGTCGGCGCCCGCCCGCCCGGACCCGGCGGAGGCGCTGGCCTGGAAGGACGGTCGCTGCGTGTTCCACGACCAGCCCTTCGCCGCGATCGTCGACACGCTCCGGCGTTACCACGGCGCACCGATCGTCCTGATCGGCGACCGGCTGGCCGGCGCGCGGGTCAGCGGAAACTACCGGCTGGACGATCCCGTGGCGGCAATCCGCTCGCTGGCCGACGTCGTGGGAGCCCGCGTGACCGAGCTTCCTGCCGGACTCATCCTGCTTCGATAGGGTTTGTCGTTCTTTCGGGATTTTTTTGTGAGACGCCACGCCCCCGTGCGTCTGCCGAAAAGAGGGGGCACGGTTCATACGCCGGTCATCACGCCCCCGCCACCAGCGCAGACGGGAGTTGTGAGGAATGGAAGGCCGGACGGTTTCGACAGGCAAGTTCTTGGTATGCGCGCGGGGAACCGCCGCCCGGCATCTGATCCTGGCCCTCATGGCGACCACCGCGCTCGGCGGCGTCCTGGCCCTCCCCTCCCCGTCCCTGGCCCAGCCGGCCGCTCCCGCCCCTGGCGCCGCTCAGACGATGACCTTCGCGCTGCCGGCACAGCCCCTGCCCGCGGCGCTCGACGCCTTTGCGCGCCAGACCGGCTGGCAGATCGGCTATTCCGCCGATCTGGCCGCCGGGCGCAGCTCCCGCCCGGTGTCGGGCAGCATGACGCCCGCCCAGGCGCTCGACACGCTGCTGTCCGCAACGGGCGTCGGCTACCGCATGACCGGCACCGGCACCGCGACGCTGGTTCCGGCTCCGACCGGCGACGTCACAATGCTGGCGCCGGTGTCGGTCACCGCCTCGACCGGCGCCGGCAGCGGAAACGGCACCGTCACCATCACCAGGGAGGATCTGGAACGCAGAGAATCCCAGCGACCTCCGCGACGTCTTCTCCGGCGAGCCGACGATCCGCGTGGGCAGTTCCGTGCCGATGTCGCAGAAGGTCTATGTGAACGGCGTCGAGGAAACCAATCTGGCGGTCACCATCGACGGCAGCCGCCAGAACAACAAGGTCTTCCACCACAACGGCACCACGCTGATCGATCCGGCGCTGCTGAAGGTGGCGCGGGTGGACGCCGGCGTCGCCCCCGCCGACGCCGGGCCGGGCGCGCTCGCCGGCTCCATCGCCTACGAGACCAAGGACGCCAGCGACTTTCTGGCGAGCGACGGCATCGGCGGCTTCGGCAAGACCACCTTCAACAGCAACGGCTCCGGCCTGACCACCAACCTCGCCGGCTTCGGGCGCCACCAGGGGCTGGAGGCGCTGGGCACCGTGACCTACGGCAAGGGCGGCAAATACACGGCGGGCAACGGGCGCAAGGTGGACGGCACCGAGACGGACGTGGTGAGCGGCCTCGGCAAGGCGGCGGTGCAGACGGAGAGCGGCCACCGCTTCCAGGCCAGCTACGAACGGGTCTACGACGACGCGCCGCGGCCCTTCCGCGCGAACATCGGATCGCTGGCCGGGCGCCCGGCCTGGGAGCCGCGCGTGCGCGACTACACGCTCGACCGCCAGAACATGGTCTTCACCTACACCGACGCCCTGCCGACGGAGCTGTGGAACCCCAAGCTGGTGCTCGCCTACGGCCGCACCGACGTGGAGACGCCGATCTTCACCCGCCCGGTCGGCAGCAGCACCGTGCCGGGGAGCTATCCGGGCAAGGGGGCGACCAGTTCCTTCAACGGCAAGCTGGAAAACACCTTCGGCTTCCGGATCGGCACCGTCACGGCGGGCACTGACTTCTATGTGGACCGCGCCAACTACCGGGACCGGACGATGACCGCGACCGAGCGGGCGCGCAACAATGGCCTGTACGGTCAGGCCCGGCTGGAACCGATGGAGCGGCTGCGCCTGTCCTTCGGCCTGCGCGGCGACCGCCAGACCTTCGAGGGGACGACCGGACGGGAATGGACCAACCACGGCCTCAGCCACAATCTGTCTGGTGAGTTCGACCTGCTGCCCCGTTTCCTGACCGCCAAGGCCGGTGTGTCCCGCGGTTGGGGCGGCGTCCAGATGGCCGAGAACTACATCATGAACCCGGCCTGGAACTACGGCACCGGCCCGCGCCCGGTGACGGCCTACAACAGCACCGCCGGGCTGGAGGCCCGTTACGAGGGCTTCACCGCGGAAGGCCGGATCTTCCGCACCAAGCTGGACGACGCCCGCGCCGCGCGCTTCGCCGCTACGAGCGCCACCCTCGCCCGCGACGTGCGGTCGGAAGGCTATGAGCTGGGTCTCGGCTACGCCTGGACGAACGGCTTCATCCGCGCCAAATACGCCGACATCGACGTCAAGATCGACGGGCGGCCCGCCGATTCCGACACCGGCACCTACCTCGCCACGCCGATCGGGCAGGTCTTCACCGTCGGCGGCGCCCACACCGTGCAGTCCTGGAACCTGACCCTGGGCGCCGACCTGGAGTTCGTTCTCGATTACGACAAGGTGCAGGCCGGGCAGCGGCCGCTGAAGGGCTATCAGACGGCCAACCTGTTCGTGGAGCACCGGCTGCCGGAGCACGCCAACCTGGCGCTGCGCCTCGACGTCCGCAACCTCTTCGACGAGACCTACGCCGACCGCGCCACCTACGGGCAGGAGTTCGGCACCGTCACCCCGCTCTACCAGCCGGGCCGGGCCTTCCTGCTGAGCGCCTCGGCGCAGTTCTGATCCCGCGCCGCGGCGGCTGCGGCAAGGTCATGGCCAACGCGGGCCATGACCGGCCCCCAGTCGCCGGGCGAGTCCTGCCGGTAGAGGCGCATCGTCGGGTACCACGGGCTGTCGTCGCGCCCGCGCAACCAACGCCAGCAGGCGTCGGAGCGCGACAGCATCCACACCGGGCGCCCGATGGCGGCGGCGAGGTGGGCGACCGACGTGTCCACGGTGACGACGAGGTCGAGATGCGCCGCGATGGCCGCGGTGTCGGCGAAGTCGGTCACCCCCGCCATGGGATCGGTGAGCAGGCCGGCCGCGATGGCCGCCCGTGCCTGCTCCGCCGCGTCCCCAACCTGGAGGCTGACCGCCGCGATCCCCGGCACCGACAGCAGCGGCTCCATCAGCGCGAAAGGCACGCTGCGGCGGCGGTCCATCGCGTGGGAGGTGGGGTCGTGGCGCCGCGGGTTGCCCGACCAGACGAATCCCACGCGCAACGGGCGCTTCCCGGCGGAGTCTCCGGTCTGGTTCCAGCCGAGCCGCTCCGCCCAGGCCGCCACCAGATCGGGGGGCGGCGTGATGTAGGGGACCCCGGAGGGTATCCCGTCGATGCGCGTGCCGAAGGCGAAGGGCAGGCTCATCAGCGGGCAGCACAGGTCGAAATCCGGCAGCGCCGCTGCGTCGTCGTAGGTGGCCAGACGGTCGATGCCCCGCACCGAGGCCAGCAGGCGGCGCAGCTCCGGCTGGACGATCAGCAGCACCCGCGCGCCGCGGTCGGCCAACAGCGGCGCGTAGCGGACGAATTGCAGCGTGTCGCCCAGGCCCTGCTCGTAATAGAGGAGGATGGTTCTGCCGGCGATGTCCTCGCCCCGCCACACCGCCTTGCCGGACACCGCGGCGGTCTGGCCGGTGTAGTCCCAGCGCCGTTCGTAAAGCGCCAGCCCCTCTTCGAAATCGCCGAGCGCCAGCTTCAGCACCGCCAGCTCGCAGACCGGGTGCGGATGGTCCGGGCGCAGGGCCTTGGCGGTTTCCAGCGCCGCTTCCGCCTCGTCGAACCGGCCCGCGTCGCGCAACGCGATCCCCAGATTCAGGAACGTCTCAAACTGCGCCGGGTCAAGGGCGGCGGCGCGTCCCAGCCAGGGCACGGCCTCGCCGATCCGACCATCGGCGGCCAAGGCGGAGCCGAGATTGCCCGGGACGCCGCGCGCCGCCGGCTCCAGCGCCAAAGCGCGGGCGAGGTGACGGATGGCCTCGTCGCAGCGACCGGCCGCCTTCAACGCCGCGCCCAGATTCCCAAGGAAGTCGGTGTTCAGCCCGTCCCGCGCCACCGCGGCGCCGATCAGCGCGACGGCTTCGCCATGACGGCCCTGTTGGCCGGCAACGATGCCCAGCAGGTGCGCGGCGTGGGCCTGCTCCGGATCGGCGTCCAGGATGCGCTGGTAGATGATCGCCGCCTCGTCCAGCCGACCGGCCTGATGGTGGTCGATGGCAACCCCATAGGCTTCCTCGATTGTCGCCATACCGCGAACCTTGCGTTGCAATCGCCAAGAGAACTCGCTCCGGAGTAAACCGGAAGCGGCATGGCGCGCAAGTTTTCGCGAGACCAGGAGGGAATATCCACCCGTATCAGGCGCCTTTTTTCACCCGAGTGGCGGAGGGCAGGCGGACGACGAAGCGGGCGCCGCCGGCCTCCTCCGCATCCTCCAGGGCGATGGTGCCACCGAGCTGGTTGACGGTGTTGTGAACGATGTGCAGGCCGAGCCCGGCGTGGCCGCGGTCGCGGCGCGTCGTGAAGAACGGATCGAAGATCCGCGTCCGCAGCTCCGGCGGGATGCCCCGCCCATCGTCGGTGACGGCCAGTTCCACGACCCCCGCCGCGGCCTTGCCGGCGCAAACCGTTACGGTGCCCCGCTGCCGGACCTCTCCCTGCCCGGCGTCCCCCTGCCCGGCGTCCCCCGCGCCGTCCGCGAAGGCGTGGTTGACCGCGTTCAACAGCAGGTGGGAGACGATCTGCGCGATGGCCTGCGGGTAGCCGTCCATCATCAATCCCGGCGGGCAATCCACGACAACCCGATGCTCCCCGGGTTCCCAGAAAGGCCCCAACGCTTCGACGGCCTGCATCAGGCAGAGGCGGAGGTCGAATCGGCGGCGCGTTTCGCCCGCCGGGTCCACCGCCAGCTCCTTGAAGCGCTGGACCAGTTCCGCCGCGCGGACGGTGTTGTTGACCAGCAATTCGGACACATCGCCCATGTCGGTCAGGAAGCGTTCCAGCTCGCGGCGGCGGAGGTGCCCGGATTCGAGAAGATGCTTCATCTTCGGCACCTTCTCGCTGATCAGGGTCGAAGTGGTGAGTGTGATGCCAAGCGGCGTGTTGATCTCGTGCGCTACGCCGGCCACCACCTGCCCCAGCGCGGCCAGCTTCTCCGCCTGGACCAGATGGGCCTGGGTCCGCCGCAGTTCCGCCAGGGTCGAATCCGCCTGCTCCTTGGCGCGGCGCAACTCGTCCTCGCGGCGGGTGATCTCGGCGGCGAAATGATGGACGGCGCGGGCCATGTCGCCCAGCTCGTCCCGCCGCTCCAGGTCGGTCACCAACCCGTCGCGCGGGTCGCGGGCCAGCCGCCGCGTCGCGTTCTGCAGCCGGCGCAGGGGCCGCGTGATCCCGCCGGCCACCAGCAGCGCCGCGCTTGCGGCGAACAGCAGGCCGACGGTCGCCCCGATGAGCAGGGTCGAGCGCAGGAGGTCGGCGCTGCCTACCGCGCTGTCCTGGAACAGGTCGTTCAGGCGGCGGGCGGTGCTCATCACCGCCGCGGCGTCCATGTCCATGGCGGCGATGGCGCCGTTCTGCCGGGCCAGCCCATCGGTGGTGCGCTCCAGCCCGTCGCGCCACGCCGTGATGGCGGCCAGCATCCCGTCCTGGATCAGCGGGGAGATGGGAAGCCCCGACACCCGGTCGCGCAGCCGACCGCTGTCGGTGACGACGTCGCGCAGACTGCGGGAATCGCGCCGCTCCAACGCCCTCAGCGTCCGCCCGCTGAGCGTCAGGGCGGTCATGGCGAGCGTCTGGGTCTCCTGCTCCATGGCGTGGGCCGACATGGTGCGGCGCAGAAGCTCCGCCACCTCGTCCTGGACGGCGCCGTAGCCGGCGTCGGCGGCTTTCAGCAGCCGCCCGGCGAATGCGTCGTAGCGCGGCGCCAGCTCCGGAAGCGTGGTCCGGTCCAGCCGCTCGGCCCGCAACCGGGTCAGCTCGTCCAGCGCCGCCCCATGGGCGGTGTCGGCGGCGAGCGACGCGGCGAGACCGTCGGCGGTCCGCTCCACCCGGTCCAGCCAGAGGGCCAAGCCGCCGGAGCGCGGCGGTGATCCCGGCGGGGAAGCGGGAGGTTCGGCGATGGCCGCCCCATCCATGGCGGCCAGCCGGGCGTTCAACAGCGCCTCCCGCAGCGCGTGCAGGCCGTCGACCAGGTCGCGACCGGCATGCATCCGCCGGTCGGACTCGGCCAGGGAGGCGACGAGCGCCGCGTTGACGGCGTGCTGCCGCTGGCGCGCCTGTTCGGCCAGGGCGAGCAGGCGCGCCTCCTGCTCCGCCATGCCGCGGGCACGGGCGTCACTGACGGTGATCGCCTCGACCAGCTCCTCCAGCCGGGCGGCGTGACGGTCGGACGCGCGGCGCGCGGTCTCCACGGCGTCGGCCTGGATGCCCTGGTCCGCCAGCCCGCCGAGCGCGTCCAGCGCCGCCCGCGCGCCGTGGGTGGCGCGGCGGAAGGTGACCTCATGGGGAAGCCGGCTTTCCGGAGCGGAATGGATGAAGTCGTTGCGGGCCGCGGTGGCGGCGATCATCTCGCGGTAGACGGTGCCGGCCAGGACCGCGGCCTCGCGCGAGCGGCCGGCACGCTCCAGCAGGATCCAGGCCGACACCGCGATCAGTGCCGCGATGACCACCGGGATTCCACCCACCGTCGCTATGCGATACGAGATCCTCATCACGCTCCGCCGGCTGCCGTTCCTCCAGGGGACTGCGGAACAGACCGGCGGCGGAACAACGCAAAGCTAGCGATAGCACTCTGGAGTTGTCGAGTTC
Organism: Azospirillum sp. UENF 211521; assembly: GCF_058780535.1. Lineage (NCBI taxonomy): Bacteria > Pseudomonadati > Pseudomonadota > Alphaproteobacteria > Rhodospirillales > Azospirillaceae > Azospirillum > Azospirillum sp. UENF 211521. Next base: position 1,747,365 of record NZ_JBSNCF010000001.1, read on the forward strand.
TTTCAATTTTGGCGAAAATTAAAACTAATTTGTGGTAAGGCCGGCAATCAGCGGCTGTGACGGTCCTGCCCTCTCAGCGCCCGGCCCCACTGGGCGCGGGGCTGGTCGGGGTCGGCGCGGCGCTGCCGAGCGTCGGCGCCGCGGTCGGGTCCGCCTCGACGCGGCGCTTCAGGATCATCAGGCCGAGCGTCGTGACGATGGTCCCGGCGACGATGGCCAGGACATAGGGGCCGAGCGGCGCCACCGCGTTGGGGATCGCCAGCACGAAGACGCCGCCGTGCGGCGCCCGCAACCCGCAGCCGAACCACATCGACAGGGCGCCGGCCACTGCTGACCCGGCCATGGCCGCGGGGATGACGCGCAACGGGTCCTTGGCGGCGAAGGGAATCGCCCCTTCCGTGATGAAGGCGAGGCCGAGCACGCCGGCGGCCTTCCCCGCCTCGCGCTCCTGCATCGTGAAGCGGCTGGGCACGACCATGGTGGCGAGCGCCAGCCCGAGCGGCGGCGTCATGCCCGCCGCCATCACCGCGGCCATCGGCGTGTAGGTGTTGGAGGCGAGAAGCCCGACCGCGAAGGTGTAGGCCGCCTTGTTGACCGGCCCGCCCATGTCCAGCGCCATCATGGCGCCGAGCAGCGCGCCCAGCGCCACCGCGTTGGCCCCGGTCATGCTCTGCAGGAAGGCCGTCAGCCCGTTCATGATCGCGGCGACCGGCGTCCCGATGACGTAGACCATCAGCAGACCGACCGCCAGCGTGCCCAGGAGCGGGATGATCAGCACCGGCTTCAGCCCCTCCAGAGTCTGCGGCAGCCGGATGGTGTCGCGCAGCCAGCGGGCGATGTAGCCGGCCAGGAATCCCGCCACGATGCCGCCCAGGAAGCCGGCGCCGATCTTGGCCGCCAGCATCCCGCCGATGAAGCCGGGGGCGAGGCCGGGCCGGTCGGCGATGGAATAGGCGATGTAGCCCGCCAGCACCGGCACCATCAGCCCGAAGGCCGCCTCCCCGCCGATCTGCATCAGCGCCGCCGGCAGGGTGCCCGGCTCCTTGAAGGCCTCGATGCCGAAGACGAAGGACAGGGCGATGAGCAGACCGCCGGCGACCACGAAGGGCAGCATGAAGGACACGCCGGTCAGCAGATGCTTGTAGGGGCCGGACTGCGCCTCCTTCGGACGCGCCTTGGCGCCCGACACCGCGTCGGCATAGGCCGGCGCGGCGCCGCCCCCCGTCGCGGCCGGGGCCGGCAGGGCGAGCGCCTCGTCGATCACGCGGGCGGGCTGTTTCAGCGCCTCCCCCACCGAGGTCTTGAGCAGGCGCTTGCCGGCGAAGCGGTCGGTGGCGACGTGGGTGTCGGCGCCGATGATGACGGCCTCGGCCTCGGCGATCTCCTCCTCGGTCAGCGCGTTCTTGGCGCCGACCGATCCCTGGGTCTCGACCTTGATGCGGTAGCCCTTGGCCTGCGCGGCCTGCTTCAGCGCCTCCGCCGCCATGAAGGTGTGCGCGATGCCGGTCGGGCAGGCGGTGATGGCGACCAGGAGGCCGGGACTGCGCACCGCCGTTGGGGTCGGCTTCGGAGCGGGGTGCGAAGCGGCGGTTTCGGGTTGCACACCGGGAGCATGGCCCAGGGCGTTGCCGATCACCGATTTGGTGTCGCGAATGGCGGCGGCGGTGGAGGTGCGCAGGATCGGTTTGCCGGCGAAGCGGGAATCGTCCACGGCGATGTCGGTGGCCAGGATCACCGCGTCGGCCGCCGCGATGTCGGCGGCGGAAAGCGGCGTCTGCACACCGTTCGACCCCTGGGTCTCCACCGCGATGGCGTGGCCCATCAGCGCGGCGGTGCGGCGCAGCGCCTCGGCCGCCATGACGGTGTGGGCGATCCCCGTCGGGCAGGCGGTCACAGCCACGAGCTTTGCCATCGCGATCCCTCCGGCGCTGAAAGCGCCTTACAGTTCTTCCACCCGCGCGTCTTCCACCCGAACGGCCCGCATCAGTTCAGCGAGCCGCTCCGGCGGCGGCAGTTCGGGGCCGAGGCGGGACAGCGTGCCGGCGGCGAAGGCGGTGCCGCGCCGCGCGCACTCCTCCAGCCCACCGCCCTCCAGACGGGCGGCCACGACCCCGGCGACCATCGCGTCCCCGGCGCCGACCGTGCTGGCGACCTCGACGGGCGGCGGCACGGCCAGCAGGGCGCGGCCACCTTCCACGAAGACCGCCCCTTCGGCCCCCAACGACACGACGACCAGCGCGATGCCGGACTCCGACAGCTCGCGGGCGGCGCGCATCACCTCGGCCCGATCCTTCAGCGGGCGGCCCAGCAGTTCGGCCAGCTCCGCCGCGTTGGGCTTCACCATGTCCGGGCGGGCGGCCACGGCGTGGCGCAGCGGCGGGCCGCTGGCGTCCACCACCACGAAGGCGCCGCGCCGGTGCAGGGCGGTGACCATCTCGGCATAGGCGGTGTCCGGCACGCCCGCCGGAACGCTGCCCGACAGGACGAAGGTCCGGTTGGTGACGGCGAGGTCGTCCACCACGGTCAGCAGCCCGCGCCAGCTTTCCGCCGGAACATGCAGGCCCGGCAGGTTGATGTCGGTGACGGAGCGCCCTTCCCGGTCCACCAGCTTGATGTTCACCCGGCTGCGGCCGGCCAAGCGCAGGCAGCGGTCGCGGATGCCGCGGCGGCGGAACAGCGTGTCGAAGACGGCGCTGTTCTCCTCGCCGAGAAAGCCGGTGGCGGTGACGGGGATGACGCCGCCGGCCAGGGACGCGCCGGCCAGGAAGGCGGCGACGTTGATGCCCTTGCCACCCGCCGTCCGCGTCTCGGCGACCGCCCGGTTGACCGCTCCGGCGGCGAAACCCGGCACGTCGAGCGTCTGGTCGATGGCGGCGTTCAGCGTCACGGTGACGACGCCGGGGTGTGGGGTGGACAGTGCGCTCATGACACGCCTCCGGCGTCGGCGAAACGGTGACGGACCAGTGCCCGAACCTCCGCCGCGTCGGCGCAGTCCAGCGCGTCGCGGGCCGTGCGCTCGGCGTCGGCCATGGCGATGGCGCGCAGCCGCGCCTTGACCGAGGGAACGGCGGGAATGGCCACGCTCAGCTCGGCGACGCCCAGCCCGGACAGCAGCACCGCCCCGGCCGGGTCGCCGGCCACGCCACCGCAGGCGCCGACCCAGATTCCGGCACGGCGGGCGGCGTCCACCGTGCGCTCCACCATGCGCAGGACGGCGGGGTGCAGCCCGTCGGCCTGCGGGGCCAGCACCGGGTGCAGCCGGTCCATCGCCAGCACATACTGAGTCAGGTCGTTGGTGCCGATGGAGAAGAAGGACACCTCCCGCGCCAGCCGGTCGGCCATCATCACGGCGGACGGCACCTCGATCATGATGCCGAGTTCGACCGGCGGCACGTCCAGTTCCCGCCGCACCGCCTCGGTGATCGCCTTGGCGCGCTCCAGCTCCGCCGGAGCGGCGATCATCGGGTACATGATGCGCACCGGCCCCTCCGCCGAGGCCCGCAGCATGGCGCGGAGCTGGGTGCGGAACAGGTCTTCCCGCTCGAAGCACAGGCGGATGCCGCGCACGCCCAGGAAGGGGTTGCCCTCCGCCGGCATGCGAAGATAGGGGACGTTCTTGTCGCCGCCGATGTCCAGCGTGCGCAGGATGATCGGCAGCCCGTTCATCGCCCGCACCATGGTCCGGTAGGCGACGAACTGCTCCTCCTCGTCCGGCGGCAGATCGCGCTGGAGGAACAGGAACTCGGTGCGCATCAGCCCGACGCCCTCGCCGCCCGCCTCCACGGCCTGCACCGCCTCCGCCGGATCGGAGATGTTGGCGGCGACCTCGACGCGCCGTCCGTCCGTGGTGATGGCCGGCTTGTAGCGGTCGAGCCGCTCGGCCTCGCGCCGCTCGCCCACCTTGATCCGGGCCTCGGCGGCACGTCCGCGGTCGCGCTCGCTGGGGTCGGCGACCAGCACGCCGCCGTCGCCGTCGAGGATCGCCGCGCGCCCGTTCTCCAAGTCGAGCACCGACGGCCCGGCGGCGACCACCGCGGGGATATCCAGCGAGCGCGCGATGATCGCCGTGTGGGAGGTGGCGCCGCCGCCCGCCGTGCACAGCCCCAGCACCTTGGCCGGGTCGAGCTTCGCCGTGTCGGACGGTTCCAGATCCTCGGCCAGCAGGATGACGGGGTGGTCCGGCAGCGCCGCCACGCTCTCCGTCACCACGGCGAGCAGCCGCAGCACGCGGCGTCCGACGTCGCTGAGGTCGGCGGCCCGCCCGGCCAGCAGCGGGTCGGCGAGCTGGGCCAGCGTGCCGGCGCGCTCCTCGTAGACCGCGCGCCACGCCCAGCCGGCGCTCTTGCCCTGGCCGATCAGGGCATGCGCCTCGGCGACCATCTCGGGATCGTCGAGAAGCTCCTGATGCGCCTTGAAAATGGCCGCCTTTGCGGCGCCGGCCTTCTTCCAGAACTCCTCATACAGGTTGCGCAGGTCGGCGGCGGCGGCGGCGAGCGCCTGATCGAGCCGGCGGTGCTGCGCCTCGGGATCGGGGGCGGTCTCGGCGACCGTCAGCTCCTCCCGCTGGAACTTCCAGACCGGGCCGGTGGAGACGCCGGGGGAGGCGGAGATGCCGGCGATCACGCGCCCGTCGTAATCGAGATCGGCCGGAACGGTCCGCGGCGCCGCCTCCTTCGCGGGCGCCGCCGCAGCAACAGGCTCGTCCAGCCCGGCATCAAAGGCGGCACGGATGGCCTGGAGTGCTGCCACCGCGTCCTCGCCCGACGCGGTGACGGTCAGCGGCTGGCCGCCCGACGCGCCGAGCCGCAGCAGGGAAATCAGGCTCTTGGCGTTGGCCGTGGCGCCGCCATGCCGGACGGCGATTTCGGCGCGGAAGCGCTTGGCGACCTCGACCAGCGCCGTCGCCGGGCGGGCGTGCAGGCCGTGGGGCGAGGGAGCGGTGACGTCTATGGAGTCCCCATCGATGGGAACCGCGACCGGCTCACTCGCGGGCGCCTCGCCGTTCAGCACGGCCATGATGGCGCACGGGTCGCCCGTGCTGCCCAGCCGTGCGGCCTCCGCCGGGTCGCCAAGCACGCCGGTCAGCCGTTGCAGCACGGCGATGTGCTCGTCCGACTTGGCGGCGATGCCGACGACCAGCCGCGCCGGCTCCCCGCCGCCCCAATCCACGCCCTGCGGGAACTGGACGACAACCACGCCGGTCCGCCGCACCAGATCACGCGCCTCGGGAAGCCCGTGGGGGATGGCGATGCCGCTGCCGAGATAGGTGCCGGACACCGCCTCGCGGCCCAGCATGCTGTCGATGTAGCCGGGCTCGATCAGGCCACTGTCGACCATCGCCCGCCCGGCGATGCGGATGGCCTCCGTCTTGTCCGGCGCCGAAAGCCCAAGGCGCACCTGCGATTCGGAGACCTGAAGCATCGCCCGTCCTCCCCCCGCGCGGAGTCCATGCGCGGGGCCGGACTCGTCCTTAGAGGAGGATAACGCATCAGTCGCAGTGGCGTTCCGGGACAGATTCGCGCAGGGTGCCAGCACCTCCCGCACCGCCGCCACCGCGCATGTTGGCCAGCATGCCGGTGACGCGGGCGACCAGCGCCGTCGTCTCGAAGGGCTTCTGCAGCACCTCGCAGCCGGGCTCCAGGATGCCGGTGCCGAGCGTGGCGTCGTAGGCATAGCCGGTCATGAACAGCACGCCCAGCTCCGGCCGCCGCTCCCGCACCGCCTCGGCGAGCTGCCGGCCGTTCATGCCGGGAAGCCCGACGTCGGTTACCACCAGATCGGCGCGCAGGCCGCCATCCAGCAGTTCCAGCGCCTCGGTCCCGTCCGACGCCTCGACAACGTCCAGACCGGCGTCCTCCAGCGCCTGAACCGCGACCATGCGGACCAGCGCCTCGTCCTCGACCAGCAGAACGGTTCCGGCGGTGTTGTCCGCCACACCATCCATCGCGCCGTCAGCGACCGGCGCCGCAGCGCCCCCCTGCGGGAGTCCAACGCTCTCCTCTCCGTCGCAGCGCGGCAGGTAGAGGCGCACGGCGGTGCCCCGCCCGGCTTCGCTGTCGATGCGCACCAGCCCGTGCGACTGGCTGACGAAGCCGTAGACCTGCGACAGGCCCAGCCCGGTCCCCTGCCCGATCGGCTTGGTGGTGAAGAACGGGTCGAAGGCGCGCTTGATGATGTCGGGCGGCATGCCCATGCCGGTGTCGGCGACGGTCAGGACCACATAGTCGCCGGGTGCCGCCCCGGAGGCGTCGCCCGCCACGTCGGCCGCCGTCAGACGGGCGTTGGCCGCGGTGATGGTGATGCGCCCGCCGTCCGGCATGGCGTCGCGGGCGTTGACCACCAGATTCAGGAGAGCGATCTCCAGCTGGTTGGAATCGCACCACGCCGCCCAGACGTCGGGCGGGCAGTCGGTCGCGATGGACACCTGCTCGCCCACCGTGCGGCGCAGCAGGTCCTCCATCCCCTCGACCAGAACGCAGGGCTCCGTCGCGTCGGGGCGCAGCGGCTGCCGCCGGGCGAAGGCGAGCAGGCGCTGCGTCAGCCCGGCGGCGCGGGTCGCCCCGACCTTGGCGTGGCTGGCGTAGTCGCGCAGGTCGCCCCGCTCCGCCGTGTCCAGACGGGACAGCAGCAGATCCAGGTTGCCGGAGATCGCCGTCAGCAGATTGTTGAAATCGTGGGCGATGCCTCCGGTGAGCTGGCCCAGCGCGTCCATCTTCTGGGAATGGCGCAGCGCCTCCTCGGCCCGCTCGCGCTCCGCCTCGGCGCGCAGCCGGGCGGAAACGTCGACCACGGCGGCCATGGTGCGCAGGAAACCGCCCCACCCGTCGCGCTCGATCCGGGCGGAGACCAGAACGTCGGCGATCTCCCCCGACCGCTTGACCAAGCGGTAGGGCATGTCCTGGAAGGCGCCGAGCCGCAGCAGCTCCGGCCAGCGATGCTCCCGATGCTCCCGCGCGACGTCCGGCGGCATGAAGTCGGCGATGTTGCGGCCGAGCACCTGCCCCCGCCCTTCGTACCCCATGAACTCCAGCCAGCGGTCGCTGACGCTCAGCAGCCGGCCCTCGGCGTCCAGTGAGTGCAGCGGCACCGGCGTCTTGGTGTAGAGCGCGCTGAGGTCGGCCTGGGCGCGCTGGCGCTCCGCCACCTCGCCCAGCAGCCGGCGGTTGGCGGCCACCAGCTCCGCCGTGCGCTCGGCCACCTGCCGCTCCAGATCCTCGCGGGCGTCGGCCTGGGCCGCGCGGGCCTTCACCGCGTCGTCGATGTCGGTGCAGGTGCCGAACCAGCGGGTGATCCGCCCGTCGCCGTCGCGCAGCGGCACCGCCCGCCCAAGGAACCAGCGGTAGCGGCCCTCGGCGCCGCGCAGCCGGTACTCGACCTCGTAGGAGCCGCCGGACCGCACCGCGCTGGTCCACAGGGCGGCGGTCCGCGCCCGGTCGTCCGGATGGACCACCTCCATCCAGGCGGTGCCGGTCATCGCTTCCGGCCGGGTGCCGGTGTAGGCGAACCAATGCAGGTTGTAGTAGTCGGGGAGACCGTCGGGCGGAGCCGACCAGACGAGCTGCGGCATGCTTTCCGCAATGGCGCGGAACTTGGCCTCGCTGTCGCGCAGCGCGATTTCCGAGGCGCGGCGGTCGGTGATGTCGCGCACCACCACCGAATAAGCGGCCGGCGCGCCCGTGGCGTCGCGCGCCACGGTCAGCACGGTGGAGCCGAAGAAGCGCCGCCCGTCGCGCGCCGCGTGGATCCATTCGACCTCGCAGCGCTCCTTCTCCGTCACACTGGCCAGAAGGCCGCGGATGTTCTCCGCGCAGCGTTCCTCCGGCGCGAAGAGCAGGGACAGCGGATGCCCCAGCGCCTCTTCCTCGGTGTAGCCGAACAGGCGGCGGCTGCCCTCGTTCCACGAGGTGATGCGGCCCTCCGGATCCAGCGTGACGATGGCGTAGTCGCGGATGTCGTCGATGGCCTGCCGCAGCCGGCGCAGATTCTCCTCGGCCAGCCGCCGCTCGGCCAGGGTGCGCGCCTCGACGATCGCCCGCTCCACCGCCGCGGGCAGGTGGGCCAGCCGCTGCTTCAGCACATAGTCGCGCGCGCCCAACTTCAGCGCCGACACCGCCGTCTCCTCCCCCATGCGGCCCGAGAGGAACAGGAAGGGGGTTTCCGGAGCGCGGGCCTTGGCGATGCCCAGCGCCTCCAGCCCGTCGAAGTCGGGCAGCGAGAAGTCGGCCAGGATCAGGTCGAAGCGCCGCCCGTCCGCCGCCGCCTTGACCAGCGCCGCCTCGAAGGCCGCGCGGGTGTCCACGCGGGTCACGTCGCAGGAGATTCCCGCCTTGCGCAGGCGTGCGCAGGCCAGCTCGCAGTCCAGCGGGCTGTCTTCCAGATGCAGGATGGTCACCGCCGAGGGCATTGCGGAGGGCATTCCGTCAGGCGCCTTTTCCCGCGGGCGGGGTTCCGGCCGGGCGGCGGGCGCAGCCGACCGGGGGTTCGTTCAGGATCGCCCAGAAGGCGCCCAGGTCGCGGATCGCCTGGAAGAAGGCCTTGAAGTCCACCGGCTTCACCACGAAGGCGTTCACGCCCAGCTTGTAGCTGCGCACGAGGTCGCTCTCCTCGCGCGACGCGGTGAGCATCACGATGGGGACGTGCCGGGTCTCGGGGTCGTTCTTGACCCGCTCCAGAACCTCCAGCCCGTCGATCTTGGGCAGCTTGAGGTCGAGCAGGACGACGGCGGGAAGCTGGGTCGGCTTGCCCGTCTCCGGGTCGCGCCGGGTCAGCATGCCCAGGGCCTCCTCGCCGTCGCGGGCGACGATCACGTCGTTGGCGAGCTGGCATTTCTCCAGCGCCGCCAGGGTCAGCTCCAGGTCCCGCGGGTTGTCTTCGACCAGCAGGATGGGTTTCAGGTCACTCATCGAGGTCTCGCAGATCGGGTTTCGCCGCCCCGGCCTTCGGCAGCGTGAAGTAGAAGATGGCCCCCTTGTCGAGCCGCCCATCGGCCCAGGTCCGTCCGCCATGGCGGTCCACGGCGCGGCGCACATTGGCCAGACCGATGCCGATGCCTTCAAACTCCTCGTTGCGGTGCAGCCGTTGGAACACCCCGAACAGCTTCTTCTCGTAAGCCTGGTTGAAACCGACCCCGTTGTCCCTGACGAAGAAGAGGGTTTCGGTGGGTCGGTCCTCGCAACCCACGGCGATGCGCGCCGGTTCCCGGTTGCGGGAATATTTGATGGCGTTCGACAAAAGATTCTGCAGAACCAGCCGCATCATCACGGGATCGCCGCGCACCGTGGGCAACGGGGCGATGTCCCACTCGATGGCCCGCCCGGCGGTGTCGGGGGCCAGCGTCTCCCGCACCTCCGCCACCAGATCGTTCATGTTCACCGAGACGGGGGTCAGCTCGCTGCGCCCCATCTGGGAGAAGTGCAGCAGATTGTCCACCAGGGTGCCGGCGCTGTTGGCCGCGTCCACGATGACGTTCAGATAGCGCTTTCCGGTGTCGCTCAACCGGTCCGATTCCAGCTCCTGCAACAGCTCGGCGTAGCCGACGATGTGGCGGAACGGCGCGCGCAGGTCGTGGGAGACGGAGTAGGAGAAGGACTCCAGCTCCTTGTTGGAGCGCGCCAGCTCCCGCGACAGGGCGGCCAGTTCCTCCGCCTTGCGCAGGACGATGCCGATGACGGCGTGGCGCAGCGCCGCGGCGGTGTCGCGCTCCGCCGCGGTCCAGGGCAGCGCACGGTGACGCACCGTCTCCTTCCACGTCTCGAAGGAGGCGCGCGGGCTCAGGCCCACCCCGTCGCGGTCGAGCGGCTTGCGCGGGTCGCCGCCCCAGCGGACGGTGCGCACCACCTCGGGCCGGAACCACAGCACGTAGCTGGCGTGCAGCTTCGACACGGCAATGGCCAGCAGTCCCGCCGCCTTGCCCTCGAAGCCGGCGGCAGCCGGGTAGAGAGCGGGCAGGCTGTCGGTCTCGAACTGCTCCGGCTCGCCCTGGCTGGCCAGCCAGTCCACGAGGTCGCGCACCTGCTCTTCCGTCGGGGTGTCGCCGACCAGCGTGCAGCGCCGTTCGAAGACGACGGCGGCCCCGCTGGCGTTGGCGAAGCGCAGCAGGTCGTCGGGATGCTCGGTCAGGCCGGCGATGAAGGGGTCGGCCTGGGCCATGGCGGCGAGCAGCCGCGCCTGGATGGATTGCAGGGCGATGCGGTGCTCCGCGTCGCGCCGGTCCTCCACCGCGGCGATGCGCACCGACAGGATCTGGGCGATCAGGTCGCAGGCCGAGCGCACGGCGTAGGACACCGCCTTCGGCTCGTGGTGGTGGCAGGAGACCAACCCCCACAGGGCGCCATGCAGCAGGATCGACACCGACATGGAGGAGGCGGTTTCCATGTTCCGCATGTACTGGACATGCACCGGCGACACGCTGCGCAGGACGGAGAAGCTGAGGTCGAGCGGCGGCGCGCCATCGGGGACCGGGGACAGCGCGACCAGGGGCACCGGGGCGTAGCCGGCGTCGGGGATCAGCCGCTGGCGGTTCAGCCGGTACAGCTCGCGCGCCTGGGTGGGAATGTCGGAGGCGGGGAAGCGCAGGTCCATGTAGGAGGGCAGCCGCCCGTTCCCGTCCTCCGCCACCACCGTGCCGTGCCAGTCGGCGTCGAAGCGGTAGATCAGCACGCGGTCGAAGCCGGTCAACGCCCGGACCTCCCGCGCGGCGCAGCTCAGAAGGTCCGCTGGCGCGTTCAGCGCATCCAGCCGCTCCAGCGCTTCGCGCATGCGCGGGTAGACGTGGTCGAGGAGGTTGGTCTCCAACCCGTCCAGCCGCTCCAGCTCCAGGATCACCACGCGGTTGCCCGCCGCATCATTGACGGCATGGGCGAGAAGCTGGTGACGGCCGGCACCGGGCAGGTCGGTCAAGATGACCGGCACCGGGCGGGAGGGAACCGGACCGGCGGCGAGGAAGGAGCGCACGGCGGTGGCGATCTGCGGGTGCAGCGCCTGGTCCAGCGGCTGACCCAACGCCTGCGCCAGCGGCAGGGACAGCGCCGGCGCGGCGTTGGCGCTGGCTTGGATCAGGGTGTCGCCGGCGTCGCTTCCGGAGAAGGCCAACAGGATGCCGTGGGGCTGGATGCTGCCGGGGCGATGGATCGGTTCCCGGCTGCAGGCGTCGAGGTCCAAATCACCAACGGTCATGGCGCTGATCCTCGCGGCAGCGTTCACTCCGAAACCAAAGACAATCCAATAGGTCGCTCCTTAATGCCCTGCTCGCCGTCCGGTCTATTCGATGATTCCAGATAATGTCGAATGTTTGACGTGGCGGGCATCTCTTTGGTTATCAACGGTGGGGAACTGAGACAATACCACTTCAGAACAAGGGCATAAGCGATTGGTCATATGGATTGCCTTTCGCTGCGCGCAACGTGGGAAGAAGGGGTAGGACAGGATACGGGATGTCGCCCGGGGCGGATCCACGCGGTTGGAACTTTTCGACCGGATCGCGTAAAATTCGCTCCGGAGCTTCGGGCGGAACCGGAACGGGTCCGGCGGACGGAAGGCGGGCAGGGGTGCATCGGAACGGAATCGACGCCGCGCGGCTGGGCGCCGCGCGCTGCAGCAGCTGCGCCATCCGGGACCTCGTCCTGTTCGGCGACCTGCGCGACCAGGATTTCGACCTGATCCACATCCCCATCGACGAACTGCGCTTCCAGCCCGGCGCCACGCTCTACAGCGCCGGGGACGAGGGCGGCTCCCTCTACACGATCCGCGGCGGTCTGGTGAAGCTGGTCCAGTTCCTCCCCGACGGCACGCAGCGCATCGTCCGGCTGCTCCGCCAGGGCGCGGTCGCCGGGCTTGAGGTTCTGGTCGGCAAGCCCTACGAGCACACCGCCGTCGTGCTCCAGGAAGCCGAGACCTGCCGCCTGCCCCGCGCGGTGGTCGAGCGGCTGAGCAAGGAGACGCCGCGCCTGCACGGCCGCCTGATGGAACGCTGGTACCAATCCCTGCACCAGGCCGACGAGTGGCTGACCGAGCTGTCCACCGGCAGCGCCCGGCGGCGGCTGGCCCGCCTGTTCCTGAAGCTCGCCGCCGACGCCCCGGACGAACCGGTCCTGTTGTCGGGCCGCGAGGATCTGGGCGCCATGCTCGGCGTCGGCATGGAGACGGCCAGCCGCACCATCGCCGAGTTCAAGCGCGCGGGCTTGGTCGTCGAGCAGGCGCCGAACGTCTTCGCCTGCGACCTGCCGGCGCTGGAGGCGGTGGCGCTGGACGGTTGAGCGGCGGCGTCCCCACCCTACCCCTGATCCCATTCCCGTCGAAGCAAAGGCTCATGCGTCCGAACGGCGCGATGCGATGCCCCGGTTTTGCGCGGAGGCCTCGAATCCATGGCGCACGCCACGACTTTCATGGAATTGGTTGCGTATGAATGCAATCGCAAAGAATTGAATGTTCAGATTCAATACAAATACACGATATGCTCTTGAGCACTTGCACAACCGATACTAAGATACACTCGGGTATGCAGGAGGGGTGCATGACGGGCCTGGTGCACGAGCGACCGGGACGCGTCGCGCACACGAACGCAGCCTTGGCGGTTTGTCCCCGGCGGCAGCCGGACCAAGCCCGGCCGGTGCCGCGCCCCGGCCGGCGGAGCGCCGCCAGCCACCTCTCCTCGATCGAACCGGCCCGGACGGGCCGGAGGCCGCCGTCCCGCCGCGACGGACCGGCCGGCGTCATCGGGTGGAGGCCATCCAGGACCGCAGTGACCCTCATTCCCTTCTGAAAGGATCATCGAGAATGAACGACAACAGCGAACGCCTCCCGTCCGTGCCGCCGGCGAACCTGGACCTCTCCTTCATCAACGCGCGGCTCGAGACGGCCGGCTACACGGCGGAGCAGGCCACGGAATTGGTCGAGGCCTACCGCCAGTTCCTCGTCGTCGTGGCGGCGAAGCCGAACCTGATCCTGGTGCCGACGAAGGCGGCGGACGCGGCGTGGCACGAGCACATCCTGTTCATGGACCGCTACGAGGCGGACATGAAGCGGCTGGTCGGCGCCCGCGTCCATCACCATCCGGACGCTCCCGACGCCGCCGCCTGGCAGAAGGCCGTCGCCAACACGCAGGACGCCTTCCGGACGACGCTCGGCGTGGAGCTGCGGACGGAGGAGCTCGCCGGCTGCTATCTCACGGTCGAGGCGGCCTGAGCGTCATACCATCGTATTGACCGTTGCATGATGCCGGCGGTTTTCTGCTAAATTCATTCCAACGGCAGTGCATTGCACGCCCCTCGACCGGCGCCCCAGGCCCTGGTCGGGGGGCGCTCCGTCAACCCCGCGGTGAAGGGAGGAATGAGTGATGTCCGATCTCGTCCATGACCTCTCCAGCCGCGCCCGGGACATGAACGCGGCGCTCACCGTCTTCGACAAGAGCGACACGCTGCTGGCGACCAACGACAAGCAGAAGACGATCTATCCCTTCATCGACTTCTCGCGCTCGGTGACGTTCCGCGACATCGTGTGGGAGTGCGTGAAGCACAAGAAATTCAGCTCGGACACCATCTATTCCGACCCGGCGCGGTGGATCGGCTACGCCGAGGACCTCCGCCGCTTCAACCGGTTCTGGCAGTCCTTCACGCTCCACTCCGACGGGCGGGTCATCCAGATCACCTACGAGCGGTTGGACGACACGGACGGCTGGTGGTACCAGATCCGGCGCGACGTCACCAGCAACGTCCAGGACAGCGTCCGGGGCGGCTACGACAGCCTGATTTCCCTGAACGGCGGCAGCGTGCTGCCGCAGTCCGGCCGGCCCTCCTTCGTCGTCCGGCTTCTCGACGCCCTGCCCTACCCGGCGGCGCTGCTGACGCCGCGCTGCCAGATCATCGACGGCAACGCGTCCTTCGCCTCGATCCTGTCGCGGGGCGACGCGCTGTCCGTGGTCGGCGGCCGGCTGTGCATCCCCGACGCCCCGACCGAGCAGGCGGAGCTTTCCAAGCGGGCCGCCGGCTTCTTCCGCCGCCGCACCCGCACGCCGATCACGCTGCGCGTGTCGCGCCTGGACCAGCCGGCGCCCTATTTCGCCACCCTGTCGGAGCCACCGGCCCAGAGCGTCGGCGGTGGCGGTCCGATGAACGGCATCCTGCTTCTGACCCTCGTCGATCCGGAGGTGATGCCCGACGTCTCGGCGCGCACCGTCGCCGAGCTTCTCCAGATCACCGGCTCGGAGGCCGAGATCGCGCTGGCCCTGTGCAGCGGGCGGAGCGTCGACGAGATCGCCGAGGATCGCGGGGTGGAGCGGCGCACCGTCTACAATCAGGTCTCGTCCATCCTGGGCAAGACGGGGCTGCGCAACCAGGCGGGAATCGTCCGGCAGGTGACGACGATCTGCTGGCATTTCGGGTCGCGCGCCTGATCGAATCCGGGTATGGTGCCCGACGCATCGCCGGCCGCGCGAATACCTGGATATGAACGCACTCTTGTGCATACATATGGCGGACGTCCGGCGCGGTTCCGGCTCCGCTCTGGCTGGAGGCCATGACGGAGGCAGGGGCGTCTGATTCTCCCACTCCCCGGCAACCGCCCTGCAGCGTCCCGCACCATGCCTCTGCCCGCCCCTCTCCGCCTGCTCCTGACCGCTCTGGCCATCGTGGCCGGCGTCGCGGGCCCCGCTTTTTCAGCCGCTGCGGGGACCTTGCGGGCCAGCCTGTCCGACGATCTGACGACCATCGACCCGTTCGCCTTTCCCGGGCTGATCTCGTCCGGCGTCCTGCGGCAGGTCTATGAGGGCTTCACCGCCATCGACGCCGCCGGCAACGCCGTTCCGGCGCTGGCCACCCAGTGGGAGACGCCGGACGGCGGGCGGACCTGGCGCTTCACCCTGCGCCCGGACGTGCGCTTCCATTCGGGACGCCCCTTCACGGCCGCCGATGTGCTGTGGACCTGGGAACAGCATCTGACGCGCAAGCCGCAGCCCGGCTACAGCGCCTTCTACCTGCGCGGCGTCGAGGGGGCCGCGGCGCTGCAGCAGGGGACCGCCGCCGCGCTGTCCGGCGTCGCCATTCCCGGCCCCCACACGCTCGTCGTGCGGCTGACCGAACCCGACGCGCTGTTCCCGCTCTACCCGTTCCTGTTCGTCGACCGCGGGATGGCGGACGAGTTCGGGCCGGCGTGGCACGAGCGGACGT
Organism: Azospirillum sp. UENF 211521; assembly: GCF_058780535.1. Taxonomy (NCBI): domain Bacteria; kingdom Pseudomonadati; phylum Pseudomonadota; class Alphaproteobacteria; order Rhodospirillales; family Azospirillaceae; genus Azospirillum; species Azospirillum sp. UENF 211521. Next base: position 1,762,526 of record NZ_JBSNCF010000001.1, read on the forward strand.
CCGGCGGCACCGGGCCGTTCCGCCTCACCTCGTGGCGGCGCGGCGAGTCCGTGCGCCTGGAGGCCCACGCCGGCTATTGGGACGGCGCGCCCGCCGTGGACGCGGTGTCGCTGGCGGTGCTGCCCGACACCAACACGATGCTGGCGCGCTACGACGCCGGGGAGCTCGACGTTGCGCCGCTTCCCGACAACGCCGTGCGCACCGTGGTCCGCCAGCCGCGCTACGACGGGCAGGTCGCCGCCTTTGCCCGCGCGCAGGTGCGCTATCTCGCGCTGAACCAGGATCTGTACCCGCCCTTCCGCGACCGCCGTGTGCGCGAGGCGGTCGGCCTCGCCCTGGACCGCGTCGCCACGGTGAACGGTCTCCACGCCGGGCGGGCGCTGCTGACCGACGGCTTCGTCACGCCGGGCCTGGGGGGCTACCAGCCCGACGCGCCGCCGCCGCCGCCGGCCGATCCGGGCCGGGCCAAGGCGCTGCTGGCGGAAGCCGGCCATGCCGGGGGGCGCGGCCTGCCGCCGCTCCAGATCGCCGGCGGCCCCAACGTGCGGGAGGAGGCGACCTATTTCGCCGCCCAGCTCACCGCCGTTCTGGGAATACCGGTCGGCGTGCGCATCCAGGAGCGGGCGGCCTTCGTGGCGGCGATCAACGAGGGGCGCGAGGCGCTGTTCATCAACGGCTGGACGGCGGATTTCCCCGATCCCATGGACCAGCTCGCCAGCCAATGGCACAGCGCCAGCCCGACCAACCGCACCCACTGGCGCAACCCGGACTTCGACCGGCTCATGGAGCGGGCGCGCGGCCTCGCCGACCCGGCCGCGCGCAACGCGCTCTACCGGGACGCCGAGGCCCTGCTCCGCGAGCAGGCCGTGGCGCTGCCTCTGCCGGTGCCGCAGTTCGTGGCGCTGGTGCGGCCGGGCGTGTCCGGGCTGGTCATCCGGCCCGACGGCACGACCGACTACCACGCCGCCCGGTTGCCATGACGGAACGCCGGCCCAGCCGCCTTGCGCTCTGGCGACTGGGCGAGCGACTGGCCCGGCGTCTGCCGGGGCTGCTGATTCTGGCCGGAGCCGCCGTGCTGGCGAGCTTTCTCGCCTCCCACGCGCTTCCCGGCGACCCGGTGATGCTGATGGTCGACGGGCGGGCCGCCGACCCGGAGATGATCCGCCGGCTGCGGGAAGAAGCCGGGCTGGACCAGCCTCTGGCCGTTCAATTCCTGTCCTACGCGCTGGACCTGCTGCGCGGCGACCTCGGCCACTCGCTGCGCTACAGCGGCGTCCCGGTGACGGCGCTGCTGGGCGACGCCCTGCCGGTAACGCTCGGTCTGATAGCGGGCGCCGCGGCGCTCGCCCTGCCCCTCGGCCTCGCGCTGGGCCTCGCCGCCGCCGACGTCCGGCGGGCGTGGCCGGGCACGGCCCTGACCATCGGGTCGGTGCTCGCCCTGTCGGTGCCGCCGCTGGCGCTGGCGACGTGGCTGATGCTGGCAGGGTCCGGCACAGCGCCCTGGGCAGTGGCGGCGCTCGCCCTGCCGGCGGCGGCGGTGGTCGCCCGCCTGACGCGGACCCAACTGATGGAGGTGCTGGAGCGCGACTTCATCCGCACCGCCCGGGCCAAGGGGCTGGGGCGGCCCGCCGTCCTGCTGCGCCACGCCCTGCCCAACGCCCTGGTGCCACTGGCGGCGGCGGTCGGATCGGTGGCCGGAACGATCCTCACCGCCACGGCGGCGGTGGAGAGCGTCTTCGCCCTGCCTGGAATCGGGCGGCTGACCGTCCAGGCGGTGCTGGCGCGCGACCACACGGTGGCCGGGGCCGCCGTTCTGGTCTTCGTCCTGCTGCAGGTCGCCATCAGCCTGATCGCCGAGCTGCTGATCGGCCTCGCCGATCCCCGGCTGCGCGCCGATGGCGAGGCGCCGTGAGACTGGCGGCCTCATGCTCCGGACGCGCCGGCCTGCTGCTCAGCGCGGCGCTGGCGGTGCCGCTGGCCATCGCCGTCCTTTTCCTGCCGCTCGACCCGTCCACCATGGACCTCGGGCAGGCCTGGACCGGGCCGTCCGCCGCCCACCCGCTGGGCTGCGACGGGCTGGGCCGCGACGTCGCCGCCCGGCTGATCGCCGGGACGGGAACCTCCTTCGCCATCGCCGGGCTGGCGCTCGCCCTGGCGGTGGCGCTGGGCGCCGCGTCGGGCGGGGTCGCGGGGTGGATCGGCGGGCGCACGGACGCCGTGGTCCTGCGGCTCGCCGACCTCCTGCACGGCTTTCCCGAGCTGTCGCTCGCCATCGTCGCGGCCGCGCTGCTGGGCCCGGGGACGGAGGCCATGGTGCTGACGCTCGCCCTGGCGGCGTGGCCCTCGCAGGTCCGCTGGTGCCGGGCGCTGGCCCTGTCGAACCGGACCGCCGAGCATGTCCGCGCCGCCGCCGCCCTCGGCGCGGGGCCGCGGCACACGATCGGCCGCCATCTCCTGCCGGCGGTCGCCGGGCCGGTCGCCATCCGCGCCGCCCTGTCCATCGGTCCCGTCATGGTGGCGGAGGCGACGCTGAGCGGCCTGGGACTGGGCATCCAGGAGCCGGCGGTGTCGCTGGGCACCCTGATCCGCGACGGGCTGGCCGACCTGCGCGAGGCCCCCCACCTGATTGCCGCGACGACGGTCACCGTCGCCGCCATCGCGCTGGCCGTCAACCTGCTGGCCGAAGGGCTGCGCGAGGGCCTCGACCCGCGACGGCGTTAAGGGCGCGCGGCGGCCCCGCGCTCGTACCAACCGCGAGTCCGCTTCACGATCCGGACCACCGACAGCATCACCGGCACCTCCACCAGCACGCCGACCACGGTGGCCAGCGCGGCGCCGGAGCCCAGACCGAACAGGCTGATGGCGGCCGCCACCGCCAGCTCGAAGAAGTTCGACGCTCCGATCAGGGCCGCCGGAGCGGCGACGCACCAAGCCACGCCGAACCGGCGTGACAGCCAGTAGGCCAGCCCCGCGTTGAAATAGACCTGGATCAGGATCGGCACGGCCAGCAGCAGAATGACCAGCGGCTGCGCCAGGATCGCCTCGCCCTGGAAGCCGAACAGCAGGACCAGCGTGGTCAGCAGGGCGAGAAGCGACAGCGGCTGAAGCACGCCCAGCGTCCGATTCAACGCCCCCTCCCCGCCCGAGGCCAGCAGGGCGCGCCGCCAGAGCTGGGCCGCCGCCACCGGGATGACGATGTAGAGCAGCACCGACAGCAGCAGCGTGCCCCACGGCACGGTGATCGAGGCGACGCCGAGCAGCAGCCCGACCAGCGGCGCGAAGGCGAAGACCATGATGAGGTCGTTCAGCGCCACCTGGCTCAGCGTGTAGTGCGGCTCCCCCTCGCACAGGTTTGACCAGACGAAGACCATGGCCGTGCAGGGCGCGGCGGCCAGCAGGATCAGCCCGGCGATGTAGGAGGGAATCTGGTCCTGCGGCAGCAGCGGCGCGAACAGATGGCCGATGAACAGGCTGCCCAGGAGCGCCATGGAGAAGGGCTTGACCGCCCAATTAATGAACAGCGTCACGCCGACGCCACGCCAATGCTCCCGCACCCGGCCCAGCGCGCCGAGGTCGATCTTCAGCAGCATCGGCACGATCATCAGCCAAATCAGCACCGCCATCGGCAGGTTGACCTGGGCCAGTTCCGCCGCCGCGATCGCCCGGAACAGGCCCGGCGCCACGGAGCCGAGCGCGATGCCCGCGACGATGCACAGGGCCACCCAGACGCTGAGATAGCGCTCGAACAGGCCCATCGCCGGACGGGGGGCCGGCTCCCGATGAACGTCCGCGGTCATGCCGGGCCATCCGCGCGCCGGGCCTGGCCGATGGGCCGTCCGGAACTGTCCACCACCGCCTCGCCGTCCTCCTTGGCGAAGGCGCCGCGCTGCCGGCCGGGAAGGATGTCCAGGACCAATTCGGACGGGCGGCACAGCCGCACGCCGAGCGGCGTCACCACGATCGGCCGGTTGATGAGGATGGGATGGGCGATCATGGCATCGAGAATCCGGTCGTCATCGAGCGCCGGGTCGTCGAGGCCGAGGTCCGCGTAGGGTGTGCCCTTCTCGCGCAGAACGGCGCGCACCGGCACGCCCATGCGTTGGATGAGATCGGCGAGGTCCTGGCGGCTCGGCGGCGTCTTCAGATACTCGACGATAACCGGCTCGACGCCGCTGTTGCGGATCAGGGCCAGCGTGTTGCGCGAGGTGCCGCAATCCGGGTTGTGGTAGATGGTGATGGCGGTCATGGGAATGTCCGACAGGGCCGTTGAGGCCCCTATATTTCCATATTTGCCAAAATATGGAAGAGTGGATTTGTGGAGGACCGGCTGCGCCCTTGCTGGCGGGGTGCCCGTCCGATAGGCTGCGCGCCATGGACGACAAGGATGTCATCGCCGGGCTGGGAGCGCTGGCGCAGGAACACCGGCTGGCCGCGTTCCGGGAGCTGGTGCAGCAGGGGCCGGACGGTCTGCCGGCGGGCGTTCTGGCGGAGCGGCTGGGTCTCGCCCCGGCGACCCTGTCGTTCCACCTCTCGCAATTGAGCAACGCCGGGCTCGTCGCGTCGCGCCGCCAGGGCCGGCTGATCATCTACAGCGTCGATGTCGAACGCTTTCAGGCGCTGCTCGGCTTTCTGACCGAGAATTGCTGCCAGGGGAACGCGGACCTCTGCCGGCCGCGTCCCGGCGGCTGCGCGCCCGAAGGCGACTGAGGCGCCGTCAGCGTCGCTGCAGCGCCATGGTGTAGCGGAAGCCGGCGCCCGGATGGGTGTTCACGGCGATCTCCACCAGACGCCCGTCGTCGGTGAAATAGCGCCGGGTGATGACAAGGATCGGCGACTGCGGCGGGACATGCAGGCGCGAGGCGACGTTCAGGCTGGCGGGGGCGGCCTCGATGTCCTGCATCACCTCGGCGATGCGGACGCCGTAGCGCTGCTCGAGCACCGTGTAGATGGCGTACTGCACCACCTCCAGGTTGCGCACCACGTCGGAAAAGGCGGCGTCGATGTAGACCTCGACGTAGGAGAAGGGCTCCGACGTCTCGCGGGTGCGGCGCAGCGCGCTGACGCGGAACCATTGCGTGTCCGGACGGCAGCCCAGCCGGCCCGCCAGCTCCTCCTCCACGATGATGCGGTCCACCGAGAGGATTTCCAGCCGGGTCGAGGTGGCATACTGGACCAGCTCGTCCAGGGAGCTGATCGAGTTGACGAAGCGTCCGTCGGCGCGGCGCGCCGCCAGGACCGATCCCGATCCCTGGCGGCGCAGGATGTAGCCCATCTCCTGAAGCCGGCGCAGCGCCTCGCGCACCGTATGGCGGCTGACGGCGAAGCGGCTGCACAGCTCCTGCTCGGTCGGCAGGCGGTCGCCGACGGCGTAGGCGCCGGCGTCGATCTCCTCCAGCAGGGTGCGGACGATCTCCTGGTAGAGCGGGGTCTCCCCCCGCTCCACCGCGCCATCCGTTCCGCTGGTTTCCTTCAGGCTGTCCGCTTCTTCCGACATCGCATCCCTCATGATGCCGGAAGATGGACGAGGCGGGGCGCCGATGCAACCGGCGTACGAGGATGATCCGCGAGGGACGGCTTACTTCAGCAGGACCAGCGACAGGGCCGGGAAGGCGTTGATGACGAGCAGGGCCACGACCCGCATCCCGTAGAAGGGCAGCACCCCCTTCACGATGGAATGGAGCGGCATCTTGGTGATGCGGCTCATCACGAACAGGTTCAGGCCGACCGGCGGCGTCAGGGTCGCCACCTCCACCAGCGCGGTCATGATGACGGCGAAGTGGATCAGGTCCACCCCCACGGCGTGCGCCATCGGGAACAGGATCGGCGCCAGCAGAACGATCATCGACACGCCGTCCAGGAACATGCCGATGACGAGCAGCAGCAGATTGACCGCCAGCAGGAACTCGAAGGGGGAGACCTGCGCCTCCTTCAGCATCGCGGTCAGCTCGGCGGACAGGCCGAGGCGGGTCAGCACCGCGGTCAGCAGGCCGGAGCCGAGCAGCACGCCGTAGATCATCACGGTCTGGAGCACCGACTCCCGCGCCGTCTCCCACACCGCGGCGAGGTTGGCGGTGCGGTAGACCACCGTCACCAGGATCACCGCGTAGATGGCGGCCAGCGCCGACACCTCGGTCGGGGTGAACCAGCCCATGTAGATCGTGCCGATGATGAGCACCGGCATCATCAGCGCCCCGGCGGCACCCGGCAGACGCTGGCCGAAGCCCTTCCAGTCCGGACGCTCCCCGACATGGCCGTAGCCCTTGAGCCGGCTGACGATCAGCGTGGTGAGGCCGAGCAGGAACGCCTCGAACAGGCCGGGCACGATGCCGGCGATGAACAGGTCGGTGATCGGCAGGCCGACGATGGAGCCGATCAGGATGAAGGTCAGCGACGGCGGGATCATCAGGCCCAGCGTGCCGCAGACCGCCACCAGAGAGGCGGCGAAGCGGGGCGGGTAACCCTCCTTCGGCATCAGCTTCACCGCCGCCGGGCCGAGTGCCACGGCGCAGGCCACCGAGGAGCCGTTGACCGCCGCGAAGAACACGCTGGACATGGCCAGCGCCAGGGCGATGCCGCCGCGGAAGTAGCGGATGATCGTCCCGACCAGCTCCAGGATGACCAGCGCGAGGTTGCCGCGCGACATCAGGTTGCCGGCGAAGATGAAGAACGGGATGCAGACCAGCGCGTATTTGTCCACGGAGTCCCAGGCCATCTGCGCGACCAGGACGACCGGGATGTTGAAGTTGAAGGTCAGCAGGCCGACCGCGATGACGCCCAGCGCCAGCGCGATGTGCACGCCCGCCGCCACGAAGAACAGCAGGCTGACGACGGCGATGATGGTGGTCATGGTGTTTCCTCCCCTGTTTCAGCCGTCGTTCAGAGATTCTCGCCCTCGACGGGCGGATCGGGGTCATGGCCGCGCAGCAGCAGGATGATGTTGCCGACGAAGGCGAAGCCGTAGAGCACCCCGCCCAGCGGCAGCACCAGCCGGACCGTCCACAACGGCAGGTCGAGGTTGGATTCGGTGAACATGCCGATGGCCTGGAGATGCGCGACCTCCTGGAACCCGGCGATCACCAGCAGCACGCTGAAGGCCAGCCCGATCAGGCTGTTCAGCCAGGCGAAGGCCAGCCGCACCCGGTGCGGCAGCATGTTCAGCAGCAGGTCCATGCGGATGTAGTGGCCGTGCCGCGTGCCGACGCCCAGCGACAGCAGGACGCTCCACACCACAAGGAAGCGGACCAGCTCCTCCGCCCACCAGTGGCTCTCCGACAGGAGGGAGCGGCTGGACGCCTCGTAGAACATGATGCCGATGGCCGCCATCATCAGGATCGTGGCGATGTTCAGGAGGAGACGATCCTCGATGAAACTCCACCAGACCGGCAGGCCGCGGCCCGGCGGCAAGGCGTCGTCCACCGCAGGCGACGTCGCCTGGGTGTGCGGGGCCGCGGAAGTCAAGGTATCGGTTCCCGGCATGGGTGGAACTCCCTTCACGAGAAGACCTGTGTCTGGGGGACGCGGCTCAGCCGGCCGGTGGCGTGCTCGTAGGCGTCGGCGATGCGCAACAGCGTGGCTTCCGCCTGCGGGCGGGCGATGAGCTGCAGGGCGATCGGCATCCCGTCCGGATCGAATCCGGCGGGCGTGACGAGCGCCGGCAGGCCGAGGTAGGAGACCGGGCGGGTCAGCGCCGCCACACCGGCGACCACCGCGGCCATCGCCGGCCCGGCCCCCACGTCGGTCTGCGCGGCGGTCGGCACGCGGCTGCGCAGGGCGGGGACGAACAGCGCGTCGCATTGGGCGAAGGGGCCGTCGATCATCGCCCGGAGGTGAAGCGCGCGAAGCTGCTTCGCCTGGAGGTAGGAGGCCGCCGGCACCATCAACCCCTGCAGAAGGCGGGCACGCACCTGCGGGCCATAGTCCTGCGGACGCTCGCGCAGCCAGTGCATGTGGACGGCCGCCGCCTCCGGCGTGAAGACGAGGTTGGCGAGGTCGCCGTAGGGCTCGTGGTCGGGGATGTCCACGTCGACAACGCGGGCGCCGGCGCGCTCCAGCACCGCCCGCGCCCGCTCCAGCGCGGCGGCGACGGCGGGGTCGAGGCCGTCGTAGTAGAATTGGCGCGGGATGCCCAGCCGCAGCCCCGCGACGCCTTGGCCGATGGCGCCCGCAACGTCCGTCCGCCCGGTGATGACCGAGAACAGCGTCGCCGCGTCCTCGGCGCTGCGCGCCAGCGGACCGACGCAGTCCAGGCTCTCCGACAGCGGCATCACGCCGTCCATCGGCGTCGCCCCCTGCGTCGGCTTCAGCCCGACCACGCCGCACAGCGCCGCCGGAAGCCGCACCGACCCGCCGGTGTCCGAGCCCAGCGAGCCGAAGGCCAACCGCCCCGCCACCGCCGCTCCGGAACCGGAGGAGGAGCCGCCGGTGATGCGGTCGGGGTCCCAAGGGTTGCGGCAGCGCCCGAGATGGGCGTTGTGGCCGGTCGGCCCCATGGCGAACTCGGCCATGTGCAGCGTGCCCAGCGTCACCGCGCCCGCGGCGTCCAGCCGCTCCAGCACCGTGGCCGTCCGCTCCGGGCGGAAGCCGCCGCGGATCGTCGGGGAGCCGCAGGTGCAGCGCTTGCCAGCGCGATAAAACATGTCCTTGTGGGCCAGCGGCACGCCGTGCAGCGGCCCACGCAGCCGTCCGGCCCGCGCCTCCCTGTCGGCGACGCGGGCGGCGGCCAGCGCCTCCTCCGGCTCGACCGACAGGAAAGCGTTGAGCGTCGGATTCAGCCGGTCGATGCGGTCCAGACAGGCGTCGACCAGGGCTTCCGCCCGCAGCGCGCCGTCGCGGACCGCCCTTGCGGCGTCCGTCAGGGTCAGCGATGTGGGATCGGTCATGCCAGCTCCCCGGCAATGGTTCCGGTGGCGATGGTCCCGGCCGCCAGCGCGGCATGGGCGCCCAGCGGCACGTCGAACAGCGAGCCGCCGGGATGCGCCGCCGCCAGCACGCCCGGCACGGCGGCCAGCAGGCGCCCGCACAGGGCGGCGTCGGCATCGTCCAGGGTCACCCCCTGAATCCTGGCCAGGGTCCGCGCGCAAGCCGCGGCGTCCCCGATGAGGTTTTCCGTCATTCCTTCCCTCCCGTCCGGTGCTGCCCCCGCGCGGCTCTTCCGGCCGTTCGCCGCGGGCAGGGCCTTGAACGGCCCCCTTACCCGGATCGTTGCAGCGTCATTTCATAGCGGTATCGTCCGGCCGCGTGGCTGCTGACCGCCACCTCCAGCGCGTTTCCTTCGGCGTCCAGATAATGGCGGATCACCACCAGGATCGGGGTGCCGACCTCCACCGACAGGCGGGACGCGAGATTGGCGTCCGCCGAGGTCGCCTCGATCGATTGCACGACCTCCTCGATGCGCAGGCCGTAGCGGCTTTCCAGCACCGCGTAGACGGCGACCGGAAAGGTGCCGATGGCCTGGGCCACGTCGTCGAAGGCGGCGGGCAGGAACACCTCGGTGTAGCAGAGCGGAGTCCGCTCCCCCGGCTGGCGGCGCAGCGCCACCACCCGGACCCAGGGCGTGTCCGGCTGGGAGCGCAGAAGCTCCGCCGTCCGCCCCTCCACCAGGATCTTCTCCACTGCCAGCACCTCCAGCCGGGTGGAGGAGGCGTACTGCCCGATCTCCGCGAGGCTGGACAGCGTGTTGTGGAACCGCCCGTCGGGGCGGGCGGCGGTCACCACCGATCCCGAGCCCTGCCGGCGCGCGATCAGGCCGAGATCCTGGAGCCGGCGCAGCGCCTCCCGCACCGTGTAGCGGCTGGCGGAGAAGCGCAGGCACAGCTCCTGCTCGGTCGGCAGCCGTTCGCCGACCCCGACCCGCCCGTCCGAAATGTCGGCGCGCAGCGCGTCCAGGATCTCCTGGAAGCGCGGCCCCTCCGCGGCGGACGGGCGAACGGAGGCCGGGCGAACGGCGGCTTTCACAGCGCCCCCTGCTCGCGCAGGGCGGCGATCCGCTCCGCCCCGATGCCGATGCGGCCCAGCACGTCCTCGGTGTCGGCGCCCAGCGCCGGGGCGGTGCGGGTGGGAAGCGTCTCGCCGCCGATGCGCACCGGCCCGGTCAGCATCCGCACACCGCGGGACCCGTCCGGCTGGGCGAAGTCGGCCACCCGGTCGCTGTCGCGGACAAAGGGGTTCTCCAGCGACTGCGCAATATCGAGGACCGGGGCCGCGGGAACGGCGCCGCCAAGGATCTCCACCCACTCCGCCGTGTCGCGCTGGCCGAGCACCTCGTCCAGAAGGACGGTGAGCAGCTCGCGGTTGGCGAGCCGGTCCTTGAAGCTGCGGAAGCGCGGGTCGTCGCCCCATTCCGGCTTGCCGATCTTGTCGCAGAAGACCGGCCAGAACTTCTCCTTGTTGCACATCACGAACAGCCAGCCGTCGCGTGTCCGGTAGAGCTGCGACGGGGTCAGGGAGGGGTGCGCGGAGCGCGGCTCCCGCCCCTGGTTGTGGCCGCCGTTGAGGTACCAGGTGGCGAGGTAGGTCATGTTGTGCAGCGCCGTGTCGAACAGGCTGACATCCACATCCGAGCCCTTGCCGCTGGCCCGCGCCCCGACCACGCCGGAGACGAGGCCGAAGGCGGTCATCAGGCCGGTCATCATGTCGACCACCGACATGCCGAAGCGGGCGGGCGGGCCGTCCGGCTCGCCGGTCACCGACAGGTAGCCGGCCTCCGCCTGCATCAGATAGTCGTAGCCCGGCCAGGCCCGCCGCGGCCCCGTGCGCCCGTAGGCGGACAGGTGGGCGCAGACGATCTTCGGGTTGACCGCCTTCAGATGCTCGTAGGTCAGGCCGAGCTTGTCCGGCAGGTCGCCGCGCAGGTTGTCCAGCACGGCGTCGGCGTGGCGCACCAGCTCGTGCAGCACCGCCATGCCCTCGGGGTGCTTCAGGTTGAGGGTGATGCTGCGCTTGTTGCGGTTGAAGGACTGGTAGAAGTGGCTGTTGCCGGGGCCGAAGAAATGGGGGCCGACATGCCGGCCGACCTCGCCGCCTTCGGCGGGATTCTCGACCTTGATGACTTCGGCCCCGAGATCGGCCAGCAGCATGGTGCCGAACGGGCCGGCGCCGTATTGCTCCACGGCGATGACGGTGACGCCTTCGAGGGGTAGCACGCGGTGTCTCCCTGATGGGGGTGTGCGGGGTGTGGAGTGTGGACGTGGTTGCACTGGGCCCCCACCCAACCCTCCCCCGCTTCGCAGGGGAGGGCTTTTGTCCTCACACCGGATTCTGCTCGATCAGCCGCTTGGCGATGATGATGCGCTGGATCTCGTTGGTGCCCTCGCCGATGCACAGCAGGGGGGCGTCGCGGTAGAGCCGCTCCACCACGAACTCCTTGGAATAGCCGTAGCCGCCGTGGATGCGCATGGCGTCCAGGGAATTCTCCACCGCCGCTTCGGAGGCGAAGAGCTTGGCCATGCCGGCCTCGTAGTCGCAGCGCTCGCCGCGGTCGAGCGCCCTAGCCGCCTGCTGGACGAGCAGCCGCGCCGCGGAGACGCGGGTCGCCATGTCGGCCAGCTTCATCGCCACGGCCTGATGCTCGTGGATCGGCTTGCCGAAGGTCTTGCGCTGCTGGCTGTACTTCACGGATTCGTCCAGCGCCGCCTGGGCGACGCCGACGCCGCGCGCCGCCACGTTGACCCGGCCCAGCTCCAGGCCGGAGATGGCGCAGGCCATGCCGCGGCCCTCGACCCCGCCGATCAGCCGGTCGGCCGGGACGCGGTAGTCCTCGAAGACCAGCTCGGCGGAATCGATGCCCTTGTAGCCCAGCTTCTCCAGCTTGCGGCTGACCTTGAAGCCCGGCCCCTTCTCGGCCAGGAACATCGTCATGCCCTTGTGGCGGGGCTGCGCCGTCGGATCGGTCTTGACCAGCAGGGCGAAGCAGCTTCCCTGGATGCCGTTGGTGATCCAGGTCTTCGAGCCGTTGATGACGTAATCGTCGCCGTCGCGCTTGGCCACCGTGCGGATGGCCTGCAGGTCGGTGCCGCAGTCCGGCTCCGTCAGAGCGAGGCCACCGCGCAGCTCGCCGGTGGCGAAGCGCGGCAGGAAGGCGGCCTTCTGCTCCTCCGTCCCCGTCTTGGTAACGATGAAGGCCATGATGAGGTGCGAGTTGATGATGCCGGACAGCGACATCCACACCGACGAGATGCGCTCGATCATCTTGGCGTAGGTGGAGGGGCGCAGGCCGAGCCCGCCGTATTCCTCGGGGATCGTCGCCCCGAACAGGCCCAGCTCCTTCATCCGCTCGACGATCTCGTCGGGGTAGGCGTCGTCATGCTCCAGCTTCAGGGCGACCGGCCGGACGTGGCGGTCGAGGAAGCGGTCCACGCTGTCGAGGATCAGGCGCTCCTGCTCGTCGCGTTCCGCGTCGGTCATGCTGGTAGTGGTGTCGCTCATGGCGTGTTTCCCGGAATGGATGGTCAGCGGACGGACGGCGACAGGACGGACAGCGAGTCCGCCGCGCGCGGGCTGGCGTCGAGGCCGAGGACGGCGTCGGCGATGCGCGCCGCGGTGGTCTCGTTCACGGTCATGGCGGCGTTGCCGCGGTACTTGTCCACGATCTCGGCGTTGGACAGCGGGCGGTCGGCGGCGCCGCGGTTGATGTGCTCGCGGTGGCGCAGCTCCCGCCCGTCGTCGAGCGTGATGACCAGCTCGCCCGAATAGGCTTTGGGGAAGGGCGAGTCCGGGTCGTGGCGGTAAGACACCTTCGACGCGATGTCGAGGATCGCCGCGTCGCCCAGCGCGTCGTTCTCCAGCTCCGCCAGGGTCAGGCGCCCGCGCACCAACGCTGCGGCGACCAAGAAGGGCACGCTGAACTGCGCGTCGTAGGAGTTGGAGGGCCGCTTCTTGTTGGCCTCCGGCTCGCAGACGGTCTTGACCACCTGCTCGGGCACCAGCGCCTCGATGCGGCGGATGCGCGCGAGGTCGAGGCCGTCGCGGCGCAGCTCCAGGGCGGCGTCGACGCAGGCGTGGGTGAAGTGGCAGGCCGGGTAGGGCTTGATCGCCGTCGCCATCAGCTCCCACGTCTCGCCGAGGCCGGCGGTGGCGATGCCGAGTTCCGCGCGACCGGCCTCCTTGCCGAGATAGGCGTTGAACAGGCCGAAGCGGCCCTCGTAGGGGCGGGTGACGCCGGTGAAGCCCTCGCGGGCCAGCGCCGCCGCGGTGATGCCCGCCGCCGCCGCCCAGCCGGGATGCAGGCGCTTGTTCCAGGCGCCGTCCTCCAGGAACTCCAGGCTGCCGCTCGCCATCGACAGGGCGATGCCCTGGGCGGCGGCCAGCTGCGCGCGGGTCAGGCCGAGCAGACGGCCGGCGGCCAACGCGCAGCCGAACACGCCGATCATGCCCGTCGGGTGGAAGCCCACCTGGTGGAAGCCGCCGCGCGCCACCGCGCCGAGCCGGGCCGCCACCTCGACGCCCAGCACGTAGGCGGTGACCACGGAACGGCCGTCCGCCCCGGTCATCGCCGCCGCCGACAGGACGGCGGGCATCACGCTGGCGGTCGGGTGGATGACGCCGCCGATGTGGGTGTCGTCGTAGTCGAGGCCGTGGCAGAGCAGCCCGTTGACCGTCGCCGCGTCGCGGGCGGGCAGCGAGGCGGGCATGCCGATCACCGGCACCGGCCCCTCCCCCGCCAGCCCGCGCAGGGCGGTCAGCGTCTTGTGGGCGAAGTCGTAACGCGTCGAGGCGAGCGCGATGCCCACGGCGTCCAGCATATGGTGCGGCGCGCGGGTGCGGACCTCCGCCGGGATGGCGTCGTCGGGGGTATCGGCGACGAAGGCCGCCAGCGTGTTGGCGATGGATGTGGTGGTCGGATCGGTGGCGGGCATGGTTCCTCCCTTTTGTTCTTTTCAGGCCATCTGTCGGTTCCGGATTGTGCGGATCAATCGCCGATGCCGTGGCCCCGCTTGGGGACGAGGCTGGCCCGCTCGAAGGTCACGAAGACCGTGCCGTCGGCCTTGTAGCCCTCGGTGTAGGTGGTCACGATGCCCTGGGTCGGGCGCTTCTTGGATTCGCGGACGTCCAGCACCTTGGAGCGCGCGTAGATCGTGTCGCCGGGGAAGACCGGGGCGACCAGCTTGATCTCCTTCCAGCCGAGGTTGGCGACGGACTTGTAGGAGACGTCGTCCACCGTCATGCCCAGCACCATGGCCAGCGTCAGGCCGCTGTTGACCAGCGGCTTGCCGAACTCCGACTTCTCGGCGAAGGCGTGGTCGCAGTGCATGGGGTGGCGGTTCATCGTCAGCAGGCTGAACTGGATGTTGTCCGCTTCGGTGATGGTCCGGCCGGGGCGGTGCTCATAGACATCGCCGACGGTGAAATCCTCAAGGTAGCGGCCAAGGTCGGCGACGATGGTCCGCGGTTCCTGAACATCGGGCATGGGCGGGCGTCTCTTGTCTGCGGATCGGAGGGATGATTGCGGGGCGCCGATCATTTCAAGGTGACATGTTCAGCGCGTGTGATAGCATGTTGTACGTACAAATAACACGCCCCCTCACCCTTGGAAAGCGTTTTCATGTCCAACAATCCGCAGAACGCAGCAACGGCGCCGGAATCGCCGGTCCGCCGCTCCTACCTGTTTGTTCCCGGCGCCCGCCCGGACCGTTTCGCCAAGGCCCTGGGGGCCGGCGCCGACGCGATCATCATCGATCTGGAGGACGCGGTGGCCCCCGGCGACAAGGACAGCGCCCGCGCCGCCGTCGGTGCCTTCCTGCGGGAACATGACGGCGCGGGCGGCCCGGCGGTTTTCGTCCGAACCAATTCGGTGCGCAGCCGCACCGGCCTTCTCGACATCCTCGCCCTGACCGATCTTCCGGACGGCGCGGCGCCGCGCTGGGCGGGAATCCTGCTGCCGAAGGTGGACGGGGCCGAGGACGTCCGGCTGGCCGCCGGGCTTCTCGACGAGCGCGGCCTGCCCGGCGCGCTCGGCGCGCTGATCGAGAGCGCCGACGGGCTGGAGAACGTCATGGCGATCGCCGCGGCCTCCCCCCGCCTGTCCTTCCTGATGTTCGGCGGGGGCGACCTGTCGGCGGAGCTGCGCGTGCCGCTGTCCTGGGAGCCGCTGGTACAGGCCCGCACCCGGATCGTGCACGCCGCCGCCCGCTTCGGGCTGGACGCGCTGGACATGCCGTGGATCGCGCTGGACGATGAGGAGGGCTACCGCCAGGAGCTGGCGCGCAGCGTCCTGCACGGCTTCACCGCGCGCTCGGCCATCCACCCCAAGCAGATCGCCGCCATTCACGACGCCTACACCCCGTCGCCGGAGGCGGTCCTCCGCGCCGGGCGGGTCCTGGCCGCCTTCGAGGCCGCGGGCGGCGGGGTCTGCGTTCTGGACGGCAAGCTGGTCGAGCGGCCCCTGGTGCTGGGGTCCCATCGAATCCTGGCATTGGCCCGCCGCGCCGGAATGCTGTAGCCAGGGATTGCCCGTTCATGCGCCCCGCGCCATCGCCACTTGTCCGGACTCCCATGACCACGCAAGAAACCCCGCCCGCCCCCTTTCCCCTCCTGCTGGCGGAGGTGACCAGCGTCCAGACCGTCGCCACCCTGTCGGTCCTGACGCTGGCGACGGTCGCCCCGCTGGCCGCGGCCTCGCTGGGGGTGGGGTCGGAGGCGGTCGGCTACCAGATCAGCGTCATCTACAGCGCCGCCGCCCTGGTGTCGGCCTTCGCCGGGCTGGTGGTCCGCCGCTGGGGCGCCGGGACGGTGGGCGTCCTGGCGCTGGCGCTGGGGCTGATCGGTTGCCTGGGACTCGCCACCGGCTATTTGTGGGTCGCGGCGCTGGCGTCGGTGCTGCTCGGCATCGGCTACGGGCTGGTCAACCCCTCCTCCTCCCACCTGCTGAACCGCTTCACCCCGCCGGCCCGGCGCAATCTGGTCTTCTCGCTGAAGCAGACCGGCGTGCCGCTGGCCGGCGTGCTGGCCGGGCTCACCCTGCCGGGGATCGGCGAGATCGCCGGCTGGCGGGGAGCGGCGCTGGCGGTGGCCGCCATGTTCGCCCTGCTGCTGGTCATCTTCGCGCCGGGCCGCCGGGTGTGGGACGACGACCGCAGCCCCGGCCTGCCGATTCGCGGCAACCTGATGGAGGGGCCGAGGCTGGTCTGGCGGGTGCCGGCGCTGCGCGGCTTCGCCCTGATGGGCTTCTTCTTCTCGGCAATCCAGCTGTCGCTGATGGCCTTCACGGTGAACATGCTGGTGCACGATCTGCACTGGTCCATCGTGTCCGCCGGGCTGGCCGTGTCGGTGATGCAGGCGGCGGGGGCGGCCGCGCGAATCGGCTGGGGGCTGCTGGCCGACCGGCTGCGCTCCGGCGTGGCGGTGCTGGGCGGCATCGGCGGGCTGTCCGCCGCCTCCGCCCTGGCCACCGCCGGCCTGGGGCCGAGTTGGCCGGTGCCCGCGGTGATCGGCGTACTGACGGTGTTCGGCGTCGCCGCCATCGGCTGGAACGGCGTGTTCCTGGCGGAGGTGGCGCGGGTCGCGCCGAAGGGCACGGCCAGCACGGCGACGGGCGGCGCCTTGATGTTCACCTTCTCCGGAGTGGTCGTCGGGCCGGCGCTGTTCGCCACCCTGTTCAACACCGTCGGCAGCTATGGCGAGACCTTCGCCCTGATGATGGCCTTCCCGCTGGCCGGGGCGGCGGCCGTCCTGTTCTGGTCGCGCCGCAAAACTTAAGGGCGGCGCGGGATCAGCTCATCGCGCCGAGTTGTCCGTACAATAATGTTGGCGTACCGCACAGTTTTCCCCTATGATCGTTCGGACAAGCGGGCCAGAAGCGTCCGAACGCAATCATGGGAGGGAAGCCGATGTTCAATCCGTCACTGTTCAGGCCGTTCTGGGCGAAGACGCTGCTGGTCGGCATGACCGTGGCCGGGCTGGCCGCCGGGACGCCGGGCCAGGCCCGCGCGCAGGCGGCGCCGGTCGAGATGGTGATGACGGACGAGATCGCGACGTCCCACTGGACCGCCAAGATGATGGACGAGTATGCGGCCCTCATCGAGGAGCGCTCGCAAGGCCGCATCAAGCCGAAGGTCTTCCATTCCGGCACGCTCTACAAGGACAAGGACGCCGTCGCCGCCCTCGGGTCGGGCGCCGTGCACATGGTCTGGCCGGTCAGCGTGCAGCTTGAGAGCATCGCCCCGCAGTACGGCGTGGTGAACCTGCCCTTCGCCGTCACCGACGCCGCGATGTCCAAGCCGGAAACCGCGCAGGAGGTCTCCAAGCTGCTGTCCGGGCTGGTGTCCGACAAGGGCATCCGCGTCATGGGGCTGATGCGCACCGCCGACCTGATCTTCCTCTTCAAGGACAAGGAGGTCGACTCCGTCGGCGACCTGAAGGGCAGCAAGATCCGCCTGACCGGCGGCCGCGTCCTGCAGCTTCTGATGCGCGACTTCGGGGCCAGCCCGGTGTCGATGCCCGCCTCCGAAATGGCGGCTGCGCTGATGCAGGGGGCCATCGACGGCATCTACACCTCCGCCGGCGGCTGGGAGATGGTCGGCACCAACGCCGCCAAGGTCGCCTCGCTGGTGCCGGGCATGAGCCTGCTCACCTACTCCGTCCTGGTTGACGACAAGTGGATGAAGGGCCTGCCCGACGATCTGCGCCAGGTGGTGGAGACGACCACCAACGAGATCATCGCCAAGCAGTGGCAGCGCGCCATCGACGCCGACAAGAAGACCATGGACCAGATGATCGCCCAGGGCGGGCGTCTGGCCGTGGCCCCCGAGGCCGAGCAGGCGAAGTTCCGCGAGATCGCCAACAAGGTCAACCAGGACTATGTCCGGCGCTACCCTGAGGTCTGGAAGCAGTATCAGGCCATCGTCGGCAACAAGAGCTGAGGCGATCCCCCTCGCTTCACCTCGCGGTGCGGGCGGCGTTCCGGAAGGGGCGCCACCCGCACCGTTTTTTTGTGTGCTCAGACCGACCGCATGAGGCCGCCGTCCACCCGGATGTTCTGTCCGGTGATGTAGCCGGCCCCGTCGGAGGCGAGGAAGGCGACGGTCGCCGCGATCTCCTCGCTCTTGCCGTAGCGGGCCATCGGCACGCCCTGGCGCCGCTCCTCCGTCGCCGGCAGGCTGTCGATCCAGCCGGGCAGCACGTTGTTCATCCGCACGTTGTCGGCGGCGTACTGGTCGGCGAACAGCTTGGTGAAGGAGGCCAGCCCGGCCCGAGCGACGGCGGAGGTCGGGAACATCGGGCTCGGCTCGAAGGCCCAGGCGGTCGAGATGTTGATGATCGTCCCGCCCTTCTGCCCGACCATGACCGGGGTCACCAGCCGGACCGCCCGGACGACGTTCAGGAAATAGACCTCGATCCCCTTGTGCCAGTCCTCGTCGGTCAGTTCCAGCAGGCCTTTCCGCGGGCCGTGGCCGGCGCTGTTCACCAGCGCGTCGATGCGGCCCCAGCGCTCCATCGTTTGGGTCACCAGACGCTCCAGGTCCTCGGCGGACTGGTTCGAGCCGGTCACGCCGATCCCGCCCAGCTCCTCGGCCAGGGCTTCGCCCTTGCCGGAGGAGGACAGCACCGCGATGTTGAATCCGTCCGCTGCGAGGCGCCGCGCCGCCGCGGCCCCCATGCCGCTGCCGCCCGCGGTGATGATGGCAACCTTATCGCCCATGATTCGTCATCCCTCTCCTGCCGGAACGGTTTGTCCGTTCCTTCTCTCTCCTGTATCGCACCGGATGCAGGACGGGGCCAAGGGAAGCGTGCGTGTGGCTTCGGGCGCCGATCAAGGACAGCGCCGGATTCAGGGCCGGTCAGAGGGTGAGCAGGAAAGTCAGAGACGCGACCGGAGCCGCCGTGACGAAGCCGACGGCGACGAAACGCTCGACCGGGCTCCAGGACGCCCAATCCCGCTGAAGCGAGGACAAGAACGACTTCATGATCCCTCACGGACCGGCTGATGTTGCAATGCATATAAGATACGGTTTCCGAGGGCGTTCGTGCCAGGGGCGTGGCTTCCGTATCGCGAAATATCGGGGGGTGATGCAGCCCTGCCACAGGCCGGAAAGCGGCACTCCAAAAGGGCTTCGCCGAGCCGGCGCCGTCAAAGGTTGCCCATCGGCCACAGGGACCGAGGGGCGGGACGAATCACGGCGACGCCCCGCCGCTCTCGCCGAACAGGGCGAGAATGCGCGCCGCCGCCTGCTCCGGCGGGATCGAGGCGATGCAATGCGCCTCCGCCGCCGTGCAGCTTTCCGGTGGACAAGGCGGAAGCGCCGCCGCGGGCCGCAGCACCAGCGCCCGCGCGCACCAGGGGCGGAAGCGCTCCGGCGCGTGGAAGTGGTTGGGGTCCCCGCCCTCCGGATGGCAGGAGAAGACGGCAACCGGCACGCCCATGGCGGCCCCGAGATGGGCCGGAGCGGAATCCATGGCGATCAGCCCCGCCGCCCGCTCGATCACCGCCGCCGCCAAGCGCAGGCCGGTCCGCCCGGTCAGGTCGGTCACCCGCCCCGGCAGGGCCACGGCGATCCGTTGGCCCGCCGCCCGCTCCAGCTCCGTGCCGAGAACCGCCACCCGCGCGCCGAGCGCGACCGCCACCACGGCGACCACCGCCGCCAGCCGCTCCGGCGGGTATTCGCGGCGGGCAGCGGCGGCCCCCGGCGCCACGGCGATGATCCGCTCCCCCACCGCATCGGCCAGCAGGCGGACCGCCTCCGCCCGGTCCTCCGCGGTCAGGCGCAGTTCCACCCCGTCGCCGTCCGGTTCTCCGCCGGCGAAGCGCAGCAGGGCGAGGGTCTGCTCCACCTCGTGGCGTCCCGGCGGGGGCGTCAGCCGGTGGGTGTAGGCGCGGTCGAAGCCGGCGTTGCCCGACGCCTTCCAGGGCGTGACCGCCTCGGAGAATCCGACAACGGCGCGGGCGCGGCTGTTCGCGGCGAGCGCCGTGGCGCCGTGGCGGTCGAAATCGTAGCGGGGGACCAGCGTCAGGTCGAAGCCGGCGCGGAACGCCTCCGCGAAGGCCGCCGCACTGCCCGGCGTGACGCCGCGCAGGTCGATGCCTCCGCCCGGCTTCGGCTGCGGCGCCACCACCGCGTCGACGTGCGGGCAGGTCTCGGCGAGGTCGGCGACGGCGGGGCGCACCGCGAGCAGGATGCGCGCCTGCGGCGCCGAAGCCCGCAGCCCGCGCAGGAAGGGTGTGGCGAGCACGAAGTCGCCCGCCTCGTCCAGCTTGACCACCAGGATGCGCCGGGCGGACGAAAGGTCGAACACGGCGTCCGTCATGCCGGGCTCATGTCGATGCGGGCGGGCGGCAGGCCGGCGCACCAGCGCCGCCACGCCAAGCGGTAGCCGGCTTCGACCGCCCGGACGTACCCCGCCTCGTCCATCAGGGGGGAGCGCGCCATCCGCTCGCGCAAGCCCGCGCGCTGCGCCGCCAGGAAGGCGCGGTCGGTGGCCAGCCGGACGGCGAGCGCCACGTAATCGTCCTCGCGCTCCACCACCAGCCCGCCCAGCCCGACGCTGCCGAGCATGGTGGCGCCCCAGCGGGAGATCATCGCCTCCCCGGCGATGGACAGCACGGGAACCCCCATCCACAGCGCGTCGCAGGTCGTCGTGCCGCCGTTGGCGAAGACGGGGTCCAGCGCGCAATCGAGCAGCCGGTAATCCTCGTAGGGGTCCGGGGCGGTGCCGCGCAGCAGCAGCCGCGACTCCTCAACCCCATGGGCGGCGAAGGCGTCCAGCACCCGCCGCGCCACCCCGCCGCCGGACAGCCCCCGCCATTTCAGCATCAGCCGCGCCTCCGGCACCGCCGCCAGCACCCGCCCCCACAGCGCCAGCGTCGAGGCGTTCAGCTTGGTCAGGTTGTTGAAGGAGCCGAAGGTGAACACCCCCGCCATCTCCACCGGCGGACGGTCCGGCGGTGTCACAGCGGACTCCGCAGGGCGGTAGCACAGCACGCTTCCCGGCAGGCGGATCAGCGTCTCGGTGTGCAGGGCGTCGGCGTTCGCCGCGGCGAAGCGGTGGTCGGAGAACTGGTAGTCCATGGCCGTCAGCCCCGTCGTGTTCGGGTAGAGCGGCAGGCTGACCTGGACCGGCGCCGGGCGGCGGATGAACAGCGGCATGCGGTTGCGCGACATGTGCCCGCCGCAGTCCACCAGCACGTCGATGCCGTCCGCCCGGATCAGCCGCTCCAACTCGCCGTCCGGCAGGGCCGCGACGGGGCGCCAGCGGTCGGCCAGCGCCGCGAAGCGGTCCGTCGCCGCGTCCTTCGGCAGGTCGGCGTAATAGCAGGTCACCTCCACCGCCGACCGGTCGTGGCGCTCGATCAGCGGCAGCAGGAAGTGATAGCCCGGCCCCGGGTAGCGCTGGAAATCCGGCGACAGGTAGCCGACGCGCAGGCGGCGCTCCGGGTTGCGATTCACCGCGTCGAAGCGCGGAACGGCGGGCGGCAACGGCATCACGGCGCGCTCGAACCGCCGGTGCTCGTCGAACACTGCGCCGAGGTCGGCCTCTTCGGCGAAGCACAGGCAGAACAGCAGGTTGGAACGCACCTCCGCGTCCTGCGGCGCGCGGTCCAGGGCGGCGCGCAGGGCGGCCACCGCCTCGCCGTGGCGGCCCAGCGCCATCAGGGCGACGCCCAGGTTGGAGCTGGCCAGCGCCTCCCGCTCCGCCGTGCGCAGGGTCAGCGCCCGCCGCAGCAGGGTCAGCGCGTCGTCGAAGGCGCCCGCGTCGATGGCGTGGGATCCGAGGTTGGTCCAGCCGGCCGCGCCGTCGGGCTGCAGGGCCAGCGCGCGGCGGAACCACGCCCGCGCTTCCTCGGGACGCTTTGCCCGGTGCTGGACGGCCCCGGCGTTGAGGGCATGGCCGGCCTCCTCCGGGTCGGCGCGGACGGCGCGGCGGGCAGCGATCATGGCTTCCTCCATCGCACCCAGGGCCGACAGCGCCATGCCCAGCCCGGTCAGCGCCGTCGCGGAGCCCGGGGCGAGCGCCAGGGCGCGCCGGTAGCAGCGCGGCGCCGCCGCGGGATGCCCCCGCTCCTGCCAGAGGTTGCCGAGCACCAATAGAGCGTCGGGAGCCGGAGCCAGCACCGCCGCCCGCTCCAGCCACGCCGCCCCCTCGCGCCACGGCCCCGCTGCGGCCAGCGCCGCGCCCAGGATCTTCGCGCCTTCGCCGTGGCCCGGCTCCAGCGCCATCAGCCGGCGCCCGGCCTCGACCGTGCCGCCCATGTCGCCCAGCGCGTGGCATAGGCCGGTCACCTGCTCCTGCGCCTGGACCAGCAGCGGCGCCAGGGCGGCGGCGCGGCGGAAGGCGGCGAGCGCGTCGCGCGGACGCACGGCATCGCGCAGCGCCGCCCCCTGGTTGTAGACCGCCAGCACCTCGCCGGGGGCAAGCGCCGATGCCCGCCCGTACCAGTCCGCCGCCAAGCCGGGCCGCCCCAGATCATACAGCGCGTCGGCCAACGCGTTTACGGCCTCGCCGTCTTCCGGCGCCAGCGCCAGCAGGCGGCGGAAGGCTCGTGCTGCGGCCTCCGCACGGCCCAGCTTGGTTTGGGCGGCGGCCTCCAGCCGGTGATGGTCGGGGACCAGCGGGGCGAGGCGGGCGGCGTGGCCGTAGGCATCCGCGGCATCCGCCCAGCGCCCGACAGCCTCCAGCACCCGGCCCAGGTTGAGGCGGAAGACCGGCTGGGCGCCGTCCTGCGCCACCGCCTTGCGGATCAGCGCGATCCCGGATTCCGGATCGCCGGTCTGCGCCGTCAGCAGGCCCAGCAGATGCAGCGCGTCGCTCTGCTCCGGCATCTGGCGCAGCACCCGCTCGTAGAGGGGCCGCGCCTCTACCAGCCGTCCGTTCTGGTGGTGGGCGACGGCCTGCGTCAGCGTCTTCTGGAGCGTGGCGGGGGAAGAATCGCGGCTGGCGCTCATGACGGTCCGTGTGTCTGGCCCGCTGACGGGATTGGGGGGACGGTGTTTCGGGACGCGCAGTGTAGCGCGCCCACGCGGCCGCGGGTACGAATGCCTTGGCGTCGCCGGGATCGACCGGCCGCAAATTTTCGCTCCGGACCGCGCAGGAGGTCCCAAGCGCCCGCGTATCACCACCAGCAGGGTTCCTGGAGCCGGCCGGACGGCCCCGGATTCAGGCCAGGGCCCGGGAAGGAGCAGAGGATGGCCGCGTGGCGGTGATCGACGAGGATGACGACGAATCGCTGATGGCCGAAACGGCCGCGGGGAACCGGGCGGCCTTCGACCGGCTGACCCGCCGTCACCTGCGCCGGAGCCTCGCGCTCGCCCACCGGGTGGTCGGCAACGCGAGCGACGCGGAGGAGGTCGTGCAGGACGCCTTCCTGCAGATCTGGACGCACGCCGACCGCTGGCGCGGCGACGGCACCCGCTTCTCCACGTGGCTTTACCGGATCGTCGTCAACCGCTCGATCGACTACCGCCGACGCAGGAGCTTCCAGCCCTTGGACGACGCGGTGGAGGTGGCCGACCCGGCCATCGGCGCCGACGGGCTGCTGGCGGAGCGCCAGCTCGGTGCGGCGGTCGACGCGGCGATCGCCGCCTTGCCGGATCGGCAGCGGGCGGCGCTCAGCCTGTGCTACTACCAGGAGATGAGCTGCGCGGAAGCATCGGAGGTTCTGAAGGTCTCGGTTTCGGCCATGGAAAGCCTGCTGGTCCGGGCGCGGCGTATGGTCCGCACCCGTCTCAACTCCCTGATCCGTCAGAAGGACGGCGACGAGAAATGACACTCAAAGAGTTTAAGCGCTTCGCCGACCTCTACGGCGGCGACATCGACCGCTGGCCTGCGACGGACGGCGTCGATGCCCTGACCCTTCTTGAAGACTCCGCCGAGGCACGGGCCATCCTGGCCGACGCCGCGGTGCTGGACGCCCTGCTCGACCGCGCCGCTCCGGCGGTGGACGAGGACAGCGTGCGGCGGGTGATGGACGGCATCGCCGCGCGGCTTGACGCGCCGCCGGTGGAGCGTGCCCCCGCTCCCTGGACCCTGTCGGCACCGCCCATCCGCTTCTGGCCGGCCGCGGGATTCCTCGCGGTCATGGGGATGACGGGATTCCTTGCCGCCGCCCAGGGAGTCCTGCCGGTGCAGAGCGCCCAGGCGAACGGTTACGCGGAGGTGGTGGTGAACAGCAGCTATCTGGGGGCGATCCGATGAGCCGTCCCATCGCCGGTCCAGCCGCCCCGCGCCGCTGGCCCTGGTACCTGCTGGTCGGCTCGCTCGGCATGAACATGCTGTTGGGCGGCATCCTGGCCGCGCAGGCGCTGCACCTCATGCCCCCACCGCCGCCGCCCGATCCCGGCCAGGGAATCGCACGCTTCGTCGAACGGGCGGAGCGCGCGCTGTCGCCTGCCGACGCGGCGATCCTGCGGCGCGGCTACGAGGCGGAGCGCACGTCGATCGAGCGCATGCATCAGAACATGGAGGCGATGCGCCACCAGATTCGCGAGAGCATAAAAGCCCCAATCTTTGACCCGGACGGCCTGCGCCTTTCGCTCGAACAGGCCCACGCGACGGAGGCCGAATTGCGCGGCCGGATGGACAGCCGCGTGATCGAGGTGCTCGGCCAACTGTCGCCCGAGGGGCGCCGCAAGCTGATGGACATGGGGCCGCCCCGCTAAACGGGCTGTCCGCCAAGCGTCAGACGGGCGGCGGCGTTGGCGGCGCCCATGGCGAGCGCCGCCTCACGGGCGGTCAGGCCGCGGGCGTCCCGTGCGTCGGGATCGGCGCCGCGGGCCAGCAGGAACTCCACCATCGCGACACGGTCGAACATGGCGGCGGTCATCAGCGCCGTCCGCCCGTCCGGCCCGCAGCCGTCCACGGCGGCGCCTTCCTCCAGCAGAACCCGCAGCACCGCCTCATCCCCCTTGAAGGCGGCGGCGGCCAGCGGGGTCTGCCCGCGGTCGTTCGCCAGCTCCGGATCGGCGCCGTGGCGCATCAGGTTGCGGGCCAGCTCGGCGTGGCCGTGGTAGCTGGCCAGCATCAGCAGGCTGTCGCCCTTGTCGTTGCGCAGGTTGGCCGGCAGGCCCATCTCCAGCAGTTCCGTCAGCTCTGCGGTGCCGCCGGAGCGCGCCCAGTGGAACAGCTTGCCGGCGAAGGCGATGGTGTCCTCGTCGAGTTCCCGGCGCGGCTCTCCCTGCGCTCCCATGGCGGCGCTCCCCCGGTCAAGGTTTCGGCTCAAACCGGGGAAACAGACGCCGCAGCGCTTTGTTGCATTGTCCCATCGCGCGCCTCCTCCAACAGCCAGCCGCGGAAGGCGGCGACGGCCGGACGATCCTGCATCCCCTCCGGGCAGACGAACCAATAGCTGCCGGACGACGCCTCGATCTCCGGGAAGGGCAGGACGAGCCGCCCGGCCGCCACATCCTCGGCGCACAGCATGCGGTCGGCGACGGTGGCGCCCATGCCGGCGGCGGCGGCCTGCATCGCCGGGTCCATGGCGTCGAACACCGCGCCCTGGCGCAGCGCCTCGAAGAAGGGCAGCCCCGCCGCGGCCAGCCAGGCCCGCCAGTCCTGCCCCTCCGAACAGCCGTGCAGCAGCGGGATGGCGCCGAGGTCCATCGGCACCCGCAGCCGCTCCGCCAGAGCCGGCGGGCAGACCACCGTCAGGCGTTCCGGCAGCACCTCCACGGCGGAGACGCCGGGCGGCACCTCCCGGCAATAGGGGATGGCGGCGTCGAACTCCTGCGGGTCGAACTCAAGCCCGCTGGTCCAGGCGACGGTCACCCGCACCTGCACGTCGGGGTGGCGCGCCTGGAAGCGGACCAGCCGC
This sequence comes from Azospirillum sp. UENF 211521, assembly GCF_058780535.1. Lineage (NCBI taxonomy): Bacteria > Pseudomonadati > Pseudomonadota > Alphaproteobacteria > Rhodospirillales > Azospirillaceae > Azospirillum > Azospirillum sp. UENF 211521. The sequence goes on from NZ_JBSNCF010000001.1 coordinate 1,788,264, forward strand.
GGCATCAGCCAGCGGATGCCGAAGGAGAAGGCCACCCTGATCCGCAGGTCCCGCCCCCGCGCCGCCAGCCGCGCCGCCGTGCCGGCGATCCGGTCGAAGGACTCCGACAGCACCGGCAGCAGGGCGCGCCCGTCGTCGGTCAGCTCGACCCGGCGGGTCAGCCGCCGGAACAGCGGCACGCCCAACCACTCCTCCAGCCCCATGATCTGCCGGCTGACCGCGCCCTGCGTCACGCACAGCTCGTCCGCCGCCTTGGAGAAACTCTCGTGGCGGGCCGCCGCCTCGAAGGCGCGCAGGGCGTGAAGGGGCGGCAGGGCGCGCCGCATCGGATGCTCCATGGATGACTTTCGCTCATCCATCTTATGAGAAAGCATGGTTTGTCGTCCACGCACCGACGCGCGATTTTCCGGCTTCGAGGAATGACCGACCGGCGGGAGGGCCGCATGACGAGCATGAGCGGAACGCACGACAAGCGGCGCAGCGGAGCGACCGCCGACCCCACCGCCGGCTCCTGGCTCGCCCGCCTGACCGGCTGGCGGGAGCGGCGGGCGCTGCGCCGTGCCCTGGCCCGCATGGACGCGCATCTCTGGGCCGACCTCGGCTTCGACGAGGCGGCGGCGCGCGAGGAGATGGACAAGCCCTTCTGGAAAGGGTGAGCGGACCGACGGATCAGGGCGGCCGGTAGGCGCTGCCGTCCTCGGCGCGAGCGGGGGCGTCGACGTAGGTCCCGTGGTCCGGTACGGCGATCCGGTCGAAATCGCGGGCAAGCTCATGGAGCGCCGCCCGCATGCCGCCGCCCCGCATGGCGGGACCGTGGCCGGTGACCACACGGTCGGGCTCCAACCCAGCCAACACAACCACAGAGTCCCCCGCCTTCTGCCAATCCGTCGTGTAGTACATGGGCGGGCCGTGCATCTCCGGGTCCTGCACGGCCACGGCGTAGGCGGATTCCTGGCGTGTCGTGATGAAGGCGTCGCCCGCGATGAGGCTGCGGTCCGCCGCACGCCAGAAGGAGACGTGTCCGGGGCTGTGCCCCGGCGTCGCGAGCCAGCGCCATCCCGGCATGCCCGGCACGCTGCCGTCCTCCGGAAGGCGGCGCAACCGGCCGCCCACATTCACCGGTCCGCGGGGGTAGAGCGGCGCCATCAGGGACATCAGACCGCCACCGACCGACGGATCGGGCGGCGGGTAGGACGCGCTGCCGTCGAGATAGGGGTGCTCCAGCCCATGGGCGTAGACCGGCGCGTCCCAGCGCTCGGCCAGTTCCTCAAGGGCGCCGACATGGTCGAAATGCCCGTGGGTCATCACGATGGCCGCGGGCCGCGAGTCCGGCCCGAACCGCTCCTCCGCCGCCTTGGCGATGAGACCCGCCGTGCCCATCACGCCGGCGTCGATCAGCACCCATTGACGGTCATTGCCGGGTCGGTCGCTGTTGCGCCGGTCGCCGGACCCCGGCGCACCGACGAAGACCACGTTGACGATGGCGAGCCGCCGGTAGGCCAGATCGGGGGCGATCTCGTGCGTGCCGTCGTCGCGCGCCCGGTCCCGCTCCGGATCGTCGGCCCGCCCCGCGGAATCGAGAGGGATCTGCCACGCCATGCGCCGTCCTCCGTGCTGCGATGGGTGAGGGTCGGCACCGCTCACCATTCGTAGGCAAACTGAAGGTGCCGGCGATGGTTCCCCAACGCAGGGTGGCGGCAGCTAATCCATCGGCTGGTCGAGCGGGCGGCCCATCGCGCCGCCCGCCGCAGCGCCCAGGGCGCAGCCCAGCGCCGCGGCCGGGCCGGTCGCCGGCAGGGCGGCCCCGCCGGTCGCCGCACCCGCCGCGACGGCGCCCGTCGCCCCCACCGCCCCGCCGGCCAGACAGCCGAGCGTCAGCCCCGCCACCGTGTGCCGGTTCTGGTACAGCAGGGCGCCGCCAAGGATGATCGCGCGCTCCGCCCCGTCGCGCAGCCCGCCCGCGCCGTCGGACAGCCAGCCGCGCCAGTCCGATGCGGGCGACGCGGCATTGGCCGCCGGCGCGGCCATGACCAGCAGCGAGGCGAGGCCCGCCGCAGCGAGGGTTCGGCCCGTCCTGTGTCGCATGGGAAGCTCCTTTTCCAGGCCGTGAGGATACGCCATCGCGGCTGGAACGCCGTCCCGAAAGCAGGGATGAGCGGACGCCGACCGGGCTACCCCCTTCGCATCGGGCCTGTAGTAGATACTTACTGCCACACTGACAATCCGCTTCACTAACATTCACGCTGGAGCCACCAACCGGAACGGAGCCAGCCCCCATGGCCAAGGCCATCCACATGATGATCCGGGTCCTCGACGAGGAGCGGTCGCGGGACTTCTACGCGCGCGCGTTCGGCCTGGAATGCGCCGACCGTTACGCCTTCGACGGCTTCACCCTGGTCTATCTGCGCAACGCCGAAAACGACTTCGAGATCGAGCTGACCATCAACCACGGCCGCAGCGAGCCCTACGCCCACGGCGACGGCTACGGCCATCTGGCCGTCTGCGTCGACGATCTGGACGGGGAACACCGGCGTTTCACCGCGCTCGGCTACGGCCCCAACCCGATCAAGGAGTTCGCGCGGGACGGCGCGCTGATGGCCCGCTTCTTTTTCGTCCAGGACCCCGACGGCTACAAGATCGAGGTCCTCCAGCGCCACGGCCGCTACCGCTGACACGGGCGCGGCCCCTTCGAAGCAAAAATCATAATCGGTCTTGGGAGGAAGCCATGCGTTCTCCGACGAGCACAACAGCAAAACCCACCTCCAATCACACCATGCACCGGCGCGCCTTCCTGGCGGCCTCGGCCACCGCCGCCGCGGCGACGGCCATCCTGGTGTCGGGCGGGGCGATCCTCTGCCCGCGCGAGGCCTGGGGGTATGAGACCAAGGCGCTGGCGCCCGACACCATGCGCTCGCTGATCCGGGTGTCGCGGGACATCTACCCGCACGACCGGCTGGCCGACCGCTTCTACGCCGTCGCCATGAAGGCCCAGGACGAGAAGGCGGCCGCCGACGCCGCGCTCAAGGAGCTGTACGAATCCGGCATGGCGAAGCTCGACCGGCTGGCCAAGGCCAAGCACGACGCGCCCTACGCGGAGGTCGGCTGGGAGGCCGACCGGGTCCGGCTGCTGCATGAGATCGAGGCCGATCCCTTCTTCCAGACGGTGCGCGGCGGGCTGGTCACCGGGATCTACAACAACCAGGAGGTCTGGCCGCTCTTCGGCTACGAGGGCGAGAGCGCGGCCAAGGGCGGCTACATCGACCGCGGATTCAACGACATCGAGTGGCTCTGACCACCGTCCCAGGAAGGATGTTTCAGCCATGGCAGCGAAATTCGACCTGAACGACGACAGCGTCGTGGTGATCGTGGGCTCCGGGGCCGGCGGCGGCACGCTGGGCACCCAACTGGCGCTGAAGGGCATCAAGACGGTGATCCTGGAAGCCGGCGGGCGCCACAACATGGAGGATTTCCAGAACGACGAATGGGCCAGCTTCGCCCAGATCTCCTGGCTCGACCCGCGCACCACCTCGGGAAGCTGGCGGGTGTCGCGCGACTTTCCCGGCCTGCCGGCCTGGATCGTCAAGGCGGTCGGCGGCTCCACCGTGCACTGGGCGGGTGCGGCGCTGCGCTTCCAGCCGCACGAGTTCAAGACGCGCACCGCCTACGGCGAGCTCGCCGGCGCCAACCTGCTGGACTGGCCGATCACGCTGGAGGAGCTGGAGCCCTGGTACGCCAAGGCGGAGGACCGCATGGGCGTCACCCGCACCAACGGCATCCCCGGCCTGCCCGGCAACAACAACTTCAAGGTCCTGAAGGCCGGCGCCGACAAGATGGGCTACAAGGAGTGCCACACCGGCAACATGGCCATCAACTCGGAGCCCCGCGACGGGCGCGGGAGTTGCCAGCAGATCGGCTTCTGTTTCCAGGGCTGCAAATCCGGGGCGAAATGGTCGACCCTGATCGCCGAGATCCCCAAGGGCGAGGAGACCGGCAAGTTGGAGGTCCGCGCCAACGCCCAGGTGCTGAAGATCGAGCATGACGCCAAAGGCAAGGTGACCGGCGTCGTCTACGCCGACAAGGACGGGGCGATCCAGCGCCAGAAGGCCCGCATCGTCGCGGTGGCCGGCAACTCCATCGAAAGCCCCCGGCTGTTGCTGAACTCCGCCTCCTCGCTGTTCCCGGACGGACTCGCCAACTCCTCCGGGCAGGTGGGGCGGAACTACATGCGGCACATGACCGGCTCGGTGTACGGCGTGTTCGAGAAGCCGGTGCGCATGTACCGCGGCACCACCATGGCCGGCATCATCCGCGACGAGGCGAAGAACAAGCCCGACCGCGGCTTCGTCGGCGGGTACGAGATGGAGACCCTGTCGCTCGGCCTGCCCTTCATGGCCGCCTTCCTCGACCCCGGCGCCTGGGGGCGGGAGTTCACCTCGGCGCTCGACGGCTACGACCATATGGCCGGCATGTGGCTGGTCGGCGAAGACATGCCGCAGGAGAGCAACCGCATCACCCTGCACGCCGACAAAAAGGACAAGCACGGGATGCCCGTTCCCAACGTCCATTTCGACGACCACCCCAACGACGTCGCCATGCGCCAGCACGCCTACCGCCAGGGAATGGCGCTGTATGAGTCGGTGGGGGCGACCCGCAGCTTCCCGACGCCGCCCTACCCGTCCACCCACAATCTGGGCACCAACCGGATGAGCGAGAAGGCGCGCGACGGCGTGGTGAACAAGTGGGGCCAGACCCACGACGTGGCGAACCTGTTCGTCTCCGACGGCTCGCAGTTCACCACCGGCGGCGCCGAAAACCCCACCCTGACCATTGTCGCTCTGGCGCTGCGGCAAGCCGACTACATCGCCGGCCAAATGGCCAAGAACGCGATCTGACCCTGTACTGTCCCATTATTCGGGACGCCGCGCGGATTACAGCCCCTCTCTTCCGGACGGAGGAGGGGGGCACTCTTTTGCGCTCAGGCCGTCTCGCGTTCTTTTTCCGGGGCGGTGACGGCGGCCGGAATCCGCGCCGGAAGACCGGCGGCGGCCACCGCGGCGAAATCGGTGCGCGCCTCCCGCTCCAGCTCCTCCACGCAGGGGCGGTGGCCCTTCACCTCCTGGGCGTAGGTCAGGCAGGCGCAGCGCAGCAGGCCGGCGAAGTTGCGCCGCTCCACCCCGCGGGCCAAGACTTCGTCGTGCAACTTTGACAAGAAGCGGCCCAGCGAGACGCCCTGCATCGCCGCGATTTCCTCCAGCGCGTCCCAGAAGGCCGCCTCCAGACAGACGCTCGTCGAGTGACCGCTGAGGCGGACCCGCCGGGTTACCATGCGGAAGCGCTCCGGGTCCTGACCGGCAAAAATTCGGCACATCCCTCGTCTCCTTCCAAACTTCCCCGACTCCTTGAATGCACTATGAACGGAAAATCCGTCATGCGCATTAATTTCCGAAAGTTGGCACCCGCTCAGGTGTAGTGAAGGGAAAGAAACGTCACCGTTTCCGCGTGCGTCGAAAGACAGCGGAGACGCACAGTCCTCCCCAACCATCGCCCCCGCCCGCTGAAATATGCGCTTACCCCAGCCAACCCGGCGCAAAAGAACGAGCGGTGAGAATTCGGGGAACCGTTTCCGCAGCGCATTTCTGTCACGGAACCCACCCCGGCCGACCCCGTTATTGGTTTCCGGTTTTCGACGCCATTCCGCTGCGCCGCAAAAATCCACTGTATTCGTGGCGAATTCCCGGCGGCAACCCGACGATACGTCATTGATGAGAGGATGGAAACATGAGTTGGGCCGGCCAACACCAGTTCCCAATCGGCAGAAACCGAAAAAGAACACGTCCGACCGCCGACTCTCCACACTCCGAGATCACCGCTCCACCCTCGCAGACCCTGATCTGCTTTTCGCACCTGCGCTGGAGCTTCGTTTATCAGCGTCCACAACATCTTATGTCGCGATTCGCGCGTGACCACCGCGTGCTGTTCGTCGAGGAGCCGATCCACAACGACACGCCCGAGCCCTGGCTGGACGTGCGCGAGGATGAGGGCGTCCTCGTCCTGGTGCCCCGCCTGCCCGCCGGCCTGGACGGCGAGGCGGCCGTCACCGCCCAGCGCCAGCTTCTCGACCGCTATCTGGCCGAGGAGGGGGTGACCGACCCGATCCTCTGGTACTACACGCCGATGAGCCTCGGCCTGTCCGGGCATCTGCGCGGGGCGCTGGTGGTCTACGACTGCATGGACGAGCTTTCGGCCTTCCACGGCGCGCCGCCGGAACTGGTCGAGCGCGAGCGGCAGCTGATGGCGCGGGCCGACGTGGTGTTCACCGGCGGCGTCAGCCTCTACGAGGCCAAGCGCACCCTGCACCCCAACGCCCACCCCTTTCCCAGCAGCGTCGACGTCGCCCATTTCGCCGCCGCCCGCGGCATCGTCGAGGAGCCCGCCGATCAGGCGGCCATCCCGCACCCGCGGCTCGGCTTCTACGGCGTCATCGACGAGCGGCTGGACATCGCCCTGCTCGACGCCGCCGCCGCGGCCCGGCCCGACTGGCAGTTCGTCCTGGTCGGCCCGGTGGTGAAGATCGACCCGGCCGATCTGCCCCACCGTCCGAACATCCACTATCTCGGCCCGAAGAGCTACGACGACCTGCCGCACTATCTGGCGGGCTGGGACGTCGCCCTGATGCCCTTCGCGCGCAACGAATCCACCCGCTTCATCAGCCCGACCAAGACGCCGGAATATCTGGCCGCCGGGCGCCCGGTCGTCTCCACCTCGATCACCGACGTGGTGCGCGGCTATGGCGACAGCGGGGTCGTGCGCATCGCCGACGCGCCGGAGGATTTCGTCGCCGCCGTCGCGGCCGCCCTGGCCGACGCCGCCGACCCGGAACGGCTGCGCGCCACCGCGGACCATGTCCTGCGCGACATGTCCTGGGACAAGACCCAGGGCCGCATGAAGACGCTGATGGAGCAGGCCCGCCAGCGCGGCCGCGCCGCGCCGCCGGCCCACCGCCCGGCGCCGGCGATCCATCCGTCCAGGCATCCGGCCAAGCACGCCAATGGGCACGCCAACGGGCGCGCCGCCGGCCGCCGCTCCGGCTTCGACTATCTGATCGTCGGGGCGGGCTTCGCCGGCAGCGTGCTGGCGGAACGTCTGGCGGCGGGGTTGAACAAGCGCGTCCTGCTGATCGACCGGCGTCCGCACATCGGCGGCAACGCCTACGATCATTACGACGATGCCGGTGTGCTGATCCACCGCTACGGCCCGCACATTTTCCACACCAACGCCAAGCCGGTCGCCGACTATCTGTCGCGCTTCACCAAGTGGCGCCCCTACGAGCACCGCGTCCTGGCGCGGGTGGACGAGCGGCTCGTCCCCATCCCGATCAACCGGACGACGGTCAACCAGCTCTACGGGCTGGACCTCGACGAGGCCGGCGTCGCGGAGTTCTTGAAGAGCCGGGCGGAACCGGTGGCCGACGTCCGCACCTCGGAGGACGTGGTGGTCGGCGCGGTCGGGCGGGAGCTGTACGAAAAGTTCTTCCGCGGCTACACCCGCAAGCAATGGGGCCTCGACCCCTCGCAGCTCGACAAGGCGGTCACCGCCCGCGTGCCGACGCGGACCAACGACGACGACCGCTATTTCGGCGACAGCTTCCAGGCGATGCCGCTGAACGGCTACACGCGCATGTTCGAGAGCATGCTCGACCACCCGAACATCAAGGTGATGCTGAACACCGATTTCGACGACGTGCGCGACGAGATCGCCTACGACCGCATCGTCTTCACCGGCCCGATCGACGAGTATTTCGGCCACCGCTTCGGCAAGCTGCCCTACCGCTCCCTGACCTTCCGGCACGAGACCGTTGACCGGGAGTGGTTCCAGCCCGTCGCCGTGGTGAACGAGCCGTCGGAGGCGGTGCCCTACACCCGCGTCACCGAGTACAAGCACCTGACCGGGCAAAGCCACCCGAAGACCAGCATCACCTACGAGTACCCCTCCGCGCAGGGCGATCCCTACTACCCGATCCCCCGCCCGGAGAACCAGGAGCTGTTCCGCAAGTACCAGGCGCTGGCCGACAACACCCCGGACGTGATCTTCCTGGGCCGGCTCGGCACCTACCGCTACTACAACATGGACCAAGTGGTAGCGCAGGCGCTCGCGGTCTACGCCCGCCTGGAGAAGGAGGAGCAGCAGAGCCGCGGTCTCGCCGCCGCCGCGCGGGCCTTCGGCTCGCTGGGCGCGGAGCGGGAGGTGCGGGTCGCGGGGATGGGGGATTAGGCGCACCCTTGCCCCCACCCTTCCCACGGCTTCGCCGCGGGCCCCTTCCCTCCCCCGCTGCGCGGGAGAGGGAGCTTAATCCCCTCCCCTGCGAAGCGGGGGAGGGTTAGGGAGGGGGCAATGCCTTCCCAACTCCCCGCCTTCTACAAAGAGCACCCCCCATGCACACCCCCACCCTGTTCGACAGCGTCTTCCTCGGCGGCTTCGAATGCTCGACGCACCGGCGGCACGACGGGCGCCGGCTCGACCTGATCGCGGCGACCGGCCACGACCGGCTGGCCGCCGAGGACTACCGGCGCATGGCCGCGCACGGCCTGCGCAGCGTGCGCGACGGTGTGCGCTGGCACCTCATCGAGACCACGCCGGGCCACTACGACTGGTCCAGCCTGCTGCCCATGGTCCGCGCGGCGCGGGAGGCCGGGGTCCAGGTGATCTGGGACCTCTGCCATTACGGCTGGCCGGACGACATCGACGTCTGGCGCCCCGCCTTCGTGGAGCGCTTCGCCCGCTTCGCCGGAGCCACAGCCGCCCTGCTGCGCGACGAGGGCGTGGAGGCGCCCGCATATTGCCCGGTCAATGAAATCTCCTACTGGGCCTGGGCCGGCGGTGACATGAAGCGCTTCAACCCGATGGCCGAGCGCCGCGGGGCCGAACTGAAGCACCAGCTCGTCCGCGCCAGCATCGCGGCCATCGACGCGATCCGCGCCGCCGACCCGCGCGCCCGCATCGTCCAGGTCGATCCGGTCATCAACGTGCTGCCCCGCCCCGACCGCAAGGGCGACGCCGGGGCCGCGGAGGAGGCCCGGCTGGCCCAGTACGAGGCGTGGGACATGATCGGCGGCTACGCCTGGCCGGGGTTGGGCGGCAAGCCGGAGTATCTGGACGTCATCGGGGTCAACTACTACTCCGACAACCAGTGGTTCCTGAAGGGCGGCACCATCGGGCGCGACGACCCGCGCTACCGCCCCTTCGCCGACATCCTGGCGGAGGTGCACCGGCGTTACGGCCGCCCGGTCCTGGTGGCCGAAACCGGCGCCGAGGGCGACGCCCGCGCGCCCTGGCTCGACTATGTGACGGGGGAGGTGATCGCGGCTCTGAAGGCCGATGTGCCGGTGGAGGGCGTCTGCCTCTACCCGATCCTCGACTATCCCGGCTGGGCCAACGACCGCCATTGCGAGACCGGACTCTACGGCCTGTGCGACGAGGATGGCGGGCGTTGCCTGTATCAGCCGCTGGCCGCCGCCCTGGAGCGCGCGCAGGCCCGCGTCGGCGCGCTGCTCAGCCAGCCGCAATCCACCCGGCCGGAACTCCAGGCGGCTCAATGAGCGGTTCCAACACGGACACCATCCCGGACCGTCCCGGCCGCTTCCTGCTGCGCTACATCCGGCGGCGGCCCTGGTCGTTCGGCGGGCTGTTCTCGGTGATCGTGGCGGCGGCGGGCTGCGCGGTCGCCGTGCAGTACGGGATGAAGCTGCTGATCGACGCCATGGCCTCCCCCGACCGGGCGGCGGCGGACGTCTGGACTCCGCTCGGGCTCTTCCTGGGCTTCATCGCGGCGGAGAACGTGCTGTGGCGGCTGGGCGGCTGGCTCGGCTGCCGGACGGTGCTGGCGACCGGCGTGGACATGCGGCTGGACCTGTTCCGGCACCTGACCGGCCATTCGATGCGCTACTTCTCGGAGCATCTGGCCGGGTCGCTGGGCAACCGCATCGCCGCCACCGAGAACGCCGCCACCACCATCTTCCGCACCCTGACCTGGAGCATCGTCCCGCCGGTCACCGATTTCCTGGGGGCAGTGCTGGTGCTGCTGACCATCCATTGGGGCATGGCGGCGGCGCTGGTGATGTTCGCCGTGGTGGTCGCCGTCGCCATCGTCGGGCTGGGGCTGCGCGGCCGGACGGTGCACCACGCCTTCGCCGAACAGTCCGCCCGCACCAACGGCGAGCTGGTCGACGTGGTGTCCAACGTCTGGACGGTGAAGGCCTTCTCCGCCCGCGGGCGCGAACGCGAGCGCCTGCGGCAGGCCTTCACGGTGGAGGCCGGGGCGCACCGCCGGAGCTGGATGCATCTGGAGAAGACCCGCGTCGTCCACGACATCTGCCTCTGGGTGATGGCCGGGTCGATGCTGCTGTGGGCGCTGCTGCTGTGGCGGGACGGCACGATCACCACCGGCGACGTGGTGATCGTCAGCGCGCTGACCTTCCGCATCCTGCACGGCTCCCGCGACCTCGCCTTCGCGCTGGTCACCGCCACCCAGCAGGTCAGCGCCATCGACGAAAGCCTGCGGGTGATCGCCCGCCCGCACGACGTGCTCGACCCCGTGCCGGCCGAACCCGCCAAGCCCGGCGGCGGCGCCATCGCCTTCGACCGGGTCTCCTACCGCTATCCCGAAGGGCGCAAGGTGCTGGAGGACTTCAGCCTGACCATCCCGGCCGGGCAGAAGGTCGGGCTGGTCGGGCCGTCGGGGGCCGGCAAGTCCACCATCATCAGCCTGATCCAGCGGCTGGACGATGTGCAGCGCGGCGACATCCTCATCGACGGCCAGCCGCTGACCGCGCTCGCCCAGGACGACCTGCGGGCCAAGATCGCCGTGGTGCCGCAGGACATCGCGCTGTTCCACCGCCCGATCCTGGAGAACATCCGCTACGGCCGCCCCGACGCCAGCGACGAGGAGGTGTTCGAGGCGGCCCGCCACGCCTTCTGCGACGGCTTCATCCGGCAGTTGCCGGAGGGCTACGGCACGCTGGTCGGCGAGCGCGGCGTGCGGTTGTCGGGCGGGCAGCGGCAGCGGCTGGGCATCGCCCGCGCTTTCCTGAAGAACGCGCCGATCCTGATCCTCGACGAGGCGACCTCCGCCCTTGACACCCAGTCGGAGCAGGAGATCCAGGCGGCGCTGGCCGATCTGGCCCAGGGGCGGACCGTGGTCGCGGTGGCGCACCGCCTGTCCACCGTGTCGGCCTTCGACCGCGTGCTGGTCCTGGTGGACGGCCGCATCGCCGAGGACGGCCATCCCACGGAGTTGCGGCGGCGCGGCGGCTTGTTCAACTCCTTGTGGCAACTCCAGGCGCAGGGCTTCGCGGCGGAATAGACAGGGCCTGCCCGGCGACCTCCGCACCGTGGCGCGGAGGTCGCATCAGCCGGATCGGTTAGGGAAGACCACCCTTCGACGGGCTATCTTTCCGCGCGTCGTGTGTTAAGACACCAGACGCAACCTCGCCTCGGCCCGAAAGCTCGATGAAAGCCACGACCGACGATAGCACTCCCAAACAAAGCACATCCATTTCGCGAAAAACCCGTGGGGCAGGCCCATGACGGACCTGCCGGTGATGGGCGGCGACCTCGATTTCCTGTCGGGCGGCGGCGAGATGGGGGAGCGGATGCGCTCCCACGACTGGGCGTCCACGGCGCTCGGCCCGCCGGAGGGCTGGCCGCAGAGTCTGCGCACCATCGTCAGCGTCGTCCTGTCCTCCCGCCAGGCGATGTTCGTGGCCTGGGGGCCGGAGCTGTCGTTCCTCTACAACGACGGCTATGTGCCGATCTTCGGGTCCAAGCATCCGGAGGCGCTCGGCCGCCCATTCGCCGAGGTGTGGTGGGACATCTGGGACCAGATCAAGCCGCTGGTCGACCGCACGCTGGCCGGCGAGGCGTCCTGGTACGAGGATTTGCTGATCCCGATGGAGCGCCGGGGCTTCCGCGAGGACGCCTGGTTCACCTTCTCCTACACCCCGGTGCGCGGCGAGGACGGGCGTATCCCCGGCATGTTCTGCGCCGCCATCGAGACGACCTCGCAGGTGCTCGCCGCCCGGCGCACCGACTTCCACCTGAAGCTGGAGGCGCGGCTGCGCCAACTCGCCAACCCGTTCGCCGTGGCCGCGGCGGCGGAGGAGGCTCTGGGCCGTCACCTGGGGGTCAGCCGCGTTGGTTACGGCGTGGTCGACGAAACCGCCCGCTTCTTCACGACGGAGCGGAACTGGACCGACGGCAGCGTCGACCATCAGGCCGGCACCCATGACCTGCTGAGCTTCGGACCGGAGCTTCTGGACACACTGCGCAGCGGCGGGACGCTGACCATCCACGACGCCGCGGCGGACCCGCGCTTCGCCACGCCGGACCGGCAGGCCGCCTTGGCCGCGCTGAACATCGCCTCCGCCGTCACCACCAGCCTCGTGAAGAACGGGCGGATGGTCGCCCTCCTCTACGTCCACGACCGGAAGCCCCGGCACTGGCACCCCGACGAGGTCCGTCTGGTCGAGGAGGTGGCGGAGCGCACATGGTCGGCGCTGGAGCGCGCCCAGGCGGAGGAATCGCTGCACCGCGCCAACGCCCGCCTGGCCGCGGAGGGGGAGCAGATGCGCAACCTCTTCCGGCAGTCGCCCAACTTCATGTGCGTGCTGCGCGGCCCCGACCATGTGTTCGAGCTGGCCAACGACTCCTACCGGCAACTGGTCGGCGACCGACCCCTGATCGGCAAGCCGGTGCACGAGGCCATGCCGGAGGTCGCCGGCCAGGGCTTCTTCGAGTTGCTGGGCCGCGTGTACGACGGCGGGAAGCCCTTTGTCGGACACGCCCTGCCGGTGCGCGTCGCCCGCCACCCCGGGGCGCCGGTGGAGGAACGCTTCATCACCTTCATCTACCAGCCGATCAAGGACGCTGTCGGGCGGGTGACCGGGATCTTCTGCGAAGGCAGCGACGTCACCGAGGCCAAGCATGCCGAGAACGCGCTGCGCGATCTGAACGCCACGCTGGAGCAGCGCGTCGCCGAGCGCACCGCCGACCGCGACCGCATGTGGCGCCTGTCCACCGACGTCATGCTGGTGGCGCGCTTCGACGGCACCATCACCGCGGTGAACCCAGCCTGGACCAGCCTGCTTGGCTGGACCGAGGAGGAATTGGCGGCGCGCAGCTTCTTCGACTTCGTGCATCCGGACGATCTGGAGCGCACGCGGGCCGAGGCGGCGCGGCTGGGCGCCGGGCACACCACGCCGCGCTTCGAGAACCGCTACCACCACAAGGACGGTCATTACCTCTGGCTGTCCTGGGTCGCCGTGCCGGACGACCGCTTCATCCACGCCGTGGGCCGCGACATCACCGCCCAGAAGGAGGCCGACGCCGCCTTGCGGCAGACCGAGGAGCAGCTTCGCCAGGCCCAGAAGATGGAGGCGGTCGGCCAGTTGACCGGCGGCGTGGCCCATGACTTCAACAACCTGCTCCAGGCGTTGGAAGGCTGCCTGTCGATGATCGGGCGCCGCACCGGGGAGCCGCAGGTCCATGTCCTGCTCGACGCCGGCCAGCAGGCGGTGGGGCGCGGGGCCAAGCTGGTGCAGCAGCTCATGGCCTTCGCCCGGCGCGACAGCCTGCGCCCGGAATCCATCGGCGTGCGCGACCGGGTGCTCGCCATGTCGGCGCTGCTGGAGCGGGCGCTGCGCGCCGACATCGCGCTGGAGCTGCGCCTCGGTGACGATCTCTGGCCCGTCGAGGTCGACCCGACCCAGTTCGAGCTGGCGGTCATCAACCTCGCCGTCAACGCGCGCGACGCCATGCCGTCCGGCGGGCGGCTGACGGTGGAGGCGGTCAACAGCGTGTTTGCGGCCGGCGATCCGCGGGGAGTGGAGGGTGACTTCCTGCACCTGTCGGTGTCGGACACCGGCTGCGGCATGCCCGCCGCGGTCGCCGCCCGCGCCTTCGAGCCGTTCTTCACGACCAAGGACCTCGGCAAGGGGACGGGGCTGGGGCTGGCCCAGGTCTACGGCCTCGCCCGGCAGGCCGGCGGCACCGCCTGGATCGACAGCGCGCCGGACCACGGCACGACGGTGCATCTGCTGCTCCGGCGCTCCGGCGTGGCTCCGGCGGTGGAGCCCGCCCTTCCCGTCGCCATCGTGCCGCCGTCGGGCGGCGCGCGGCGTCATGGCCGCGTCCTTGTGGTGGAGGACGATCCCATCGTTGCCATGACCGTCAGCACCGCACTGGAGGACGCCGGGTTCGCCGTGCTGTCCGCCGCGAACGCCGAGGAGGCGCTGCCCCATCTGGCGGACGACGGGGTCGACGTGCTGCTGAGCGACGTGGTGATGCCCGGTGGAATGAGCGGCATCGATCTGGCCCGCGAGGCCCGCGAGCGGCGGCCCAGCCTGCCGGTCATCCTGGCGACCGGCTACAGCGAGGACATCGCCCGCGCCACCGGCATCCCGGTGCTGGCGAAGCCCTACCGGATCGACGAGCTGGTCGGGCGGATCGACGCGATCCTGATGGGCCAAGCAGAGGAATAAAGAGGCCGGGAAATAAAAAAGGCGGAGCCCCCGGGAGGGCTCCGCCTTGGCCGGCCGCGATCCGGTTGCTCAGATGTGGTCGGAGGACAGGATGGCCTCGGCGTCGCCGCCGGTGCCGCGGCCCGGCAGGACCGCGTTCAGGACGACGCCCATCAGCGCCGACAGCGCCATCGAGGAGACGACGAAGCCGCCGTCGCCGAACTTCAGCGACGCCCCGCCGATGCCGATCACCAGGATGGTCGAGGAGATCAGCAGGTTGCGCTTGTCGCCCAGATCGACCTTGCCCTCGATCAGCGTGCGGATGCCCGAGGAGGCGATGACGCCGAACAGGGCGATGGACACGCCGCCCATCACCGCCGTGGGGATGCTCGACAGGAAGGCCGACAGCTTGCCCACGAAGCCCAGGATGATGGCAAGGGTCGCCGCCCCGCCGATCACCCACACGCTGAAGACGCGGGTCACCGCCAGCACGCCGATGTTCTCGCCGTAGGTCGTCGCCGGGGGTCCGCCCAGCACACCCGCCACCATGGTCGCCACGCCGTCGCCGAACACCGAGCGGTGCAGGCCCGGATCGGCGATGAAGTTGCGGCCGACGACACGGCTCAGCACGATCTGCCCGCCGATGTGCTCCGCGATGGTGACCAGAGCCACCGGCGCCACCAGCAGGATCATCGCCCAGGCCGACACGCCCTCCTTCATGCCGGAGAACAGCAGGTGGAAGTCGGGCATACGCAGGAAGGGCGCGGCGGCGACCGGCCCGAAGTCCACCATGCCGAAGACCACGCCCAGAACATAGCCGGTCAGGATGCCCAGCAGGATCGGCACCACCGTGAAGAAGCCGCGCAGCACGATGGAGTAGAGGAAGATGCTGCCCAGCGTCGCCAGCGCGAGCAGGAAGTGCGGCAGGCTGTATGCGCCGCCGCCCGCGGTGTTCTGCGCCATGCCCACGGCGACCGAGGCGAGGCCGAGGCCGATCACCACGATCACCGGCCCGACGACGATGGGCGGTAGGATGGCCAGCAGCCAGCGCACGCCGAAGGCGCGGATCAGCAGGGCGACCGCCACATAGACCGCCCCCGCCGCGCAGGCCCCGACCAACGCGCCGCCGGTTCCGCCGATCTGGGTGGCGGCGACGATCGGGCCGATGAAGGCGAAGGAGGAGCCCAGATAGGCGGGCAGCCGCCACTTGGTGAAGGCCAGGTAGATCAGGGTGCCCAGGCCGCTGGTGACGAGCGCCACCGACGGGTCGAGGCCGGTGAGGATCGGCACCAGCACGTTGGCGCCGAACATGGCGAACAGGTGCTGGAGGCTGAGCAGGAGGAAGGTGGCCGGGGGCGGACGGTCGTGGACGTCCAGCACCCGGTCGCGCGGGGCTGTCATGAACTGCGGTTCCCGTGTCGGTGGTTGCGCGGCAAGGGTTACTCCGCGACGGCCTGCCCGGTCAAACGCCACCATGCGGAATTTTTCGGCAGATGCCCCCGCCAAGGCCCGGCGGCACCGCCAGGGACGTGAAATCATTCAACTGTTGCCCAAGCCATAGGCCATTCGTTAGTATGATGCCCAATAAAATTCCCGTGGATGGACATGAAACTGCGTTCCTGCACGCATTGCGGGTTTGAGCGCTTGCCCGTAGAGTGAATGGACGCATGGCCGACGAACTGTTTGCACAACTTACAGACACCCTGTCGTCGGCGAAGACCGTGGAGGAGCTGACCCGGCCCCTGCTGTCGCTTCTGGAACTGGTGACGGAGCTGGAGGCCACCTACCTCACCCGCATCGAACTGGAACATGGCATCCAGCGCATTCTCTTCTCCTGCAACACCAAGACCCTGACGATTCCCGAAGGGCTGGCCGTTCCGTGGGAGGGCACGCTGTGCAAGCGGGCGCTCGACGAGGGGAAGCTCTACACCGACGACGTGCCCAGCTGCTGGGGCGACTCCGAGGCGGCGGCGGCGCTGGGCATCCGCACCTATGTCAGCACGCCGGTCCATCTTGACGACGGCAGCCTGTTCGGCACGCTCTGCGCGGCCAGTTCGGAGCAGAAGCCGCTGACGCCCAAGGGGGAGCAGGTGCTGCGCCTGTTCGCCTCGCTGATCGCCCTCCATGTGCAGCGCGAACAGCTTCTGAACCAGTTCCGCGACCTGAACGCGGCCCTGGAATCCTATTCCTACACCGACGCGCTGACCGGCCTGCCGAACCGGCGCGCCGTCGTCGCGGAGCTGCACCGGCTGTTCGCCCTGGCCGAACGGGCCGGACAGAGCGTGCTGATCGGCTTCATCGACCTCGACGGCTTCAAGGCCATCAACGACACCCACGGGCACGAGGCCGGCGACGAATTCCTGACCGAGGTGGGGCGGCGCATCGGCACCGGGCTGCGGGCCGGCGACACGCTGGGCCGGCTGGGCGGCGATGAATTCATCATCGTCGGCATGGGCGCCACGCCCGGCACGGAGGGGGATGAGGCGGCCGACGCGCTGCGCGAGCGGGTGGAGCCGCTGATCCGCGGCGCCTACCGGCTGGGCGGCTGCGCCTTCGACTATCCGGGGGCGAGCGTCGGCGTGGTCAGCGCCGACCCGAGCGCCACGACGCCGGACCACGCGCTGCGCGCCGCCGACGCCGCCATGTATGTCCAGAAGAGGATCCGGCGGGCCGCCCGGGCCTGACGCCGTTTTCGGCGAAGCCTCTTACGGGCCGCCGGCCACGCTCCAGGGATCGGGTGCGGTCACTTCGTAGGGCTGGGCGATGCCGCCCATCGACAGCGCGTGGACCGAATTGCTGGAGAAGCCGCAGGCCTGTTCCGGATTCACGGCGGCGTTGGGACGGAAGGCGTAGGGCCGCGGCGCGTCGGGCGACACCGAGGTGGCCTTGGTCCGCACGACCAGTCCGTGGCCCGTCGGAACGCTCTGCTCCACCCAGATCCAGAGAACGTCCGGGTTGTCGCGGAAGCGGGCCAGCAGGGTGGACAGCGCCTCCGTGCAGGCGGCGTGTTCGAGCTGGTGGGCACCGCGATCGATGATGGCCGAGGCCGGCCCGGACGAGGACGCGTCCGCGGGATTCCAGGTGAACGCCATGAGACCGGACAGAGCGATGCCAGCGATGGAGGTTCCCCAGAGAACCCCGGCGTCGAAACCGGAATCACCGTGACGGCTGGAATGATCGCGCATCGTGGCCCCTCTGATAAAACACTCAACCGCGGCAACCGGCGTCTGCAATGTCCCCGTCTGTTTGACAGGAACGCAGGCCCGTGACCTTGATCCAGAACAAGCACTTTATAAGCTCGCCCGGTTCATTGCTTATTGTGCACCGCAACATCTGCCCGTCAACACCCGCCGGAAGCATGGCAGGGCTGATTCCGCGCGCTTTCACGCCCGCGTGGCGATGAACGCGGCAATTTGCCGCTCCTCCGTGCCGGAGCACCGTGACGACCGGCGGATGCGCCGTTGGCCGGCAGGCTCCCAGACAACGGTCCCGGCGGCGACATGGTTCCCGTCGCCGTCCGATTCGCCAACAAAGTCAGTTGGTTATACTTACGCACATTCAGGATTACAAACGAAGCCCGCCCTTCAATCCCACGCCGCCGGGTCGATTGCGGAGACCCGGACGCCATTCCCTTTCGCCCGTGCCGCCGCGGCGCGCTATGGTGCGCCCGGTGGTCACCGGATCGCCAAGAGTCCGGGACGCCCGCAAGAAGAGCACGAGACAAAGAACACAAGAACCGGAAGGGACGAGCATGAGTGACGAGACCCCCAGCCGCCGCGCCGCCGCGGCCTTCGCCCAGACCGCGGACGCCGCGACGCCGGTCGCCTTCGCCGATCTGGAGGCCCTTCTGGAGCGCATCTTCCTGCGCCACGGCGCGTCGGAACGGGTGGCGGCGATCCTCGCGGAGAACTGCGCGTCCTGCGAGCGCGACGGCTCCACCAGCCACGGCGTGTTCCGCATCCCCGGCTATGTCGGCTCGCTGAAGAGCGGCTGGGTGGACGGGCGGGCCGAACCGACGGTGGAGGAGGCCGGTCCCGCCTTCCTGCGCGTCGACGCCGCCAACGGCTTCACCCAGCCCGCCTTCCTGGCCGCCCGCGACCGCTTCCTGGAGATGGTGCGCGACAACGGCGTCGCCGTGATGGCGATCCGCAACTCCCACCATTTCAGCGCCCTGTGGCCGGACGTCGAGCCCTTCGCGCGGGAGGGGCTGGTGGCGCTCTCCTTCGTCAACAGCTTCGCCTGCGTCGTGCCGCCGGGCGGCAAGGCCGCGGTCTACGGCACCAACCCGATGGCCTTCGCCACCCCGGTGGCCGGCGGCGACCCGATGGTCTTCGACCAGGCGGCCAGTTCCATGGCCAACGGCGACGTGCGCATCGCGGCGCGCGAGGGGCACGCCATTCCCGCCGGCTCCGGCGTGGACCGCGACGGCAAGCCGACCACCGACCCCAAGGCCGTCCTCGACGGCGGCGCCCTGCTGCCCTTCGGCGGCCACAAGGGCGGCTCCATCGCCTTCATGATCGAGGTGCTGGCAGCGGCGCTGACCGGCGGCAAATACTCGCGCGAGGTCGACTGGTCGGCCCATCCCGGCGCCGAGACGCCCTGCACCGGCCAGCTCTTCATCGTCATCGACCCGGAGCGCGGCGGGACCGGCGCCTTCGCCGACCGCGTCGCCGGCCTCATCGGCGAGGTGAAGGAAGCGGGACAGGACCGCATGCCGGGCGAGCGCCGCTACGCCCGCCGCGCCCGCACCCTGCGCGACGGCATCCCGCTGGCCCCCGCCCGGCTGGCCGAGCTGCGCGCTCTGGCCGGCGACGCCTGATACCCCTTCCCTCCTTCAAACCCGGTCGGTTCCCGCCATGACGACGCCCACCATCGCCACCCTGTCCCGCCGGCTCGACGACGGCGCCACCACCAGCCGCCGGCTCATCGACGCCGCCCTCGCCGCCATCGCGGCCGGGGGCGAGGAGGCGCGCATGACCTACACCGCCCTGCACGCCGATCCGGCCCGCGCGGCGGCGGACGCCCAGGACCTGCTGCGCCGGGCCGGGCAGCACCCCTCCCCGCTGGCCGGCCTGCCGATCTCGGTCAAGGACCTGTTCGACGAGGCCGGGCATGTCACGCGGGCCGGGTCGCGGGCGCTGGAGGGCGCCGCCCCCGCCAGCCGCGACGCCGACGCGGTGGCCCGGCTGCGCGCCGCCGGGGCGGTGGTGGTGGGGCGGACCAACATGACGGAGTTCGCCTTCTCCGGCGTCGGCATCAACCCGCATTACGGCACCCCCGGCAACCCCGCCGATCCCGCGCGCATCCCCGGCGGTTCGTCGTCGGGCGCCGGGGTGTCGGTGGCGGCGGGCCATGTCCCGCTGGCGCTCGGCACCGACACCGGCGGCTCGATCCGCATCCCGGCGGCGCTCTGCGGCCTCGTCGGCTTCAAGCCGACGCAACGCCGGGTGTCGCTGCGCGGCGCCCTGCCGCTGTCCTGGTCGCTCGATTCCATCGGGCCGCTCGCCCGGACGGTGGAATGCTGCGCCATCGCCGACGCCGTCCTGGCCGGCGAGGCGGAGTGGGTGCCGCCGCCGGTCGGGCTGGCCGGGCTGCGCTTCGCCGTGCCGCAGACGGTGGTCCTCGACGGCATGGAGGACGCGGTGGCCGCCGCCTTCGACGCCGCCTGCCGCCGCCTGTCCGAGGCCGGGGCGCGCATCGTCGAGAGTCCCATGGCGGAGTTGGCGGAGATCGGCCCGGCCAACGCCAAGGGCGGCCTGCCCGCGGCGGAGGCGGCCCACTGGCACCGCGACCTGCTGGCGGAGAAGGGCGACCTCTACGACCCGCGCGTCCGCGTGCGGATCGAGCGCGGCCGGACCATGAGCGCCGTCGATTACATCGAGGTGGCGCAGCGCCGCGCCGACCTGATCGCCCGCACCGACCGGACCACGGCGGACTATGACGCGCTGCTGATGCCGACCGTGCCGCTGCTGGCGCCGCGCATCGACGCCTTCGCCGAGGACGCGGAATTCGCGCGGCTGAACCTGCTGCTGCTGCGCAACTGCGCCCTGTTCAACTTCCTGGACCGCTGCGCCATCAGCCTGCCGATGCAGCGCGCCGGCGATCTGCCCAGCGGCCTGATGCTGGTCGGCGCGGCCGGGGCCGACCGCCGCCTGCTGTCCATCGCCGCCGCGGTGGAACCGGTGGTGGGCGCCTGACGCGAAGGGGGCGGGCGGGGAGCGGCGCACCGGCCCCCGTCAGCCTCCCCGTCAGAACCCCAGGGCGCAGCCGTCCTTGCGGTGGTCCGAGCCGGCGATCAGCAGGCCGGCCGCGTGGTCGATCCAGATCGCCTGCCCGCCGCCCATCGGCTCGTCCCGGCGGACCACAGCATGGCCGCGGCGCGCCAGCTCCGCCGCGGTGTCCTCCGCCACGGTGGGCTCGATCTCCAGAACGCCGTTGAAGGCGAAGCTGCGCGGCTGGTCGATGGCGGCCTGGACGTCCAGCCCACGGTCGAGGACCGCCGACACGAAGGCGCCATGCCCCGCCGCCTGATAATGGCCACCCATCACGCCGAAGGGGCAGACCGCGCGCCCGTCCTTGCGGATCAGGCCGGGGATGATGGTGTGCAGCGGGCGGCGCCGCGGCGCCAGGGCGTTGGGGTGCCCCTCGGTCAGGCGGAAGGAGGTGCCGCGGCTGTGCAGGAGGACGCCGGTCGCCGGGTCGAGCTGCACGCTGCCGAAGCTGTGGAAGATCGAGTTGATGAAGGAGATGGCGTTGCCGTCGCGGTCGACCACGC
Organism: Azospirillum sp. UENF 211521; assembly: GCF_058780535.1. NCBI lineage: Bacteria > Pseudomonadati > Pseudomonadota > Alphaproteobacteria > Rhodospirillales > Azospirillaceae > Azospirillum > Azospirillum sp. UENF 211521. Next base: position 1,809,552 of record NZ_JBSNCF010000001.1, read on the forward strand.
TGAGGCAGACCGTGTCCTTGTGCTCTGCCTCCGTCCACAGGGCGGGGGCCTGGGCGCGGGTCGGGTCGATGCGGCGGCGCAGCGCCGCCGTTGCCTCCGCCGACAGCAGCGTGGCGACGGCGTCCGGTCCGCCATCCCCCACCAGGACGTCGCGATGGTGGTAAGCGAGCTTGGTCGCCTCGGCGTGCAGATGGTGGCGGTCGGCGTCGCCGACCGACGGCGACAGGTCGAAGCCGCCCAGCGCGTTGAGGATCATCAGCGCAGCGAGGCCCTGGCCGTTCGGCGGGCATTCCAGGATCTCGTAGCCGCGGTAGTCGGTGGCGATCGGCGTCACATACTCCGCCCCGTCCTGCGCCGCCGCGAAGTCGTCCAGCGTGTGCAGCCCGCCGCGGGCGCGCAGGAAGCCGATCAGCGAGTCCGCCGTTGCCCCCGCGTAGAAGGCGGCCGCTCCGTGGGCCGCGATGTCCCGCAGCCGTTGGCCGAGCCGCGGCTGGGCGTGGCGTTCCCCGGCGCGCGGGGCGCGGCCGCCGGGCAGGAAGACGGCGCGGCAGCCCTCGTCCGCCGCCAGCAGGGGGACCGCCGCCGCCCAGTCCTGGGCCACCCGCGGGGAGACGCCGTAGCCCTCCTCGGCGTAGCGGATGGCGCGGAGGAAGACCCGGTCGAGCGGCAGCCGCCCGTGGTCGGCGTGGAGCCGCGTCCAGGCGGCGACGGCGCCCGGCACGGTGACCGCGTGGCCGCCGTGGCGCGGGATCTCGCCGGTGATGCCCAGCCCGGCCAGACGCTCCACGCTCGCGGCGGCGGGAGCGCGCCCGCTGCCGTTCAGGGCGACCACCGGCCCGTTCGCCGGGGCGTAGAGGGCGAAGGCATCGCCGCCGATGCCGGTCATGTGCGGCTCGACCACGCATTGCACCGCGACGGCGGCGATGGCCGCGTCCACGGCGTTGCCGCCCGACGCCAGGATGTCGAGCGCCGCCGCGCTCGCCAGCGGGTGCGAGGTGGCCACCGCGGCCTCCGTCGCCACCAGCGCCGACCGCCCGGGCCGGCAGAAGTCACGCATCACGACGGGGCGCCCTCCGGAACGGGAAACGGGTCAGTGCGGATCGCGGCGCAGGGGAATGACGCGGCGGTTCCGGGTCTCCGGCTCCTTCGCGTCGTGGATCTGCACCTTCTTGAGCTGGATGACGTACCGCTCGGCGCCGTTGACCATCACGGCGATGACGGTCGGCCCGTTCGCCCAGTCGCTGGGCACGAGGTGAAGTTCCTTGATGCGCGCGGTTCCGGCGGTCAGCTCCGCCAGGTCCAGAACCTCGTCCCCGGCGCGAAACCCCAGATATTCATCGACGATCATGGCGTCCGGCGGCAGTGTCTTGGCAGTGATCCCAAGCCTACCAGCACCGCGGGCGGCGGGCCACATTGCAGGCCGCCGCCCGGCGCTTTTTCATAGGGGGACTTACGGACGGCGCGTCAGGTGGCAAAACGCGTCATATGATTGTCCCAGCGGAAGTCGGCCAGCCGCAGCCCGTCGCCCGGCAGGTCCGGCGCCGCGCCGACCGTCCGGAGATTGCCGAGCCCGCTGCTCGCCAGGAAGCCGTCGCCGTCCGGGGCGATGCCGCAGCCGTCGGGCAGCGCCGCCGCCCCCAGCCACGCGCCGGTGGCGTCGTCCCACACCCCGATGATTCCACCCTTGGGCGAGCTGGCCGCGACCTTGCCCTTGTCGGCGGCGACGCTGCCGATGTAACCCTCGAAGCGGGACAGCTCATCGTCCGGCGTCTCGAACAGGCGCACCGCGCCGCCGCCCGGACGGTGCGTGCCGGTCAGCGGCTGGAGCATGCCGACCGGCCGCTCGTCCTGCGCGCCGAAGGCGATGCCGCCGTCGGCCAGGGCGGCGATGTGGCGGATGCCGAGATTCGCGTGCTCCTCCGGCAGGCGGACCTGATCGAGCAGCTTCCCGCTCGCCACCTCGACGTAGGTGATCGAGGAGTCCATCTCGTCCAGGTTCAGCTTGGCCCGGCCGGTGTCCGGGTGGGTGATGACGCCGCCGTTGCCGACCGCCAGCACCGTGCCGTCCGCGATCATCAGAAGCTCGTGCGGCCCCAGCCCGTGGGTCGGCATCGCGCCGACGCGGCGATAGCCGTCCATCGCGTCGTAGACGCCGATCGACCCGGTCTCACGCGGCACGTCGTCCTCCGCCACGTAGAGCAGCCGCCCGTCGGTGGAGAAGGCGCCGTGACCGGTGAAGCGGCGGTCCTCCGGCACGCGGATCACCGGCCCCGGACGCCCGTCGACCAAGGACAGCGGCATGAACCAGCGGCCCGGACGGCGGGCGAAGGCGACCGCCTCGGCCCGCGTCGGGTGGACGACGATGCCGTGGGCGCGGCCCGGCGTCGGGGTGGTGAGGCGCACGCCGCCGACCCCGTCCAGCGCCGCCACGCCATAGTCGGGCGAAGCCGCCGCGGTGGCGTAGGCGTTGAGGAACAGCGTGCCCCCGGCGGTCTCCGCCCGCGCCGGCCCCAGGAGGGCGCCGAGAAGGCCGCCCCCGAGGACGCTGCCCCCAAGCAGGCCGCCGCCAATCAGGAGCAGGGTGCCCCGGCGGGTCGCGTCCATCGCTCAGTCTCCATCCAGTTCGTTGAAGCCGATGCTGATGTCCAGCAGCGGCGCGACGGTGCCGGTCAGCAGGTTGCGCAGATCCTTGGCCCGTTGCAGGGTGGCCTCCACGGTCTTGCGCTTGGCCGGATCGGCGACGGCGACGTTGATCGGCGCGGGGATCGCCTCGGCGGCGCGGACCGCGGCGGTGAAGCCCTCCTCCAGCGCGCGGCGGGCTTGGGCTCCGGCGTCGCCGGCGGGCAGCAGCGCGGTCAGGCCAGGGCCGCCGCCCTCGCCCAGCAGCAGGGCGCGCAGGGCCTCCAGGTTGATGCGGACGTTGCGCGCCGACTGGCCGCTGCGCAGCGCCTCGGCCACCGCCGGCTTGGCCTCCCCGGCGTTGGGGCCGAGCGGCGCCAGCAGCTTCTGGTCGGCGACCACCTGAAGGGCGGTGAGCGACCCGGTGAACAGAACGTTGACCGCCGACCCAGCGTCCGGGCCGAGCGCGGTCGGCTCCCCGGCGGTCAGCGGCGCCTCCAGCGCCTTCCAGCCGTCCCGGACCTCACGGGTGATGGTGAGGACGTTCTGCGCCACCGCGACGGCCAGCGCGCCGCGGAAGCGTCCGGCCTCGTCGCCCTGGAAGGACGCGGCGGTGACGCCCTCGTCGAACAGCAGCCGCTCCAGCGCGGTCAGCCCCTGCACCGCGGCGCTCTGGCGGGCCAGCCCGCCCGGCTCCAGCAGCTTCGGGTCGCGGGCCTTCAGCATGGCGAGGATCTGCCGCTGCACCACCCCGGCCCGTTCCGGCCAGAAGGCGATGCGGTCGGCGCGCAGCTCCATCGACAGCGGCCCGGCGCGCAGGTGCTGGACGCCGGCCCAGGCGTCGTAGACAGCGCGGTGGGCGGCGCGGCAGCTCTCCAGCCCGTCCGCGGTCGGCGCCGCGGCGAACTGGGCCAGCCGCTCCGCGTAGATGCCGGCGGCACCGGCCAGCGCGTCGAAGCGCGGCAGGGCGTGGGTTCGGACCAGACCGCCCAGCACGGCGGCGTCCCCCGCCGGCTCCCGCGCCGCCAGGGCGACGCGGCCCGGCAGAAGGATCGACAGGGCGGCGGCCGACATCAGGCCGATCATGCGGCGGCGTTGCATCTCATCACCTATGCCATTCAAACCGTGTGGACTTTAGAGCCCCAGAACGAAACGCACCAACTTTTCCCGGTCGCCGCGCGGGAGGGCCATGAAGGCGCCGCGCGCCTTGCTTGCTTCGCCGCCGTGCCACAGGATGGCCTCGGTGACGCTGCGCGCCCGCCCGTCGTGGAGCAAGGCGAGTTTGCCGTCGGACTCGGCCAGCCGCTTCATTCCCCACAACGGCGTCGTGCGCCAGTCGCGGCCCCGCGCCTCGCCCATCGCCACGCCGTCGGCCAGATCCTCGCCCAGGTCGTGGAGAAGCAGGTCGCTGTAGGGAAAGATCGTCCGGCGGGACAGCGCGGGGTGCGCCGCGTCCTCCGCCGTGGTGAAGGAGGGGCGGTGGCAGGACGCGCAGCCGGTGGCGGCGAACAGCGCGCCGCCCGCCGTGACGCGCGGCGCCTCCAGCCCGCCGTCGGGCGGCAGGGTGCGCAGATAGCCGTCGATCAGCCCGATCACCGTGGAGGGAATCTCCAGCCCCTCATACTGCGGGGAGTCGCCGTGCGGGGCGTTCCGGCATTCGGTCTGCGCCGGGGTGCAGTCGCCCCAGGGCTCGGGATAGGCCGGGGTGGACATGCCGATGTCGAGGCTGAAGGCTTCCGAATTCTGGCGGTGCAGCGTCGGGTGGACGGCCTTCCAGCCGAAGCGGCCGAGCTGCCGCGTGCCCTCCGGCGCCACCCAGTTGGGGCGCCCGACGATGCCGTCGCCGTCGCGGTCCTCCGGATCGGCGCCGGCCAGGATGTCGGCCTCGGGGATGCGCTCCAGCAGGCCCATGCCGCGCACGGACGGGGCGATGCGGGCGGAGATCGCCGTCGCCTCGGCCAGCGGCCCGTAATTGAGGTCGGTGACCGTCACCACCGGCCGGCGCAGCGTCGCCGTGTCGCCGTCGGGGAAGCGCACCGTCTCCTCGCGGTAGCTCAGGGACGGCTTGCCCTCGATGGCGAAGCCGAGCACCGCGTTGGTCTGGATCTGCCGGCCATAGACGGGGTCGCCGCTGAGCTTCAGCGCGTAGCCGACGCCGCGGTCGTCCGGCGTGTCGGGATCGGGCGGCCGCCCCTGGCGGGCCGCCGGATGGCAGGCAGCGCAGGAGCGGGCGTCGTAGAGCGGCCCCAGCCCGTCGTTGGCGTGCGTCACCGTCGGGGCGCTGACCCACATCCGCCGGAACAGCTTCTCGCCGATCCGGGTGTCGAGGTCGCCCGCCGCCGCCGGCAGGGCCGGCAGCAGGGCGAGCAGGAAGGCGAGGCGGGCTTTCATCGGTCGGGCGGGCATCGGTCGGGCGGAAGGCCCCATTCTATAAAGTTCAAAAGGCCGGGCCGCGGCCCCTCCCCCGCGCGGGCGGTCGGCGGGGAGCGGACAACGCCGCCCCACGCGGGAAGGAAGGACCGCGGCCCGTGGTCCGTCGGCTTGCTTGCCGCCGGATTATTTGCCGACGTCTTACTTGCCGACCGCCGACGGGTTGTCGAGGCTGTTCGAACCGGCCAGTTCGACCGAGACGCCCAGGGCGGCGACGACGCCTTCCAGGGCCTTCTTCTGGTCGACCAGACGGTCCACCGCGGTCGAGATGATCGCGTTGCCTTCGGCGTTGTCGGGGCCGATCATCTGGTCGTAGGCCATCTTGCCGCTGTCGGCGGTGTCCTTCATGACCTTCATGGCGGCGGTGGTGGCGGTCATCGCCTCCTTCACCTTGGCGTCGGCCTCCGGCGCGGTGGCGGCGACAAGCTGCGACAGCGACGGGCCGGTCACGACCTTGCCGTCCACGCGGGTGTAGCGCCCGTTGTAGACGTTCACCATGCCGACCTGGTCGTAATAGTGCGAGTTGTGCGTGTTGTCGGAGAAGCAGTCATGCTCCTCCTCCGGATCGTGCAGCATGAGACCGAGCTTCATGCGCTCGCCAGCCAGTTCGCCGTAGCTCAGGCTGCCGAGGCCGGTCAGGATGCGGGCGACGCCCTCCGACTCCTTGGCCTTGGCGATGGAGGCGCGGGCCTTGCCCTTGGCGCCCCAGGACTTGGCCATCTCCTCCAGATCCTCGACCAGCATCTGGGTGGCGACGGTCAGGAACTGGGCGCGGCGGTCGCAGTGGCCGTTCGTGCAGTCCTTGCCCTTGGCGTAGTCGGTCGCCTTGCGGTCGCCGGCGCCCGGGCCCGTGCCGTTCAGGTCCTGGCCCCACAGCAGGAACTCGACGGCGTGGTAGCCGGTCGCCACGTTGGCCTCGACCTTGCCGGCCTCGTGCAGCTTGTCGGCCAGCAGCTCCTTGGTGATCTTGCGGGCGTCGATGGTCTTGTCGCCGGCCTTGATCTTCGGGTTGGCGATCACGTTGGCCTTGGCGAAGGGGTTGCTGTCGCCCCCGGCGTAGCTGTCGTCGACATAGTCGATCAGGCCTTCGTCGAGCGGCCAGGCGTTGACCTTGCCCTCCCACTCGTCGACGATCGGGTTGCCGAAGCGGAAGGCCTCGGTCTGCATGTAGGGGACGCGGGCGTTCAGCCAGGCCGTGCGGGCGGCGGACAGCGTCGCCTCCGACGGGTTGGCCACCAGCGCGTCGACGGCCTTCTTCAGCGCCTTGGCGGTGCTGGCGGAGTCCTCGTAGCTGGCCTGGGCGATGTCGGCGTAGGTCTTCACCACGTCCTTGTAGGCGGGCTTGGACGACTGGGCGTCGGCGGCGAGCGGCGCCAGCGCGATGAGAGCCGCGGCGGCAAAGCCGGAGGCGTGCTTGAACATGAAGGTCTCCTCAAGCGTCGGTGATCGTTGGCGTGAGAGCCATGAAAGTGCGAAGCATTCTCAACATGCGCCGCTAATCACTCTCATTGTCAAGATGCAATCGCAATGCGACGGCGGGTTGGCCGCATTTGCGGCGGGCGACGGGGCCATGAAGGCGATCCCGCCCGCCCACGCTCACTTCAGAAGCGGTTCGTAACGGGCGTCGGTCAGCGTCTTCATGAAGGCGACCAGCGCCTTGATTCGGCGGTCGTCGAGCGCCGGCCCCTCCTCCAGCTCCTTGATGGAGACGGTGGCGGCGATTTCCGGATTGCCCCAGGGCTTGCCGGTTTCCGGGTTGATCTGGTCCGCCGGCTTGCGGCTGTTGTACTTGTTGTAGAAGCGGACGACGGTCTCCAGGTCCTTGAAGACGCCGTTGTGCATGTAGGGGCCGGTCACCGCGACGTTGCGCAGGGTCGGCGTCTTGAACTTCCCCTCATAGGCCTTCTGGCCCTTCAGCGCCGGATTCTCGGCCAGCCCGCGGTCGATGTGCGTCGCCGCCACCCCGTTGGCCGCCCGCAGCTCCGCGTTCACCGGCACGCCGATGTTGTGGTACTCGTAGTTGGTGAAGACCTCGTTCGTCGCCGCCGGCATCGCGTTCAGCTTGTGGCAGACGTTGCAGTTGGTGAACTGCTGCGAGAAGAACAGGGTCATCCCCAGTTCCTCCTCGCCGGTCATCTTGTAGTCGCCGCGCAGATAGCGGTCGTACTTGGAGTCGAAGGGCGAGAAGACGTCGGTCTTTTCGAAGGCGGCGATGCTGTCGGTCATCGCGTCGTAGGCGCGGTCGGCGTCGTCCAGCACCCCGGCGCCGTAGAGGGCGACGAAGCTGCGCGTGTAGTCCGCGTTCTCCTTCAGCCTCCCCTGCACCTCCGCCTTGGAGGCCATGCCCATCTCGGCGGGGTTCAACGGCGGCCCGCCGGCCTGCTCCTGAAGGGTGGCGGCGCGGCCGTCGTGGAACTGCCCGCCGAAGGGAACCCCGCTCGCCTTGAAGCCGAAGCGCGGGGCGAGATGGGCGTAGGCGGCGGTCGGCGCGTTGCGGTCGCCCAGCGACTTGCCGTCCGCGCCCAGCGAGGCCGCACCGCGCGGGTCGGCGAAGCCGAATTCCGGGTTGTGGCAGGTCGCGCAGGACTGGCTGCGCGTGGAAGACAGGTTGTTGTCGAAGAACAGCGCCTTGCCCAGCTCGGCCTTGGCCTTCTGCAGCTCCGCCTTCTGCAGGTCCGCTGGATCGGCGGCCATGCCGGACGCGCTGGCGATCAACAGGGCGGACAGCGCCGCGGCCGGCGCAACATATTTGCCGAACAATGACATCCTGACTCTCGCTCCTTGACGGCGGTGGCCCATGGCCGCAATCCATGGCGGGGGACCGCCGGCAGTATCCATGCCCTTCGGCCTGGATGATAGTTATTCTCATTATCACGAAGGTGCGACCTATTGCCACTGGTCGTAGAACCGGCGGGATTAACTCCCCGCCCCGTTCGTCCGGCGCCGCTCCCGGACGGTCGATCCGGTCCGGGCGCTTCGGCCCGACGGAAAAGGGTACCCCGACCCGGCTACCGACTCTGCTTCGCCATCCGGAGAGCGCGCCGCCATTCCGGAGAACGCGACACCACCGTCGGAACTCCAAATGTTCCGCGCGTCGCGAAGGGAGTGACGGCCCCAGTGACGGCACAATCCCGCCATAACCCGATAATCACTTCAATTTCTAACGATTTCCTTTCAAAGCAATCCGACCGGCATTCAACTCTCCGCACGGCGCATTTCTTCCCGTTTCTTTGATACAGCGCCGCCGAGCACGGCGGCTTCCGCGCTTTGCCTGAAGACGGCGCGAAAAGTTGCGTTGCACATCGCGAAGACAACGGCACAGGCCCGCCGGACTACTCCTATCGATAGGTTTATTAAAATACCGTGTTTCGCCATCCTTCAAATCACAGACGCCGTGCATTCCCCGAAAATCAGTAATCGAACCTCTTCGCTTCATCTTCCTGAAGCGAAAACCCTTCGCATCACAATTATCAACGGAGACAATCAATGACCCTGTTCGCCAACATCCGCGCCATCATTTCTCCGGTCCAGGCCGCGACCAAGGACCGCAAGGGCATCACGGCCCTCGAATACGGTCTGGCGGCGGCCCTGGTCGCGCTCGTCATCATCGGCGGCGCCCGCACCTTCGGCACCAACGTCAGCACCCTGTTCACCGGCATCGGCACCACGGTCAGCGGCACCTCGACGACCATTCCGAAGTAAACGCCGCAAGCCCCCCTCCCACGCGAAGCTCCCGCCATGGATACGATCGCTCTCTTCGATCCCCTCTCCCTGGCACCGCCCATGGCGGGGCTTGCGCTGGGCTGGGCGGCGGCGGACGACCTTTGCCGGCGCATCATCCCGGACACGGTGTCGATCCTCCTCGCCACCCTCGGCCTCGCGCTTCCGCTGTGGCAGGGCTCCCCCTTTCCCTGGGTCAGCCTTGCCGCCGCCGCCACGCTCTTCCTCGTCCTGTGCGCCCTGCACCGCCGGGGCTGGCTGGGCGGCGGGGACGTGAAGCTGGCCTCCTCCATCCTGCTGCTGGTCGGGGTGGAGCGGGCCGCGCCCTTCGCAACCGCGACCGCGCTGGCCGGCGGGGCGCTCTCCCTCCTCTATCTCGCCGGGTGGCTGGCCCTGCGCAAGGCACGCCCGGCGCGCCGGCTGCTGCGCCGCCGCGGCGGACGCTCCACGCCGGTCCGCCTTCTCGCCCATCTCCTGGCGGCCGAGGCGCACCGCGTCGCCACCCGCCATTCCGTGCCCTATGGCGTCGCCCTGGCCGCCGGCGGGCTGATCACCCTCTCCAACCCCACCGGAGGAGCGGCATGGTTCTGAGAGTGCTATTCCTGTCCCTGCTGCTCGTCGGGCTGTCGCTGGTGGGCTACGTGTCCTTCTCGATGCTGCCGGCACCGACCGCCGCCGTCGCGGTCCCGGCGCCCGCGGCGCCCATGGACTCCGTGCTGGTCGCCGCCCGCCCGATCTCCACCGGCATGCTGCTGCGCGCCGAGGATCTGCGCTGGGAGCCCTGGCCGCCGGGCCGTCTCGGCGACGGCTACATGGTGCGGGGCCGCGTCGCGGAAAGCGCCTACAGCGGCGCCGTCACCCGCCGCTCCTTCGCGGCGGGCGAGCCGATCATGGCCGGCCACATCGTCGCGCCGGGGGAGCGCGGCTTCCTCGCCGCCGTCCTGTCGCCGGGCAGCCGCGCCGTGTCGGTGGCGGTGGACGCGGTCAGCGCAACCGGCGGGCTGATCTGGCCCGGCGACCGCGTGGACCTGATCCTGACCCAGAATTTCGAATCCCAGGCGGGGCGCGACCTGCGCAGCCGGGCGGTCGGCGAGACCGTCCTGCAGAACCTGCGCGTCATCGCCATCGACCAGCAACTCGGCGAGGCCGGCATGCTGAAGAACGGGCCGGACGGCCGCGTTCCGCGCACCGTGACGCTGGAGGTCACCGCCCGCCAGAGCGAGACGGTCACCGTCGCCGCCGCCATGGGCAAGCTGTCGCTGGCGCTGCGCAGCCTGCTCGCCGACGAGACTGCCCTCGCCGCCGGGGCGGCGGAGCCCGCTTCCGCACCCACCTGGGCCGAGGACGTGTCGCCCGCCCTGCGCCAGCTTCCCACACCCCACAGCGCGGAGGCGCCCGCCGCCCGCCGCCCGGCGCTGCTCATCATCCGCGGCTCCAAGACGGAAACGCTCGAACGCTGAACCGGCGCGCCGACCCAGGGGGGACGAATTCATGACGACGACCATCACCACCACAATCCGGGTCGCGGCCTTCAAGATCCTGACGGCCCTCCTGGCCGGGCTGTTCGCGGCGCTGGCCGCGGCACCGGCCCAATCCCAGCAGCGCCCCCGCGAGATCACGCTGGAGGTCGGCGGCGGGCAGCCGGTCAACCTGCCGGCCCCGGCGGCCAGCGTCTTCACCTCCGCCCCGGAGATCGCGGACGTCCAGGCGTCCGGCCCGCAGGCCTTCTTCATCGTGGCCAAGACGCCGGGCCGGGCCAGCGTCTACGCCCTGTCGGCGGACAACAAGCCGCTCGCCTCCTTCAGCGTCGTCGTCACCATGCCGGTCGGCGATCTGCGGTCCAAGCTGGTCGCCCAGGTGCCCAACGCCGCCATCGACGTGCAGAGCACCGGCACCGGCATCACGCTGACCGGCACCGTCTCCTCCCCCGCCACGGCGCGGCAGATGGTCGAGCTGGCCGAGCGCTACGTCGGGCAGGGGCAGACCGTCACCAACCGCCTGACCGTCGCCGCCCCCGCCCAGGTCAACCTGCGGGTCCGCGTCGCCGAGGTGTCGCGCCAGGTGACCAAGGAGCTGGGCGTCAACTTCGAGAGCATGTTCAACATCGGCTCCTTCGCCTTCGGGATCGCCACCGGACGGACCATCCTGGACGCCGCCGGCAACCTGATCCGCGCCGCAGCGCCGACCAACTCCATCGGCGGCAGCTACCGCTCCAGCAACGGGCGGGTGGACATCAACACGGTGGTTGACGCGCTGGCCGAGGACGGTCTCATCACCGTGCTGGCCGAGCCGAACCTGACCGCCCTGTCCGGCGAGACGGCCAGCTTCCTGGCCGGCGGCGAGTTCCCCATCCCGGTCGCCCAGTACGACCGCACCACCACCATCCAGTTCAAGAAGTACGGCGTCAGCCTGGACTTCACCCCGACCGTGCTGGGTGGCGGCCAGATCAGCATGCGCGTCCGCCCGGAGGTCAGCGAGCTGACCAACAACGGCGCCGTCGTGGTCGACTCCATCCGCATCCCCGGCCTGTCGGTGCGCCGCGCCGAGACGACCATCGAGCTGGCCAGCGGGCAGAGCTTCGCCATCGCCGGCCTGCTCCAGAACAACACCTCGGCGACGCTGGACGCCGTGCCGGGGCTGGGCGACGTGCCGGTGCTGGGGGCGCTGTTCCACTCCAGCAAGTTCCGCCGCAACGAGACCGAGCTGGTCATCGTCGTGACCCCCTACCTCGTCCGCCCGGTGTCCGCCGCCAACGCACTCTCCGCCCCGACCGACGGCTTCGTCGCGGCGACCGACGTGGAGCGCATCTTCCTGAACCGCGCCCAAAGCCTGCAGCCCCCGGTGGGCGGCAACAGCGCGGCCGGCACCGCCCCGCTGGCGATCGGGCCGGGCGCCGCCCGCCTGCACGGCGACGCCGGCTTCAGCCTCCAATGACCCCCTTCGCGGAGCACAGCGCCATGACCAGAGCCACGCCGCCCAGAGCCATGCGAACGCCGATGCTGCTTCTGCCACTCCTCACGGGTCTGCTGGGCGGCTGTGCTGTGCCGCAGACACCCCCGCCGATGCCCGCCGCCCAAGTGCCCGCCGTGAGGGCGCTCAGCAACGCCGTGCCCTTCGCCATCGACCCGCGCAGCGGCGCCATCACGGCGCAGGAGCGCGACCGGGTGATCCGCACGGTGGCCGGGCTCGGCCGCGACACCACCCCCCACGTGACGGTCACCGGCCCGGCGCTCGCCACCCCGGCGCAGGCCGCCACCGTCTCCCTGCTGGGCGGGGCCGGCGTGCCGGCGGAGAACGTCACCTTCGCCCCCGACCAGACCGGCACCCCGGCGCTCCAGGTGACCAGCTACGTCGCGCTGGCCCCGGACTGCGCGGCGTGGAGCGACATCTACAGCGGCTGGTACCAGAACAGCCCGACCGCGGCATTGGGCTGCAGCAACCAGCGCAACCTCGCGCTGATGCTGGCCGACCCGCGCGACCTGATCCAGGGCCGCGACACCGTTCCCGCCGACGGCCAGCGCATGGCCGGCGCCGTCCAGCGCTACCGCGCCGATCAGGTGAAGCCCTTCGTGAAGGGCAACACGTCCAGCGCCTTCGTGCTGGCCCCCGCCCTGAACGGAAGCCAGGAGGACCAATGAGCCTGCTCGCCACCCTGCTCGGTGAAGCGCCGTCGCCGGCCGACGCCGCCCGCGGCGCCGGTCCCCGCCTGCTCGCCTACGTCGCCGACACGGCCAGCGCCGCCTTGCTGACCCGCACCGCTCCGTCCCTGCTGCCCTGCGAGGTGCGGACCGGCGACATCCGCAGCGCCGCCCGCGATCTGGCGCGCCAGCGCTCGCCCGACCTGCTGCTCGTCGACCTGTCCGGCATCGCCGAGCCGCTGGCCGCCATGGAGGCGCTGGCCGGGGTCTGCGACCCGTCGGTGCGGGTGATCGCGGTCGGCGACAGCAACGACATCGGCCTCTACCGCGACCTGCGGCGGATCGGGGTCACCGACTATCTGTTCAAGCCGCTGTCCCGCGACCTGCTGGAGGGGGCGCTGCGCGCCGCCGGCGCTGGCGCCGCGGCCGACGAGGCGGCGGGCCGGCTGGGCAAGCTGGTGGCGGTGGTCGGTGCGCGGGGCGGCGTGGGGACGACCACGGTGGCGGTGCATCTCGGCTGCTGGCTGGCCGACGGGGCGCGCGGGCGCACGGCGCTGGTCGATCTCGACCTGCAGAACGGCACGGTGGCGCTGGCCCTCAACCTGCGGCCCGAGCCGGCGCTGCGCGAGGCGGTCGAGGCGCCCGACCGGGTGGACGACGTGTTCATGGAGCGCGCCATGGTCGCCGCCTCCGACCGGCTGTCCGTCCTGGCGGCGGAGGAGCCGGTGGAGGATGTGATCGACATCGCGCCGACCGCCGCCCTGTCGGTGCTGACCCGCCTCCAGGCCCGCCACAACTACGTCGTCGTGGACGCCGGCCGCGCCCAGGGCGGGGCCGCCCGCGCCGCGCTGGAGGCGGCGTCCATCGCCGTTCTGGTCGGCGACGCCAGCGTCGCGGGGTTGCGCGATCTGGTGCGGCTGCGCGCCGCCATCGCGCGCCGGGCCGGCGGCGGGCGTCTGGTCACCGTCCTGAACCGGCGCGGCGCCCCCGGCGAGCTTCCCGCGGCGGACCTGATGCGCACGCTGGGCGACCCGCCGGAGCACGCCCTGCCCTACCGCCCGGTGCCGCTGGCCTTCGCCGCGGGCGTCGGCGAGCCGGCCTTCCGCCATTGCCGCCGCTTCCGCGAGGCGATGGAGCGGCTGGGCGCCGACGTCGCCGGTCAGCCCGCCGCCCAGGACGGCCTGTTCCGCCGCTGGGTGCGGCGATGAGCACGTTGTTCGGCCGCAAGGCGGCCCCCCCCTCCCTGGCGGTCGCCAGCCCGCCCGCCGAGGAGCCGAAGCCCGCCGCCGCGCCGGCCCAGGCGCCGGCGGCGTCCGCCGCACCGCCGCCGCTGGCCGCTGTCCGCCCGGTCAACCGCTCGCTGAACGACATCCGGTCGCAGGTGCTGGCCCGCATCGACCCGGCGACCATCGCCGACATGCCGGCCGAAACGCTGCGCCCGCTGGTCGAGCGGCTGATCGACGACATCGCCACCACCAGCCGCAGCCAGCTGAACGGGCGCGAGCAGGCCACGCTGGCGACGGAGCTGGTCCACGACATGATCGGGCTGGGGCCGCTGGAGCCGCTGCTGGCCGACGACGCGATCACCGACATCATGGTCAACGGCCCGTCCCGCACCTTCGCCGAGCAGCGCGGCAAGCTGGTGGAGATGCCGGTGCGCTTCCGCGACGGCGGGCACCTGCTGAACATCGCGCAGCGCATCGCCTCGGCGGTCGGGCGGCGGGTGGACGAATCCAGCCCCATGGTCGACGCCCGGTTGGCCGACGGCAGCCGCGTCAACATCATCGTGCCGCCGCTGGCGCTCGACGGCGCCTGCATCTCCATCCGCAAGTTCGCCCGCCGCACCATCGGCTTCCGCGAGCTGGTGGAGTTCCGCAGCATGTCCGAACCGATGGCCCGCGCGCTGGAGATCATCGGGCGCTGCCGGCTGAACGTCATCATCTCCGGCGGCACCGGCTCGGGCAAAACGACGCTGCTCAACGCCATGTCCCGCCCCATCGAGGCGACGGAGCGCGTCATCACCATCGAGGACGCCGCCGAACTCCAGCTCCAGCAGCCCCACGTCGTCCGGCTGGAGACGCGCCCGCCCAACCTGGAGGGCCAGGGGCAGGTGACGCAGCGCGACCTCGTCCGCAACGCCCTGCGCATGCGGCCCGACCGCATCATCATCGGCGAGGTGCGCGGGGCGGAGGCCTTCGACATGCTCCAGGCCATGAACACCGGCCATGACGGGTCGATGTCGACCATCCACGCCAACAACCCGCGCGACGCGCTGAGCCGCGTCGAGAACATGGTGCTGATGGCCGGGATGAACCTGCCCAGCCGGGCCATCCGCCAGCAGATCGCCGGGGCGGTCAACGTCATCGTCCAGGTCCAGCGCATGCGCGACGGCGTGCGCCGCATCACCCACGTCACCGAACTGGTCGGCATGGAGGGCGACGTGATCCTGACCCAGGACCTCTTCACCTTCGAGTTCCGCGGCGAGAACCGCGATGGGATCCTGGAGGGGCGCTACGCCGCCACCGGCCTGCGCCCACGCTTCGCCGAACGGCTGGCCTATTTCGGGCAGGAGGCGGCCTGGAACGCCGCCACCACCGGCCAGTAACGGGGAAGGACACGCGATGGACCGCATCCAGGCCCTCCAGCTCGCCACCCTGCTCCTCGGCGTCGGGACGCTGCTCTTCGCCCTGTCCACCCTGCGCGCCTTCCGCCGCCGCAAGGCGCTGCGCCGCCGGCTGGCCGCCCTCTCGGCCGAGGCAAGGGCGGTGGTCGAGGACGGCAGCCCCGACATCACCGGCGCCGGCGCCCTGACCCTCGCCGACCGGGTGAAGCGGCGCATGTCGCGCTTCTACGCGCGGCGCCAGACCGTCTATCTGCCGCCGGGCATCCGGCTGTGGCGGGCGCTTCTGTACGCCGTGATCGCCGCCGGCCTGTGCTGGTGGCTGGGCGGGCCGGTGATGGGCGACGCGGGCGCCACGACCGCCGCCGCCGTGGCCCTGCTGGTCACCCCGCGCCTCGTCTTCGCTTCCAGCCGCCGCAAGACGCTGGAGGCGCTGATGAACCAGCTCCCCGATGCGATCAGCCTCGTCGTCCGCGCCACCCGTGCCGGCATCCCGGTCTCGGAAAGCCTGCGCATGGTCGGCACCGAGTTGTCCGAGCCGATCGCCCCGCTGTTCCGCCGCATCGTCGACGAGACGGCCATGGGCATCGACCTGGAAACCGTGCTGGCCCGCGCCGCCGCCAACGTCCGCCTGCCGGAGTTCCGCTTCTTCGTCGTCACCCTGCTGCTGCAGCGGGAAACCGGCGGCAACCTGACGGAGCCGCTGGAGAATCTGGCCGACATGATCCGCCAGCGCCGCCGCGTGCAGATGCGCACCCGCGCCCTGACCTCGGAAGCGCGCAGCTCCGCCGCCGTGCTTGCCGCCCTGCCCTTCCTGGCCGGCGGCGGCATGGCGATGCTGAACCCCGACTACGCGTGGCGGCTGATCGATGAGCCGAGCGGCCAGACGATGCTGGCGGTGGCCGGCGGGCTGCTGCTGGTCGGAGTCGGCTCCATGCAGCTCCTCATCCGGAGGACCCTGTCATGAGCGGCGGCGTGATGGGCGGCCTGATCCCGCCGCCGGTCCTTCTCGGCTTCGGCGTTCTGATGATCCTGACCGGTGTGGCCGGGCTGCGCTCCTGCGTCCTGCGCGAGCGGTTGCTGGCCCGGCTGGAGCGGCTGCGCGCCGGAACCGCGCCCGCCGCCCTGCCGGAGACCGAGCGCCGCAGCCTGCTGAGCCGGATCGGCGCCGGACTGGCCCGCACCCCGCTGATCGGGTCGGCCGACCGGGAGCGGATGCGCAAGAGCCTGATCGCCGCCGGTTACTCCCAGCCCGGCCACCTCTATTCGCTGCTCGGCATCAAGCTGCTGTGCATCGGCGCCGGGATGGCGCTGGTCCCGGCGGCGGCCGGCGACCTGCTGCCGTCGCTGATCGGCGCGCCGGGTGCGGCGGCGCAGGTGGTGGCCGGCGCCCTGCTCGGCTGGCGGCTGCCCGATCTGGCGCTGGGCCGGATGCGCGACCGCCGCCTGGAGGAGGTGCGCAACGGCCTGCCCGACGCGCTCGACCTGCTGGTGATCTGCGGCGAGGCCGGCCTCGGCCTGGAGGCGGCGGTCGACCGTGTGGCCCGCGAGGTGGCGACCGCCTACCCGGCGCTGAGCGCCGAGCTGTCGGCCACCGCGGCGGAGATGCGCGTGCTGTCCGACCGCGGCGGCGCCCTCAACAACTTGGCCGCCCGGCTGGACATGGAGGGCGTGCGCGGCATGGCGACGACGCTGATCCAGGCCATGCGCTACGGCACGCCGCTGGCTCAGGCGCTGCGCGTCCTGGCCGGGGAGATGCGCGCCCAGCGCCTCGCCCGGTTCGAGGAGAAGGCGGCCCGCCTGCCGGTGCTGCTGACCCTGCCCATGGTGGTCTTCATCCTGCCCTGCGTCTTCATCGTCGTCGGCGGCCCCGCCATGCTCGACGTCTCGCGCAGCTTCGACAGCGCCGGCAGCAGCCAGCAAGCCCATTCCAGCCAAACCCGTTCGAACCCGCCCCACAGCCAGACCAAGGGAGGTCAGCCATGATCGCCACCCCGTCCCCCCTTCCGTCCCGCCAGCGTACGACCCGCAAGCGCCTCTCCGGTCTGGGCCGTGCCACGGCGGCCGTCCTCCTGCTGCTGTCGGTCAGCGCCTGCGCCTCGGCGCCGGGCGGTGGGCCGGTGGGGTCGAAGAGCAGCCCGACGGCCAACGCCACGCTGGACGACAAGGCGCGCGTGCAGCTCCGCCTCGCCCGCGCCGCGCAGGAGGCCGGCAACACCGGCTCCGCGGTGCGCTTCTACCGGGCGGTTCTGGATCAGGCGCCGGGCCATGTCGGCGCCCTGCTCGGGCTGGGCGAAACCCTGTCGGAGAGCGGCTCCGCCGCCGACGCGGTGGTCGAGCTTCAGAAGGCCGCCGCCGCCGTACCCGACAATGTGGAGGTGCAGACGGCGCTGGGCCGCGCGCTGGTCCGCGCCAACCGCCCCGCCGACGCGCTGAACCGCTTCGACGCCCTGCTCCGCCGCAACGACGACGACCTGCGCGCCCGCCTGAACCGCGGCGTCGCCCTCGACCTCGCCGGACGGCACGCGGAGGCCCAGGGCGAATACCGCCACGTGCTGAAGGCCGAACCGAACAACGCCACGGCCATGGCCAACCTCGGCCTGTCGCTGGCGCTGAACGGCAGCGCGGAGGGCGTGGCGATCCTCGAAGGCCTCGTGCAAGGCGGGGTCGACTCCCCCCGCGTGCGCCAGAACCTCGCGCTGGCCTACGGGCTGAAAGGCGATCGGGAGGCGGCGGCCCGCGTGGCCCGGCTCGACCTCGACGACGCCAACGTCCGCTCGAACCTGGCCTTCTACGAGACGGCGCGCCAGTTCGTCGCCTTCAAACCGTGAGGCGGCCCCATGCGCAGCGCCCGCCGCAGCCGCCCCTTCCTTCGCCCCCTGCGTGACCGCCGGGGCCTGACCACGCTGGAGTTGGCGATCGTCTCCCCGGCGCTGATCGCCGGCATGATCGCGCTGGCCGAGGTGTCCTACTCGCTGACCGTGGACGGCCTGCTCAACCACGCCGCCCGCGCCGCCGCCCGCAGCGGCTTCACCGGAGAGCTGGCGACCGGCTTCACCGACCGCCGCGCCCAGGTCTGCGACACGGTGTACCGCTTGACCAGCCGGGTGCTCGACCAGAGCCGCCTGTCGGTGCGCAGCCACAGCTACGCCTCCTTCACCACGCTGGGCCAGATCAACGGCGGGGTTCCGCCCTCCACCTCGCTCACCGACCTGAATTGCGGCTCCACCGACTGGGACGCCAATCAGACCGGGACGGCGCTGGGCGGCAGCGGGCAGGTGGTCGTCTACACGCTGCGCTACACCCAGCCGGTGCTGACCGGGCTGGGCGCCACGGTCCTGGGACGGGCGGAGCTGATCCACGAGGCCCGGCTGGCCGTGCGCAACGAACCCTTCATGGTGGGGGAGTGACCGTCATGATGGCGACACAGGTCCCGAAATCCCGGCCCCGGCCCCGGCCGCGCGACCGCCGCGGCGTCGCGGCGCTGGAGATGGCGCTGCTGGCGCCGGTCCTTCTGCTGCTGGTCACCGCCACGGTGGACGTGGTGCGCTACGTCAGCATCACCCTGACCCTGAACCGCACCGCCGCCAACGTCAGCGACATCGCCACCCAGTTCGACAAGCTGCGCGCCGGCATGACCGTGGTGAAGGGGAACGAGGTCGGCGTGCTGTTCCTCGCCGCGACGGAGGTCGCCCAGCCGCTGGACCTGATGGCCGGCGGTCAGGTGATCGTCACCTCGGTCGCCAACATGGGCCAGGGATCGCGGGTGATGTGGCAGGAACGGGCCGGCACCGGCTCCGCCATCAGCCACTACGGCGCTGCGGGCGGGGCGGCCACGCTGCCGCCCGGCTTCACCCAGCAGCCCGGCGACAACGCCATCTTCACCGAGCTGTTCTACCGCTTCACCCCCTATCTGCTGAGCGGACCGTGGCTCGGCGACGCCGGGACCTCCACGACGCTCTACGCCAGCGCCGTCTACCAGCCCCGGCTCGGCACGCTCACCACGCTGGAGACCGGGCCATGAGAACACGCTTCCTGACCGCGGCCCGCCGGCTCGCCTCTCTGAGGAGGGTGACGCGGGACCGCCGGGGCGCCACCGCGCTGATGTTCGCCGCCGCCGCGGTGCCCCTGCTGGGCATGGTCGGGCTGGCGGTGGATTACGGGCGGGCCTTCCTCGTGCAGTCGCGGCTTCAGACCGCCATCGACGCCGGGGCGCTGGCCGCCGGCAAGATGCTGAACTCCACGGCGGACGCGCAGAGCGACATCGCCATGTTCGTCGCGGCCAACCTGCCGCCGGGCTTCCTGGGGGCGGCCATCGGCACCCCGGCGGTGACCCTGGACCAGACGAACCAGCGCGTTGGCGTGTCGGTCACCGCCACCCTGCCGACGACCTTCCTGCGGGTCCTGCAGGTGAACGAGCTGACCATCTCCGTCACCAATCAGGTGCAGCGCGCCAACGCCGGGCTGGAACTGGCGCTGGTGCTCGACGTCACCGGCTCCATGGCGACCAACAACCGCATCGGGGAGTTGCGCAGCGCCGCCACCGACCTCGTCAACATCCTGTTCGGGCCGGGCAGCACGCCGCCGAAGAATTTGTGGGTCTCCATCGCCCCCTACGCGGCGGAGGTCAACATCGGCAAGACCCGCACCAACTGGCTGGCGGCGGGCAGCTACGACGCCACCAAATGGGCCTCCCAGGGCTGGCGCGGCTGCGTCCTGGCGCGCACCCAGCCG
Organism: Azospirillum sp. UENF 211521; assembly: GCF_058780535.1. Taxonomy (NCBI): domain Bacteria; kingdom Pseudomonadati; phylum Pseudomonadota; class Alphaproteobacteria; order Rhodospirillales; family Azospirillaceae; genus Azospirillum; species Azospirillum sp. UENF 211521. The sequence continues at coordinate 1,829,313 of NZ_JBSNCF010000001.1, forward strand.
CAGGACCAGACCGATACCCCGCCGGCCTCCGCGCCCTTCAAGCCCTTCTGGTACCCGAACAACCAGTACAACGGGACCAACAACGACAACCCCTGGACCCCGAACACCATCACCGACGACGGCACCTACCGCCAGACCAACGACATGGCCGGACCGAATCTCGGCTGTCCGCCGCCGATCATGGCGCTGACCAACGACCGCTCGGCGCTGCTCGCCAAGATCGCCGGGCTGAAGCCGGTGAACCGCGGCGGCACCATGGCGAACCAGGGGCTGCAGGCGGGATGGTTCACCCTGTCGCCGAAGTGGCGCGGCCTGTGGGGCGGCGCGACGCCGGACACGCTGCCGCTCGATTACGGCACGCCCGACATGTCCAAGGCGGTCGTCCTGCTGACCGACGGCAACAACGAATGGTTCAAGTACAAGCCGCAGGGCGACTACACCAGCTACCAGCGCCTCAGCGACGGGCTGCTGGGCACCACCGACACCAATCAGGTGACGACGGCGATCAACAACCGCATGCTGACGCTGTGCAGCAACATGAAGGCGGCGGGGATCACCCTCTTCACCATCACCGTCGGCGACAGCGCCAGCAGCGCCACCCGCACCCTCTACGAAAGCTGCGCCTCGCCCGGCCCGAACCATTATTTCGACAGCCCGACGCCGGCCGACCTGCAGGCGGTGTTCCGCACCATCGCCGGCCAGCTCAGCAACCTGCGGATCATCCAATGACCGGGATGCCGATGAATGGGGGACGCTGAACGGCCGGCACCATGGCCGTGGGCGGTATGGCGGAGACAGCGGTTTATGACCTATTGCGCATTGGTCCGCTGCCGCCCGATGGGCTACAGGAACTCAGGACCGTGCAGACAAGAGGCCCGCCCGTCATGTCCCAGACCTTCCCCCAGACCTTTCATGTGATCGTTGCCGAGGATGACCCCGTCGTCGCGGTCACCATTGCCGAAACCCTGGAGGAACGCGGCTTCCGCGTGACCATCGGGCGCAACGGGTTCGATGCCTTCAAGATCGACCAGAACGATCCCGCCGACATCCTGATCACCGACCTGCGCATGCCGCACTTCGACGGCACCAGCCTGATCGCCCGCATGCAGGAGCAGCGCCCCGAGCTGCCCATCCTGGTCACCACCGGCTACAGCGACAACCTGCCCAAGGAGGAGCCGGGCCAGCTCTCCGTCGTCCAGAAGCCCTTCTCCGAGGACAGCATCGTCCGGGCGGTGCAGAGCCTGCTCGGGGTCGCCTGAGAGGGGGACGGAAAAAACTTCGCCGCCCGGTGAAGTTCCTGCTTGCGCTGCGCCGCTGGGACCCGTATAAGCCGGCCTCCGTTCCGGATTAGCTCAGTCGGTAGAGCAGCGGACTGTTAATCCGCGTGTCGCTGGTTCGAGTCCAGCATCCGGAGCCATATTGCGGGTGTAGCTCAGTTGGTTAGAGCGCCGGCCTGTCACGCCGGAGGCCGCGGGTTCAAGTCCCGTCACTCGCGCCACATTGCGGGCGTAGCTCAGGGGTAGAGCACAACCTTGCCAAGGTTGGGGTCGAGGGTTCGAATCCCTTCGCCCGCTCCAGTTTCGGGGCACGACAGTGTCTGCGGGGGCCGCTTGTTCAGCAAGCGGCCCCTCGTCGTTTCAGGCGTCGTTCGGGACCAACCCCTCCCTGTCCCGCTCAGCCGAAATAGGCCGATGGCGTCACGCCCAGCGTCCGCTTGAACAAGGCGATGAAGGCGCTGACGCTGTCGTAGCCGAGGTCGATGGCCACGGTCGTCACCGGCGCGCCCTCGGCCAGCATCTCCAGCGCACGCATCAAGCGCGCCCGCTGCCGCCAAGCGGTGTAGCTGTGCCCCGTCTCCGCCACGAAACGGCGGCTCAGCGTCCGCTCGGACACGCCCGCCCAGGAGGCCCAGGCGTCCATGCCGCGCCGATCCCCGGGATCGTCGAGCAAGGCCCGGGCGATCCGCAGAAGGCGCGGGTCGCGTGGCATGGGCAGGGTGAAGGGGTCGATGGGCGACGCCCTGAGTTCGTCGAGGAGGACCATGGCAAGGCGCCATTGCGCCTCGTCCATCTCCCACCCTTGCCATCCCGAGGCGCGTATCACCGCCTCGCGCAACAGGCCGGACACCTTGATGATGCAAGGCCGGGACGGCAGCGTCGCGCAGGCGGCTTCCGCGATGTAGCAGCTCCATCCCTCGACGGCCCCGTGGGTGTAGCCGTGGTGCGGCTGGTGGGGCGGAAGCCAGACCGCATGCTCGGCGGGAACTGAACCGCGCCGGGTTTCCCAGAGGCCCCGTTTCTTGAGAGACTGGGGTCATCATGACGAAAGCGGCATCACGCAAATACGCTCCTGAAGTCCGCGAACGCGCGGTGCGGATGGTGTTCGAGCACGCGGGGGATCACGCCTCGCAGTGGGCGGCGATCAGTTCGATCGCGGCGAAGATCGGCTGCACGGCGGAGACACTGCGCGGCTGGGTCCGGCAGGCCGAGCGTGACCAGGGCAAGCGGCCGGGGCCGACGACGGACGAACAGGAGCGGATCAAGGCGCTGGAGCGCGAGAACCGGGAACTGCGCCAGGCGAACGAGATCCTGCGCAAGGCGTCGGCCTATTTTGCCCAGGCGGAGCTCGACCGCCCGTTCAAGAAATGATCGCCTTCATCGACGCGCACCGCGCCGTCCACGGGGTCGAGCCGATCTGCAAGGTATTGCCGATCGCCCCGTCCACCTACTACGCCCATGCCGCCCGGACGGTCGATCCGGCCAAGGCGCCGGCCCGCTCGCGAAGCGACGCGGAGCTGAGCGTGGCTATCCGACGGGTCTGGGATGCGAACTTCCAGGTTTATGGGGTACGCAAAGTCTGGCGGCAGTTGCGGCGGGAGGGCCTCGACGTGGCACGCTGCACGGTGGCTCGCCTGATGCGGCGCATGGGGCTGCGGGGCGTTACGCGCGGCAAGGCGGTGCGGACGACGCTCAGCGACCGGGCGACTCCCTGTCCGCTTGACCGGGTGAACCGCCAGTTCCAGGCGCCCCGCCCGAATGCCTTGTGGGTGGCTGATTTTACGTACGTTGCCACATGGCAGGGCTTCGTCTACGTGGCCTTCGTCATCGACACGTTTGCCCGCCGCATCGTGGGCTGGCGGGTGTCGCGCACCGCCCACACCGGCTTCGTGCTGGATGCCCTGGAGCAGGCACTCCACGATCGCCGGCCGGCCAAGGGCAGCGGCCTCATCCACCATAGCGACCGTGGGGCGCAATATGTGGCCATCAAGTACACCGAGCGTCTCACCGACGTCGGCGTCGAGCCCTCCGTGGGCAGCGTCGGCGATTCCTACGACAACGCCTTGGCCGAGACCATCAACGGCCTCTACAAGACCGAGGTGATCCGCCGCCGCGGACCCTGGCGCACCCTGGAAGCCGTCGAGTTCGCCACCCTGGAATGGGTGGACTGGTTCAACCACCGGCGTCTGCTCGAACCCATCGGCAACATTCCCCCCGCTGAGGCCGAAGCGCGCTACTATGCTCAAACCGAGGACGTCGCCATGGCGGCGTGACTCAACCAAATCGGCCTCTGGGAAACCCGGCGCGGTTCAAACCACCCAGGTGTCCGTCTCCGTGCCGATGGTGAGCAGGCCGCGGCGCAGACCGGAGAGTTGGCCGCGCGGGTGGCTGTGCAGCCCCAGCGCGCGATGTTCGGCCTGCGTCTCGTAGATGGCGACGATGATCGGGTCGCGCGCATCACCCGCGGCGAAGGCGAACCGCTCCTCGGACATGGCGTCAACCCGCTATCGAATGGCCGCCATAGCTTAGCGCTGCCTTCGGTCGCCCGCTAGACTGCTCGCGACAGGAGAAAGCCATGCCCCCACCGAATCCCCCCTCCCCCACGCCCGACCTCGATCGGCTTTATGACCCGCCCATGGAGCATGTCCAGAAAGCGGTCATGACGGAGTTGGTCTCCTTCCACGCCGATTACCTCGCCAAGGCCACCTTCTTCTGCCTTGCGACCGGTCGCGCTGCGGGTCTGGACGCCTCGCCGCGCGGCGGCCCGCCGGGATTCGTCAGAATGCTCGATGCCAAGACCGTCGCCTTCGCCGACTGGCCGGGCAACAACCGGATCGAGTCCATGCGCAACCTGCTGGAGGACGACCGCGTGGGGATGCTCTTTCTGTTCCCCGGCCTGGACGTCTTCCTGCGGATCAATGGGCGCGGCCGTGTTTCGGACGATGCGGATCTCCGCGCCGGCTTCGCCGAGGGGATAAAAATTCCCAAGACGGCCATCGTCGTGAGCGTGGACGAGGTGCTGTTCCACTGCGGCAAGGCGGTGAACCGGGCCAGGCTGTGGGCTCCGGAATCGCGGATCGGGCGCTGCGCGCTTCCAACCCCCGGCCAGATGCTCGCCGCCATGACCAGGCAGGACGCGTCCGCCGCGGAGGCCATCGATGCGCACTACGACCATGCGATGCGAAACGACCTCTACGGCTGAGGCGCAGGGCGACAGAAACGCCCCCGGCCGGACACGACGAAAAGCCGGCGCTTTCCGTTTGGAAAGCGCCGGCTTTGTCGTTCATGAAGCCGATTGTCAAGCGTGATTGAAACCGTGTCCGTCCGTGTCCGTTTTGGTTTGGCGTGTGCCGTGGTGACCTGGCGGCGACCTACTCTCCCACGTCTTAAGACGCAGTACCATCGGCGCTGAGGCGTTTCACGGCCGAGTTCGGAATGGGATCGGGTGTTGGGAGCCTCGCCATGACCACCAGGTCACCAAGGCACACGCGAACCATCCGGACCGGACGGGCGGGTTTCGTTAAGTGAGGACGTCTGCGTTCTTGCTCTTGCGGTGTTGGCTCGTGCGTCCAGGGCTTGCCGCTGCGCGCGGGCCGCCGGCTGGGAAGGATCAAGCCATTCGAGCGATTAGTAAGGCTCAGCTTCAGGCGTTGCCGCCCGTCCACATGCCTCCTATCGACGTGATGGTCTGTCACGGCTCTCAAGGGAGTTCTGGTTTTGAGGTGGGTTTCCCGCTTAGATGCTTTCAGCGGTTATCCCGTCCATACTTAGCTACCCGGCCATGCCACTGGCGTGACAACCGGTGCACCAGAGGTATGTCCATCCCGGTCCTCTCGTACTAGGGACAGATCCTCGCAAAACTCCGACACCCACGGCAGATAGGGACCGAACTGTCTCACGACGTTCTAAACCCAGCTCACGTACCACTTTAATCGGCGAACAGCCGAACCCTTGGGACCTGCTCCAGCCCCAGGATGTGATGAGCCGACATCGAGGTGCCAAACGACTCCGTCGATATGGACTCTTGGGAGTCATCAGCCTGTTATCCCCGGCGTACCTTTTATCCGTTGAGCGATGGCCCGTCCACATGGAACCACCGGATCACTATGGCCGACTTTCGTCTCTGCTCGACTTGTCTGTCTTGCAGTCAGGCGGGCTTATGCCATTGCACTCGTCGAGCGATTTCCGACCGCTCTGAGCCCACCATCGCGCGCCTCCGTTACACTTTGGGAGGCGACCGCCCCAGTCAAACTACCCGCCATGCAGGGTCCCGGCTCCGGATCAACGGAGCGCGGTTAGATGCCAGAGACCTCAAGGGTGGTATTTCAAGGATGGCTCCACCCGAGCTGGCGCCCGGGCTTCCTAGCCTCCCACCTATCCTACACATGAGATCCCTAGCACCACTGCAAAG